>NZ_SDLV01000016.1 GCF_004916905.1 Chryseobacterium candidae
TAAATATTGTCTAATTTTATGTCAACCTATTTTAGGACTAGTCAAAAGGTTTAGGCTGGATCTTATTATTTCCTTATCCCCCCAAAGCCACTACAGAAATCTGAGCTGAGGTAATGGAAGAAGTTCTGGTGTAATCAGTAGTAAGTTTGAAAGTATCACCAGGGTTTAAATATACTACATAGGTGAAATTCTGATTAGTTGATTGTGTTCCAGGAAGATATCCGTTGATTATAATATTTACGACAATGTTGTTGACTAATAAGCTAACAGCCGATGATCCGTCAGTTGGATTATTCATACTGACATCTTTGTTTACGGTTGCTGTAATTTGATAATATCCCTGTTTTAAAGCTGTATATACACCGGTAGCTGAGGCATAAGTAAAATTATTAAGAAGCGGATTGGTATTAAAAATAACAGTTGCTTGTAAGTTCGCAGCAATATTAGAGCTTTTTGTTGTTTTACTTCCTATTACCGAAGTGCTGGGAATAAATAAACTGCTTTTTACTTTTAATACCCCGTTGGGATCTGTAACGACCAATTTGTCTGTAGAATCAGTACTGATGTTTGAATTGATATCCCTTATTCTGATATTTCCACTGGCCACATCAATAGACTCTGTAGGCTGTGCTGTCTTTATACCTATCTGTGAAAAGGCAAGTCCCGGCAGTAATATAAATGACAGGTTTACAATTGTTTTTTTCATTTGTTGTTTTTTAGAAATAAAAATCATTCTGATTGCGAATTTATATAATACCTTCGAAAACGTAATAATAAAAACATACATCAAATATACATCACTTATCTATGATTTATTAATAGGTGCTTTTTTTGAATAATGATGTACATGAAGCGAAACAACTAGATCAAGAAAAAAATATAAACGACAGAGATAATTATCCTATAATATAGACCAGACTTCCTGTACTGATAACAACCCATAGAATTACTGCGACTAATAAAGGTTTTAATCCTATTGATCTCAACGTTTGAATAGAAAGGGTAGAACCAATGAAAAATAAGGTCAGATTCAATCCTGATTTTGCCAAAACTGTAATGGAAGCACTGAAACGGTCAAGAAACGGGAAGTAAGTATTCAAAAGAATCGCCACAATAAAATAACCAATAAACCACGGAATCTTTATTTTGGAATCCTTACTTTTAAAAATAAACATGGTAATCAACGAAACAGGGATGATCCATAAAGCACGGGCGAGTTTTACTGTAGTTGCAATTTTCAAAGCTTCATCTCCATACTTACCGGCGGCACCTACTACAGAACTTGTATCATGAATTCCTACTGCACACCAGAGTCCAAACTGTTCCTGGGAAAGATTAAGAAGATGCCCTACGGCAGGGTAAATGAATAATGCAATAGAATTTAGGGTAAAGACGATCGCCAGGGCAAGAGAGATCTGCTTGGTGCTTGGTTTAATAATAGGAGATACTGCTGCAATTGCACTCCCTCCACAAATAGCTGTTCCAGCAGAGAGAAGATAGGATAAAGGTCTTTCCAGTTTAAATGCTTTTCCCAGCAAATACCCCAGAATCATGACTGTAAAAATACTTACAACCGTTAATAGTAAACCTTCTTTTCCTGCGTGAAGTGCTTCATCCAGTTTCAGCCCGAATCCCAGCCCAACAATTGAAATCTGCAACAGCAAATGGATATAATGATGCAGATGTTTTTCAAAAGGATTTCCTATGAGAACAGCCAGTACAAATCCTAAAATCAGGGCTATAGGTGAAGATATAAATGGTGTAAGACATAAAACTGCCAATACAATAAAAAAAACTTTCCGTATCGTTTCATTTTGAATGAAATCTTTCATAATGCGAATTTTTAAAATCTGCACCAAAATTCCGGAAAATAGTATTACAAAGTAAATTGTATTTCGTTATGTTGGATAACTAGAAGTTATATCTTTGCTTATCACTTATCACTTATCACTTATCACTTATCATTTATCACCTGTCATTCTGCAAATCTCAGGAAAAGTTTGATAAGTTCAGACTGGTCTCCTTTAGGTAATATAAAATGAAAATCTCTTTCAATACTGAAATTTTTAATATCAATAACGGTCAATATATTGTTTTTAAGCTCATTCAGGATGGTGCTGATGGAAAGAAATGCCATACATTCCGAGTGAAGAAGATAATTTTTAATACTTTCACTGCTTCCCAGCTGCATGACGGTATTCAGCTCATGAATATTAATTTCTTTTTCTCTGAGTCTGTTTTGTATAAACTCTAAAGTCCCGGAACCTTGCTCTCTGAAGATAAGATCCAGTTGATAGAGATCTTTTAAGTTTAAAGTTTTATGAGCAAGAGGATGATCTGACTTTGCTGCCAAAACAATTTCATCCGGCTTAAAAGTTTTATATTCAAAATAAGAAGACTGTGATTCTCCTTCAATGATACCGAGATCAATTTTTTCTTCTTTTAAAAGCGTTGAGATCGTTTCTGTATTTCCTGTAAGAAGTTCAATCTTAATATCTCTGTAATACGAATTGAATTTGGCTAAAATTTCCGGTAAAATATACTGTGCTACAGTTGTACTTGCCCCGATAATCAATTTTCCTTTATGCTGCTGACTGATCTGGCTGATCTCAAATTCCATGTCACGGTAGATATTTCTGATCTTCTCTGCATGCTCAAACAAAATTTTTCCGCTTTGGGTCAGTTGGATAGAAGTTCCTTTACGGTCAAATAATTTAGCGCCTATCTGAGTTTCAATCTCTTTAATGTGTTTAGTAACAGCGGGTTGTGAAATATGCAGCTCTTCTGAAGCCTTAGTGAAGCTTAATCGGGTAGCCACCGTGTGGAAAACTTTTAATCTGTAATCGAACATGGGAGTAAAATTACGAATTAAAGTTGGAAATGGAGTGAGGGAATTGGTGAGTTTGAGAGTTGGAGAATTCGAGAGTTTCGGGTTTCGGGATGCGAAATACGTACTTCGCATCCCTAAACCCGAAACCTTTATAAAAAATCCGAAATAGAGCTGTCCTGCTGGTTTTCAAACCTACTGTTTTTTGCCTCTCCAATCTTCTGTTTTGTATAAATACTGTTATGTCCTGAGAGAAGATAAGAAACTACACAGGCAATGGCTACATACACACCAGATTCTGCTCCGAACAATTCAATTCCCATCAGCATACAGGCTAGTGGAGTATTGGTTGCTCCGGCAAATACAGCCACAAATCCCATTCCTGCCAATAATCCGAAAGGCAGAGGAATAAACAGAGACAAAGCACTGCCTAATGTAGCTCCGATAAAGAACAAAGGAGTAACTTCCCCACCTTTGAATCCAGCTGAAAGCGTCACAATCGTAAAGATCATTTTTAAAGCAAAATCATACAACGGAAGCGGCTTTTCAAAAGATTCTGCAATCACAGGAATTCCTAATCCAATATAGCGGGTTGTGTCTATTGCAAAAACGGCAAGTGCAATAATAATTCCTCCCACAACGGGACGAAACGGAGGATATTTGATTTTTGATTTGAAAACAGAACCCATCCAATGAATTATTTTGCTGAAAGCAGCGGCACAGATTCCGAAGGCTATTCCTGCAAGAATACTGTAGAGGATTGGCAGCAGTTCAAGTTTGGGTATAAAATCAATATGATAATGGGTGTGTTGTACATTCCAGAGATTGGTAGCCCAGTCCGCCAGAATTGCAGAAGCAAATGCCGGAAAGATAGCATTGTAGCGAATTCTTCCCATCAGAAAAACCTCAAGACCAAAAACAGCGCCGGCCAGTGGAGTTCCGAATACAGAACCAAATCCAGCTGCAATAGCTGCAATAATCAATATTTTTCTTTCGTTTCTGTCAAGTTTAAAAGGTCTGGTAAGCTGGTCGGCAATAGCCCCTGCCATTTGAAGTGCGGTTCCTTCACGGCCTGCTGAACCTCCGAAAAAATGAGTTACAATTGTCCCCAGATAAACAAAAGGTGCCATTTTGAAAGGAATGATTCCCTTAGGCTCATGGATTGTATCAATCAGCAAATTGTTTCCGGCCTCAACATCTTTTCCGAAATAATAATAGAGAAGTCCTATCAGAAATCCTGCAACAGGAAGTAAAGCAATCAGCCATAAATGATTTTCCCTGAAGTTCGTTGCCCATTCCAATGACTGAAGAAACCCTGCAGAAGCTGTTCCTGCCAAAGCACCAATAATGATACTGATACACAGCCATTTTAAAATATAGAGAAACGCCGGAAATTTTCTGAAGAAAAAATGAGTGTGAAAAACTGCTTTTTTAACAAGTGTTCGTTGACTTTTTGACATAATACTCCTGATTAGTTATTTGTTAATAATCTTTTAATCAGGCGTCATCAGCTTTTGTAAAGCGGTTGGGTAAGGAAGAACACCATTTCCTTTGATAGTGCAAATATAAAAAGAAGAATTTGTTTTTCAAAAAGAATTTCTTGTTTGCTGGTTGTTTTTGGGCTGCTGATTACCCAGAAACTTTAAATCTTAAACTTTGAACATTTAACATTTAACTTTCATCCTTAAACTCTCAAACCCAAACTCCGCATCTCACGTATTACAAAAAAGGCTTCATCTCATCTTCAATCTGTGTTCTCAGCTCCATCAGGCGCTTTGCATATATTTCCTGTTGTTTCTCTTCTTCTGTTTCCGGTGTCCATTTCGGTACAGGCAGCTTTTTTCCATTTTCATCTACAGCTACAAAAACGATGATACAGTGGGTTTTTTTCTCAAAGTTTGGCTGTTTCAGGTTTCTTGAAAAAACATTGATGGCGATATGCATGCTTGAAGTTCCGGTATAGATCACCTGTGCGTCTACTTTTACAACTTCACCAATTTTAATGGGATCATAAAAACGGATTCCCCCTACATATACTGTGACAGAATAATTACCGCTCCAGGTTGTCGCACATGCATAACCGGCCTGGTCAATCCATTTCATGACACTTCCTCCATGTACATTTCCTCCGTAATTAACATCTGAAGGTTCCGAAATAAACTGAAAAGTAATAGGCTTGTTCTGCATCTTTATAAAATTTGAATAAAGTTATTTAATAATTTCCAAAGTTTTAGATTAAATCCTACTTTTGAAAGACGAAACTTTCAATGAAAGGGAATTTTAACCAATAACAGATTTAGCAACAGTAATGAAGAAAGTATTTTATCTCAACACCTGTGATACCTGCAGAAAAATTTTAGCCCAATTTGATCTTACAGACTGGGAACTTCGCGAAATAAAAAAAGAACCTGTCACGAAAGAGGAATTGGCAGAAATGCATAAGAAAACAAAATCATACGAAGCATTGTTCAGCAAAAAATCTACTCAGATCAAATTGAGAGGACTGGATGTGAAATCACTGACAGAAAAAGATTTTAAAGAATTATTGCTGGATCACTATACATTCCTTAAAAGACCTGTCTTTATAACAGACAAAGAGATTTTTGTTGGAAATGATAAAAAGAATGTGGAAGAATTGCAGAAGTTCTTTGGGGTAAATGAATAAATTTAACCGGAGACTGATTTTGCAAATAATAAACCTTACAGGTTTTTAAAACCTATAAGGTTTGGATATAAACCCAAAAGAGGCTGTGATTTGTTCACAGCCTCTTTTTTGCTATTTTTTTTCAATTATACAAAAGGAGCTTTCACCACTTTTGCAGGAATGTTCTTGTTTCTTACCTGAATAAAGATCTCAGACCCTAATTTGAAGTGAGGTTTGTCCACATAAGCAAGGCCCAAACCTACTTTTTTCATTGGAGACTGTGTTCCTGAAGTTACTTTTCCGATTATGTTTCCTTCTGCATCCACTACAGGATAGTCGTGTCTTGGAACTCCTTTATCTGTAAGTTCAAAACCTACTAATTTTCTTGTAATACCTTCTTCTTTCTGTTTTGCGAAAACATCTTTAGAAACGAAGTCTTTATCAAACTTAGTGATCCATCCTAAACCAGCTTCAATAGGAGAGGTAGTATCATCGATATCATTTCCGTACAGACAGAATCCTTTTTCTAATCTTAAAGTATCTCTGGCAGCCAATCCGCAAGGAATGATTCCTTCTTCTTTACCAGCTTCCATTACAGCATCCCAAAGTTTTTCAGCACTGGTATTGTTGAAATAAATCTCAAAACCTCCGCTTCCTGTGTATCCGGTGTTTGAAATGATCACATTATTTTCTCCTGCAACACTTCCTACAGTGAAATGATAGTAAGGGATTTCTGAAAGGTTTACATCTGTAAGTTTTTGAAGGATTTCAGTAGCTTTAGGCCCCTGAACTGCCAATAAAGACATCTCATCAGAAGCGTTGGTCATTTTAGCTCCGAAAGTGTTATATTTTGAAATATGATTCCAGTCTTTGTCGATGTTGGATGCATTTACTACCACAAAATATTTGTCATCTTCCATTTTGTAAACGATAAGGTCATCTACAATTCCTCCGTTTTCGTTCGGAAGACAAGAATACTGTGCTTTTCCGTTTTCAAGAGCATCTACATTATTGGAAGTTACCAATTGTAAAAGATCTTTTGAGCCTGGCCCTTCGATGAAAAACTGTCCCATGTGGGAAACATCAAATAATCCTGCTTTTTCTCTTACGGCAAAGTGCTCTTCTGTAACCCCTGAGTATTGAACAGGCATTTCAAAACCTGCGAAAGGTACGATCTTAGCTCCCAAAGAAACATGTTTGTCGTACAAGGCTGTTTTCTTCATATTTAATTTTTATTTCTTTATTTTAAAACTGTTAAAAGTCTCATTGAATAAGGTCATATAGTTTCCGTTCCAGAACTTCTGGCCACAATTGATGGAAACTAAATATAAGTTTTTGTCTTTCTGAAAAGCTTTGGTGATCCAGAACAGCTTCTCTTTTTCATCGAAATGTTCATAGAAATATTCTGTATACCCTTTCTGGCTCTTCTTTTCTTTTACTTTTTTCTCTTCATCATGGGATTGATAAAGGGCCAGAATGAATTTTTTTACTTCTTCCTTGGGCAGCGGAAGATCATGGTATTCCGAAATGGTAATAGCTCCGATCTGGCTGGTAGGGAAAATGTTGATAATCTCGCTGTCATTAGTGGATTTCCAGCCTTCAGGAACATTGATAGAGTAATTTGGAGTGTCAAATACACCTGCTTTTTGGGCAAAAAACAGACTTCCTGTCAAAAGAGCAGAAAAGAACAATATTTTTTTCATCATTAAAAATGGTGTTTATATTCTTCGAGGATGATTTTAAACCATTCCGTAAAATTTTCAGGATGTTCGGAAATTTCCTTGTCCAGCTCTTCCATGGAAATGAATCTTACTTCTTCCACTTCTTCTTTATTTAAATTGAAATCAGCTTCATGACTTCCCACAAACACATGATCCAGCTCGTGTTCCCACAGACCACCGCCTACATCTGCTTTGTAAATAAAATTGAATTTTTCTGAAAGTTCCGCTTCAATTCCCAGTTCTTCCTTCAGCCTTCGTACCGCTCCTTCCTGATAAGTTTCCCCTTCTCGCGGGTGTGAGCAAACCGCATTGGTCCATTGGTTGGGAGAATGATACTTCCCTGAAGCCCGTTTCTGAAGAAGCATTTCTCCTTTACTGTTGAAAAGAAATACAGAAAAAGCACGGTGTAACAGGCCATTGATGTGAGCCTGCTGTTTTTCCATCAGTCCTAAAACTTCATCTTCAGGGTTTACTAAAACGACAAATTCTTCCATTCCTACAAATGTAAGAGTAATAAATGTATTTTGGAAATTTTTAGATAAACATCATGCTTTTTATAATAATGATAACAAGATAAAGGGAAACATAAAAAGTAACGGGTAAAATTATCATTCTCCGATTTGTTTTATCTGTAATCCTGATTTACTTTAAGGTTGTTTAAACTTTATATTCATTATTTTAACCACAAAAGACACAAAAGTTTTAAACACTTAAGTTTTCAGAACCAAGCCTTATGCTTAATATGTACACTCAGGTTTTGCGAAAATCTTTGCCTATTGAGCGAAGTCGAAATGTTCCTCTTGTCTGAACTTTTCTGCGGTATCATTTTAAATTAAAACCTTTTGTGACTTTTGTGGTTGGGTAAAGTTTTAACAACTTTTTATTAAAAGAAAATTAAAAACGAAAAATTTTAACCATTTGCAGTAAAATAACGAATAAAATATTGATATTATTCTTTAAATAATAGTTTTTATAGTAAAATATTAACATAAATCGAGATTATCATGCCTGATAGTTGTAAAAACGCTAACTTTGTTACTTAATATTTAATGATGGAATTAGAATACATTGAACACATTAGTCCTATTCTAAAGGATGGAATAAAAAATTATTTAATAGATATCGACGGAACCATTACTGATGACGTTCCCAATGAAGAGCCCGAAAGAATGGTTACCTGCGAACCATATCCTGATGCCCTGGAAACGATCAACAGATGGTATGACGAAGGACATCAGATCTGCTTTTTTACTTCAAGAACCGAAAATCTGAAACAAATCACAATCGACTGGCTGGATAAGAATGGCTTCAAATACCACAGTGTGCTTTGCGGAAAACCTAGAGGAGGAAATTATCACTGGATAGACAACCACCTGGTAAGAGCTACAAGATACAAAGGAAGATTTACGGATTTGGTTGAAAAACAAGTAACCATTGAAGTATTCAAAGAAGACGGAGAATAAAAATATAATTCAAAGATTTAAAGATTAAATGCGAACCTGTTCCTTTAATTTTTAAATCTTTCATTTTTTAATATACTTGATATTTTATGAAAGTTTTAGCAAACGACGGCCTGGATCAATCTGGAATAGATGCATTGACAGAAAAAGGCTTTGAAGTGATTACTACAAAAGTTCCACAGGAGTTTTTAGTAGATTATATTAATGAGCACAAAATCCGCACATTATTGGTTAGAAGTGCTACACAGGTAAGAAAAGATATTATAGACGGATGTCCGTCCATCGACATTATTGGGAGAGGAGGTGTTGGTATGGATAATATTGACGTAGATTATGCAAGAGAAAAAGGAATCCATGTGATCAATACCCCTTCAGCTTCTTCGGAATCTGTGGCGGAGCTTGTTTTCGCCCATTTGTTTTCCGGGGCAAGATTCCTTCAGGATTCGAACAGAAGAATGCCGGTTGTAGGAGATACTGAATTTGCAGGTCTTAAAAAAGCATATGCTGCAGGTATCGAATTGAGAGGAAAAACCATTGGAATTGTAGGAATGGGAAGGATCGGTCAGGAAGTGGCAAGAATTGCTTTAGGACTTGGGATGAGAGTGGTTGCTGCTGATAATAATGTAGGAAGAGCAAGTATCAAAGTGAAATTTTACAACAATCAGTTCATCAATGTTGATATCGAAACAGAGCCGTTACAGGATGTTTTAAAACATTCAGATTTCATTACTTTACACGTTCCTGCACAGAAGGACGGTTACATGATCGGAAAGAATGAATTTGAAATCATGAAAGACGGAGTGGCTATTGTAAACTGTTCAAGAGGTGGGGTTATTGATGAAGCGGCTTTAATTGAGGCTTTGGACTCAGGCAAAGTAAGATTTGCCGGATTAGATGTTTTCATTAATGAGCCAACACCATCCAAAGAAATTCTTACTCATTCCAAAATCTCTCTTACCCCGCACACAGGAGCCTCTACTCTTGAAGCACAGGATCGAATAGGGCTTTCCCTTGCAGAGCAGATTTCAAGTATCTTACAGATTCAATAATTTGAAATAGATCATAAATAAAAGCACCTCGGTCTGCTAACCGAGGTGCTTTTTTATTTTAAACTGTTGTTTGCAGACTAGATATTTTTGCTTTTCAGCAAATCTCTGATCTCCATCAGTAATTTTTGATCTTCTGTAGGTCCGGCAGGAGCTGGAGCCTCTTTTTTGTTTACTTTATTGGCGAATTTAATGATCCAGAAAAGAACCATCGCAATACAAAGAAAACTGATTACTGCGGAAATAAAATTTCCGTAAGCAACACCATTCCATGAAAGTTTTGAAATGTTTTCTGCACCGGCTGCTTTTAATGCCGGGTTGAGTATCAGAGGAGTGATTACATCTTCCACTAAAGAGGAAACAATTTTACCAAATGCTGCCCCAATGATCACACCGACAGCAAGATCGAGAACATTACCCTTAAAGGCAAACTCTTTAAATTCTTTTACAAATCCCATAATTTATATTTTTTTAATTAGCATAAACACAAAAATATAATTAAAAAATGTAAAAAACACTACGTTTTTATAGTTTTTTGTTCCCAAAATATTGAATTTTATGCAGAATTTCTATCATCTGTTTTAATGAATATGCCAACATTATATCAATACATTATTTCATTAATGATGACTTTTTATTTTTATTAATGACGTGATATCATAATAAAAAATCTTTTGTAATTTGCTTAAAAGTTTGTTTTACCTATGAAAGTTTTCACCGCAGAACAGATACGCAGCTGGGATCAGTTTACCATCTCCCATGAGCCTGTTTCTTCTATTCAATTAATGGAAAGAGCTTCAATAGCTGCAGCTCATTGGATTTCGGAGCACTTTAAAAACCATAAGAAACTTGCTGTATTCTGTGGTAACGGAAATAACGGAGGTGACGGCCTGGCTGTCGCAAGAATACTTTATCTGAAAGGTTTTGATGTGGATGTATTTGTTGGTGATTCCAAAAGGAAATTTTCAGAAGATGCTTCTGTAAATCTGAAAAGACTTCGCGATTTGTCGGGAATTTCGGTCAGAAAATTGAGCCCCGGTGAACACTATAATTTCGATGAGAAAACAATTATTGTAGATGCTCTTTTTGGAACAGGATTATCCAGACCATTGGAAGGAGATGATAAAAAGCTTGTTGAACAATTGAATAATAAAAAAAATAGTAAAATATCCATCGATATCCCTTCAGGATTGTCTGCAGATGGAATATTTGATGATAGTTCTGTTATTCTGAAAGCTGATTATACGTTGACTTTCCAATGTTGGAAAAGAACCTTTCTTCATCCTGAAACCGGAAATTATACAGGAAAAGTAGTACTGCTGGATATTGATTTAAGTAAAACATACGCAGAAACAACCGGTTCTGATTACTCTGTGATTGATGATCAGCTGATTGGTTCGATATTCATTCCGAGACAGGAATTTTCTCATAAAGGAACTTATGGTAAGGCAGTTATCGTAGGAGGCAGCTACGGAAAAATAGGAGCTGCAGTGCTGGCAACACGATCGGCGTTGAAAACAGGGGCAGGGCTTACCTTTACACTCGCTCCGGAATGTGGGTATGACATTTTGCAGCTCTCTTGTCCTGAGGCCATGTTTATAAAAGGAGGGGATACATTTATATTCAATTTTGAGACTGATAAAGATGTTACCTGTGGTGTAGGACCCGGTTTGGGAACTCATTCCGGAACAGAGAAAAGCTTTTTGAGTTTTTTGAAAAGCCATTCTCAGCCGTTGGTTCTGGATGCAGATGCGTTGAATATTATTTCAAAAGATCAGAAGAATTTGAAACTGATTCCCAAAAAATCAATCATAACCCCTCATCCGAAAGAGTTTGAGCGACTTTTCGGAAATACAGACAATTCTTTTAAAAGACTTGAACTGGCCAGAAAAAAGGCAAAAGAACTTAATCTTTATATCATTCTGAAAGATCATCACACGCAGATCATTACTCCGCATGGGAAGGTATTTTACAATATAACGGGAAATGCAGGGCTGGCAAAGGGCGGAAGCGGAGATATTCTTACCGGAATTCTTACTTCGCTGCTGGCCCAGAAATATTCCGAGGAAGAGACTTGTATTCTTGGTGTGTGGTTACATGGCAGAGCTGCGGATGTAGCTTCAGAAAAGCATTCAAAAGAATCGATGCTGCCTACTGATGTTATTGATGCGTTGGGGACTGTTTTTGAGGAACTGAACAGGAAAGCAGAAAGGAATCTGTAATAAGGCGAACAGACAAAGAAGTCAATGATTTTAAAATATTTAAAAAGGCAAATCTGTATTTTACAAATTTGCCTTTTTATTTTTTTATTGCTGAATAAAACGTTTAGTCTTCAATTATTCCGGCTTTGCGTTCTCTTCTTCTGTGATTTTAAATTTCTTGGAAACAATCATGATGACAACCCCTGCAATCATAAAAGGAATTGAAAGAACCTGACCTGTATTCAGACCTCCAATCTGGATAAACTCATCTCCCTGTGGCTCTTTAAGGAACTCTACAAAGAATCTGATAGCCCAAAGAATGATAAAGAACAGACCGAATAACCATCCCTGCTGATATTTTTTATCTGTTTTTCTGTAAAGTACCCACAATAAAATAAAGAGAAGAACATATCCTGCTGCCTCAAATAACTGGCTTGGATAACGGGGTACAGTAAGACCATACTCACTGCTCTGCTGCGGGAAAAGAAGAGCAAACGGAGAGTTGGGATCAGCTGGTTTACCAACAATTTCAGAGTTGAAAAAGTTCCCCATTCTTACAAATGCTCCTCCTAAAGCTACTACAATACCCAATCTGTCATATACCCAGAAAGGATTTTTCTTAATAATTTTAAATGAATAATACAGCGTAGTGAAAATCAAAGCAATGGTAGCTCCGTGGCTTGCCAATCCTGAAAATCCTGTAAACTTAAACCCGTTTTTTGTGCTGATGGGTAAAAATACGCTCCAGAAATCTTCTTTAAATAATTCCGGCTGATAAAAGATAACATGTCCTAATCTTGCTCCCAGAATAGTCCCGATTAATGTCCATGTGAACAGAGGTTCAAGGTATTTTTGATTCACATTATCAATCTTAAAGATTCTCATCATTAAAACATAGCCGAAACCAAATGCAAAAACAAACATCAAACTATAAAAGTGAAGCGTAAATGATCCAATGTGAATACCCTTTGAAGGATCCCATATTTTAAAAGAAGTTTTAAGCTCTACTTTATCAGAATCAGTGATAGGTTTTACAGATTTTACAGCATATTTAAAAGTGGTGATGTTTTCTTTGGTAACACCGGTATCAATCAGTTTAAAATTTTTATCGAAAAACTGATATTTTGAATCTTTGTACTTTGCTAAAGTGGAAGCTCCATAATTATAATAAGCAGGTTCAAAACTAGATTCATTAAGGATGACAACAAAAGACTGGTTCTTATCTGATTCTCTGTCCGGAAAAGCCGTAAGGTCTCCCATCTCTGTAGTAGAATAGATTTTTACAGGAATATTGCTTCCATTGATATCTAAAGTTCCGTCAGATAAACCCCCAGGGTATTCCTGTGCAAAAAGAAGCTGCGTTGTAAACGCAAACAGCACAAGATAAATTCTGAAAAAGATAGTATTCATTTTTCTATTGATTTAATAGTTTGATTATTGACATTTATGTTTGGGTGGAACAGGATCATAACCGCTTCCTCCCCAAGGATGGCATCTTAAAATTCTTTTAAATCCCAGCCAGAAACCTTTAAAAACACCATGTACCTGAAGGGACTCAATCATATAATGAGAACAGGTAGGTTCGTAACGGCAGTTTTTGGGAAGTAAGGGCGAGATGAACCATTGGTAAAATTTGATCAAAATTACCAGCGGAAATGTAATGATTTTATTGAATGTAAGTTTCAAAACAATGCAAAAATAGGGTAAAAAAATGAAAATTAGTTTAAATTTGTTATAAGTTTCGGAGATCAGAAATCCGGACATTGATCTTAAAAAAAGAATTACTTTGAATCAAAATATTCCATTAGCTGAAAAATTAAGACCTAAAACCCTTAACGATGTATTGGGACAGGAGCACCTTACCGGCGATAAAGGAACAATCAGAAAAATGATTGAAAATAATACCCTCAATTCACTGATATTCTGGGGACCTCCCGGAACAGGAAAAACTACGCTGGCTGAAATTATCTCAGAACAGTCTGGGAGGAAGTTTTATAAACTTTCGGCAGTTTCTTCAGGGGTAAAAGACGTAAGGGATGTAATTGAAGATGCCAAAAAACAGAATCTGTTCTCTGGGAAATCACCTATCTTATTTATTGATGAGATTCACCGGTTTAATAAGTCGCAGCAGGATTCATTATTACATGCAGTAGAGAAAGGATGGATTGTTTTGATTGGAGCAACTACCGAGAATCCAAGTTTTGAGGTGGTCTCGGCACTCCTGTCAAGAAGCCAGGTCTATGTTTTAAAAGCCTTAAGCTACGAAAAGCTGGAGGAGCTAATTGATATCGCTTCAGAAAGATACAATAAAGATGAAGGAACAGATTTTACAATCCTTGAAAAAGAAGCTTTCATCCAGTATTCCGGCGGTGATGCGAGAAAACTGATCAATTCCGTAGAACTGGTTTTGAATCAATATAAAAATTCCGGGACAACAGAAATTATTAATTCTGATGTACTGGAAGTTTTGCAGGAGACAATGGCTCTTTATGATAAAAACGGAGAACAGCATTATGATATCATTTCAGCTTTTATCAAATCTATGCGTGGAGGTGATCCGAACGGAGCGGTGTATTGGCTGGCCAGAATGATTGCCGGAGGAGAAGATATTAAGTTTATTGCAAGGAGAATGCTTATTTTGGCAGCTGAAGATGTGGGTTTGGCTAATCCCAATGCTTTGGTGGTTGCCAACAGCTGTTTTCAGGCGATTAATGTAATCGGGAATCCTGAAGCAAGGATTATATTAAGTGAAACAGCGGTGTATCTGGCGGTTTCACCTAAAAGCAATTCTGCATATATGGCTATCAATGAGGCTTTAGCTTTGGTAAAACAGACGGGAAATCTGCCTGTGCCGCTTCATTTGAGAAATGCGCCTACCAAACTAATGAAAGATCTGGATTATGGAAAAGAATATAAATATGCCCATTCCTACGAAGGAAACTTTGTAGAACAGGATTTTCTTCCGGAAGAAATAAGAAATGTCAAACTGTACGAACCGGGAAATAATGCTACGGAGAAGAAAATCTATGAGGAACTCAAGAAAAAATGGAACAATAAATATTAAAATAAAAAGGATGCTGTTTTTTAGCATCCTTTTTTATAGTATTCAATTATTCGGTAGTATAAATAAATAATGTTTTCTTACCGTTATAATCTTTTGTTTCCGTTCTTTTTTTGATTTCAGGATAGATCATAGTATTGGTATCCGTAAATTCATATCCTTCAATAAATACCGGATTGTCTGCCGGAATATTGTATTGTACGTTGATGGACGATAATGGCATTCTGTCCAGAATATTTTCTCCGTTTTTGAACTTATATTCGGTAACTCCTTTTGTAAAAACAGAACTGTATTTTTTTAAACTTTGGGGAAAGCCTGAGGGAGTATTGTATACTTTTAAAACCTGTAATGCGTTCTTTTTTGTATTGAATAATTCTACTGTCCCAATGGCGTTATCAGCCACTGCGAACTTCACAGCAGGATTTTTTTGCTGGGCAAATAGAGCAGCTGAGGACAGGAGTAAAAAAGAATAGAGTAATTTTTTCATAATCAGAATATGTAACTGTTAAAAACGTGATAAATATAGTTATTTTTTGTAAAATTTGAATAAAATATTGAATTGTTTTAAATATTATTTAGAAATAAAAACTTTTACCCTTATTGTTAGTCTGTGCTTTCTTCCTTTTTATCTTTTTTATCCACCATATTTCTGATCATGTTTTTCAGGCGCTGAAAAGTGAAAGAGCTTAGCAATAAAATAATTCCGAGAACAATAAAGGCGCTGATTCTTGAAATATTATCCATCTGCCACACATCGTAACCATAAAGTTTTAATACCATAAGGCCTACCAATGCAAAGCCAATCTTGTTGTATTCCTGAATATTCTTTTTCAAGCCGGTATAAATAAAGATGCTGGCAAGAATTGTCCATATAATAGGAAGATAAAGAATATTGAAATGTTCACTTGCTTTGTAAGAATGAGGAAGGTCATTGGAGGTCATTAAAATATAAGCATGATGAAATTCGCAACTTACAGAGATAATGAGTGCTAAAGATAGCATCCAGTAAGAAACCTGTTGTTTGTGGAACGCTGAAGAAGGAATAATCCTGTACCATACATATATAAAAGGAATCCATTGTAGCAGATGCAGGAAATAAAAACTTAAATGGAGTGTCTTTGTTAAGATAGCCGTCACAACGGGAAGCGTAGATACAGAGGTGTTTATTGCAATCAGGAAAAAAAACAGATACATCAGTATATTTTGGATGTCGTTTCTGATGTTCAGTAGTTTTCTGAAAAGCAATAAAACAAAAATATAATAAATACTGAATAAAAGTCCTGTGCTGGTAACGGCTGACCATGGCATTTCTGAAACATGGTATGTAATCTCAAGAAGAAAAGTGATGTAAATGACCCCATAGCTAATCACCGTAATAAGATCTTCAAAAAAGTTACTCTCTTTTCCATTGGGCTCTTTGGAGAAGTTCCTTAATAAATACAAATTAATTATTATGGAAACAATGGTAAACGAACTGGTGATAAACGGAGGATTGAATATGATATTGAGATCTTTTGTTTCAAAATAATCAGTCCAGGTTACGAGCTGGGCAATCATCACTAATGGAAACAGGATATAAAAGAAAATCTTGAAAATCTTCTGACCGGTTTTTTTCCAGATAAAAAGAAGAAGAGTAGTTTCTATTGCCCAAATGCTGGTAATGAGGTGGGTTTTAAACTGAATAGCAACTGCAATTGTAATAAGACTGGTAACAAGTCCTGCGAATACGGAATAGGCAACTCCGGAATCTTTCCGTTTATATTCTCTAAACAGCAGAACAGAATTGACAGCAGTAAAGATAAGAGGAAAAATAATGGGAGGTTCGTATTTTAATGTATCAAAAATATAAAGCAGCCCCAGAATACTTGAAAAATTAGCGAGAGCAAGTATTAAAATATCTGAGGTTGAAAGTATATTTCTTTTGAAATAGTCATTCAGGGCAAAAATGTAGAAAATTGCATAACTGATAAGATAAAAGGTGATGTTTAAAAGCTCAGGGCTTTTATGAGTCCAGGATAGAAGATAGCCTGTGGTAAAAATATAAGCTGTCCATCCCACGCTTTTCCAGTGCTGCAGAAAAGAGGCGGCCAGCATTCCGGTATTTAAAAGAGTAATATAAATAAAAAGGAAAAGATAGTTACTTTGTCCTGTGCTTATCATGAGAGGAGCTGCAAAACCTCCTATGAGCGAAAAGATAATCAGTACTTCACTTTTATAATAATAGGATAGAATAATAGAGGCTGCAGTAATCAGTACCGTGATGATAAATGCCGTATTCTGGGTAAACAGATGGTATTCACGGAAGGCAATGGTGGCAGTGAAATACAGAACAGCAACACCACCTCCTGTAATGATGGAAGAAAAGGCCTGGTAATTTTTTCTGAGAAAATGGGCGGTTATGATAATTCCTGCACCGGTACAAAAACCAATTCCTGCTCTTGCTGCTTCACCAATCCAGTTTTTATCAATGGCATATTTTACAAAATAACCGATTCCGAGAACAAGTGTGAAAATACCAATAATGGTAAGCGCATTTTGTTTTAAAAAATCAAAAACAGGAGTGAGCCGGTCTTTTTGACCTGGGGTTGAATTTTTTTCATTTTCTTCACGGTATTTTCTGCTTTCATGATGAATCTGCTGAGATTGCTCTTGCTGTGGGAGGAATGTCTCTTCCGCAGAAGTTTTTTTATGAATTACTTCAGTCTGAGCCGGAGGGATATTATTGATTTTATAATTAAGATCTGAAATCTCCTTCTCCAATTTTCTGATTTTGGTATTCAGATTATTGAAAATAATGAAGATAATTATAAAGATGATGACCGCAACAAATTCATTCATTTCATTAGTTTTATCAAATATAAAGAAATGTTTTGTATGCTATTAAAAAAATTAACCCATCGTGGTATAAACGATGGGCTAAATGGTATAGATAACTAACAATATGTTTTTACTAGTTTGATACTTTATAAATGTAGAAGGATGCAATACTGGATCCTAATAATCCTGCTGAAACAATACCGGAATCTACAATTCCAAAAGATACTTTGTCACCTGCCTGAAATGAATACAAAGAATTAATACTGGAATCGGAAAGTGTTAAGTTAACTGCTAATGCAAGATTAACACCGCTGAACGGACGTGTGTCTATAAGAGTTGTTATTCCGGATCTGGTTCTTGCAATTGCGATACCAGGAGCTCCTGATAATAAAGAAGCTTGTAATCCTGTTCCATATCTGAATGCGAACCCAACAGCATATACTCCAGTGGATGGAATATTATAAGAACCGTCAGCATTGGTAAACAAAGCAGCACTTCCTATAGTTCTATCAGTTTGTACAAAGCTTACAGGTTGAAAATCAGAAGGTAAAACTCCTAGATTCAAGAGCGTTATACCTGTTGTTTTTTTTGCGGAATAGACAGAAGTATTGGTTCCTGCAGCGGCTGTTATTAAGGATGGATCCATGGAGAAAACCTGATTAGTTCCCTGATTGAGTGCTAAAATTTGATATCCCGGTAGTGCTGTAGCTGCAGGGGTAACACGAACTTTCATAGTTCCATTTACGTCTAAGGTTGCGGATGGGCTAGCTGTATTGATACCAACTTGCGAGAATAATAGTAACGCAGCACATGCTAACATTAAGCTGTAAAGTTTAGTTTTCATGATCAATATTTTAATTAGTTGCTAGACAAATATACAACAAAAACCATACCCTGAATTATTGTATTTGTAACATTTGTGTTAATATAATGTAATATTTTTAAACATATGTTTATATTTTAATTAATAATTGTATATAATTTAATTACTGTTTATTATATTTATTTTTAAATTAATTGGTTGTTTATCAGTGTTTTAATAAAAAAAAATTCTCTCTGTTGTGTGGGTTATTTTTTTATCAGACAGAATGTGCTGTTTGTGAAATAATTTATTATAAAAGTTATTTGAATTTTATTTCTTTTGTTTAGTATGAATAAAAAAACACTGCTGTTAAGGCAGTGCTTTTTATGGATTTATGGATTTTTCTAGCTTTCAAGAAGAAATTCTTTATAATTTCCAAGGAAATCTACATTGGCATTGATAGATTCAAGTTCTTTTAAGGCGTTTTCATGTAAGACTTTTTTCCATGGCCCTTGAACATTGATGAAGAAGAAGTAATTTCCCAGTCCTGTTTTTAATGTTCTGGATTCAATCTTACTGAGATTCATTTTTCTCCATGCAAAAACTGATAAAACCTGATGTAATCCACCGGGATGATCTTCCGGAAGAGTAATCAGCATTCCTGATTTTTCACCCAGTGTTTCCAATTTATCATTTTGGTATTTATTCTGCTCCTTGGAAATGATAATAAATCGGGTATGATTCTGTTCAAAATCCTGAATATTCCGGTTTACGATTTTCAAACCATATAAATTGGCTGCAAACTGATTGGCTACTGCAGCAATTGGAGTTTCGGGATTCTCAGAAACAAATTTTGCTGCAGCTGCTGTGGAGGAAAAGTCCTGTTTGGGAATTTCTTTATAATGAGTGTCCAGAAAATGAAAACTCTGTGCGAGAGCCTGTGGGTGAGAATATATTCTTTCCATATGCTCAACAGAATTTCCCGGATGAATCATCAGATGATGTGCAATAGGCATTACAGCTTCTGCTTCTATCTTAATAGACGGAGTTTTATATAAATAATCCAGCGTCATAGAGACGGTTCCTTCAATAGAGTTTTCCAAAGGTACAACGGCTTTTAATGCTTCTCCTCTTTCAACAGCATTAAAACAGTCCAGAATGCTGGCCTGTGGTACTATTTCGTCATCAGGGAAAAGCTGTGCTGCGGCAAGCTGGGTAAAACTGGCATGAGGTCCCAAAAATGCAATCTTCATAATATATAATATAAAGGAGGTTAAAATAAAGGTACAAAGGTGCGAATTAATTCATAAATAGAATACGTATTGTGGGGTGTTTTGTTACGGATGAGAGTTGCTGGTTTATTTTGTTGCTGGTTTCTTTTGTTATTAGTTAAGTAGAGATAAATATATCTTAATTGCGTTAAAACATTCACCTTTCACTTGCGAAGCAAAATTGACCATTGACATCAATACTCCTGCATTAATATTTCACAGAGTAATTTCTCTAATTCCTGCAACCTACAACCTGCTACCTACGATTTATTTCTTCCAGTTCTTCTCAATAAGTTCCATCAGGAAATCCGGGCACTTGATCACTTTATTGCTTTTTGCGTCGAGAAAGAATAGAGTAGTGGAAGCTTCGGTTATTTTAATATGCTCTTCATTGTAAATTTCATACTCAAATTCAAGCCTCACCCCTGGAATTTTTTTTACATAAGTATGAATTTCTAATTTTTGATCGTACAAAGCAGGCCGGATATATTTAATTTTGTAGTCCGAAACCGGCAGCCAAATTCCTTGGTTTTCAATTTCATCGTATGAAATTCCTATGCTTCTGAAGAGCTCAACTCTCGCTACTTCGAAGTACGTTGCGTAATTGCCATAGTATACATATTTCATTGGGTCTGTCTCCGCGTAACGTACTCGTATTGAGTGGGTTGTGTGTATCATTTTAGATGTTAAATTATACATACAAATATATTTTTAAATAATCAATACCTGCAATATTTTTTTTTGAAAAGAAAATATTGGACCTTTGTCTTCCTTCTAAACACAGTACAAACAAAGAATAATCGGGGCTTAAAAAATGGATGACAATTTAATGATGATATGGCAGAAATGCCTTCAGTTTATGCGCGATAACCTGAACGCTGCTGAAGACAATTCTGACCTTAAAAAACTTGAAAAATCTTTCGATATGCTATTCGATAAGGTTCAGCCGCTTTCATTGGTGGCCAACAACCTTACGTTGATCGTGCCGAGCGATTTTTACAAGGAATATATAGAGGACAATTACCTGTCCTTACTTTCTGCTGCCCTGAAGAAAAATATTGGAAAAGGAGTGAAATTATGGTATTCTGTGATGGAAAACAGACCAAAAGGTGAAGAAAAACCTGTTACCATGAACATCAAAGGACAAAGCGTTCCTACTCCAAAAACACAGGAAACTATGCCACAAGGATTTTCTGCTAATATTGTAAATCCGTTTGTAGTTCCTGGAATTAGAAAAGTAAATATAGATTCTAACCTGAAGCCTGACTATTCATTTGATAGTTATGTGGAAGGAGAAAGCAATAAATTTGCAGCCACTGTAGCCAGATCCATTGCAAAAAGACCTGGAGCAACAGCTTTTAACCCATTATTCTTATATGGAGGTTACGGAGTTGGAAAAACCCACCTGGGACAGGCTGTTGGACTTGAAGTAAAAAATCAGTTTCCGGATAAAGTAGTTCTTTATCTGTCTTCTGAAAAATTTATCCAGCAGTTTATCTCTGCTGCTAAAGCTCATAAACAGACTGAATTTGCAAACTTCTATCAAATGGTAGATGTGCTGATTATTGATGATATTCAGTTCCTGTCTGGTAAATCTGCTACTCAGGATAGTTTCTTCCATATTTTTGACCACCTGCATCAGAATGGAAAACAGATTATCCTTACCTCAGATAAAGCGCCTGCAGATATTATGGATATCCAGGACAGAATTGTTTCCCGTTTCAAATGGGGGCTTTCCGCAGAAATAAAATCTCCTGATTTATCCACAAGAAGACAAATTATCGAGGATAAGCTAAGTAGGGATGGGATCGTTCTTCCCGATGATATGCTTGATTTCCTTGCTGTTGAAACGAAAACCAATGTGAGAGAGCTTATCGGGGTTATTAACTCCGTGATCGCTTACTCTACCGTATACAAGAGAGATCTTAGTCTTGAGTTGCTTAAGGAAACCATCAACAGAATTGCAGCTAACCAGAAAAAGGTGATCAATATTCCTTACATTCAGGAAGTGGTCTGTGATTATTTTGGAATCAAAAAAGAGCAGCTGCTTTCAAAAACAAGAAAAAGAGAGATCGCATTACCAAGACAGCTTGCCATGTACTTCTCCAAAGAATTCACCAATTCTACATTTACTAAAATCGGTGAAGAAATGGGAGGAAAAGATCACTCAACAGTAATGTATGCTTGTGATACTATCAAAGACGTTTCGAAAATTGATAAAGAAATCAAGAAATACGTAAAAGATCTTACTGAAAGAATCAAACAATAAGTAAGGGTGAGCTTACATAAATTAAAATGAAGGATAGTTGTATTCTTCATTTTTTATTTAGTTTTGTTATAGTAAAAGACTTTTTTTAAATAAAACGGAACATGAAAATATTAATGGTTTGTCTGGGAAATATATGCAGAAGCCCATTGGCAGAAGGAATTATGAAAACAAAACTGCCGGAGGATTATATGGTAGATTCAGCCGGAACCATTTCCTTGCATGAAGGGGAGCATCCGGACAAAAGAGCTGTTAAAACTGCCGCTAATCATGATATAGATATATCGCAGCAAAGATCAAGACCTATCACCAGGAAAGATTTTGAAGTCTTTGATAAGATCTACTGTATGGATATTGATGTGTTGGATGATGTTGTTTCTAAAACCAAAAATGAAGAAGAACGTCAGAAAGTATCTTTGTTTTTAGAAGTAATGGGAGATCGTAAAAATACTGAGGTTCCCGATCCGTATTGGGGAGACATGAAAGATTTTGAAGCGGTTTTTCAACTTTTGGATAAAGGATGTGAAGCTATCAAAAACCAGCTGTCAAAATAATAAACATGAAAATGTAAAATATTTCTATAAACATCACTCAACGAAAGAACTAAAAATAATACAATGCTTTTTTTACTCCCTGCTTATTTATCAGAAAACACTTCTATCAACCATTTTTCACCTGTTGTGAAGGATTATATCATGCAGACCGATTATTTCTTTGTGGAAAATGAGAAAACTGCCCGAAAGGTCGTTAAATTTTTTGCTCCGGAAAAAAAGCAGGCTGAACTGAAATTGTTTTTATTGGATAAATACACGGAAAGCACAGATATCAAGGAAGCCCGGGAGCTTATGCTGAAAGGGCAGGACTTCGGACTGCTGTCTGAAGCAGGGTTGCCATGTATTGCAGACCCGGGAAATCTGATGGTGAAATGGTGTCATGAGAAAAATATCAGAGTGATTCCAATTTCAGGGCCTTCATCCATTATCCTTGCCTTGATCTCAAGTGGATTCAATGGGCAGGAATTTACTTTTCACGGCTATCTTCCTATTGATAAAAGTGAAAAAAAGAAACAGATCATGAACCTCGAAAACCTTGTTCAGAAGACCGGATATTCACAGATTTTCATGGAAACACCTTACAGAAATAACCAGCTGTTGGAGGATTTATGTAGGTTTTTGTCACCCAATACAAAACTTTGTATCGCTGCCAATATCAACGATCCGGAACATGAGTTCATCAAAACAAAAACCATAAAAGACTGGCAGAAACAAAAGCCGGAACTTCATAAAATTCCCGCAGTATTTGTACTTGGGAAGTAGAACCTGCTCTTATAGCCTATAATAGATAGGCGTTTTTTAGAAGACTGTGAAAAGGCTGTGATTATTGATCGCAGCCTTTTTTAGTTTAAAATGAGGTTTGAATTTTGTGAATAGGCTTTCTAAACTTCTATTTTCTCTTCCTTTCAGCGATTTAATAGGAGTTTTAAATAATAATATTTCAATAATTAGTGATAAATATCATGGGGTTTATATGGTTTTATAATATAAAAAATCCTAATTTTATATCCAGATATAATGCATTATGGATTTATATTTTTTAATAAAATGAATGATATTGTTATACTTTAGTTGTTTCGTTTAATTTTTATTATACATATTATAATTGAGTTACTTTTAATGATATAAGTTAATTTCGCTTGTATTTATTGAATTACAGATGATTTAAATTCAGTTTTGCTTAAAAGCGATCAAACCAATCAACACCAAAATATTAAAATATGATGACACGTAAATTTTTTTTTCCGGTATTGCTGATGCTGGCTATGCTGGTACCATCTTTAATTCATCTGTCTGCACACGGATATGTACTGAGTCCTGCCTCAAGAGGATATCAGGGAAGCCTGGACAAGGCCACACTGGGTTATTCTGCAGCATTTGGAATCTATGGATCTGTCATTAATGAACCGGGATCTCTGGAAGCTCCGAAAGGGTTTCCTGCGTTGGGTCCTGCCGACGGAAAGATTGCCTCCGCTAATGGAAGTATAGGAGGAGACACTACACTGGATATCCAGACTGCCGACAGATGGAAGAAAACAAATATCTCCACGGGTGTGAATGCCTTTATCTGGAAATACTCGGCGTATCATGCGACAGCGAAATGGCATTATTATATGACAAAGCAGGGTTGGAATCCCAACCAGCCTCTTTCCCGTCAGGATCTTGAGCTTATTGGAACAGTTGCACATAATGGAACACCCCCCCAGGATAATGTTTCTCACCAGATTACCGTTCCTGCAAACCGTACCGGCTACCATATTATTTTAGCGGTCTGGGATGTAGCGGATACTATCAATGCATTTTATAATGTGATTGATGTTAACGTAACCTCCGGAACAGGAGTTTCTGCTCCTGCCACCCCAACAGGATTATCACAAATAGGAGTAACCAGTTCTACTGCTAAAATAAGCTGGAATCCACAATCTGATGCGGTATCTTATAACGTTTTCCGCAACGGACAGAATGTTCAGCAGGTAAGCACACCTTCATTTCAGGATACAGGTTTAACTGCCAATACAGTTTATATATATGAAATACAGGCAAAAGGCTCTTCCGGACTTACTTCACCGAAAAGTTCACCACTCAATGTAAAGACAAACAGTGAAGGTATTCCTGAAAAGCCTACAGCACCCTCAAACCTTCATTCAATGGGAGTTACCGAAAACTCCGTTTCCCTAATGTGGATGGCATCCACTCATACACAGGGAATTAAAAATTATCAGGTCTTTGAAAACGGAATCAAAGTAGGAGAGACTGTACAAACAAGCTTTTTACGGACAGGATTATCACAAGACACAGAATATACCTATACCGTAAGATCTGTTGCAATGAACGATCAGCTTTCGGATATGGGTAATGAATTAAAAGTCAGAACAAAAAAAGTTACACCAGGAAATGGGCAATCCTATTGCGGAGCAGAGCAGTATAATGCTGCTAATGCATATCCTGCAGCCGGAGTGAAAGTTTTTTACTCTTGTAAAATCTGGAAAAATAAATGGTACGCAAATCCTGGAGAACTTCCGGGAGCGAATATGGTGTGGGAGGAAGTAAGTGTATGTACAGAAGGTTCTGGCTGTGAATCAGGCGGTCCGGTTACGTATTGCGGAGCACAGGAATATAATCCGGCAAAAACGTATTCAACAGCAGGAACTAAAGTATTCAATGCCTGTAAAATCTGGGAAAACAAATGGTACGTGAATCCGGGAGAAGCGCCGGGAAGTAATGCTGTCTGGAAATTTGTAAGCGACTGTAATGAAGGGCAGGGTTGTAAAACATCTGTTCTTGCCAGTAAAGAAAATGATCTTTCAATCATAGTATCTGAGCATTTGATCAATTTTGCACCTGAAAACTTCTATGATAAAATAAGCAGAATAGATATTATTACTCCACATGGACTTCAGATAATGACTTTTATGAATCCAGAAAAAGACAACATGGATATCAGCCGCCTTCAGCCTGGAATCTATTTTATAAAGATCCACTATAAAGATGGAAGAAATATGACCAAAACCATCAGAAAATAGTAAAAAGAATAAACAAAAAGGTGGTCTCAAAAGTGTCATTCTGAATGAAATGCAACGTAATGAAGAATCTCATATTACAAATTGTGAATAAGACTATTCCTTCGTCAGAATGGCGAAATGCAAATAGTTTTACTTTTGAGACAATTTCTTTTTTCAAAAATATTTAACAGCCGTTAACAAGACTATTGCATTGTTATTGATTTTAAACAAACACTGGAAACGGAATAAAATGCTGGTAATGCAGTGAAAATCCGGGCATCTTTGATGCCCGGATTCTTAATAAGTTAATTTTAATCTTCTTTCTTTGATTTCCATTTTCTCCAAATAAAAATAATAACAGGAATAAGCAAAAAGAAAGGCCACAGAGAAATGATTCCGAGCATAAAGCTTACAAAACTGTTCCAGCCTTCCGTTACCGAATCTACAAACCGGCTTCCAAAACCTATTTTTGAGGTTGCTGAACTTCTCACTTTTTCTTTATATAAATTTAAATTCAGAGTGCTGTAATTCACACGGTCATCAATAAAACGAAGACTCCCTTCTGCCACATCAATCTCATCTTCCAGATCGCGTATGTTTTCCTGAATTTCAAGCATATCTTTTGTGGTAGCTGCCTTTTTAAGCAGGTCACGGTATTTTTCCAGATATATCTTTTTATTGGCCAGCTTTATGGCTATATCCGTATATTCTTCTGTTACATCATTAGATGAAATATTTTTAGACAAAACAGTTCCTACACCATCCGAAAATGAATGGATCAGAGCATCAAAATTTTTATGAGGCACGCGGATAATCAGGCTTAGATTATCATCCATATCCGTATTTTGAAACTCTTCTTTCTGGATGTAAGCATTGTTTTTCTTGATGATCTCATAGACCTGATTCTGTGTCTTTTTGATATCACCCACCTGAATCTTCATATCTCCGTTTTTGATGATTTTTTTAGAGATCGTATCTGTTTTCTTAGGGATATAAGTTTCTTTGTTTGTAACATTTTCATCAGATACCAGCTTTTCGGAGACAGAAAGTGGTGGAGGTGGAGGTGCCGCTGCAGGAGAAGGGGCTTTATCTTCGGTTAGAACTTCCATCAGGTCGGCTTTCACTTCCTGTTGTTCACCCCCTGATTTGCTGCAATTGATCAGGATAAGACCTGATAACAGGAAAATCATTTTTTTCATGGCTAGTTAGTTTTTTATGGATACGATCAAAAAGTGTGCTCAAAAATGACCATTTGTAAAATGAATGAAAATTTAAAACGAAAGAATGTTAATACAAAATCAATAAATAGCTCTAAAACCGATCTGAAAATTGCTGAGACTGATAAATTATTTTTATTTTTAAATCATGAAAAAAAGTCTTTTAGCATTTGTGTTTTCTCCATTTCTGATGTATGCCCAGGAAGCTCCGAAACTTACAGACGATATGGCGATGAAATTATCTGACAAACCTCTTCACTGTATCAACCAGGAATATCCGAATAAAACGGCCCACATCATCAATAATGCAGGCGAAGTTCCTTTAACTCCAAAAGATCTTCACCCCAGTTTCTACGGATGTTTCGACTGGCATAGCTCTGTTCATGGACATTGGATGCTGACAAGGCTTTTGAAAACAAAACCCAATCTCTCTAATGCCAAAGACATTGAAAAAATTCTTGACGAATCATTTCAGAAAGAGAAACTGCAAGCAGAAGCAGATTATTTTACAAAATATCAGCTGACGGGAACTTTTGAAAGAACCTATGGCTGGGCGTGGATCTTAAAGCTGGATGAAGAACTGACCAACTGGGATCATCCGAAAGCTACAATATGGCATCAAAACCTGAAACCACTTACAGATCAGATCCTGAAGTCCTGGAAAACCTATCTTCCAAAACAAACTTACCCAAACAGAACCGGAGTTCACCCAAACACTGCATTTGCAATGGCTTTTGCTATAGACTGGGCAAGAGCAAATAAAGATAAAGAATTCGAAAATCAGCTGATGGAAAAGGCTAAATACTTTTTCTTAAAAGATCAGAAAACGCCTGCTTATCTGGAACCGGATGGGTCGGATTTCTTTTCGCCAAGTCTGGAAATTGCAGATCTGATGCGTAGGGTCCTTCCTCAAAAAGAATTTGTACAGTGGCTGAATGCCTTCTATGAAAAAAGGAGTCTGGAAAATGTTGAAAGAATTCCGGTAGTGAGTGATCTGAGCGATTATCAGACCGTTCACCTTGTAGGATTATCTTTTTCCAAAGCATGGTGTATGAAAGGAATTTCCAATGCACTTCCTGCCAATCATCCTCTGAAAAAAGATTTCAGGAAAACAGCAGATGTATTTCTAAATAACGGATTGCCGCTGCTTTTCCAGGGAAATTACGGTGGAGATCACTGGCTGGCCAGTTTTGCTGTTTATGCGCTGGAAGATTAATATCTGATTCCTGCTTTTTTAAGAACAAAGCCTAACAGCCATATGGGTCCTATCAGAAGAAACTGCAGATCTTTAAGGAAACTAGGCTTTTTTCCTTCAATTTTATGGCCTATAAACTGAAAAATCCATGTGATGATAAATACAGAAAGGTAAACCATCCATGATTGTTTTCCGAAACTAATATTGGTCAGATAGATGAAATGTTCCATCATAAGCATGATCACGATCATTATAATAGCGATCAATAAAGAGAGCCTTACATAGAACAGAGTGATCAGAGTAATCACCAAAAGGCTTATAATACTTGCACATCCGAAGTAGGAAGTGCAGAAATGTGGTGAGGGAATCAGGGAGGCGAACCCCAGAATTGTCCAGAAAATTAAGGGCACACAAATCCAGTGAATGAACTTGTTAGTCGCGTTTCTATGGCTTTTACTGTATTCGGCAAATAATAGATCAACCTTTCTCATGCTGAAGGGAAATTGGATTCCTGCTAAAATAATAAAATTTTGTAATCACTGGTAAGATTGCTTACATTTGTCTTATGTCTGCCCTGGAAAAATTTGGCGTTGATATTTTTACCGAACATAATATTTTCGAGCGAATAGCTGTGGGTAAACCGTTTCGCCCCGAAAATCCTGCTTTTATTTTTATTAAATCAGGAACTATAAAACTCCGTCAGCACTTCAGTGATCTGGAGGTTTCTGCCAATATGTTTATGGTAACCGATCCGCAAACCATTTACGAAGTGGTGGGAGTAACTGATGATTTTCAGTCGAGGATGGTTTCTTACAAAAGAGAATTTATTTCTGCCTTATCATTGAAATTTAACCGTCTGATTACGTATCGATATTTCAGGCAGCAGATGAATAAAGGAGTTCCTTTTCATGAGGACGAAATGGAGGTCGTATGGAAAAGTGTCAATTTTCTGAAATATATTCTGGATTCTGATACCGAAATGCTTTATAAAAAGGAAATGGTGGAGCATCTTTTCTCCGTTTTCTGCTATCAGATGGCAGGAATTATTTCTAAGGAAGATAACAGCTCTATGAACCAGATGTCCAGACAGGAAGAGATTGTATTCGTATTTCTTACCGACCTCGCAGAGCATCATCTTACCGAGAGAACCGTTGAGTTCTATGCCGAACGGCAGTCAATTACAACCAGACATCTTTCTTCTGTAGTAAAGGCGATCACGGGAAAATCTGCAAGCCAGATCATCGCCTTAATTGTGATCAACGAGGCGAAAGTGCTCCTAAACTCTTCCAATAAACCGGTTTCAGAGATTTCTTCTATTCTCGGATTCAGTGATCAATACTCGTTTTCTCACTTTTTTAAGAAGCATCTGGAGGTAAGTCCTACACAGTACAGACATCAGTTCGAAAATTAAAATCTTACATTTGAACATCTTTTTCCAAAAATCAAACATTTGATTGATTTTGTTGTTGATCTAACTTTGCATCTGTAAAACAAGGTAAAATGACAAAGAAAATAAAAACAGCACTATCTGTACTGATAGCAGCTTTTCCTGCGCTGTTTTTTTCACAACAGATCAAACAGATGACTGCAGGTGAGGTGGCGGAACTCGCTGTTCAGAATCATCAGCAGCTCAAAGTTTCTGCGCAGAATATTGGTATAGCAAAACAAAATATGAATGTCGTTAAGCTTCAGAAACTTCCTACGATTACCGCTTCTACAAGTCAGTTCTATTTGGGAGATGCAGTCGCTATTGATAAAGACTTTTCGAATTCTACAAACGTTCCGATGCCGCATTACGGAAGTTCGTATGCGGTACAGGCCACGCAACTGATCTTCAAAGGAGGATTGGTAAATAAATCTATCGAAATGGCGGGGCTTCGCGAGCAGCTTTCCGAACTGGATTTAGAGAAAAACAAACAGGACGTGAAATTCTTAGTGATTTCCAATTATCTGGATGTCTATAAGATCATTAATCAGGAAGAGGTATTTCAGAATAATAAAAAACTGGCTCAGGAACGTTTGAAAAATATCCAGAAATTCTATCAGCAGGGAATGGTCACAAGAAATGAGGTCATTCGTGGAGAATTGGCTATCAAAAACCTGGATCAGGGAATTCTTACCCTTACCAATAATAAAAAAATCCTTAATTATAATCTGAATATTGCATTAGGCCTATCCTCTGATACGGAGATTATCCCTACGGAAAGTCTGGAGAATAAAGAATCCGGAATCGGTATGGAGTATTACAGAGAGCTGGCTCATGAAAGCAATCCATTACTGAAATCTGCTCAAAAAAACATTGCTGTTGCAGATAAAAATATTGAAATTATCAAAACAGACAATTCACCTACACTTGCCGGATTTGGCGGATATACGCTGCAAAGACCTATCACGACAAGAAATCCTGTTTTGGATATGTATTCAGGGGGCTGGCAGACAGGGGTTTCTTTGAGCTACAACATTGATACGCTTTATAAAACAAAAGAGAAAGTAAAATTAGGGGAACTACAAAAGGATCAGGCGAATGACGCACTGACTCTGGTTCAGCAGAATGTAGATATGGCGGTGAATGCAGCGTATACCAAATACCAGGAAGCGATTCAGCAGGCTGATATTCTGAATGATTCCAAAAGACTGGCGGAAGAAAACTATAAGATTACGGAAGCCAAATATCTGAATCAACTGGCTGTACAGGCAGAAATGATTGATGCGCAGAACCAAAAACTGCAGGCAGAGCTTGATTATGCCAATGCTGAAATCAATGTTCTGTATCAGTATTACAACCTTTTGAAATCTACAGGAACACTTTAATTTTTAAAACTGAAAATCAATACAATGGGAAACAAGGGACAAACCACACAAAATACAACACCAAATCCGGCAGCATCCACCGCAGAGAATAAAAAAAAGAAAAATAAAACCAATAAAATCAGAGCAATCATCTCCAATATCATCGTTTTTCTGGTGATCGGTTTCGGGTTATTCTGGTTAATACGTGAATATTTCCATATCGGAAGCAAAACCTATACGGAAGCGGCTCAGGTAGAGGAATTTATTAACCCTATCAATACGAGAGTTTCTGCTTATATCAAAGAAATCAAGTTCATTGAACATCAGCGTGTTAAAAAAGGAGATACTCTGGTAATACTTGATGATCGCGAAATTCTTACACAGCTGGGGCAGGCAGAAGCAGCTTATCAGAATGCGATGGCACAAAAAACAGCTACCAGCTCTTCCGTGAATACAGTTTCCAACAATATCAATGTAATGCAGTCCAATATCGCAGGAGCAAAAGCAAGATTATGGAATGCTGAACAGAATTTAAACCGATATAAAAACCTTTTGGCAGCCGAAGCAGTTACCAGACAGCAATATGATCAGGTGAAAACTGAATATGATGCGCAAAAGGCTGCTTATGAAACCTTAGTGAACCAAAAACAATCTGCTAACCTTTCCACTACCGAAGTAAAAAGCAGATTGGGAATTAATGATGCTGAAATTAAAAGAACAAAATCTGCTTTGGATATGGCGAAAATTAATCTTTCGTATACTGTAATTACAGCACCTTATGATGGAGTAATGGGAAGAAGAACAATCTCTGAAGGTCAGTTGATTCAACCCGGACAGCAGGTTGCCACGATTGTTCTGAATGGCCAGAAGTGGGTAACTGCCAACTTCCTGGAAAGCCAGATGCCGAATATCAAAGTCGGAGAAAAAATTTCCATGACGGCTGATGCTTTGGGAGGGAAAAAATTTGAAGGAATTGTGACTGCAGTTTCAGCGGCTACCGGATCAAGGTATTCAAGCGTGCCTACAGACAATTCTACCGGAAACTTTATCAAAGTACAGCAGAGAATCCCTGTAAGAATAGAGTTTACAGCTTCCAACAAAAAAGAAGATCTGGATAAACTGAGTGCCGGAATGAATATGAACGTGAATATTGGTCAGTAATTTAAAAATTTAATCATTGAAAGATTAAAAGATTGGAAAATGCAGATGTTAAGCTGAAAATTTTCAGTCACTAACTTCTATTTTCTAACCTCTAACTTCTATATTCATTATGTACAATAAAGGATTATATAACGACTGGGTACCCAAACCCGTACAGCTGCTGTTGATTGTATTGCTGCTTACTGTGGTAATGCCAATCGGTGGGGTGTATACCGGAAATATCAGTTCTCTGGTAAGCGGTACCGGAGCCATGACAGAGTATTTTATGTGGGCCAATTACGCCACTACCATTGGGATGGGAGCCTGTATGCCTGTTGTTCTCAGAATCAAAATGAGATTCAAAGTAAGAGATAAGATGGTTGTGCTCCTGATGTTTTTAGGAGTGCTGAGCTACGTGAATGGGACGACTTTACAGCCCATGATTTTTATTTTTACTTCTTTATTGATTGGTTTTATGAAAATGATGGTTACCATAGAGCTTTTCCTGCCATTGATGGTTATGATCGGAAACAGGGGAATATTTTACGGAGCTTTCTATACCTTCGTTCTGGTAATGAACCAGGTAGCTACCTACTATGCGGCTGAGTTTGCCCTTCTTTATAACTGGCAGCAGTTTTACCTGCTCACAGCCGTTTTATGCTTTATTTTAGCTTTAATACACTGGATTTTTATGCATAATAAATATTTTGCGTTAAAAGTTCCCCTGCATTATATTGACTGGCTGAGTATTTTGCTTTTCATTTCCACATTTATGTTTTCGGCGTATGTATATTCATTTGGAAGACAGCAGGATTGGTTTAATTCCCAGAATATAATGAATGCGAGTATTGCCGCTTTTGTAAGTTTTGCACTGCTTTCTATCCGTCAGCTGACTTTAAAACGCCCCTACCTTTCATTTAAAATTTTCACAAAAAATAATGTACAGCACGGCTTATTCATGCTTTTCTGGCTGGGAATGTTTCTGGGAACTGCTTCTATTCAGAATACTTTTGCAGTGGGAGTTTTAGGATATGATCAATTGACGAATACCAGATTGAGTTTGCTGATGATTCCGGGAATTATTTTAGCCGGTGTCATTGCCATTTTCTGGTTCAAAAAAGAAAAACCTTTGAAAATGTACATTTTTTCCGGTTTTGCCTCAATGGTAGGATATGCCATTATCATGTACTTTTCAATGGTGTTGGAGTTCAGTTATGACAACTGGTATCTGCCGATGTTCTTAAAAGGTTATGGAATGTGTTCATTGTTTATTTCCGTATGGTTTTATACGCTGGATAAGCTTGAAATGGATGAAATGCTGGCAGCCATCGGACTTGTATTGGTTTGGAGAACTTTCCTTGCCGTAGGAATTTTTTCAACACTCTATTCATGGTTTCAGTACCGTTTTCAGCTTACAGCAATGGGTGATCTTGCAGTTTATATGGACGGAATGACTATTACTCCTCAGAATGTAGCCGCCAATATGAAAGCCATCCAGCTCAATGCAGTCATCATAGCTGCCAAAAAGATATTTGGATATATTATTCTGGTCGGATTTGGAGTGCTTATTTATGTTGCTACCCATCATTTTGGTGCCAAACGTTTTCAGTATTTCAGATTTGTAAGGGTTCTTGGTGGTAAATCCGTTATTGCAAGAAGAAGACTTCGCGAAAGAAAAAAATTATTGGAAGAGATAAAAGACGCTGCAGGGCCTGCAGTATAAAGAATACCTTGTTTTTCACCAGTAAAATCCTGGTCCTTCATTGGGCTGGGATTTTACGTTTTCTAACGAGGGAAGCTGGATGCTGGAAGTGGGAAGTACTGAAAGCCGGGTTATAGCTATTTGTTTTATGTAACCTCTTTATCTTAAAAGAAGTTATTGTAATTTTATTGGATGTACATCATAAATAACTTCCAGCTTTCCTTAAAAGAGTATGAGCATCTTCAAAAAATTGCGATCTAATAATGTACCCAAACGCTATAATGAAAAACAACAAGAGTCCGTAACTCAAAAACGTGAATCACCAGCTTTGAACTTTAGTTTCTGAAGCTGTATCTTTGCACTATGAAAGATTTAATGGGCAGAGCGATCTGGGATTATTACCACAATGAAAATCCGGAAGATTTGCAGACTGAAACATCAATCTCTGAGCTGGATGAGCTTCCGGTGGATTATTTATTCAGAGATTTTGAAGAAATGAATGATATTGAGCAGAAAGCACTGCAGTTATCCAACGGAAAAGTTCTGGATATCGGAGCGGGTGCAGGTTCTCATTCTTTATACCTCCAAAATGAAAGAAATCTTGAGGTGACGGCTTTGGATATTTCACCCAAATCCGTTGAGGTCTGTAAGTTAAGGGGAATTAAAAAAGCAGTTTGTGAAAATATGCTTAATTTCTCAGGAGAAACTTTTGATACCATTTTACTGTTGATGAACGGTACCGGAGTTTTTGAAAGTCTTGCTAAAATTGATACTTATCTTCAAAAACTGCATACTTTACTGAATGATGGCGGACAGGTTTTAATTGACAGTACGGATATTCTTTATATGTTCGATCGTGATAAAGATGGCGGAGTGTATATTCCGGCGGGTGGATACTACGGAGAACTGGAATATGTGGTTCATTATAAAGGTGAATCTGAAGAACCGATTACCTGGCTGTATCTTGATTTTAATACCTTGAAAAATGCTGCCACAAATAATGGTTTCAAAATAGAAAGAGTATTGAAAGACGAAGATGCTTACTTAGCGAAACTTACTAAGAAATAATTAACAACAAGTCATTGCGAGCTGAAAGCGAAGCAATCTCAAAAAATAATACATTGTCATTCTGTACACCGGAATGACTTTTGTTGTGCCTGTTCCTAGCCCCGATAGAAACGGTTACCCCACAGCAAGAGTTAGCCATTTAGGCAGGCGCGAGGAGTAAAAGTGGATAGCGGGAATAAGCTCCTTACCATTGTCTGAATAGATGAATGGTTCTTGCAAGCGGATAGTAAGAAAACCATTCCTGAAAATAAAAATACATCAGAACAGCGCTTGCTACACATAAAATCACTGGAAGAACGTAGGATTTTTGGCGGTATGGCAACTTTTTTGGAGTAGCCACAACCCAAATAATGATTAATCCAAGTGCTCCTACGGCTATAACGCCTATTTCCGGGCTCAACCGTGAGATTGAATTGGGATCAAAATTGGATAACAGAACATATTTTTGCACCATGAAAAAAAGAAATCCATATATCAGCGCCAAGATGGCGGCAGGATACTTTTTTAATTGTATTAAATTCAGAAAAAGTAGAATGGCTCCCGGAATGGTGCCAAAAAAAACACTGACTACAAGAATCGTAATTCTTGAATGGAGCTTAACGGCATTGGGATCTTCTGTAACATGATCTTTCCAGACTTCAACCTCTTCTGTATGTTTTGCTTGCTCTTCTTCCTTTTTATTTTGAATCAATTGCTGAACAGCTGTTTTTTCCTGCTCATTGAAAACCCGCCCTCTTTCTTCCAGAATTTCAAAAGCTGCCTGAACAGCCTCCGGAACAAAGCGGTTGCCTTCTTTTAAATATCCCTCCAATTCCTGATTGGAAAGCTTTCTTAAAACATTTTTACTGACCATAAGCTGTATATAAAAGAAAGGCTGCTTCTAATGAAACAGCCTGTGATCTTTATAAGGATTTTAATTACCCGATCTCAATACCGTTTTCAACATTTCTGTCATCCGGTGTTACGAAAGATAATTTTCCGTCTGGTTTTGTTGTTAATAATAACATTCCCTGAGATTCAATTCCTCTGATCTTTCTAGGAGCAAGGTTCAGAAGGATCATCACCTGCTTCCCGATTACTTCCTCAGGAGTGAAACTTTCTGCAATCCCCGAAACAACAGTTCTTACATCTACTCCTGTATCTACAGTAAGTTTTAATAATTTATCTGCTTTTTCTACTTTTTCAGCTTCTAAAATGGTTGCTGTTCTAAGGTCTATTTTAGTAAAGTCATCAAACGTGATCTCCTCTTTCATAGGGTTGGCGTTAGGGTTTGTTTTTTTATTGTTTTGTTTTGTGTTTTCCAGCTTTTGGATCTGAGCTTCAATGACATCATCCTCAATTTTTGAGAAAAGAAGAGATGATTCGTTGATTTTATGACCAGTTTCAATCAATACAGATTGGTTTTCAATAGTGTTCCAGTCTTTCTTCTCAACATTGAACATATTCAATAGCTTTTCAGAGCTGAAAGGCATGAAAGGTTCACATAACTGAGCTAATGCAACAGCTATTTGCGCCCCAACGAATAAAGATTGAGCTGCTTTTTCAGGATTGTCTTTAATGGTTTTCCAAGGCTCTTCCGTCTGAAGATACTGGTTTCCAAAACGGGCAAGGTTCATTAATGCAGTTAACGAATTTCTGAACTCATAATTTTCAAGAAATCCTGAAATTTCTTTTGCAGATTTACTTATTTCCTGCAATTCTGGACTGTTTACATCTCCTTGCGGAACTACACCATCATAATATTTATGAATAAGAACAGCAACTCTGTTGATGAAGTTTCCGAAGATCCCTACCAATTCAGAATTATTCTTAGTCTGGAAATCCTTCCATGTAAAATTATTATCTTTAGTTTCCGGAGCCGATGAAAGAAGAGCATATCTTAAAACATCCTGCTGTCCGGGGAAGTCTTCTACATATTCATGAGCCCATACTGCCCAGTTTCTTGAAGTCGAGATCTTATCGTTCTCAAGATTCAGGAATTCAAAAGCAGGAACATTTTTAGGCATGATATAATCTCCGTGAGCTTTCATCATTGAAGGGAAAATAATACAGTGGAATACAATATTATCCTTTCCGATAAAATGTACCAGGTCACTGTTTTCACTCTGCCAGTAGTCTTTCCAGTCTTTTCCATTCTTTTCCGCCCATTCTTTGGTGAAAGAAATATACCCGATAGGAGCATCGAACCATACGTATAATACTTTTCCTTCTGCATTGGGAAGTGGAACAGGAACACCCCAGTTCAGGTCTCTGGTCATGGCACGAGGCTTAAGGCCGTCATTCAACCATGATTTAACCTGTCCGTATACGTTAGGCTTCCAGTCATCTTTATGACCTTCAATGATCCATTCATTTAAGAAGTCTTCGTATTCATTTAACGGAAGATACCAGTTTTTTGTTTCTTTAAGGATAGGAACATTTCCGCTAAGCATTGATTTCGGATTAATCAGCTCAGAAGGAGAAAGGGTAGAACCACATTTTTCACACTGATCTCCGTAAGCGTTTTCATTACCACAATTAGGGCAAGTTCCTACAATATAACGGTCAGCAAGGAATTCTCCTGCCTGCTCATCAAAATACTGTTCAGAAATTTCTTCAGTGAATTTTCCTTTTTCGTATAAAACTTTGAAGAAATCCTGACTTGTTTCATAATGGTTTTTAGACGTTGTTCTGGAGTATTCATCAAATGAAATTCCCAGATCAGCAAAAGACTTTTTAATGATCTCGTGATATTTGTCCACGATATCCTGAGGAGTTACTCCTTCTTTTTTAGCTCTTATGGTAATAGGAATCCCGTGCTCATCCGAACCACAGATAAACGCTACATCTTTTCCTAATCTTCTCTGAAATCTTGCGTAAACATCCGCAGGAATATAAACACCTGCCAAATGTCCTATATGAACCGGCCCGTTTGCATAAGGCAAAGCTGCCGTAATCATCTTTCTGTTTGACATTTATAGTAAAGTTTTAACTGCAAAGATAAGGAATATCTGCTGAATACCGCTATTGAAGGTGTTATTATGCTTCAGAATGCAAATTTGAAAGACTGAATATGAAATTAAGTTAAACAATTGTTTAACATTTTCTTAAATTAAAACAAATAGTATGCAATACATAAGACGTTGTAAAATATTGGAATTTAAAAAACTAACTAAAATAGGTTTCGTAATATACATAATTTTAACTAAAATTATATTAAATTTATGATAATTCTATTTTTTTTTTAAATTGCAAGTCTGGCATAAGGCCAAAATATGACTGAAAAACGAAACTATAAAAAAATAAGATTGTGAAGAATTTTACAACAGTATTAAAAATTGCGCCAGCTTTTTTACTGGCCAGTACAGTAATACATGCGCAGAAAAAAGATTCTCTTCCTCAGGAGAAGAAAATAGAGGAAGTTGTCTTGATTGGATATGGTAAGCAGAAGAAGACAGATCTTACAGGATCTATTTCTTCAGTAACATCCAAAGATTTTAATGGGGGAGCAGCCACTGCTGATCAACTAATTGTTGGTAAAACTCCTGGGGTGCAAATTACTGGTAACAGTGGTGCTCCTGGTTCAGGTTCTACAATTAGAGTAAGAGGTGGTTCTTCATTCATTAATAATGACCCGCTAATTGTTATCGACGGTGTTCCTATTGATTTTAACAGTTTGAGTGGAGCAACGAATCCGTTGTCATTGATTAACCCAAATGATATAGAAACATTTGATATCTTAAAAGATGCATCTTCCGCAGCTATTTACGGGAATAGAGCTTCGAACGGGGTTATTTTAATTACAACGAAAAAAGGCACTGCAGGTAAATTCAAAGTTAATTTCAATACTAATTTTTCTGTCTCCACTAAAATGGGTAATGTAGATGTTTTGGATGCTGATCAGTTTAGAAGTTTTGTGAATACTTTTGGAACGAGTGCTCAAAAATCTTATCTCGGCACTGCAGATACTAACTGGCAGGATAAAATTTATCAACAAGCCTGGGGAACAGACAATAATGTTGCCTTTTCAGGCGGTGTAAAAGGTTTGCCCTATAGAGTATCTTTAGGATACAATGAGCAAAACGGAATTGTAAGGACAAATGAATTCAGAAGAACTTCATTAGGATTAAATTTTTCGCCTAAATTTTTTGATAATCATTTAACAGTTAATGGTAATTTTAAAGGAACTTTTTCTGAGAACAGATTCCCAGATGCTGGAGCTATTGGAGCTTCCATTTATTTTGATCCAACGCAACCAGTATATTCAGGGAATTCTAAATATGGAGGATATTATGAATGGTTAGATCCTGCCAATACAGCAACAGGTTTAAACGTAAATGGAACAAGAAACCCATTAGGTTTATTATATGGTAAAAGAGATATTTCATCTGTCTTTAGGATTATTCCAAGTTTACAACTAGATTATAAGTTTCATTTTTTACCTGAATTAAGATTGAGCATAACAGGATCTTATGATTATGCAAAAAGTGATGGTTCTGTTAACACATATAAAGAATACGCTCAAGGAATTGGAACTTTAGGATCTTATCGTTCATATTCTCAGGAAATTAAAAGTAAGTTATTTGAATCTTATCTGAATTATGTAAAAAAGATTAATGCAATTAATACCACTGTGGATATTATTGGTGGTTACTCTTATCAAGATACACGATCAATTACTCCGGAAGCTCCTACATATTATGGAAATGGGCAAAAAACCGATTTTTCCACTGCAGGAGATACTCAGAGAACTTTACTGTCTTTTTATGCCAGAGGTATTTTTACTATAGCAGATAAGTATGTTATCAATGGTTCTATCAGAAGAGACGGGTCTTCTACATTCTGGAATGGAGCTGATAAAAGCCAGTTATGGGGGAATTTTCCAGCAGTGTCAGTTGCCTGGAAGATTAATGAAGAAAGTTTCTTAAAAAGTATTTCAGCGATTAATTCATTAAAAATAAGAGCAGGCTGGGGTAAAACAGGTCAGCAAGAAACAGGTAATTTCTATCCTGCATTCGGTTCTTATTCTTATAGTAATAGCAGCACGGCCCAGTATCAGTTTGGTAATAGTTTCTATACTTTACTTCGTCCGGATGTTTACAATCCGAATTTGGTTTGGGAAACAACAACTACTAAAAACTTAGGTTTAGACTTTGCAATTTTAAATAATAGAATTAGTGGTTCAATAGATTATTTTGATAAAAAATCTGAAAACCTTATTGCAAAAGTACCTACCTGGGCAGGTGATTTAAGTAACTTTAATATTAAAAATGTTGGAATTATTGCTAATAAAGGTTTTGAAGCTAACTTGAATTTGGTTCCGGTGAAAAATGAAAGTATAACTTGGGATGTAAATCTTAATGCTACCAGATTTAATCCTAGGGTTACAAGTTTATCTCAATATGTAGATTCATCATATAAAATTCAAGTAGGAACGCTTACTGGTATTAATAACTACATTCAAGCAATTACAGTGGGTCAGCCCCTTAATGCATTTTATGTGTATCAACAAGTATATGATAGTAACGGAAAGCCTTTAGAAGGAGCTTATGTTGATAGAAATGGTGATGGAAAATCCACTGAAGATGATAAATATTTCTATAAATCCCCAAATCCTGATGTAATCTTAGGCTTTTCTACAAAGGTAAGTGTAAAGAAATGGGAATTTAGTACATCGCTTAGAGCTGTTTTAGGAAATTACGTTTATAATAATTCTGCTTCTAATAGCTCAATTGCAAATATTCAGGCGAATAATTTCTTGAGCAATACAAATTCAAGTGTTCTAACAACACAGTTTGCTGCAACACAACTTTTCTCGGATATGTTCATTGAAGATGCATCATTTCTTAGAATGGACAATTTATCAATTGCTTATAATGCAGGAGAATTTATGGGAAAAGGAACAAATTTAAGAGTAAATGCAATGGCACAAAATGTTTTTGTGATTACAAAATATAAAGGTGTAGATCCTGAGGTATTTGGAGGAATTGACAATGGTTTCTATCAAAGACCAAAAGTGTATTCAGTAGGGTTTAACTTCCAATTTTAATCAACATGAAAAATAAATATTTATATAAAAAAATAATTATAGGGTCTATTACTCTAGGAACTCTATTCTTTGCAGGTTCTTGTACACAAGATCTTGAGAGAGAACCAAGTTTAGGATTAACAGCTACTGTTTTATACAAAGATTTTAATAATTATAAACCTGCTTTAGCTAAAATTTATGCAGGACTAGCAATTGGGGGGCAGGGAGATCAAAATAATGCAGATGGTAATACGGATATAGGTGGAATTGACGGTGGTTTCTCAAACTATCTTCGTCAAATGTACAGTATGCAGGTTTTAACAACAGATGAAGCTGTTATTGCTTGGTCTGATGCAGGTCTTCCAGATATGCATAATATGACTTGGAATGCTTCCAATCCTTTTGTTGCAGCGATATACTATAGAATATTCAATGTAATTGCTGTAAGTAATGAATTTATTAAAAATACGACTGACGAAAAACTTTCTACAAACGGAATCACCGGAAGTAATCTTACAGAAGCGAAATATATGCGTGCAGAAGCTCGTTTTCTAAGAGCTCAATCGTATTATCATGCAATGGATCTGTTTGGAAATGTACCAATGGTAACTGAGACTACTGATATCATTAATACACCTCCTCCAAGAATTACCAGGGCAGAACTATTCAAATATATAGAGTCTGAGCTTTTAGCTTGTGCAAATGAGCTTAAAGATGCAAGAAGTAATGAATATGGCAGAGCAGATAAAGCTGCTGCTTGGTCTTTATTAGCAAGACTATATTTAAATGCACAAGTTTATACAGGCACAGCAAGATATACGGATTGTATTACATACTGTAATAAAGTAATAAATGCAGGATATTCATTAAAGTCAAGCTATCCATCATTATTTATGGCAGATAATAATGTAAATAATCCTGAAGTTATTTTATCTGTAAACTATGATGGTACAAGTACAAAAACTTACGGAGGCTCAACTTTTATGGTACACGCTGCAGTTGGAGGTTCGATGCCTGCTTCTCAATTCGGAATCAATGGAGGTTGGGGTGGTATAAGAACTACAAAATCTTTTGTTAATCTATTTGCTGGTTCTCCAAGTGACAAAAGAGGAAATTTCTATACAAATGGTCAAAATTTAGAAATAAATAATATATCAACATTTACAGATGGTTATGCATTTATTAAATATAAAAATATAAAGTATTCTAATGGGGCCCCTGGATCAGATGTATCAGGTAATTTTGTTGACGCAGATATTCCTTTATACCGTTTAGCAGATATTTATCTTATGTATGGTGAAGCCGTTTCAAGAGGTGGATCAGGTGGAGATGCAGCCACTGCATTAGGATATGTAAATGCCTTAAGAACGAGAGCAGGAGGAACTACTGTTGATTCAGTTAATACCGATTTTTTCTTAGACGAAAGATCTAGAGAAATGTCATGGGAAGCAACGAGAAGAACCGACCTGATTCGTTATGGTAAGTTTACTTCAGCTTCATATCTGTGGCCTTGGAAAGGAGGTGTAAAGGAAGGTAAAGGTGTAGATGATTATAGAAATCTTTTCCCTATACCGGCAAATGATATAGTAGCTAATCCTAATTTGGTTCAAAACCCTGGATATTAACTTTTAAACACAATCTGAAAATGAAAAACTTTTTTAAAATTTTAGCAATAGCATTTATTGGAATTTTTGTTATTTCATGTGAAAAAGATGAGGACCAGGCAGTTATTACAGAAACTGTAAAAAGTAAGATTACACCAGATAAGACAATTCTTGTTTTAGATAAGGCTAATCCTGACAAGGTTGCTCTAAATATCACTTGGAATAAATCAACCTTTAACATACCTGTAGTTTATACACAACAGCTTCAATTTGCAATCAAAGGGAAAAATTTCAAGGATGCCTCTACTATGGAAGTGACAGCTTCACCTCTGACCTTTACAAATAAACAGCTTAATAATATAGCATTAGGTTTAGGAGCTGCTACCAATGTAGTTGCTGAGATTGAAGTTAGGTTAAGAACTTTGGTGGGTGCTGCACCTTTCTATTCTGATGTGAATACTTTAACAGTAACACCGTATCTTTTAGGACCTACTTACAATTATAATGATCTATATCTGATTGGGGATGCTACATCGGCAGGATGGGATAATACCAGTACCAATACGAAGTTTCTTCCGCTACAAAAAACAGCTGCAGCAGGTGTTTATTCTTATACCGGATACTTTGCACAAGGCGGTTTTAAAATGATTAAAACTCCAGGATCCTGGAATACTCAATATGGAATGGGCACTGCAGGTACATTAAGTACAAGCGGTTCTTCAGGAAATATTTCTGTGTCTGCTGCAGGATATTATGAATTGACAGTTGATATCAATACTTTAACATATACTTTTACTTCAATTGGATCTCCAACGGTTACCTATAATACGATTTCAATGATTGGAACTGCATCAGGAGATTGGAATACAGATTTGGATTTACAGAAGTCAACTTTTGATTCTCACATTTGGGTTAAGAAAAATGTTACTCTAAATTCAGGTGAATTCAAATTCAGAGCAAATCATGATTGGGGAACAAACTGGGGAAAAGCTCAGGAGTTCTTTGGTGTAGCTGAGCTCGGAGGAGGAAATATTCCGGTAAGTGAAACCTTTAAGTATGACGTATATTTCAATGATATAACTGCGGAATATTCGGCAATTCCAATATTTTAATATAAATAAAAATCAAACTAAAATAAAGCAAAGTGCTGTTTTACCGCAGCACTTTATTTTTTAAGTTAATTAAATAGTCATTATGAAGAAAATTACAGTTGGAGCGCTTTTGCTCTCAATGATGTTTACAGGTGTGAAAGCCCAATCTTTAAAATCTCCGGACGGGAAATTTGAAATGAATTTCCAGTTGAAAGAAGGAGTGCCTTACTACAACCTTAAGTATAACGGTACAGTAGTGGTGGAAGATTCTAAATTGGGTTTGAGATTATTTAAAGACACAGCCATAAAATTTGCTTCTGAAATAGCCAAACCGGAAGATGCAAAATACGATCTGAACAACGGTTTTGCAAAGACAGATGAAAAAAGAGACTCCAAAAATGAAACCTGGCAGCCGGTTTTAGGAGAAAAGAAAAATTATATCAACCATTACAACGAGCTGGCAGTTACCCTGAATCAGGCTTCTACAGACAGAAGTATTGTGGTAAAGTTCAGATTATTCAATGATGGACTGGGATTCAGATATGAATTCCCACAGCAAAAAAATCTTAATTATTTTGTGATCAGAGAAGAAGATTCTGAAATTGATTTCCCTACCGATATGAAAGCGTGGTGGATTGTTGCAGATTATGATTCTCAGGAATATCAGTATCAGGAAACGAAAGTATCCGAGATTCCCTCAAAATGGGATAAGGCATACGATGCGAACGCTTCCCAGTCATTGGTGAAAAATGCAGTTCAGTCTCCGTTGATGCTTAAAAAAGAAGGAAAAGAACCTTTGTACATCAACGTTGCAGAAGCAGCAGTGTTGGATTATCCGGCTTCACATCTTGAAGTAGATGCACAGAATTTTAAGTTTAAAACACATTTAACTGCAGACAGACAAGGAGCGAAAGGGTATATCCAGACTCCATCGGTAACGCCTTGGAGAACCATTATTGTAGCTCCGAAAGCAGAACAGGTAATGGATTCTAAAACGATCTTCAATCTTAATGAGCCTACAAAGTACACTGATACTTCTTACATCCACCCTACAAAATACATGGGAGTCTGGTGGGAAATGATTATTGGAAAATCACAGTGGGCGTATTCTACTGCAGAAAATGTTCACTTAGGGAAAACAGATTTTACAAAGCTGACTCCCAACGGAAAACATGCAGCCAACAATACAAAGGTTAAAGAATATATTGACTTTGCTGCAGAAAACGGATTCCAGGGATTATTGATCGAGGGTTGGAATATCGGTTGGGAAGACTGGTTCGGACACTCAAAAGAATTTGTTTTCGATTTCATTACCCCTTATCCGGATTTTGACATCAAAATGCTGAATGAATATGCTCATTCGAAAGGAATTAAACTAATCATGCACCATGAAACTTCAGGTTCTGCCACGAACTATGAAAGATGGGCGGATAAAGCCTTCCAGACAATGAATAAATATGGCTATGATGCTGTGAAAACAGGATATGTAGGAGATATCATTCCTAGAGGAGAACATCACTATTCTCAATGGACTATTAATCATTATTATAGAATTGCGGAAAAAGCAAATGACTATAAAATCATGGTGAATTCTCACGAATCTGTACGTCCTACAGGAGAAAGCCGTACCTATCCGAACTATATCTCCGCAGAAGCAGCACGTGGAACAGAATATGAAGCGTTCGGAGGAAATAAGCCGGATCACCAGACCGTTCTTCCGTTTACAAGATGGATGGGAGGTTCTATGGACTACACACCAGGAATTTTCCAGACAAAACTTGATTATTATTTCCCTGGAGATACACGTTTTGTAAAAACTACGCTGGTAAAACAGCTGGCTCTTTATGTAACCATGTATATGCCGCTTCAGATGGCTGCAGACCTTCCTGAAAACTACAAAAAACATATGGATGCATTCCAGTTCATCAAAGATGTAGCAGCAGATTGGGATGATACCAGGATTTTGTCCGCAGAACCTGGTGATTATGTGGTGACAGCAAGGAAAGCAAAAGGTACTGATAACTGGTTTGTAGGAGGTATTACAGATGAGAATAAACGTGAATATACTGTAGACTTCTCATTCCTGGATAAAGGAACAAAATATGAAGCAACAATCTATGAAGATGGAAAAGATGCTGATTATATTGATAATCCTCAAAGCTATAATATCTATAAGAAAGAGATTACAACTAAATCAAAAATTAAATTTAAGATGGCAAGAAGTGGTGGTTTTGCAATAACAATTAAAAAAAAGTAATTATTTCGTAAAAAGTTATTTTTCATTTGATAAAATTTCTATATTTGGAGAATTATTATAATTTACTAACCAAAACTATTTATCATGAAAAAGAAACTGAAAATTACCAGTAACTTAGAGCAAAAGAACATTCTTAAAAAAGCGATGCAGTCTTCTGAAAATGTAGATTTATACAAATCTATTTTCGGTGGGAAAAATACAGTTGTAGGAGTGCCAAATAACTGTACTGTAACAGCTATATCTGGAGCTTCGGCAGCTTATAACAGAGCTGATCAATTTTTATTGGCTACCACTAAGCTATAATCGCTAAATCAAAATTTGCAGTTCTCCGCTATAGCGGAGAACTATTTTTTTATCTGATAAGATATGATTACATCTTTTGTATTAAAGGTTGCAAGTAGATGCAATCTTAACTGTTCATATTGTTACATGTATAATTTGGGTGATAAAACTTATTTAAAACAGCCTAAATTCATGTCAATTGATACCATAAAAGCTTTCGCCACCAAACTTAATCAATATAGCCTGGAAAATAATTTGAATAATATACAGATTGTTTTTCACGGAGGAGAACCTCTTTTGATATCCAAAGATTTTTATCGTGAATCTGTTAAAATTTTCAAAGAAATACTTCCCGGTCATTACTTTGACTTTGTAATCCAGACCAATGGGGTTGGATTGGATGATGAGTGGTATCAACTCTTTAATGAGTTGGATATCAGAGTGGGAATAAGTATAGACGGCCCCAGAGAATATCATGACAAATACCGTGTTTTTCATAACGGAAAAGGCTCTTATGATGAGGTGAAAAAAGCAGTTATGCTGGGGCAGAATTATGGGCTTAACGGAGTTCTGTCTGTCATAAACATTAAAATTCCTCCTCAGGAACTTTATGATGAAGTGAAGAGTCTTCAGGTAAAAGGCCTTAATATTCTTCTGCCGGATGGCCACTTTGATCAGCTTCCTGACGGAATGGAAAAGGAATGGGTTAATACAAAAAATTATACCCCCTATGCAGACTGGCTTATAGAGCTGTTTAAGATCTGGAAGAACGACCCGGAAAGGGTGAGTGTAAGATTTTTTAAAACCCTTATTGATCTTATTGTGGGCGAGGATGAGGGAGATCAGATTTTAGGTAAAAATATTAATGGTGTTGCTGTACTGGAAACCAATGGTAATTTGGAAGTAGCAGACTTTATAAGGGCTTGTTATGAAGGAATTACCAGAAACGATATTAATATTCATACCCATGCTATCGGGGATGTTTTCAATGACAGGCTTTTTGATGTGTATATGAATGCGCACGCAATGGTATCACAGAAATGCCTTAACTGTTCTGTTTATGATTTTTGCGGGAGTGGATTTTTAGGAAACCGTTATTCTAACGAAAGAGGTTTTGATAACCCCACTATTTATTGTCACGATATGATTAAACTTATTACCTACATTCAGAATGATATTATAGATGATATTCCGCAGGAAACACGAGAGGAAATGGAGCTGTCGAAAGTTTCTTATGATGATATAGTACATGAGCTGGAATTTGACAACGGGGAAATTATGATTGAATCCGAAGTTAAAGAAAAATTAATGCATTATCGTTTAACATGAATCTGAAGAAAGGAATGTACTTAGCTGGGGATTCTTGTTTTAATTGGAAAAATCAGCTTAGAATTAATAGAGGAGTAGTGGCTGAAAAAGTTGTCAATACAGGAATCGGGTATTTTGATAATGCTTATCTACCAGATGATGAATGGCGGGATCTTACCGAATCTGAATATAAAATTCTTTCTTATTCAGAGAAAGGGAATAAAATGTTCAATACCTTGGGATTGGGTGAAATTCCCAATGAATTAAAGACGCTGTTTAAAGCCGTAAAGCTGGAAGAGTGCAAGACACTTTTTGAGGTTCAGCCTAAATTTCAGGAAGATGAAAAACTCACACTACAACTTAATAAAGTTTTAAATCAGTTTCTAAATCAGAAATCTGATACCCAAAGATATAATTTTCACCGCATTACAAGATGTCTTCCGGATATGCATACCACTACTTTTCATCTCCATAACAGAGAGCATATAAAGTATACAGGTTTACATATAGATCAGAGTACAAAATTTACCCCCAATACTGCTTATAAATCAGACAATAGGATATCTATCAATATCAGTGAAGAATCCAGATATCTGTATTTTGTAAATTTAACATTGAAACAAATTTATATTGCTGTTAAGAAACATTATCAGGATGTTACTATTACCTCAGATAATATTGTGGAATTGTTTTTTTCATTATATCCTGATTACCCGATTATCCGGATAGAAATAAAACCGTATCAGTATTATATTGCACCAACAGATAATTTCATTCATGACGGAAGTACACTGGGAAACAAAAAGTTTGATATAACCATGGTATTTGTGGGAGAATTTAATAATTACTAATGATTATGAAACTAAAATCAGGAATTAAAATATACGGTGAGCATCTAGAAGAGGTCCTGGAAATCAATTCCGGACTTGTTCATCATTCAAAGCAGGAGCCTGTAGAAATTGCATTTAAAAACATTAAGTTCAAAGCACAATATGAGCCCAATGCCCATCTGGCAAAAAGAGACTGGAGAAAGCTTTCTGAGCTTGAGCTTTATACATTGAAAGGAGATCACGTTAATAAGAAAGATTATAACTCCGTTTTTATAGGAGAAATACCGGAAGAATTAAAAGATATGTTCCATAAACTGAATCTTCATTCAGCCACTTCGGATAGTGATGCATTTCAGAAATTTATGGATAATAAAGAGTTGGTTCATGAATTAAATACCCATCTCAATGGGGTGTTGGACGAAATTTCATTGGCTCCTTACCGCTTTATGAGTATTGCAACCAACTATCCCAATAGTGAAGTGGTTTCTTTGAACAAGAGAAAACTGCCTGAAAATTTTACCTTTAAGGATATTCATTTTATTGGTGTTCATAAAGACAGTTCCAAAGATATGACTTTACACACCTGCTACCGGTATGGAAATAGATTTACCATTAATTTAGGAGAACAGGCCCGCTATTTTTTGTTTGTTAATCTTACCATGAAGCAGGCATATAAAATGCTTAAAGAAAAAGAAGAACTTAAGGATGCAGAGATCACCAATGAAAACATTACTGATTATTTTCTGGAGCATTATCCTGACTATCCTGTTATTAAAGTAAAGCAAGAACCTTATCAGTTTTACATTGCTCCCACAGATAATTGTTTTCATGACGGCACTACAATAGGAAATACTGCCATAGATGTGGTAATGACCTATTTAGGAAAATTTTGTATTTAATTTAAATAGTATTGAGGTATGAAGTTTTTTTTATCATTATGTATGGTCTCATTTTTAACGTCCTTTTCATGGGCTCAGACTAAGTTACCTGTTCTGAAAGCAAATGGAACTAAAGCCGTTATTTATGAAAAAGACAATGGCTTAAAAACAGATTGGAATATAGATCCTAAAATTAAACCGGATGTCTATACAGTATCCAAAATAGCCACTTCCAATAAAAGGGTTATCATAAAAACAGATATAGATTCTCTTGCCGTAGACCTCAAAAAAGGAGAAAAAAAAGATATTATCATTCTTCTAAAAGATAAAGATTCCGCTTTGACAAGAATAGAATCTCTGCCGCCAAAAGACTTCAGTAACAGGTCTTTTAAAGATACGATGAAGCTTCATATCAATGAGCAGAATACCATATTCGTAAAAGCAGTACTCAATAAAACAGATACTCTTTTGCTCAACTTTGATACCGGTACAAGTGATCTTGTCCTTACCCAGGAAACACTTAAGAATAAAATCAAAAGTTCATTAAAATCAGGGACCAATATTCTGCAGATTGGAAATAGAGAATATCAGGGATTTACCATTTATCCTGCACAGCTTACAGGCCATGGTACAGATGGTAGGTTCGGCTGGGATCTGTTTGATGGGATGATTGTAGAGTTAAATTATGACAAAGGTTTAATGGTGGTACATTCTCAGCTTCCATCTGATGTGAAATCTCAATATTCTTCGGTTCCGATAAAATATTTTAATAACGTCTTTCTGGTGCAGGTAGGCATCACGCAGGATAAGGTTAAAAACAAAGATTGGTACCTGTTTGATACAGGATATCAAAGAACGGCCATGCTGGACGGCCCTTTATTGAATGAACAGGGTTTTCCTGCCGATAAAATGACGGTCATTAAAAAAGTAATCATGAAAGGGGCTCAGGGTAATGAAATTCCGGTGATGACCTCCAATCTTCAGTCTTTATCATTAGGAAAAACAAAACTAAAAAATATTCCTGTACAGCTATTATCTCAAAGCAGACCAGTAACGGGTACCAGGATGAATATTTTAGGGAATGAAATACTAAAGAGATTCAACGTATTTTTAGATTTTCAAAAAAATGTCGTTTATATGAAGCCTAATCAATTGGTTAATGTAACTTACATAGAAAGTAAATAAATTTTTTAGTCTGATATTTTTAATCCACTATAACCAAACAGTCTACAGGTTCATGCCCTGTAGACTGTTTATTCTTTAATTGGGAATGTTTTTTACCTTTTCTTTATATTCCTTCTGATACTGCTTTACCGTTTTCCCAGAGCCGTCATGCCTCCATCCCGGCGAATAAAAAAGATATTTTATCCGGTCCTTAAAAGAAATTCCCGGCTGTCTGATATCTTTTCCGATTCTTCTCCATTCATAGAAAAGCATCGTAGCAGGATCTTTGGATTTTATTTTTGGATATACACCATATTTCACAGGAACTTCAGGGTCTTCTTTTTCAAAAGTTCCAAAAATTTTGTCCCAGATAATAAGTCCCATTCCCATATTACGATCCAGATATTTGATGTTACACGCATGATGTACCCTGTGGTGGGAAGGCGTAACCAGGATATATTCCAAAAATCCCATACTTTTAATCGATTGGGTATGAACAAAAGTGCCATAAATCTGTATAGAAGAATAAGCTACCAGAATATGCCACGGATGAAAGCCCATGAAAGCTAATGGAGAGAAAAACAGATATCTGTACAATGGTTGAAAAACAGGGCTTCTGAATCCTGTGCTGATATTGAAATAATCAGAATTATGGTGTGTAATATGTACCGCCCAGAAAACCCTGGAATGATGATCTACATAATGATGAACATAATACGCAAAGTCCTGAGCCAGAAATACCGCAATCCAATACCATATGCCTTCCTGCCAGTCAAAAAGACGGTGCTGGTAGAAAAACATCATCACGAATAAGGAAAAACCTTTCATAATGATATCCAATCCATAATTAAGCAGGGCGAAAAGAACGTTTGTTGCTACATCTTTAGTTTCATATATTTTCTCTTTATTAAAGTGGCTGTAGGCCATTTCCAGGAAAATTATAGCAGCAAACACCGGGATTGTCCAGGTGTAAACAACATCCGGTCCTTCAGTTTTGAACATATTGCTGAAATCCAACATTTTTTCTATAAAACTAAACATAAAAAGCATGGGAAATTAATTTTATGCATGAATTTTTTATGAAAAATTTAAGTATTCATTGTAAAAAAAATACACTTTCTGTTGTGTTTTTGGATGCATATATAAAAATTTAATGCTAAATTGAACACTAATATGAAGACAATATATGCAGCATTCGCCCTTTCGATAGCTTCCTTTGCTTCTTCCCAGAAAAATCTGGAAAGAGTAGAGCCGGCTTTCTGGTGGAAGGGAATGAAAAATCCTGAACTTCAGATCCTTGTTTATGGAAAAGATGTAGCCAATCACGAGATTACGCTTTCAGATGGGATACAGATCAAAGACATCCGGAAAGTGGATAATCCTAACTATGTTTTTGTTACGGTGGATACCCGGGAAATAAACATTCCGAAGTTTATTATCAATATTAAAAAAGATAAAAAGAATCTTGGTTCATATACCTATGAGTTAAAACAAAGAAATCCCGGATCTGCCAATCGTGAGTCTTTTACTTCAAAAGACTTTATGTATCTGATCATGCCGGACCGATTTGCCAATGGTGATGAAAAGAACGATTCAAGACCGGAACTTACCGAAAAAGCAGATCGCACCCTTCCCAATGGCAGACATGGCGGAGATCTTCGGGGAATTATCAACAACCTTGATTATATCCAGAATCTGGGAGCTACCGCTGTCTGGCTTACTCCTGTGAATGAAGACAACGAAAAAGTATATTCCTATCACGGCTATGCCCAGACTGATCTCTATAAAATAGACGGCCGCTATGGAACCAATGAAGATTATAAAACATTATCCCGGGAGCTGAATAAACGAAATATGAAGCTCGTGATGGATTATGTAACCAACCATTGGGGCGGGTCACACTGGATGATTAAAGATCTGCCTTCCAAAGACTGGATCCACTGGTTTGATGAAGGAGAAAAAGGATTTAAAAGGTCCAACTACAAAACGACAACACAGTTTGATACCAATGCTTCTGATATAGATAAAAAATATGCACTGGATGGTTGGTTTGATACCACCATGCCTGATATTAACCAGAAAAATCCATTGGTTCTTAAATATCTGACCCAAAATGCAATCTGGTGGATCGAATATGCTGAGCTGGGAGGATTCCGCGTAGATACTTATCCATATAATGATAAAGAAGCCATGGCAAAATGGGCTAAAGCAATTACGGATGAATATCCGAAATTCAATATCGTAGGAGAAACATGGCTGTATACAGCAGCACAAATTGCAGCGTGGCAGAAAAATTCGAAAATAGGGGCGATAGAAAATTATAATTCAAATTTACCGTCGGTAATGGATTTTATGCTCTTTGAAAATATGCCTAAAGCCCTTAGTGAAAAAGAAAGCTGGGATAAAGGGATGATTAGAATTTATGACTCTTTTACCAGCGATTTCCTGTATCCGGATATCAATAACCTGCTTGTTTTCTTTGAAAATCATGATACCGAAAGATGGAATGAAATCTTTAACGCCAATCCGGAAGCTTACAAAATAGGACTTACTCTGATTTCCACAGTAAGAGGAATTCCACAGATTTATTACGGATCAGAAATAGGAATGAGAGGTGATAAAAAGACGGGAGGCGATGCAGATATCCGCAGAGACTTTCCGGGAGGCTGGAAATCTGATACACAAAACGCTTTTAATCCCTCCTCTCAGACCCCGGAGCAGAAAGAATTTTTCCGGTTTACCCAAAAACTACTGAACTGGAGAAAAGGCAAAGAGGTGATTCATAATGGAAAGACTAAAAATTTCGTTCCTCAGGATGGGGTCTTTGTATATTTCAGATATAATGAAAAAGAAAGTGTAATGGTGGTGGTCAACAATAATGAAAAAGATCAGACGTTAGATTTGAAACGGTTTGCAGAATCACTTAACGGATTTACAAAAGGAAAAGAGATTATTTCAGACAAAGAAATTTCATTACAAAAAAGCATGAATATTCCTGCCAAAACTCCACTGATCATTGAACTAGAAAAATAATAATACCCTATGAATAAACTAACGACTGCTTATACATTAATCCTTTTTTTAATGGGTTTTTCTTTACTTACAGCACAATCGAAGACCGGATTTGAAAAAGAAAAATCGGAAATCACTACCATGCTTGATACCTTCAATGCTATGGCAGCAAAGGCCGATTACATTGCCTATTTTAATCTGTTTGCAGAGGAATCTACCTTTATTGGAACAGATGCTACTGAAATCTGGGATAAAAAAGCATTTATGGTATGGGCAAAACCTTATTTCGATAAAAAGAAAACCTGGAATTTTAAAGCCCTTAAAAGAAATATTTATTTCAGTAAAGACGGAAAACTGGCCTGGTTTGATGAATTACTGGATACCCAGATGAAAATTTGCAGAGGTTCGGGGGTAGTGGAAAAAATCAACGGAAGCTGGAAAGTAAAACAGTATGTTCTTTCCATGACTGTTCCCAATGAAGTGGTAGATAAAGTAGTTACAGAAAAAGCACCTATTGAAGATGCATTAATTAAAAAACTGAAATCATAATGGCAATAATGATGGGGAAATATGATACAGGAGCAGTAGGAAAAAGAAAAAAACCGGACTTATCCATGCTCCAGATTATTAATATGAGCATGGGATTCCTGGGAATTCAGATGGCGTTCGGATTACAAAACGGAAATGCCAGCCGTATTCTGGGGAATTTAGGAGCAGACGTTCACGAGCTGTCCTGGTTCTGGTTGGTGGCTCCCATTACAGGCTTGATCGTTCAGCCTATTATCGGTCATATGGGGGATAATACATGGAGTCCGTTGGGTAGAAGAAAGCCTTATTTCCTGATTGGAGCAGTCTTGTGTGCAATAGGGTTGGTTTTACTTCCTAATGCAGCTTCTGTTACTCAAATGTTTGCTGCCAATGCACTTTTGTTAGCCGTAATATTCCTCGCCATGATGGATGCTTCGGTCAATATCGCCATGGAGCCTTTCAGAGCTTTGGTGGGAGATATGCTCCCTAAACATCAGGGGACAATAGGGTTCTCGGTACAAACCATTCTGATTGGAATCGGGGCAGTACTGGGTTCATATTTGCCTGACTGGTTAACAAAACTGGGAATTTCAAACGAAGCACCAGCAGGATTTGTCGCCGATAATGTTATTTATTCTTTTTATATCGGGGCAGGATTGCTTATTATATCAATTCTGTATACCATCATGACAACCAGAGAATATTCTCCACAGGAATTTGCTGATTTTGAAGATGGAAAAGAAGCGGATCAACACAAATCCAAGTTTTCAGATATTTTTAAAGACTTTGCAGCAATACCTTTGCAGATGAAAAAGCTGGGAATTGTTCAGTTTTTCTCATGGTTTGCATTGTTTACCATGTGGGTTTTCACAACCAGTGCTCTGGCCACCCATCATTTTGGACTTTCCCCGGAAGATACCCATTCCAAGGCATTCAATGATGCCGGAGACCTTACCGGAAAGCTTTTCGGAATGTACAATCTCTGGGCAATTCCGTTTGCTTTTCTGCTGACACCTATTGCTAAACTGATCGGTAAAAAACAAACCCATGCTTTAGCCTTATTGTGTGGAGGTTTGGGATTGGTTTCAATGTATTTCATTAAAGATGTCAATAATTTATGGATCTCCATGATCGGATTAGGTTTTGCCTGGGCAAGTATTTTAGCAATGCCTTATGCAATGCTTATTGAGGTGATTCCACAAAGAAAAATGGGTGTTTATATGGGAATATTCAATTTCTTTATTGTGATTCCACAGATCATCAATGGTTTGTTCGGAGGTCCCATCGTAAGCGGGATTTTCGGAAAGCAGGCGATGGATTATGTGGTTGTAGGAGGTGTCTGCATGCTGATTGGAGCTGTAGTAACCATGATTTTTGTAAAATCTGAAGATGAAACTCCAAAAGAAATCGAAGAAGAAATCAAGCAGGTACACTTTTAAAAAATAAATAGTTGTACTGACCTATTCGTTTTAGTCATAATAGTTTCGATAGTCCCTGCCTGACATCGCTTAAAATTTAGGTTGGTATTCGGGTTGTCACCCTGAGCCTGTCGAAGGGTTATCACTAAGAAAACCTTCGTTAATCATTAATCTTGAGTATTAGGAATAAGTTAACTGGTTTAAACAAGTATCAATAGGAGCGGGCTTTAGCCCGCTTTTCTTTTAAACATTCATCAATTGGCTTTAGCCAAAACTTAAAATCTATCCTTCGTATACTTATTATTTTTTTTGATCCAAGATTGCAATAATCTCCCACAGATTTTTACAGATAACACGTATGCTTGCACTTGTTTAATCATTGGAAGAAAAAATATCCCATATAAAATTTTATCCCACATAAAATCTTTGTGCCTTAAAAACATATTGAAAATAAAAAAATCGCGTCTTTGCGTAATCCAACCTATAAAATGATCCTCACTTTCTGAGCTCTCTCAACCTTTTTAATTTCTCCAAATTTCCTTTCTTAACCTACATCAACTTTTTAAACATCCGCATACCGTACATTTGTAATATAAATAATCACAGAAATGAAAACAGTATATCATAAAGCAGATTCAAGAGGCCATGCCAACCACGGATGGTTAAATTCTTACCATACATTCAGTTTTGCCAACTATCAAAACAGAGACAGAACGAACTTTGGTGTTTTAAGAGTATTGAACGATGACACCGTTTCTCAGGGAATGGGCTTCGGAACACACCCGCACAGGGATATGGAAATTATTTCAATCCCTTTGGAAGGAGATCTGGAGCATAAAGATTCAATGGGAACTACAGCGGTGATCAGAAAAGGAGAAATCCAGGTGATGAGTGCGGGAACCGGTGTACAGCACAGCGAATACAATAAAAATAAAGATGAAGAAGTAAAATTCCTTCAGATCTGGGTTTTCCCAAGAGAATTGGATGTTGAACCTCGATACGATCAGAAAAGCATTAAAGAAGGTGAAAAGATCAACGGCTTCCAGCAGATCTTATCTCCCAATAAAAATGATGACGGAGTTTGGATTCATCAGGATGCATGGTTCAACTTAGCAAATTTTACAAAAGGAAATGGTAAAAATTATATGCTCAACAAAAAAGGAAACGGGGTTTATGCATTCGTTTTAAAAGGAAGTGCCAAAATAGGAGACCGTATTCTGAACGAAAGAGACGGATTAGGAATCTGGGATACCCAGAGTTTTAATATCGAAGCCGTGGAAGACACCGAAATATTATTAATGGAAGTCCCAATGGAGCTGCCGTCTTATCTTAAATAAAAAACTAAATTTGTAACCTTAAAAATAAGCCTCATATATGAAAATTTTAGCCATAGCAGGAAGTAATTCAGAAGTTTCAATAAACAAACAGTTGGTAGCCTATGCATCAACATTATTTGAAAATGCAGAAGTAGAAGTAATTGATTTAAATCCTTTTGAAATGCCAATCTATAAACACGAAAGAGAATTAGCAGGTGGTGTTCCACAGGAAGCTCATGATTTCGCAGCAAAAATTGACGGTGCTGATGTATTACTGGTTTCTTTGGGAGAGCACAACGGAACGTATTCTACAGCATTCAAAAATGTGTTCGATTGGGTATCCAGAATCAAAGACAGAACTGTCTGGAACGAAGTACCTATGCTATTGATGTCTACATCTCCCGGAGGTAGAGGCGGAGCAGGAGTTTTGGAGGCAGCGTCAAAGCGTTTTCCTTTCCATGGAGGAAATGTGGTAGAGACTTTTTCTCTTCCTTTCTTTAATGATAACTTTGATAAAGCAGCTCAGAAAATTTCTAATGAAGAGAAAGACAGCGAGTTAAAAGAAAAAATTAAGAAGATTGCAGCCATTGAAACAATCCTTGAAAAATAGAATTTGAATATTCGTTTAAAATTACTATTTTTGCAAAAAGAAAAGAGATGAAAATTCAGACCTCCTATAAACAATGTTTTTCTCATAAAGGGAAAGTTGTGGACTCTGAAATTCTGAGATAAAATAACGGCCGATAATCTGAAAAGATTGTCGGCTTTTTTGTTTTCTAAAATCGAGTATAAAAGTAATTATTAAAATAAAATGTACCAATATACTAATGTACCAATTTACCAATTCTCCGGTTTCCAAAGTGAAGCTATTGTTACATTGCTAAACTGATATATTGTTACATTATTAAATTATTAGACATGAGCAACACTTACAAATCAGCAGGAGTAGACAAAGAAGAAGGATATAAAACCGTCGACAAGATCAAAAAAGCGGTTGGTGAAACCCACAATTCCAATGTACTGAATCATTTGGGAAGTTTTGGGGCGTTCTATGAAATCGGGGGATACAAAAATCCGGTTCTTGTATCAGGAACAGATGGAGTAGGAACAAAGCTGAAAGTAGCTTTAGATACTAAAAAATATGATTCTATTGGGGTAGATTGTTTCGCAATGTGTGCCAACGATATTCTTTGTCACGGAGCAAAACCGTTATTCTTTTTAGATTATCTGGCTTGTGGAAAGCTGGATTCAGAAATTGCTGCAGAAATCGTTTTAGGAATGGTTGCCGCTTGTAAGGATAACAACTGTGCGCTGATTGGTGGTGAAACTGCTGAAATGCCTGGAATGTACCAGCCTGGAGATTATGATGTTGCCGGATTCTGTGTAGGAATCGTAGAAAAAGATCAGATCATTGATGGTTCTAAGATCAAGGCAGGAAACAAAATTATTGCATTACCAAGCTCAGGATTCCACTCAAACGGATTCTCTTTAGTAAGAAAAGTATTCCCGGACTTTGAAGAAGAGTTTGAAGGAAAACCGTTATACGAAACACTTTTAGTTCCTACAAGACTATATTATAAAGACATCCACAAAGTATTGGAAGAAGTGAAAGTAGAAGGGATTGCTCACATTACAGGAGGAGGTCTTTATGAAAACGTTCCAAGAATTATTCCTGAAGGACTTTGCGCTTCTATTGACGAATCAAAAATCAGAATTCCTAGTGTGATGCTTGAGCTTGAAAAAAGAGGTGGAGTAAAACGTGAAGAAATGCACGGAACATTCAATATGGGTGTAGGAATGGTAATCGTTGTAGATGCTGAACATGCTGAAAAAGTATTGCACCTTTTGGATGACGCTTACGAAATCGGAGTAATCACTGAAGGAGCAGAGAAAATCAATTTATCACTATAATAATATAACAATATAACAATGTACCGGTGTACCAATTAAATCATTGTTACATTGATAGACTGATACATTGTTACATTATTAATATGAAGAACATCGTTGTACTCGTATCCGGTTCAGGAACCAATCTGCAGAGAATCATTGATACTATTGACGCTGGAGAAATCCAGAATGCAAAAGTATCTTTGGTAGTGGCTGACAGAGAATGTTTCGGACTGGAAAGAGCAAAGAATCACAATATAGAAAACATATTGATTCCGAGAGGAAAGAATTTCAGCAGTGAATTGGCTAAAGTAATCCCTGAAAATACAGATCTTATTGTATTGGCAGGATTTTTATCCATCTTAAAATCTGAATTCTGTGAAAACTGGAATGGTAAAATAATCAATATTCACCCGGCTTTGCTTCCGAAATTCGGAGGAAAAGGAATGTGGGGAATGAACGTTCACAATGCAGTCATTGAAGCCAAAGAAACAGAGAGTGGGGCGACTGTACATTTTGTGACACCGGGCATTGATGAAGGAGAAGCTATTCTTCAGAAGTCTTTTGAAGTAACCACTGAAGATACTCCTGAAACGCTGGCTCAGAAAGTTCACCAGATTGAATATGAAATTTTCCCGCTAGCCATCAATAAGGTTCTGGGAAATGAATAAATATAACAATGTATCAGTGTACCAATTTACCAATGTTGAAGGTATTGTTACATTGCTAAATTGATACATTGTTACACTAATAAAAGAAATCTAAGTAAAATAAAAGTAAGTTCGGAGGTGAAAGACCCGGACACAGTTTGAAATAGCTGTAAAAAGTAAAAAATTGAAAGTAAAATGAGTAAAAAGAGAGTTTTAATCAGTGTTTCTGACAAAAGTGGATTAATTGAATTCGCACAGTTTTTGGAAGCTCAGAATTATGAGTTAATCTCAACAGGAGGAACGTTCAAACATTTGAAAGACGCTGGTTTAAATCCTATTCAGATTGATGAGGTAACCAATTTCCCTGAAATGTTGGATGGAAGAGTGAAAACTCTACACCCGAAAGTTCATGGTGGACTGCTGGCTGTCCGTACCAACGAAGAGCACATGAAAACCGTTCAGGAACACGGAATTGGTCTGATTGACATGGTGATTGTAAACCTTTACCCTTTCTTTGAAAATGTAAACAAGGATATTTCTTTACATGAGAAAGTAGAGTTTATTGACATCGGCGGCCCTTCAATGCTTCGTTCTGCAGCTAAAAACTTTGATTCTGTTACAGTTATCACTGATGTGGAAGATTATGCAGCAGTGAAAATTGAAATGGAACAAAACGGAGATACATACATCGAAACCCGTAAAAAGCTGGCAGGAAAAGTGTTCAATCTTACCTCTGCGTATGATGCAGCAATTTCAAGAATGCTTTTAGATGAAGAATATCCTGCTTATCTGAATGCTTCCTATAAAAAAGTAGCGGATCTAAGATACGGAGAAAACCCTCACCAGACAGCAGCTTACTACGTTTCTACTTTCGAGAACGGAGCGATGAAAGATTTCGAACAGCTTGGAGGTAAAGAACTTTCTTTCAACAATCTTCGTGATATGGACCTTTGCTGGAAAGTAGTCACTGAGTTCAAAGAAGAAATGGCCTGTTGTGCGGTAAAACACTCTACCCCTTGCGGAGTTGCCATTGGTACTTCAGCATTGGAAACCTACCAGAAAACATTCGAATGTGATCCGGTTTCCATCTTTGGCGGAATTGTTGCAATGAACTATAAGATTGATGCAGCAACAGCGGAAGAACTCAACAAAACTTTCCTTGAAATTGTAATGGCTCCTGAATTTGATGAAGAAGCCCTTGACGTTTTAAGAAAAAAGAAAAACCTGAGAATCATCAAAATCGTAAACCCGGTTTCAGACAAACAGACTTGGGTGAAAGTAGACGGAGGAATCCTTGTCCAGGATAATGACCTTCACTTTTCAGATGATATCAAAGTGGTAACTGAAGTACAGCCTACAGAAGAACAGAAAAAAGCATTACTTTTCTCTCAGAGAGTCGTAAAATATGTGAAGTCTAACGCAATTGTAGTTTCCAACGGAATTCAGGCATTCGGTATCGGAGGCGGACAGGTCAACAGAATCTGGGCAACTCAGCAGGCTATCGAAAGAGCAAAAGAGAAATTCTCAGGAGATTTAGTTCTGGCTTCAGATGCATTTTTCCCTTTCCGTGATGTGGTAGATTTCTGCGCTCAGGAAGGTATCAAGGCAATCATTCAGCCGGGTGGAAGTGTAAAAGATCAGGATAGTATTGAGGCGGCAAACGAGCACAATATTCCAATGATGTTTACAGGTGTCAGACACTTTTTCCACTAATTAAAATAGAATTAAAAAATAATTAGGGATTGTATTTTTAGCATTCAAAATTATATATTTGTAAAATAAGACTAGATAATAATATAAAGTATGAGAATATTAATCATAGGTGAAGGCGGTAGAGAATCTGCTTTAGCGGCAAAGCTTCAGAATGACTCAAGAATTTCTAAAATGTTTTTTGCCAACGGGAATGCTACTACCGATGTAATAGGGAAAAATGTTCATTTATCAGAAATCAAAGAACTTAGAGATTTCGCGATTAAAGAAAAAATTGATCTTACGATCGTAGGTCCTGAAGCTCCTCTTGTAGCGGGTATCAAGGATGAGTTTAAAAAGCATGATCTTAAAGTTTTCGGGCCTAATCAAAAAGTAGCGAGCCTGGAAGGAAGTAAAGCTTTCTCTAAGAAATTTATGCAGACCTATGATATCAAAACAGCTAAAGCGGTCGTATTTGATTCATACAATGACGCTAAAGAGTATGTGCAGACACAGCAATATCCTTTGGTAATCAAAGCTAGCGGTTTAGCAGGCGGAAAAGGGGTGGTTATCTGTGACAACCTTGAAGAAGCTGAAGCTACAATCCACGATTTCATGATCAGAAGAATCTATGGTGATGCTGGTATTCGTTTAGTTATTGAAGAATATTTACAAGGTTTTGAAGCGTCTATCATTGCTTTCTCTAACGGGGAAAAATTATTCCCTTGTGTAGCGGCTAAAGATTATAAAAAAGCTGGAAACGGAGATACAGGACCTAATACGGGAGGTATGGGTTCCGTAGCACCAAGCCCGGAATTTACTCAGGAGCACTATGCAGATTTTGAGAAAAATATCTTAGAACCTACTGTTAAAGGTCTTAAAGCTGAAGGTTTCGGATTTAAAGGAATCATCTTCTTTGGATTGATGGTAACGAAAAACGGAGCTTACCTTCTTGAATACAACATGAGATTCGGAGATCCTGAAACTCAGGTATTGATGGCATTAATGGAAAACAATCTTCTTGATGTGATCCAGGATTGTATGGAAGGAAAAGACATCGAGCTTAAGTTTAAAGACGAAAAAGCAGTTTGTTTGGTAATGTGTTCCGGAGGTTATCCGAGAAACATCGAAATAGGTTTCGAAATTACGGGTGAAGATAAACTGAAACACAGTAAACTGTTATACGCAGGAGCAATCAGCAAAGGAGATAAAGTAGTTTCCAATGGAGGTAGAGTACTGAACATTGTGGCTACAGGAGCTACTTACGAAGATGCCCGCAAAAAAGTTTACGAAGACGCAGGTCACGTACATTTCGATTACGGCTTCTACAGAGAAGACATCGGAAAGTTTTAATAAAAATCACGAAAAAAGATTTGGATACATTCCAAGTCTTTTTTTGTAAAACAGTTAAATAAGCAATAAGCTTTAAGCTACAGGCAGTATGCTTATTGCAGTATAAAAAGCTTATAGCCTGAAGCCTATTGCTTAAAGCTTATAATTAATCATCATTTATCAATTATCAAAAATGAACAACGGTATTATTATTTTAGATTTCGGATCCCAGTACAACCAGCTTATCGGAAGAAGAATCCGTGAGATGGGTGTATACTCTGAAATCTTGCCTTACAATACACCATTACAAGATATTTTAGCTAAACAGCCAAAAGGAATCATCCTTTCCGGTGGACCAAGTTCTGTAAATGCAGAAAATGCCCACCTGGTTGAAAAAGAATTATACGAGCAGGGAGTTCCTGTCTTGGGAATCTGCTACGGAATGCAGATGACGGCTCACCTTTTAGGAGGAAAAGTAAACAAAGGAGAAAAAGGAGAATACGGTAAAGCCAACCTTGAGATCGTTAAAGAAAGCTCTTTATTAAAAGGAGTTACTCAGAACTCTGTAGTTTGGATGAGCCACTTTGACGAAGTAGGAGAATTGCCTGCTGGTTTTGAATTAAATGCAAAATCAGGCGTAATCGCTTCTATCTCCAATGAAGACAAAAAAATCTTCTGCGTTCAGTTCCACCCGGAAGTTTCTCATACAGAAGAAGGAGGGAAAATGCTTGAAAATTTCGTTTTCAGCATCTGTAATGCAGAGAAAAACTGGAAACTGACCAACTATATTGAAAAAACAGTTGAGGAAATCCGTGAGAAAGTAGGAGACAATAAAGTAATCCTTGGTCTTTCAGGAGGGGTAGACTCTTCTGTAGCCGCTGTTTTGATCCACAAAGCAATCGGTGATCAGTTAACTTGTATCTTCGTAGATACGGGATTATTGAGAAAGGATGAAGGCAAAAAAGTAATGGATCAGTATGGAGAGCATTTCCATATGAACATTAAAATGGTAGATGCCAAAGAAAGATTCCTAACAAAATTAGCCGGAGTAGACGATCCTGAAGCGAAGAGAAAAATCATCGGAAACGAATTCATCCATGTTTTTGACGAAGAATCTCACAAAATTGAAGGTGCTAAATTCTTAGCTCAGGGGACTATTTATCCTGATGTTATCGAAAGCCAGTCTGTCAACGGACCATCTGCAGTAATCAAGTCTCACCACAACGTTGGAGGACTTCCTGAAGATATGGAATTTGAATTATTAGAGCCATTAAGAGAGCTTTTCAAGGATGAAGTAAGAAGAGTAGGAGAAGAATTGGGAATTCCTCACCATTTGGTATACAGACACCCTTTCCCAGGTCCTGGATTAGGAATCAGAGTATTGGGAGCGGTAGATGCTGAAAAAGTAAGAATCCTTCAGGAAGCTGATGATATCTTCATTGAAGAATTATACAAAAATGACCTTTACGAAAAAGTATCTCAGGCTTTCGTAGTCCTTCTTCCTGTAAAATCTGTAGGAGTAATGGGTGACGAAAGAACTTACGAATATACAGCGGTAGTTCGTTCTGCCAACACCATCGACTTTATGACAGCAACATGGAGCAGACTTCCTTACGAGTTCTTAGATACTGTTTCAAGCAGAATCATCAACGAAGTAAGAGGAATCAACAGAGTAGCGTACGATATTTCAAGCAAACCGCCTGCAACGATTGAGTGGGAATAATTTCTGACTTGAATTTAGATATAATCCTGCCCGTTTTTGGGTGGGATTTTTTTGTTAAAACTGTTTTAATGAAAAAACGATTACAATAATATTGATAACAATTAACAAGCAATATACCAGTTTAAAGAGTATATGCTTATGGAAAATAACGTAATTTATTAACATTGTAATCATTAAGTAAAAGTAAATGAAACTTTTTACTTCCTGAGGTTTTATTTCAGATGCTGAAAACAAGTTTAAATTATGTGAAAGATTGATCATTGAGTCTGAATAAAAAATTCTTAAAATAAAAATAATGGTGATACTGATGAGTAAAGTTACTGCGTATGGTTTCATCAGCTAATAAAAATTTAATATAATCATTACTCTCCGATAAAAAGTTATAAATACATTGAGAATATCAATATTTACAGCATGAATTAACAGGCCGCTCCTCCGGAGCCATAATTTTAAAACAAATATGTCCTATTAACAGTTTAGCTCCCAGTGGAGCTGGATTTGATCCCGTCGGGATCTGCTGTTAGTAGAAAAAAAGAAGTTCCCATAAAAATAAAGCTCCGGAGGAGCGACCTGTTAATTACGCTTTAATTTTAATCGGACGAGAATCATTTTTAATTGACATTGTAAAATAAAAATCTTCAGCAGAAAAAGCATTCAAATTTTCCATAAATTCAAAATAAACATTGTAAATGTCAGGATTTACAGATAGATATGGATTAGAGAGAGTATCAACACTAATGTATTCTATATCATGAAATGAATGAAGAATATTTTTTACTTGTAAAGCATATTGACTTTCGATAAAAATCAGAGGATTAATTCAAACAGATATATCCGATGGTTTTATTTTCAAGGCACAGAATAGTACTTTTTTTTCTGTATCCATTTCTATATCAATACTATAATGAGGTATAAGTGTCTCCATGACAGACCTGAAGTCAGAATGTTTCCAGTAATTATTTGAATAAACTGCTGTTTGCAAAGTTGCGGTGATATCCACTGTTAAATTTTGTATAAATAGTTTGGGAAGTACTTTGTATAAGGATATAAGTAAAATATTTTCCCTAAATTTAAGTAAAATTACATCAAATGCAAATAGAAACAAGAAACCTGACGCTTCAGGATTATGATGAACTGGCGGAAACGATGAAAAGGGCCTACCCGCAAATGTCGGAGTCCATTTGGTCCAAAAAAAGTATTGATAAGCTTACAAAAATGTTCCCTAATGGGCAGATATGTATTACTGTCGATGGAAAATTGGCTGCTGTAGCACTTTCTATCATCGTCAATTATGAAGAATTCGGGGATGAACATACCTACAGCGATATTACGGGAAATTATACATTTAATACCCATACTTCCACGGGAAATGTTCTTTATGGAATTGAAGTTTTCGTAGATCCTGAGTTTCGGGAGTTGCGCTTGGGAAGAAGGCTTTATGATGCCCGAAAAGAACTTTGTGAACACTTAAATCTGAAATCCATTGTTCTGGGCGGCAGAATCCCGAATTATCACAAATACAGCCATGAATTTTCTCCAAGAGAATATATCCGGAAAGTAAGAGATAAAGAGATTTATGATCCGGTATTGTCTTTCCAGCTTTCCAATAATTTTCTTCCGATAAGAATCCTGAAAAAATACCTTCCGGAAGATGAAGCATCCAGAGAAAATGCAGTTCTTTTACAATGGAACAACATCTATTACAGCAGAAAACCGAATACCATGCAGGACAGCATTATCCGTCTCGGATTGGTGCAATGGCAGATGAGGCACTTCAGAGATATTGAAGCCTTTTATGAACAGGTGGAATTTTTTGTGAATGTAATGGGAGATTATAAATCCGATTTTGTCCTGTTTCCGGAACTTTTCAATACACCTTTATTAGCTCCTTTCAACAATCTTTCTGAAAGAGACAGTATGATAGAATTGGCTAAGCTTACGGAACAGATTAAAAAGAAAATTTCAGAACTGGCCATAAGCTATAACGTGAATATTATTTCCGGAAGTATGCCTGTTTTTGATAATAATGATTTGTATAATGTCAGTTATCTTTTGCACCGTGACGGGCGTATAGACGAATACCGGAAAATTCACATTACTCCGAATGAAAAGAGATATTATGGAATGAAAGGAGGAAATGAAATTAAAGTATTTGATACCGACTGCGGAAAAATAGGTCTCGTGATCTGCTACGACGTAGAATTTCCGGAATTACCGAGGATTTTAGCCGACCAGGGCATGAAAGTACTGTTTGTTCCTTATCTGACAGACACTCAGAATGCTTATATGAGAGTACGCCACTGTGCTGCAGCAAGAGCCATTGAAAATGAATGCTACGTAGCCATTGCCGGATGTGTAGGAAACCTTCCTAAGGTCAATAATATGGACATTCAGTTCGGACAGGCAGCCGTATTTACCCCTTCCGACTTTGCCTTCCCATCCAATGCTGTAAAAGGAGAAGCGACTCCCAATACAGAAATGACATTGATTGTGGATGTAGATCTGAATCTCCTGAAAGATCTCCATCACAACGGTTCTGTTCAGGTGATGAAAGACCGCAGAAAAGATCTTTATGAGACTTATCTTAAATAACAAAACAGAATGCGAAAGCATTCTGTTTTTATTTTACCTAAAATTTTTTTGAGCAGCTTACATATACTCAGGACATACTACAGCAGGGCAGATCAATTTTGGACATCTTGGTCTTCCATCTTTAGGGCAGCATTCGTTGGAGCAGTTTCCGATAATGATCCCGCTTCCTGCAATCCCTTTTAATTGCGCTCTTGAAAGTTTGTTGTTACGTAAATTTTTCATGTGCTAATATTTTTGATTTGTTTTAATTTTGTACGCTGTAAATATATTAATTTTTATAATATATGATGCTATTTTGTTGTTATTGATGTATTTTATTCTTTAAAATATTGGTTATGTGTTATTATTTTTAATTTATTCATCGGTTTTGTAGTCATAATTCTTTTCATAAAGGAACAATTTTTGGAGTAAATTGCATCTACTATTGATACACTATGTTTGACAAGCCTCAAAGAAAACTGAAAAGATCCGCAAGACTGATTTCCGTACTAAGTAAATATGGATTCAAAGATATTCTTGCAAGAATGAATGGAAATAAACAGGAAGAATCTTCCTCCGGTAATTCAGATGAAATCATTTCAAAAGGAACCGTTTACGAAAGAATAAGACTGGCTCTTGAAGAGCTGGGACCTACGTTTGTAAAATTGGGTCAGACATTCAGTAACAGAGAAGACCTATTACCGCCGGAATTGATTCAGGAGCTGCAGAGGCTTCAGGACAAAGTGGAAACAGTAGAGATGGATGTAGAGGAAGCACTGGAAAATGAATTTAATATTTCTGTGAAAGATTATTTCCGAGAAATCCAAAAAAAACCTTTGGCTACTGCTTCCATTGCGCAGGTTTATAAGGCTGTTCTGCTGGATGGCAGTCCTGTGATTTTAAAATTGAGAAAGCCTAATGTACAGTCAGTCATTGAAGATGACTTACTTTTGATTAAAGATATTGAAAAGCTGATATCTGCCTACTCGGAAATAGGAGAAAAGCTGAATCTGAAACAGGCTATTTCTACCTTTGAAAGGTCTTTGCTGGAAGAAGTTTCCCTGATCAATGAAAAGAACAATATCCTGCAGTTCCGTGTGAATTTTAAGAACAATAAAGAAACTTATGTTCCTAAAGTATACGAAGAGTTTTCCAACAACAATATTCTCTGTATGGAATTTATTGATGGGATCAAAGTAACCGATACATCTGCCCTGGTGGAAAATGATATCGATCCTGTAAAGGTTTCAGAAACAGGATTAAGACTTTTTGTATCACAGATTTTAGACTATGGATTTTTTCATGCTGATCCTCATGCCGGAAATATTTTAGTGAGAAAAGACGGTAAAATTGTTTTCATTGATTTTGGAGCAATTGGGAAAATTCTGCCTAATGATAAAGAAATTCTTGAAAATCTTATCATAAGCTTCGTCGCCAAAAACTCTCATAAAATAGTCCGTTCTCTCAAAAAAATGGCCATAAGCTATGAAATACCTGATGAAAGGCGTTTTGAAAATGATGTGGAAGAAATTCTGAATTTTGTTCACAGTTCATCATTACAAGATATCAATGTACAGCTAATCATCAACAAGATGAAGGATATTCTAAAAGATAACAGGCTCTATATGCCGGATTATTTTTATCTTTTATTCAAAGGAATCAGCCTGATAGAAGGGGTGGGAAGGAGTATTAATCCAGATCTTGATATTGTTAAAAGTCTTCATCCTTACACCAAAAAGATTTTCACCAGGAAAATAAGCCCTAAGAACCTGTTAAAGACAGGGATGGACAGGATGATGAATTTCACGGATAATGTAGATGAAATCCCCAAAGAACTTCGTTCCGTTCTTCAAAAACTGGATGATAATAAATTCACCGTTTCCAGCGAAATCAAAAATATAGAGAAGACCAACCAGCTCATCAAATCCAGTGTGGTGAATCTTATACTAGCCATGGTTCTAGGGGCAAATATCATAGCCACTGCTATCGTTTTTTCTTCGGAATCAGGACCCAGAATAGGAGAACTTTCGGTAGTAGCAGTTTTAGGCTTTATCTTTTCGATCCTTTTGGTCGTAATCATCCTGCTGAGGGTAACCAGAAAATAAACGTAATTTAAAAACCAATTATCCACCCAAAAATCCCGTCTCTTACTCAACACTCTGTTATACCTGCAACCCGTAATTTCAGCCAACAATGAAAACGCTTATTATACCAGTAATCGCCTTATTCAGTTCTTATAGTTTCGCTCAGCAAACAAATGAAGAGAAACTTCAGGGAGATTTTGATGGCAGCGGAACAAAAGAATACGCTTACACAAAAGTCAGCGAATGTGGTGAGGAATGTGAAGGAAAGTGTGAAACCACTATTTATTTCAGTGATAAAAACATAAAGCCTATAAAGATCATACCCGCAAACCAGGGAAGTCTGTATAATCTGGGAGATCTTAATGGCGATGGGAAAGATGAGATTGGCTTTTATCCGAATTGGTGTACCAGCTGCTGGCATCCGTTTTATGTGTATACTTTGGATAAAACTGACTGGAAGCCATTATTGCCTCCTATCTCAACCCATTGTAATCAGTGGGAAGAAGAGCAATTTCCTATCAGAAAAGATCCGAAAAAGAAAGGGTATGTTATCGTTACTTCCAGCAAATGGATAGATGATGATATTAAAATAATCAGTGAAAGTGTAAAGGTAAATTAGCATGTTAACTTCTTGCTGGTGGTTCTTTGTTGCTGAAAATATCAATGCATTTGGCAGCGATTTTCTATATTCAGATAGCTACTCCCTAAAACCTGCTGTCTAATATCTGCCACCTCTAATTTTCAACTTCTAATTAAATACCTATCTTTGCAAAATGGAAAAACTCACTTTTGCGGATTTTGACCTTCCGGTTAAAATTCTCGATGTTTTAGCGGATCTGGAATTATTTGAACCTACTCCAATTCAGGAGAAGAGCTTAAAGCCTATACTTTCGGGAAGAGATGTAATGGGAATTGCGCAGACAGGAACCGGGAAAACATTAGCTTATCTTTTACCCGTTCTGAAAACCTGGAAATACAGCAAGACAGGAAACCCAACTGTTTTGGTGCTTGTTCCTACAAGAGAACTGGTGGTGCAGGTAACAGAAATTCTTGAAAAACTGACAGAAAATATCACTGCAAGAGTAATCGGAATATACGGAGGAAAGAATATCAATACCCAAAAACTATTGTTCAACGATGGCTGCGATATTCTGGTAGGAACACCGGGAAGAGTAATGGATCTTTCTATAGACAACGCTATTTCTCTGAAAGAAGTTCAGAAGCTGATCATTGATGAGTTTGATGAGATGCTTAACCTGGGTTTCAGACCACAGCTTACTCACATTTTTGAAATGATGAAAGAGAAGAGACAGAATATTCTTTTCTCTGCAACCATGACGGAAGCGGTAGATGAAATGCTGGATGTGTATTTTGCCAGTCCAATTGAAATTTCGTTGGCTAAATCCGGAACGCCACTGGAGAAAATAGAGCAGATTGGTTACAAAGTTGAAAACTTTAATACTAAAATCAATTTACTTGAACATTTACTGAAGACCAATACTGATATGTCCAAAGTATTGATTTTTAATAATAATAAGAGACATGCCGATTTGCTCTTTACTAAAATTGATGAGCTTTTCCCTGAACAGTTTGATGTGATCCACTCGAATAAATCACAAAACTACAGACTAAAAGCAATGAAAAGGTTTGAAAATGAAGAGATCAGAGGTTTGATTACGACGGATGTAATGGCAAGAGGTCTTGATATTTCAAATATTACTCATGTAATCAATTTTGAAACGCCCGATATTCCCGAACAATATATCCACAGAATCGGTAGAACGGGTAGAGCAGATAAAGAAGGAACAGCTTTGGTTTTTGTAACGAAAAAAGAAGAACCTTTACTTCTGGATATTGAGCTTTTGATGGATAAGGCATTGAAATTTAATGAATTTCCTGAGGAAGTTAAGATCAATCCTAAAAAGATCGCCGCTGAAGAAGAGCAGATCGTTATGAAAAATCCTGCACAGGTAAAACTGAATGATGGCGGTGGAGCATTCCATGAGAAAAAGGCTAAAAATACCAAAGAAAACTGGGGTGGACCTTCCAAAAGAAAAGCACCTAAGAAATATGGAGCCAACAGGGCTCAGCAGAAAGCAAAATCTAAATCGAAAAGAAAGAAATAAAATAAAAACGATTCCTGATACGGGAATCGTTTTTTATTTTAAAGCAAGTCCTCATCCTGAAAATCCAGCTTATTTTTTATTTCAGATAAGGAGTGATCACCTTAGCCCAGATGTTATATCCTTCCGGCTTAAAGTGAAGCATATCTTCCACAAAAATATCTTTTCTTACGTTTCCGTCAGCATCTTCCATTGCTTTTGTAACATCAATGAATTCAGCATTGGGTTCTTTTTTCATAAAGGCAGCGATCTTTTTGTTGGCTATTTTTATTTGAGGCCAGATCACTTCTCTGCTTGGCGAATATTTGATCGAGATATAATCTATTTCAATATCAGGAAATCTCTCACGTATTTTTCTGTAAAAGCTTTTGAATCGGTTAACGACCACTTTGGCTTTTAGCTGGTGATTATCTGCAAAATCATTTTCGCCACAGTAAATAATGATCTGTTTGGGCTGATAAGGAGCTAAAAGGTCATTCGCAAAATCATTAAGATCCGTAAGTCTTGATCCTCCAAACCCTCTGTTGATAATAGTTTTACCCGGGAAATAATCTGCTACATCCGTCCATTTTGTGAATGATGAGCTTCCCAGAAAAAGGATAGCATCCTTTTGAGGCGGATTTTGCTGGTCAAGCTTTTTAAACTCCTGGATGTCTTGCCAGAACATGGGTTTTTTCTCCTGAGAAAAGGCAATAGCAAAGTACAGCAATAGAAATGCTGATAGAATCTTCTTCATTATATTCAGTTTTAAATTTAACTATAAAAGTAATAAAAAAACTCCCGATTAACGGGAGTTTATAATTTATCTTTCGTAGGTAATATAAGGAATGTCGGGAATTTTATCTCCGTCCATATCAAATAGTCCTGACTGCTGAGCCATTTTTAAATTTTTGCCTGTCAATACATCTATTCTGTAATTGACCGTACCCTCATCATCAAGTTTAATTCCAATAACTTTTGAGTCAGCATCATAAGTGTATCTTCCCTCACTTTTCTGATCCATTTGACAGTCTGCACCTGTTCCTGTATATGCTGTATAGCTCACATAATAATCTGTTCTGAAGAAAAGAGTATTTTTGGTTGCACATCCGGTGTTTGGATACATTTGAAGCACTGTTTTATTATCTTTTCCGGAAATAATTTCTCTTTTAACTTCCTTCCAGTCTCCCTTCATGATTTCCATATCATAAGCTTCAAGATTGTCATCTTTACAAGAAGTAAGCGCCAGGGCAGAAAAGGCAAATAAAAGTAGCTGTTTTTTCATTTTCACAAATTTAAGAATATGCTAAAATATAAATAAATTTGAAATATCTGTAATGAAATAGTGAATTTTTAAACGAATGTTTGTAAATTAAATAATTTTGAGAATAAAATCAGTATTTTCGAGCAGATAAATTCCTTTTAAAAATAAAAAATTGATTTAAAGACAAAAGATATTATCCCTTTATCTAACATCAAAAGAAGCGGACAAAAGCCCGCTTCCTATACAATTAAAAGCCACTCCGGCTTCAGTCAGAATGTAAAATACTAAACCTTAAACTTAGAATTTTAAACCTTAAACTTTAAATTCCTAGTAGCTCATTTCTACAATCTTATACGCGTCCTGCGGAGTCAGTTTTTTATATTCTCCAAGGCCAAGCCAGTTTCTATCCGTAAAAGCTTTTTCAACTTTTTCAGCAGTTCCTTTAAAGTCCTCCGTATATTCGGAAAGTCTGGTTTTGATGTGAAGACTGTGGAAGAATTCTTCCAGTTTTTTAATACCCAGTTCAGCTTTCTCTTCTACAGTTCCTTCTTTGATTCCCCAGACTCTTTCAGCGTACTGAGCCAGTTTTCCTTTTTTATCTTCGAAATTGTAACGGTAATGAGAAGGTGCAATAATTGCCAGGGTTCTTGCATGATCAATACCGAAATATGCTGTCAGCTCGTGTCCCATAGCATGTACTGCCCAGTCTGTAATCACTCCTTTCTGGATCAGTCCGTTCAAAGCCATTGTACAGCACCACATAAAGTTTCCGGCAGCATCATAGTTGAAATCATCAGCCAGTACTTTAGGAGCGGTTTCCTGTAGACTGATCAGAATGCTTTCTGCAATTCTTTCCTGAAGGTCCGCAGAAGAAGGAGCCGTCATATATTGCTCTAAAACGTGAGTATAGGCATCTGTGATTCCGTTCACGATTTGATTTTTCGGAATAGATCTGATCACTTCCGGATCCAGTACAGAAAACTGCGGGAAAAGCCCGGGTCCTCCTGAAGATAATTTCTCATTGGTTTCTCTTCTGGAAATAACGTAACCTGAATTCATTTCCGAACCTGTTGCAGGCAGTGTTAAAATACTTCCGAAAGGCATTCCCTGTCCTTCAAATGTTCTTACCGACTTTCTCAGGATCTCCCACGGTTCACCATCATAATTGGCTGCTGCAGAAAGAAATTTTGTGCCGTCAATTACAGATCCGCCCCCTACAGCAAGAAGGTAAGTGATGTTTTTTTCTTTGATAAAGCTTAGGGCATTGATCAGAATTTCATATTCAGGATTGGCAGGAACTCCACCAAATTCATATAAATCATGGTCTTTCAACGCCTCTTTTACCTGATCGTAAACACCATTGTTTTTGATGCTTCCACCGCCGTAAATCATTAATATTCTCGCGTCTTTGGGGATTTCTTTGGAGATTTTAGCGATTTCGCCTTTTCCAAAAAGTATTTTTGTAGGATTTTTAAACTCGAAATTAAGCATTATTCTAAATTTATTTTAAGCCAAATTTACGGAATGAAAAAAGAAAAGTGAGTTAATAAAATTTTAAAATTGCTATCATTCAGTTTTATGAAAGCTATTGAGGCAAGCAGCCCTTTTGTTTTTAGATGATAACTTTTCAAATCCAAAATAGATGAGTTCTAAGAATAAAGTATCTTCCCTTAATTCCCTTTATCAGCCTAAAAAGCTTACTATTTTCCAAAAAAGCGGTTACAGAGAAGTACAGTTTTCATCTTTCGCATATACTCCATTCCTTTTCGCTTCCAGCTTTCCGGTTCTTCTGTTGATTGTAACTAAAAAAGACTCTTTCACAGCCGGACAGCCCTTAGACTGCATAAGATACATAGAAAAATGACGGTTGTCCATTTTATAAGCTCCGGTAAAACGGTTGCTTGTATCTACCGAATAACCATACGTTTTGGCCAGTAAAATCGCTTCAGGAAGATTATCAACAGTTCCTATAAAATCTCTCAGCTGTTGTTCACTGGAAAAATAAACAGCCCTTTCGTTTTTACACGCAAGAATGTATGAAAAACAATTGTTCCCGATGCATTTCTGGAAAAAACCTCTTTCAGGAACAGGTTCATTGATCGTCATAAAATCAGGAGCCTGGCTTTCGTAGATAACTGCTTTTTCATAATCCATATCATTGCTGAGAACGCGCCAGTAAGCATAATCTTTATCAGGAACTATGAAAGGATAGAGGTATTCTGCGGTATCAAGGATATCAGGAATTTTTTTATAATCATCGGGAACCTTGATCTGGCTGTAAAGCAGATTAGAGAGAATCAGGGAAAATGCGATGATTACTTTCATAGAGAATGTGTTGTCTGTACAAATTTAAGAAAGAGAATTATTCCAATACAATTTTATAATATCCTTTTTCAGCAGTTACATCAATATCTATACCTGTAAACGTTAATTTATTGATTTGATAGCCATCACACCCTCCATTAAATTCTGATGACTGAATTGAAAAATCCAGGTCTTTAATATTAGAAAAGAATTTATACTTTTTTGTTCCATTATAAGCCCCTACGTTTTCTAAAAGGACTCTATTATCGGATGTTTTGGATAATTGCACACTGGCATTATTTTCATCCTGAATAGAATAAGTTGTTAATGTTCCATTGGTGATAAGATTTTCATTATTGGAATTGACGAACTCAAAAATGATGGGTAATGGTGCATTGTAACAATCTTTTTCACAAGAGATGAATAGAAGGGTAATGAGTAAGAAAGTCAATATTTTTTTCATGGATTACAGATGATGTATAGAGTAAATTTACTATTATTTTTTTGCATTTTGCCCTCAATTTTTGTCATTTGTCAATTAAATTAATTTTAAAATCGCTTACATTTGTTACTATGATACATGACCAACGCGCAGAAAAATTCAGGCAGATCGTGGAAAATAAGTTCCAGATCTACAATTCATTATTTATGAGCCTGCCTTATGATAAAATGACGAATATCGGAATGCTGCTTCCGTTTCTCTATGAAGAAAGCAGAACCGGCTATGAAGCAGGAAAAACTCCTGAAAATATCGTCGAAGAATTTTTTAAAAACCATACCGATCTTCAGAACGAAGAGCAGAAACTTGAACTGCTTTTCAAGATCATCCAGTATATAGAAAGACAGGTTGTTTTGTTCGATAGTATTGAGGATGCTGCATTTCCCAACCTTCATTCTGAAAGTGATAACGGTACGGTAACCAATCTCTTTGAACGTTCTTTTCAGGATCATAAAATTGAAAAAGTACGCGAAAAATTGAAAGATTTTAGCGTTAAGGTTGTATTTACTGCGCATCCTACTCAGTTTTATCCAAGTTCGGTACAGAGAATTATTCAGGATTTGAGAGGGGCTATTACCCATGATTCGGTGACTCAGATTGATACGCTTCTGCAGCAGCTGGGGAAAACTCCTTTTGTCAACAAAGAAAAACCGACTCCAATAGATGAGGCACTGAGCATTATTTCTTATCTGAGATATGTATATTATGATACCATTGGCGAACTGTTTACGAAGATCAAAAAGACTTTCGGGAACGGTCATTTTCACCTTCATGAAGATATTATCCAGCTTGGTTTCTGGCCGGGAGGTGACAGAGACGGAAATCCTTTTGTAACAGCAGAGGTAACGAAAAGAGTAGCGGAAGAACTTCGTTCTGCTATTCTGAAATCATACTACAGCCACTTAAAATTTATCAGGAGAAGATTGAGTTTCAGAGGCGTTTCCGAAGTGTTAACCCAATTAAGCGAAGAGCTGTATGCTGCCATTTTTGATGGAAAAGACATTAAAGCAGAAGATATTTTAAAGAAAGCAGCCGAAGCAGAAAAAATACTGACCAACGAACATAACTCTTTGTTTTTAGATCTTTTGATTAATTTCAGAGACCGTGTGATGATCTTCGGTACTCACTTTGCAACCTTGGATATCCGTCAGGACAGCAGAATTCACCAGAAAGTTATTGATGAGGTGTATGCAAAAGTATATGGAAATGAAGAGGCTGATTACGAGAAGAAATTCAATAAGCTGATTCAGATTTCTGAAAAAATAAATGCAGATGATTTCGAAGACATTGTAAAAGATACTTTGTTAACGGTTTCTCAGGTTTCAGAAATTCAGGATCTGAATGGATTACGAGGCATGAACCGCTATATTATTTCCAATTCTGATGCCGTAAAAGACGTGATGAACGTATATGCCTTCTTTAAAATCTGCGGTTATAAAGATGAAGAGATCAATATGGATATTGTTCCGCTTTTTGAAACCATGGAAGGGCTTGCCAATGCAGAAAATGTAATGAATGAGCTGTATCATAATCCAGTCTACAAAAAGCATCTTGAGAAAAGAGGAAACCAGCAGACGATTATGCTTGGATTCTCAGATGGAACCAAAGACGGAGGATATTTAAAAGCCAACTGGGAAATCTATAAAGCCAAAGAAGTACTCACAAAACTTTCGGAACAGAATAATATTAAAGTTGTTTTCTTTGATGGCAGGGGAGGCCCGCCGGCAAGAGGAGGTGGAAAAACCCACGATTTCTATGCTTCCCAGGGAAAAACGATTGCCAATAATAAGATTGAATTAACCATTCAGGGGCAGACGATTACCAGTATTTTCGGAAACAAGGAGCAGGCAAAATACAACTTTGAACAGCTTCTGACAGCAGGTGTTGAAAATGATGTATTTAAAAATTCAAAAAAAGAACTTACAGAAAAGGAAAGAGCTTTGATTATAGAGCTTGCAGATATCAGCTATAAAAAATATTCGGATCTGAAAGCGCATCCCATGTTTGTGCCTTACCTTCAGGAAATGAGTACGCTTGAATATTACGGAAAAACGAATATCGGAAGCCGCCCTTCAAAAAGAGGAAACGGAAGCGAGCTTAAATTTGAAGATCTGAGAGCCATCCCGTTTGTAGGCTCATGGTCACAATTAAAACAGAATGTACCGGGATTTTTCGGTTTTGGATATGCGATGCAAAAGATGAAAGAGCAGGGCAGATTTGAAGAGGTAAGAGAACTGTACAAAGGTTCGGATTTCTTTAAAACTTTAGTTTTGAACTCCATGATGAGTATGAACAAGTCTTACTTCCCATTGACTTATTATATTAAAAATAACCCGAAATTTGGAGCATTCTGGAATATTCTTTTCGATGAATACGAGCTTTCCAGAGATATTATGTTGGAGCTGACAGGATTTAAAATGCTTCAGGAAGAAGATCCTTTATCCAGAAAATCTGTGAAGATCCGTGAGAAGATTGTGCTTCCGCTGTTAAGTATCCAGCAGTATGCTTTGATGAAAATTCAGAAAGGAGAAGGGAACAAAGAAGCTTACGAAAAGCTGGTGACGCGTTCATTATTCGGAAATATTAATGCCAGTAGGAATTCTGCATAAGTTATTACGAAAGTAATAGGATATCAATAGGAATGGGTTATAATCCTGAGCGTAGTAGAAGGATGCCCATTCTTTTTTTATTAACCAATCCTCCGGCTTCAGCCAAAACATAGGATATACAGTTTGAGAAAAAATAGTTTTCACACATTCAACAGATCAAATAAAATATAGAATCTGTTCAATCTGTTGGATGTGCAGGAGACAAATAATTATTCCTTTAAGAATTTTTCATAGAAAACCTTATCCTTCGTCTGAATTTTCAGATAATAGGTTCCTTTTGCAAAATCTTCCACTTTTATAGATTTCTGCTGGTTGCTTTTTCTGATTAATCTTCCCAGATTATCATATATTTCCAGGGACTGAACTTCTTGTTCTGATGCTACATTAAGAATGTTTTTTGCAGGATTCGGAAAGATAGAATACGTTTCTTTTTTTACAATTTCAGATGTATTCAGAACAAGATTGTATAAGCTTCCGAAATTAAGGATTCCAAATCCCATCTGATCCGAATGGGCAGGATAAAGTGATGCCGTCTGTCTCAGCTTTGTTCTCATCTGCTCTCTGTTCATCGCTGGAAACGCCTGGATAAGACATGCAACACCGCCGGCAGCAATAGGAGTCGCAATTGAAGTTCCATTCACAATTAAGGTAGCATTATCATAAACGGTTGTCGTACCGGTTCCCTGGGTACTTCCGTCCGGTTTTACCACCCCGAGAGCATTAGGCCCGAAAGAAGAAAACCCTGAAGCATTTCCGGCAGAATCTACAGATCCGATAGAAAATACTTTAGCATTATCAGCGGGTGTCATAAGGTAATGCCACGGCTGTTGTCCCGAGTTACCGGCAGCGGCAAGAACAAAAATACCTTTTTCAGCAGCAATGCCTGCTCCGCGGGCAATAAAGGAGGTATTGCCATCCATATTGGCATACGTATAATTGTAACGGCTTTCGTCAAAAATATTGTAACCCAATGATGAAGTAATGATTTCAACTCCTTTTCTGTCTGCTTCCTCAGCCGCCTCAATCCAGTATAGCTCTTCTTCGGGAATCTCTACGGTAGCATTTTCACTGCGGTAAAGGTAAAAATCAGCATCAGGTGCAGCTCCTGCAAAAACGTCTTGAAGATATCCGCCAATAACACCTAACACAACGGAACCATGAGTACTGAGAGCCGTATTATAAATATCTGCGGTTTTGGTAACAAAATCATAAGAAGCTTTGATATGATTATTCGTCCATAATCTTGTAAAGGCAGCTCCTGTATTCACAGTTGGGAATCCTGCATCAATTACCGCTATGGAAACTCCTGTTCCCGTATAACCTGCCAGATGAAGCGGCCGGATATTCACCTGGTCTATTTGTCCTGCCCCTGATCCATAATTGAAGTTGGTAAGTGTTTTATTGATACTGGCATCGTCTTTCCATTTTCCTGATGATGTTTTCACGGTAGTAGAAGTGTTTCTGGCAAAACTTTCAACAGAGGAAACATAAGATTGGGCCTGTAATAACGTTTTTTGCGCCGGAGTGGCATTTACAGCTGCTCCATTAAGCCATTTTGAGTAATCCTTAACAACAAATCCCAAATTTTGAAGATTCTGAAGGTAAGACTGTTCAATAGGAGCATCCTGATCATTAAGCGGTATTCCCAGCATTGTACGTCTGTTGAGTGATTTCTGGCTGAGCTCTGACAGCGGATTGGCATAAAAAGCAGCTTTATTAGGCTTATCCGTAAAGTAAACAAAAACAAGCTCCGTTTGTGCAGAAACGGTTAGGTAACCTGTTAGGAAACAAAAGAGTAAAAGTTTTTTCATAAAATTTATTTGTATAAAGATAAAAACAAAATCAATAAAATTTTTGATAGGATTTTAAATTCCTTATTTTTACAGAAATATTTTAGTATATGAAAAAAATTCAGATGGTTGATTTGCAAAGTCAGTATTACAAAATAAAGAATGATGTAGACAATGCAGTTTTGAATGTAATGGATTCTGCGGCATTTATTAACGGTCCTGAAGTAAAGTCTTTCCAGAATGAATTGGAGTCTTATCTAGACGTAAAACATGTGATTCCGTGTGCCAATGGTACAGATGCATTACAGATTGCCCTGATGGGGTTGGATCTGAAAGAAGGAGACGAAATTATCACGGCTGATTTTACTTTTGCTGCAACAGTGGAGGTAATTCATCTGCTTAAATTAAAGTCTGTACTGGTAGATGTAGATTATGATACATTCACAATTTCTACTGAACAGATTAAAAAAGCAATTACGCCCAGAACAAAAGCGATTATTCCGGTACATATTTTCGGACAGTGTGCCAATATGGAAGAAATTTTAAAAATTGCTGAAGAGCACAATTTATATGTTATTGAAGATAATGCCCAGGCAATCGGTTCAGAATATACATTTTCCGATGGAACGGTAAAACAGGCAGGAACAATGTCTACTGTGGGAACCACTTCTTTCTTCCCTTCAAAAAACCTGGGATGCTACGGAGACGGAGGGGCTATTTTTACCAATAATGATGAATTAGCTCACCGTTTAAGAGGAATTGTAAACCACGGAATGTACGAGAGATATTACCATGATGAGGTGGGGGTAAACTCACGTTTGGACAGCATTCAGGCAGCGGTTTTAAGAAAAAAACTTCCTCACCTTGATTCTTATAACGAGGCAAGAAGAAAAGCAGCAGATTTCTACGATGAAGCTTTCGAAGGAAACCAGAATATCCTGACTCCCAAAAGAGCCGAGAACTCTACTCATGTATTCCACCAGTATACATTAAGAATTCTGAATGGAAAACGTAATGAGCTTCAGAAGTTTTTATCGGAAAAAGATATTCCTGCAATGATTTACTATCCTGTGGCGTTGAGAAAACAAAAAGCATACTTCCAGGAAAGTGATGCTGCAGATTTTGTGAATACTGATAAGCTTTTGGATCAGGTAATTTCTTTACCGATGCATACAGAATTAGACGAAGAGCAGCTGAAATATATTACGGATGCAGTCCTTGAGTTTATGAAATAAATGAAAAAAAAGATATTTAAATATAGGCTGGTATACTATTTAGCGGTAATAACCAGCTTACTACTTTTTATAATATCTGCATTTTCCGTATTTGAAATATTTAATGATTTTAACCTGTTTAAAACATTGTTTATTGCTATTTCGCTTGTTATTAATTCGTTTGCATTTGTCAATCTTGTAGAAAAATATGATAAAGCTATTTTGTTCCTAAATCTTAGTTTATTTTTATCTATAATTGTTTTAGGTTACCCTTTATTATTTGGATTTTTAAATGGATATAATATTTTGGAAAATTTTACTTTTAAATTCCTAATTATACTCATATTGAATTTACTGATTGTCAATGTATTTAAAGTGAAAAAATATGCGGGAGCGAATGAAATAGAAAACATAGGAAAACATCAAGATTAACAAATTTTAAAAATAAAAATGGCAATACTTGTTACCGGCGGCCTTGGATATATTGGTTCTCACACTGTTGTAGAACTTCTTAATAACGGCTTTGAAGTGGTTATTATAGACGATTTATCCAATACGGAAAGGTTTATTTTAAAAAACATTGAGGAAATTACTGGTAAGAAACCTGTTTTTTATCCTTTCGATTTAAGAAGAAAAGAACTTCTTACTCAGGTTTTTGATGCGCACCAAATTGATGGTTGTATCAATTTTGCAGCCTCTAAAGCGGTAGGAGAAAGCCAGATCATTCCTGTAGACTATTATGAGAATAATTTGTTTTCTTTGATTAATATTCTTCAGGAATTTAAAACAAGAAAGATCTCCAATTTTATTTTCAGCTCATCGTGTACCGTTTACGGACAGGCAGATGTAATGCCGATAGATGAAAATACTCCGTTGAAAACGCCTGAAAGTGTATACGGGAAAACAAAACAAATGGGAGAACAGATTTTGATTGATTTTGCAAAAGCCTATCACAGTAAAATATCGCTATTAAGGTATTTTAATCCAATCGGGGCACATCCATCCGGAAAGCTGGGAGAATTGCCTATAGGAATTCCTAATAATTTAGTACCTTATGTGATGCAAACAGCTTCAGGAATAAGAGAAAAATTAAATATTTGGGGAGATGATTACCCTACAGAGGACGGAACTGCCGTTCGTGATTATATCTATGTTGTTGACCTTGCAAAAGCACACGTTGCAGCACTAAAGAAACTCATTGATGATCCTTCATCGGATGCTGTGATAGATATCTACAATCTGGGAACAGGAAAGGGTTCATCTGTACTGGAAGTGGTAAAAGCATTTGAAAAAACCAATAATGTAGAAGTGCCTTATCAGATATGTGCCAGAAGAGAGGGAGATATTACTATTGCGTATGCTAATCCAGATAAAGCCGGAAAAGAGCTCCACTGGAAGTCTGAAACCTCGCTTGAAGAAGCTCTAAGAACAGTTTGGGAATGGCAGAAATATCTGAAAACCAGAAATTCATAGACTTAAGTGTTGAGAAATACTGACGTCACATGAAATAATAATTTAAACGATCATAAAACAAATTACAAACATCTTCCTTGAAAATTAAGTGTTTTATCTTTTTAAGAAACATGTATTTCAGCGAAGCTTTAATTTAACATTAATATGAAGACACAGAGAATAGGTATTACATTTTCGTCATTTGACTTATTGCATGCAGGTCACATCAAAATGCTTGAAGAAGCTAAAACCGTGTGTGACTATTTAATTGTTGGACTTCAAATCGATCCGTCTCACGATCGTCCAAACAAAAATAAGCCAAGCCAGACTATTGTTGAAAGATATATTCAACTGAAAGCAGTGAATGCTGTGGATGAGATTATTCCTTATTACACAGAAGAAGACCTTTTGGATATTCTTAAATCATTTGTGATTGATGTAAGAATTATTGGAGATGATTATATGGACAGAGACTTTACAGGTAAAAAATACTGTGAGGAAAAAGGAATTGAGATCTTTTACAACAAAAGAGACCATCGGTTTTCCACCAGTGACCTGAGAAGGAGAATCTACGAAGCTGAAAAAGAAAAAGATGCCAAAGCAGAACCTGTAAAATAACAGAAATAAAAAATCCCGAAAGTACTTTCGGGATTTTTGCTGTCTTACATAGGGCCGCCTTGCTGGTCATCACCTGTTGCGTTGGAATTGATGTCCTTTTTCTTTTTAGGTTGTTCAATTTTTTCTCCCTGCTTAAATCTGTAAGTTAACGAAATAGCAAACTGTCTTGGCTGCCACTGCATATAGTTTCTTCGTGTATAATCCTCATTGAAACTAAATACTTCTCTGCTTCTTGTATTGAATATATCCTGAATATTGAAGGAAATTGTTCCGTCTCCTTTCCAGATAGTCTTGGATGCACCGAGATTCAGGGCATACATATCTTCTGTATTTTGGCTGGCTGTTTTCTGTGCCCCTCTATAGAATCCCTGTAATTGTACACTTAGCGTTTTGTCAAGCTTGAATGTTGTATTAAGACGGGCTCTGGTAGAAAAACCGTCTCCTGTGAAATTCATGCTGCGGGTTTGCTGCAGCTTATTTTTATCAATAGCATCATAATAAGCAATTCCTGTAGTTTTATATCCGAACATGTCCAGACTTCCCATGATTTTCAACCATGCAAATGGATCATAAGTAAAGTTCAGGTCCAAACCATAACGGTCATCGTTTCCTAAGTTGATTGGCTTTGTATAAAATACACCAAGGCTTTCATCAGGTCTGTAGACCAACATTTTGGTATCATCCGTTGCGTGTCTGTAGTATAGGGTAGGATTAACCGTGAATTTTTTTCTGGTAATATTATATCCTACTTCAAATGAATCTACATATGAGGGATTCAGGTCTATGTTTCCTTCAAAAATATTCTGGCTGTTGCTGTAATTCGGGAAGGGAACCATAAAGAAGGACCTTGGTCTGTCTATTCTGCGGGAATAATTAAGCAAAATCTGATTATTTTTAGATACATCATAGCTTAAGAATACACTCGGAAATAGATTATTATAATTTTTGGTCTTATCTAACGGCTTATCATTAGGATTTTGATTGATATAATTAATGCTGACATTGGACAGCTCATCTCTTAAACCGAGCTGATAAGCAAATTTTTCTCCTATTTTACTCTTAAATTGTAGATAAAAAGCATTGAAGACTTCTTTATAATCTGTATTGTTATTATAACTTGGAATAAAAGGATTGTTGGAAGTACTGCTTACAAAATTATTGTAAGTATTATCATTAACATCCAATCTATATCCTGCTTCAAGCTTGGATTTTTCTCCTATTGGCAGCTCATAATCAGCTTTACCGATTATTGTTTTAGTTAACGAATATCTTCTTGTAATATCCTGCACATCAGGACGAAGGTCGTAAGTTTCAAGAATATCCGCATTATTGTTACTTCTGTTCCTTTGCAGACTTAATGATACGGATAAATTTTGTCCGTTATCATCAAATTTATGATCTAATCCCAAATCTCCCTGGAAAGCAAGGTTATTGAAGATACTTTTAGAATCTCTTCTTCCATAGGGATTTAATAAACTCCATTTTCCTGCTGTAGTGCCCGGATCCGGTGAATCTCTGAAAAACCTGTAAAAACTGTCGTAGGTATCAAGAAGTTCATTTCCGTCTCCTTCAAATGTTCTCACCAATCCTGTGAAATTAATGGAAGTCTTATCAGATAAATCATATACAAAACCCGCACTCACATTATAATTTTTATTATACGTTTTATTCTCGGAGTTTTGCAATTGATGAACAAGAACATCATTAGGCTGCTGGAAAGCAATCACATCGGGAAATGTGAGATTGTGATAGGTTGTTTCCGAATTATTCTTCGTTTTGTTTTCTGTGTAACCACCACCGCCATTCAGGAACCATGTCCAGTTGTTTTTTCTCCAGCTCAGGTTCGTATTGAGAGAAGTTCTTGGAAAATATCCCAGTGATCCAACCACACTACCATTAAATCCTACCTTTTTATTTTTTTTTAGGATGATATTCAGAATACCGGATGTACCACTTGCTTCAAATTTAGAAGAAGGGTTGGTAATAACTTCAATTCTTTCAATCTGATCCGCCGGAATACTCTGCAGTGCATTCGCTCCGTCATCTATCCCAAGAAGGGCAGAAGGCTTTCCATTGATAAGAAACTTTACATTGGTACTTCCTCTCATAGAAACTGTTCCGTCTGTATCCACGGAAACTGAAGGAACATTAGTTAAAACATCCTGAAGATTTCCTCCTTTGCTCACAATATCCTGCGAAGGATCATATGTTTTCTTATCAAGCTCTACTTTATAAGGTTTCGCTGCAGAAGCAGTAATTACAACACCCTGAATTTCTTTTGTTTTGCCATCAGCAGTAGACGAAGGCTCTGCTTCAATAGATAAAGCTCCGATATTACCTGCTTTTGCAATATTTTTGCTGACTACACTTTTTTTGTAATCAATAGCTTCTACTGTAATATCATAATCTCCGGGCATAAGCTGAAGGGTATATTGCCCTTTTTCATCTGTCAGTACAGCATCACTTAAAGTCTTGTTGGCCTTATTGCTGAAAGTTACGGAAGCATAAGGAACCGGTTGATTTTTTTTGTTGACAATGATCCCTGAAACTCCAGCTTTCTCCTGTGCAAAAGCCAGTGCTGCCGCTGAAAGTACTAAGGTAAGTCCTAAAGTTTTTCTGGTGAAAATATTGACAATTTCTGTCTTATTCTTCATAGGTTATTTTTTTGTATAAGATCGTGAAAGAATAACCCTTAATATTTTGAGTGTCCATACTAGGCTGATCATCAAAATATTATGGTCGTTTATTGTTTTTCTAACTGTATAAATTTTTTAGGTGCTTTCTAAGCCTATTTTATATTTTTTGAGTTGAGCCAATCCTGATAGGCCTTTGCATTCACCGCATGTTCTTCAGCACTTGCAGTAAACTTATGGTATCCGAATCTTGCCGGATCAGCACACATAAATATAAAATTGTTGTTTTCAGCATTTAAAACAGCATCTATTGAATTCTTATCCACTACACAGATGGGCCCCGGAGGAATACCTGCATTGGCATAAGTATTATAAGGTGATGGTGTAGACAAATGCTTATAAAATACCCTTTTTATAGGTTCTTTAAAATTTGTCTGCTTATTGATTGCATAAATAACTGTAGGATCAGACTGAAGCTTCATTCCTTTTCTGTAACGGTTTAAATACAATCCTGCAATCGTTTTCATTTCATCTTTTTTTCCTCCGGATTCTTTATAAACAATAGAAGCCAGTGCATAAATCTGATCTCTTGTAAGACCAGACTGCTTTTCTTTACTTTTTCTTTCACTCGTCCAGAAATCATTATACTGATTTTCAAACTTTGAGAAAAACTCTCTCGGGCTTACTGTCCAGAAAAAATTATAGGTATCAATGAAAAAGTATTTTTTTAAATCTTCAACATTTTTATAGCCTTTCTCCTGTGCAACAGCATCCAGATCATTGACAAAATGTAATGAATCAATTTCCGTTTTTTTAGTCACCTTACCAATCATCTGGTACATATCTCCAAAATCACCGATTCGGTAAGAGTTGGCTGTCTGGTTACCAGCTTTGATCATATTGACAAGGTTTTTGTTGCCTGTTCCGCTCTGGATATGGTAACGCCCTGCTTTAAAATTCGTATCAAGACCTTTTTCCTTGGCTACAGCTTCAAAAGACTCTCTGTCTTTAATATAAGGAGCAATAGAATCTAGGATTTGTTTAAAGCCCGCTCTGTGAGGAATCAGAACGTAACCATCCTTTTCTACGTTATTTCCTAAATATTTATTATAAAATCTCAAACCAAAAAATCCTGCCACTACAAAAGCCAGCAGAATGACAATGAGAATTGCTTTTTTCATTCTTATTAAATGTTGATTAAAAGTTTTTTGTTTTTAAAGAAGATCTGTTTTACCTCTAAAAACTTGCTTTGCAGGACCTTCTAACCAGATATTCTGGAATGCATCCCCGCTTTTTTCAGCATATACTTTAAGGTTTCCGCCTAAAGTTTTAACTTTTACAGAGGTTAGATTATGTTTTTGCAGAAAAGTTAAAGCGGAAGCTGTAACTCCTGTTCCGCAGCTGTAAGTTTCGTCTTCAACGCCTCGTTCATAGGTTCTTACAAAAATTTCATTATCTGAAATTTTTTCTACAAAGTTCACATTGATTCCTTTTTCTTTATATTTTTCAGAATTTCTGATGCCATATCCTTCGTCATAGACGTGATACTCTTTCAGGTTGTCTACATATTTTACATAGTGTGGAGATCCGGTGTTCAGAACAAAATCATTTCCGTCATGGGAAACAGTATCTACATTGATCATTTTTAATTTAATGATTCCGTTATGGATTTCAGCTTCATGTTCACCGTCGGTAGCAATGAACTTACATTTGTCTTCAAAAATGTCAAGGAAAAAAGCAAAAGCAACAAGACATCTTCCTCCGTTTCCACACATCGTACTTTCCCCGCCATCAGAATTGTAGTATACCATCTTGAAATCATATTCAGGATCGTTTTCCAATAGAATAAGACCGTCAGCACCTATTCCGAAGCGTCTGTCACATAGCTTTTCAATACTATCTTTATCTTTAGTAAATTGGAGATCACGGTTGTCTACCATTACAAAATCATTTCCTGTTCCCTGATATTTATAAAATTCCATATTTTTTTGTTAATGAAGAAGCAAAATTACTATATTTAAAATGAAAAACGAACAGTGTTAACTGTTCGTTTCCTTATTTATAATCGTTTTATCTAAAGCCGCCTCCGCCGCTCTGCTGTCTGCTTGAACTCGTGCTTTGGCTGCCCGAGCTATTTCTGAATCCCCCGCCGGAAGATTCTGACCTGCTGCTTTCAGAATTTCTGAAACCGCTGTTATTCTGGTTATTCTGATTACTGCTGTTTTGATTTCTGAATCCACTGTTACCGTTGGAATTTCTGAAACCGTTGTTGTTTTGATTTCCCTGATTATTCTGATAACCATTGTTCTGGTTTCTGAATCCGCTGTTGCTGTTGGAGTTTCTGTTATTGTTGAATCCTCCGTTATTATTGTATGAACCGTTGCTGTTCGTTGTACGCGTATTCTGGAATCCGTTCTGAGGTCTTGAAGATGAAGTAGACCTTCTTTCTACGTAGACCTTTCTTCTGGAGTTATTGTAGCTATCATAGTAATAAGGAATACCATTATCATAGTAATAATTAACATTGCTTCTGTAATAATAGCCGTCATTACCCCAATATCCACCGCTTCCGTAATATCCTGAAGGCGCATAGTAATATCCGTTGTTATAATACGGATCTCCATACCCATAGCTTCCGTTGCTTCCGTATCCGTCGGTATAAGCTAAACAAGAGGTTAAACTGGTAATAGCAAAAATACTGAATGCTATTTTAAATAAATTTTTCATGACTTTATTGTACTTTTTTTTCTTTAAAACTTTTTTTCCAACTGACGTATCCCAAGATCGCCATTATAGTAAATACCAAATATTGAACCGAAGTGATTCCAAGCCCCTTAAAAATCATCATAGGGATACAAATAAGATCCCCGATAATCCAGAAAATCCAGCTTTCAATGCGTTGTTTAGCCATCAACCACATTCCTGCCAAAAATATGGAGGTAGTGAAAACATCCATCCAGTTTGCCCAGTCCAGATGATATAATCCCAAACTGACTCCTTCCATCGAAAATTGATTATCGATATAAGGTTTGTAATAATAAATTAGGGTAACAAGTGCCAGACTCATCACAAAAAGAATACTTGCATGTATCCATTCTTTTCGGGTAGCCCATGTAACTTCTACATGAATATGATCTTCAGAATTTCTTGCCCATAGAACCCATCCATAAATACTCATGACAGTATAATAGACGTTAATCATACAGTCTCCCAGCAGCCCGGCATTGAAAAGAAGATATACATAGATCAGCGTTGAAATAATGCCAGTAGGGTACACCCATATATTTTTCTTTATGGAAAAAAATACGCTCAGTATTCCGAAAATTGCACCTGATGCTTCCAACATAATTTGTAAAGAATCATAGCTTTCATAAGGCTTTACAAAAAGATCATATAAATTCATGCAATCAAAAATAAGCAAAAATATGGACTTTTTAAAATGGATTATATAATGTGTTGTTCAGGTTTTTAAACCTTTAATGTAAAATAAATGAGGAAAGTTTAACGATTAACGTGAGAGTTTCTAAATTTTTTATATTTTCGTAAATCCTTAATAAATAAAAAAACATGTCGAAAATTTGGGTAAAAAAGCCACTAAGTGCCTATGAGGCAGATATGAAGAAAAGTGAGCTGAAAAAAGTCCTTGGAAAATGGAGTTTAACAGCAATTGGAGTGGGTGCTATCATTGGTGGTGGAATCTTTGTTCTTACCGGAACAGGAGCCTATTATCATGCAGGACCAGCTCTTGCTATTTCCTTTATCATAGCAGGGATTGCCTGCGTTTTTGCTGCATTATGCTATGCAGAGTTTGCATCCATTATTCCTGTAGAGGGTTCAGCTTATGCCTATGCATACGGAACAGTAGGAGAAATTTTTGCATGGGCAATGGGATGGTGTCTCATCCTCGAGTATGCCATGGCGAGTATGGCCGTTTCCGTAAGTTGGTCCGGATACTTTAACAAATTTTTAAAGATTTTTAATATTCATTTGCCTGCCTATCTTACATCAGATCCGGCAAGTTATACCGGAGATGGTTTTTCTATGAACCTTCCTGCATTTATTCTTGTTCTTTTAATTACTGCATTATTGGTAAAGGGAACTAAAGAAGCTGCAGGAGCGAATAACCTGATCGTTTTAATGAAAACTTCAGCTGTTATCTTTGTAATTATTGCAGGAATATATATTATTTTCTCTAATACCGATCTTTACAACGCTGTAGACGGTGTTAAAAACTGGAAACCTTTTATTCCGGATCAGATTCAGATTAAAAATTCTGAAGGAGATATGGTTTCTGCCTACGGTATTAAAGGAATTATTTCCGGAGCAGCAGCGATTTTCTTTGCTTATATTGGTTTTGATGCTGTTTCTACGCAGGCTGGGGAAGCTATTAATCCTAAGAAAGATGTACCTTTCGCAATTATTGCTTCATTATTGGTTTGTACAGCTTTATATATTTGTGTATCTCTTGTATTAACAGGGATGATGCATTATACAGACTTTAACCCGGAAGGGAAATATCCTGATGCTATTAAAGCTCCTGTAGCATATGCTTTTGAAATTGCCGGAAAACACTGGGCCAGTAATATCGTAACAATTGCTGCTACTGTAGGGTTAATTTCCGTAGTAATGGTAATGATGATGGGACAATCCAGAATCTTTATCGGGATGGCAAAAGACGGATTGATTCCTAAATTCTTCGGTGATCTTCATCCAAAAACAAAAACACCTTATAAAGGAATTATTTTGTTAGGAATTGTAGTAGCTTTGATCGCAGCATTTACCCCTATTTCAACATTGGCAGATATGACAAGTTTCGGAACCCTGTTTGCATTTACACTGGTTTGTATTGCAGTTTGGGTGATGAGAAAGAAAGAGCCTAATTTGATCAGACCTTTCAAAGTTCCGGCTTATAAAATAGTTGTGGCATTGGGAGTATTTATCAATATTTATTTGATATTTAACTTAAGCGCTCACGCATTGGAGCTTTCGGCTGTGTGGTTATTCCTGGGTGGTTTAGTATATTTCCTTTATGGGAAATCAAACAGTAAACTGAACAATCCTGAAAAATATCAGAACCAGGATTAATAATATAAACCGCTTCGGCGGTTTTTTTTGTCACAATATTATAATATGAAAAAGATTTTTTCCATTTTATTTCTGTCCACCGGACTTACAGCGTTTTCCCAGCAGGTAGAAAGCCTTGAAACGATTCTTAATGATAAGATCAGCATCAGAGCCATTGAAGTATATGACAACAAAGTGTGGTATAGTGGTACGGATTCCAAATTTGGGTTTGTAGATCTTAAAGACTATAAAAATCAGAGGCAGATAAAACTCTCAGAAAATAAGCTTCAGTTCAGAACATTAGCACAGAACAAAACGTCTTTTTATGCTATTAATATTGAAAGTCCGGCTCATTTCTTTAAAATTGATAAAAAAGATCTGAAGTCACAGGTTGTTTTTAAAGATACAGCAAAAACAGCTTTTTATGATGCTTTACATTTCGTTAATGATAAGTTAGCCTATACTTTTAGTGATTCGGATAAAGATCTGAGGCTGAAGCTGGCGGTCTATAAAGACGGGAAATGGAGTATGTTTAAGAATAATATAATATTAAACGAGGGTGAAGCTGCTTTTGCTGCAAGTAATACCAATATTTCATCCTCTAAAAAATATTTATGGATTGCAACAGGAGGAAAAGCTTCAAGAATATTAAGAATGAATCTGAAGGATGAAAATATCGAAGTTTTCAATACTCCAATTATACAGGGAGAATCTTCACAGGGGATATATTCTATTGACTTTTACAATGATCATTTTGGAATTGCTGCAGGAGGAGATTATACAAAACAGGATGCTAATATCAACAATGTTGCTACCACTAATGATGGGGGGAGAACCTGGCAGATTCATGCTTCAGGGCAAAATGCGGGATACACCACCTGTGTGAAAATTAAGCCGGGATCAAAAGGAAAAGAGATTATTGCGGTGGGAGACAAGCATATCAGTTACTCTTCAGATTTTGGAAGGACGTGGAAGAAAATTTCCGATGAGAAAGGCTTCTTTGTGTGTCAATGGTTAGATGGTAACAATGTTGTACTTGCAGGAAATAACAGAATTGCCGTCATAAAATTGAAATTTTAATTTTCCTCTCTTGAAATTTCAGATAAAACAGGCTGTTGGGATATCTTACAGAAATAAATGTTATTTTTGTATATTGAAATTTACCGGAGAAGTTTCGGTAACACCGAGAACAAAAAAAGATTAATTAATATGATGATGAAGATAAAAAATAAACAATGGGCTATATGTCTTGGAATGTCAGCAGTAATGTTAGCTGCCTGTAAAAAAGATGAAAAAAAGCTGCCGGAAAACACAGCTCCTGTAATTTCTTCTTCTGAAGGAAAAGTTGTGGATTCTGCGAAGACGGGGACTACAGAATCCGGATATAATCCCGACACCACAGACAATGCCACTGCTGAAAAACTGAAGCTTTATCTCCAGGATTATTTGAAAAACGATCTGCCGTCCCTTGAAACTTCCGACCGCCAGTTTTCTTTTTATACTGTAGACCTCAATAATGATAAAAAAAATGAATATTTCATTTCACTTTCAGGAAGAGCATTTTGTGGAAGTGGAGGCTGTACATTTTTATTACTAAGCAGTGATATGAAGCTGATCAACAGGTTTACGGTAATGAGACCGCCGGTTTTCAGAAGTGCAGCAATTACTTCAGGATGGAATGATCTTATTTTAAAGAGTGGAAACGGAAAGTTCATACATTTGAAATGGGATGCGAAAGCTGGTAAATATCCTTCCAATCCATCAATAGTTAAAGAAACAGATATGGCACCGTCCGGTCATGACTTCATTATGTGGGATGATAATTTTTCAAAAGCGAAAATATTTACATTTTAATGGGCAATGCACCATAAAAGCATATGATTGACATATTCTTCTCATGAACAATTTTTAAATAGTTAATATAGAATTTATCATTATATTGAAGAAAGTCAGTATTCATCGTATTTAGATTCATTATAAAATAGAACCTAATATAATTCATAGACTAAAATTCATAACTAATGGTTAATTTTGTAAGGTGAAATTTTAATTATGTTAAATTTCATATCCTTATAAAATTTTAATTTTCAAAATGAACTCTTTAATAGATAAGTATAATATTCCCGGGCCGCGTTACACGTCTTATCCTACCGTTCCATATTGGGATGAATCAACATTTTCACCGGAAAAATGGAAGGAAACTGTAATCAGGTCTTTTCATGAGAGCAATGCAGAGGAGGGGATTTCTATTTATATCCATTTGCCTTTCTGTGAGGCGTTGTGTACGTTCTGTGCGTGCCATAAGCGTATTACCAAACAGCATAGTGTTGAAATTCCTTATCTGGAAAGTGTTTTAAAGGAATGGAAACTTTATCTTGATCTTTTCAACGAAAGACCTAAGCTGAAAGAATTACACCTTGGTGGAGGTACGCCTACTTTCTTCTCTCCTGAGAATTTAAGAACATTGCTGGAAGGTATTTTTTCAACAGTAGAGATTGCGGAACATCCGGAATTTTCTTTTGAAGGGCATCCAAATAATACCACGAAGGAACATCTTCAAACGCTATATGATCTTGGTTTTAGAAGAGTGAGCTTTGGAGTTCAGGATTATGATCCTAAAGTTCAGAAAGCGATCAACAGAATCCAGCCTTTTGAAAATGTGAAAAACGTTACAGAATGGGCGAAGGAAATAGGATACAGGGGAATCAGCCATGATCTTGTTTTCGGATTGCCGCACCAGAATTGGGATGCAATGGAACATACCATCCGGAAAACAATGGAGCTGAAACCGGACAGACTTGCATTTTATTCTTATGCACACGTTCCATGGGTAAAAGGTGTTGGGCAGAGAGGTTTTGATGAAAATGACCTTCCAAGTGGAGAAGAAAAGCGCCGTTTGTATGAAGATGGTAAAAGACTGCTTCAGGATTTAGGATATATTGAGGTTGGGATGGATCACTTCTCTCTAGAGCATGATGATCTGTACCAGTCTTTGATTCATAAAAAACTTCACAGAAATTTCATGGGCTATACTTCAAGCAAAACCCAGTTGATGGTTGGTCTTGGAATGTCTGCTATTTCAGATTCCTGGTATGCGTTTGCCCAAAATGTGAAAACGGTTGAAGAATACCAGAAGATGGTTGAAGGAGGTGAAATTCCTGTTGTAAAAGGGCACGTACTGAGTGAAGAAGATCTTATTGTAAGAAGACATATTCTGAATTTAATGTGCCAGCTTGAAACAACATTTGACGTCAATAATTCTTTCCCTGAACTTGAAAATGCACTGGAAATGCTGCAAGAAATGGAAAATGACGGTTTGGTTGAGATCAACGGAACCGAAATTAAAATTACTGAAGCAGGTAGAGCTTTCACAAGAAATGTAGCAATGGTTTTTGACCTGAGAATGATGAGAAACAAACCGGAAACGAGAATTTTCTCTATGACAATATAAGCAAAAGCGGTTCAGATCTGAACCGCTTTTGATTTGGTTTCGGGTTAGTTTTTATCCTTTTATAGACATAGTGTTTCGTTTGCGCCTACAAAGACTATTATTTAATAATTAATTTCTGGCTATAAGATTTTAATTCCCCTGATTTTAGATTGATAAAATATACTCCGGCAGGTATTCCTGAAATATTGATGCCTTTACTGCTAGTGATCTGATCTGTTTCCAATACTTTTCTCCCTTCTGCACTGATGATTTCCAACGTTGCTTTTTTATCCTTCACGCCATCAATGAAAATTTCTTTTGAAGCAGGGTTGGGGTAAACTTTGATACTTCCTAAAGTGTTTTCCTGAGTGCCTAAAGTGCCTGTTGAAATTTTAAATATTTTTCCGCTGTTGACGGCTGCCACATACAATCCTTTTTGATAGTCCTCTCCAAAAGTAGAAAAGTTGTTTCCGGAATAAGGAGAAGTCCATGTTATGGCATTATTGGTGTCCAGAACTCCGATTTGGGTAGAACAGTAATCCGCGAAGAAATATTTCCCCTGCAATGCAGGATATTGAGTTCCTCTGTATACATAACCGCCCGTGATGGAACATTTTCCTCCCGAATGATCATATACCGCAATAGGAAAAGTCATTGTAGCCTGTGCTGCACATCCTGTGGTATTGTAGGTGTTATTTCCTTCATAGCAGCGCCAGCCATAATTTAATCCGGCAGTAGTAATGGGCATTTTGTTGATTTCCTCTATTGCTCCCTGTCCCACATCTGCAATCATAGCATTTCCTGTTGTAAGATCAAAGGAAAATTTCCATCCGTTTCTAAGACCATAAGCCCAAATTTCGTCTGAGCCATCCACACCTGCTCCTGCAAAAGGGTTATCAGGCGGAATATTGTAAGGACCGGTAGCATCTACATCTATTCTCAGCATTTTTCCCAGTAGTGAATTTTTGTTTTGAGCGTTATTATTCGGGTCACCGCCACTTCCTCCGTCTCCGGTGATGATCCAGAGTTTTCCGTCAGGAGCAAAATGAATGCTTCCTCCATTATGATTGTCGAAAGGCTTGGGAATATTCAACAGTATTTTTTCAGACGCAGGATCGGCTACATTTGGATCTGTTGAACTGACGCTGTACCTGGCAACAATAATATTGCCTGAAAGATTGTTATAATACACAAAAAAATACCCGTTCGCAGAGTATTGAGGATGAAATGCAAGACCAAGAAGGCCTCTTTCACCGCCGAAAGTAATTTTTGATCCGATATTCAGAAAGTTGGTGGTGTTAATAGTCCCGTTGGGTTGAATAATTTTAATGATACCGTTCTGCTGTACAACAAAAAGGCGGCTGTCGTTGGCGTTCGTAATCTCTACAGGGCTGGTAAGTCCTGTCACAAATTCTTCCAAATTAATGCTTTGAGAATTAAGAATTAAGGAAGAAAAAATGCTGATGCAAAAAAATAGTTTTTTCATAATGTTTTGAAATTTAGTGTGTTGAGGAAGTAAATGAAAATTTTATACCAATCGATTTTGAAGACTTCATGATGATAGTATGAAAAAATTGTTAAATCTTAAATAGAAATCACGATGCCAATATATCTGGAAATAAACCATTTCTGTTGTTAAAAATTCATAAAATACAAGAAAATCATTATATTTGCCGACTTAATTTAACGTAGTTATAACAAAATGCAAGGAAAAGGACTTATTACAATTGTCGCTATTGTACTAGGGTTGATTTGCTTAAACGAGCTATTACCAACATGGTACGCCAGCAAAATTGAAAAGCAGGCAACTGCTATTGCAGGAGACAATCCGGAGAAGTATCAAAAAGAAATCGCAAGACTTTCTAAGGATACTTTGAACTTAGGATTCACAAAACTTTATTACACTAAAGCCAAAGACAAGGAAATGAAACTTGGTCTTGACCTGAAAGGGGGGATCAACGTTCTTTTGGAGATCAACCAAAGAGATCTTGTGAATGATTTAACCAATTATTCTACCAATCCTGTCCTTATTGAGGCTTTAAACAAAACGGATGAAGCACAGAAGAATTCTACTAAACCTTACATCGACAACTTCTTCGAGCAGTTCGATGTAATTAACAAAGCTAAAGGTGCAAACCTTAAGTTGGCAGATCCGGAAATTTTCGGAAATACAACCCTTACTGAGGTAAAGTACAATACGCCTGATGATCAGGTAAAAAGCATTGTTAAAAGAAAAATCGATGCATCTGTAGGAACCGCTTTCGAGGTAATCAGAACGAGAATTGACAAGCTTGGAGCGATCCAGCCAAACGTTCAGAGAGTACCTGGTACTGCGAGAATTTCTGTAGAAATGCCTGGTATGAAGGACATCGATAAAGTGAAGAAAATGCTTCAGACTTCTGCAAAACTTCAGTTCTGGGAAGTACAGCAGGTTCCTGAAATTGCCCCTTATTTCCAGACTTTAACAACTATGGTTGCTACAAAAGGAGATTCTATGGGAGTTGCAAAGAATGTGAACTTCATGAGCCTTTTACAGCTTGACAAATTAAGAACAAATGGTGTTGCTAACGTAAAATTATCTGATACTGCTGTTGTAAACAAAATTTTAAACAGCAAAGTAGGGCAGTCTTTACGTCCGGCTAACATTAAATATACACAGTTCATGTGGGGTTACAAACCTGAATCTACAGATGCTGAAAGCTTAGTATTGTACGCGATCAGAGGTAACATCAACCAAAAAGCTCCGGTAGACGGTGCTGTGGAAACTGCAAACATCAGCTACGATGAACTTAGCAGAGTCGTGGTAGACATGCAGATGGACTCCAAAGGAGCTAAAGAATGGAAAACACTTACTGAGAAAAACGTTGGAAAACCGGTTGCAGTAACTCTTGATAACAGAGTGTACACAGCTCCTAACGTTGTAGGTGCTATCCCTAACGGTAGAACGCAGATCTCTGGTAACTTCTCTCAGGAGGAAGCTAAAGAACTGGTAGACGTATTAGGTGCTGGTAAATTGCCTGCAGGTGCAAAAGTAGTTCAGGCTACAGTTGTAGGTCCGTCTTTAGGACAGGAGGCTATTGATTCTGGTTTAATGTCGTTTATCATTGCATTTGCGATTATCATCGTTTATATCATTTTCTACTACGGTGGAGCTGGTGTATATGCGGTAATTGCGATGGTGATCAACTTATTCTATATTTTCGGTATCATGGATTCGGGTGACTTTACCCTTACACTTCCAGGTATCGCGGGTATTGTTCTTACGATGGCAGTAGCGGTCGATACGAACGTTATCATTTATGAAAGAACCAAAGAAGAATTATTCGCTGGGAAAAGTATTCTTGAAGCTTACAAAGATGGTTTCAAACATGCATTGAATGCGATTATTGACGGTCACACTACTACTTTCCTAACGGCAGTTGTATTGTTCTTCTTCGGAACAGGACCTATCAAAGGTTTTGCACTGACTTTGATGATCGGTATTTTAATGACATTATTTACGTCTGTACTGCTTTCAAGAGTAATGATCTTCTCAAGATTAAATAAAGGAAAAGGACTTTCTGTCTGGACTCCGGCTACGAAGAACCTGTTCAGAAATACCTGGATCGATTTCATCGGAAAGAGAAAATATGCGTACATCGTTTCTGCTGTTCTTACAGTTATCTGTATTATTTCTATCGCAACACAAGGTTTCAAATACGGTATCGACTTTACCGGTGGTAGAAACTATGTGGTAAGATTTGATAAAGATGTAAAAGCTGAAGATGTTGAAGAAAAATTAGTAGCATTATTCAAAACTGAAGATGGTAAAAACTCTTCTGTAGAAGCTAAAACTTTCGGAAACAACAAACAATTAAAGATCTCTACAGATTACCTTATCGAAGATGAATCTTTGAAAGCTGACCAGATTATCGAGCAGAAATTATTTGAAGGCTTAAAATCAAACTTACCGGCAGGAACTACATTGAAAGATTTCAAATCTGCTGATAAAGACCACGCAGGAATTGTTTCTTCTGAGAAAGTAGGACCTTCTGTTGCTGATGATATCCAGACTCACGGTATCTATGCGGTATTGGCAGCATTAGCAATGATCTTTATCTATATCCTGGTAAGATTTAGAAAATGGCAGTTCTCTCTTGGAGCAGTTGCCGCTCTATTCCACGATGCAGTAATTATTTTGGGAGCCTATTCATTGCTTCACAAATACATGCCGTTCAACATGGAGATCAATCAGGATTTCATCGCTGCGATTCTTACTGTATTAGGTTACTCAATTAACGATACCGTAATTATCTTCGACAGAATCAGAGAATACCTGAGAGAGAAAAAATCTTTAACATTGGCAGGTCTGTTTGATGACTCTATTTCAAGTACATTGGGTAGAACATTCAACACCTCATTCACTACGATTCTTGTGATCCTTGCGATCTTCATTTTCGGAGGTGATAACTTAAGAGGATTCATGTTTGCGATGTTAATCGGTATTGGATTCGGTACTTACTCATCCATCTTTGTTGCGTCTGCAATTGCTTATGATTTCCTTAAAACAGGAAAAGAAGAAGAGGTACATGGAAAATCCACTTCTGCAAAAGAAGAGCTTGCTTCAAAGTAATACAAACTACAATAAATTAGTAAAGGCCGTTTCGAAAGAGACGGCCTTTTTTATCGGATGGTAAATAAAATGAGGACAGCTTTACTTTCTTTTTGATTTACATTCTTTACTCTTCATATTAACTCTTCATAATTTAGAATCATTATTTTTCAGATTTGATTAATTTTGCACCATCATGGAAAATTCAAAGAAAAAAGCGGCTATAGGCTTCATATTTATTACTTTACTGATCGATATTACAGGCTGGGGTATCATCATTCCTGTAGTTCCTAAATTAATTGAGGAACTTATTCATGCAGATATCAGTGAAGCTGCAAAGTATGGCGGCTGGCTTGGATTTGCCTATGCATTTACCCAATTTATATTCTCTCCGTTAGTAGGAAACCTTAGTGACAAGTATGGGAGAAGACCCATTATTCTGATTTCCCTTTTCGGATTTGCAGTAGATTATATTTTCCTTGCACTGGCTCCCACAATCTGGTGGTTGTTTTTGGGAAGGATTATTGCTGGGATTACAGGAGCAAGTGTCACCACGGCCAGTGCCTACATTGCCGATATTTCTACAGATGAAGACCGGGCTAAGAATTTTGGACTGATAGGGGCTGCCTTTGGTCTGGGATTTATCATTGGACCGGTTCTGGGCGGAGTTCTTGGACATTATGGTGCAAGAGTTCCTTTCTATGCTGCAGCAGGCTTGTGTTTGCTTAATTTCCTGTACGGATATTTCATCCTTCCTGAAAGCCTGGATAAAGATAAAAGAAGAGAATTCGACTGGAAACGTGCCAATCCTATAGGTTCATTTAAGTTTTTAGGTAAGCATCCTGAAATTTCAGGCTTGATTGCTTCGTTGATATTAATCTATATTGCAGGGCATGCCGTGCAGAGTAACTGGAGCTTTTTTACAATGTATAAGTTCAGCTGGACAGAAAGAATGGTGGGAATTTCATTGGGAGTAGTAGGTTTGTTGGTGGGTCTTGTACAGGGCGGACTCATCAGATATACAACCCCCAGATTGGGAGAGCAGAAAAGTATTTATTATGGATTGGCTTTCTATGCTGTGGGAATGCTGTTGTTTGCTTTTGCTTCAGAAGGCTGGATGATGTTTGTATTTTTGGTACCCTACTGTCTGGGAGGAATCTGCGGACCCGCTTTGCAATCGGTTATCACGAAAAGTGTTCCTTCCAATGAACAGGGGGAACTTCAGGGAGCATTAACGAGTTTAATGAGTGCTACATCCATTATCGGGCCGCCAATGATGACTAATTTGTTTTACTATTTCACGCATGATGAAGCGCCGTTCAAATTTTCCGGTGCGCCTTTCTTTTTAGCATTTATTTTAATGGCAGTCAGTGTCGTGATTACTTATGCTGCTTTTCAGAAAAGAAATAAAAATTCAGTTGATGTAACCTCTGAAAAGGATTTTCACAAGTCATAGATTTGTTCTATTGATGTACTACAGGTGATTTCTAAGTTACATTTTTCCATAATTTTACACGAGTGAAATCGTTTTACTCATTTTTGAAACAGGTAAAAATCAATTTATGAATACATCGGATCTGGAAAATTATTTGGAACGGATTCATTTCTCCGGAACTCCGGAATTGAGCATGGAGACATTGAGAAAGATACATCAGCTCCAACCCAAATTTATTCCGTTTGAGAACATTGATTCTTATACGGGAATTGTTCCTTCTTTGAATGTAGATGATATTTTCAGAAAACTGGTTATTGAATCCAGAGGTGGATATTGCTATGAACAAAACCTGCTTTTAAGTGAAGTTTTAAAAACATTGGGATTCCATGTAAAGCTCCAGCTGGGAAGAGTAGTGTGGGGAAGACAGGAAGACAGTATTGCCGCACAAACCCATCTCTTGCTTATTGTTGATTTTGAAGGAGAACATTATGTGTGGATTGCGGATTTGGAACAGCTACACTTACTTCGCCCATACTTTTAAACAAAGAAGATCAGCAGCAAACACCCAACGGAATATTTAAAATTTCTCATAAAAAAGAAACGTATACACTTTGGATGTGGAAAGAGCAGTGGCTTCCGGTGTACAGGTTTATTCCCGAACATGTAGAACCCATTGATCTCGATATTTCCAACTGGTATCTGTCTACCCATCCGGACTCTCATTTTAAGAACAGGCTGATTCTTTCAAAAGTAGATGAAAATGCCCGCTATACCTATACGGATCATGTATTGAATATACGATCCGCTGATGGTGAAAAAGAAGCTGTAACGATAGAAAATGATATACAGCTCTACGAAATATTAATGAATACATTCGGACTTAAAGAAAATGCAATAGAAACATTGAAGTCAAAAATCAGAATCTGGTAGAACTTATCAATACAATAAACGGGAAGCTCAGCGAGCTTCCCGTTTTGATTAAAATCTGATTTTTATGAAAATTATGGATAAAGGGATTTTGTCCCGTTACTTACAATATTACTGCCTAATCCGGAGAATGATACAGAGAAATTAGTAGAATTAAAGTTCAAAGAACCTGTAGGAGTACAAAGTCCAAGTGCATAACGGCATTGCCCGTAAGCGCCTGTTTTTTTGGTAATCTTACTTTCGCTTTTTGCTTTTCCTAAACTGATATATCCCCAGTCACTTACATCTGCATTGGACACCGTAGACCCTGAATAATAAATGGTAATCTGATATCCTGCTTCACCTCGCTTAGATCCCCAAAGCCAGTTAGCTGTCCACCATTGTTTATACCATGTAGAAACCACTTTTGAAGCCTGATTGTTAGACGCTTCTGAATTTCCACGGGTATCCATCATCACAAGACCTCCGAAGATATTGTCCCAGATGATTCCTGAATCACCATAAAAACATAGTGTGGTAAATTTCCCGCTTTTGCCGTTCCATGTTACTTCCATAACCTGGGTACCTGGTTTTACTTCTTCGGTGATGGCTTCTTTTAATCCTTGTTGGGCGATTGTTAAATCCTCACCATGATACAAATCTCCAATTTTTCCGATTTTTACAGAGGATGGATCCATAATATTTCCGGAAGCAATGAACTGATCTTTATCCGTAATCAGTTTTTTAGACAGTTCTACCCCTTGTTGGGTTGAAATTTTCCCCAATACAGCCACTCCCACAATCTGTAAATCATTTTTTAAATAAGTTTCAAGATTTTTGGTGGATTCATTCAGTTGAAGCTGTACTGCTTCAGGAACAAGTTGAGAAGAAGAAGGAGTAATCTCTTTTTTCAGCTCATCTATGGCTGTCTTAGCCTGAACCGTTTCCTGCTGATTCATTTCATTGTTTTCATTCTGGCAGCTTTGAAGTGCCATTACCAAAAGCACGGCGAAAACTTTAAAAGTAGTCACTAGTTTTTTCATAATTAATATTTGTTTGGTTGTGTATCATAAATATACATAATTGTTGTGTAATTCTCATTATTTTGAATTAAATATTTATTAACTAATAGGTATTAGGTAAAAGGTAGCAGGAATTAGGGCTGAGTTTGAGAGTTTAAGGTTCAAAGTTTAAGGTTATGAGTAACCCGAAACTTGCAACACCCCAAAAACCAGCAACAAATTAAACTCGTACCCGAAACCCCCAGAACTTTATAAAATCTTAAAATTTGTTTAAATTTTTAGTTTACAGTCCATAAATGCAATAATCTTTTGTAATTTTACAACATGGAATTAAGCATTGGAGAAATGGCACTTATTGCCATTGCAATCGTTGTATTATTCGGTCCGGATAAACTGCCTCAGATTGCGCGTGACTTAGGTGCAGGCGTTAGAAAGATGCGTGGGGCAGTGGAAGACATTAAAACCGAAATCATGAAAGAAACAGATAATCCTGTTTCTGAAATCAAGCGTGAGATTGAGAAGGTAAAAGATGCTGCAAAGGATTTCAACCCGATGAATGATATCCAGAAAGATATTCTGACGGAACCTTCTTCAGTGGCTTCCAATGAACCTCCAAAACCGAAACCTGCAGATGATGAGACTTATGAAGGACCTGTAAGCAGATAATCATGGAGGAAATCATTCAGGAAGATAAGAAGGTATTTCTTTACCTTAATAATTTGGGGGATTCATCTTTCGATCAGTTCTGGATGCTGATTTCCAGTACCTGGATCTGGGTGCCTCTTTATATTATATTTCTTTATTTTTTATACAAAAACCACAAACTAAGATCATTAGTTTTTATCCTTATATTTCTGGCTATTGGAGCAACGGTTTCTGATCAGTTAGCCAGTGTCTTCAAATATGGTGTGGCGAGGTTAAGACCTTGTCATGATCCTACTCTGGAACATCATATGAGAATTGTGAAATGCGGTGGACAGTTTGGGTTTTATTCTGCTCATGCTTCCAATACATTCTTTTTGGCATCCTTTTTAAGTATTTTGTTAAAAAATAAGCTTAAGTGGTTTCCATATGCTATATTTGTATGGGCTATAGTGGTTTCCTACAGCCGCATATATTTAGGAGTGCATTTCCCGATAGATATTTTGGTGGGGGCGTTTGTTGGATCTTTATTGGGAGTGATATTTGGTGCACTCGCCAAAAAAGTCATCAACAAACAAACTATAAATTCATGAAAAAAACTTTACTGGTAGTAACTTCCCTCTGTTTCTCAATTAACTTCTATGCCCAGGATAAAAAACTGGCTGAAGAATGCTTCCAAAAAGCTGATTATAAATGTGCAGAAGAGCAATATTTAAAACTGGCAGAAAAAGAACAGATCCAAAAATTTCAATCAGAATATTACGATTATCTGGGTACAGCTCAGAGAAGGCTTGGAAAGACCACTCAGGCTTTTAAATCCTATGAATCTGCTTTGAAAGCCAATCCCTTGTCTGTTTCCGTTTATGCCAATCTTTCATCACTTTACAGTCAGAAAGGAAATAAGGTAAAAGCGCTGGAATATATAGAAAAAGGACTTCAGTTGAATGCTGAAACTCCGGATCTGTATCTTACCCGTTCCAAAATTTACGACAGTCAGGGAAAAAAAGATCTTGCCATCAAAGATCTTAATCAGATTCTGACTTTTGCTCCTGATAATCTTTTTGCGAAGACAGGGCTGGCCAATCTGAAAAAAAATAATGGTGACCTGGACGGAGCTTTAAAAGATTATAATCAACTTCTTTCCGAAAAACCGGAATCATTGCTTTATAATGGTCGTGCAGATGTTTATTTTAAAATGAAAAAATACAAGGAAGCGCTTACGGATGCCAATAAAGCAATTTCCATAGACCCGAAATTTGCACAATCTTATGTGAGCAAAGCAATGATCCTGTTCGATACTTCCAAAATTAAGGAAGCCTGCGAAAATCTTGATAAGGCTGTAGCTTTAGGCTATGAAAAAGCAGTGCTGACAGATGTTTATGCTAGATGTGTAAAGAAATAAATTACAAAATTCCAATCCAGATCATATAAATAAATCCATACTAAAAAACGAATAAAGAGATAGAGAGAGATGTTGAATATTGTTCTTGTAGAGCCTGAAATACCCAATAATACCGGAAATATCGGAAGATTATGTGTAGGAACCGAAAGCAGATTACACCTGATTCATCCCTTTGGATTTGTAATTAATGATAAAAACCTGAAGCGTTCCGGATTGGATTACTGGGTACATCTTGATGTTTCTGAATATGCAGATGTGGAAGAATGGGCTAAAAATATTCCTGATCGGTCCCGTGTGTTTTTAATGAGTTCACATGCTGAAAAATCATATCTTGAAACTGAGTTTCAGGACGGAGATTGGTTAGTTTTCGGAAAGGAGAGTGTGGGATTGAGTAAAGAGGTTTTAGACCGTTTTGAAAATCATTTAACCATTCCTATGTCGAAACTTATCAGGAGCTTTAATATTGCCAATTCCGTTGCTTTTGTAGTGGGTGAAGCAAAGAGGCAGATCAGCCTGAAATAAAAAAGAGTTTGTCTCAAAAATGTCATTCTGAATACAGACTGAAAGTCTGCGAACGTAGTTCAGAAATGTAATGAAGAATCCCATACTTTTGGTTATAATGAGATTCTTCCTTTGTCAGAATGACATTCTTGAGAGCCTCTTTTGTTTTAATCGTTATGATAAGGTTTTCCCTGCAGAATCTGGTCGGCACGGTAAAGCTGTTCTACAATAAACAGGCGGATCATCTGATGGGTAAACGTCATTTTGGATAAAGACATTTTTTCATTAGCTCTGCTGTAGATCTCTTCAGAAAAACCATAAGCTCCTCCAATCAGAATATGTACTTTTTTTACAGAAGAATTCATCCAGGTATCAATTTTCTGGGAAAATTCGCGGCTGGTAAACTGTTTTCCCCTTTCATCAAGAATCACAACCAGGTCGTTTTTATCAATATGGTTTACAAATAACTTGGCTTCTTCTTTTTTAAGAAGGTCCGGAGATAGGTTTTTGGCATTTTTTACATCCGGAATTTCTGTAATTTCAAAATTCCAGTGTTTGGGTAAACGGTTGAGATAATAATTGATTAAAGAGGCTATTTCTTTATCATCTGTTTTACCGATACAAAGTAAACTGATTCGCATTGTAAGAAGTTTCAGAGGGCAAAGATAGGGCTTCATACGGCAAGTTCAAAGTTTTGAGATTTCAGGGTTATTTTGTTGGCAGTTCTTTAAAGGTAAGGGTTAATAAATTGATTCAACGATCCGTTTTAGTAATAATAGTTTCAACAGGCTCAGCCTGACAATGTCTGAAAAACTTCGGTTGGTATTCAGGTTGTCACCCTGAGCCTGTCGAAGGGTTATGAATATAAATACCTTTTTTAATGATTAATATCGAGTATTAATTCAAGGGATAAGTCTATAACCTGAATCTGATATTTTCTTAGAAATAGCTATTCCCTGATCCCTGCTACCCCTGACATCTATCATCTGCAGCCTAATTCCGTTCTATCTTTTTCCTATTTAATTTAATTCCCCTACCTTTGTATAAAGACAAACAGATCGATGAGTGTAAAGGTTCCCAGATTTATTTTAAAGATTCAAGAGTTTTTCGACAGCATTCATATTCCTGTTTTGGGAATATCACTCTGGCAGATGTTTCAGATCTATATCTCCGGGATTTTTAAAGGAAAAATAGGGCGAAAAGCAGCGGCTATTTCCTGGAGCTTTACCATAAGTCTGTTTCCTTTTATCCTTTTTTTGCTCTCTGTACTGCCTCATATGCCGCTATATGATGAGCTTCAGTTCTATATTTTTGATGTGCTGCTGCATAATGTTTTTCCATCCAATATGGAAGGAGATGTAAAAGGGTACATTGTAAGCAATATCATTCCGAATATGAAAGGAATCAGTAACCTGACCATTCTTCTGGCGCTTGTTTTCGCTACAAATGGTACATTTTCCCTGATCAATGGATTTAATGAAAATACAGATGAAAAATTAAGTGATGTCAAAGAGTTTATCCTTTCATTCTTTATCACCATAGGCTTTATCACTATCGTTTTCTTAACCCTTTTCGGAGTGTATTACACAGAGGTGGTAATGAAGCTTTTTAAACCTGCTTACGATGTTTCATGGCTTGTAGATAACTTATCCAAAATTATCGGATTTGTTTCTTTCCCGCTTTTTTATTTTATACTTCTTACGCTATTTTACTGGTTGGGAACTGTTAAGATTACAAGATTCCGGCAGGCGGTTCCGGGAGCAATTCTGACCACGGTACTGTTTGTAGCTACTACTTATATTTTTGCCATTTATGTAAAGGATATTGCACGATATAATGTACTTTACGGCTCCATTGGCAGTATGATTCTACTGATGGTTTGGGTAAATGTAAATGTATATCTCCTTTTATTCGGGAATGAGCTGAATATGGCGATCCGAAAACTCAGAATAGAAAAACTGCTGTCTGATGAGATCCGGAAAGAAGCCTCAGGATATCATGCTCAGATTACTGAACCGGACTTTGATAATCATGAGGAACACAAAAGAAAATTGGAGAACCGGAAGAAAGATTAATTCTCTTCCAGTTCAGGGTTTTCTTTTGAGCTTACACTTAGTATGATAAATCCGGCAATTGCAGCAATAAAGGAGGCAATCAGGATTGCAAACTTCGCTTCATCCTGAATAGGAATTTCTCCTTTGAAAGAAAGCAATGCAATAAAAATAGACATGGTAAACCCGATTCCGGCTAGTAATCCTACACCAAACATCTGAAGCCAGTTGCTATTTTGAGGCAGTGAGCTGAGTTTTAATTTGATGGCAATCAATGAAAATAAATTGATACCAATCAGTTTACCTAATACCAGTCCACAGATAATTCCCAACCCTAATGTGCTTGTGACTCCTGCTACCATTTCACTGGAAAAAGTGATATTGGTATTCGTTAAAGCAAATATCGGCATGATCAGAAAACTTACCGGGATATGAAGCTGATGCTCCAGTTTTTCTAATGGTGAGATTTCTACATTGGAAGCATTCGTAGGAATTGAAAAAGCAAGCACAACACCTGCTATCGTAGCATGAATTCCGGAATGATGAAGGAAATACCATAAAAATAATCCCGGAATGATATAAAATACAGTTTTTGTTACTTTTAAAAAGTTTAACATAAAAAGTAAGGCTGTTACCCCGAAAGATAACAGGAGATAGCTCCAGTGGATTTGCTCTGTATAGAAAATCGCAATTACTAAAATAGCTCCCAGGTCGTCTACAATAGCTAATGCAGCCAAAAATATCTTAATAGAATTAGGAATCTTTTTACCTAACATCGAAATGATAGCCAGCGAAAATGCAATATCTGTTGCCATAGGAATTCCCCAGCCATTGCTGTATTCCGTTCCTGTATTGAAAATGCTGTATATTACAGCAGGAACAAGCATTCCGCCAACGGCTGCAAAAATAGGGAGGGAAGCATTTTTAAAAGATGAAAGTTCACCTTCTACAAGTTCACGTTTTATTTCAAGGCCTACCAGAAGGAAAAATACAGCCATCAGTCCGTCATTGATCCAGATGCTGATAGGATATTCCAATCCAAAAAGATGAGTGCCGGCTTTCTGGTTTAAAAAAAGCTGAAAGTCCTCTGCGGCAGATGAGTTGGCAATAAGCAATGAAATCAGTACACAGAAAATAAGAATAATTCCTGAGGACTGACTGTTGTTGAAAAAATTTTTAAAATAAAGGGATAAATTCATGTTTATGATTGTACTCGTCTCACTCTTGAAACTCCGTTAATATTTTTAAGTTTTTTAAAGGTCTCTTCCAGCTGACCTTTATTTTTGACTTCGAGGTTGATATTTCCTGTGAAAACACCATTGTTGGATTCAATAGACATACTTTTCATATCCATCCCCATACTTCCACTGATGACCGTTGTGATATCATTAATCATCCCCATTCTGTCAAGTCCTTCAATTTCAATTTTTACTCTGTTCATGAAGCTTTCCGCATTCACCCACTTGGCAGGAATGACGCGGTAATCATACTGTGCTCTCAGATTGATGGCATTCGGACAGTTGTCACTATGTACCTTTATTCCGTCTGAGATCGTAATAAATCCGAAGATTTTGTCTCCCGGAATTACTGTGCAGCACTTTGCATAGGTGTAGTTAAGTTTCTCTTCATCCTTTCCAAAGACAATCATGTCAAGGTTTTCCTCTTTAAGGTCCTCAAAATGCTGACTTTTATTAGGTGATTTTCTGAATCTTGAAAGTAAGTTATTGAATACGTTTTTGCTTTCTATATATTTTCTCAGGCTGCTTACATCCAGTTCATTACTTTGGAATTTAAGGAAGAGCTCCTGAGATGATTTTAAATTAAAGAATTTTTGAAGTTTATTAATTTCATCATCATTAAAATTGATTTTCGCATGACGAAGCTTTCTCTGCAGGATTTCTTTTCCTTCTTCTACCAGCTGGTTTTTCTGAGAGTTCAGATAACCCTTGATTTTGGATTTGGCTTTCGAAGTCACAACGAATTCCAGCCAATCCGATTTAGGTTTCTGGTTTTGGGAAGACAGGATGTCTACCTGATCTCCGTTTTGAAGAATGTAAGAAATAGGAACCAGTTTTCCGTTGATTTTAGCTCCCAGACATTTCATTCCCAGATCAGAGTGAACAGAGAAGGCAAAATCTAAAGCAGTAGCATTAGTCGGAAGGATTTTAATTTCTCCTTTTGGCGTAAAGACAAATACTTCTTTGGAATATAGGTTAAGCTTAATATTGTCCAAAAGTTCCGAAGTGGAAAGGTTCTGCTGCTGTTCAAGTACTTCACGGATCTCGGTTACCCATCTTTCAAAATTTCTGTCATCAGAACTCTGTTTGTATCCTTCTTTGTATTTATAGTGTGCAGCAACTCCTTTTTCAGCAATTTCATCCATTCTTTCGGAACGGATCTGTACTTCAATCCATTTTTTATCCGGTCCTAAAACGGTTAAATGTAAACTTTCGTATCCTGTGGAACGGGGCTGCGTAATCCAGTCACGCATTCTGGAAGGGTTACTGTGGTATACATCCGTAACGATAGAGTAGATCTTCCACGCCAGGAATTTTTCATTTTTCGCATCAGATTTATAAATAATTCTAATGGCGTAGTTATCAAATACCTCTTCAAAGGAAACCCCCTGTTTCAGCATCTTTCTGTAAATGGAAGAAATAGCTTTAGCACGGCCTTTGATTTTAAAGTTTAAGCCTTCTTCATTAAGTCTTTCGGATACTTCCTTCTTAAATTCTTCGATATATCTTTCACGGCTTTCCTTGGCCAGTTCCAATTTCTCTGTGATCTCGTTATATACTTCGGGACTGTTATATTTTAAGGAAAGATCTTCCAGCTCAGATTTAATATTATACAATCCAAGACGGTGAGCCATGGGAGCATAGATATACACTGTTTCCGAAGCAATTTTTTTCTGCTTATCCGGAGCCATGCTTTCCAGAGTCCTCATATTATGGAGACGGTCTGCAATTTTAATCAGAATCACCCTGAAATCCTCGGATAATGTCAACAACAGTTTTCTGTAGTTTTCAGACTGCACAGAAATATTCTGGTGGTTCATGATGGAAATTTTGGTCAGTCCATTCACGATATTGGCAATCTTTTCTCCGAATATTTTTTTAAGGTCTTCGTAAGTGTAATCAGAATCTTCAATCACATCGTGCAAAAGCGCACAGGCAATAGAAGTAGCACCCAAGCCAATCTCTGTTGCTACAATTTTAGCAACAGCAATAGGATGGTAGATGTAAGGTTCTCCGGATTTTCTCCTTTGATCCTTATGGGCATCCAGTGCGATATCGAATGCCTTTCGGATGAGCTTATTGTTTTCCTCATCCAATGTTCTGTATGTGTTAGAAATCAGATCCTTATATCTGGCAAGGATCTCTTTATTCTCTTGTTCTAAATCGTAGCTCATTTGTGCGTATGCCTATAATTAGACGAAAATACGAAAATTTTTAGTTTTTTCAAACATAAAAGATCCGCAGTGTACACTACGGATCTTCGGTTATTAGATTTTTATATCGATTAGAATTTCACTTCAGAATTCATACCATCGCTTGATGTTTTGATTTTAATTTCCGGGCTGTTATGAATTTCAGCTCTGTTTCTTGCATCAATATACCTTTTAATCGTATCATAATTGGTTTCATTAATGTTCATATTTTCGAACAGATACGATTTCAATGCTGCATTCTGAATAAATGCGCTCCGTGCAAGGTCAATCTGATTGATATCATTTACAGTAACACTTGCCAGATATTGGGAGTTATTAGAATCATTGTTAAGGTACACAATGTAATCTGAGTTTTCAAATCCTGAATTTTCCAGATCACTTTCCAGTTTTTTGTAGTCGCTGTGATAATCAAATACTCCAGCTAATATATGTGACATAGTTAATTGGTTTTAAGTTACCCTTAAAGTTACTAATAATTTTCTGATTATCATTGTGTTTAAGTCAATAAAATTTGTTGATTAATATTCTGTTTCCGATAGATTGGGACAATGTTTAATAATTATTATTGAACAGGTGTTTAATTTTAACAATTGGATAATGTATGTCTTTTTGAAACCTTGACACCTCTTTCGTTTTGTTTTCCGTTTGAAGACAGAATACCATAAACAAAAACTTCAAATTGCGAGTTTTTTTATTATCTGCCACACGAAAGGATTCGTTCGGGAGCGCGGGTGAGGAAGTAAAACGATCTATTGACATGACCACGCAACTGGCAGAAGCCTTAGAAGTATCTCTGGATTATCTCGTACGGTCTACGGATGTTCTTTTGAAAAAAAATATCGTCTCTAAAATTCTCGACATCCAAAAACTAAAAGAGAACGACAGACAACACGTCTTCGCTCTTCCTGATACAAACTAAATTGCAAAGCATTATGTAATACCCAAACCCCTCGCAAATTGCAAGGGGTTTGGGTATTACATGGCTTAAATTTACATAAAAGAACGAGCTTTATTAGTATATTCAATTTTATAATGATTTTTATCTTTTCCAATATATATAAACTTATATTTTGGCAATTGTTCTTTATTCAATTTTATTTCCTGCTTCTTGTCAATAGTGATAATAATTTCTTTATCATTAAAAATTACACAAGCGGTTGTAAATCCAAGCATTGGCATAGTTTTACCTCTTTTATCAAGAATTAAACTATCTCCATTTTTGACTGTTATGATATTGTCAAATTCAGATGTAAAGGTTAAGAAAGATTTGTTTTTATCGTGTGCATTAAATTTTTTAATCATAACTTTTGAACGTACATTATCAACAACGTCCATCTTCGTTCCGTATATTTCGGATGTTTTTACAGTTGAACAACTGATAAAAACAAATAAGCAAAAGATTATTATATTAAATTTTTTCATTATCTAGTTTTTTGGTTGTTGTTCTTCTACTAACTTTATAGCATTAGTTCTTTGTTCTGGAGTTATTTTTGTTCCAGGACCTCCCTCTCTCATTAAGTTGTCTGGAGTAGATTTTAAAGTTGCTTTATCATTATGACGAGTTCCTAATGTATGGCCTGTTTCATGAGCTCCTGTTTTAGCGACATCAGATCTATTCTTATTATCAAAATTTAATTGATCCTTCTTTTCATCCCAACCGAGCCCGTCCGTAGTAATAACATTGATTTGAGTTCTATTGGTCTGTGTATTGTTGTTGGTATCGGTAATTCCGTTGGTATAGTATGTAGCATCCGTATTCTCTCCATTTTTAAAATCATCAACATTATTAGAATCATACCCTATATTATAATCCCAAATCATAGTAGATTTATCGCTCTGGCTAAACGTAATATTAACTTGATTACCAGCAGAGTCTTTTCCGCCAAAAGAAGAAACGATTTGAGCTTCTCGTTCTTTTAACAAGGTAGACATTTGCGCATTAGAAAGAACCCCTCCCGTATTATTTACAGGCTTGTATGTAAGATGTAAATTGACAGTTTTATTTTCCAAGTTCCTACTCGCTACCCATTCTAATCCTTCTAATTCTCTACCGTCAATTACACGATTTTCTGCAAATGCATAGGTGCTATTATATGGAAAAGATTCCGCAAGCGGATCAATATTAAAGAACCTTCCCACATCGGGCATATAATTTCTCCACTTAAACGAGTAAAAACCAGTCTCCTGTAATTCCTGTCCTTGAAACTTATACTTTTTAAAACTATCCTGTCCAAAATAAGCATTTCCTGTTTTCAAATGATTCATACCGAATGGGTAATAATCATTACTGTCTACAATTTCAAGAACGCCTGTGCTGTTTTTGGCAAAGCTCACACGGACATTTCCTAGGTGATCTTTGTATTGATAAATATAACTAATTGTTAAAATACTACCACACGAAAGGATTCGTGCGGCAGCTTGGGGACCGCGAACAATAGTAGTGCAATCACTTTAACGATTTCATTTTTGATGGGGCTATCCAAACTTTTTGGACAGCCTCTTTTTATTTCTGGTCACGGACACAAGTCCGCGACATCGGGCATATTATCTTCCTAATTTAGAGATGATTTTTTCTTTAAAAAGTTTTGTAGACTGCTCATTCTCTTCTTTCGATAAATCCTTATTAATTTCTTGCCAATTTCCTAAAGATAATCCATTTTGAATACTTATAAGACCAATTCTTGTTTTATCCAAAACATCTTCTCTTACATAAAAATACATAATTTGATTACTTTCTTTTATGAAAATATAAAAAACAATATATCCATTTTTTAAGGTTTTATCTTGTAATAAAGTTTCCCTCCCTGCCCATTCAAATGGAGGAACTTGTAAGTCTGTATTTGTTTTGAGACTATCTATTTTATAAATTACTTTATCTTTTGGTAATTTTATCTCAAAAACTTCTGCATAAGGATAACTTCCTGCCGAAAATTTGTTTACGTCTTTGCAAGAAAATACAATTATCAGAAAGACTAAATTTACAATTTTGTATCTCATTATTTTTTCGGAGTATTAGATACTCCTTTATTTGAAGTTTTATAATCTTGATAAATATTATAAATAGCATTGCCGTCTGTGGCAAGTTTGAAAATTGTTTTAGGTGCAGCTGCAATCCCTAAACCAACACCAACCATTCCCGCTGCTTGTTTATCTGCGCTTGTTGCTCCATTAAATGGATTAAGAGCTATTTTTAGTTCTTGTGCTACAAATTTATAATCAGCTCCAATAGCTCTTGTATCAGTAAGTAGTCCCATAGCTCCCTCTGTTCCTAAATTATCATATCTTCTGTCGTGTCCTATTGCTGGATATTCAGACTGGAATAAAGGACTGTATTGATAACTCCAATCACCTCCATATGTTTTAGGATTATCTCCTCCAGGATAAGTAAGTCCAAATAAATTTTTGTAAAGCGTACCTGGATTTAGACAATCAGAACAATTACTAAAAATTGTTTTATCTCTTACTTCTATATTTTGTGTATTATCCATTACATTTCCACTCGCATCAGTTACAGTGCCATTATTATGTAATGTATATTGAAACTCTCCATCAGCTTGACCGTTTGTTGTACTTGTAACAGTAGAGCCTTCTCCCAAATGTTGAGCATTTTCTCCATAAGCAGCCGTTGCATCAGCTTGAGATTTTACAGAAGCATCGTAGAATACTTGACTTCCTCTTCTTACCCAATCACTTTCTGATCTTCCATCGGGATCAATAAATCTTATCGGATTGTTTATGGCATAGTTATAAGGTGTAAACCTTCTGTTTTTCTCCGCTAGCGGATCTACGACGCCCCATCTTCCAATATCCGGCATATAGAATCTCGCTCCGTAATCATACATGCCAGTCTCCTGCAGCTCCTTTCCATTGTACTTATACTTTTTAAAACTATCCTGTCCAAAATAGGCATTTCCTGTTTTCAAATGATTCATACCAAAAGGATAATAATCATTACTGTCTACAATTTCAAGAACGCCTGTGCTGTTTTTGGCAAAGCTCACACGGACATTTCCTAGGTGATCTTTGTATTGATAAATATAACTAATTGTTAAAATACTACCACACGAAAGGATTCGTGCGGCAGCTTGGGTCGCAGGTTCAGTCTTGTTTAAATTGTATATTATTACATTTATTTTTCTCATACCAATCCAACCAAATCTGCTTATCTTTTTCATAGGCACCATAAGGATATATTCTGCCATAATTCAACATTGTTTCAGATGACACATGTGTATAAAGTGATATAAACTTAAGAGATTTATGAAAAATTTCATTCTGATTTTTATTAATCAAGTTGTCTATAATATCTATATTTTTAAAAAATTCATTTTTAAATTTTTCATTTTCTATGCATTGAGAATTTTCATTATATGAAGCTCTTTTTTTTGTTATAGAACATGAAAAGCAAAAGGATACTATAAAGAAAATCTTTAACAAATTTTTCATAGTTTATGGTATAGGTTTTTTATTAACATTAATTCCTCCTGATGAAGTAGTAGTTATAGTTTGTTCTGTAACTGTGTTTTTACTATCGATAAATCTATCAGCTCCTCCTGTTGTATTCTCAATTCTAGTATTTCCATTTACCTTATTTTCTGCTCCTTTTGCAATATTATGAGAAGCCTCATAATCTACCGCTACTCCGCCAGAGGTTTTTCCAAGATCTCCAGCATTTAAACTCAACTTGGCTTTCTCATGCTGCTCAACAGTTGAATGAATTAGTGCTCCTGCACTCGTAGCTCCACCGTTTCCCGCTTTGTCGAATTCTGCAATATCTGCAATATCAATTTTATTTGTAACCCAGCTATCAACAATTGTATTTACATCATTCTCTACAACTTCTTGTTTCACTACATCACTACTATTTACAACATTTGAATATTCTTGGTAAAATGCTTTTTGTTCGGCTGTCATTTCTATACCTAGACTACCAATTCCAGTTGAAACAAGACTAACTTTTCCGGAACTATCCACATTTGCTATATAAAAACCTCCTGTCCCTTTAGAGATTTCATTCTTATATTTTTCAATTACTCCTGCACTTCCTGTAATAATAATATCATTAACACCACGTCCGTCAGGATCTATGAATCTAATTGGATTATTTACTGCGTAGTTGTAAGGCGACCATCTACGATATTGTTCTGCCAGCGGATCTACAACACCCCATCTTCCGATATCTGGCATATAGAATCTGGCTCCGTAATCATACATTCCTGTCTCTTGAAGCTCCTTACCATTGTACTTATACTTATACGCCTTTTTTAAACCTTCGATATGTGAATACGTGTTGATCAAAGTTTTTGCCTTAATACTAATAGCGAAAGTAAGTTTATTTCGTCAATTATCATAATTTGGAAAGACAAAAAAAATATCAAAACCGAAAATTTAAATACTGTGGTTATGATGATTATGGTTTAATCCTAACTATTTTATCATCTTGCATGATAACCAATTCGCTATTCATTTTCTTTTTGAATTCGATTAGTTTCTCATAAACCTTATCCATACCCGCTAAAATCTTAGCTTGGTTTTCTGTGCTTTTATATGGTTTCATTATTATATTTTTCTAGTTTATTGAATTTATTATTTTGTTGTTTACATTTAAAAAAGCAACTTTACGAAAGTAGTTAAAATTTCATATATATGTGTAGGTCATCAAACACAATTATCTTGAATATCATATTGCAGTACAATCTGCAAAGTCCTCATCAGATTATTGAAACTTTTCATCCTTTTTAATATTCAGTACGATTTTTGTTATATTTGTATATAAAATGTTTTGTGATGGAAGCAATGAATTTCACAAGGGAGCAATTAGCTCAATATATTCTGAATAATGCAAAAGATTCCGTAATTGATAAAATAAAAGCTCTCTTGGAAAAAGAGGACGAAACTGTTGCATATACAACAAAAGGACAGCCTTTAAATAAAAAAGAATACATTTCTCATATTGAAACGATCAGCAAAAAAATTGATAACGGGGCAAAAACTTATACTTCAGATGAAGTAAAGGAGTATGTATTGAACCGAAAGGCAAGATTAGGATAGAATAGAATGATGCAGAAAGTTGTTTGGTCGGATAATGCGAAAAAATCTTTAGCTGATATTTACGACTACATTTTTGAGAATAGTCCACAAAATGCAGAGCATGTAATTGATACACTGTTAGAATTAGGAAATTCATTAGAGGATTCAAGATTCGATTATTCCAAAGATTTAATAATTGATAATGACAGATTTAGATTTATTCCTAAATGGAGTTATAAGATTATTTACGAAAGAAAAAATAATGAAGTGAGAATAATAGATGTTTTTGGAACTAAACAAAACCCTGAAATTTTAAAGAAATATAAATAACTTGTAATACCTACAATTTGTAAAAAAAATCGAACGTTTTTTCTTTTGTTTTTTCTTAATCGGTGGCAGGTTTATATAAATAAGAAGCGTTAATTTCTCTTATCTTAAATAGAAGCCACCAAAGCTAACTTATTTTAAAGGGTGTAAGGAAACTGCATTGATGATAGTATCATTTGATACTATATATTATTATATTACAATGAGGGCACATTATTTCAGATTATTTTTGACTATTACTTTGATAACTAACTCTTCGTATAATACTGCTTTAGGATAGGGTAATTTTTCTTTCTGGCAAATCAATTGTATCATTTTTTAATACCTGTCTATAGTCTTGCAATAATTTTTCTTTATCAACCCTATTGCCCAACAAATAAAGAATCAGATTAAATGCAAGTGATTGATTGGCACCTTTTGCCTCCATTTTTTTATTGTTCCAAAGGATTTTATTCAAATCAGTTTCAGGAGCAACAAAATTTATTTTTGTAATATCACTTTTGAACTCATCTTTGGTTTTATTTTTTATGTAATATTGGTATATTTTGGATAATAATGTAATTCCAATAGGTCGAAACAAAATGTATTTATTGTCCTTGCGTAAGTTTTCTAATGTAACGGTCTTATCAATAAAGAATTTTTTATACTCTGGAATTATATCAATCACAGTATCAAAAAAATCGAATACAATATCTTTTAAATCTTCAATATTCTTTTCGTCCCAATCGTCTGTACCCTTATGTTTTTTATATAGCGGTTTTAGTTTAGTTACAACAGTATTGAGGTTGGTAAGGTTAGTGAAATGCTCCTTATCATCAAATTTCAAATTTGTTGCTTCGTGAAGATGGTCAATTAGATTTCCATTATCAAAATATTTGTATCCTGCATAAACCCGTCTAGTAACTATGTGACTTAGTGTTTCTTCATCAATAATTATTTGGTCTTTCTTTGGTACAGGTTTAGCTTTTCTATTAATGTCTGAAAATAGTTGACGGGTTCGTTTTTTTCCTAATTCATCATCAATATGAGCAACAAGAATTACTGGATATCTGTCTTTATCTATTTCTTGCTTTTCACCCTTTATTTCATCTTTATTGTTTACAGCGTATTGTATACCTGCAATTCTATGCTGACCATCTATTGCAAACATTTGTTCGTTACCAAGAAATTCTAACAAACCGATATTACTTTTAAATTCGTCTGAATCACCCCCTAATTCAATAATTTTATTTTCGACAATGAATTCGTGCCAGTCAGGCAGTCCTCCATATACGCCAATTACAATAGAATTAAAAAATCTACTTTCTCTTGTAAAAAGATATTTTGCAATCTCTTTGGCTCTTGCTCGTAAAGTTCTTTGTAATTCTTCATCCAAAGATTTTGCTTCTCTAATATCTTTTGCTGGTTTTACCCATTCAACAATTTGCGAAGCAGACATAAATGAAGAATAATATATCCAATCTCCAATTTGACCTCTTACACAAGGTAAAATTAATTTACTTTTTATCATTTCCATAAGCTTCTGCTTTTTTTTGTTAGTGGTTCATAGGCTGCATCACTATAGGGCGCTGAAAAAAATTCTGTTAATGCGGTTTCAATTTTTAATAAATCCTTATAGTCATCACCTTTGTAAAAGGTGTAAACCACATATAAATCGTCATAATACAATTGAATAAGTTTATGAATGTTTTCTCTTTTCTCAAGCTTTGAAATTTGGTAGTAATCATTTAGCCTATCCTTTAATGGTCGTTCTTTTCCTTTGTCTCCTGAAATTCCTACATAAAGAACAGTCTGAGGAAGGTTAAATATTAAATTTTTTGGAGAAACGACAAATAAATAAATTCCAATATCATCAGTAGAAATATGCTCGTTAAAATCTTTTAAATCTGCATATTTAATTGGGGCACTCCAATTAAATGCTTCTTCTTTTAGTTCTTCATATTTTTTGTTTGCCCACCAAGGATCAACTCTGTAGGTTTTGTGAGTGTAAAAAACTTGTCTTTTATCATAATCTAAATTATTGTAGAAGTCATTTTCTCTTCTTAAATGCGCATCCAATAAATCAAATGTTTTTTGTTTTATCATACTCAACTTGCATAAAATTTTTTCAATTCAAACAACTAATCTTTTGTAAATTCCTTAATATTGGAAATAGCTTGATTTTGGATTTTCTCAAGGTTTCCTGTTGCTGTGATTCTGTCTTTGTCATTAAGTCCAAGGAATTTATTAATGGCTTTTGAATTTAATATCCAATCCATAGAATTTTATTTGGTATTAAATATTTCTCCAAATTCAAACTCTTTTATATTTGAAATTGCTTGTCTTGGATTAATCGTTTCCATTGACCGATTTATCTTACCTCTCTGCTTTTCTCCTGCTCCCAAGAATTTGCTGACAGATTTCCAATTATTACCGTCTTTTATTTGCATTAAAAATGCAGATTGGCACATTTCAGAAAAATCAAATGTTGGTTGATTAAATTCTTCAATGCCTTGTGAAACAAGCATTACAGCTACTCCCTGTGAACGGACTTCACGCAATAATTTTTCTAAAATTTCTTGTGATTTCTTTTCCTTGAATACATTATGTGCCTCATCAATGAGTAATACATACCGAAGACCGCTATAATTGTCCTCAATAGGCACTTTATCCATATTCATAAAAGTATTATACAGGTAGTAAATTACTAAGAATGTAGCTGTAAAACGTACTTCTTTGCTTAAATCTCCTGAAAGACTTAAATAGTAATTGTCATTGATGAAATCTCCTAATTTTTTGTTATCAAACAATTCAATTTCAGTTAAACCAATCAAGATCTGGGTAAGTGATGTTGGTTTATCTCCTGCAATCTCATAAACATTCTCCAAAACATCTGATAATGTTGGATAACTACCGTCTTTTTTATCTTCAAATGCTTTTCTTGTGGCATCTTTTAAATGCTGTTTTTGAACATTTCCTAAATTAGCATATTTAACAATTATATCTACAAAGCGACCTATTCCAACAATTTTATCTCTTTCATTCACATTATTAATGAATGATAATGGATTAACTGGAAATGAGTCCGTAGGTGTGTCAATTAATTTAGCATTGGTATTGTTGAAAAAATCTTTAAAATCTTTATTTGACTTATCACTTTCAGTCATTCCCTTAAAATCTAAATAGAGATAATTAACCTGACCTTTTGACTCTGTTATAATTCTTTCTAAAAATTTTCTTGCAAAATAAGATTTACCAGCTCCTGATTGTCCTGCAATGGCAATATGACAATTTCCATACATTGATGTATTGTTTGGGGTAAAGTAAATATCTTTCCCTTTGTATTCTCCAATTAAAACTTTAATCGGTGCTAAATAACTTTCTTTTTCTTTTAAAGAATTATTTTTGTTTTTGACAAAATCGAAATTGGTTTCGTTCTCGTTAATGGCATCAATTCCGATTTCTATATGATCTAATAAAAACTCAATTCCTGATACATTTTTGTTTTCATCAAAATACAGATTAATCATTTCTAAACCATTGTCAATATGCCATTTCAGATATTTTCTTACATCTGTATCATCTTTATGAATTTGATATTTTTGACAAATAAGCGAAACATAATAATCCTTATAACTTCCAAATAAAGTATTGTCTTTGTATTCTTTTTGTTTATCCGCTGAGCTATAAAGGCTTTCCGAGTTGTAGATAGCACCTTTAGCCAATGAATACGCCAATGAAATTCGAGCAATGTGGTTTTCTTCTCCCAAACCCATTTTATTGGTCAGCTTTTTTACAAGCTCTGATGATGTTTTTATATTAAATTGCATCTTGATAATTCTTTTCAAATATTCTAAACAAATCTTCTTTATTTTCTACTTCTTCAAATGAAGATTGTTCGTTATCAACATTTTTAATCAAATAAGTCTTGCTGATATTTGGTAATAAAATAGTAAACTCATCTTCGCTCATTTCTTTTTTAAGTAATGGGAAAATAATAACTTGGTCTGAAACTTTCGGATAGAAATGCTTAACAATACTGTTAGAGTGGTCAACATCGAATTTCTGCATTGGAGAATCTATAAATACAGGGAAACTGATATTTGACTCATCAACCAAACCTTTGAGTAAGGCTGTTGCATACATCTGTTGTTCTCCTTTGGATAGAGAATCTTTGTTAATAATATTACCTCTCGCATCAATTAAATGAATATCAATGTCTTCTCCAATAATCTCAACATTTACATCATTAATAAATGATTTTTTATGAAGTAATGTATTAAGTCCTTCCTTTATTCGTTCAGAAAGGGATTTAGATTTTTTTATTGGGGCGTGTCCCTTCGGGTCGGGCTATCCGCTACAAGTCCTCGCTCGTTCCTCGCTGTGGGCTTTTCGCTTCTATCCCTCACGCAAATGTGAAGTAGTTTAGAAATTAAATCTTTTTCGATGTTGATAAAGATTTTTTAAAGCAGGATGAAAATTAGAATTTTCTGGAAGTGTTATTTTATTTCCTGCAAATTGAGAGATATTGTAAATCGAAGTTTTTTCTACGAAATTTTTATTGACAATTACTTTATAATCATCAGAAATAGAAATCAAGCCTCTATCAAATGCTCTGTGAAGATTTGGACAAAGTGCAATTCCGTTTGTTAATGTGTCATCATAACCTTCTGAAAACGGAACAATGTGACAAGCATCAACCATTGAAACATTGGTTATTGCATCAATTCTTAAACCTGTTATTGCACAAGTATTTTTATAAATTTTAGGAATTTCTCTTTTGAATAATCCACCTCGAATAAAAACTTCCTCTTGAAAAGCATTTTCATCAACTTGGTCTTTTAATTCAATTATTTTTCTTTTATATTCTTCCGAAGGTTCATTTAAAATAGAAATACTTGGTAAATCGTCATTTCCATTATTGCCAAAATTAGATTTTGTCTCTGGAAAATATTTATCTAAAATGGAAATTTTTAAAATATCTCTGCTTTCAGGTTGAATAAGTAATTGTGCAAGTTCGTTATCAATAAAAGCAAATTTAATAGCAGTCGTTAGATTTCCTAAACTTCGCATTGAGCTTTTGCTTTCAATCCATTTTTCACACCCAACATTGGCAATCAATTTCCAGAAAGGTTCGGAATTCATATGATAAAATGGCATTGCAAAAATCGGATGATGATTGGTTACTACCAATTTTGACCAATTTGATTTAAAAGAAGCAACTAATTCAGGTAAAATATTAATTTGATTATCCGTAAAAATTCCTTTTTGAAACAAACTGATAACACTTAACAATAAAATAGGTTTATGCGGAGCACCACCATTTTTGGCATCTCGTTTTAAATGCGTAAAACAATGAACATAATATGGAAGTTTTTCTGAAAACAATTTTTTAAGCTACATTGATATGTTGTTTATAACGTTTTTCAATATCTTCAATCAATCCTCTTCGTTTCATCATAATGGTTTTAGACTTTTCTAATTTTAGTAAGTCCTGAATTAAAGTGAATTGTTTTTTATCTTTTTCGCAAGCAGACAATAGAAGTTCTTCTTCTTTTTTAACCAGTTCATTGTGCTGTTTCATATCAAGATGTTTATTAAATACTTTATTATAAATATCGGAAACCGTGTATTGGAAATACAAATCACGATACCAAATAACTTGAATTGCAATCAATTCTTGTTTGTTAATTAATTCCACTTCATAACCCAAATCAATAATCTGTTTTTGTGCTTCAAAAACTTTTTCCAGAATTTCAGCTCTATGTTTCAATTCCACAACGCCACCATGAGGAATTGCAGCTTCTACACCATTTCTTCTTAAATGAGAACGGTTTTCAGGTTTATTTCTCTCATCTTGAATCCAATTACGCAAATCTCGTAATGGAATTAGCCATTCTTGTCCGTTTTCAATTTGTGCAGAAATAGATTTGTCTTGTTTTACAACAGTACAAGTCCAACACCCAAAACGGCTTTGTCCGCAAGATTTGTGCTCTTTGTCTGAAACCATTGTAGGACACTCGTAATCATCTGCACTTGCATCCATATAAATATCAAATAATTCTTTGTTATTTGCACCCCAAGGCGATTGAAAAGTATTGATTATATACCAAATTTCTTCTAATTCCAATTCTTTGATAGGCGAATAAACAAAAACATTATTTTGAAGTGGATGTTTTGTTAATCGTTTTCCTCTAATCTCGTGTTTTTTTATTGATTTTGCTCTTGTAGCACTTTCACTTTTCCTTGTTCCAACAAGTATAATCGCTTCGTGGTGGTCATTATCCTCACTTTTAACTATATCTGTAACAAATTTAGCAGTTGGTTTTATTTTCAATCTTTCAGTACACCAACGAAAAGCATTGTTTGGCGCTGGATAGCCTTTACCAATGAGGTTTACAAAGAACGAATCTTCCAATCTTGGTATTGTTTTTTGTACAAATACAGGAAGTGAATGTTTTAATGATGCTTCTTTAATTTTCTCTAAAATCTTATTTACATAATTTGTAATTATTGGATTTTCCACCAATGTATCATTACAAACTACATGAATTTCTCGACTCAAAAAAGAATTACCTTTTTCGTTCTTTATTTTTAATAATGCTAACCAAGTTAGTGTTAGTAATACTGTTGAATCTTTACCACCACTAAAACCTATAATCCAAGGTCGATTACTGTCATCTATGGAGTATTGGTCAGCTATTTCTTCGATTATATAATTTATTCTTTTGCTCATTTTTTGATTTGCATTTCAAGATAAATTGAAATGACTTTTATGAATAGTTTTTAGAGGATTTTTACTAAACCCTAAACCGTCAAATGTAGTGATTTTTAAATTTATAAAAATGTACTGAAAAAAATAAAACAACTTGAATTGTGGAAAGGTAGTTTATATGCTGATTTCCAAACAAAAAGCAAGTATATATAAATTAACTTGATAGAAAGGAAAAATCTGATCCAGAGAAAAAGCCCTCAAAATGAGAGCTTTAAAATCTATCTATAAATAAAAGTGGTATCATAACACTGGAAAAAACCTATTTATCAATTCCCTTTGCTGTTCACTATCAGCTTTAAAATATTTTTCGGTCGTACCTGGCCACTTGTGACCAGCTAGTTCCTGTACTTTTTCCAACGGAAGTTTTTTATCGTTCAGCCAATTGCAGATCACACTCATCCGAATCGTCTGCGGACAGAGTTTTTTATCAGGAAATAAGCCCTTTAAAGGTTCGATCATTGCCTGAACAGAATCCACACTCATTGGTTTTCCGAGCTTGGTAATGATGAGTTTGTCTGTATCTGAGCGAAGCAACTTCGGGCGTGCTTCATGAATATAGTTGGCAAATACCATCATTTGCTTGTTAAGCAGTTCGAGTGTTCTGCGGTTGAGATTAGCTGACGCTTTTACATAGACCGTTCCTTCGTCCAGATCAATATCCTTTACCCGAAGGTTGACGATTTCGTCACTCGCTAATCCCTGATAAATAAGCAGTGATAAAACCACTGCATTTCGGGAATCAATATATTGGTAACGGTTTTCACGGTTCAGAAGCAGTTGCAGTTCCTCACTCGTAAATAAATCCTGCACCTGAATAGGCTGATTGTGCTTTACTTTGATGTTCAAGAGTTTGCAGGGATGGTCGGTTCTGTAACCTGTCATGACCAAATAATCGTAATATTTCTTAATTGCAGAGAGTATTACAACCCTGTAGTGCGGGTTGGATTGCTGTTGGGCAATCTGTTCCATATAGGAAACAATATGACGGTAGCCATACCGCTTTGCTTTCGGATTCATTTTCAGAAAATGCTCGATGGCAAATAAATACGTTTTGGCGGTCTGAGGAGCATATTGCTCCAATAAAAACTGTTCAAGTGTTTGCTTTTTCATCATTCTATTATTTAAAAAGGGAGGTTATTTTATTTCGTTTCTTGTTTTTGATGGCATAGATATAGGCGGTATTGATTTCAGTATGTCCTAAAAACCGTCTTATAAATTCTATACCTGCGTGGTTTTCCGCCAAATGGTTGGCGATGCTGTGGCGTAGACAGTGCAGGGTTATTTCCTTTTGTGCCAATTCATAACTGTTTGTCTGTTCAATCATTTTCTTAAGGGTATCATTCAGATGCTCACCCCTCATACGACTTCCCCTCATATTCACAAAAAAAGCATCCTCAAAATGCTCACTGTTTATTGCCCGTTCATGTCTTTCGTTATGAATATATTTCCTTACCGATTCGATGACGGTATCACTCATAGGAACGACCCGTCTCTTGCTTCCTTTACCTTCCCGAACGATCAGTTCTCCGGTGGATAATTGTATATCCCGAACGTTCAGGCTTTCCAGTTCACTTCTTCTGAGTCCACAACCATAGGCAACCGAGAGTAAAGCACTCTCCAAGTCGTTTTCACAATACGCATAGACCAGTTTGATTTCCTCCACGGTTAAGGTGTTCCGAATTTTGGAAGTTTCGCTTCCTCCGTAGCTTGGAATATAGAAACCATTGTCAATGCTTCTGTTCTCCAATAAATTTTGCATAAACAAACTCAAAGAATATAAACGGCTTTTGATGGTTTGTTCAGCAAGAGTTCCTTCTCTGCGTTTATTCGGACGTGTGATCAGGTATTCATAATACAGAATCATTTCTGCACTCGTTACCTCTTTAATCTTCGTCACTCCGTTTTCTTCCATCCACATCAGAAATTCGGTAACGGCATTTTGGTGCATCTTACCGCCTCTGCCTAATTTGTAATTTCTTACGGTAATAAAACTGTCAAAATCTTTCAACAGCGTTTGGTAGCTTGGGGTCTGGATTTTCTTCTTCATAGGTTATGTGGTTTTATGGTTGGTTTAATCGTTTTAATCGTTTTTACTTATTTTTTCAGGCGTTATTTTGGGTTCTCTGTGCTTGTTTGGTGGTTTTTAATCCGTCTTTTTTTGCTTATGTGGACTGTCTGAAACACCGAACACCAACGGCGTATTGCCCAATTTCAGGGGGGCTGTGGTGGTTTTTTTGTGGTTTCATAACGCCTCCAATTGCTGGGTTAGTTCGCTTTTGATTTTGGTGCGGAGTTTCTCCATATCGTCCCAATGGGTGATCAGGTATTTGAAACCCCTGTTGACCGAGCCTTCCACTGCTTGGATATATTCCAGTTCCTGTAGCATCGTGAAATATTTAAAGTTGGTGGATTTGCTGATATTCATCTCCTGACGGATCTCCCTTGCCGTAAAACGGTGGGTTGTTCCTTTGGGTTGCTTTCTCACATAGCTTTTCATTTTCTCAAAGAACTGTCGGGTACTGCCGTCCAGTTCATCTACTTTAATCATAATGGCACTAAAAAATATTTCAACGGCTTTCAGAATATCTTCTTTCGTGGCAATCAACCTTCCTTTGGAATCCGTTTTCCGTTGGTACTGATGCAGAATCGTGATCTGTGAAACAAAATTCTGAAACTGGCTGTTGAGTCTTCGGAGCATTTTTGCTTCAAGAGGAAGCATAATCTTATCGGCATACGGATTGACCACGATATAAGATTTTAAAACACGGATGCAGTTTCTGAGGAGTTCCTTTGCCTGTTGTTCTTTATCCGTATCAATAAGCCCTGCAATCTTTTGGTTTTGTTGCTTCACAATACGCAGGGTTTGTTCTAAACTTTCATCCACTCCGATGACCACTGAACGGGACATATTATCATAGTAGACTTCCGCTTTGGTGGTAGCCGTAAGGCTTGCGAAGTGGCAGTTCACCTGTTTTAGTTTTCCCCTGACGTTTCCGAACTGGTCTTTAGAAACCGTGGAGCTGGTCAAAAACTTTGCCGACTGCATTTCCCTGAAAGCAAATTGTGCCTCTTCATCCAAGCCATCAAAGTCCTGTATTAAAATAAGTTTATTGGTCAGTTCCTTATCCTGATAATGGTACAAGGATTTCTTTGTTATTCTTGTGGTGTTCATCACATCTTCCTGTGGCATACAGTGAGCGATGGAATTTAATAAATGGCTTTTACCTTCTCCTGATGTTCCTTGCACGAGGGCGTGGAGCAAGTACGGCATTTTATATCCCGAAGCAATTACAAAGAGCATCATTCGGTTATCTTCCTCACCGATGATTCCACTTTGTTCCAATAGTGTGTCGATGTTTTTCAAAAGGTTGGGTTCGGATAAAAACTCCATCGCATTTTCAGATGCTTTTGGAGTGAGTTCCTTAGCAGAATACTGTTCGCTGATGGGATTCACTTCCGCTTCAAATAATTCTTCTCGGTAGACTTCAAGTAAATCCGTCAAGCGAATTAAGTCCGCTTCGAGCGTATTGTAATCCAAGTTCTGCTTTTCCGATAGTTCCTTACATTGGAACTGCACGTGGGCAAATTCAAAAAGGTCTATTTTCAGACGGTGCTTTCGTTGGGTTATACGGTCGATGATTTGTAAGGACACTTTCATGTTCTGCATCTCCATCGACAGTTTTCCGATAACGAGATACGTGCCTGCTTTGCCTTCAAAGCTGAGTTTGTAGTCATTGATCATTTTTAATCCCTCCAAAGGTTTTTCAGAAGGGGCATCGCTTTTTAGAAATTCCGATATTCCTTCCGTACCGTACTTGAGCCACATCTCATTGAGGCTGTCTCCATCGGGAAGCTGTAGTTCCCTGATGGGAATATTGGGTTTTATCTGTTGTACCAGTTGCTGTATGGTTTCCATTGTTTGTATGGTTTGTATTGTTGCTATCTTTTTATCACAATAATTTCTTCTAAATGTTCTAAACTTTCAATCGCCTCTCTATGTTGGGGAAGCATTTTTCCGTTGTGCAGAGCCAAAACCGCTTCCTTATTTTCGAGTGCCTTGCTTTGCAGAAGGCTTGCCCCGTCCAATATCGTAGGAACGATGAACAGTTTTTTCGTGCTGGGATGCGGATAGCAGGGATACACGCCACAGTCATTGAGGTAGTCTTCCTGTGGGATTGCCATTTTAAAGCGGATAGCAAAAAAATTAACGATCACATTTTGCTCATTGAAAAGCGGGAAAATAATTCCTTTGCGTCCGAATACGGTATAAGCAGTCATATTTTCTTCCCGAACGTTGGCATCGCTTTTGGTCAGAAGTCCCAAATGTTCATAACGGTTTTTCAGTTCCTGTGGCTGTCGGTGGTGGAGCTGTCCCGAGTTGAAGCCGATGCGGAGTTCGTTATAATCCAATCCGATTTTTTCCAAGTACCTTTTGGGATCAACGGCTTTGGAACTCCGTATTCCCGTCTCAAAAGACTGGAATATTTCGGGTAGTCCTCTGAGTTCCCGCTGATGCGTATTTTTTTTGGATAATACAAGTGTTTCCATGTTATTTTTATGTTATTTATTAGGTTAATCGCCTCATAATCTGACACATGCAATGTTAAGCAAACCTTTCGACATAACCTCCAAGAAAGTCCCTGAATGTGAGATATTTAAGCATATTTTTGGCTTAATTTTGAGTCAGGTGGAACAGGCGGTTTAACAGGGATACAATCCCTTTAATCAACCACGTAAATCCCCGAATCAGAAACAAAAACAGAGCGATAACGAGCTTCAGGAGGTGTTCAAAAATAACCGGAACGGTACTTTTAATAAACACTACTATATAGTGTACGAGCTTTGCGATCATTTCAAAGACCATAATCAGGAGTTGTTCCAGTGCTTCTGCCAATGCTTTGGGTAAAACCCCAAGCGGTTTGAGCAGTTTACAGATGATCAGGTAGATCAAAATCAGTATTCCTGATAAGATTAGTAGATGGATGAGTTGTTCAGAAAGTTTCATTTTTGCAGTTTTTGGTTGATAGTTGATGGTTTTTGGTTGTCAGTTGATAGTCTTTAGTTTTGCTAATTGCTAATTGCTAATTGCTAATTGCCTTAATACATTCCCAATCGTAAGCGAAGCCAAAAGCTCTTGTACCACGGTTTCATTTTGAGCCGTATGGGAAGTTTATTGGAAAAAATCATAATCCCTTCATCCGAAGAAAGCGTACGTATTTCATCCGCAGTGAGTAACCTGCGAGCAGTCAAACTGCTTTTTTTGGTTTCGTTTGATTCACTGGTAACCGTTGCCATTCCTAATAATCTTGAAATCTGTTCCGCTGATTCCGAATTCAATCCAGGCAACACAATTTTCATTTGAAAGTTCGAGAGAATGGTTCCTTCTGCATTGGGATAATTCTGTTTGAGTTGTTGCAAATCTTGGATAGCGCATATTAAACTCAAATCGTATTTTCTTGAAACCGTGATGAGTGTTGTGAAGTCTGGGACGTAAACATTGCTAAATTCGTCCAAAAATGCAAAAACTCTTTTTTCATTTTTACCTCGTGGAGCAAGCAGATTGTAGAAAATATCTTTTAAAAGCAGGTTTCTGAGGAAAGCGGTATGTGATAAATCCCGTTCGCTGTTTTGGATATAGAGAATGGTTTTTTGCTTTCGGAGGAGCGAAATATCCAAATCATTTTGGGAAGTAAGTTCCTGCAAAAAAGAATCATTCAACGGACTCAGCACCGCAGATGCCGTAGCCAATACAGAGGTTCTTAATTTTTCACTGTAATTTTTGAAAGCGGAAAATTTGAGATAGAGTTCATCGTCCATCGAAGACGTGAGAACCCCTTCTGCCTGTTCAATATCTGCCGTACATAAATCTACCAAATGATAAAGTGTTTGTAAATTTTGTTGTTCGGATGGCATTTTCAGAACCGCTTTAATCAGTACAAAGAATAACTGCTCGGTAGAAATCTGCCAAAACGGATCGTTTCCTTTATCTAATCCCTGTGCCTGTAACAGCACTTTAGAGAAGCGTTGAATATCACTATCGGTTTTCAGGAACGCAAGCGGGTTATAATGCAGTCCTTTTGCTCCGTCCTGTGAGAGATTGAAATGTAAAATCGTATAGCCTTTTTTCTCCAAATATTTTGAAGTGAGTTTAAAGAGTTCTCCAGACGTGTCGGTTACAATATAGCTGTCACCCTTGGGTTTTAGCAGATTAGCAGAAATCCAAACCGATTTACCCCCACCTGTGGAAGCTAAAATGAGTGTATGGATGGTTTTTGTTCTTGAAATCCTTCTTTTACCGTCTACCACGACCCCTTTGTTCCAACGGGAAAGAATATCCTGTTCCTCTCTTTTGGTCATAAAACGACTGCTTCCATGCAGGGTTTCATATTGTTGCTCTTTTTCGCCCGATATTAATTTCCATATTTCGTCCATGATGTTGGTTTTTTAAGGTTCTTTTTTATTGGTTTTAGCGTTCTTTATTTTGTTGATTTTCTCGTTGGTTTTCCAATTCTTTGTGTTTGGATTTCAGTTGACGGTAAATTGCTGTAAGGTCTTTGGTTTGAAACAGCGTACTAAGCCTGTATTTTTTACCGTTTTGCCTGTCCATAATGCCGTGAATTTTATCTCTGTAGGTATAAAAACCATAACGTGAATCCTGCTGAATGGCTTTTTCAAACTCATTTGGAGACTGTACTTGAGAGGCAAGGTTTATCAGATACTCAATAACTGTTTGTTTTTCGGTGCTACGCTCGGATTTACGCATCCGAAATTCCTGTTCCGTAAGTTTCATCGTTACTTTGGAAGTAGCCAGTCCCAACGTCAGGTTTCGTTTTCCGCTGTAGGCATAGCTGTATTTGATTTCGGGATATTGCAACCTTGTAAATTCTTCCATTTGTACTTGAAGGTTTTTAAGTTCCACCTTCGATAACCTGAATCCCTTTGTACTATGGTAGGCATTTTGAGATGATAGCAAATGCCAATGATAATGCTCAGTATCCGAATGAACTCTGCCATATACCAAATGATTTTCGAGGTTTGCTTTTACAATGTATTCCTGTGCTACATTTTCCAACAATTCGGGAGTAATCACTGCTTTGTCTTTGGCAGAAAAACTCAAAATATGATGATACATCCTGTTTTTGGCTTGCGAGCTTCTGTACTCATCATTTTCTAAAAACTCCTTTTCCAAAATTTCAGGTGTAGAATTTTGAGCCACGTTCCAGTACAATTCCTGTCCTTCCGCTTCTCTGTCTATATAACCGATCAAACTTCGGAACGACTTATTTTTTCTTGAAAGAATTTTGATAAGCATGAAAACAAAATTTGATGGGGTTAAGCATGAGACATTTGTTTAGGTTTTCACAAACAATTCGGGGTGGCTCAAATTTTTTTTAATTAACTCCTCCAATTGACAGAGCTTTTGATACGCCTCTTCCCACAACTGTGGCGTTAATTCTTTTTGGGAATTTGCCAGTTTTGTAAGTTGGTTGATATTGTTTCCGATTTTGCGGATAGATATTTGGAGTTCGGAAATAAGTTGTTGATTGGGAATCCACACGGTATCTGAAATATTGCTGAGTACCAATTGCTGACAGAACCCCGAACGGGACAGCCCTTGGTGCAGGGCTGTTTTGGTTAGCCGTTCGTAGTCTTTTTCTGTGAGGAATAGTTCAATAACCTGATGTTTACTGCGTTTTTGCTTCATGAAATTCCGCACATATTCACGTTTATACTCTGCGTATATCTTTTTACGTTCCGCACCTTGAAGATGCGATAAACCTTTGCTTTGTAAATATGTGCGGAAGTTTTCCATGACTACAGTTTTTTCCAGTCAATGTTTCCACTGTATTTTCCTAATCGGAAGATCTCATCCCAATAGAAAGGCATATTCACGTAATATTTTTCGTTCTGCGGGTTGTTGGGAGTAACCACATCCACAAAGCTGATTTTACTAAGGTCAATTTCAGAACCCTGTTGTTGCAGACGTTCAAAGTCTTTAGTGGCTACATCTACTGCATACGACTTACTAGGCATTGCCCACTGTCCTTTTGTAAAATTGCGGAAGCCTGATTCCTGAATGAAGTCTGAGTACACCAAAACGGAGGCTTTATCGTAATTTTTCAGCATTTCGGAAATAGGAATTACAAGCTCCACGATGGCGGTTTCATTGCTTGGAGATGCTTCGGCAAACATCGCTTTAATGATCTTCTTTTGGGTAGCCTCCAAAGTTTTGTGGACTTTTTCCTGATACATCACTTCGTCCAATTCTTCCTGCTTTTTGGTTTTATTTCGGTTGGAAACCTGACGTTTAGGGGCTTTGTAGTAGAACCATTTAGCGTTCGTACGGCTGTTGGAGTTGGAATTGATATCCATCACAACGACATCCGTATTTTCTGCCATATACTGTGCGAGGTAGCTTTTCAGATGTTTGGTTTCCTTTTCTGTATCTTTTTCTGAGACTGAAGCGGACTTATCTTTCATTAAAATAATTAAATGTTTAGGTGTGGTGTTTTCCGTTACCTCTTTGTGACAAGAGGTAAGGCTAAGGATCAATAATACGGTTGCGATTAAAGTTGAAATCTTTTTCATGATAAATAAATATTAAAGGTTAGTATTAAAGTGTTCTGAATGATGGTATTTGCCGTTGGAGGAGAAAGTGGGTTTAGGTTCTTCTTTGGCAGGTGGCGTGTACAAAATTTCTTTGGTTTCATCGCTTACAAGGAGCTTTTCAACGAATCTCTTCTGACCAAGAAGCCTTAAAATTCTGTGAGAAAGGTTGTCTACCTCTGAGATTACATTTTTTTGAGCATAAAATTCCGCCTCAATGTTAGGAAGTCTGTTTTCAATCCTATTTATGGCTTTTTGGAGCTTGTAGCTTGAAAGGAATAGGATGAATACCCCAAAGGTTATCCCTGAAAATAAAAGGAAGATAAGCGAGCTAAAAGCTATCGTGAGCTTGGCGACAGTTGCCATCGGTCCTTCCTGAAGTTCTACGAGTTTGGCATTGGTCTCTCCGATTTTATCACCCTTCTCTTTTATTTTAGTTTCACGTTCTTCTGCGGTCATGTCTTCATCAATAATCTCAGGGTTGTACTCGTATAGTTCCTGCTTCTGTATCGTCATTTGACCTAATATATCATCTTTATCAATCGTATTCTTATAAAGAAGACCCATGGCAGCTGCATAAAGCAGTGCTATAATCATCGCAATTGCCATAAACCTCGATGAAAAGAGCTTTTTGATGATGGAATTGTTATTTTTGATAAAGTTTAAAATTGTCCCGAATAAAGCGATTCCAATTCCGAAAGATAAAAGCAAAGGTGCGAGACCCGTCACCATACTTTTTATCGGACTAAAATTAAACACCAACCCAAAGATGGAGGCAAAAATTAAAACTTCCCCTGCGATAGCGATGAAATACACAAACGCTACCCAAACCACTTTATCCAAGCCTATGTGTCCCAAAATATTTTGGTTGTACGTGGGTTGTTTCAAAACCTCTTTAGAAGTGGTAGATAACTTCACTGAGTCGGCATTTTCTTTAGAAGGATTGGTGTATTGGGATGCATAATTTTCTCCCGAGGCGTACATCGCCTCTTCAAATTGTTCCTCAGCGGTATAATAATCGGGAGCATCGCCTACCATGGTATAAATAACCTGTTTAGGCTGTGAACGCATTGGCGTTCGCTCGTTACTTTTATCAACTAAGGCTTGTTCCTGTGGAACTTCTGAAGCTACGGCTTGCGTTTGTAATGCGGTAAGCTCGGAGAACTCCAGTTCAGGTTTTGCAGGATAAGTCTTTACTTCCAAGTCTAGATTTTTGACGGCTTGTAAATAATTATCAGACTTGATGCTTTCAGCTTCGCTAAAGTTAATTTCTGAATCACTTTGCAGGAATTTGGCTTTAGTATAATTTCCTGTAATGTAATCATGAGCATGTGCCGAATAGGTGCGTCCAAGATTGCTCTTAGCGATAACTTCCTGTTGTTCAGCTTGAATGTCCAACATCTTATCTTCTCCTGCAACCGAGGTCAGTCGCATGAAATTTTGAGATAGCTGCTTAAACAACACCACATTTTTTTCAAAATCTTGTCTTAAAAATTCAAGTTTACCTAAAAGCACAGCTCGTGATTGATGTAATATTTTGAGTATCGACTGGCTGGAGCGGAGCGTCATCCACCAACTCCAGAATGTAACCAAACGAAACAAATCTTCGGTGCTATCGTTTATCTTTTCTGTAAGGTCTTTCTTAATGACCTCTAATTTGCCTTTGCTAGGTTTTACGATGTTTTGATTTTTTGTTTCCATAATTTATTTTTTAATTGGATTAGACTTTTTAGTGAAATTCTCCTTCAACAGATAGTTGAAGCTAACGTGTCGTTGGTTCGTGATGGAGTTAAGCTCCTGAACCGTTTTGGGTTGTACTTGTTGGGATTGTACTTTCAAATTCATTGGGTTTTAATTTTTAGATTTTTTAGAAATTTTTCCTTGTTATTTCTGCTCCAAATGTAAAAGAAAAAAACAACACAAAACAAGCATAACTAATTGATTTACAGTTTATTATGTTGGAAATTTTGAGCGTTTTTTTGGAAACTTTGAGTGATTCTTTGGAAATTTTGAATGGTCTTTTGGAAATTTAGAAATCCAAGTACGACCCATAAAGGATTCAAAATTTCCACATTTTTTTTGCAAAAAAGTTAAATTTCCTTAAAAAAAATGTTTTTTCACCTCTAAATTCGATGTGTTTTGGTTGTTAAAAACAGTATTTTGAGGGATATTTTGTATCCAATTTACTTGACAAATCGATAAAATTGACTACAATTATCTTCATCAGGTCATTTATTTCATACAATTTGATCATGTCAAAAACTCCTAATTCCATCAATTTGGATAAAGAAATCAAGCAGTGTGTTATTACCAAGCCTTATGATGCCCTGCAAAGTGATTTCGGAAAAAAACTAATAGAACACCTTGCATCAAACAGTAATATCAGAGAAATTGTCCGCAAACTGGATGATGAAACAGAAACACTCACTCCACAGGAATGAAGGGATTTCCTTGAATTTATGCAGGAGCATAAAGATTTTTTCGATGGGATTATGATGAAATACAAAGGTCAGTATCCCGCTTGGATGAAGTTTGATACGGCTTCAAATCCTGCAAACATGAGACAGGAAGACCATGTTCTTTATGTAAGAGATAAATGATATGTATCACTTGCGAAAATAAAAAACTATGTAAGATCACGCATTAAAGGATATGATCCCAAATTTTTGCATGAAGGAGTGGATAAAAATATCGAGCATTATGCAGTAAAGGAATTTAAAAGCCGTGTTGATTTTTCTTCGGACGAAGGTCTCGCATTTTATGAAAAATTTATGGGACTTAATTATAGTAACAGAATCAATAAACATGGGGTTATGATTCACAATATTAACGGGATTATGTTTACTAACATAAAAAATAATATTGAAAGATATTCCTTCAAAATGAGAGATATGAGCAACGATCCCGAAGATTTCAGCAAGGGAAAATCCTTTAAGAGTTTGAAGAACAATCCTGCATATACTAAGGCTTTAGAATTATCAGATGCTAAAGCATTTGAATCTATAGAACAGAGTAATGCGTTTCATTTTAAACTGATGCAGTCGGTGGCAGATCAGTTATGAATGGATGTTCATATCAATATCGATTTTATAGATGATCCCAACAATAAAAAAAAGATAAAAGATATCATGATGTGCCTCTACCAATTGACAGGTCGGGAACTATGGATTCCCTACAAATATAATGAAAGTGGTTTTGCATCTTTTATTCATGGGTCAGAAGGTGCTTTTATCTATCATCCTGATCCGTATGATTCGGAAGATGATGAAAATAAAAGCCCGTTATCATTTTTTCTTGAGGTTTATCCTTCGCTTGGCAAAGAGAAAAAATAAAACAATCTGAAAGAAACAAAATCCCTTATATTAAAGGGATTTTTTAGATCATAAGAAAAATTGTAATTTTATCAAATCCAACATTTTAAAAACACAGATCATCCATGCAAGAAGAAGATTTACCAAAGAAACAGGACGAAGAATTACAATATCTTAATCAGCGTATAAAAGAAATTTCTGAAAAAGAAGCGAAAATTCTTGCAGAAGAAGCAAGGACGATTACCGAGTTCGTAGAAAGTAAAATGAAAATACTGAAAACCTGTTATGGAAAATCAGATGCTACAGTTAAGGAAAGTATCAATCGACTGATAAGATCTTCACAGTTACAATGTTTTATGGCAGAAGCAGAAACCGAAGAAACAAAACTTGACAAGATGATGTATTCGGAAAGAAGAATTAAAGATCATATTAATGATGGATTACTTGATGAACCCAGAATTAGAGAATTTTACAGTTTTTATTTTGGAAGATACCGATTGTTTTTCAGGTGTTTTGAAAGAGATTTTTTAGAGCAGGAAAATATAGACGTGTCGTTTTTAGACGATGTTTTTTCTCCGAAGGAAGGAGATTATTATGTTTCAGGACAAAGATTGGAAATTGCTGGAGCTACGATAATTGATGAGGAGTTTATTGAAAAGGTAAAAGCAGGTAAGCATTTTACAGAAGCTGAATTTTATGGAGCAAAGCAAACTTATTTTTGTCAATGGTACGGCATTATACACGAATATGATGTTATTAGAAATGGATATGAGACATTAAAAAATATTATCATAGATAGCTTTATTGAAGAGAAACACGAGAAAGTAACCGCAATCATCTGTGGTTCAGGTGGCTCTGGTAAATCAACGGTTCTCCGAAGAACAGCGGTTGACCTTCATAAAGAATCAATTCATATTGTTTGGGTTGAAGATAGTGGCATTGAAGAGTTTGTAGAAAAAGGATTTTCTGCCATTAAAAGTGAAGTAGAAAACAATGAAAAACAAAAGTTTGTGATTATCATTGAGGATTGGTATAGGGTTTTTACAAAGGAAAATGAACAGTCGGGAATTGACATTCTTAAAAAAGCAAAAAATATTAATAATATAAGATTTGTAATTGGAGATAGAAGTATCAAAAGATCATATACAGAACATAGAAATAACGACTTTGAATTACATTTATCTTCAGATGACAATAAAGAAATCATTGAAAAAATTGTTGAAAAACATCCCAATTGGAAATTGGCTTCAGAAAAATTATTTAATAAAAAAAATGATAAAAATTATAAATCTTCTCTTTTCTTATTGCTTTTTATCTTGGCTCATATAGATCAGAAAGAGTTTAACAATACTGCATTAAATCTTGCTGAACCACAGCAGGTATTTCAGAGAATTATTGAAAGTGATCTGAGATTTATTGAAAAGAAATATAAGGGACTTGCTAAAGCTATCTATTATTTAAGTTTTGTTTATACTAAGTATAAGGTATCTATTAATTATGAAACATTCCTGAAAATTGCAGATTTTTATAATGAAAAGAATAATAATCAAATTTTTGATAAATTCCGTAGATTTAGCACAAGTGACAAAATCCTTGACAGGTTAAAATTATATATCAACAAAAATCATAGCAACCAAGATTTTAATGCTTATGACCTCATACAATTTAACCATGATATTTTTGCAGAATTAGGCTTTAAAAATATTATTATTGAAGAATGGCAGGATTTTGATATTGAAATTAAACTTGATTTTTTGAAAGTGATTACTGAAAAAGGAGATGATTACTCTGCATCTAGATACCTATCAACTTTAATCAATAAAGAAAGAGATATTTTTATTGATAAGAATGAAATTCTTGATTATATTAAAATTTTAATTGAGAAAGGTAATTCACAACCTCATTATTTATATAATTTGGGAGAACTCCATTTGGATGATGCCACGATGGTTGAGTTGGCACAACTGTTTTGGAAAAAAAAGATTTTTTCAAGATATTCTACTTTTTTTTGGCGGGAATATTTTAGACAAGTAAAAGGAGAAGTATTAATTCATGACCAGATTCATGAAATCCTTAATATCTCTAATCTGCAAAATTTTAGTGACGAATTTATTATATGCTTATTAAATAATACACATGATATCGAAACTAGAGATTTATTTGCAAGAATGGTTGTTTCTGATGAAAACAACAAATTTTCTGTAAGTATAAAGAACGAATGCTTGAATTACGTCTCTCACATTCTTAAAAACAGATTTTTGCACACAAAATTGGATGGAGAGATAGAAAATTTAATTCCTTATTTTTCTCATTATATTAATACTCAAGAAAACTTTATAAAAAGCCGATTTCAAAACAAAATAATATACGGCAATAATTGGAAAAAGCTCCAAGCGGGTAAACTTATATCTTTCATATCATTTTTGAGAGATAAAGTAATACAAGAATTTTTTATCGTTAAAGTATTAGAAAATATTGAGAATAAAGATTCTTTTATATTAAGATTTTGTTTCATGTCGGTTTCAGATAAAATAAAGATAAAGTTTTCATCCCTTTTCTTAGATATTAAAAAGTATGAATATAATAGAGGCATAATTACAGAATGTTTTACCTATGCTCCGTTTAAAATAAAACAAGATATTTCTAATAGAATTTTAAAAGATCATACTTGGATGTACTATGACACAAATTTACTAGACGAATTTATTCTATATGCAGAAATACAATTCTTAAAAGAATTTTCATTGATGCTTTTTCGAACAAAAATATGGGAAAACCTTTCTCATAATTCTATTTTAAGACTTTTAACTGTATGTGAAGATAAAAATATTTCTCAACAAGTATCACAATTATTCATATTTATTTCTTATAATTTGCATACTACTTATATACAAACTTCATTATTCCGAATCTATCTCTTTAATAGTTCTCCCGATATACGAGGAAGTATTTTAGATAAATATTTAGAATCTAATAATTACAAAAACACTGCCCTTGATAAACAAAACTATTCTCAAGTATATGATTGTTTTATTGTTGCTGATGTTGAAAAAAAGAAGAATTTTTGTAATAAAATTTTACAAGATTGCTGGAAACAATATGACTATAGACTCGTAATTATGTGCTTAGACTATATGATTAAAGAACACAAAATACCTTCAGTAGCAAACGAAATTGTTAATGAATATACTTCAAATAAAAATAGTAAACAATTTATGGAAAATTATCAAGCTATTTTCACAATAGCACTCGGTCATTTTGAAGAGTGGAAAAAAGAAGCAGAAAATATCATTGAGAACTGGAAACAATCAGACAAAATAGCCCTTACAAATTTATTGCCATACTATTTTAGCTCTCCTAAAAAAATTTATTATATATGTAAAGAAATTTTAGAATGTTGGAACAAAGAATATAAATTTTACAAATTTAATAGAAAGGATTGGAATCGTTTTGAAATTGCTTTGGGGCATCCGCAATTAAAACAAGAAGCAAAAGAAACTGCACAATTAATGCAAAATATTTTTGATAATAGGAAAATGGATGCCCCTATTGAATTTAGAAGAGTTTTATTTCAAATTGTAGAAAATGATATTTATCCCGAATGGCAAATATAAAATAACATTTAACCAAACACTGAATAATATTGGTATTGTTTCCAAACCTCTCTTCCAAACCTCTCATTTTAGCATCTTTCAGTCTGCTTTTCCCAAAACAGATAAATATCCCAAGTCAGCCTTCACTTGCAGGTTTGTCCGTTGTTTTGGTTTTTCGTCACCACCATTTTTTGTCACGGACTGATTTTGAGCATTCCCAATTGTGAAATAACATCACAGGTCGCTGAAACGCTAACGAAAATTTTCAGGATTTTGTAAAGTCAGGGTGTATTGTAAGAAACCAAATAATTGTACACTTTGTCTATGAATGGCTCGTATAAATTCAATACAAACAGGCAGGGAGAAAGAATTTTGTATTGATTTTCCACTTATCTGCCATTCATTTTTTGACAGTGTATTATTTTTATTTCTTACGTATAATGCACATGACTTACTTCGAAAAATCAATTGAAAACTTCCTTGAACAATTAGCGTTTGACAGCGACTTTTATGATGTGTATTCTCATTCACAATTGTTGGAATATGCTCAAGATTTCATTCAGTCCTATAACATCAATATCGTGGAGGGTGACTACCGAAACGACCAAACAGATAACGGACATTATTACTGCGATCTTGCAAGTGAATGGGCTGACTCACAAGTGGATATTTACAATTCTGATTTATGGGAAAAAGCACCAAAGTTTCAATGGTGGATTGAAGATGCCATCAATGATTTTTGATTTGATAAATCAAGAAGCATCACCGATATTTTCCAATTCGGACAATACTTGTATTATTCAGCATTGGCTTGAAATATTTTAAACAATTTGGCGGATTATGTGAAAGCATAATCTGCTTTTTAATTATTAAAAAAACTTATTTTTCATCAAAATAAGTAATCCTCCTCGTATTTTCCGAATATTTTTTTCCGTTTTTGAATACCATTTTCCGTATCCAATTACCCAATGAATCATAAGTATATTGGTAAGTAAATTCGTTCTCTGATTTTCTCAGTCCATTAGGGAAAAACTCAATGGTTGTGTTTTCGTTAACATCTGTTTGTGAAAGTATACTTCCGTTTTCATCGTAGTTATAGGTAAATTCATACCTTCTGCTTTTTTCTCCGTCTCTGTAGTTGGTCTGCGAAAGCACATTATTATGATCATCATACACAAACTCGGTTACCCTTCTTTCCCCATTCTTTTCTCCGAAATATTTTAAAAGAAGTCCGTCTTTCAGAATAGCTGTAAAAGATTTGTTGGATTTTTTACCATTATCAGTAATGTCCGTACTTACAAAAACTGAATCGTTCCTGTATCTGAATGTCATGATACTTTCAAGAACGAGTTTACTTTTATCAAAATTCCGAAACCACACTTTTTCCTGTCTGTTCTGTGAATCATACGAAAGAATAGTGCTGGATTTTCTGTCTTTACTAATTTCTTCTTTTTTCAAAATTTTTCCTACCGGACTGAACTCCAAGGTAGTGGTTTCTCTATTTTTTTTCTTTTTGGCAACGTAGTTTTCCTCAATTAATTTCACCTTTCCCTGCAAAACAAAATCTTTCAAATTTTGCGGTTGATTGAGTTGTGCGTGGAAATAAGTTATTGGAATGAGTAAAGTAAAAATAAGAAATGACTTCATAGATGTTGGTATTTTTTAATTGTAAGAATTGCTGATGTTATTCAAGACCGTGTGGTATTGTCATTCTGTTGCAGTTTTGAAATGATGAAACAAAATAGCAAGGCTGTCCAGAATGAAAACATGGCATAAACCAGTGACACTTTTCCGAACTGCTCGTTGTGAAGTAAAGTTCCCGAAATCAGAAAAGCCATAGTGGTATTGTGAACCGCACTTTCAACAGAAATACTAATTTCATTTTTAGCTCCGAGTCTGAATAATTTTGCCATTAAAAAACCTGTTGAAAAGCAAACGATATTTAATAGTAATGCGGACGGAAGGATTTCGATGATTTCTGTATTGGTTATTCCTGCTTTACCTTGTCCACCGAAAAACTTGAGCAGAAAAACAAACCCCAACAAAATAATAAGAACAGGTTTGGCATATTTTCCTATTTTTTCGGCAAAGTTTTGATTTCTTGTTCTTAACAGAATTCCTAATGAAGCAGGAATAGCAGTCAATACAAAGATTTCAATCATTGTATCTTTAAAAGGAAGATGAAATTCTGTGGTGCTTCCGTAATAAAGTTGCAGTGCAAAATTGACCAGTATTGGAATCGTAAAAATGGTAAGAATGGCATTTATAGTGGTAAGAATGATGGAAAGTGCCGTATTGCCTTTGAACAGATAAGTAATAAAACCTGCTGTTGTTCCTCCCGGACTTGCTGTCAAAATTACAATTCCTACTTTAATATAATTAGGAACATCAATAATACTACACAATGCAAAAGCTATTGCAGGCAACAAAATCATCTGTGATATCAATGCAACAATCAAAGGTTTTGGTGATGACAGTACGTTTGCAGTGTCTTTCCAGTTGAGAGAAACACCTATACCAAACATAATCAGTATTAATACCGATGCGACCAAAGTATCAATTAATTCCATAGTAAATAATTAAAAAAGGATTGAACATTGTCCAACCCTCATTTATGGTTTAAAAATCAGAATGAGCAATCTCTCGAACATCCGGATTTGAATCCTCCACTATCATTGGTTTTCAACCATTCTTTACTTCCATTGGAATTGATGATTAATTTACCTTGTATCCAATAATGAGTTCCTGTTAATGAGCCATACCATCCAACAACCATAGGTACTGTAAAAGCACCTGTGGTGGTATTCTGTCTTACATCCGAATAATCCACTTGAGAATATACATTTTTACCGCCCCAAGTTGAGCAACAATTCATTAATCTGTTAGCAACAGTAAGTCCAACATCATTAATATCTTTTTTAAGCTGAACTTCTTTGTTGAGATTTACAACAGAGCCTTCGCCACCGCCACTTCCTCCGCTAGCTCCGGGAAGTCTGGTTTGCGCATAAAATGCCAATGAGATTAATAAGAATAAAACGGATAGATTTTTTGTTTTGAACATCATATATAGTTTTTAAAGTTAGTTTGAATTTTCGCTACAAAATTATGACTACAAATATGCCTACATCTTGTTGATTTTATTACCTTTGTACGGTTATAATATATGAGTAAACTTGCATAATTTATGCGTTATGATTGGAAACAACATTAAGAATATCCGAGAACTCAAGAACCTGACACAAGAATTTGTGGCAGAAAAATTGGATATTTCTCAATCTGCTTACAGCAGATTAGAGAAAGGAGAGATAAAAATTTCTAAAGAAAAATTAGTTCAGATTGCTGAGGTTTTGGAAGTGAAACCCGAAGATATCAAGGAGTTTGATGGTCAGAGATATTTTAACAGTTTCAATAATGTAAGTGATAGCAATATTGAAAGTATTGTCAGTGGAATGGGAAGCGAAGAAGTTCAACTGCTAAAAAAGTTGTATGAGGATAAAATTGCTTTGATGGAACAGTTAATGCAACAGAAAGATAAAGAAATTGAAAAATATAAATCGAAATATGGAGAGCTTTAATAGCTCTCTTTTTCTTGAGTATATATGCTTAACTTATTTGGATTCAAATACAACAGTGATAGTATATTCTCTGTGAAATATCCATTCCTTGCTCCTGCCTAATGATCCTGATTTAATAATGTTACCTTTGTTGATATAAAAGTTAATAATTTTAAACCCGTTCTGTCCCATCTCATTAAGGTGAGCGTTGATAAACTGCATCCACTCTTCCCATGAGGTATCATTAAAATATTCATAAGTATCTTTTATTACTTCATTGTTATGATATTCTTCTCCTTCAAATTCAAATTTTGTATTATCATAATTTTCAGTATACCACTCTAAAGCCCTAAATGTTTTAATTGTATTCATATTTCACTTCTATTATTTACAAATATAAAAAAATGATGGGTAAAAATTCATATATAGAAGTCTAATTATAAATATCATTTATTAAAAATCAAAAATTTTCTAAAATAATCCTACCTTTTCTCCATCAAATAGTTCCCATCATTCAAAAACCTCTTGTTTCAATTCATCCAATGTTTTAAAAACGAAGTTTTTGTGAGCGTTGGCAAAACGTTCATCCTCCAGCAACCTCTTCATTGTCATCTTCTTATAGCTTTCATGCTGAAAAATACACAACACACGAGAACCATGTCCCAATCCATATAATTTACTCGGCTGTCCCTCTGCCAATGCCTGTAAATGGTGGAAAAGAGACTTATGGACTCTTTGAGTATCATCTCACCTGTACATTTCGATGGCAAAAAGCTCTTTTCTATTGGGAGTCTGGAGCATACAGACAGCATCGGCAATCAGGTATTCATTGCCATAGACCGGAATAGCAGATTCGGCTCTGAAGCCTTTTTTCCTTCCGGTAGATACTTTATCGAAATAGGTTTTAAAAAATAGAATTTCCATATTTTGTTGGTTTGCTCGTCTGTCTAAAAAAATATGGATATCAATCAGCGAAAGTCTGTGAAAATAATCCGAGAATGAGGTGGCATTTTTTTGAGGAAACCTTACTGATAGTTCCGTTCAGAAACGCTCTTTCAATAGTTTTGCTCCGTGAATGGTAAGCGAATGGATACTCGGAAGCCTTCAAAATTGGGGATGGATTCAGAATTTCACAGAAGCAACCGAAGGATTTCTCCAAAACCTGAGTTCTGAAATTTGTTTGTTCAAATTATCCGAATTCGCCATTACTCCTAAGTTCAGAAGTTGAGGCGTAGTAAGGAACTTAAATTTCGCCAGAGCAATAAGCACTTTCTCCTGCGATGGCGAGAGGGTTTGGAAAAACAATCTTCTTGTTTTCATAAAAATCGGCATAAAAAAATAAAAAGGCGGTAAAAAACGCCTTGTATTCTTATAACAAGACCGATTAGAGATGAAAATGAGGTTTTAATTTTTCGATGGACTCTCTTGTGTTTTGCTGTTTAGCTGTGTTGTTATAGCCTTGTGAATCATTAAAAACTAAATCCTTAGTTAGAGGCTGTGCCTCTGACATTTCTTTTTCTGATTTATCTTGATGTGTAATCTTTTCAATCTTCCTATATAAACCGCTTTCAGCAATCATTTTCTTTTTCAGCTCCTGCATTTGTTTGGCATTCATAAAATATCTCTTGGGATGTTTCAAAAGATAATCGGGACTTTTTATCTGCTTTCAGGGGTAATGGCTGTTTTTTACGAAGAAGTGAAATGGAGCAAGAAACTGGAGTTTTGTAGAAGATATTCCCAAATCATTTGCCTGTGCTTTCAGGGCAGGAAAACCGTTGGCTCAAACGATTTTCACGCTTACATTATTGAGGATGGTGTTTTGAAGTTCCGATGGTAATTGCGTAACACTTTGGGTTAAGGCAATAAGATAGAGTTTGTATTTTCTCGTTTCAGACAGAATAATCGTATACGAATCCGCAGAGGCAAAAGAAGCAAACTCATCCACAAAGAGATAACAAGGTTTACGATACTGCTCTTTCTGAAAAGCTCTTTGCAGGGCAATACTGATAATGCTTGCAGAAATAAATATTCCGAGTGCCTTACTGGCATCGGTTCAGAGTTTTCCTTTTCAAAGATTGAAAAGCACAATTTTTCCATCGTCTTTTCAGCCGTTCATGATTTTTCTGATGTCAACAGTAGCAGGTCAGTTCATCATCAAATAAAAGCTGTAATTATTTTGCAGGTTCTGAATTCTTGTATAGATTGCCAGTTTGGTGGCGTGATATTTTCCGTTGAGAAAAGCCGTTTGGAAGAATTGTCTGTACACAGGATTATCGGATTGTCTTCCGAGTTCAACCCGTTTCTCATTTTGAGTATCGTCCATAAACACCTGCAAATCTGCTAATCCGCATTCTCATTTTTTAAACATTATGGCAAGACATGGTTTGAGCAGAGTTTCCATTTGCATTGAAAGTCCTGCTTCGGAGATCATTTCGGAAAGTGCTTTGGCAAATTGTTGCGACATCAAATCAATCATATTCGTATCGGTGACCTTTTGTCGGAACGGATTGATGCACGGAATTTTTCATTCTTCCCAATGCGGATCGATGTACAACACACGTTTTGGCTTCATCAGGTTAAGCCTAAATGCGAGGATTTGTAAGGAAACGTCTCCATGAGGATCTAGCAAAATCATGGTATACTGCTCCTTACGGTGTGATTGGTATTGGAGAGAATACCGCAAAACCTTCATAAGTTCACTCTTGCCCGATCCTGTTTTTCACGTCACAAAAGCATTTTTCTTTAGCGATTGGATGAGATAAGGAACAGGAACGGGCTTGGGTCTAAAAAATAGAGTCTGACACGGTTGTCGATAAAGTCCATCAAACGGTTGAAGAAGTTCATTATTGGAAGGTAAGAAAGAAATAAAGCGGATGGGGTACATATCTTTTTAGTTCCGAATTGCAAGTCCTTTCGCTTGTCTGCGTGTCCAAAATGTCAATAGGATGACCCGTACCGTTATGGATACCTTTTTGAAACCTGTTATCGGAACCTCTAAAGCGAATGCGATAATGCGCAATCCTGCAAGGGAACTGCTCTTATTTCGGATGCAACAATATCATCATTTATCCCTTTTCCGTCATTATTTTTTCTCATCTCTAAAATAAAAAGAAGTAAAGTCAAACTTCGTCACTTTTGCTTGCTTCTGAAACAAAAATCCATACAAGCACCACCGCCGGCAAACATACCAAATCACTTAAAACAAAAAAGTCAAACAAAACAAAAGTCGGAAGATGGACACCTGTTATCAGAAGATGCGAGACCATGAGAAGGGAATCTCCTGACCTATGGTTCAAGAATCAGCTGCACAGGAAAGTGGTTGATACTCGTCAACTGCCGTCCATTTACCGACATCAATTATTTATTAACCCTAAAACAAAAACAAAATGGAAAACAAAATCAACAAAACCGTCAATCTGGACTTGACGACTATTGACAGCAACATCTTCGCCATCTTTGGAGCTTTCTCCAGACAGGCAAGACGTGAGAAGTGGGCGCAACAGGACATTGATGCCGTCCTCGAAGAAGCCAAAAAGCACGACTACAATCATGCGATTGCAACCATCTCAGAGTATTGTTTACCTGAAGACAATTCTAACTCAAAAAACGAAGAAGACTAATGGGAACAAGAAATTTGACGGTTGTAGTTCACAACCAAGAAGTGAAAGTTGCCTGTTATGGACAATTTGATGGGCAACCTGATTCGCTCGGTCTCAAACTGCTCAAATTCTTTAGCAATCCTGAGAATACCGAAAAATTAAAAGAAATTCTTCCGAAAGTACGCCTTTGGAATGAACAAGACCAAAAGCAACAGGACGAGTTTCTGGAATCTATCGGCTGTACCAATGGGATTCTTAATTCAAGGCAGAAAGACAAATTCAAAGAAAAGTATCCCTTTCGTTACCGTGAACGCTACGGAAGATTAAGAGAAGGACAAATCCTAGAAGTCTTGCTGGAGTTTAGTCATCTCGATGAACTGACAACCACCGATGCTTACGATTTTGCTTCCGACAGCCTGTTCTGCGAATGGGCATATGTGATTGATTATGATAAAAATTCGTTTGAAGTCTACAAAGGTTTTAATACCGCCGGGATTTCAGAAGAAGACCGTTTCTTTCCGCTTTATGACGGAGAAAACGATTATTATCCTGTCAAAATCATTGCATCATTTCCTTTGGATGATCTTCCCGATGAAAACGAGTTTTTACTTCAATGCTCAATGTAGTAAGCAGTAAGCAATATGCTTTAAGCTCTCATTTCTAATGTGTGCAATCTAGTGTCTAACCTCTAAAATCTAAAAAACAATGAACAAAAACAAAAACCGCCTTTTGGTGCAATGCTTTATGAAAATGCTCCAGCAAAGAATCGAAAGAGACAAAGTGGAAAACCTCAGTCCTGTATTCGGCAGTATCTTAAGCAAAGAAGAACTTCAAAACATTTTGAAGTGGCTGTACTTGGATAAAGTACCTGAACACTACGACTTGGAAACGATGGATAAACAAGATTTACTTGAAGCCATAGGAGATGATATTCATATCCTTTCGTATTCCATTGAGAGATGGAAGAAAGAACTGGAAGAGAAAATCACTCCGCAGAAAGTCTACGATGTGCTTTGTCAGCTCCAACTCGAAACCCACTACCTTATGACCAAAATTTTGGCGGATTGGGATGAGTATGACCACAGCAATTTTAAAGCGTTGAGTGAAAAAGCAGGAACGGAAAAACCGCTGTATGCCCTATTCACTTCGGATACTTTGGAAGAAGACAAGTATATCACGCCTCCTTTCTCCAAGTATCACAAAACTGAATGGGAAGCACAGGAAGAACTGGCAGAATTCTTTTCTGAGGGTGGAATCGCTGAGAACGAACTCAAAATCATGACCCTGTAACTTTTATTTTATTTCAAAACAAAAATCAAAATGAAACAATCCGTATTAGAATTTTACAGCAATCTGGATAAAGCCAGAGATAGGGCGTTATGGCTTGAGTTTGAACACAGAAATATCCCAAAACACTTTGTGGTGTTTGACGGACCGGAGGATAATTATGCCGTTGCCGATCTGCAAACTGCCGAAGAAATGGAAATTACGCATCAGTATTACTCGCTTCCCGAAAATTACCAGCATTGGACGTTTGGCGATCTGAAAGGAATTGCAGGCGATCCCGAAATGTTAGAGCATTGGGAAAATATCCTTGGAAAGTTCTCGGTAATGGAAGGCGAGCTGCTCAAATTTATTTTGAAGTATCAAGTTCCTTTGGATAAAATTATCCGTCATGAACTCGGTTGCAGAGGCTTTGATGCAGACAACGGATGGATAGGTTTTACTGAATCAGAAAAGCTATGGCAGAAATAAACGGTATGGACACAGAAAGCAACCAAGCAACACTTGAGGAAGTCTATGTGATTGCTCTTGCAGAAAGTGATGGGGAATTTGACTGGATCTACATTCATCCCAAACCCTATTATCTTACCGAAGCAGAAGCCGTGGAAATCAGGAATTCATTAATAGAAAATGAAGAATCTATTACTGAAAACAACTGTATCGTTAAAAAAACGTACAGAGTGAAACCCGAAAAACAACAGTAAAAAAATCAAAAACAAAATGGAAAAAAAAAAATCACTGCCACAGGTAATGATCCTTAACAGGAGAAAGCATTATGATAGCTATAAAGATCAAGAAGCTCTTCCAAGCTTTGAAGAGTTTGTGAATATGGAATTGGGAAGTCTTTTCGATCAGGAAAGGGAAATCCTACAGATTATTCCCAATGAAAATGCCACTGAGTTTGTCATCGTTTATACGATCATGATATGAACAGGCAGGATCATTGTGTATTTATTCTTACCGTGTTTATCATCGTACACAAAACCTGCGGTATGGATATCGTTTATTTTCAGCCGAAATCCTTTTATCAAAGTTATACAAAGGCTGATCAGGTGAGACGATCTCTTATCCGAAGCGGAAAACTGTCTGAAAACAATTCCTTTGTTGAAGGAGAACGCTTTATGGTGGTTTGCGTGAATTAAAATAAGTAGAAAAAAAAGCAAAACAGGAAATCAATGGAAACAGAAAAACTACCCGAACTGGAAACAGTTGTTATTGCAAAATGCAAAAGAGGTGATGGCAGTATCGAAGAGCATAAGATCAGAAGAATTGCATCCCAAGACACTGTGCTAGGATGGCACTGGTCTCATGCGACCATTCATACTTGCTTTACATTGGAGGTCGTTTCATGGGAAAACTTACCTGAATCAACTTTATCAATGAAAAGTATGAAAGCCACCAAAAGACTGATTGACGCTGTATGGACGGTTGAATATGAGAAAATATCTGAAAAGAAAGTGAAAATTATCAATTATTCAAGAACCGATCCTGAAGGCTATGAGAAAGAAAAACAATTACCCCAATGTCATCTCGTAGAGACGGAAGGACGCATCGTCACCCATTTGTTGCTAAAGCCTTACAAAGCGTATGACTTATGGGTGAGTGAGAAGAATGCCACGGAAATCTACGAAGTAGAAAATCCGAAGTTTATATTCTCTTATGAACAGGAGAAATAGATTCGCAACAAAACTCAAAAACAAAAAAAGAAAACAAAAAATCGAATGTCTAACAATTAAAATTCTACCCGTATGAAAGAAAACAAAGCCGAAGCAACGGCACAAACCTCCCTGTTGAAAATATTCTCAACAGTGCTGAAAGACCGCAGTAAGTCGGAACAGCAGTTCCAGACCATTACTCCCGAAATGGTAAAGTTCTTTACCCGTAAGGAACTCATTGAAATTGTTACCCACAATTTTAATGGAAATGTATCGCAGTACAATCTTGTGGAAATGGAAAACGAGGAAATTTTGCTTCTTATAGGCGATGATTACAGGATTATTTCCTATGTCATGAGCCGATGGAGCAAAGAAGTTTCACAGCTTCCTACGAAACAGGAATGGCTGGATGCCAAAATCAATTCAATCCGTGAACCTGCTTCTGATTCAAAAGTGTCTGCTGAAAGAACTGCTCAGGAAAACCTGAATACTTCTATGGAATCAGATACTGTGGAAAATGAGGATGTGAAAGGATCAGTATCCGAAAAACCAATAACGGATACAAAGGCAACACAGCCATCTGTGGAAACCGAAGGTAATCCCAATTCTGAAGGTTCGGAATCTCCGAAATCTTCGGATAAGCAATTACCTGAAAAGAAAACGGAAGAAAAACCATCTTCCAAAAAAACCGAAAAGGCGAAGAATACTTAAGCCGTTTCAAATATTAAATAATGGCTTGTCATTTACGAGCCATTTTCCTTTGGCAAGTAAGCATTCAAAAATATTTTATCTGATTATCAAAAACAAAATGACAAAATCGAACGAAGCTAGCAAAAGCAAACCTAAAGTACTCATAAAAACTCCGATCAGTTACTATTGAGGAAAGCAGATGATGCTCAGTGATTTACTTAGATTAGTGCCTTCTCATACTATATACATCGAACCCTTCTTCTGAGGTGGTTCACTCTATCGGGCGAAAGAACCCGCTCCCTGCGAAGTTATAAACGATGTCAATTCCAACGTAGTCAATTTTTATCAGGTTCTGAAAAACAAATGACCTGAACTCGAAAAGAAAATTAAAGCCACACTCCACAGCAGAGAGCTTTACAGAAAAGCACATTTTATTTACGACTGCCCACGATTGTTTGCAGATGATCCTGTTATAAGAGCTTGGGCATTCTACGTGTGTACCAATCAATGATTCCTAAACAAAGTATGAAGCCGATGATATGACAAAGAAAAGAGGTCGGCTTTAAATGTTCAGAATAAAATAGATTTATTTGGAGAGGATTTGATAAAAAGAATACGTTATACACAGATAGAACAGAATGATGCCTGTAAAGTAATCAAAAGCAGAGATACAGAAAATGCTTTTATCTATTGCGACCCTCCTTATATCAACACGAATATGGGACACTATTCCTGAAGCTATTCTGAAAAAGATTTTATTATTCTTTTAGAAACATTAGCCCAAGTAAAAGGAAAATTTCTACTCTCCAATTTTCCATCTGAAGTTCTCGACAGCTACACTAAAAAACACGACCGATATGTCAAAACATTTGACAAACCACTCTCGGCAAGCCACAACAATAAAACCTGAAGAGTAAGAAGGAAAACAGAAGTCTTGGTGGCGAATTATCCGATTTAGCTTTATATCTTAATCTGAAAGACATTTATCCTTTAAAACAAAAATCAAATGAATATGGAAGAAGAAATTAAGGAAGTGAGACAAATCCTATGAGAAAAGTATGACACCATTATTCCTGATGAAACAGTGAAACTGATGATTTACTCGTTTAAAATTATGGCTAAACTCATCATCAGAGATTTTGAGAAAGAGAGCGAATAAATTCCTCTCTTTTTTCGTATTGATTCTCTAATAAAAATCAGTATAATTCTTCCGAACCACTTTATTTTACTAGACTTTCTGCACATGACCAAAACAAAAAAACTAAAAAGAACCACCCAATCAGGCTATTTTGTAACGCCAAAGACTGATGAGGAAAGATTTTGAACCAACAGGCTCAATGCGGTTATTTATGTAAGAGTCTCCAGTGAAGGACAGGTTACCCACTGAAACGGATTAGAATCGCAGGAGACAGCTTGCAGGGAACGATGCGAAAAACAGCCCTGACTTGAAATTGATGTAGTAAAGGTTTTCAGAGAAGAAGGTGTGAGTGGTAAACTCATGGATCGTAAAGCAATGAATGAAGCCATCAGGTTTCTGGAAAAGGAAAATAAGAAGTTTACCAAAATCCACTATTTTGTAGTGACTGATGCCGACCGTATTGCAAGACCAGATGATATTGCCGAAGCATTTACGTTGGAACAGAGCATTGAAAGTCTTTGAGTAAAAATCATCACTGTAAACAACAAAAGAGACACCGAGACCGATGAAGGAAAATTCCTTCAGACGATTCAGTATGCTATTGCCTGATTGGAACGCAGAAAAATATTAAGAAGAACCATGAACGGCAGACTCAACAGCTTAAAAAAAGGAAGGCGACCTTTTACCTATCCGCCATTAGGATATATCAGAAAAAGGTCGGGAGATGGAAACTATACGGACGATATAGACGAAATCAAGTGACTCATCATAAAAGAAGGATTGGAACTCTATGCCCATAGTCCGTTATTCAGTAAATCGCAACTGCATAAATTTCGGGTGGAAAAGTGACTTCAGACCAATCACAGCAAAGGTAATTTCTACATATCTTATATAGAAAAGATATTCCAAGACTACAAATTATATTTCTACGCCTGATATATTTATTATCCTGAACGGGGCATTGATACACCTGTTTTATGAAATCAGCAGGCGTTGATCTCGTTGGAAACTGTTGAAAAGATTATGGAAAAAGAAACCCGTAAAAAAACAAGAGTGGGTTCTCCTAATTTAGATAAGAATTTAGAACTTCATCCGCTCAAAGGGATGATTACCTGTGAAGGTTGCAGAAGGAAAGTAGGCTGTTATGCGAGCAGGGGGAACGGTGGAGTCTATTATTACTATACCTGTGGAAACGGATATTGCGAAGGCAGGATCAATATCCGTAAAGAAGTGATGGAAAGTGAGTTTGAACAGTTTATTGATAAAATGAAACTGCCCAAGGAAGTATTTGATACATTCAAATCGTATATCCTAAAAGAACGGGCTGAAAAGGAAGAAAGGAACACTAACAACATTCCGCAGATGCAGGGACAGCTCTTATCCATACAAAACAAAATGGATAAAATTGAACATAAAATTCTATCCATATCCAACGAAAGCCTCATTAAGAAACTCGAAATGGAACGAGCAACTCTTGAAACCCTAAAAGGGGATTTGGAGGAAAAGATGAACCATAAAAGAAATGACAAGGAAAATCTGGAGTCCATCTTGTCGCAAACGGAATACTTATTTACTGATCCTGTGGGAATGCGGAAAAAAAGCAATTACGAGATAAGGCAGTCACTGTTTATGGTTCGGTTTGGTGGGATTTTGTATTATAAAAAAAAACAATGACTTCGAACCAACGAAACCACAGGTCTGCATTATATTTTCTCACAGAAGTGAGGGAGTAAGTTCCTATTTATGGCACAAGGGGGTACACTCTCAAACCAATTTTTCTCAGAAGAAGAAATTGAAATCTTTGTTAATATACTCATTACGCAAAGCAATCACATCAATGCGATACACAGAATGAGTAAAATATATGGGTTAAAATGGGAGATATAAAATAACAAACTGCAACTATCTCAAAGTTCTAATACGAAAGTAAATCCACAATTTTTTTGAAACTAAAATCTAACAAAACTTGAAAAGGGAAATGTTTAATCCTGTAACTGAAAACTGTATTTTTTGAAAATCATAAGGATTATTTTTCATTATTTTCAAAATGGGGACAAGTCTAAAAAAGGAAAATAAGCCAAAATAAATACCTTGATAATTCTATCAAAAAACAGTTGGAGGTAGGAAAAAATTAAACAGAAAATCTTCTAAAAATTTGTAGATAATTAATGGAAATTGGGACTAAATAGGGGAACTCAAAATGGTGCAGTAGGGGTATTGCAAGTTAGCAAACTACCCCGTAACCGTTGTAGTTTGCTACTTGCAAGGGGAAACCCCTTTGAACCCCTAACCAAAATTGTCGGCTATTAATAATATCTTGGAAATTTTTTATATATTTATAATCTAATAACTAAACTCTTAAACAATTTAAACATAAAAGGGATTATTCCTTAATTCTTTATGCAATATTAAAATTGCAAGGTCTTCTCATTTGTTTTCATTGATTACAGACTTGGTTTTTCAAATACTTCTAATAAAAACATATTATTGCAAAAGATGGGAGAATATTCAAAACGTATTGGAGAAGTTGGAGAAAATGTTGTTGTTGATTTTCTTAAACTTATTGGCTGGGAGAATCCTTTAAGAAATGACGATATTGACAGCGTTGATAAAGATTTTCGTAAAAGAACAAATGGAATTGACGGTTATTATCATTATCTAAATCCTATGGTTAGCGGAACTGTTGAGAATATTTTGTATTCTTCTAAATATTCCACTGACCCGTATCCTGCTTCAAAAGTTGTAGAACAATTTAAAGAGCGTTATTTAGAATTAGCTAAAGCAATTGAATCTTTTAAGAAGTCGGAACTAAAACAATTTACGGTTAGCCAACATGAAAATATTGATACTCATTTTGACCGAGGTGTACTATTTTGGTTGAATAATTCAGGTACAGGAGAAAAGGATCTAATTAGCAGATTGGCAAGAATTGAATTGAATACAGGAGTCAATCATGATGGTATTTTTTTAGTCGATAATAAAAGGATTGAATTTATTTATGATTCGATCTCATTTGTAAGAATGAATTTTGAAAAGCACGATTTAGATTTTGTCTATTTTAATAACGGTTTAAATAATGATGATCGTAATCCAAGAAACGGTAAAATTATGCCTGTTGAATACATCAATTCAAGTATTTTACCCATGAGATTATGTAAAGATAGCGAAACCACCATTGTCATTTCTACAATAGAAAATTTCAACCGTGATGATTTAATGAAATATATGGGTATAGCAAAAAATATTGGTTGTAATGCTCAAGGGAAAACAGTTATATGTTTTCCTGATTATCTTGAAACAGAACATTTGCCAATGGTTAATAATGTAAAACAGATTTTTAATGATTCATCATTCACGTCACAATTGGAAGTCGCTAATTATAATTCATTTTTAAGATAATAGTATGGAAAAGTTAGAAGTTAATAGACACATACCTTTTGGAGCAACATTACAAGATATTTTAAATCATCCTTCATTATCAGATAGTAAACTTAAATATTTACTACGATCAAGAGGAATATTTGTAGAAGATTCAAAAAACAATGATACATATCCAATTCTATTATCAACAATTCTTTCTCCTATTGAATTTGAATATATAAAGGAGAATATTAGAGGTAAAGAACTTAATAAAAAGATTGTTTCCAGACCTTTGCCTTGGAACAATACAGAGGATTTGATTACAATTGTCCCTGATACGATTAATCTTAAAGAAATACTAAAGACAGCAGATTCAAGACAAAATATTCTTTCTCAATCTAATTTTGCCATGGTTGATGGTAACCCAAACAAAGTTAGAATGCAGTTTAAATGTTTAACAAACAATTATAATTCAGGCTGGTACAGAACTAAAAATGAATATGATGGCGAAATTATTATTGAGAAAATAAAAGAAAACGATAAAGTTTATTTGAGGATAATTCACACATCTCCTGAGACTTTATCTGTGGGAGATTTAGGAGTAAAACATTTGGTTAATGAATTTAAAACTAAAAATTATACTAAACCCAATGCAGATGTTGAAAGAATATTATATAATAATTTTAATAATGAGGAAAGAATTAAATTCTTTTTGAGTTTAACAGACAGTTCCGAAACATTTACTTTTCAACGAGCAACAGATTTAGATATTGCTCCTGATAGAACTAAAGATATGCCTGCTGAAATTAGTAAGCTAATGACTGGTAAGGTAAATACATTAAAAATAAATGGAGAAACTTTACATGAGCATTATTTAATTAAAGAAAATGAGAACCATCCTTATATTGAGCTAGCATCAGTAGAAGCATTGTATAATTTTTCATATCATGCTGCCGAAGGCAGTTGCTTAATTCAATTTGGATTTAATGGGTACTTTAAGAAAAGGCTGAGTAATATAGAATTTTCGCTTGATATTTCAACGATACATTTAAAAGATGAATATAGGTCTGTAAGTAAGGATAAAGTCAGAATATTTCTTTTGCAGGAATTTGAGAAATTTAAAACGGAGAAATATAACTTGATAAAACAATAATCTCGTTTAAGAAATGGAGAATTACATGGATTTTACAGAAGTAGAATTATTTAAAATTGTTACCCATCATGTGGGAAATAAATTAAGAGATGAAAAATATTTTTTATCTCAAGAAGAAACAGTAATTGAAAAAGAAACAAAAAATTATTTATTAAAATATTTTCTTTCCTCGGTACGTAATGAAGAATTGTATAGGTTTTCTCATACTGTTGACATTGAACTAAATAACATTTACTCAGTTGTACAAGATATATTCAATGATTCAGCATCATTTATTCTGAATTCACAGAATATTGCAAAATTACTTTATGAAAGTTCGATGCATCCTAAAATAAAAGATGGACAATTAAACATTGTTCTATTTGCCAATGCAATAATTGATAAAAATAAAACTGATGCAATTGGAATTTTCAAATCAGAAAGCAATGCTCCGTTCCTTCAGATTGAGAAAAATAATTCAAAATTTAATATAAGTCATCAATTTGGATTTGATTTGAAAGAATTAGATAAAGGTTGTATTATCTTTAATACTGATGATGAGGGTTATAAAGTTGCAGTAGTTGACCGTTCCAAATCTGCTGAAGCACAATATTGGAAAGATGATTTTTTAAATATTGAAATCATAAAAAATGAATATCATCAAACAAATCAGTTTTTAGGAATTGCTAAACAGTTTGTTACAAATCAGCTGTCTAATGAATTTAAAGTGACAAAACCAGATCAAGTTGATTTTTTAAATAAATCTGTAGACTATTTTAAAAATCATGAGGTATTTGATAGAAATGATTTTGAAAAGGCTGTATTTGCTGATGAAAATGTAATTGATGCGTTTCGTAGTTTTAATCATACTTATAGTAGTGAAAATGAAATTGACTTGCCTGATAGTTTTGAAATTTCAGAAAAGGCTGTAAAAAAACAAGCTAGAAGTTTTAAAAATATTGTCAAACTTGATAAAAATTTTCACATTTACATACATGGTAATAGAGATTTGATTGAGCAAGGAGTTGATGAAAACGGTAGAAAATTTTACAAAATATTTTACGAAAATGAAATGTAAGACATTACTAAGAAACAACTTATTTTTAACAAATAGCCCATAACCCAAAAGCCAAAAGCCCAATAAAAATCATTTATCTTTCCTGATCTAAATCCAAATCTTTATTGATTTTTTTAGCGGTGCGTTCTAAGGCATACCAACTACGTTCGGTATCAGTTTGATGCTCAACATTGTCTTCTTGTTGAATCTGAATAATTTCTGCGGAGTAGGTATTGTAAAATTCACGCATCACATCCTCGTCATAATCTTCATAATGATAAACGGTCTCCATTCCGAATTTTTCTACCAAAGAGAAAAAATCAAGGGGTTCATCGTGAGTTAATATCTCTTTTGCCAAGAATTTTTTAAGGCTGTCTTTTTGCTCATTTGCCATAGCCTTTAATTTTTCAATTGCTGTTTGTTTATCCATGATGCGATTGATTTACACAAAGTTAATAAAAAATGAGATTCTATCGTAGCAATAACCAGTGCTAATATATTACAGAGTATTTTTAGCATAACGACAGGCAAAATCAACTCTTTTTATTTCATTAAATGATCAGTTACTACAGAAATTTGTATTTCGATCGTACTAAAAGCCACTGCGGATTGCAGTGGCTTTTTAATAAATAATTTTATTGTTTTGTTAAAACAAATTTCATTTGGATAGTATCATAGTCTTTAGTTGCATCATAATAATCTTTTTCTTTTATTTTGATTAATTTATAACCTGATACATTCACACTATCTATAACTATACCTTGCAATGGCAAAAAGGTTTTATTCACTTTTCCTTCATTATCAATAGAAATAATATCTATTTGTTGATCGGCTATCGGATCTAAATCATAATCATCAGATCCTACGTATTTAGTCAAAAAAACTTTTCCTTGCTTTTTTATTTCTTTACCATTTTCATCTACTAATTGAGCTTTTAAAGTAAGATTATAAAAATTTTTATTGCCATTATGAGCCCTCATCATAATACTTACTGCCTTATAAGCAAATACAATAAATACAATGAGTAAAACAACTCCTATGATTTTAAATATCTTCTTTTTCATTAGTTTTTCTTTTGCCTTCAAATTCAAAATCAAGGTCCATAAATACCACGAATTTTATTATTACTATTAATTCTATAAATGTAAATATTCTTGTTGCTCTGATTAGTACCTAGAGAATATTCTACGCCTACAAATAGCTTATTTTTAGGCTTATATTGTTTAGGTGTAGGATCTTTAAAGAGAGAAATATAATAACTATGTCTCATACTTTTCAATTCATTTCCATACACTATAGCATAGCTGAAATTTTCAAAATCAAATTTTTCTTTTTTTAATTTATCAAAAAAATATTTAGTCTTTGCATTTCTATTTATGTAACTTATCAATTCTTCATTTGAGTGTATAAATTCGTATGCGTTAGGATAATTCTGATTTTCATTAGTTTTAATTGTTTCTATTTTTATGAACTTAACCTCATGTTCTTTAAAAAAGACATATCCTATAATGCTTAATAGAATAATAAATAATAATGCGATTTTTATTTTATTCATAATTATCTTTTTACGCTGTTTTTAGGAGATTGTAAACTTCTTTGTGTACTAGTTTTAACCCAAGTTCCATTTTCAGGATACGGTTTTAAATAACTGCCACTCCATGCAGGAGTTCCATTCGTCATAAAAGAGTTATAGTTAACAGAACCAGCTGTTCCCGTTACAGAGTTAAAATTAAATGTCTTAGCGAACGCCGAAGAAACTGTATCTTTAGTTCCTTTTAAATCACCTTGTTTATGATCTCCTTCTCCATGAGCCTTCGGAGCTGTATCAGCAGAATGACATGAATATAATAATAAATCCGCCCCTCTCAAATCGGCTTTGGGAGTTGGCAAGTCTTGAATATTTGGAGCTGCTTTTCCACTTATATTAGTTTTACCATCTCCAGTAGAAGTAAATTGCGCATTGGTATCAGTATCTACATTTATAGATTGATTCTTACCGTGAGTCATTATCATAACTTGTTCTGGACTTCCTTGCATATTTCCCCAATCTTCAGCAAAACCTTCCGTAGTTCCTGTATTACTTAGAGCTACACTCCCTTCTCCATACTTTTCAACTGCTTCATTATATTGAACCATTGCTTGATCTGAAAAATCATCATCGTAGAAGATATAGGCTTTTACATTTTGTAATTGTTTATTATTTAATTCTTTCCCATTTTTATCTCTCCAATCTTCATTTTGCATTCCATCAGGATCAATAAATCTAATAGGATTATTAAAAGCGTAATTATAAGGACTATGACGACGCATTTTTTCTGCCATCGGATCAATTACGCTCCATCTTCCAATATCTGGCATATATTGGCGGGCTCCAAAGTCGTATGCGCCAGTCTCTTGAAGCTCCTTGCCGTTGTACTTATAATTATAAGGCACTCCTCCAAAAGGAACCGGTACAATAGGTCCGTTCTGGTGTTTTAACCCAAAAGGATAATAGTTGTTGACATCAATAACCTCAAGTGCAGTACCATTATTCTTATAGCTCACCCTTATATTTCCTAAATGATCCGTGTAATTGTAAATATACTTATTTTCAGTAAAATCATAATACCCTTCTGAGGTAGGTACAAATTTCAATACCGGAACGGTATAAAGGGATGCTGAGGTATCATATGCATGCCTGTTATCATACTGGAAACCGTCTAGATAATTGGTTTCTATGGACCCGTTCATACTATATGTTTTAGCTACTTTCGTGCCATCTGCCCTGTAGGTGTAGCTGGTGTTGGAAATACCTATCAACCCTTCGTTAACTGAAATATAACTAGGCAAATTCAGGTAATTGTAAATGATCTTCATTTTTTTATCAGGATGATCCGTCATATTCCCATTAAGATTATAAGCCATCGTTCCCTGCAAAGCATTGTATCCTGAACGGTTGTTAATAACCCCTGAAGGAAGAGTAATTTTATCCAGGGTATTACTTTTGTCCCCATTCTGATAATTATAGATCAGATCATCAATCTTCTCTGCGGTAGTTCCCCCGGAAACGGGCCATGAAAATCTTTTTAAGGTTTTAATATTTCCGTTGAGATCATAACTCAGCTCTTCATTAAAATAATTATTCTGGGCTACAGAAGAATTGGGCTCGGAATACTCTCCTTTCAACATCCTGTTTAAAGCATCATACTGATAATTGTATCTTTTCAATCCTTCTGCACTGGAAATATTCCAATCGATCTCAGCAATATTTCCATTAAACCTTCCTGTTGACGTATTGGTATACACAGGATTGTTATACTTCATTTCATATCCAAATAATTTTCCATTGAGGTTTGCCGGATCATTAACCTTAGTCATCCAGCCCCGGATATTGTATTGATAAGCAATGGTCTGTAATGGAGATATTGCAACTGTTCCTCCTACTTTCTTGGATTCCAGCTGGGAAATTTCATTATACTTATTCTGGGCAAGGTATTCAACAGGATTGCTGCCTACCTGATGGGTATGGGTCAGAAGCCTGTTCTGGGAATCGTAGGTGAATTTTTCCACGATGACTTTTTCAGGATCTGAACCCAGTCTTCTATGGTAGGTATTAGTCTGAAGGATTACTCCCGAAAAATCAAGTTTATTGTTGACCACAGTATAACCTCCTAAATGATTGTTGCTTCTTGAACCAATGTTTCTTCCCTTCGTATCGTACCAGATAAAATTCCTGGTCCATTTATCATCTTCTATATTTTTGATATAGGAAGCGGTAAGGAGTCCTTTAGTCGTTTGTGCATTAGCCGGATTGTCCGTAAGGAGAGGCTGGGCAAATACATTGGTAACTGCAGAAGAACCAGGAGGATAGGTATCATAATAATTAACACTTAACACCTGGCTAACATTAGAAGGAGTGGAAAGCTTCGTATAGTATACCGCCATACCGTTTAAGGTAAATCCCGCCGCAGCAGTTCTGGTTTCATATAAAACGGTATTGACGTTGACACTGTTTTGCATTGATACCCTGCTGGCAGTATTATTGGTAATTCCGGTGTAAATGGTTCTTCCAAACTGGTCATACTTGGTAAAGAGCCATTGTCCTTTTCCTTTAAGCTCGGTATCCTGAGTCAGTATAAGCTGATCAGCTTTGTTATACACCATATATTCCCAGCCTTTACCAGGCAGTTTCTTTTCTACCAGACGATTTCTCCCGTCATATTTATACTGGTAGCATAAATCATTCAGTACGGTATTGGGATCTGCTTCTACAGAGGCTTTGGGAGGAATTACATATGCCAGCTGGTTATAATCATTATAAACATAATAGGTATTGGCACTTTCTGTGGCACTGATTACTTTTCTGACCAATACCACCTGTCCCTGTCCGTTTTTAAATTCAATGGTTGGGTTTCCGTCTTCATCGGTAATAGTATTTTTATAGAGCTGCCCTGTTCCGTAGGTTCCGGATAAGGTGAGTTGGGAAGTAAAATTGGCATAGTTAAAAGTGGCGGTGTATTTTTTAACCTCGCCATCTGCATTGGTATCATATCCAAACTGTACAGGCTTGTTGTCCCAGGCAGTTCCGACCTGTTTTTGCGCTAAAATACGGTCTAATGGCGAGTTTTCCAGAATCTTCTCTGAGTAGATCTTTTCATTGCCATAGGTTGTTGGATAGACCCCCAAAGGACCTGAATAGTAACTTCCGTTAGCTGTAGAAAGCTGGGGAACAGGAAGATAATCTTTCACCTGTCTTCCAAACGGATCATATTCGATATGGGTGACAACATCACGGCCTAAAGGTGAGGCTTTTACATTAACGATTTGCTTGGGTCTTCCGAGTCCGTCAAAATACTGAACCGTTTCAGAGGTTTTAACATTAGCAAGTGAAGGGTCTGACAAATACGTCTTGGAGTAGACATAATTTTCCGTATTGGTAAGCTGCCCCTGGGCAGTTCCTATTATGAGAATTCCTATGGGAATTAATATTTTTTTCATCGGTTTTAGTTTTTATAGTTGTATTTCATTTCTTTCAGCACTTTGCCATTCAAATCAATCACTTTTTCAAGTCGGTTAGCTGAATCATAGACATAGCTTTCTCTGATTCCTGAAGGTGGGGTGATGCTTCTTACTCCAATTAAAGGATCGTAGGTGTAGGTAGTGATCTGATAACCGGATAATGCAGTATTATTTCTGAAGGTATTCAACGCAGATAAAAATGAGGTTTCATCATTACCAGGGCCTGCTGATGCATCTGTATTGGAGGCATTAACAATTTCTAAAATACCGGGAGACATTCCTGATAAACGTGCGTAAGTAATTCCTTCTATCTTAGCTATTGGCTGGGTTTGGTTATATCCCCAGACAATACAAACAGGAATTCCTTCTTTTATAGTATACTGTAGTAGATTTCCTTTTTCATCATATTTATCATAAGTCAATTCCGTAGAAACAACGTTTTGTAAATCAGTAGAATTGATCTGGTAAGGTAATGCCAATCCGGACGTTTTCTGGTTGGCTTCAGATTGATTTATTGGATATAAAGATTCTATTTTAGAAATCATCATCCCATTCTTTTGGGTTTCTGTTTCTAATGGGGTTCCAATTATATTTTTACCAGTCAAATATTGATTGTTTTTTTCTTTAGCATATTTATATTTTGAAATATAAGTATCTGTTCCCAACATATTTTGAGTAACGCTTATAGGATAATCTTCCTGATTATATGCTGTGCTCGTTGTTTTAACTACAAAATTCTGAACTCCGTTTTTATAGAAATATGTTTTTTCTTCTTTTTGAATAGGCAGTGTTATTCCGAACTTCTCGAAACTTTTGTATGGGTTAGTAAGCATTATTCCCATATGTAATGAATTATAAAGTGCCTGATAACTATTGAAGCTAAAAAGTTCAGCAACCATATTCTTTTCAAAATTATCAAAAAGCTTAATTCCGTCATTTTTTTCAAATTCAGTTGTAGCATATTGTGTTGTTATTTCTGAAATAATCTGACCTGCTGCATTGTAAACCTTTTCTGAAATAGGCTGTCCTCTTAAATAATCAAGATTAGGAATAGGTACAACAGGTAATGTAGTAGATAAAATTCCATCATTCGGAAAGTCTATAGGAGACCTGAATGTATGAACTGTTTTACCTTTTCCATTGCCATCCTTATCTTTTTGTTCAACAGTCACATATTTATATCCCACATCAGAACCCTGTGTTTTCTGAACCGGAAGAATATTATAATCTGTAGTTACTTTAAAATTAGCATTATAGTTAATCGTAGCATTATTATACTTATTTCTATAAGAATAACTATCATCAAAACGTGTAATTGGCTCTGGAAAAACAAGAGAACCACTGCTTTTTTGCGGATCATTAATGTCTTTATAGTCATAAAAAAGTCCTTTGGCTGGTTCTGTAGAGGTCAGTGTATCGAAGTATTTAATATTATTGATTCTGATACCTCCACCTTTTTTAGTCAGGAAACTATTAAAATAGTGCTCTTTCGTATAAGCTGTAAGATAATATGAGATAGGCACCTGACTAATACCTTTACTTCCTGTTAATGATAGATAATAGGTTCCAGGTTCTAAAGTAACTGTTTCATATTCATATTCTGTAAGAGGCTCTCCGTTTTGTCCCAAATTCTGGTTCATACACTGAGCACTACTGTTGCTTATACACGATTGCCAGCTTAAACCAAAGTCAGCAAGGGAAGGAGAGTAAGTGTTATTGGCATTTTTTTTATAAATATAAAAATGCCAATTGGAATAAATTAAATTTCCAAGATCAAGATGAAGTTTGACTTTTTGTGGAGTCTGAATGGTGAAAAACTCTTCTTTTATTGATGAACTAAATGTATTTAAATCATAAGATACAAAAGTATTATCTGTATCAATCCATTCCCCTGTTACAGGTTCTGTTCCATTGATATAGCTATAAATATTTTCTCCAAAATCAAATACTGCTTTTCCTTTTGTAGGATATGTTAAAGATTTTAAAACGTCTGTTCTGTACGCATCACTATCTCCTTTATAATATCCCCATTTATCTTTTTGAAGTATTCCTGAATTACTATAATAATCTAAGTTGTATTCCTGATTTTGTGCATTGGGAGCTGTCTTGGTAACTTTTGCCAGCATCATTTTCTGCAACGTTTTCATCGTACCATTTTCAGGTTGCAAATTTGTATTTGAATAACCATAATCCAGCACATATTTATCAGTATATTGTTGTGCATTTTGCCCAATATAATTTGACTGAACAGATTTTAGTTTGTAAAGTTCAGTAGGCTCCATATAATTCGAATCCTCCCTTCCTTTTTCATAATTTAAATAAATTGTTCCTTTTCCCGACACATCAATGCTTGTTAATAGCTTTGTATTACTTGTATTATAAACATATTGCGTTTCAAAAGCTCCCGGCATACTTCCATCGGGAATTTCAGGATTCCCACTGGTATTGGAATATCCCACATTACTAGCAAGTCGCTTAATGGTAGTTGGAGTTTCTTCAAATTTAACAACAGAATTAATATTGTAATTAAAAGTGGCAAGAAGAGTATTATTCTGATCTTTGATATTTGTTAAATTAAATGCAGCCCAATAATCTGCAATGTCCATACTTGGGTTAGGATTACCTATGCCGCTTATAATACCTATTTTTACACTCGTAATAGATTTTTGTGATCTTTCCATACCTTCAAAAGTGTATCTGATCCCTTTATCATCAACAATAGTAAAACTGGTAATAATATCAGGTGCATTATTATTAATGATAATTTGTAAATTATTTTTATCTAATTTTTCAGGTTTATAATTTCCGTTATCATCTTTTACAATATAAAATCTGCCCGATTGGCCCATAAAATTGTATTGATATAGATCATATTCTGTATCATACTTTCCCATAGCAGCTTCAAAACTATAATCATTTAGATCAATTGTTTGATTTTTTATCAATTTTGAAGTTGGATTATAAATTTCATTATAAATACCATATTTTGTTTTTGGAGGAGAAGAGAATAAAATAGTTCTATTTTTCTCATCAGGATTTCCTCCTCTAACTGTTCTGGAAATTGTTCCTCCTGCAATAAGGCTCCAACCTAATCCTGTTTCACTAGCTCTGTCTTCTGGTTTGGCATTTAAGGGATGGTATTTTAACTGTAAAGCCATTACAACTTTAGGATTGATCGTCGGAATACTGACTAAGGGAATATTAATATCAGGAATCCCTGTATAATAACTTACAGGAACTTCTTCAAATTTCATTAAATTGTTGGAAGTAGGTGCAGAAGGAAACATTTGGTTAATATCACCAACATAACTTTTTGGGTCATTTCCACCTACCCCAGATTGCGCAAGAAGCGTATTGTATAATGAAGCTAGTAATAAAATTACGGCAATTGTATTTTTCTTCATGAAATTAGTTTTTTATTTTTTTATAAGTTTAGCATTCGCCGTTTTATTCGTATCCGTTTTTATCGTCACCAGATAAGCTCCCTGCACCAAAGTTTGGGTATTAATCTTAGTCACTCTGTTCCTGGTTTTCAGGCTCTGTAATTGTCTACCTGACATATCGTAGAGTAAAATCTCTGCATCCTTGAAATCAAAGCCGATTTCTACATACGCATAATCAGAAACAGGATTCGGATAGATTTTGATATCGTACTTTTCAATTAACTGATCAACCTGCTTATCTCCCAGTTTTACAATCTTCCAGTTCTCTTTCCCCAATTCTTCAGCACTGGTTCCGGCCAGAATAATAGAACCGTCTCTGTTCAGCTTTAAATCTGAAAGTCTTTCCTCTTTTTTTCTGGATTCTCCGGTGATATGCTTTCTCCACTGTTCATTGCCGTTTGGATCAAGGTACAGCATCCAGAAAGTTTCATCATCGGTTTCTATTCTTCCTTCAGCCTGGGTATAGCCTCCCAGCAGAATGCCTTTAGACTTCTCGCTTCCATCTTCCATCTTCCCGCTTATCA
>NZ_SDLV01000057.1 GCF_004916905.1 Chryseobacterium candidae
ATGCTTGAAGAGACGATCCTGATTCCGCACCTGTTTGAAGTTGATTATATATCATCTGAACAAATATTTCATTTATCCATCCCGCTTTTTGAGGTTGAGACGTAAGAACCGATCTTTCCTCTACCCCTGTTTGATTTAGGGTAGATGTCGTATTATTTCCCGCTCCCACCCTTGGTTGATTTGGAGACTGGGCTATGTGCTGTGCCTGTTCAGATTCAGACGTAAGAACCGATCTTTCCTCTACCCCTGTTTGATTTAGGGTAGATGTCGTATTATTTCCCGCTCCCACCCTTGGTTGATTTGGAGACTGGGCTATGTCCCGTGCCTGTTCAGGTTGAGACGTAAGAACAGATCTTTGATCTGCCCCTGTTTGATTTAGGGTAGATGCCATCTGAAGGGTACTTTTATTTCCCTCTACCACTGTTTCACTTGGAGAAAAAGGGGATACTGAAAGAGACGATCCTTCTCCATGTGACTCTGCCTGAGGTTGAGGTGGAAGTTGGACAGATTCAATCGGTAATTCTGATTTTGTTATTCTATTTGTAATGTGTTTAAGAATTGCATCTGCGTTATTTGAAAGCGGGTTATTTTTATAATTTAATTCTTTGAGTTTTGTACATTTTAATAAGTCTTTAGGAACATCTGTAATCTTATTATGATTAAAAGACAGTTCAGTGAGTTCTTTTAGTTTACAAATACCCCAAGGTAATTCTTTAAGTTGGTTGATATCTAAATCTAACACTTCGAGTTTAGATAGATTATAAATACTTCTAGGTATGTAACTAAGATCGTTGTTGTCTACATCAAGTCTTTTAAGGTTTTTTAGTTTGCCTATACTCTCAGGTAAATCACTAAGGTAGTTGTTAGTTAAAAGAAGTTCCGTAAGATTAGGAATCTTCTCTATTTCTGGCATAAAATGCGATAAATGTTTATAATCTAAAAATAACCCTGACAAATCTAAGCTTTTTTCCTGCTGTTCTTGCTTCTTAGCCTCTTCTATTCTTCTGCTAAGTTTTTTTAATTGTCGTACATTCATAACCATAATTTTTTTTTTGTTTAAAAAGTATTTTTAACGTTTTATTAATCTAAAGTATTTCAATCTGTTTACTATTTTTAGACAAGACAATTTTTCTCTTCTGCTTAAGCAAACTTCTTGATTAGCTACCAAATTTTGCCTTTGATAAGCAATATATCATACTTTAATGGTATGGAATATTACCTCAAATAACATTAAATCTTTAACTAATTAAAGACGGTTTTCATAATATCTTTTACAAAAGCATATTGAATAAAA
>NZ_SDLV01000058.1 GCF_004916905.1 Chryseobacterium candidae
CCAAACTTACTATCAGTACCCCTGATAATAGCTTCGGTTTGAATCATACCAACGGCACAGTTAATCTGAAAACCTATATTGGTGGAGGGACAGGTTATATAGGAACCACTACTCCGAACAATCTAAACCTTACGACTGATAATATAGCAAGAGTAACTGTTACCTCTGGAGGAAAAGTAGGTATGAATATGTCCTCTCCCGGAACTACACTTGATGTGAATGGAGCTATTACCAACCGTGAAACTGCTTTAGCTGTTAGTGGTAATGCGGTTACCGTTCCTGCCAACGTGAGCCAGGTACAGATTACCGGAGCTGCTACAGCCAATGTGGCAATTTTTGCACCTGCTGCTCCCAACCCAGGGCAAAGACTAATTGTCTATAACAATACCACAGGCGGATTCGGGGCAACACTGGACGGGGTTACCGTTCCTAATGGAAAAGTATTGGAGTTTGTATTCAGTAACTCTTACTGGAGATCTACAGATGGAGGAACTGCGGGAGCAGTCCCACAAAATATTGGCGATGTTAAGCCCAGTTTTTCAAATGCTGATCATAACGGATGGGTAAAACTAGATGGAAGACCAGTAGGTAATCTGACCGCAACCCAAAGAGCTGCAGCAAATTCTTTAGGCTTTGCATCATATATTCCTAATGCTACCAACTCTTACTTAGTGCAGGATAATGCCAGACTGGGAAGTGTAAACAGCAGCAACAACCGTAAAATTTCAAGAAATCAATTGCCTGATTTCCAGTTGTCAGGATCAACGAGTTCAACGGCTCCGAGTATAAGATATGATATTATCTATAATAATGGTAAGCCATCAGACAACGTAGAATCACGTACATTTTTAGCAGGGAAAATAGGTACTGGCTGGAGACAGCAGGACAATCGTAATACTAATGTACTGGCTCAAGATGCGCACAACCATACATTTACTACTAATAGTGTAAACGGTGGTGTAGCACAGCAGTCCATCAATATACAGCCGCAAAGCTTAAGTGTAAATATGTTTGTTTATTTAGGAAAATAAGTAGCAAATCTTATCAATAAAACATAAACAATTTCAGATTTTTAATTTGGGAAAATAGAAAAAAATAAGGATTTCTTAATGTTGAAAATCTGTAATATAGATTTTTAATGTGATCATTTTCAGGATGTTTAAAATAAGCTATACTTTTGAGTATAGCTTATTTATTCATTACGAATAGGATCTGCAATAAAATACCTTAGCTATTTTTCAGGTAATTGGTATTATGAACGAATAATCTAAAAGATTATAGGGAATATTCATAAGATAAAAATAAAAAACACTTCAATTAATTTATGTTTGATTACAATACAAGTTCTAGAGAAAATCATCAAAATATGCAACATCCTATATTACGAAAATTAGGTCTTATTGGAGGTCTTTCCTGGCATTCAACGCTTGAATATTATGTTTACCTGAACCAAACAATAAACGATCATTTTAGTAATAATACAAATCCTCCTCTTGTATTAGTAAATCTAAATCAGTATTATATGCATCAATTACAACAATTGGATCATTGGGATGTAATAGCAAAAATGTTGATTGAAGCTTGTGATCAGTTGTATAAAGCCGGAGCATCTGCCGCAATGTTTTGTGCAAATACACCCCATAAAGTGTATCATGATGTACAAGCAGATAGCATGATTCCCATACTGCATATCGGAGATGCGATAGGCTTTGGTATTAAAAAGAAAGGACTCCGTAAGGTTGGGCTTATTGGGACAATATTTACCATGGAGGAACCATTTATTGAGAAAATCCTTAAAGAAAAATATGACATTGATATGATAGTGCCTGATAAAAAAGAAGACAGAAAAAAGCTTCACAGGATTATACAGAAAGAACTGTCACTCGGTATTTTTAAACCTGAAACAAAAAAATATATCCTGGATCAAATTGCAATCCTGGAAGCAATGGGAGCTGAAGGTATTATATTGGGGTGTACAGAATTCCCTCTTATTGTAGGACAGAATGATTTGAAAATACCGGTGTTCAATACTACATTATTGCACGCTCAAATGGGAGCGGATTTTATTCTTGGAATTAATTTTTAAATACTTATTTATAGAGTATTAATTGTTTCGTTTTGCATGGTTCATAGAAAAATTACATATCCGGGAGTGAGAAAATATGTGTCCTGATTCTTCTTTACTGCTAATAAAGATTTAAATAGTAATATTTTATGAAAATTGAGGCATGAATTATGAGAAGTGTATTTAATTTGTATATTTGATTTTATTTAGAATAAATAAATATAATTAATACGATTTTATCCATTTAATCCACAATTCTTACTAAATACTATGAAAGAACAAAGCAAAAGAATCCTTACTCTTGATGTAATAAAAGGTATAAGTGTTATCGGAATGATCATTATACATACCTTGTTGGTATATGCGAATGTAAAATCACAATATGAAACAGCTATCGGCAGTTTTATTGTTTTTCTCGGAAGGGGAACTTCTATTTTTCTGATCTGTATGGGAATCACCTTCATGACTTCCAGCCATCAAAGCCTTATAAGTGCTTTAAAACGGGGCATTTTACTGGTATTTGCGGGTCTGTTTATGAACTTTATGAAGTTTATGATCCCTGTGATTTTTAATTTTGCTCCCGATAATTTTATTCAAAAATACGGATGGCATACGCCTATAGAGCAGCAGTACGTATATCTGGTACAGTTGGGAGATATTTTACAGCTTGCGGGGATGTCTTTATTGTTCGTCGGATTTATCAGAGAGTATGTGAAAAATAAGTATATCATGTTGGCTATAGGTTTATTTGTTGCATTAATATCCAGAGAGGTAAGCGGAATTAATCCGGATTATCCTGTGATCAATTATATCCTGGATTTACTTTTCAATACTGATTATCCTGCCTATGTTTATTTCCCTGTTTTTCCATGGATGGCTTTTATCATCATCGGAATGTTCTTCGGGAAATGGTTTCAGGAACTGAACTACGATACCAATCAGCTATTTAAAAATATGCTCTATATGGGATTATTGTTCATCGTGGTAGGAGCACCGTTGGTTTTTCTATATGGAGATTATCATTACAATGGCTTTTATCATATGGGGCCCGGAGGCGTTGTCTATTTTGCAGGCTGGACTTTACTGCTTTTATGCCTGATTAATATTATTACAGTCAATGTTAAAGAAAATAGCTTTATGCGGATTCTAAAATACTGCAGTAAAAATTTAACTTCAATGTACATGATCCAATGGATACTGATTTCATGGGGAAAAGGTATCTTCGGATACAGACAGCATGAAATTGGATATGTATCCCTACTTATCTTATTATATATTATTCTCACTTTTTTAATGCAAACTTTGGTGGATCTTATAAGAAAGAAAAAGACCCTAATAGACTTCAGTTTAATATCAGGTGATAAAAGAATTTTGAAATAATAATTCAATCTTATCTTTTCAAAAATTATAAAACCACGGTGAAAGTTTACTGTGGTTGAGTTTTGAAATCTCATTCAGTTTGGCCTCAGTAGTGCCGAGAAGATCAGCAAAATGAGAGACCTGATAATTATTTTTAAAATTATTTCTTACGCTTTCAAGAAACTTTAAAAATAAAGCATCGGGTTTCCAGATCTCATTACCATGGGCAATTTTACTGCGGTTGATTTCTATCAGGAGCAGTTTAACCAGAGAATGTGTAGAGATCAGATACTGATAAGGCTGTTCCTGGATTTCTTTTTCAATAGTATTCAATGTTTCAGAGAAAAATTCAGGATGTTGTACAGTGATCATTTCATTCATCCCAAAATGACAAAAGAGGCCATTGTGGAAGATAAGTTCAATATCACTGTCACTTTTACAGAAAAAATCCAGCGTAAATTCCAGTGCTGTAAGTTCTCATTCAACAGATTTCAGCTGATGGAACTGTCCTGAAGTAATGGTTACAACCGGACCGGTTTCATTATAAAAATATTTTTGTAATCAGAATTTCTGCATTTTCATGTTGACACCAGAATAAAATGTATCTGATGATCCGTCCTGGTTCAGAATATATTGTCTGGTTAGAGTGTTTTCTTATATCAATTATTGGGGGAAATTGGAACTTAGGGCTTACTAAATTACAAAATGTTTAAATAAATTGACTTATCCTTTTAATTAATACTCGGGATTAATGATTAACAAAGGTTTTCTTATTGAGAACCCTTCAACAGGCTCACGGTGACAAGTCGAATACCAACCCGAATTTTTGAGCGTTGTCAGGCTGAGCCTGTCGAAGCTATTATGACTAAAAAGAGATAAATTAATAAAATATGAAGTTATATTGATAGGAAAAATATCTAAATTCGTGTAAGTTTTAAACAAAAAAATCAGAATGAAATACTCAAAAATTATTATCGTTGTAACCCTGTTATTGTTTCAGTTGGGCGCAGCACAGGAAAAAGCAGATGTTGTATTAAATAAGGCTTTTAAAGAAGCTAAAGCTGGAAATAAAAATGTTTTGCTTGTTTTCCATGCTTCCTGGTGCAAATGGTGTAAGACAATGGAAAAGAATATGGATCTTCCGGAAACCAAGCCCGTTTTTAATAAAAGATTTGTCACAGCCTATGTAGATGTTCAGGAAAGAGGAGATAAGAAAAGCCTTGAAAATCCTGGTGGACAAGAGCTGATGAATAAATATAAAGGCGGAAATGCAGGACTTCCTTTCTGGGTAATTCTAAACCCAAAGGGAGAAGTGTTGGCAGACTCTTTTGATGATAAAGGAGAAAATCTGGGATCACCAGCCACACCGGAAGAAGTAAATACTTTTATTGCCAAACTGGGGAAAGCCTCAAAACTGAGTACTGAAGAATCACTGGCCATAGAGAAAGTATTTGTGAAAAAATAATAACTAACTAAAATCCCTGGGAAATTTCTGGACTGCCCTCAAAAAGTTAGACACTTTTTATTTTGGCATCTATTTCCAGCAATGACATTGCGAGGAGCGAAGCGACGAAGAAATCTATACAGTCTCTTCTTTTATTAAGTTTTGGCTATTTGTCATTTTTAAAGATGGATAAAGCCCACCCCTATTGAATTTTAACACCATATCTTTTATCTTTTATCTTTTATCTTTATAAAATTTTTCTGAATTTTTAAAGTAAATCTCCATCCCTATCCGTCATTCCTATATCAATAGCAAAGCAAATGAACCCAATCAAAATAATTCTTACAGGCGCTACAGGAATGGTAGGTGAAGGTATTTTAATGGAATGTCTTGAAAATCCAGAAGTTTCTGAAATCCTGAGCATAAGCAGAAAGCCCTCTGGAAAAACACATCCCAAGTTAAAAGAATACCTTATCCCTGACTTTCTTTCAATCGCCCTTCATGATGAAAAACTGAAAGGGTATGATGCCTGTTTTTTCTGTGCAGGAATCAGCAGTATAGGTATAAATGAAGAAGACTACACCAAAATTACTTACGATACAACCCTTCATTTTGCAAAAGCTGTTTTGAACCAAAATCCTGAAATGGTGTTCAACTATGTTTCCGGGGCAAGCACAGACAGTACAGAGAGCGGAAAACTGATGTGGGCACGCGTAAAAGGCAGAACGGAGAATGATTTGAAAAGAATGAATTTCAGAGGCACATATAATTTCCGTCCCGGATTTATGAAACCTGTTGAGGGTCAAACCAATGTAAAATGGTTTTTTAAACCTTTTATTTGGATTTTCCCTGTATTTTTTCAGTCAAAATCATTAACTTTACAGGAGGTGGGTAGAGCAATGATCTATGTGACACAAAAAGGATACCCTACATCTACTTTAGAAATTAGAGATATAAAAAATTTAGCACTATGAGAGGCATGTTAAAAAGAATTGTTCTGGTTATTTTTGTACTGTTGCTTGTGACTGCTGTTTCAGGATATTTTTATATGCAGAAACATCCTTTGGAAGGAAATAAATCAGGAAGGATTTTAAACTTTTCCGGAAAATCAGGAAAATAATCTCATTCTGAAATTTCTCATTCGAATATCATCTTATCTTTATCGGAAATAAACCTATTTTTTAAACATTTCTTAAAATTCCATTAAAATAATTGCGAAACATAAAGTTCATTTTTGTATTCATCTAATTGAAACAAAAAATGATCAACAACTACCTATTAAAAGGGTCTGTAATTGCCACATTCTTCTTTCAGAGCAGTCTTTTCGGGCAGACACTGATTCATTACTGGAATTTTAACAATAATACTTCTGCGGCTACTGTTACCACACCCACTTCTACTATGGTGAATGGTTCTCTTGCAGCTTTGGCAGGAGGTACAAGTATAATTGATTTTGCCGGCGGTACCGGACAGAATTTCAGCCTGCAAAATTTAAATGCCAGAAATGGTGATGGTTCAGGTACCCACTTAAGATTTAATAATCCGATTGGGGGAGCTTTGCAATTTAATCTTCCTACAACAGGTTACAATAATGTCATTATTAAGTTCACGACCAGAAGATCCGGCCAGGGAGCGGGTACACAGGCCTGGTCTTACTCCACAGACGGAAATACTTTTATACCATTCCAGACTGTGAGTCCTCAGGATGCCGATCCACAGCTTGTAACTCTTGATTTTTCTGCTATACAGTTAGCGAATAACAATCCTAATTTTAAATTAAAAGTAGAATTTTCTGCAACCGGAGGCGGAACAGGAGGAAATAACCGTTTTGACAACTTTACAGTAGATGCTACTCCTGCAGGTAGTCTTGACACTACTCCACCAACGGTTACTTATCTTCCTGCTAATAGTAATAATAATGCTTCAACTACTGTAAACCCTACGTTATCTTTTAATGAAAATATAAGATTAACAGATAATTCCGCAATCAATAATTCTAATGCACAGAATCTTATAGATTTCCGTCTGGGAAATTCTTCAGGTACACAAGTTCCTTTCACCACGACTTTTACTAACAATACCATTACGGTAATTCCTGCTTCCGGACTTGTGCCAGGGCAAACCTACTATTTAGCTCTTAAACCCAATATGGTAGAAGATTTTAATGATAATGGAATTACGGCTGTTACTTCCAGTACTTTTACCACTGCCGGAACTACAATTTCTTTGGAAAAGAATTTCGTCAAAGTCAATGAAAATGCCGGAAATCTTACATTAAAAATTAATATTAACAATCCTTCGACCTCTTCGGTAAACCTTGTTGTAAAACCAACACCTTTCAGTACAGCAGACAGCAATGATTTTACACTGGCCAATCAGACTATTAACATCACTCCGTCTACAACGAGTTATACCGTTAATATCCCTATTATTGATGACACAGTGTCAGAACAGCAGGCCGAATATTTTGTTGTGAGTCTTGAAAATCCTGTTGGAGCAACTATTTCAGGAGACAATTCTGCAACCGTTTATATTGTAGACAATGATAAACCGGCTCCGGTTCCTTCCCATCAGATTCAGCTGAATTATCTCCTAAGTTTTGATCCTTCAGGAAATAATAACAGTTCTACGGAAATTGTAGTTCATGATCCGTCAACACAACGCTTATTTACGATCAGCTCCATTACGGATGTTTTTGATATTATTGATTTCAGTAATCCTTCAATACCCTCAGTCATAAAAACAGTGAATATGGCTCCTTATGGAGGTATTACAAGCATCGCCGTGAAAAACGGAATCATTGCAGCCGCATCTCCTAACACTGATCCTCAGCAAAATGGATCTGTAGTCTTTTTTGACATCAACGGTAACTTCCTAAAGCAGGTAACTGTAGGAGCTTTACCGGACATGGTAACATTTTCCCCTGACGGGACCAAAGTTGTTACGGCAAACGAAGGTGAGCCTAATGATGCTTATACGATAGATCCTGAAGGTAGCATCAGTATCATTGACATTTCCGGAGGTGTCGGAAACCTTACCCAAAGTAATGTAACGACTCTTAACTTCAATAGTTTTGATTCTCAGATAGCAGCATTAACAGCTACCGGTTTAAGAAAAGTAAGAACGAATAATACCCTTTCTCAGGATCTGGAGCCTGAATATGTAACCATCAGTGCCGACAGTCAGAAAGCATGGGTTACGCTTCAGGAAAACAATGCGATTGCTGAGATTAATCTGGCTACCAAAACGATCACAGGCATCTGGGGATTGGGCAAAAAAGACATGAGCATTCCGGGTAACGGATTGGATGCTTCAGACAATAATGGTGAGGTGTTAATTTCCAACTGGCCGGTAAAAGCCTATTATGTACCGGATGCAGTACAAAATTATAAGGTAGGAAACACCAACTATATTGTAACCGCTAATGAAGGTGATGAAAAAGATCTTTCAGGATTCAGCGAAAGAACGACTGTGGGAGCTAATAATTATACTTTAGACCCTGTATCTTTCCCTAATTCAAGCATCTTAAAAGCATCTTATAATCTTGGAAGATTCAGGGTTTCCTCTGCGACAGGAAATACAGACGGAGATACAGAATTTGAAGAAATTGCAGCATTAGGAGCTCGTTCATTCTCCATTTTCAATGCAGATACCAAGCAGATTGTTTACGATAGTGGTGATCAGTTTGAACGGTATATTGCAGCTTATCAGTCCTTAATTTTCAATGCGGATAATGAATCCAATGCTGTCAAAAACCGAAGCCGTGCTAAAGGTCCTGAACCGGAAGGAGTGGCATTAGGAAATATCAACGGGCAGACTTATGCTTTTATTACATTAGAAAGAACAGGAGGTGTTATGGTTTATAATATTACAGATCCTAATAATCCTACTTTTACAGATTATAAGCATTCGCGTTCTACCTCCGCATACGGAGGAGATAATGGTCCAGAAGGAATCATTTACATCGCTCCTGAAAATACGACTACCCATAAAGGCTATGTGATTATTGCCAATGAAATCAGCGGAACTTTATCCATGTATGAAGTAGCCACGCCTGCAACACTTGGATCTGGTGAAATAAAAGCTGAACAGGCGACCTTCAATATATTTCCAAACCCTGTCAACAAAGGAAATACGCTTTATTTCAACAGAAAACAGAATTATGAATTGTACGATATGTCCGGAAAATTAATCAGAAAGGAAAAGAATGCTTTAACCATAAGCACTTCCAATCTTTCTACTGGGGTTTATCTTGTAAAAACTTCGGAAGGACAGATCAAGAGAGTTATTGTAAAGTAAATATATATTATAAAACGCCATTCTATTGTAAAGCTTCGGAAAATCCGAAGCTTTTTTATTATTGAATCTACAATATGCCGTATGAAGACTCTTTATTTACAATGATTTAACTTTTGAAATGCCTTCACAAAGCATTTTATATCTATATTTATCCTGAACAAAAACCCAATTCACAATGAAAAATATTAAAACTGCAGGAATTCTTTGTTTCCTGCTGCTGGGAACAGCTACTGCTTTTTCACAATCCAGAAAAGCAGAATCTACAAAAGGGGTAGAAAAAACAGAAAGCGATAAGGTTGTACATGTAGAAGGTGTGGGCCACAAGCTCAATTACACTCTCAATGGAGGCTTTGTTGAGGTAGAAGGTGGTGACAACACCTTAACAGTGAAAGGAAGTGCTAAAAAAATTACGGTTTCAGGAACAGGTAATCAAGTATACATCGATAAAGTGGATAAAGTTTCCATGGAAGGCGGCGGCAATATGATCTACTACCGAACTTCCGGAACAAAATCGGGAAAGCCGGATGTTTCTATTACGGGAGTAGGAAATAAGGTTGTAAAACAATAAACATAGTTAGAAAAGCCTCATTGCATGTTTGGATTTGCATTAGATACTGGAAATTGTCCTGAAATTATCACATTAATAGATCAGGTAAAGAATATTGAAGGAGCTAACCCTATTGCTTATAAAAAAGTAAGACTAATGAATGTTCATAACGTACCCAGTCTTATTTCTGCTATAGAAAATGCCTCTGAAATTTATGAAAACAATGGTTTCATTTACAACCTTGATCAGGAAAATAATATTATATCGGGTACTTTTATCAGTAATATAAAAATAAGCAAATCCAAAAAAAATATCATTTTAAATGGTTTTGCATGGACTAGGCCTATAGGATATCAAAAAGCTACTGATATGAAACTCAATAATGAAATGATTGAAAAAAATATCTGGAAAAACTTTAGAAAAGACGAACTTCAGGGATGGCTTGTTTATTCTTTACATTTTTGTAAACCTGAAATAATCAGAGAAAATATTAACATTCAAATTGATGGAAATGAATTTCACAGCTTAGATGGTTTTTTCTGCACACTTGGAGAAGAAATCCATGGAATCACAGGATATTTCGGACGCAATTTACCTACCCTTTCTGATTGTCTCAGTGGTGGCTTTGGGATAAAATCTATTTCAGAACTCCATTGGGTAAATCATAAAAAAAGTAAAAAATTACTGAAAACAAAGTTTAAACAAATCGTTGAGATTTTTGAAGATCATAATATAAAAGTTCTCCTGAACTGATTTTATCATCGGAAACCTGACGGGTTTTTAAAACCCGTCAGGTTTGGGAAGCTTAGCAGACTAAATATGCAAATAAAAAGACAGGCCTTAAAAAAAGCCTGTCTCATAAAAATATCTCAGATATATTTTACTCTACGTTGATTACCTTTTCGATTTCCGGAGCATGTTGTTTGATTGTATTTTCAACACCTAGTTTTAAGGTTGAAAAATTCAATGAACATCCGGAACAGTTACCTAAAAGTTTCACAAACACCTGATTATCTTTCACATCAATAAGCTCAATATCACCTCCGTCTTTATTCAAAAACGGTCTGATGCTTTCCAGAGCTTCCATTACTCTTGTTACGATATCTTCGTGTGTTATGTTTGTTTCCATATTTTTTCAGTTCAATTCGGTTTTTTCAAATTTTATTGAAATTATTATTATTTTGCTTTTGGTGAGCATCCTGCCATCGTGGAAATCTTCACCGCTTCAGTAGGAGGAAGATTTTTATTTCTTTCCACTAAACTTTCTACCATTTTTCTGGCAGTTTCTGTGTAGATATCTGCAATTTTAGATCCTTCCTGAAGCGCTGCCGGTCTTCCGACGTCTCCTGCTTCTCTGATGCTCTGGATCAATGGAATTTCTCCCAATACCGGAATTCCAAGATCTTCCGCTAAATATTGTGCTCCCTGGTTTCCAAAGATATAATATTTATTGTCAGGAAGTTCTTCCGGTGTAAAATACGCCATATTTTCGATCAAACCAAGAACCGGGATATTGATACTTTCCATCTGGAACATAGCAATTCCTTTTCTTACGTCTGCCAATGCAACATGCTGAGGTGTACTTACAATGACCGCTCCTGTTACCGGCACTTCCTGAATAATTGACAAGTGAATATCCCCTGTTCCCGGAGGAAGGTCAATTAATAAAAAATCCAGTTCTCCCCAGGCAGCATCTCTGATCATCTGGTTTAAAGCTTTTGATGCCATTGGCCCTCTCCATACTACAGCCTGATTGGCTCCTGAGAAGTATCCTATTGAAAGCATTTTTACCCCATAATTCTCGATAGGCTTCATCAGATTCTTACCATTTACTTCTACAGAAATTGGTTTTTGCCCCTCTGTATCAAACATGGTAGGCACTGAAGGACCATAGATATCGGCATCCAATAATCCTACTTTAAAGCCCATTTTAGCAAGCGTTACTGCCATATTTGCAGAAACGGTAGATTTCCCTACTCCTCCTTTACCGGAAGCAATAGCGATAATATTTTGAATTCCCGGAATTTGTTTTCCTTTGATCTGACTTTGCTGAATTTCACTAGGCTCCGGAGAAACGATTTTAAGTTTTAAATGAATGTCTTCTCCAAACTCACTGGCAAAAGCCTGTTTCATGGCAGCCTCCAGCTTTTTCTTTTCGTGCATGGCAGGCGAATGGGCAGTCATGTCGATATAAACATCGTTACCCATAATCTGAAGGTTATTCACCAAATCGTCTACTTCTATTTCTTTAAGGAATTCCTGAACCTTTTCTTTCGTCAACATATAAATATAAATTGTTTACAAATTTACGGATTTTTTCGGTAATTTAGAATCAATAAAATCTATAATATCAGGTGATAAATCAGATCGTTAAAAATTTCTTATTCTGTTTTTTTATTCTGATACCACGCCAACTCTGGAAAACAGCTGATATGAAAACAAGCCATTATCCTTCCCAATAGGCATAGCCAAAAGGAATTTCTATGGTTGGAATATAAAGTTCAAATGGTATGACCTCGCCGGTGATCCTTCAAAAGCTTCCCAGCAGGACATTGATAATGCACAATTGTGTATGAAAATACTTAAGAAAACTTTAAAAATATGAATACGGATTATCAGTTGGCTCTGTTTTTCTCATCAAACCTTACATTGCGTTCCGTTCCTTTTACTTTTTTATTTCCGAAAGTATAGGTTGCTGATACAGTAAGTCTTCGGGCATCGTAGTAATTGTTGTAAGAATGAGTTCCTGTGGTATAATAAATTTCACCCAGACTTTTCCCCTGCTTTAAGATATCTGAAACAAATACATTAAGCTGAAGGCTTTTTTCCATAAGATTAAGCTTCAGACCTGAGGTAAGATTTCCTGCAAACTTCATATAGGAATTTCCGGAATTGGAAGGCAGACGGAACCAGTAATTCAGAATCAGCTGTATTGTTTTACTTTGATTGAGTGATATATTATTCTGAAAATCGAAATCATAACTATTCCCTTTTCTGGCAAGAGCATCGGTTGCAAAAACATCCGTATTCATATAAGAATAATTGGCCGAGTAATTCGCTTCCCATTTTTTGAAAAAAGTATCTGAATAGTTAAGGGAAACTCCCATGCTGTTCTGGTTGTAATAATTTTCAAAAGTACTTACCCTGTTTTCCCCTTTCAGATTGGCCAACTGACCGAATGCTTCTACGGTTCTCTGAAAATACGCTGATGCCGATAATTTTCCTTTATACACATAGGAAAGTTCAAAATTATGATTGATAGAAGGCTTCAGGAAAGGGTTTCCGGTAAAATAAGAATTGATATTGATGTACCAGCGGTATGGATTAATCGCCCGGAATCCCGGTCTGTTGATTCTTTTGGAATAATTCATATTAAAAGTGTGATTTTCATTGCTTTTATAGCTGATATAGGCCGTAGGAAAAAATTTTCCGTACGAGTTTTCAGTCTGCTGTCCGGAAGTTAAAGAGTTTCCGTTCACCACAGAATATTCATAGCGTAAACCCGCTTTTGCAGACCATTTTTCACTGAATGATTTTTCAAAACTGATATAAGCTGCATAATTTTTCTCGTTATATTCAAATTCATTGCTTTTCAGAGGATCTGTGATATATTGTCCGTTCGTTAAGTTCTGATAGAATATACTGGAATTATTATCAAAATTAGTGAATTTCACTCCTGTTTCTGTCTTTGCAAACTGATAAGGCAGTGTAAGATCCGCCTGTCCGGAATAAATTTTATACTCTACCATAGACGGTGATTTTACTACAAATTTATCTCCTGAATTTTCTGTAGTAGCAAAATCAATAATACTTTCGGGAGTGTTGGAAAAATAATTTCCGGTAATACTCAGCTTATGATCCTGCTTTCCGAATTTCAGATCATAATAAGCACTGGCAGTATGTTGTCTCGCCGTAGCTCTGTGCTCCGCATCAGTCAGAAGTGTATTCGTATAAATTCCATTCTGAAAATAGTTGGAAGTATTCCTGATATCCATATTGGAATGTCCGAAACCGAAATCATAAATAAATCCGATATTGGACTTCTTATTAAGCAGATAATCCAGACTCAAATTGGCTCCAAGTCCATCTCCGAAATCTCTTCTGTTATCATTACTTTTAAGGCCGTCTGCTCCTTCTATCCAATAGTTTTCATAGGAATGTTTTTCATTTTTATTCTGCCTCAGCTTTAATGAAGTACGAAGTTTTTCATTCTGATAATTGGCTGTTACACTGTTTGAAGTCCCGGTATAAGTCTGCTGCTGAAGACTGCTGGTAAAACTTCCACTCCATCCGAGGTTTTGATTTTTCTTTAAAACAATATTAATCAGGCCGCTGTTTCCCTGCGCTTCATATTTGGCGGGAGGTGCTGTGATGACTTCAATTTTTTCAATATTTTCGGATCTGAGACTTTTCAGGTAGGTGACAAGTTCTGCATCAGATAAATTCAGAATTCTGTCGTTAATCATTACTGCAACTCCACTTTTCCCGACAATGGAAACACCGGTGTGATCATCTACTTTTACCAGAGGAGTTGCCGCAAGAGCATCCGCCGCATCCATTCCCTGTGAGGCAACAGAGTTGGATACATTAAAAACCAGTCTGTCTGCTTTTCTTTCGATCAGTTTTTTTCTGGCAGTAAGTGTAACCCCTTCGATTTGTTTTTCATTCTTTTTTTCAATAAAAAAGTCCTGTTTTACTGTTCCGTTGATCGCAATATCTTGATTGGATATTTCAATACCATCCCGGATAAGCGTAATATTATAGTTTCCGTTTTCTGAAAGTCTCAGTGAAAAATTTCCTTTTTCATCCGAAATAACGGTTTGTTTTTTCTGATTTTTGACCGCAATTACCTCAACGTAAGGAACAGGATTTCCGGTTTGAGTGATTTTCCCTGTTATCCTTTGAGCTAAGGCAACAGCGGGCAGCAGCATGATCACAGCAAGTACTATCTTCTTCATGAATTATATCGTTTTTAATAAGACAAACCGTGATTATCTTTTATTACATCACTTTTACTGTTTTTCAATATCTTCGCTTCATAAAATCAGAACATGAAAAAAGGCCTTATTGCATTTTCTCTATTTATTACCCAAATTATTTCTGCACAGAATTATTCCCAATATGTTAATCCGTTTATCGGAACCGGAGGCCATGGCCATACTTTTCCGGGTGCTATTGTTCCTTTCGGAATGGTGCAGCTGTCTCCGGATACAAGAATAGACGGCAGCTGGGACGGATGCAGCGGATATCATTATTCGGATTCTGTGATCTATGGTTTTTCTCATACCCATCTGAACGGGACAGGAGTTTCAGATTACGGTGATATTATGCTAATGCCCACCATGGGAAATCCAAGCCTCAGCAGCAAAGATTATTCGTCAAAATTTTCGCATAAAAACGAAAAAGCAACAGCAGGATTTTATGCTGTCAAGTTAGGTAAGAACAATATTGATGTTCGCCTTACCACCACCAAAAGAGTTGGTTATCATGAATACACCTTTAACAATACAGGAAATGCCAATATTATCTTAGATCTTAACCACAGGGATAAACTTCTGGAAGGTGAAGTAAAGATTATTGATGATAAAACGATTGAAGTGTTCAGAAGAAGTGAAGCATGGGCAACCAACCAATACATCTACTCAAGAATTGAGTTTTCAAGACCGATGAAGATTTCAAAAAAAGAGGCTAACGGAAAACAGGAAAACAATCTTTTTACCGGAACAAAGCTTGCCCTGGCATTCTCCACCAATGTTAAAAAAGGAGAAAAGATCAATGTAAAAGTTGCTATTTCTCCTACAGGCTATGAAGGTGCAGAAAAGAATATGCTGGCAGAAGGAATATCTAATGATTTTGAAGCAGTAAAAAAACAGGCAGAAACGAATTGGGATAAAGAACTTTCCAAAATTGAGGTGAAATCTGATGATAAAAACAAATTAGCCGTTTTTTATACCGCTCTTTATCATGTTTTCACACAACCGAACATCAATATGGATGTTGACGGAAAATACAGAGGCAGAGATAACAAGCTTTATACTGCCAATGGTTTTGATTATTACACCGTATTTTCCCTTTGGGATACCTTCAGAGGTGCTCATCCGCTGATGACTTTAATCGACAGAAAAAGAACTGCTGATTTTATCAATACCTTCATCAAACAATACGAACAGGGAGGAAAACTTCCGGTATGGGAGCTGGCTTCCAATGAAACAGAATGTATGATTGGCTACCACTCTGTTTCTGTGATTGCAGATGCTATGGCGAAAGGAATTCAGGGATTTGATTATGAAAAAGCGTTTCAGGCTGCCAAAGGATCGGCAATGCAGGATATTTTTGGATTGAATGCTTATAAACAGAATAATTACATCAGCATAGATGACGAACATGAAAGTGTTTCCAAAACTGTAGAATACGCTTATGATGACTGGTGTATTGCTCAGATGGCCAAAATTTTAGGCAAGAAAGAAGAGTATCAGAATTTCATGCAACGTTCTCAGAACTGGAAAAACCTGTACAATCCTAAAACAGGGTTTATGCAGCCTAGAAAAAACGGAAACTGGTATGAGCCTTTTGATCCAAGAGAAGTCAACAACAATTATACGGAAGGAAATTCGTGGCATTACTCTTATTCTGTACAGCAGGATATTCCCGGGCTTATTGCAGCTCATGGAGGGAAAGAAAAGTTCGAACAGTTCATTGATGCCATATTTACGGCTCCAGATAAAACAACAGGAAGAGAACAGGTAGACATTACAGGATTGATGGGACAATATGCTCAGGGAAATGAACCAAGCCATCATATTGCCTATCTGTACAATTTTGTAGATAAGCCTGAAAAAACAGATGCCAAAATCAAATACGTTCTTGATCATTTTTATAAAAATACACCTGACGGCCTCATCGGAAATGAAGACTGCGGCCAGATGAGCGCCTGGTATGTTTTAAGCTCCATGGGAATTTATTCTGTAACCCCGGGATTACCGGAATGGGAAACCACAACGCCCTATTTTGACGAAATTAAAATTCATCTTGAAGACGGTACTACAAGAACAATTACTAAAAATACCGGCAGAGCTGAACTTAAAAAATTAGGATTCGAAAATATAAAACCTGCTAAAGATTATAAATATGCTGAACAAACCGCTTCACCAGTAATTGCTGCAGACAGAATTTTTGATTTTTCTACCAAAGTTGAAATCACTCCATTGAACCCAAATGACAAGATATATTATATGACAATGGATGACAGTGACAGCAATAAAAGAAAGACGTTCTCAACTTATAAAGGACCATTCTCCATCACTAAAACTACTCAGGTAATGGCTTACGCTGAAAGAAACGGCGAAAAAAGTTCTGTAACCACAGCTCATTTCAACAGAAGACCTAATTATTGGGATATTAATATCCTGTCAAAAGTAACTCCACAGTACAGCGCTACCGGAAACCTTGCTCTTATCGACGGAATCAGAGGAGATATTAACTGGAGAAAGGGTGAATGGCATGGTTATCAGGGCCAAAATTTTGAAGCTATTATTGATCTTAAATCCCCTCAGAACATAAAATCATTATCTTCCACTTACCTTCAGGACAGCAGAGCCTGGATTCTGATGCCTAAAAAAGTAGAATATTATGCCTCCATGAACGGAAAAGATTTTGTCCTTCTGAAAACCGTCGACAACGATGTTGATCCTAAAGACGAAAAAGTACAGGTCAAAAACTTTTCTACAGAAATTCTTCCTACCGAAGCCCGATACGTTAAAGTAAAAGCGTACTATTTCGGAAAACTTCCGGAATGGCACCAGGGAGCAGGTGGTGATGCTTATATTTTTATTGATGAGATTTCTATGAAATAAAAAAACATAATTATAGATGAAAAAATTATCATTACTATTCTTTTTACTTTTAAGTCTCATAAAAGTTTCAGCCTGTAAATGTGTATATGAAACCTTAGCACAGAATTATCAAAATTCTAATTTTGTAGGTATTATCAAAATTTTGAAAGTATATGACGAAAACACTGAGCAAAGAACCTATAAAGCAGATATTGAAATAGAAAAAGTATATAAGGGAGCTAAAAAATTCAAAACAATGAATGTGAGAGGACTCATTGGAAATTCCTATTCCGGAGCTTGTGAAATTGATGTACTTCCTAATGAAAGATATCTGATCTTTTTAAACCAATATAATAACACGTATTCCATTTCATCCTGTACTCCAAAATCAAAACTGGAAAATAAACCAACAAAAGATGAAAAATCGTGGCTTAAAAATCTGGAAAAAGCCTTTACCTATTTAAATAATAATACATTCAGGTTTATAGGCTTACAGTTTACCCGTTGCTATGATGAATTTCACACTGAATATAGATCTGATTTATCAAAGATCAGTGGATTCAAGCCTAAGCAGCCTTTTGCTATCTATAAAGTAAAAATAGATGATACATCAAAAATTCAGGAAATTACTCCTGTTACAACTTTTGGAAGTAAGGATAGTATGATCGAAAATATATTGAAAACAAAGATGAAAGTCTCCACACCGACATCTTTCTGGATTCCCAATTCAAAAGAAGGTTTGCTATTTCTCTATTATCATAAAGAAAATATAGACAAGTCGTATGGTGAAATCATATCCTGTGATTAAAACCCAAATAATTACTTCTTCCAGCATCCCTCTTCCTGCAATAAAAATCGCCCTTCTAAAATTGAAAGGGCGATTTTTTATCCATTCATTCTTTCCGACCATTGCAGGACTTCCGGAAGTTCTATATCAGAAAATTCGATATGAATGACTCTTCTTTTCTTTCCGTTGGTGGTTCGGTTGGAACCATGAAGCGTTAAAGGTTTCATCAGCATAATTCCTCCTTTTTTAACGTTGCAGATTTCTTCTGTTTCTACAGCCCAATCAATAGTCTCGGGTCTGTAAATGCCTTTTGCATGAGATTTGGGAACTACCTTCAATGCTCCGTTATTTTCATCGGTATCATCCAGATGAATTCTGATGGTATAGATATTTTCCAGAATATTCAGTGGAGGCTGTACCGCGAACTGATTTTGTTTGGTAGTCCATGGACCAAAGTTATCCAGTTCCAGTTTTTTATCTACAGAAATAGTCAGATCCTGATGATAAGCTACATACCAGTTGGAGGTTTCAGGCTTATCAAAATAAATACTTTTGACCACAAAATATTTTTCTCCGAAAATTTCCTTGATTATTTTCTGAATATTTCCATTAAAAATGAGGTCTTTGATTTCCGGAACTTCTTTTAAAAACTGTCTTATGGCGAAAAGATCTTCAGACTTTCTAAAGTTTTCTTTGGAAGTGTCTATATTGTGCAGAACATGGCTGATGTCTTCTAACTCTTTCTGCGAAAACATATTATTGATAACAGCAAAGCCATATTCTTCAATATGGCTTTTATGATTTTCTAAGTTTTTTAAACTCATTGATATTTAAATTTTGTCTAATGGTTCTGTTAATTGTCCTTCCCATTTTGAAACGGCTGTAGTTGCCAGTGTATTTCCTAATACGTTGGTCATACTTCTACCCATGTCACAGAAATGATCAATTGGTAAAATTAAAGCAATACCTTCCGGCGGAATCCCGAACATTGAACAGGTTGCCACGATAATCACCAGAGAAGCTCTCGGAACTCCTGCAATTCCTTTTGAAGTGAGCATCAATACCAAAAGCATGGTGATCTGCTGTCCAAGAGTCATTTCAATTCCGTAGATCTGGGCAATAAAGATTGAAGCAAATGTCATATACATCATACTTCCATCCAGATTGAACGAATATCCTAAAGGTAAGATAAAAGATACCACTCTGCTGTTACATCCAAATTTTTCTAATTCTTCCACCAATTTAGGGAATACCGCTTCTGAACTTGTAGTAGAGAAAGCAATCAACAATGGCTCTTTAATTCTTTTTAAAAGGTCAAAAAGACGGTTTCCTAAGATAAAATATCCTACCAATAAAAGCACCAGCCAAAGAACAGCTATAGCAAAGAAGAAGTCTCTTAAATAAATAGCATATACTTTAAAGATTTCAAAACCATTGGTGGCCACTACGGCTGCAATAGCTCCCAATACTCCAAGCGGCGCAAACCACATGATATATCCTACCATCTTAAGAATAGCATGAGCAATAATATCAAAAAGCTTTACTACAGGTTTAGCATATTCTTCTCCTAAATTAGCCAGTGCAACTCCGAACATTACCGCAAATACAACAATCTGCAATACTTCATTGGTAGCAAAGGCTTCAAATAAACTTTTAGGAATCATGTGTTTTACAAAGTCTTCCATGGAAAAACTTTTGCTGCTTTTAAGAAGTTCATCAGCAGAAGCCACATCCTGAATTGGTAATTTTGTAACATGTCCCGGCTCCAGCCAGTTAACGAGGATCAGTCCGATAAAAAGGGAAATCAGAGAAGCTGAAATAAACCAAAGCATGGCTTTTGTACCTACTCTTCCGATCATTTTGATATCACTCATTTTGGCAATCCCCACTACTAATGTTGTAAAAACCAATGGAGCAATAATCATCTGTACCAATCTGATAAAAACTGTTCCCAACAGTTTTATATTTTTAGAAAATGGTTCTGCACTATCCGGATAGCTTACGTGTACAATACCTCCAATTCCTACACCCAGAAGAAGTGCTATGATAATTGCTATAAAAAGTTTATTCTGTCCTTTCATATATATAGTTCAATTTGCGCAAATATAATGGTTTTTCAATTGGCAGAAGATTTTCTTCTACAGAGATAATTTTTCCATTAAGTTTTTAATCTCAAAAAATTAATTCCCTGGTTTAGAAAATATTGTAAAAAAATTAAGAAACATTTATTGAATTTTTATTCTTTTGGTACAAATTTTATTATTACATTTGAGTGTATAACAACATTAATAAATATACAATATGAAAAAAACTATTGCAATGGCTGCATTAGCTGTAGCTGTATCTTTCGGTGCTATTTCTTGTAAAAAGAAAGTTTCTGATGCCGACCTTCAGACTCAGGCTACAACTATAGTAACTTCTAATCCCAATGCTTCTGTGGAAGTAAAAGAAGGTGTAGCTCACTTAAGCGGTACTTTTGCAGATCAACAGTCGAAAGATGCGATGATTGCAAAACTAAAAGCAATTAGCGGAGTAAAAGACGTAATGGATATGTCTACTATAGCAGCTGCCCCTGCTCCTGCCCCAGTGGAAACTACTTCTGCTGTAGATCCTGCTGTTCAGAAAAAAGTTCAGGATGCGGTGAAGGATTTCCCTTCTGTAAAAGTAGAAGTTGTAAACGGACAGCTTACTCTTACAGGAAATGTTTCCGGCTTACAGGCTAGAAAAATCAAAGAATCTGTAGATGCTTTGAAAATCGGAAAGTATAACAACAACCTAATCGTAAAATAATTTAAGATGAGCGAATTACAAGATAAATATTCAAGCGTAGTTTCAGCGGCACAGTCTGCAGGGATTTCCAACCTTCAGGTTCAGGAGCAGGACGGAATTCTTTACGTTTCCGGAAATGCTTCCAACACTTCGGCTAAAGATGCGGTATGGAATGCTCTGGGAGCTATTGATTCTACTTATTCTGCTTCAGATATCAATATTGATGTACAGGTTGCAGGTCTTGCTTCAGGAGCTTCTTTAACAGTGGCTACTGAAGAGTCTAATCTTAATATCAGACAGGAACCTTCTACTGAAGCTGCCGTTGTAGGTAAAGCTGCCAAAGGCTCTTCTGTGACTCTTATTGAGCAAACTTCTGATGACTGGTGGAAAGTAAAAAATGCTGACGGCCAGGAAGGATATGCTTACTCAAGATATTTAAGAGCATAATTTTTATTAAAAAATAATAAATTTTCACAAAAAAAGCATAGAAACATCCCAGCTTTGGGATGTTTTTATATTTTTACGGCTCTGAAAAAAAACTAATGAAGAAAACTCTGTTGCTATTGACTTTGATGTTCACAGTCATTATTCTGCACGCCCAAAAACTACACATTGACGGAAAAATATCAGATTCTGAAAAGAAAGCGATAGAAAATGCCACCGTCTATCTTTTAAAAGAAAAAGACTCATCCATTATCAATTATACGGCAACCAATAAGGAAGGGAAATTCTCACTGAAGATTGATGATATGAAAGAACCTTCCATTCTTAAAATTGATGCTGATAAATTATCTTCCTATTCAAAAAAATTTGAGAAAATAGATCAGTCATTATCTCTTGGAGATATTCAGCTTGAGAAACAAGGTATCGTGAATAGTATTGATGAAGTAAAAATCACCGTTTCTCCGGTAAAAATCAAAAAAGACACTATTGAATTCAATGCTGCAGCGATCAAAGTACGCCCTGACAGTAAAATTGAGGAACTTCTGAAGCAGATCCCCGGTGTAGAAATCAGCAATGAAGGAAAAATTACGGTGAATGGTAAAGAAGTAGACCAAATTATGATCAATGGAAAACCTTTCTTTGATAAAGACGGGAAAATTGCCCTTCAAAATTTACCTGCAGATATTATCAAGAATATTCAGTTTACCACCACCAAAACAAAAGAGGAAGAACTCAGCGGAAAAGCAGCCAAATCTCAGAATACCACCATCAACTTTAATATTGATGAAAAGAAAAACAAAGGTTTGCTGACCAGACTTACGGTAGGCTATGGATCAGACAAGCGATATGAAGCAAGCGGACTGGCGAGTTATTTTAAAGGGGATACGAAAATAAGTTTATTGGCTTCTTCCAATAACATCAATTCACAGGGATTTTCCAGGGATGAGGTTTTTGACAGTATGGGAAATGGCCGGAATGCCTGGATGATGCAGGGAGGATCTGTCTCAACGGTAGGAAATGTGACTTACTATAGCCAGGGTGGCGGTGCAAAAGGTATTCAAAGGTCTACAACCATTGGATTAAACTATAGTGACAAGCTGGGAAAAGATGCTGACCTGGATTCTTTCAGTATGATGCATTCCGATTCCAATATGGAAACGAGATCTAAAGTTTCAAGATCTACACTTCTCCCCACTTACACCCTTCAGACCAGTTCTGAAAGCAATGGAGAAAATGAATCCAAACAATACAGTTTTGATACTTCGGTTAAAATCAAGCTGGATTCTATGACTAGCATCTATCTTTCTCCAAGATTTACGAAAAACAGCAGTTTTAATTTTAATAATTCACGTTCATCTACTTTAAATAATGGCAAACTTGTGAATGAAAGTAATGCTTATTCAAGTAATGATTCGGAAAGCAATTCATTCAATCCATACATCTATTTTTCTAAAAAATTTAAGAAAAAAGGCCGTTCGGTTTCAGCCAATATGAACAGTTCCATATCAGAATCCGGAAGGGATAACCTGAACCAGTCCCAAAACACTTTCTACCAACCTAGTGGAACAACAACAGACAACAGGGATCAATTAGCCAAAAATAAAAATCAGAACAGCAGTTTCAATTTCAGTGCAGGATATACGGAACCTGTTTCCGATTCTTCCAGTGTAAGTTTTGAAGTGAAATATGAAACCCGATCTTCCAGAGATTTGAGAAATGTAAATGATTTTGATAATACAACCGGAGATTACACTAAATTCAATCAGCTTTTATCCAACAATATGAAGCAAAGAATTAATCAGATATCTCCTGAGTTCACTTATCAAATCAGCAAAAAGAAACTGAATTTCTGGGCTTCCATGAACCTTGATATTTCAGATATGAAAGTAAATTCTGTCTATAACGGACAGCAATATGATCTGCAGAAAAATTTTGTACTGCCCCAATATAATGTGAACCTTTACTATCAACTGTCAGAAGGAAAAACTTTAAACTTTTACAACTATTCCAACTTCACCATTCCGACAGCAGAACAACTGACTCCCTATAAAGATGAATCCAATCCTTTAATTAGCTATCAGGGAAATCCGAATTTGAAAAATACCTGGACCAACAATCTTTATCTGTATTTCAATAATTATAATAAAGTAAAAGATCTCAGCTACTATTTCAACGTTGGTTTTACGTACAGAAATAATGACATCATCAATTTTTCTACCTATGATAATGCAGGAAAACAGGTGATCACTTACGACAATGTAAGCGGAAATAAAAGCATCAATGCCGGCGGAGGTTTCAGTAAAGTATTGAAATGGAAGAATAATAAACTTATTATCAATCCAAGATTCACCATGAATTATGCTTACAATAATGGTTTTATAGACGGACAGGCTTTTACCAGCAAAACATATAGTCTTAACCCTGGACTTAATCTTACCTATGAAATCAAGGATAAAATGACGATTAAACCCTCTTACAGACTTGGATACAATTTTTCAAATTATACCAATTACAATATAACGAATGTAAATACAGCCAATCAATCCTTAAAACTGGAACTGACGAATTATATGCTGCAGGGCAGATTTGTATTTGGAAATGATTTTGAATACAATACCAACTCCAATATTGCTCCGGGCTTCAAAAGGGATTTCTACTTCTGGAATACCAGCCTTGGATATTCATTCTATAAAAAACAGTTTACGGCAAAGGTAAAAATCTACGATGTCTTGAATCAAAATCAAAGCGTGAGAAGAACCATTACCGATTCTTATTTTGAAGACCGTGAAGACCTCATCCTGAAACGATACATCATGTTCTCCATCAGCATGAAACTGAATAAGTTTGCAGGTAAAAAGACGCAGTAAAGCAACACTATACTTTTATATATATTTTTGATAATGGCCGGATCTTTCCGGCTATTTCTATGGGGCAACCTGAAATATAATCCTGAGCTCCGTTACAACTGAAGATATAATATTCCCCTCCTCCGGAGGGGTGGCGAAAATTCAAAGAATTTTTGACGGGGTGGTTTTTACAACAACCTTTTAAACAAGATTATTAATAAACATGTTTTTATTTTTAAATTAGCGGTAAATTTTTTTTATGAAAATCCATATTTCAGTATTATGTATTCTTTTTTTCATTCTTGGAAAAGCTCAGAAAACGGAACAGAAAGACAATTTCGTTAAAGACAATTTCACCAAGAAAGAATTTTATATTCCAATGCGTGATGGCGTGAAACTTTTTACTGCGGTATATATTCCGAAAGATATATCGAACAAAAACAAATATCCGTTCCTGATGCAGAGAACCTGTTACAGCATTGCCCCTTACGGAGAGAGTGAATATAAAACAAAGGTAGGTCCCAACACTTATCTGATGAAAGACAAGTATATTTTCGTGTATCAGGATGTACGCGGAAGATATATGAGTGAAGGTACTTTTACCAATATGACACCACAGGTGGAGCGTAAAACCAAAAAAGATGTTGATGAAAGTACAGATACCTACGATACCATCGAATGGCTTTTGAAAAATGTGAAAGATAACAATGGTAAAGTAGGCCAGTTTGGAACATCATATCCCGGATTTTATACCGCTGTAGGAACGTTGTCACAGCACCCGGCTTTGGTAGCTTCTTCACCACAGGCACCTATTTCCGATTTCTGGAATGACGATTTCCTTCACAACGGAAGATTTATGCTGGGATACTTCAGAACGTTCCCTGTTTTTGGTGTTCAGAAAACGCAACCGGAAAAACAGGCATGGTATATGGATTCTTTCATTAAGCAGACTTCTGAGGATGGATTAAAATTCTACAGAGATATGGGTACGCTGAAAGACGGATATGAAAAATATTACAAGAATAACTTCTTCATGACAGAAATTATGAATCATACCAACTATGATGAATTCTGGCAGAAAAGAGGTCTCCTTCCTCACCTGAAAAATATCAGCCATGCTGTAATGACTGTCGGCGGATGGTTTGATGCAGAAGATCTTTCAGGACCATTGAATATTTATAAAACTATCGAAAAAACAAGTCCTAAAGCTAAAAACACCATCGTTATGGGACCATTCTCTCATGGCGGCTGGTCTCAGGAGCAGGGAAAACACTTCCACAGTGAAACTTATTTTGGCGACAGCATTGCTACGTACTATCAGAAAAATATTGAAACAAAATTCTTCAATCATTATCTGAAAGGCAATACCAAAGAAGACGCAGGACTTCCTGAAGCATTAATGTATGACACCGGTGCTAAAGCATGGAAGGAATTTGCTTCTTACCCACCGAAAAATGCTCAGAAAGTGAACTTCTATCTGGCTGATAAAACCTTGAAAAAAACATCAGGACAAGGATATTCTGAATATTACAGTGATCCTAACAATCCTGTTTTAAGCTCAGATCACTTAAAAGATTTTAATGGCTTCACTCCAAAAAATTATATGTCGGAAGACCAGAGATTTGCTGTAGGAAGACCAGATGTATTAACGTTTACTACCGATGTACTGACTGATGATATTACATTTGCCGGAGAGATCATGGCTAAACTGAATATTGCATCCACTTCTACAGATGCTGATTTTGCCGTAAAATTAATTGATGTTTACCCTGAAGATTTCAAACCTGCAGAAAAGAAAGAAGGTGTTATCTATGGCAACTATCACCAGATGGTAAGAAGTGAGATCATGCCTGCAAGATTCAGAAATACCAAAGAAAAGGGAGAAGCTCTGGTTCCTAACCAAAAAACGGCTGTTAATTTCAGACTTCAGGATGTGGTTCATACGTTCAAAAAAGGACATAAAATCCAGATTCAGATCAGCAGTACTTGGTTTCCGCTTTTCGCAATCAACCCGCAGAAATTTATGGATAATCCGAATTTTGCCAATAAAGAGGATTACACCAAGGCATTTATTAAAGTATATGATGACAGCTCTATTGAAGCTGATGTTTTAAAATAAATTGAAAGAGGCTGTCTCAAAAGTGTCATTCTGAACGAAATGAAATGTAGTGAAGAATCTCATATATTTGGTTATCAATGAGATTCTTCCTTCGTCAGCATGACAAAAGCCAGATTGTTTGACTTTTGAGACAGCCTCTTTTATTTCTGAGGAGTTGAAGTTTTTGTTTTTAGCTTTTGGCTAAAGCCGGACGAATTTATTCTTTTGTTTAAGTGGGCTAAAGCCCACTTCTATTGATGGAGATGAAAAGCTCAATTCTTTAAAATCTGCGTGAGGTCTGCATCATTAGATCAGCATCATTTGAGACTCTACGGAGTGACAAACGTATGGATAAAATTATTCCTAAAAATTATTCCTCAATGGTTCTGAAGGTAAGGTTTACTCTGGGTGTTTTCACTTTTGTAGTGGGAGGAAGTCTGTGCAGCCAGTGGTCCTGAGTGGTTCCTTTCATAATTAATAAGCTTCCGTTTTCGAGGAATATTTCTGCCTTTTCTTTGGTTGTTTTATGTTTGAATAAAAACTTTCTTTCCGCTCCAAAGGTCAGAGAGGCAATTGCTCCATGCTTTTTCAGATCTGTTTCACCATCGCTGTGATAAGCCATGCCTTCGCTTCCGTCATGGTATAAATTAAGCAGACATGAATTGTAGGTTTCGCCCGAAACTTCTTCACATTTTTTCTTCAGTTCCAGTAATTCGGGAGTCCAGAATTGGGCATATTTTGTTCTTTTCGAATAGGTATATTCAAAAGCTTTCTCTCCAAACCAGGCTACTTTCCTTTTGGTTACAATCAATTTTCCAAAGATTAATGCCTCATCATTTTCCCACGGAATCTGGCTGAGCAGATAATCATAGTAAAAATCTGATTGTTCTTTGGAGAAAACCTTACCGTAATAATGAACAGTTCCATCGTGTGGAAGGATATTTAGGGGATAATCGGATATTTCTTCGAAGAGACTCATCATAACTTTTTAATTAAATGCTTTTATATTTAAACACAAATGGCACTAATGTCTTTCACAAATAACACGAATTCTTATATCAATAGAAACGGGCCTTATCCATTTTAAAAAAAAGACTGTCATTAAACACAAATGGCACCAATGTCTTTCACAAATAACACGAATTCTTATATCAATAGAAACGGGCCTTATCCATTTTAAAAAAAGACTGTCATTAAACACAAATGGCACCAATGTTTTTCACAAATGACACGAATTTTATATCAATAGGAATGGGCTTTAGCCCATTTAACAAAAATAATCTAATCCATTGGCTTTAGCCAAAACTTAATAAAAGAAGAATCCTTTTGTATCTTTTGTGGTAAAAATACGTTACGAGTACATTTGTGAACCCTCCCAACCAACAATCAGCTGTTTCCTATTACTTCCCCATCTGTAGCCGCCAAGATGCCCGGTAGACTGAATCACGCGGTGACATGGAATAAGAAATGCAACCGGATTACTTCCAATAGCCGTTCCAACAGCTCTGGAAGCTTTAGGATTTCCAATTTTTTCTGCCAGGCTACCATATGTAGACAATTTTCCCATTGGAATTTTCAGCAGACTTTCCCATACTTTCAGCTGAAAATCGGTTCCTTTTAAATGTAATTTTATGGTGTTGAGTTTTGTCCAGTCTTTATCGAATATGGACAATGCATTCTTTTGAAGAGTATCTAGTTTTTCAATAAAAAAAGCATTGGGGAACTTCTGTTTCAGTTCCCCGAATGCTTTTTCTTTATTATCTTCAAAAGCCATATAGCAGATTCCTTTTTCTGTAGAAGCTACTAAGATATTTCCGAAAGGACTCTCGGAAAAACTGTAATGAATACTAAGACTTTTTCCTCCGTTTTTATATTCTGCCGGAGACATTCCTTCTATTTTCACAAACAGATCATGCAGCCTGCTGGTACTGGAAAGTCCTGTCTCATAAGCGGTATCAAACAAACTTGCCTTTTCTTCCTTCAATAAATTTTTAGCATGTTCAAGACTGATGAACTGTAAAAATTTTTTCGGACTTGTTCCTGCCCAATCTGTAAAGATCTTCTGAAAATGGGCCGGACTCAGGTGAATATTCTCTGCCACTTCCTCCAAACTTGGCTGAAGCCTGAAATTGCTCCGGATATATTCTATCGCCTTGGCAATTCTGTTATAATCTATCTGACTTTGTGTGGACATTGTATTGTTATTTTACCTCACAAATTTCCAAAGAATATACGGCAGAAAAAATCCGATTCTTGCGGAATTAGTTGTTGTTATAAATATCGTAGTAAGCAAGCATTTTGTAATATAACTTCGCAGAAAGGAAAGCCGTTGGCTTAGCCATTGGAGAATCCATTAATTCTACAATATCAAATGCTACTACGTTACATTTTTCAAATACTTTTCTTAATAATTCCAACGTTGGATACCATTGTAATCCACCTGGCTCAGGAGTTCCTGTAGATGGAGCAATTGAAGGATCGAAAGCATCTAAATCAATAGTGATATACACATTTCCTGATACTTTTTCCAATACATCATTGATCCAGTTCTCGTTGTTTGCGATTTCGTGAGCAAAGAATACTCTTCCTTCCGGTAAATATTCAGCTTCCTCAGCATCCATAGAACGGATTCCCACCTGTACTAAGTTATGCTTCTGATTAGCTTCAAACACTGCACAAGCATGGTTGGAAGTAGAACCGTGGAACTCAGGACGTAAATCTGTGTGAGCATCCAACTGAAGAACAGTAAGGTTTTCAAACTTCTCTCCTACCGCACGGATAGAACCGATAGAAACAGAGTGCTCTCCTCCAAAAAGAGTAAATAATTTACCCTCATTGTTCAAAAGTTCTTTTGTTTTCTGATAAACCGCCTCTGTCATTGCTTCAGGAGAAGAATTTTCAGAAACTTCACCAGCTAAGTAAACTCCCTGTAGATAAGGTTCTGTTTGAGTTTCAATATCATAAAGCTCCATGTTTTCAGAAGCGTTTAAAAATAATTCCGGACCTTTATCAGCTCCTTTACCCCATGTTGAAGTTCCATCGTAAGGAACAGTTACCAACATTACTTTCGAATTCTCTAGTATTGCGTTTTCCTCGGGAATTCCTGCGTATGTTCTCATGCTTTATTTAAAAATTTTAATGTTTTAAAATTGAAATATTGACCACAAAGATACGAAGATTTATGAGTTGAAGAGTAAGAGCGTCGGAGAGTTTGTAAATGATAATTATCCTTGAATATTTGCCAGGAAGCCGGAGGCTAGAAGAAGGAAGTAATGAATGTTTAAAGAATCATTTTGAGTTCAATTTAACAAATACCTTCAATCTATTTATTATCGATATATTGAAATTTTTCATAGAATAACTTCCTGCTTCCCTCTTCAGACTTCCTGCCTTATTGAGTTTTCCCTTTTCAACTCAATTTCCTATTTTTGTACAAAACTCATAATATGCCTTTAAAAGCTGTTCTTTTCGATATGGATGGTGTGATTGTAGATACAGAACCATTACATAGAAAAGCTTATTTCAAAACGTTTGATGAACTGGAAATTGCTGTTTCCGAAGAGCTTTACACCTCTTTTACCGGAGCATCTACTAAAAGAGTTTCTGAAACTCTGATTAAGGAATTTAATCTAAATCAGACTTACGAATCCATTGCAGGAATCAAAAGGTCTCATTTCAAAGATTATTTTTATAATGATGACGAATTTGATTTAATTCCGGGAGTAAGAAAACTGATCGAGCATTATCACGAAAATGGACTCAAGCTGATTCTGGCATCTTCTGCTACGATGGTAACCATCAATATGGTTTTTGAAAAATTCGGTCTGGAGCAATATTTCAGTGGAAAGATCAGCGGGGCGGATTTAAAGGAATCAAAACCTCATCCTGAAGTTTTTTTACTGGCGGCAGAAATGGCGGATGAACCTGTTGAAAACTGTATGGTGATTGAGGATTCTACCAACGGAATTCTGGCAGCCCACAGAGCAAAAATTTTCTGCGCTGCATACAGAAGTCCACATTCTAAAAATCAGGATTATACATTGGCTGATACGGTAGTTTCAGATTATGAAGATCTGGAACTTGATAAAATTTCAAAATATCTTTAAAACAAAAAAGAGGCTGTCTCAAAAGTCAAACAATCTGGCTTTTGTCATTCTGACGAAGGAAGAATCTCATTGATAACCAAACATATGAGATTCTTCACTACATTTCATTTCGTTCAGAATGACACTTTTGAGACAGCCTCTTTTGTTTTCTATAAGTTTTGGCTAAAGCCATTTGACTTTTCTATTGATTGTAAATGGGCTAAAGCCCATTTCTACTGATCATAAAATTATTAATAACCAAGAAGTTTCAATACATCTTCCGGTTCCTGCTTTTCACGGAAAATCTCATATTTCAGTTCACCGTTTTCATCTTTCTGAATCAGGACGTGTCTCGGCTGAGGCATCAGACAGTGATGTACTCCACCGTACCCTCCGATGGTTTCCTGATAAGCCCCAGTGTGGAAAAATCCGATATACAAAGGTTTTGTATCACTGAAAACAGGTAAATAAATTGCGTTGGTATGTTGTTCCGAGTTATAATAATCATCTGAATCGCAAGTTAATCCTCCAAGGAAAACTCTTTCATAAGTATCTTCCCAACGGTTAAGCGGAAGCATGATAAAGTGTCTTGAAATAGCCCACGTATCAGGAAGAGTGGTCATGAAAGAAGAATCAATCATATTCCATTTTTCTCTGTCGTTCTGACGTTTCTGAGAAATGATTTTATAAAGATTCGCTCCACTTTCTCCTACGGTAAAGCTTCCGAACTCAGTGTAAATATTAGGTTCTTCTACTCCTTCCTCTTCACAGAATTTCTTGATCTGAGAAACGATTTCTTCCACCATATACTGATAGTCATAATCAAAGTTCAGAGAAGTTTTGATTGGGAAACCACCACCGATGTTCAGTGAATCCACTTCAGGAGCGATTTTCTTCAAACGTGCATATACACGCAGACATTTATACAATTCGTTCCAGTAATATGAAGTATCCTTAATCCCTGTATTGATGAAGAAGTGAAGCATTTTCAATCTTGCATTCGGGTGTTCTGCGATCTTCTGACTATAGTAAGGAATGATATCTTTATATCCGATTCCTAGTCTTGAGGTATAGAATTCAAACTTCGGCTCTTCCTCTGATGCGATTCTGATTCCGATATTAAAGGTAGAATCGATACTTTCCGTAAGTTTATCCAATTCTCTGTAATTATCAAGAATCGGAGTAATATTTTCAAAACCGCTGTTGATCATATCTGAGATCTTTGCCAGATAATCATCAGTTTTGAAACCATTACAGATGACTTCAATATTTTTATCTACTTTCTCTTTTTCATAAAGAGACTTTACAATATCCATATCATAAGCAGAAGAAGTTTCTATTGAAATGTCATTTTTCAATGCTTCTTCCAATACAAAATTAAAATGACTGGATTTTGTGCAGTAGCAGTAGGTATAATTCTTTCTATATTCGGTTTTTTCAAAAGCTTCTTTAAACCAGCTTTTCGCTTTCTGAATATTTTGAGAAATTCTCGGCAGATAGCTAATCTTTAGCGGAGTGCCAAATTGTTCAACTACGTCCATCAGTGGAACGTCGTGAAACAACAAATTGTTCTCAGATACATTAAATTCCTCTGTAGGGAAGTACAATGTCTGATCAATAAGTTCCGAGTACTTTATTTTCATTTCTAAACAAGTGAATTAAGAAATGCAAAATTGCTAAAAAACTTTCATTTTTAGGTGTTAAAATTGTTATAATTTTAATTTAGGACTCAATATTAAATCTTACAAAAATTTATCTCTGATAATCAATAGGTAAACTTTTGAATATACCCGCTTCTTTTGGCGTCTGAAATCCCTAATACCTCATCAATATAAGCATCTGTGGAGCCATACTTTTTGTTGATCTCTTCAAATGCAGCATCAAGGTATCTTTTTTCTACCCAGCTCAGTTTTTCCAGCACCTTCAGATCCATCTTTGGATAAAGGAAATGCAGGTTATTGGCCAGACGAAGTCTCTTCAGGATAAGATCTTTCCTGTAGTTATTAGATAAAAGATATTCGTTGTAAATAGTTTCTTTATCAAACTTCAGAATCGTAAGAATTAATGCTGTCGTAATTCCTGTTCTGTCTTTTCCTGCTGTGCAGTGGTAAAGAATAGGATCTTCAGATTCCAGAATCTCCGTAATAATCCTTTTAATCGTTTCCGGATTTTCAGTAACGTACTCACGGTAGAAATCAATCATTCTTTTGTCTGCATCAGATGCATTCACTTTGCCTTTAAGGACCAGTTTTTTGGCCTGAGCCAGCTGATCTCCTTCATCTTCAAATGCCGAGAGATTTCTGTAAACACTTTTTGACGGCAGCTGATCCGGCTTCTGAGCAATTTCCCTGGAATTTCTAAGATCAATAATTTCTTTGATTCCCAGCTTTTCAAAAGCGTCAAAAGATTTCTTTTTAAGTTTATTTAGATGAGCACTCCGGTACAGTTTTCCTTCCTTCAATGTCCTGCCGTCTATATTTTTGATGTTTCCTACCGTCCGGAAATTGCATACTTTCTTGACATGAATTACTTTTTGAGTTTCATTTTTTCCATATTCGGGTGTTTCAAAATGCTGTGTTTTGCATGAGAAAATACAGCACAATGAAATGATGAAAAGTGATATTTTGATTAGTTTATTCAATGGTTTTTGATAGGTTTTGGCTAAAGCCAATGGATGTATTTATTTTTATTAAACGGGCTGAAGCCCGTTTCTATTGATGTAAAAATTCGTGCCATTTGTGAAAAATATTGGTGTAATTTGTGTTTAATCACAGTCTTTTTTTTAAATGGGTAAAACCCGTTTTTATTGATATAAAATTAGTGCCATTTGTGAAAAATATTGGTGTAATTTGTGTTTAATCACAGTCTTTTTTTTAAATGGTAAGGTTCGTTTCTATTGATAATAATCACCTTAATAGATTGCCGGATATTCTATCTCCTTCATTCCTACAAAAAACAAAACATCTCCTGATTCATATTCCACGGAAACTTCATCTTCAACGGCAAAATTTCGGGTTCCTATTCTTGAAGTGATGCTTAGACTTTCATTGGTCAGCGGCCAATTGAGACCTTCTGTTGTTATATTATTCACTGATGGAAACGGATAAATAGAAATCATTCTATTTTTCACTCCTTTCAGTGTAAAATGATTGGGAATAAAATAATATTCTGAAAACCCGTCATAAAACTTTATTTTCAGCTGGTCTTTGAATGTATATGCAACAGTAAGATTTCCCAGAAAATGATCCTGTTCACCTCCACTTCCTCCAAAAACATCAACCTCTGAAAAGCCTTTTCCCAGAATGATTTCCAACGCTTTATGAAAATCTGTTTTTTCCTGATCCAGTGTAAGGATGAATTTCTCCTGATACATATCTTCATCTGATCCGGAATGCGAATCAAAATCACCCGATATAAAATCCAGCTTATCCAAAGGAAATCCCATTCTTTTCAAATAATGGAAAGCACCGTCTGTACAGGCAGTTAAACCATAATTTTCCGGATCGGGTAATAATTTTGGAGCATCTCCGTTGATGAAAAGTAATGCTTTATCTTTCATTCGGATTCCAGTATTCTTCCGGTTCGCTGTTCAGTTTTGAAATATATCTGGCCAACACAAAAAGATAATCTGAAAGCCTGTTTAAATATTTAATCAGTTCGGGACGTACTTCCTCTGATTCATTCAGAAAAACCAATGAACGTTCTGCTCTTCTGCAGATGGTTCTTGCTGCATGTAGAAAAGTTGCAGATTTTCCACCACCCGGCAGGATAAAATACTGAAGCGGTTCCAGTTTTTCGTCAAAAGCATCCATCCACTGTTCCAGCTCTTCAATTTCTGTTTCTGAAATAATGATCGGAAGACGGGATTTCCCATTGGCAAGCATCAGCTTATCCACAGGTGTTGCTGCCTCTGAACCTACAGTGAACAGATCAAACTGTATTTTCTTCAGCTGTCTCAGCACTTCTTCATCTTCAATATGGCTTTTTGCAATCCCGATAAATGAATTCAGCTCATCTATATTTCCATAACTGTCTACTCTGGCACTGGCTTTGGAAACTCTTGTCCCACCGTATAACGCCGTCTGACCTTTATCTCCTGTCTTTGTATAAATTTTCATAGGACTAAAATACTTTTTTTTATACAATGTAAAAAGTAAAATGTAGTAATAGCTTACTATTCGATCTGAAAAAATAAAACTGACACTAGAAATTAATGTCAGTTAATATCTGCCCAGATGGGTTTTTATATTTTTGGAATAGCTGCTCTTTAGTAAGCATCACGAAGCAATACTCATTTCTTTATTTTAAGATTAAAAAGTATAATTAACATTGAACTGAAAAGTTGTTCCGTTAAATCCAAACTGGTTTACTTCCCATGGATATCTGAACCTTCCTCCTAGATCTGTTACTACATCTCCTTTGCTGTCTATTACATCCGGATAAATATTAAATAAATTATTTACCACTCCGGAAACTTTAAGATCATTCGTTATTTTATAGGTTAAAACAATGTCTGTAACTACCTTACCGGAAAACGTCTGATCTTTGGCAGGATCAGTAGCGTGCTGCCAGGTAACAGAACCAAAATACGTATTATTTAAGTTAAAATTAAACTTTGTAATATCATAAGAAAGACTAAGAATCGTTTTTGTTTTTGGTCTTGCAGAGATAATTCTGGATTGTTCTTTTCTATCAAAAAAGTTTTCTGAGTAACCATTTTGAGCTAAAATAGGCGGAACGGCAATATTATCTACTATTTTAGTTTCGTTATAATTAAAAGCAGCAATAACGCCCAATCTTCCTTTCCCAATAGCAGAAGTATAATAATTAGCAACGAAATCCACGCCCTGAGTAACTGTATTGACAGCATTGGTGAAAAACTTCAGGGATGTTATTTTGTTATTGTTTAATATGACTTCCACAGGGTTTGTCAGATCCGGACTTCCCGGAGCACCCGTTTTGTACCCAATATCTCCTGAGAAAAGCACCCTGTCTTTGATTTTTATTCTATAATAATCTGCTGTAATAGTAAGGTTTTTAAAAGGTTTTACGGCCAATCCCCCGGTAATGTTAAAGGCTTTTTCAGCATTTAATTTAGATACCCCAAGATCAGATCTTACAATTTGAGAGTCATTATTAAATGTCCCCTGATTAGCTACTGTATTTCCTGTAATTTTGGTCTGAACATTGGAATAGTAAATCTGGTGTAATGAAGGTGCGCGGAATCCTGTAGAAACAGATCCACGGAAAACTAATTTATCATCCAGCAGCTTATACCTTGCATTTCCTTTCCAGGAAACATTATTTCCAAAATCACTGAAGTTTTCATATCTCACAGTTCCTCCAAGCAGAAGGTCTTTCGTAACATCCCATTCAGTATTTATATAAGCTCCCATATTCTGACGGTTTTTATTGACTTCATTTTGAGGCTGCAGTCCGGGAAATGATTCTGCACCACTTCCTATATAAGATGATTCTTCCCCTGCTTTTGCCTGATAATTTTCATTGCGCACTTCAGCTCCGGCACCTAAAACAATTGCACCAAAATCCCGGCTGATATCTATATTTCCTATAATATTACTGAACTGATGGCCACCTGCCTTAAAACGGGTTGGTGAATTTGCACCCAAAGACGTATTAATAGTATTTCCTACCATATAATCTACTGCATTAGAGCCAAAGGTGGCACTCCCGTCAAAATTCCATTTACCAAACATACCTTTCCATCCGGAAGTTAAATTATAATCATAAACATCTGTTTTAAATTCCGGCTGAAATCCGTTGTAAGGCTGTCCTTTTGGGGTTAATAAACCAAAATCTGAAGCTACCCAGTAGGGTGTTCTATACAAAGCAAAACTAGTCCCGTTTCTGTAAGTGGTACCCCCAAAAGCATAAAATTTACCTGTTTCACCTGTTGGCAATTCAAAATTGACAAACATATTGGCCACTTTTGTTTCCGGCTGCCCTATAATCATTCCTAAACCAGGATTAGCCTGAGTCCAGGCATTATCCACCCCAAAAAGTTCATCTTTTGTAACAGAACCTGCACGGTTCGTTTTATTTTGAGAGGAAAATCCGAATGTAAGATTCAGACTTCCGGTTTTTGCTACTTTGATTCCTGTATTAAAATCTGCTCCGATATTAAAACCATCTCCTTTTGAAGTAATACCTGAAAAAAGATTGACTGTACTTTTTCCAACACTGTTCTTAAGAATAATATTAATAACTCCCGCAATAGCATCAGAGCCGTACTGTGCAGATGCTCCATCCCTCAATACCTCTACGTTTTGTAAGGCTGCTGAAGGAATACTTTTCAGATCTGTACCCACTTCACCTTTTCCGGGGGTATCATTTACATAAATTAAAGCACTTTGATTTTTTCTTTTACCATTCACCAAAACTAATGTTCTGGAAGGCCCTAATCCTCTTAAATCTGCAGGATCAAAATGAGCTGTTGCATCAGAAACAGTTTGTTGTGATGAATTGAAAGAGGGAACGGCATAGGTTAAAGCTTTATCAAAAGTTGCCTGCCCAGTGGATTTTAATTGTACGGCAGAAATATTGTCAATAGGAATTGCTGAGGTAATGATGGTTCTTGGCTTGGTTCTACCCGTGGTAACCACAACCTCATCTATTTTATTTTGTTTTATGCTGTCCTGAGCATATCCCATTGCACCAGCTCCGCTTAATACTAATGCATAGATTTTTCCATTAAATAAATTATTTTTCATGCCAATTGTTAATTATTCAATAAATCTAATGAAAAAATCAACATTAAATACAAAAATTGAAAATACAATAAAAATACAATTTCATATTCGCGAAAATTATACCATTTCGTAAAAACAATAATTAATCTACAAAACATAAAGTTATTTATTAATATCATGAAAAAAAATAAATCAATAACGCCGTATTTGTATAAAAAAAATTAATTAGTTATCATCAGAAATAAACATGATTTCATTCTTACTGGCAAGTAGTTTTCAGTAAATTGAGATTGCTTCGTTTATGGCTCGCAGTGAATGGCCACAAAAAATGGCCGGAAGAAACCGGCCATATCCAAATTATTTATTTACCTCTACGTACTGTATGATGGTCTGATTTTTTGGGTTGTAGATAATGGTACTACTGTTAGGAAATCTTTTCAGTTTATAATACTGAATATTTTTGTCGGATTTAAGCTCCTCGAGAACCTTAGTATCAAAAGTATTGTCAGGAAGAAATTTTGATATAAAGCTTAATTTATCAATTATATTCTGGCCATCAATCTTTCTGGCAGTTTTATCAGATTTATTTTCATCCGATGTTGGCTGACCTTCCAAAAATGGCAGTAATACTGCAATATCAGCTTTATATTTAAAAATATATCCTTGAGGTCTTCCGGGAATTCTAATTTTCTTCCCTTTTTCCTCCGAAACAATGGAAGTTCCAGTATCAGGGAAAACGGTATTGAACTTAACATCTTCGGAATTGGTTATAGAATTAATAGATTCATTTACCGTTTTTTTTACTGTTTCCTCAACAACCTGTTGTGTTTTTTGCTGTACAGTTTCGGTTGTTTTCTGAACAGTCTGGTCAATTTTTTCCTCTATTTTATTGCATGATACTAATAAAAAACTGGCAATAACAGGCAAAATATACTTCTTCATAATTCTAATAATAGCGATTTTTTTATTAATATCCTCTTTTCTAACGTAAAAATAGGTCAGGATATTTTAACAAAGAAAAAAATATTTTTTAAATATGAAAAATACTGCTGACAAACTGTTGTCATTCTCCTCTCTTACCTTTGTATCAACAACAAACAAAACAAATACATTATGACAACTACAGCAACAGCCACTAAACAATTCATGACTTCTGAACAGGTATTAAACGAATGGCAGGGACACAGAAATCTGACGAGAAGAGTCATTGAATCTTTTCCGGAAAAAGAGTTATTTGAATTTTCTGTAGGCGGAATGAGACCATTTGCAAAACTTGCAGTAGAACTGATCAGCATTGGCGGGCCTGCTTTAAAAGGAATTGTGGAAGGAAATGTGGAAGCTTACAGTGAAGAAGCTTTTAATCCGAAAACCAAGGAAGAAATTTTGAAAAAATGGGATGAAGAAACTGAAGTGATCAATCATTATTTCAATCAGATTTCTGAAGAGCGTTTTCAGGAAACCTTCAATTTATTCGGACAATATGAATTTCCGGTGTATCAGAACATTCTTTATTTTATAGACAACGAAGTTCACCACCGCGGACAAGGTTATGTTTATCTGAGAGCTTTGGGAATTGAACCTCCTTTCTTCTGGGAGAGATTCTAATAAAAGCGAAAGGGTAAAATTGCAGAAAGGGTAAACAAAACAGATATCTTTTTTGCCACACAACCAATGTGTTTAGTTGCAATTTTGCCTTTTAATCAAAACATTTCATTTATTTGCCTCAATTAAGTCTTTTAAACCTCAACAGCTGTCTTGTTGGGGTTTTTATTGATGTCTTTCTGTCATTTTCAGAAGCAGTTCTTTTAATCTTGTACGAAGACTTTCCGGTTCAAGAACCGTTGCATAATCTGCAAAAGTAACAAGCCAGCGGGGAAATCCGTCATTGATCCATTCTGTTTCAAAAGTGAGTTCCATCCCATGTTCGGTTTCTACTTCTTCTATCAATCCGTAATATTTTTTAGAATTTACCAGATGAGACATTATTTTTTTATCTACTAAAAGTCTGGCTCTGACTTTATTTCCATTGGCTTTTTTACGGTAATCATTCACCTGCCCATATTCCTGCAGGAAAGGATTCTGTGTTTTTGAAATTTCCAGAATTCTGTCGATACGAAACTGTCTGAAATCTTTTCTCAAGGTACAGTATGCCATGATGTACCAAATATTAAATTCGAAAAACATCCCGACCGTTTCAATAGTTCTGTTGTTTACTCTCTCATCTACGGTCTTATATCTGATATTGAGCTGGGTTTTCTCCGCAATACTTTCCAGGATAATAGGAATTACGTTTTTCAGTGAATCTCCGGAATCTGTATGAAAACTGAAAACATCAATCTGCTTCTCAATATTTTTAATCAGATTTTTATCAGAATATTTCAGTACCGAACGTACTTTTTCCATAGCAGCCTGATAATGGCTTCCTAAGCTTTGGTGGGAAAATTTCTGCATCAGCTTTTCTGCGGTAATGAAACTTAACACTTCTTCTTTGGTAAACATAATCGGAGGAAGTTTGTAGCCTTCCATCAGAGAATAGCCGTTCCCTGCTTCGCCCACAATAGGAATCCCTGCATTTTCCAGAGTTTTTACATCACGGTAAATGGTTCTGATGCTAACATCGAATTTTTCAGCGAGATCCTGAGCCCGAACAACAGGTTTCGACTGTAATTGGGTAAGAATGGCAGTTACCCGATCGAGTTTTTTAAGATAGTGGTCGTTCATTATATCACAAAACTAAAAATTCTTTTCTGAAGTATAACTTATGAGGGACAGCTTTTTTATTTGAAGGTATTAACGAGTTTATCAAGATTCAGACTGCGGGCGGAGGCATCAAAAATTTCACGGTAAGTTCCTTCTTTATTATAGAGTTCATCATGAGTTCCATTTTCAACCACTTTTCCTTTTTTCATCACATAAATGATATCTGAATCCAGAATCTGTGATAGTGAATGGGAAATGATAATCACCGTTCTTCCTTCTTTTATGGCATCCAGAGAGTTTTTGATCTGTTCTGTGGCAATGGCATCCAGACTGGCTGTCGGTTCATCCAGAAAGATGATTGGAGGATTTTTAAGGAACAGTCTTGCAATGGCAATTCTCTGCTGCTGTCCTCCTGAAAGCTGAGTGGCATCATGCTGGTATTTTTCAGGAAGATCCATAATCTGATCATGCAGATAAGCTTTTTTTGCGGCCTCCTGAATTTCTTCAAAACTGGCATTCATATCGCCGTAACGGATATTATCTTCTATACTTCCCTGAAAGATATGATTTCTCTGAAGTACAAGCCCCAGATCACTTCTCAGAAAAGTATTATCAAATTCATTAAGGTTTACTCCGTCCAGAAGGATTTCTCCAGAATCCGGAAGATAAAATTTACATAAAAGATTGATCACCGTTGATTTTCCCGCACCGCTCAATCCTACCAAAGCTGTCGTCTTTCCGTTTTCAATTTTCATGGAAACATTATGTAAAGCTTTCGTACCATTGGGATAAGTGAAATCAACATTTTTCAATTCAAAAGTTCCTTTGATTTCTTTTTCTACAAAGTTTCCGTTGGATTCTGTTTCATGATCTGCATTCAGAATATCAAAGTACCCTTCGGCATAAATCATGGCATCATTCATATCATCATAAATTCTGTGAAGCTGTCGGATAGGCGCTGAGACATTGTTAAAAAGCATAATATGAAGCATGATAGCACCGATAGTCATCTGCTGATCAAGCACCAGATAAACAGTTAAAAGGATAATCAAAACAACTCCAAATTGTTCAATGAACGTTTTTAAACCATCATAAATAAAATTGGTTCTCCTTGTAATCATCTGACTTTCCATCAGCTCCATCTGAAGGTCATATTGTTTTTTCCCTTCAAATTTTTCACGGACAAAGCTTTTAATAACCATAATAGAATTAATCAGGTTCAAGAGTCCTGATGTCTTCTTTTCTCTTTGATTTCTAAGCTGGCGTCTTACTCCGCCCAGTTTTTTGGCCTGCAGGGAGCTGATGTAGAAATAGATCGGAACAATAATCGTAGAAACCAGTCCCACATACACATTCTGCATATACATAATGATGAGGGCAATAATGGCATTGGAAAAAAGAGGAAGGATATCAATAAAAAAGTTCTGAACCAATCTTGTTAAACTTTCTATTCCACGATCGATTCTGATCTGTAATTTTCCGGATTCATGGTTTTCATCATTAAAATAAGCAACTCTGTAGGTTAAAATCTTATCAATGGCTGATTGCGCCAGCACGGAGCTTACATTAATCCTGATTTTTTCGCCATAAAATTTCTGCCCGAAGTTGATGAAGATATTCAACAGCTCTTTTCCCAGTAAAATAATGGAAATGATAACGAGAATATGAATTCCCTCTGACATCGGATGTGGAAGATGCGTAAGTTTAGTGACTTCATCCACCGTGTATTTCAGAACAATCGGGTTCACCTGTGCTGCGAGAGCTCCCAGAAAAGTAAGAAACAAAGTTCCGTAAATCATGGGTCTGTAAGGTCTGATGAAGGGGACAAGCTGTTTATAGATTCCGAATAAGGTAACGGTTCTGTTAAAAGGTTTAGCCATAAAAATCATTTTAAATGAAAAACGTACCGCTTTCAAAAGAAAAAGGTACGTTTTATTATCATGTTCAGCAAGTGAATGCTTATATTTTATCCTTCAAATACATAAGTTGTAAGGTAGTGCAGCTCTTTTCTGCTGGCTTCTTTAGACTCCGCTTCTGCCTGTTCTAAAGAGTATTGGGAATTAATTTCCTTTTTCTGCAAAACAAATGAGTTGTTGGCATTCTTATCCACTACCTCATTAAAAATATGCTCAATTTCAGAATTTGCTAAGGTAGCAAAGCTGACCTCTTCAAAGCCATGTAATAATCTAAGATCATCAAACTGACTGAAATTTTCATTGACAAATGCCTGCAGCTGTGCTTTGGAATCAAAGTTACCAGCCCAGATATTATAAGCGTATTTCTTCTTTTTAGGTTTATCTAAAATACTTTGATACACGAAGTTTTCACCCAGATAGGCTTCTCTTACCTGCGGATCGTTTGCAAGATCTTCCGGAAGTCCTTCTTTCAGGATCTTTCCTTCAAACATAATATAGGTTTTGTTCGTAATCGCCAGGGTTTGCTGTACGTTGTGGTCGGTAATCAGAATTCCGATATTTTTATCAACAAGACTTCTTACGATTTTCTGAATATCTTCTACAGCAATCGGGTCTACCCCTGCGAAAGGCTCATCCAGAAGAATGAAGTTCGGGCTTGTGGCAAGACAGCGTGCAATTTCTGTTCTACGTCTTTCTCCCCCGGAAAGAAGATCTCCTCTGTTTTTACGAACGTGCTGTAAAGAAAACTCTTCAATCAGTTCATCACATTTGATCTGCTGTTCACGTTTTGAAAGCTTGGTCAGCTGTAATACGCCCATAATATTTTCCTCTACAGACAGTTTTCTGAAAACCGAAGCTTCCTGAGCCAGATACCCGATTCCTTTTTGAGCACGTCTGTACATGGCATCGGTAGTAATCTCCTGCTTGTCCAGAAAAATTTTTCCTGAAGTAGGCTTAACCAACCCTACAATCATATAAAACGATGTGGTTTTTCCTGCTCCGTTCGGACCCAGCAAACCAACAATTTCTCCCTGTTGAACCTGTACAGAAACGCCTTTTACAACTTTTTTAGGACCGTATTCCTTGATTAAGTTTTCTCCTCGTAAAATCATAGGGCAAATATATCAAAAATATAAACTTCACTTATAGGTTAATATCAACTTGTTTAGGTTAAATGCAAACTTATTCATTTCCAAACCATTGTAACTTTTCTTCAATTTCATCTACTTATAGTAAATATATCAAACAATTATAAATAGTAAGCAATGGAAAATTACGGGTATACAAAAACAGAAAATATGCAAAACCAGCAAAGCAATGTTCCTTACCGTTCAGAAAAGAAAATCCCTGCCGCTATATTGGGAATTCTTGTGGGATGGCTGGCTTTAAATAAATTTTATCTGGGTTATACAAAAGAGGGAATCATTCAATTGGTGCTGAATGTTGTTACTTTTGGTGCTGCCTCTGTTATTCCTTTTATCGAAGGTATTTTATATCTTTTTATGAGTGATAAACAATTCGATGATACGTATGTGTATGGAAAAAAAGGCTGGTTATAAGAATTATAAATATCATCATAAAAATTCCGGCTGTTCTGAAAAGAGCAGCCGGAATTTTATTTTAATACACGCAATCTTATTTATTCAATAAAATAGCCGCTTCTTTTGCAAAATAAGTAAAGATCATATCTGCTCCTGCTCTTTTGAAACATGTTAAGCTTTCAAGGATCGTTTTATCATTATCCAGCCAGCCGTTTTGAGCAGCAGCTTTTACCATGGCATATTCTCCACTTACATTGTATACTGCGATGGGAAGATCAATAGCTTCACGTACTTTGGAAACGATATCCAGATAAGGAAGACCCGGTTTAATCATGATTACGTCTGCTCCTTCATCAATATCTTTAAATACTTCATTCATGGCTTCACGGGTGTTGTGAAAATCCATCTGATACGTTTTTTTATCTTTCGGAATTTCCATATCATCTTTTGGTGCGCTATCTAATGCACTTCTGAAAGGTCCATAGAAAGAACTTGCATATTTGGCAGCATAGCTAACAATTCCTACATCTGTAAATCCGTTTTCTTCCAATGCTTCACGGATAACCATTACTCTGCCATCCATCATATCACTTGGTGCCACAAGATCTGCTCCTGCTTCTGCATGCGATACTGACATTCTTGCCAGTGCTTCATTGGTAGCGTCATTTAAAACTTTTCCGTTTTCAATGATTCCGTCGTGTCCGTATATTGAATAAGGATCTAAGGCTACATCCGGCATTACAATCATTCCCGGAACGGCATCTTTAATTGCTTTGATGGTGTTCTGCATCAAGCCGTCTTTGTTCCAGGCTTCTTTTCCTGTATTGTCTTTCAGATGTTCTGACACTTTCATGTACAAATTGACCGCTTTCACTCCCAAAGAAAATAATTCCTTACATTCCTTCACTGTTAAATCTATACTCCGCCTAAAAATTCCCGGCATAGACGGGATTGCCTCCTGCTTGTTTTCGCCCTCCATTACGAAGATCGGCATTACAAAATCATCAGTTGTAAGCACATTTTCTCTTACCAGACTTCTGATAGATTCATTAACTCTAAGTCTTCTATTTCTTGAATGTATCATTTTTGGAATACTTTTTGAATAAGTTTCTACAAATTTAATATAAGTTCTACAATAAACTATTGTATGAAATTGTAGAATTTGTTACATTTGTTACATATATTCGAGAAATTATAAATTTGATGAAAAAACTTTTACTTTTATTTCTATTTGCAGGCACTTTTGTTGGGTTTTCCAACAATTTAAAAGCTCAGCTGAGAGAGCCGGCTTCCACCACTCAAAAGGCGGATGATGGTGTATTGCTTGCCTATCCAAATCCTGCAAAGGATTTCCTTATTATTAAGGCAAAAGATTCTTCTTTAAGAATCAAAACCGTGACTTTTTATTCAATTTTGGGTATGCAGGTCGCCAATTATACGGTGAATATGAACTCCGGAGAGATTAATATTGAAAAATTAAAGCCCGGAAAATATATGATCCGATATATTTTAAGTGACAACACGCAGAAAGTTACTCAAATCGTGAAACAATAAATTAAAATCCTGATAATCATCAGGATTTTTTCTTTTACATTAAATCTGTTTTAATATTTCCGTAACTTTCGGGACTTTTTCATACTAATAGTAAAAAAGAACAATTTAATGCTAAAAGCTGAACATATTAAAAAGACCTATAATGCCGGAAAAAAGGTCGCCCTGGATGATTTTAGCATCCATGTTCCAAAAGGCAGTATCTATGGCCTTTTAGGTCCCAACGGAGCCGGAAAAACTTCTTTCATCCGTATCATTAACCAAATTACTCAGGCAGATTCTGGAGAAATCCATATCAATGGTAAAAAACTGAACCCAGACCATATTAAAGATATTGGCTATATGCCTGAAGAAAGAGGACTGTACAAAAACATGACTGTTGGTGACCAGATCCTCTATTTCGGAGAACTGAAGGGAATGAGCAAAAGTGATGCTTTGAACGAAGCTAAAAAATGGTTTGAAAAACTGAACATCGATCAATGGTGGAAGAAAAAGCTTTCCGAACTTTCTAAGGGAATGGCACAAAAAATACAGTTTGTGGTAACCGTTCTTCACAGACCTCATCTTTTAATTCTTGATGAGCCGTTTTCAGGTTTTGATCCTGTGAATGCCAATTTAATCAAAGATCAGATCATCGACCTTAAAAATAACGGAACAACCATCATTCTTTCTACCCACAGAATGGAAAGTGTGGAAGAAATGTGTGATTATGTTGCTTTGATTAACAATTCAAAGAAAATTATTGACGGAAGGGTTTTTGATGTAAGGGAAAAATTCAAGAAAAATATTTTTGGGATTACGCTTTCTGAGGTAAACAGTGATCAGTTTGAAAATTTCAGAAACAAACATGAGATCTTCAACCTATCCAATGAAAATAATCTTGTTTCTTTTGACCTGAAAAATGAAGAGAGCCAGAATAAAGTTCTTCTGGATCTTGTACAGGTAGGTAAAGTAAGATCATTCGACGAAAGAATTCCCAGTATGAATGAAGTGTTTATTAATGCTGTAAGTAACCATTCTTAATTTTATGAATAATATTTTTTTAATTACCAAGAGAGAGTTTCTTACCCAGGTTAAGAAAAAGTCTTTCATCATATTAACCCTTCTTGCCCCTGTCTTGATTATTGCTTTCGGAGCAGTTGTAGGATTAATGTTTAAAGCGAATGAGTCACACAGTATCATAGAAGTGGTTGATAAAAGCGGATTGTTTACCAATCAGCTTAAATCTAATGATAAATTAAACTACGTTTTTGTTTCTGCAGCGGATGAAAAGTCCAAGATTAACAATTTAAAAGGAAATGAATCTCTGGACGGCATCCTGATTCTTCCTGAATTGAAAAATCAGAATTTTGATGGCCTTGAAAAGGAAACCCGACTGATTATCAACAGTAAGATAGGGTTTGATACCAAACAACAAATTGTATCTGATATCAGCAATGTTGTCCGAAAAGAAAAAATAAAGCAACTGGGTATTCAGGAAACTCAATTAAATGATCTTGATAAAAACTTTACTTTAAAAACCATTAATGTTTCAGATAACAATAAAGAGGATTCTGATCTTGCTTTTGGGGTGAAATCCGGATTAAGTATGGTACTGATGTATGTTACTTTTATGTTCATCATTATTTATGGGGTAAGGGTAATGCGAAGTGTGCTTGAAGAGAAAAATAACCGTGTTGTAGAGATCATTATTTCGTCTGTAAAACCTTTTGAACTGATGATGGGTAAGATCCTGGGAGTAACCATGGTTGCACTGACCCAGTTTTTGATCTGGATTACCATGTCTGTTATAGGTGCATTGGTACTCAATACAGGCTTTTCTCCTCTTCAGAAGAATATTCCGGGTGGAAATGAAGAGATTGCAAGTAAACTGGATATGGGACAACTTGCGACTCAGATTTCACATAGTTTGCTGGAGTTGAACTTCCCACTAATCATCTTTGTATTCATCGTATTTTTCCTTTTAGGATATATTTTCTATAGTTCTATTTATGCAGCTATTGGTTCTGCAGTGGATAACGAAACTGAGACACAGCAGTTTACTTTATTTGCTATTTTACCATTAACATTAGGAATGTATGGGAGTTTTACATTGATGAACAATCCGGAAGGTCCTTTAGGTTTCTGGTTATCCATCATCCCGTTTACTTCACCGGTTGCCATGATTGCCAGAATTCCGTTCGGGGTTCCTGCATGGCAGATTGCATTGTCTATTACATTATTGCTGGCAACCACTATTTTTATGATCTTCCTTGCCGGAAAAATCTACCGTGTAGGGATTTTGATGTATGGGAATAAAGCTACGTTAAAAGAGCTTTGGAAGTGGATTAAGGGGTAAGAAGTAAAAAGGCCAATTGATCAATACATTTATTCTCTTAAGGTTTGTAATAAAAAAATCCCGGAAAAAATTGAATTTCCGGGATTTTTTATATTCTGAAATATTCTATTTGAATATATAGCTTAAAGTAAGTGCAATGACCTGTTCTGATTTTTTCTTATCAGTACCCTTAGTTTCTTTTTTAAGACCAGGGTAAGTATCACCAAGACCTAAGTCATATTTTACGGCTACTTCAAGTTGTCTTTTGTAGCTATATCCTACACCCAGTCCAAGTCCCCAGTTAAAGCTCTTCGCCTTACCATTAACGCCTGCCGGCTGGTTAGGATCAGTAACATCCGGATCATAATAAGGTCTGCTTACAGGAGCATCTTTAACGTTCTGGCTCAGCAAGAAGTTAAATCTAGGTCCTATTAATCCAAAGAATTCTGATTCTGCTTCAGAAAAATATCCTTTGAAGTAAAGAGGCACACTCAGGTAGTTATTAGCATATAAAGCGTCATAACCGCTTGCACCTTTAGCATCTTTATCTTTTCCTGTTTCTCCTGCACCATAGTACAGAACTTCAGGCTGGATAAAGAATTGATTTGCATTTCCTACGGGAATCAATGCCAATGCTCCAGCCTGGAAAGTGTATCTTGGGCCTGAAGGATTGTGAGCGTTCGATACTCTGGAGTAGTTTAAACCTCCTGTTACTCCAAATCTTGTACTTTTCCACTGCACTTGTGCGAATGATAAAGCAGAGAGCATTAAAGCAGAGGCTAATAAAAGTTTTTTCATATGTTGTGGGTTTTATATTATCCTAGAATCTTAGCTACTGTAGCACCAATATCAGCAGGAGAATCAACAACGTTGATACCGTTTTCTCTCATGATTTCCATTTTAGCCTGAGCTGTATCTTCAGCACCACCTACGATAGCACCTGCGTGTCCCATTGTTCTTCCTTTTGGAGCAGTTTGTCCAGCGATGAAACCTACAACCGGTTTAGTAGATCCGCTTGCTTTGTACCATCTTGCAGCTTCAGCTTCAAGACCTCCACCAATTTCACCGATCATTACAACAGCTTCAGTTTCAGGGTCGTTGATAAATAGCTCCAAAGCTTCTCTTGTAGTTGTTCCAATGATTGGGTCACCACCGATACCGATTGCAGTAGAGATACCGTAACCTGCTCTTACTACCTGGTCAGCAGCTTCGTATGTAAGTGTTCCTGATTTTGAAACGATCCCTACTTTTCCTTTTTTGAAAACGAAACCTGGCATAATACCAATTTTAGCTTCTTCAGAAGTAATGATTCCAGGGCAGTTTGGTCCGATTAATCTGCAGTCTCTGTCCGCGATATAAGATTTTACTTTTACCATATCAGCTACAGGAATACCTTCAGTAATACATACAATTACTTTGATTCCTGCTTCAGCAGCTTCCATGATAGCGTCTGCTGCGAATGCCGGTGGTACGAAAATGATACTTACGTTAGCTCCTGCTTTTTCAACCGCGTCAGCTACTGTATTAAATACCGGTTTTCCTAGGTGCTCGCTGCCTCCTTTTCCTGGAGTAACACCACCTACTACGTTTGTTCCGTATTCAATCATCTGACCAGCGTGGAAAGTTCCTTCGTTCCCTGTAAATCCTTGTACAATTACTTTAGAATCTTTGTTTACTAAAATTGACATTTTATTGTTGTTTTAATTTATTTATTATTTTATTAATGCTCACAAATTTACTTAAATTTCTTTGATTTTGGATAAAACCTTTGGAATTGTTTATTTGAGATTTCTCAGTTTTACTTCTTTTTTCAGATAAGTTTTAAAATCTTCTGCAAACATCCCGATATAGGTTCCTTTTTCAAGATCTCTGTTCACCCCTGTTTTTCCTAAAAGTACTGATCCTGACTCTATTTTGTTACCGGAAGCAATTCCTACCTGTCCCCATAATGTCACCTCATCTCCAATGATACAACATCCCGCAATTCCTACCTGAGAAGCAATCAGACATTTTTTCCCGATAACGGTATCATGTCCGATCTGAATCTGGTTATCCAAAACGGAACCTTCTCCAATGATGGTAGAGTCTGTAACGCCCCTGTCAATGGTACAGCCGTTACCGATCTCCACATTGTTTTCAATGATAACATTTCCCACAGAAATCAGACGATCAAAATTTCCATTTAATTTTCTGTAATAAAATGCATCACCTCCTAACACTGTATTGGACTGGATAATGACGTTATCACCAATTTCCGTACGGTCACCGATTACAACATTAGGGAAGATAAGGGTATTTTTCCCGATTTTCACATTATTTCCTATCACTGCTGAAGAGTGAATCTTTGTACCCTCTCCTATTTCCACGTCGTGAAGTTCTTCCGTGAAATTATAGATTCTGGTAAAATGGGTATTGATTTTATTAAAGTCTCTGAAAGGATCATCAGAAACCAAAAGTGCCTTGCCTTCCGGACAGTCTACTTCTTTATCAATTAAAATAATAGTGGCTGCAGAGTTTAATGCTTTGTCATAATATTTAGGGTGATTCACAAATACGATATCACCTGGTTTTACCATGTGAATTTCATTGGTGCCCAATACTTCAAAATCTTCCGGCCCTACAAATGCTGAGCCTATTAAATCTGCAATCGTTTTAAGCTTTTGCGGAGAATGGAATCTCATAACAATAGATTTTCTTATAAAACAAAATTCGGAGTGCTGATGCAAACCGAATTTATGTAAATTTTATTTATTCTTTTACTCTTTCTAAGTAGCTGCCGTCTTCAGTGCTTACTTTAATTCTGTCTCCCGGTTCAATGAACAAAGGAACCATTACTCTTGCTCCTGTTTCAACGATTGCGTTTTTAAGGGCATTGGTTGCCGTGTTTCCTTTTACACCCGGATCAGCTTCGATAACATCAAGGTATACTGATTGTGGAAGTTCAGCAGAAAGTGGAGTTTCATCAGCCTCTTTCAAAATGATGGTTACTTCTTCACCAGCTTTCATAAACTGAGAGTTCTCAATCATTTCTTTATTGATGTATAGCTGAGAAAAGTCATCATTGTTCATGAAGTGGAATCCGTTTTCATCATCATACAGATACTGGAATTTTCTGGTGATTACTTTTACTTCATCAATTTTGTGTCCTGCAGAGAAAGTATTATCAATTACTTTACCGTTAGTCACAGATTTTAATTTTGTTCTTACGAAAGCAGGTCCTTTTCCTGGTTTTACATGAAGAAACTCGATTACTTTAAAAATATCGTTGCTATACTCGATGCAAAGACCTTTTCTGATATCGTTACTTGTTGCCATTAATATATATTATCTTTTTTTACTTAAATTGTATTGGCTGGCAAGCAAACAGGCAGATTTGCAAATTTGCTTTTTAGCATTTCTCTTAATTACTCTCTTTACCGGTTCCGTACCCTTTTACGATACCTCTTGGTGAGTTTTGAATAAACTGTAAGATTTCATCTCTTTCAGCCGTTGGAAGCATTTCTTTTTCAATATGGGAAATAGCCTGGGAAACGTTCATTTTCATCTGGAAGATGGCTCTGTAGATTTTCTGGATTTCAAAGATCTTTTCATTCGTAAATCCTCTTCTTCTTAAACCCACAGAATTAATACCAGCATAAGACATAGGCTCTCTTGCTACTTTTACGTAAGGCGGAATATCTTTTCTTACCAGAGTACCTCCGGAAATCATGACATGTTTTCCGATTTTACCAAATTGGTGAACTGCTGACAGACCTCCCATTACGGTATAATCACCAATTTCCACATGTCCCGCAATACCACAACCGTTTACAATGATAACGTGATCTCCAATAACGCAATCATGGGCAATATGCGAAGTAGCCATAATAAGGCAGTTCGCTCCTATTTTAGTATATCCCAAAGCCTTTGTCCCTCTGTTTACGGTAACACACTCTCTGATTGTTGTGTCATCACCGATAATTACCTGGGTATCTTCACCATCAAATTTCAGATCCTGAGGAATTGCAGATATTACGGTACCGGGAAAAATCCTACAGTTTTTTCCTATTCTTGCGCCATCCATAATGGTTACATTAGGACCAATCCATGTTCCTTCTCCTATTTCTACATCCCCTGCAATGGTAGTGAAAGGTTCTACGATTACATTTTTGCTGATTTTCGCACGTTTATCAACGGCTGCTAATTGATGAATCATTTAATCAACTTTATTTTTTGCGACTTGAGCCATAAGCTCTGCTTCTACTGCTACTGCATCTCCTACATATCCATACCCCTGCATATGCACAATTCCTCTTCTGATAGGCTCAATCAATTCAATTTTGAATATAAGTGTATCTCCTGGAATTACTTTTCTCTTGAATTTCACCTTATCAATTTTGATGAAATAAGTAGAATAGTTTTCAGGATCCGGAACGCTTGCCAATACAAGAATTCCTCCTGTCTGTGCTAATGCTTCTACCTGAAGAACTCCAGGCATTACAGGTTCTTTAGGGAAGTGTCCCACGAAGAAAGGTTCGTTCATTGTTACATTTTTCAAACCTACAACGTGAGAGTCTGAAAGTTCAAGAACCTTATCAATCAATAAGAACGGAGGTCTGTGAGGCATAAGCTTCATAATTCCGTTGATATCGAATACTGGTTCTTTTGTCAGGTCAAAATCCGGAACGTTTTTCTTTTTCTGCAATTTCCACTGGCGGTTTAGTTTTTTTGCAAACTGGGTATTCACATAGTGTCCCGGTTTGTTGGCTATAACTTTACCTTTTATTTTTACTCCTGCCAGAGCAAGGTCACCAATTACATCCAGTAATTTGTGTCTCGCTGCTTCGTTAGGATAGTTTAAATTAAGATTATCAAGAATACCGTTTGGTCTGATGGATACATTATCTTTTCCAAAGGCTTTCTTTAATTTTTCTGTTGTTTCAGGAGTAAGATCTTTATCTACATATACAATTGCATTGGAAATATCTCCACCTTTGATCAAACCATGATCTAAAAGCATTTCCAATTCATGCAGGAAGCTGAATGTTCTTGCTGATGAGATTTCGTCTTTAAATTCTGAAATATTTTTAAGAGTAGCATTCTGAGTACCTAATACTTTAGTCCCAAAATCTACCATAGTAGTAACTTCGTAAGTATCTGAAGGAATGATGGTGATTTCCGAACCTGTAGCCGGATCACTGTACGTAAGAACTTCTTTTACCACAAGATATTCTCTTGCAATGGTTTGTTCTGCTACTCCAACACTTTCGATTGCTTCCACAAAGTATTTTGAGGATCCATCCAAAATAGGAGGTTCAGAGGCATCCATTTCTAAAATTGCATTATCAATATCGCAGCCAACAAGGGCAGCCAAAAGATGTTCGCAAGTGGTAATTTTTACGCCTAATTTTTCTAATGTAGTTCCTCTTTCAGTTGCTACAACATAATTTACATCAGCTTCTACCTGAGGATGTCCCTCCAAGTCTGTTCTTACAAATACAAAACCTGTATTTTCTTTAGCAGGTTTAATGGTCAGTTTTACTTCTTTACCCGTATGAAGGCCAATTCCAGAAAGAGTTACCTCTTGCTGAAGTGTTTTTTGCATATCACTCATTAGTATTATCTTTTGAGTTATTCTCAAGATTATTTATTCTGTTTACTATTCCAGGTAAGTTCCTGAAATGAACATAACTCCTTAAATAGTCATTGTAACTGATTGCGGGTGAACCATACAATGTTTCTCTGTCATTAACACTGGAATTCACGCCACTCTGAGCCTGAATTTTCACCTGATTTCCTATTTTGATATGTCCTACAACGCCTACCTGGCCACCAATCTGGTTCCAGTCACCGATAGTTGTAGAACCAGCAATTCCTGCTTGTGCAGCAATTACGTTGTTCTGACCAATTTTCACATTGTGGGCAATCTGAATCAAATTGTCAATTTTGGTTCCTTTTCCGATGACAGTAGAGCCAATGGTAGCTCTGTCAATACTGCAATTTGAACCAATTTCTACATCGTCTTCAATAATTACATTTCCAAGCTGTGGTATTTTTTTGAAGCCTTCAGCTGTTGGCTGGAAACCAAAACCATCACCTCCGATTACGGTATTGGAATGAATTACACAGTTATCCCCAACAATACAGTAGTCGTAAATTCTGGCACCACTGTCTATCTTACAGTTTTTACCAATTTTCACTCCTTTTCCTATATATACATGTGGATAGATCTGTGATCCTTCCCCTATCTTAGCTTTCTCGGAAACATAAGTAAATGCTCCGATATAGGCTTTATCACCTATGACCGCTGAGTCATGAATAGATGAACCATTCTCAATACCTTCTTTTCTTCCCTGCATTTCCTGATATAAATTCATCAGAATCTGAAAAGAAAGATAGGCATCCTTTACAACGATTAAGGTAGGGTTATAATGATTTTTCTCCAGAAGTTTTTCCGAAACGATGATAACAGAGCATTTTGAGCTGTCCAAAAAATGAGAAAACCGATCTTGTGCTATAAAAGAAAGATGTCCTGATTCCCCATTTTCAATTGGTGAAACTCCCGTAATAAGTGCGTTCTCGTCACCTATTATTTTTCCGTCAATAAAACTTGCAATTTGCGAAGCTGTAAATTCCATATTCTGCAAAGATAAGAAATTCTATAATTTGCAAACATGTTTTAGTTTCAGATCGTAAATTTTAATATTCTTTAAGAGTCCAGTATGGAGATATCTCTTGGAAACATAAGGATATAGCGGGTTGTTTTATTTACAATCAACCCTGATAAAAGCTGATCTTCCGACTCATGCAGCCTTGTTCTCCTGCCATTTTTATGCAGTAAATAGATGGGTTGTTTCTCTGCATGATAAGGCAGTAATCTTCTTTTAATTTCATGAACCAATTCATTACCATTATCAATTCCGAAAAGTTCATTGCTCTTTTTTATTTTTTCTTTAATTATTTCCTGGTCAAATGGATGTGATGAAATAATGGTTTTAGGCAGATTTCTCTGAATTACACATTGACACCAATACGACAAAACAAAGTCATCCGAATTCTGCCATTCTTTCATTGCCTGGATCACATCATTGTCATCAAGTTTTGTAAATCGCTCTATATCTTCATCCGTTGCAGCACTCTTTTCACGGTATAAGAAATATTGCAGATTATCCGTTGCGGGAAGTTTTGCTCCCTGAGAAATCAGATACTTTGCTCTTTCAAGGATTTTCACCAAAAGAAACTCTGCCAAAGCTGAAGTTTTATGATAATATACCTGCCAGTACATAAACATTCTGGCCGTAAGGAAATTTTCAATGGAATAAATCCCTTTTGCATCAATTACCAGTTCGCCTTCTTCACAGACATTCATCATAGAAATAATTCTCTGCGTATTAATATTTCCTTCAGACACTCCTGTAAAAAAGCTGTCTCTTTTAAGATAGTCCAAACGGTCAACATCCAATTGGGAAGAGATCAGTTGATTGAAAAATTTTCTGTGATATTTCCCCTGGAACATTTCAATAGCCATTGAAAGCTGACCTTCAAATTCTTCATTTAGTTTATTCATCAATAATAAAGAAAGGTTTTCATGATGCCAGTCATCCATCAGCATACTTTCCAGCGCATGTGAAAACGGACCATGACCAATATCATGCATCAGAATGGCCAGCATCGCTCCTTTTTCTTCTTCCTCAGAAATTTTCACTCCTTTCTGCTTCAATGTTTCCAGCGCGGTAAACATCAGATGCATTGCTCCAAGAGCATGGTGAAACCTTGTATGGGTAGCCCCTGGAAATATCAGGTTCAAAAGCCCGGTCTGCCCGATTCTTCTTAATCTCTGAAAGTAGGGATGCTCAATGATATCAAATAAAATTTCGTGTGGTATTTTTATAAATCCGTGAACGGGATCGTTGATGATTTTTAGCTTATTCTGCATTGAAACGTCAGTATTAGTAAACAAAGTTAGGCATTTTAAAGTTTAGCCTTTCATTAAATTACTATTAAAATATTGGCATAAGCCGTTGATCTACCCAATATTCTCATCAAAAACATCATCATATCAATTGTAGAAATTTTCTTCCGGATATTTTTTTTCAATTCAATATTTTTTGAAAACCTTTTGCGTCTGTTATATTAAAGGATTATCTTTGAGAGAAAACGCTACAACCTTTAATGAGAAAACATTCTCTTTTTCTTTTATTACTCTTAAGTTTAAATTTTTCCGCACAAATGATCACTGAGACTCAGAAGTTGGAATCTCTGTGCAGAGTTTGGGGATTTTTAAAATATTACCACCCTCATGTAGCCAAAGGGAATCTGAACTGGGACAAGGAGCTTTTTCAAAAGATCAATGAACTTGAAAATATTAACGATAAGGAATCTCTCAATAATTTGTATTCCGAATGGATTGAAAGCCTCGGAGAAGTCCCGCGCTGCAAAGAATGTTCAGTTAAAGATCAGAAAGTGTATTTCCTTAAAAATTTTGATCTGCGCTGGATAGATAATTCGCAAATTTTCTCAGATGATGTATCTCAAAGCCTCCGCTATATTGAAAATAACAGGAATCTTGAAGACAATCACTATATTGGAAAAAGTGGAAGAAAAATATATTTCAGGAATGAAAAATCCTATGGTTCTAAATTTACTTCTAAAAGGAATAGTTTACTGGAGTTATTCAGATACTGGAATTACGTAGAATATTTCTTTCCCTATAAATACGAAACCGATCAGAACTGGAATGATGTCCTTACAGAAATGATCCCAAAATTTCTAATGATTGATAATGATGAAAATTTTCATTTGGCATTGGCAGAGCTGGTCACTAAAACGGATGACTCACACGCCTATATTTCGTCAAAAGAAATTCAACTTAATTTGTATGGTCAGCGAAAAATCCCGGTAGAATATTCCTATGCTGAGGGGAAATTAGTGATTACAAAAATTAATACCACTCGATCCAGACATAAAAGTCCTCTGCATCCGGGAGATGTCATTTATGATATTGAGGGAAAAACTATTCCGCAAGTGATCAACAGTTTGGGAAAATATGTACCCGCTTCCAACTCATGGGGTAAAGTCAGCAAAATAAAAGAAAAGCTTCTCTTCAGCAACAATGATTCTATTTCCGTAAAGATTGAAAGAGAAGGTCAAAACCTGGAAATAAAAACCAGAACATACCTTACTAAGGATATTATTCATGAAAAAATTCCGGTTCTGAAAAAATGGAAGTTTATGGATAATGAAAAGAAAATCGGGTACGTGAATATGGGAATTACAGAAAAGGAAGATCTCGATGAAATGTACAGCAGTTTAAAATCTGCCAAATCCATTATTTTTGATCTTAGGAATTATCCCAGACAAACGATCATTCCATTAAGTCACCTTCTTCTTCCTAACCTCTCGGTTTATTATCAGTTTACTTTTCCTGATACCAGCTATCCCGGCAAATTCTACAGCAGAGAAAATGTCACCGGCAGAAAAAATCCTGAATACTATAAAGGAAATGTCATCGTTTTAGTAGATGAGAATACCCAAAGCCAGGCCGAAACTACAGCAATGATGCTCAAACAGCATCCTAAGGCGAAAATTATCGGGAGTAATACTTCGGGAGCCAACGGAGATGTTATTGTTTTTAAAATTGCTGATCTTAATACGAGGTTTACAGGTCTTGGTGCTTATTATCCTGATGGCAGAGAGACCCAAAGAATCGGAATTATTCCTGATATCCTGATAAAACCAAGTATAGAAGGAATAAAAAACGGAAAAGATGAAGTGCTGGAAAAGGCTTTAGAGTATATAAAAACCACTGATTAAATGAATAGAAAATGTGAATTATTTTACCGTATTTTCATTTAACTAATATTTAACTTTTAATCTTTCGATTTTGTGAGATTTTAAAAGGAATTGGTCAACATTTTGATACTATAACCATGTAAAAAATAAATTATGTCAGAAAAGATATTATGGATTGATGATGAAATAGATTTACTTAAACCTCATATCGTATTTTTAGAAAAAAAGGGTTACCAGGTAACCCCTGTAAATAATGTGAACGAGGCTTTGGAGCTTATGGATTCAGAAAAATTTGCTTTAACGCTAATTGATGAAAATATGCCGGGTATTTCCGGCCTGGAGGCTATTCCTATGATTAAGGAAAAAGATAATGCCTTAAAAATTGTCATGGTTACCAAAAGCGAAGAAGAACATATTATGGAAGAGGCTATCGGTTCCCAGATTGCCGACTATATATTAAAGCCAGTAAACCCTAATCAGATATTACTTTCCCTAAAGAAAAACCTTCAGGAGGATAATCTGGTTGAACAAAAAACAATTTTACAATACCAGCAGGAATTCAGAAACCTTTCGATGGAGCTTTCTTACCTGAGAACGTATCAGGAATGGGCTGAGTATTATAAAAAGATCCTTAGCTGGGAAATCAAATTTGATAAGGTAGCAGACAATGAGTTTGCAGATCTTCTGCAGTCTCAGAAAGAAGAAGCAAATATTCAGTTTGCTAAATTCATTGAGAAAAATTATGAAAACTGGCTTACAGATTCGGATAAACCCATGATGAGCCATACACTTTTCAAGGAAAAAGTGAAACCTGAAGTAGAAAAAGAGAAAGTTCTTTTACTGATGGTAGACAACCTTCGTTATGACCAGTGGAAAGTAATTGAACCTTTATTTACAAAATATTACAATAAAATATCGGAAGATTATTACTATAGTATTCTTCCTACGGCAACACAGTATGCAAGAAACTCTTTCTTTGCGGGATTAATGCCATCCGAGATTGAAAAACGTTTTCCGGATAAATGGTTCAATGATAATGAAGAAGGAAATAAAAATGAATTTGAACGTGATTTCCTGGAAGACCAAATGAAAAGAATTGGTCTTGCATCAAAATCGATGAAGTATCTTAAAGTACTGAATGCTGATTTTGAAAGAAAGATCTACGATGATTTCAATCAGCATAAAAATAATGACCTCCTGGTCATTGTATACAACTTTATTGATATCCTGTCACACGCGAAAACAGACAATCACATAGTAGATCAGCTGATCCGTGATGATAAGACTTTCCGTTCTCTTACCTTCAACTGGTTTGAAAATTCTTCTTTATTGAAGATCATTAAAGCGGCTGCAGAAAATGGCTATAAGCTGGTTATCACCACAGATCACGGAACCGTATACGTTAAAAAACCAAGTAAAGTGGTGGGAGACAGAGAAACATCTACCAATATCAGATATAAAACCGGTAAAAGCTTAACGTACGATGACAGTGATGTATGGGCCATTACCAATCCGGAAAAACTTTTCCTTCCCAAAGGAAACCTGAGTTCGAAATATATTTTTGCTAAAAACAATATATTCCTGGCTTATCCTAAAAATTACAATCATTTTGTAAATTACTATAAAGAAACTTATCAGCATGGAGGAATTTCACTGGAAGAATGTATCATTCCTATCAGCTTATTAGAACCCAAGTAGTTTTTTTCATAGTTTATTTAATTTTGGGTTAAAGGCGGAAAAAATCGAATGATTTTTTCCGCCTCTTTTTTAAGGCACTCATTTTGCATTTCAGAAGGCAACCTTAAATAAATATAATCTTATGAAAAAGCACATTTTTATTACAGCAGCATTCGCAACATTATTTTTAACTTCATGTAATAAAGAAAAGAAAGCAGCAGATTCCACATCCACTACTGCAGACAGTATTGCTTCTAAGCCTTCTGATTCAGCAGCTGTTCCAGGAACTCAGGATGAAATTGTAAAAAGTACTTCGAAGGACAGCAGTGGAAAAACATTGGACATGACTTTCAATAACACCCAAAATACAGCTACAGTAATTTTCAATAATGAAACAATTGAACTACAGGGGCAAAAGCCTGCATCAGGAATATGGTATAAGAATGATCATTATGAGCTGAGAGGAAAAGGCGAGCAAATAGAACTGACAAAAGACGGTAAAACAGTTTTTAAAAATTAAGATTACTCATTCAACATATAAAAGCCGGCCTTGAAATTCAAAACCGGCTTTTTTATTTCCCTACATTTGAAAAAATTTATTTTGTTTATGAAATTAATCACTTATAATGTCAACGGCATCAGAGCTGCTTTTACAAAAGATTTCCTGGGCTGGCTTAAAACTGCCGATCCGGATATCATCTGTATTCAGGAAAGCAAGGCCGGAAATGATCAGATAGATATCGAAAGCCTTGAAAAATTAGGGTATCACAGTTATTGGCATTCTGCAGTAAGAAAAGGCTACAGCGGGGTCGGAATTGCTTCAAAAATAAAACCTAATCATGTAGAGTATGGTTGTGGTATCGAAAGCTATGATAATGAAGGAAGAATCATCCGGGCAGATTTTGACGGATTTTCTGCTATTTCAGTCTATGTTCCTTCTGCATCTAATATTGAGAGGCTGGATTTTAAAATGCAGTTTTGCCATGACTTCCTTGAGTATATCAAGAATTTAAAAAAAGAAATTCCTAACCTCATTATATCAGGTGACTTTAATATCTGCCATGAAGCTATCGATATTCACAACCCTGTTGGCTTAAAGAATGTTTCCGGTTTTCTTCCTATGGAAAGAGAGTGGATGACCAACTTCATCAATGAGTGTGAACTGATTGACAGCTTCAGATTCTTTAATAATGAACCGGATCATTATACGTGGTGGAGCTACCGACAAAATTCAAGGGAAAGAAATAAAGGCTGGAGACTAGATTATAACTTCACTTCCTATAGTTTAAAAGATAAGCTCACAAGGGCCGTTATTTTAAAGGAAGCTGTACATTCTGACCATTGTCCTGCATTACTGGAATTGGATGTATAATCAACAGGACATTCATCCATACAAAAAGCCAGCTGAATCAGCTGGCTTTTTTTTAATTTAAATCATAAGATTAATCGACAATTTCATATTCGACTGGGATAGTACCATGATTGATATCTCCAATCTCATCGAACGCAGCTTTAGACATGTCTAATGCTCTTGATGAAGGGCCACCATAAGGGCCTCGGTCATTAATTCTCACTATAACCTCTTTACCATTTCTAAGGTTAGTTACCTTAACGTTTGTTCCAAATGGAAGCGTTCTGTTTGCTGCAGTAAACTTTGAGTTATCAAAGATTTCTCCGCTGGCGGTTTTTCTACCGTTAAATCTATCGTGGTAGTACGATGCATAACTTGTTTTTTTCGCATCTGAGGTATTACTTGTAAATGAGTAAACACCTAGGGTTGAAATCATCATTATGATTACGAGAATGAATCTTTTCATCATTTTGAACTTTTATTGGTTTTGACGGGACAAAAGTATCAGGAATCTTTATAAAAAACTACTCAATATGTTAAAGACAGTTAATAAAACCTTAAATAAACGTTAACGACCTTTGTCATATACTATGAATAGGGCTTTCAGACTACATTGTTAAAAAACGTTAAAAAAAAGCTTTAAAAGTTAACATAATTAACTAATTATTGCATAATTTAAAAATTTAAAATTCAAAATCAATTCAAAATCAAGAACTTACAAAACGCGTAATGTTAAGATCCAAGTTTAAAAATTTATACTAATAAATGTAAAGTCATAAAATCTGCCTTTGAAGAAAACAGGTAACACAGCCTGTTCAACCTTATAAAACAATATTTATGGATCAAAATTTTAACGTCTATATATTCTGTTAAAATTTAAAGTCTGATCATTATTTTAATAATCTCCGTATCAAGAATAAAAAATGGTTAACATTGTATCTATAAAAGCAAAAAACCAATGATCTCTCATTGGTTTTTATTATGTAATTAAAATTCTTATTTTAAATATTCCAAGACATAATCATATGTTCCATTCGGATATACTACAGACATGCTAGGAGAACCAGTAATTGCATTACCGGCAGTTGTAGCAATTGTATAAGAATATAAACTTCTATCGTAAACAACGTTTGTACCTGCTTTATAGATAGTGATTCCATACATTGCAGTCATTCCTGTAGGAGAAGGAATATTAACAGCTGTAGAAGTTCCATTTGCTGTAAAAGTTCCTTTGATTGCATAAAGTTGCTTATCTCCTGTTGGAGTATTGATAAGGGTATTGGTTGTTGTTTCTGTCGTTCCAATGGTTACTTTTGGTGAAGCACTAAGTGGAACCCATCTTCCTGTTGTTGCAGAAAAGTTACCAGAAGTAGGTCCTGCAGTTGGATTAGAGAAATAGTAAAATCCTGGTGTAACAGCTTGAGTTCCGATCCCTGACCCTGTAGCTGGAGTATTACCAGTTCCTGTATTATAAACAATCATACCATCATAAGCAGTAGGAAAGTTATCCTCATCGCCCGTTGTTGATGCAAATGTAAAATTAGTTAGATTAGTTCTGGGAAAAACCAAACCTTTTCCATCTTTAGTGTTAGCATCATCACTGAAACCATTGGTAGCACCCGATGCATCCATAAATGCTGATTGCCCCTGAATATTTCCACTAGCAAATCCATTAGTTCTTAATTGAGCTTTAGAATATTGTGATATTGCTAATGCAGAGGCAACTATTAGTAAAAATTTTTTATTCATGACTTATATGTGTAAAAGTTTAATAAGGATAATATTATTGAGCTGAGAAAGATTGCCAATTGGTACCATCAGATACAAATGCAATACCTCTACCAGCTACTTGAATAGCGTTTACAGAAGTAGGACTAATTCCAGCAATTGAGATATTTTGAGTACCTATTCTAACAAGGGTTATAGTTTTTCCTTTATTACTCGCAGTGGCTGGAAAAGCAGTAAGGTCTGCAGAATTACCTGTAAGGAATACATATCCATTTAAATCTGCCGCAGTAAAATCATTCCCTGTAGTAGAAGTTCTAACGTTAGCTGATGGGTTTACTGTTCCACCTCCGCCAATTCCTCTCCAGACATTATTACCATTTGTTCCATCATAATAGTAGAATCCAGGAGCTGTAACATTTACAGTTTTACCTACACCAGTACCTCCAAGTCCAGTTACAAAAACTAAAGCTCCATTCTGAGCGCTTGCAGCAGTAGCATTACCATCAGCATAAGCTGCGTTCTTATTTTCTAGTTCTGCTCTAGATAAACGAGGGACTAATAAGGCATCAGGTCTTGTATTGTCTGTAGTATTGGCTACTACGTCTAATGTTGCGGCAGGTGTGGTTGTGTTAATCCCCACTCGCCCCTGTTGAGCCTTAGAAACGGCCGAAAGGCCAACAAGCATAATTGCTGTTAATAAAATTTTTTTCATAAGTTTTTAAAGATTTTTAATTACATTTTTTTCATCAATATTTTCGAAAAAAGAATATGTATCTCAACTTGTGAATATCAGATCAAATCTAAAACAATCTGATAATTATTTCAATTAAGTTTTAGCTACTTTTAATATTAACTAATTGAAAAACACATCATTTAAAAATATCGTTTCTTTCGCAAATTTAAGACATAATTTTTGAATTTATATACTCTATAAAAGAAAAATTAAAAAACCTAGATTAAGCAAAATTGCAAAACATTGAATATCAGCCATTTAAAAATATGCTACTGAAAAAATTCTATATTAATTATAATTAATAATTTAATTTTAAACATGATATTTTCGTTTGATTAATAAGCATTTAGCTAAACCAAATCTCCGTATAAATCGAATTCTTCGGCAGAGGTAATTTTAACATCCGCAAATTCACCAATGGAAATATAAGTATTTTCAGCTGAAACCAAAACAGTATTATCTACATCCGGTGAATCATACTCTGTTCTTCCGATGAAATAATTCCCTTCTTTACGGTCGAAAATACATCTGAATACTTTACCGATTTTTTCCTGATTTTTTTCCCATGAAATCTGAGACTGCAATTCCATAATTTCTTCTACTCTTGCCTCTTTTACTTCCTGTGGAATATCATCTTCCAACACATAAGCGGTGGTATTTTCTTCGTGAGAATATGTAAAGCAGCCTAATCTGTCAAACTTCTGCTCTCTTACCCATTCTTTAAGCTCCTGAAATCTTTCTTCTGTTTCACCCGGATACCCGACAATCAGTGTTGTTCTGATTGCCATATCAGGAACTTTCTCTCTGAATTTTCCTAAAAGGGCATTTGTTTTCTCATGGGTAGTTCCTCTCTTCATAGACTTCAGCAAATCTGAATTGATGTGCTGAAGAGGAATATCTATATAATTACAGATCTTAGGCTCTTCGCGGATAATATCAAGAACATCTTCAGGGAAACCGCTTGGAAAAGCATAATGAAGACGAATCCATTCTACTCCTTCTACTTTTACCAACTCTTTTAGGAGGTCTCCCAATGCTCTTTTTTTATAAAGATCCAACCCATAGTAAGTAAGATCCTGAGCGATAAGAATTAATTCTTTGGTTCCCTTTTTTGCCAGTTTCTGAGCTTCTAAAACCAGTTTTTCGATTGGAGTTGAAATATGGCCTCCTCTCATCAGCGGGATAGCACAGAAAGAGCATGGTCTGTCGCAACCCTCAGAAATTTTAAGATATGCGTAATGTTTTGGAGTTGTTGTTAATCTTTCTCCTACCAGTTCATGTTTATAATCTGCTCCAAGATGCTTTAAAAGTACCGGAAGGTCTCTGGTTCCGAAATATTGGTCTACATCAGGAATCTCTTTTATCAAATCCGGTTTATATCTTTCAGATAAACATCCTGTAACAAATACTTTCTCAACCTCGCCTCTGTTTTTGGCATCAACATAATCAAGGATGGTATTGATAGATTCTTCTTTGGCATTATCAATAAATCCGCAGGTATTGATGACCACGATGTCCCCACGGTCTTCGTGAACCACTTCTTTGCCATTGGCTTTCAGCTGGCTCATTAATACTTCAGAATCATATACATTCTTGGAACATCCAAGAGTGACCACATTGATTTTCTTCTTCCCTACAGATTTTGTACGCATCGTTTTGATTTTGAGTCTGCAAAGATACAAAATATTGGAGAGTTAAGATTAAAAAATGAAAACCACTTTATAAAAGTGGTTTTCAGGGATATACTTTAAAAGTTTTTTTCTTTAAATCCAGGGGCATTCTGGTCTTTTTCTGAAAGTACGGCATCTTTTTCCTCTATCTTCCAGTCGATATTAAGATCCGGATCATTGAATTTCACACTGCCTTCTGATTCTTTGTTATAGAAATTGTCACATTTATAAGAAAATACAGCGTGGGTACTCAGTACAGAAAAACCGTGTCCGAACCCTCTCGGTACATAAAGCTGTAATTTATTTTCAGCAGTAAGTTCTACTCCGAACCACTTTCCGAATGTGGGAGAATCTTCTCTAAGGTCTACAGCCACATCCCAAACGCTTCCTTCAAGGCAGGAAACCAGTTTTGCCTGAGCATGTTCTCCTTTCTGAAGATGCAGTCCTCTCAATACTCCATAGGAAGATTTGGAAATATTATCCTGCACAAAGTGTCCGTTCATTCCGGTAAGTTCTTCGAATTTTTTTTCGTTGAATTTTTCAAAGAAGTAGCCTCTTTCATCTTCAAATATAGTAGGCTCTATGATGTAGCAGTCTTTAAGCGGGGTTTCTTTAATTTTCATAATAGTCAAAAACTCTATTTCAATGTGGTTATTAATGTTTTAAACAAGATCTTTGTATCGTTTTTGAAAGACATATTTTCAAAATAGTCCAGATTCATTTTTACTTTGTTCGGAAACAATACTTTATCATTATAAGCTAAAGGATCTTCCTGGTTGTTCAGAAGGTATTCTTCGTCTCTGTACTTAATGCTTGCTTCGCAGGTAAGCCCTGGTTTGAGTTCCAGAACTTTCCTGTCTTCTCCGACAAGTTTATCGTAATAGCCTTCAATATCAGGTCTGGGACCTACAAAACTCATATCCCCTTTTAAAATATTAAACAGTTGCGGAAATTCATCAAGCTTAAATTTTCTGAGAGTCTGCCCTACTTTTGAACATGTTCTTTTCTGCTCATGAATTGTTTTAATTTTAAAAATGGTAAAGGGTTTTCCATACTGCCCTATCCGGGTCTGAAAAAAAATTCCATTGGAAGAGGTGTCCAAACTTGCAATTACAAATAAAATAATCAGTACAGGCATAAGAAAAAGGATCAATATTGCCGCCAAGACAAAATCAAAAACTTGTTTCCAATATTTATACTGATTCATTAAATTCAAATGATATTAAATTCCAAAGTAAGCATGAACAACCTTTGCTATTCTTTCTCTGTCGCCGTCTGACAGATTAGAACCTGAAGGAAGACATAATCCGTTGTCAAAAAGTTTTTCAGAAACATTCCCGCCATAATAAGGGGAAGTTTCAAAAACCGGTTGTAAATGCATGGGTTTCCAAAGCGGTCTTGATTCTATATTATCTTCTAAAAATGCGAATCTTAAACCTTCTCTGTCTTTTCCTATAATTTCCGGATCAATGATCACTGCAGATAGCCAATGATTGGAATAAAAATCTTCTCCGGGTTCTGAAAATACTGTTACCCCTTCAATATTACTGAAAAGATCCTTATAGAAATTATGCATTGCTCTGCGGGCAGAAACTCTGTCTTTAAGCACTTCCATCTGTCCTCTTCCTATTCCTGCTACAATATTGCTCATTCTGTAGTTGAACCCAATTTGTGAATGCTGATAGTGTGGTGCGTTGTCTCTTGCCTGCGTGGAAAGGAAAACGGTTTTATCTTTATCTTCCTGAGTATGACAAACCAAAGCTCCGCCTCCTGAAGTGGTAATAATTTTATTTCCGTTAAAACTTAAAATACCAAAACGTCCGAATGTTCCACATGCCTGTCCTTTATAAGTTGAGCCAAGAGCTTCTGCAGCATCTTCTATCACAGGAATCTGAAACTCCTGAGCAATGGCTGTAATTTCGTCCATTTTTGCCGGCATACCGTAAAGGTGAACTACAATGATTGCTTTAGGTTTTGTTCCTTTCTGAATTCTGTCTTCAATAGCTTCTCTTAATGCTTTCGGGCACATATTCCATGTAACAGGCTCACTATCCACAAAAACAGGTATTGCTCCACAATATGCAATTGGATTGGCTGAAGCAGAAAAAGTCATGGATTGGCAGATTACCTCATCCCCATGTACAATTCCGCATTCGATAAGAGCAAGGTGCAATGCTGCGGTACCTGCAGAAAGTGCAGCCACTTTTGCATTTCCACCTAAAAACTGTTCCAGATCGTTTTCAAATCCGTTGACATTTGGTCCCAATGGGGCTACCCAGTTTTCTTCAAAAGCTTCGTTGATATATTTTTGTTCATTCCCACCCATATGTGGTGAGGACAACCAGATTTTAGTATTCATATTAATCGTGAAATTTTATAGGTTTAGCTGGAATTCCTACTGCGGTACAGTTGGCAGGAAGATTTTTATACACTACTGCTCCTGCTCCGACAATAGTATTTTCACCAATCTCAAGAAGATTTATAATTTTTGCTCCAGTCCCTACATATACGGCTTCATTTATTACAACTTCTCCAGAGATATTAACTGTCGGCATGAACGAGCTATAATTTTTTATTATTGTATCATGTCCTACCGTACAGGAAAGATTAAGAATTACAAAATTTTCAATCACGATATTTATCGTAATAATAACACCTGCACAAATAATATTTCCTTTTCCAATTTGGATATCATCCTGCCCAATAATTACTGATGGATGAATTAACGTTGGAAATTCAATATTCGGATTATTTATCCTTTGTATAATTTTTTTCTTGGTCTTAGGATCTCCAATTGCTACTGCAATACATAAGAACTCCTTCACTTCATTTATTTTTTCAACCTTTCCTAAGTAGGGAACTCCATTAATATCATGATCATAGTGTTTGTCATCATAAAAACCATAAATTTCGTATTGCTTTTCTTTTTGATTGATATGATCGATCAGCATTTTCACCTCACGTCCAAATCCTCCTGCTCCAATAATTGCTATTTTTTTCATTTTTAAATATTTCCTTTAAACGGTTCCATAGTTGCTTGTCCTTCTTGTGAAATGCCTTCTCTAATAAATACTTTTTTTGCTGTAAGGAAAAAGATCCTAAGATCAACAATAAATGATATATTTTCTACATACCATAGATCATAATCAAATTTTTGATTCCATGATATTGCATTTCTTCCATTTACCTGCGCCCATCCTGTAATTCCAGGTCTTACTTCATGCCTTCGTGCCTGACGCTCATTATAAAGCGGCAGATATTGTACAAGAAGAGGTCTGGGACCAATCAGTGACATATCTCCTTTCAAAACATTGATTAACTGTGGAATTTCATCCAAAGATGTTTTGCGAACGAATGAGCCTATAGGTGTTAATCTTTCTGCATCTGATAAAAGGTTTCCGTTGGAATCCTTTTTATCATTCATTGTTTTAAACTTTATAATTTTAAATATTTTTCCGTTTTTCCCTGGTCTTAACTGGAAGAAAAAAGGTTTCCCATCATTGGATAGGAACAATCCTACCATCACAACAAGAAAAATCGGAAGCAATAAGGTAATTCCCATCAGAGAGAATACAAAGTCGAAAAACCTCTTTAAATAATTTTTATACATTCTTAAAAGTTAGATCTGTTCGTCATAATACTTGGTGGCTTTTACTCAATTCTTTTTGTTTTTGCTGTATAACTAATACCAATAATTATTGAACTAAAGTACAAAAATTCCGGTATATTAAAAAGATTACAAGATGTCTGTACGAGCGTAAAATATTGCAAAAATAAAGCAAAAATAACTTTATAGTATATATTACTTTTGTTTATGTTAAAGAAAATAGAAGCATTTTGGAATACTGGCAAAAATTTTATAAAATAAATAATTAACCCTAGAATACCGGTAGCCATTAAAAGTTCTAAAAAGATGTTATGCGGATGAACTCCATCTTCAAATAAAATTCTTCCTCCTACAAAAGGATTTGAATTAAAAATTTCAAGTGCTCCTCTATATAATGGTTCTCTGCTTGAGGTATCTCCCTTGGCAAGCCAATTATACATTCTGTTGAAACTTGTTATTAAGCTGTCTCCATATTGTTCATGGAGAAAAATAAGTCCTACAAATAATAAAAGTAATGTAATGGCGTATAACAGATATTTCTTGTTTCCTTTTAAAAGAACCATATAAAAAGAGCTTACAGCAATGGCAATTAAAGGACTCCTCGCCATAGATTGTATTACATTAAAAAGCCCTAAAAAAAGACAAAAGAATAAAAAATATGATTTATAATCTTTTTTGCAAAATAAAAGCAGAAATAAAGAAATAATAAACAATGAGGCTCCTATATGACCATACATAATGTAGTATGTACTAAAAATATGATCTAAATTGATATATCCATAAATATAATTGACAACAAGAAGACCACATAAAATAAAGAGACAGTACTTTGTAATACTTTTGAAATCTACTTTATTATAATTAATACATAATAATGCTGCACCAGGAAGGAGATTCATAAATAAGATTCTGAAGATATCCTCATTCTCCAATATTATTACATCCTGGTTAAAAGAATAATTATTAAACGAATATATAAGCTTGATGATGTAAAAAATCCAAAATCCAACAAGGCTTATCAATGAAATATTTTTAAAACTAATATTTCTCCTTTCTTTATAAATTATGAATACAGAAAATACAATAATAAAAATCCGATACGGTATAGAAAAGCTCCTTGGATTCATTTCCAAAGGCTTTGCGAAAGAAATAGCAATGGTATTTCCTACCATAACAGATAAAAGGAATAGTTTATAAATAAAATTTTTATCAATAGCAATTTTCAAAATAAAGTCTGTTTTTTATTTCAGCCAGTGCAAAGCTAGTTCTTTTGCTTTACAGAATGAAATAAAATAGCATCCATATATTTTTTCCCCAGTACCGGATACGTTCTGTTTTCAAAAATCCATTTTCTTCCTTTATCACCTATCTCCATCCTTTCTTCCACACTCATATTGCCATAATATAAGATTGCATCTTTGATATCCTCTGCAGAGGTACTGTTGATAAACTTACCACAATCAGCTTCATTAATCATGGAAGGATATCCGGTATAAGAAGCTATAATAGGTTTCGCTGCCAACATATATTCCACAACTTTATTCATAGATTGACCGTAGTCCCATACTTTTGAATCTTTAGTAGACAAATACAGAATATCGCAAGCATCAAGAAAATATTTAACTTCACTTTGCTGAATTCTTTGTAAAAATGTTACATTGGAACAATCTTTTAGCGTTTCTTCATAGGATGCTCTAAGATCACCACTTCCAACAAGTACAAAATGGATATTATTATCGTCCTTCATCATTTTTACAGTTTCAATAAAAGGCTCCAATGCATTAGTAACCCCCATACTTCCTGCATAGCCAACAATTATTTTGTCTGATGGTATTATGTCTAAAAAAGGATTTCTTTCTTTTAGGAAGTCTTCAGAGTAGTTTTCAGGATCAAATCCCAATGGAGAGCAATGAAAGGGTCTTTGATATCCCAATAACTGCTCTACATGCAAATCTAATCTTGGCATTGTTCCTGCTACCAGATCAGATTTTTTGTATCCAAATTTCTCAATAAATCCTATCAATAAAACAAGAGGATGCCATTTGGAAAACCCAGCCTCTTCCGTCATTGTTAAAGGCCAGATATCACGAATTTCAAAAACTAAAAAACTTCCAAATTTCTTTTTTAGATAATACCCATAAATAATGGTAAAAATCGAAAGTGATGAAACAATAACAACATCAGGTTTTGCCATGTTTGAAAGTTTCATAGAGAAAAGCTTTCTTTCAAAATCAAACCATGATAATATTCTGTCTTTAGATGCTGTTCTGATATATTTTTTTGTTTTAATCCACCTTATAGCTACTTCATCCTGTTCTTCATCATTATAAATTTTGTCAGTTTCAGGACAATTGGCAAAATGATTGGCATCTGAAGTTATTAATAATGCTTCGTTGCCTAGTTTTTTAAATTCCCTTGCCAGATAGAATAAGCGTGATGGAGCTTTTGCGTATTGAGGAGGTGAGGCATATTTGGAAATTAACCAGATATTCATTTATTTATTTATTTTATTTTAAGTTTACAATTTCTTGGAAATATCCTTTGTTTTCATTGATAAATGGGTTTTGATTGGAATAAAATGAGTATTTGAGTGAAATTTTTTCATACATCATATTTACCTCGTTTGTATTTAGCATCTTCCACCACCCGTAGAAAATATGGGTATAATCTTCAGAAGGTGATAATCCCTTATCTCCTTTTTTAAGATTACTTCTAAAGTTACTATTATTGCCATCAACAAAATTATTGAACGAATAAGTTCCGTTTGTAGAATTATATACTGCAATATTATTCAGTAATAGTTTTGAAAGCAATATATTAAGTTTATCCAGGTAGTTAAATTTTGTGTAATCCGACTGGAATGCTAATTTCAAAATATAGAGATAAGCCGGCATTCTTGAAAAGTGAGAGGCATCCCAATTAACACTCTGATTTCTTTTAAGGACTACATCCTGAAAATTAGGATGATCTTTCCAGACATTGGGCTGCAAATACCATACATTATCCTGAAATACAACTTTTTTCTGCATCACCTGATAAAAGAGGTTTCTAATGTTAATCAAATCTCTAGTATTAGTAAGTGAGGTATCTTTTTCAATAAGTGAAAGACTCACTCCTGTTCCCATAATATAAAGTTCAAGATCAGTAAATGCACTATAATAACTCATATCTCCATTATATTCACCACTCAGCAGATACTCTACTCTTTGCTTTACTCCGTAAAATTTTCTTGATTCTGCTTCCCAAATATTTGCATAGGCATTGTTCCAATAGTTTAGTATCTCCTTTTTGATGAAATTAAACATTTTGGTCTTTTCCGCATCACCGCGTATTCCACTTCTTCTGAGATATTCGGAAACTGTAAAATAGAAAGTTCTTTTACTTAAATCATCTATATCTGATCTATTTTTTATGGTAAGTAGTTTTTCATAAGTAAAAAACACCTGTAGTCTTTCTATAACATCCTGATTTTTGGTATCATAAGCATATTGTACAGGAATATACAAAAAAGCTGCACAATCATAAGCTGCATTAGGCCAGTTTGCCATTTTTGTTTCAGAAGCAAAAATATCATTATAATAATTGATAAGATTAACGATTTCTGTAGTTTTCAGATTTTGTTGTCTGAATACAGGTTCTACAGATATTAATGATGATTTGCTTACAGATGCTTGTACCATCAAGCAAGTGCTGATGGTACAAAACAAAAAAATAAAAATAAACCTAATTTTATAAATTAATACGTTTTTCATCTATAAGTAGGCATTTGTAATTAGCATCTATTATTGCTTATATAATTTTGGAATATTGTTAACTATTTTTATCACGCGTTCAAAATCCAGTCCTAAAGTATCTAAATACCATCTGATGTTCTGATAACGTGGAGCATTCTCTATTTCAACAAGTTCTAGTGCTCTTTCTCTTGTCATTTGTCCTTCTCTGATCTGATTGCTTCTAAACGTATCATGTTCTGTAAAACCAGCTACAGTATAATATACATAGTTATAAAAGGCAGCAGTTCCATCTCCGATTCTCCAGGTCGTGGTAGTATCTATTGCTTTCTCCCAATCATAATCATTTAAAAGAGTATTATCCACCTGCTCTTCATCCCATCTCCAATAATCAAATATATGGTAGTAATCCTGTTTTTCTGTGAAACTACGATAATATTCACCAGACAAAGTATCCCAAAGTGAGCTATTAAAATACCCTGGACTCTGCATCATTGCTCTGAACCTCTTAGAATGGTATCTCAACTGTTTCATAGCACCATGACTATACACTCTTTTTTCTTCAAAATCAGGTTCAATATCTAAAAACCCTGTTTTAAAGTGTGTTACTTCCAATGGATTTACTCCCCAAAGATTAAGATTGATTCCAGTTTGTTTCTTTATATCTTCTACATATCTGAAGAAATGTTTATCTCCTGCAGTAAGCATTGCCATCATTCCTAAGTGAGGAGACTTCAGCCATGCTTCAAGATTCATTCTGATATTCTTTCTTTTGAGTGAAATATCTGCTGCAACAATAATGTTTTCTACCCCAAGATCTGCACACATACGGCTGATATTTCGTCTTCCAAGGTCTGTTACCATTCCCCAGTCATAGGTATAAGTAACAGGTTTCATTTCCAGTTCTTTTACAATAAGGTGTAACCCATAGCAGCTATCTCTACCTCCTGAAAAAGGAACGATACAATCTAATTCTTTTCCTTTTCTTCTGTAAGGTTCAACCAATTTAAATAATTCTTCTTTTGGTTTCGGATTATTTCTTGGTTTATAATTTTTACAATAATTACATACTCCAGCCTCATCAAATTTTATGAAGGGCATTGTTTCCGGTAGTATACATTTTGTACATCTCTTGATATTTATCTTTTTATATTCCAGTAGACCTTCTTCAATAGTATTAAATTTAAATTCAGGAATTAAATTCTCTACTCTGCTTTTCTCATCTACTATAGTCAGTTTTTCTTCTGAAACAGGAATATCAATAATCATAGCTTCATCTTTTATCTGGCTGATATTCTCACATCCGATAATTTTAAGGCCATAATTTTCTGAGGCAAAATACGTTTTATCTTCATTGTACCCTACATATAGGCTTCCATTATTGGAAAAAAGAAGCAATTTTCCTTTTTCCGGCAGTACAAGAGCACATGCAATAACACCTCTGCATAAAGAAAGTATTTCTTTGGGAAGGTCTTCAATTTTATTCTCCTTATTGCTAAGAAATTCTTCTGCAATAGCTACAATAGCTTCAGAATCAATTTTAAGCTGCCTGCTTACTGATAATTTGCTCCAAACTTCTTCTTCATTGACAATAATACCATTGTGGATAGCACATATATTTCCTCTCACCACGGGCTGATTATCACCCAAACCATTAGTAATCAATCTACTATGACCTAATACAACATTATTATTATACGGCTGTACTTTGTTCAGTAATTTCTCAATACTATAATCAGCTCTGTTTACTTTATAGTTATTGTTTTGATAATAGATCAAACCACTGGAATCCACTCCTCTTTGTTCGGAATGTTTTACCAGAGTTTGAAACTTCTGCTTGTTGATATGAGTCTTTGATACGACTCCAAAAATTCCACACATTTGTCTTTATTATTTATTCTTTATTTTTTAAAATATTATTATACATTTTTAATAACTCACTTTCCTGAAAGTTCCAGCTAAGCGGGTAAAGGTCTGTTTTGAGCCTATTGTCCAAATCTGAATGTTCAACCTGTTTTACAATTTCAAATAAATTTTCAGCATTTAAGCTACTACATTTTCCTAAATCATATTCATCCACAATTTTTCTAATATCCGGAAAATCTGACGCTAAAATATATAATTCTGAAAAAGCATATTCAAATAATTTATTGGGAAGACAATAATAATCACTTAAAGAAACAGCTTCTACCAGACAAAGCCCTACATCTGCAGATGTAGACACCTCTACAACCTGATGATGCGGAACTGCCGGATGATAATGAATATTATCGTTATTAAGCGCTGCTTTTTTTATTTGATCAACATACTCACCATAGCCAATAAAAACAATGTGTGAATCTACTTCTTTTCTTTGAAAAACATCCAAATACAAATGTACACCTCTTCCTACTTCACTTATTATTCCCAGATATAGAAATATTTTTTTCCCTTCAGGAATATTAAATTTTTCTCTGAGATAATTATTTTTACTATTTTCTCTGGGAGAAGTATCAAGCAATGGCGAGTTTAATATCAATAGACTTTTCTTTTTCCCAAGATTTTTATCATACCAATCAATAATGGATGGGCTTACACTAATTAGTATATCTATATCTTTCCATAACATTTTTTCAATGAAAAGTGTATATTTTGATAGTATTTTTGATTGGCCTGCCTTATCTGATTCCAGTTCATGAGCGTCATAAATGAGTTTTGAACGGCAAAATAATTTAATTATTTTTGCAATAGGTAAATACAGTGTATCATGACAATGGATAACATCCGGTTTGTATTTGATTCCTGGAAAAACCATCCTGATAAATGCCTCTATAAGATTAAGAAAATATCTGACAGGCCTTGGTAAAAATTTAAGATTTTTTGTAGCAATATTAAATACCCTGATAAAAGGTATTTGCTCTGTTTCATATTTATGTCCTTCAGAGTCATCAATTCCATAGGCTACCAGAGTTGTGTTTTCAATTTTTTGGACTGCCTTCAGCTCCTTTAAAATCCTACTGTCGTATCGGATATCTGTGGGTGAAAGATGAAGTATCTTTTTATTCATTATTTTTAGTATATCTAGGCATTAAGTAAAGTAAAAAGCAAACTGCCAGAAATCCTCCTGAAATAAGTGCTGTAAAAAAAGCACCATTAATAAATAGAATTCCAAAAGAAAAACTGGAAATCAAATATATTCTTGCATCTAATTTAAAGCTTGACATATCAAATACTCTCAGGAAAAAAGCTCTTACAAAAGGAAATACAAGTAAAGAAGCCCATCCAAATTGTGCATAATCACTCCCTATCAAACCCGTATTGGAAGACATTTCCGGATCGTTAAAATAAGTTGCTGCTATTATATAAGGGGAATTGTTTTTATGATTTACTGTTGTTTCGAACCAGTGTCCAAAATGCTCACGAAGGTAAAGTAATTCATGAGTTGAAAAGTAATCATAATGACAATAGGCTAATAATGTAGGTGTGAAAAAGGTTCTTGAATAAAGACCTGCAATACTGATCTGAACATTCTCACTTCCAAATATGACAAAAAAGATTAAAATACTATTGAAACCAATAAATGCGTGCAGAAGGTACTTATTATATTCTTTTTTATAAAAGAAATAAATAAGTATCGTCATGATCAATAATACGAAATCTGTCTTATGCGCTCCAAAAGAATACATCATTAAGCCAAAGAAGAAAAACAGACAGCTAAGAAAAACATTTTTTTGTATCAGATAATACATAAAAGAAATCGTAATAAACATACTTGATATTGGCCGGAGATAATTAATGAAGGAAGGCATATTTAGCTCACTGACTTTTGCGCGTATTTCATATACCTCTTCAAAATCAAATTTAATATTAAAACCATTATATATAACGGAAAAAATAATCATCATTAAAACCACAGTATATAATAAAATTTTAAACAATATCATGGATTGGGAATTGTCAAAAATTTTAAAATATTTCACATTATCGTATCTTATATAAAACAAAAAGAGAAGCGCACAATATAAAATACTATATAAAAAAAACTCAAAATTATTGGTATATATACAAAAAGTTAGGTTGGGTAAAAAGTATAAAAGATATGTCACCATAAGAATTAAGCTTGCTGGTGTATTTTTTTCTAGAATCTTTTTAAAAAAATAAGTATAAAATATTATAACAATGTAAGAAAGATTATTAATGGTATGACTAAATTCTCTTACATAACCAAGATATCCGTAATGTACAGATATTGAATTAACATAGAGATAATCTAAAGATAACTTATATATAATAGAAAATATTAATAATGTGAAATACTTCATAACAATAAACGTCAAGACTTATTAAATAGTAAAGAAAGTAATAAATATCTAAATAGAATTACTCCAACATAAATCCATATAAATAAATCGATGGTAGAACTTTTTCCTAAAAAAAATGAAACCAGCAAAACTAAAGTAGTAATTACCTCCCAAACAAGAAAAATTTTATTCTTCCTTTTAACCAATACACCACTTGAATAATGAGAAAAAGACGATGAAATAACAGTTGTGAAAATTATTATTTTACTCATATCAAATGCTTTTCTCCATTTATTAATATCAAAAAATAAAGAGAAAAAATATTCACCAAAAATTAAATATACAATAGCAAACAGTAGGGAAACCAAGAATAATAATCCAACATAGGTATTCATTTTTTTATTTAGCTTCACTTTATTGGTTTCTGACAAATCCTTGTATATTAATCCATTTAAACTTTCAGATATTAAACTTAGTGGTTTATTCACAATTTTGGAAGCCATAAAGTAGTTTCCCAAAATAGCTTCTCCAAAATAATGTTTTATAAAGAAACTGGGCAGCTCTGCATTGAAAGTATTAATAAAATAAGCTGGCATCTGATGCAATGGGAAAGACTTATATTTTATTATTATATTGTAAAAATCTCTGTAAACAATATTCCTTTTTTGGAGTTTGAGATAAAACAGTATGAATATAGTAGCCAAGAAATTAGGTACCACATAAGATAATACTAAAATACCGTATGATAATTTTATATAATAACCGGAAAGTATAATGATAACGGCAAACACAGAGTTAAGTATCATTGATTTACTCACCACATTCAACAATCCTTTTTTAATAAGAATATCTTTTGACGCACTATATAAAGACTGGCTAAATGCAACCAATGGAACAAGTAAAAAATAGGAGTCTATATCAAAAAATAACATTGAAATAAGTATAACGAAAAAAGAAATTAATGAGATGGTTATACTTAAAAAAATAGAAACAGCATACAGCATACTATATTCCTCGCTTTTGGCTGGTAACATAATTGCTTTGTTGTATGACAAAGTATAAAAATAGGATAATGGAGCGGAAATGGACAAAATAAATGACAGTACTCCAATTTCGTAATCAGAATAAATTCTTCCGGTTAATGGAACCGCAATCAGTAATATTAATTGAGATAATATATTGCTGCCTAAAAAAGATATTATTTTTCTTTTCATAAATTTAAATAATCTTCTTTAGTTCTCTTAAAAAGAGTTTTGTATACAATGTAAATAAATAATTTAAAATTTTTGTTCACATACGCTTTCTTGAGCTGCGAGAGAAAAATATCTAACACTGAGCTTTTTTTTATAAATAATGGAGCAATTTCACCATTTGTTAATGCTTCATGAAACTTTAAATCTTTTTTTTCATATCCTACCACTACATTTAAGAGAGATTGAGGAATATGTGAATCGGAGCTCCAAATCATAGTTTTTTTATATTTTAGAGCTAATAGATAAGACTTATAATTATTAATAACTGATGATCTGGCGTTAAATACTTCTATAACGTCAACAGCCTGAGCCAATTTTTCTATTTGGGTATGTCCGTCATAGGGATGAGGTAAAATTAGCATCGCATTCTGTTCTCTTGCACTTTTATAAAACTCTTCCCATTTCATATCTGTAATTTCATTCTTTATATTTAATGCAATTACATCTCCCTGATTTGTCTTATATTCTGCAGCAGTTGGTATCTCTACATCCAGATTGTATTCTTTTACTTTTTTCTGAAGTTCCAGGCTTCCTTCTATAGTTTCATGATCTGTCAATACAATAAAGTCTAGCTTTTTATCCTTTATTACTTTAATTATATTTTCAATCGTATTAATTCCATCGTAGGAATAGGTACTATGAAAATGAAAGATACCTTTTTTCATTTTAATTACTTGAGAAAATTTTCTTTATTGTCCACATTAATTTAACCAAATCAATGGAAAAATTTTCAAATAAATTCGTATGAGAATTTGTTTGAAAATATTCTTTAATTTTATGCAGCTTTCCTGTTTTAAACAAGCCTAAAAGATCACCATCTAAAACCCAAAAAAATTTTTCCCCAACTTCATATTTCTTTTCAAGGTGTTCGTTTACGTTATTTGAATAGGCATCTATCAAAGTTCTACCAAAATTCAATCCTAATGCATAAGATAAATCCAGCGAACCCCAAAATTTAGGATTTAACTCTATCAAATGATACTTTTGGTTAGACTCATCATATTTATATTCAATCATTAGAGGGCCTGACCATTTTAAATACTCAATAATCTGTTTGGATATACTAAACATTTTATCACAAAAAACCGACTTAGCAGCCGTACTAGATCCTCCAGTAATGGGTATTTCTCTAATACGCTCATGCATATAGTAACTAATGATTTTACCTTCTTTAGCAATACAAAAGAAACCTCTGCCTACTCCTGATACCCTTTCCTGCATTAATAATTTTACTCCTCCCGACAAATATTTTTCTATTTCATCAAATTCAGATTCAGAAGCTAACTTTACATATATTGGGTCAAATTTAGCTAAACTTTCATTACTCGATTTAACTACACAATTTTTATCTTTACTATATTGTCTCAATTCTTCAAGATTTGAAAATAATTTACATTCTGGATAATGGACATCCTGAAGAAAATTTAAAACTACCATTTTGTCTTTATTCAATGCTATTTCAAGACTTTCTTTGGGAGGCAGCAAACACAATTCCCTATACTTTTCCGAACATATAGTTACTGCTTCACTTCCTACGGGAATTATAAATTCAGGTTGAGTCTGCTTAACGGATTCTTCTAAATTCCCCACAAGATAATCTTTACAATAGCCAAACCTTTTAGTAAAAAAAACAGTTTCCTTATCTGTGGCAAAAACTTCGTGTATATTTTCTCTATGCAATTCTCGCTGTATTGCAATAGAGTTCTTGTAATTTGCATCTGTTATCAAAATTCTCATACTTGCTTTGTATTATTCAAGGTTGAACAGAATTCAAGGATCTGACAGTATAGTTCTTTCTTTTTTTCACTCTCAAATTCATCATTATGCCAAAGTAATGAAAATCTTCCTCCAACTTTGTAGCACTGAATAACTATTTTTTTTACGTAATGAAGAGCTTTATCATCATCTATATTTATTTTAGAATAATATAAAACACTTCCTTCCATTACAATTAAAGGTCTTATTTCTACATTCAGTATTGATTTATTATAAATATCAAACGGTTTATATGGAAAACATGTCCCACATCTAAAACCACCTGTTTCATGAAAGCTTAATGTATTGTCATATTTTTGTCCGGCTGTGGAAAGCTGCCTTAATGTTTCAAGAAAACTAATTCTTAAATAATGCATTCTCCCTCCAAGATCTGTAGGAATATTCAGTTCAGATAAAATTTTTCTGAGCTTCATCCATTCTGTTTTAATACGGAATTTTGATGATGCGTTATAACTATAATGAATACCTACTTCATGGCCTCTATTGTCTATTTTTTTTATAAGACGTTTTACAAAATTGGTATAGTTGTATCTAAAATCAAATTTGAAAGAAGTACTGGCCGGAATAAAATAAAATTTACTGATGATACCATACTTCTCTGAAACATCCATAAGCCAATCAAATGTATTTGAAGCCTCGTTATCAAAAAAAAATTTCCTGTTAGTCAAATAAGAAACAGCCAATTGGGGTCTTTTCAATAAATCTATAAGAAAAAGTGTAATAAATTTAGTTTTAGGAACACTTATATATCTTGATATCTTATCAACATCGTGGCTTACTTCATAAGAAAACTTATTTTGTTTGCAATCAATGCCCGAGGCTAAAAGTATATTCCCAATAAAATAAACCCACTCATCAACTATTGGCCGCAAATATAATTCATCTTTAAATAAATGAGAATCTTTCAACTCAAATCTGGAATGTTTATCTTCAGATTTCACTTCGTATTCTTCTAATCTATTGAGGGTCCATATCATATAGGATACGAAGTCATAATTTATTGTAAAAGTATTATTTTCTTTCCTGATAAACCAATCTATTTCTGAAACTCCAAATAAAACTAAATTTTCATTTGGAATTTCCAGACCAGTTGTCTCTGAAATAGCCTCTCTGGATATATAACTTAAAGTATTTTCTTTACTAAAAAATCCTTGTCTTCCATTATCAGTAAAGTTAATAGTTATAAAATGGTTATTCTTAGAAAAAATCAAACAAAAATGATCATCAGTGAATTCAACCTGAACATCTATGTCAAATCTCTCTCTAAAAATAATACTCACCCAATCTTGCAACTGATCATCCGAAAGTATTTCTGAGAAATAATTACTTGTTACCAAAATTTTAAAACTATTATGAAAATTTTCTACTTTTTATCATATATCCTTTCTATAATATCCACCACTTTAAGCCCTTCCAAAGCATTAGTAGTAATGGTATTTCTTCCTTTTAATACATCCACTACATTTTCTATGATATAATGATGATTGGCTGCAGATCCTTTATAAGCACCATAATCATTTCCAGGGTTTGTTGGAGCTAATTCCGGCATTACATAGTCTTTTACATTACAAACTTCAACTTTGTCCATATACTGTCCTCCAATCTTCACAGAACCATTCTCTGCAATGATCGTCATAGAACTTTCAAGGTTCTGATTCCAAACTGAAGTAGAATAATTTAAGGAACCCATTCCTCCATCTACAAAATCAAAGCTAACGAATCCTGAATCTTCAAAATCAGTAAGAGTTGCATGATTAAAATCTGCAAATTTTGCCTGAATATTAGTAATATCGCCGAACAGCCAGTACATGATATCGATAAAGTGAGAAAACTGTGTAAATAAGGTTCCTCCATCCAGGTCTTTTTTCCCGTGCCATGATTCTGTCTTATAATATCTGTCATCACGGTTCCAGTAGCAATTAAGCTGAACCATATATATATTTCCTAGTTTTCCGCTTTCTACCATTTCTTTCACCCATGCAGAAGGTGGAGAATATCTGTTTTGCATAACGGCAAAAACTTGTTTATGCTTGTGCAACGCTTGAAAAATAAGTTTTTCCGCATGCTGTTTTTTCAGAGCCATTGGCTTTTCTACTACGACGTGCTTACCTGCATCTATCACTTTATAAGATTGCTCAAAATGGAATCCGTTGGGAGAAGCAATATTAATAACATCTACTTCAATCCCGGAAGCTAAAAACTCATCCAGTGATGTAAAAAAAGGAACATCATAACTTTCGATTCCCAATACAGATTTATCTTTAACATCGATCAATCCAACTAATTCACATTCTTCATTTCTTGAGATCATTTCAGCATGTCTCTTTCCGATATGCCCGCACCCAACGACTGCAAATTTTATTTTTTCACTCATTTGTATGTTTTTAAATTTTTGAAACTTTATTATTTTCTAATTTGTATTTTTCTCCACTTTCTTCACAAACAGCAATATTTTCGGCATCAAACTGAAGTCTTTGTCCATATTCACTCATCCATCCCATTTGTCTTGCCGGGTTTCCTACTACCAATGCATAATCCGGCACTTCTTTTGTAACCACTGCTCCTGCACCAATAAAGGCGTACTCACCTATATTATGTCCGCAAACAATTGTTGCATTGGCTCCTATAGACGCTCCTTTTCCTACATGGGTCTTCAGATATTCATTTTTTCTGTTTACTGCACTTCTTGGATTTATCACATTGGTAAAAACCATTGAAGGGCCTAAAAAAACATCATCATCACATGTTACTCCTTCATAAATAGAAACATTATTCTGAACTTTCACATTCTGACCTAAAACTACTTTAGGTGAGATGACAACATTCTGACCTATATTACATTTTTCTCCTAAAATGCAGCCTGTCATAAGATGTGAAAAGTGCCAAATTTTGGTTCCTTTCCCTATGTGACATCCTTCGTCAATAACGGCTGTTTCGTGTGCAAAAAAATCCGACATATCTGCTTTATATTAATTAAAATAATTCTTAATTTCTGTAATAATAACATCCAGTACTTCCTGATCAAATTCTGTATGTACCGGAAGAGAAATAACTTCTGTACAAAGCTGCTCTGTAACAGGAAGACTAAAACCTTCTTCTACATATTGAAGAAAAGCTTCTTGTTTGTATAGAGGTAAAGGATAATATACCATACTTGGAATATTCTTTTCTGCCAAATACTTTTGTAATTCATCTCTTTTCCCATTTTTCACTCTAAGGGTATACTGGTGAAATACGTGGGTAGAATTTACAGCTCTTTTAGGAGTTTGAATTTCAGCTATCCCTGCAAGGTTTGTATCATAATAATCTGCCATTCTGTTTCTGGCAGCTGAATACTCATCCAAATGCTTAAGCTTAACTTTTAATACCGCTGCCTGAATGGTATCCAATCTTGAATTACAGCCTAAAACTTTGTGATAATATTTCTTTTCCTGACCGTGGTTGGCAATCATCCTGATTTTGGAAGCCAATTCATCGTCGTTCGTCATCAATGCACCACCATCACCATAGCATCCAAGATTTTTTGAAGGGAAAAATGAGGTACATCCGATATGCCCGATAGTTCCTGTTTTTTTCACAGTTCCATCAGAAAAAGTATAATCGGAACCTATTGCCTGAGCATTATCTTCTATAACAAAAAGGTTGTGTCTTTCTGCAAATTCAAGAATTTTCTCCATATCAGCACTCTGGCCGTATAAATGAACAGGAACAATTGCTTTGGTTTTAGAAGTCAGATATTTTTCAAGACCATCCAGCTGTATATCAAACGTATCTTCGTTTACATCTACCATTACAGGTTTTAATCCTAAAAGACCAATCACTTCCGCAGTAGCTACATATGTGAAAGCAGGGCAGATGATTTCGTCGCCAGGCTGCAGATCAAGTGCCATCATGGCAATTTGAAGAGCATCTGTTCCGTTGGCACATGGAATTACATGTTTTACTCCCAGATATTTTTCAAAATCATTTTGAAATTCTTTTACAGCAGGACCATTAATAAATGCTGTATTGTCTATGCATTCCTGAATACCAGCATCTACTTCTTCTTTTATTTTCAGGTATTGACCTTTAAGATCAACCATTTGAATTTTCATATTCTTAGTTTTTTGAGTGCACGGAGTGCTATTTTTTAATTCATGATAAGCTCACTTATTTTATTTCCTATGGAAAGGCACGAAGTGGCAGCCGGAGAAGGAGCATTTCTAACATGGATAATGTTTCCATTTTTCACGATATCAAAATCATCAATCAATCCTCCGTTTCTGTCGCAAGCCTGAGCTCTTACTCCTGAACCACCTGTAACAAGATCGTTTTCCTGTATTTCCGGTAAAAGTTTCTGAAGGGCTTTTGTAAATGCGGACTTGGAAAGTGAACGGTGCATTTCTCCCATTCCGGTTTTTCCGTATTTCGCTACAATTTTTCTAAACCCTGGCCATAGCATGGTTTGCATGGTTTCGCTAAAATTGAAGTCGAAAAAATGGTATCCTTCTTTTTTAAAAGCCAGCACTGCATTAGGACCTGCTTCTATATTACCATCAATCATTCTGGTAAAGTGAACTCCAAGAAACGGAAAATTAGGATCAGGTACAGGATAGATAAGATGCTTTACCAGATATTTTTTTTCATCCTTAATTTTATAATACTCTCCTCTAAAAGGAATAATGACCACATCGTTTTTTTCGTTGGTCATTCTGGTTATTTTATCGGAATACAATCCTGCACAGGAAATTAATTTTTTGGTTTTAAATTCGGAAATATTGGTATTGACAATAATTTCAGATCCTTTATCAATGATGTTTTTTACTTCATTATTAAATCTTATTTCTCCTCCTAATTCTTCAAAAAGTTCTTTTATTTTTTGGGCTATTCCCGGGTAATCAATAATTCCGGTTTGCGGAACTTTAATTGCTTTTACACCTTCACAATGAGGTTCGATTTCACGGAATTCTTCTCTCGAAAGATATTTTAAATCCTGCAGTCCGTTTTCAACTCCTCTTTTATAGATATTATCCAAAAGTGGTAATTCTTCCTGAGAAGTAGCTACAATGATCTTCCCGCAAAGGTCATATCGTATGCCGTGTTTCTCAGCAAAGTGGATAACTGAGTTATACCCTTCAATGCAATTTTTAGCTTTGAGGCTTCCCGGTTTATAATAAATCCCACTATGGATTACTCCGCTGTTATGTCCCGATTGGTGTAGGGCCACATCGTTTTCTTTTTCCAAAATTAAAATCTTAGAATCAGGATTTTTCATCTTGGTCTGATAAGCTGTGGCCAATCCTACCAAACCGGCACCAATGATTATGATATCATAGTTCATGATCAGTTATAATCTTGCGTCTACCAGATTTCTGTCTAAACATGCTTTAGTATCGAAAACCACAGCATTTTCTTTTTTAAGCTGATTCAGATCCATTTCCAGAAACTCATTATGAGATACTGCGATCACTAAAGAATCATACTTTTTCCCTTCCTCAAGAGCGTCCAGAATATCAATTCCATATTCATGTTTTACTTCTTCTTTGCTTGCCCACGGATCATAAATATCAACATTTACTCCGTAATCAGCCAATTCTCTGTAGATATCTACTACTTTAGTATTTCTGACATCGGGACAGTTTTCTTTGAATGTAACTCCTAAAATAAGGGCACTGGAATTTTTAATTACTCCGCCTTTTGCAATAAGAAGTTTCACCACTTTAGCAGCAACAAACTTTGCAATAGAATCGTTTACACGTCTTCCGGATAAGATCACATCCGGATGATACCCCAGTTGTTCTGCTTTGTGTGCAAGGTAATAAGGATCTACGGAGATACAATGTCCTCCCACCAATCCTGGTTTATATTTAAGGAAATTATATTTTGTTCCTGCAGCTTCCAATACATCATTGGTATCAATTCCTACTCTGTCGAAAATTAAAGCCAATTCGTTAACAAAAGAAATATTAACATCTCTTTGTGCATTTTCTATAGCTTTTGAGGCTTCTGCAACTTTAATGCTAGGTGCTTTATGGGTTCCTGCAGTAATAATTTTCTTATACAGTTGATCTACTTCTTCGGCAATCTTTTCCGTAGAACCTGACGTTACTTTTTTAACGCTTGTAAGCGTATTTACTTTATCTCCCGGATTAATTCTTTCCGGAGAGTAGCCTACGAAAAAATCTTCGTTAAACGTAAGTCCTGAATATTTCTCAAGAACCGGTACACATTCTTCTTCTGTACATCCGGGAAAAACCGTAGATTCATAAATAACAATATCTCCTTTTTTGATAATTTCTCCTAACATTTTTGAAGCAGAAATCAATGGATTCAAATCGGGAGCATTATATTTATCAATAGGGGTAGGAACTGTTACAATGAATACATTAGCTTCAGCAATATCAGATAACTGGCTTGTTGCTTTATAACCTAAAGAACCATTGGATTCGTTATACTTTTTCAGTCCGCTATTTAATTTATCAACATCAGCCTCAAGCGTTATATCCTTTCCGTTATTAAGCTGATCAACACGCTGTGTATTGATATCAAATCCAAAAACAGGATAGTGATCTGCAAATTCAAGAGATAAAGGAAGACCTACATAACCCTGGCCTATAACCGCTATTTTATATGTTGTTGCCATTAACTAAATTTATTTTTTATTTTTTGAAACCAAGATTGTTCTGTATGCTGGTTATAGCCATAACCGTATTTGTTACTGTATCCTAAATTTTCTCTGCTTACATCATTAAGTACAAATCCTACATTTCTGATCTTTTTCTGATCGATATTGTTATTGGCAAATTCTAATAATGCCTTTTCAGTGTATTTAGATCTGGAAACATAAATCGTGATATCAGAAAGTTCAGCAATAAGGAAAGTATCTGTTACGAGAAGCAATGGAGCAGTATCCAGAATAATATATTCATATTTTTCTTTCAATTCACTAAGAAGGACCTCATAACGCCCGTTAGATAACAATTCTGTTGGGTTCGGAGGAATCATTCCTGAATAAATTACATCCAGGTAAGGATTAAAAGATGATACATGAATAATATCTGCAAGTTTAGTGTCTTCATTGTATAGATACTCCGTAAGCCCGGCAAGTCCTTTTCTGGCAGGATTATATCTTTGAAGCTGAGGGTTTCTGATATCAGATCCGATAATAATTGCTTTTTTCTTAGGGTTTGCCAATGTTAAAGCCAAATTCACAGATGTGAATGTTTTCCCTTCACCTTTTACGGTTGAGGTAACAAATACTACTTTCCCTTTTTTCTCTTTTGAAAGCATGAAATTCATATTGGTAATAAGAATTCTAAATGCTTCCGCCATAGGAGTAATATCATTCATTTTAACAATCTCGGAATCTCCTTTTTCAAGACTTGGCAATTCTGCAATAATAGGAGCATGGACAACCTTCTCAAGATCATGTTTAGTAATAATCTTATTATTGAAAAGTATTGTTAAATAAATAATAATAAAAGGAATTAACAGACCAGCAACTAAATAAACCGTCAAAATAACATTGGTTTTTGGAGAAATTGCTACTGGTGAAGCATACGCAGCATCAAGAACTTTTGCTTTTGGAGCTATAATAGATTGAGCAATAGCTGTTTCTTCTCTTTTCTGAAGTAAAAGCAAATACAAATTTTCCTTAATTTGTTGTTGTCTTTCTATGCTTCTGAACATTTTTTCAATAGAAGGAAGTTTTGATATTATTCCGGAAACTTTATTTTGCTCTCCTAAATATTCATTTCTTGCAAGCTCCAGCCCTACTCTATTCCTTTGGAGAGTCTGCATTATAGAACTACGCATTGCATTAATTTGCTTTGTAACATCTACCACAGTAGGGTTTTCCGGCGTAGCAGATTCAAGTAATCTGTTTCTCTGTAAAACAAGTTGATTATATGAAGATATTCCTGATATTGCTTCAGGATTATTCAATCCAACATTTGCAGGCAGAACCTGATACTGTCCTTGTTTGGAAACATAGCCTATAAGTGCTGTTGTAAGTTCAAGCTGAGCATCTACATCCAGTTGCTTAGCCCTGGCTGCTGCAGAACTTTCTAAATTAATTTTAGCTTCCGTTTCTAAATCTGTAAGATTATTTTTAGATTTAAAGCTTTCTTTCTGATTTTCAACTTCTCCCAGCTCACCTGATAATTTTTTTATTCTATCTTCAATGAAATCCAAAGTCTTTTTTGATTCTGAATTTTTATCTACAATAGCATCATTATTATAAGCTACTATCAGACTATTAATAATATCTTTGGCTTTTGAAATCTGAGGATACTGATATCCAAGTTTAAGGACAGTAGTTTCTCTATTGACAAGATCGACATTAAGTGGTCCTTGAAGACTATTTACGGCAGCTTCCAGAGAGGATATCTGAAGTACCAGATTATTCATGTTTATCCCTTTAACTTCTGCGGAGTTAAATTTGGAATTTTTTGTTATTATAATATTAGCAAATGGTAAACTTATTGTTTTACCATAAGTTGTTATAATATCTTTTTTAAGACTTTCTCCATTCAATGTTAACTTCTCTCCATTGATGGCAAGCTGAATTGTATTTACAGAGCCTTTATCTTTTTTCTCTCCAATTACTCTCACTTCTACAGGAGAAGTTTCTTTATATAGTTCTAAGGTTCTTATTTTTCCTTTTGCTGTAATATTAGTTTGAAGATTTAAATTGCTGATAACTTCACTCATCATCTTTTTTGACTTCAAAACTTCTATTTCATTGGCTATACTATTGGTTTTAAGCCCCCCAATTCCTGACAAATCAGGTAATACTCCCAAATCATTTGCCATTACTGATGACGAGGAATTTTTAGCATCTTTGATAAGAATTGTAGACTGTACACTATAAATAGGAACCATAAACTTCAATGAAATATAGCCTATTATCAGAGCAATAAATGCACTTATAATAAACCAAGGCCATTTTCGGATATATGGTTTTATAATTTCACCAATATTAATCTTGATTATGCTGTTTTCTTCCTCTGAAAATTGTGAAGATTTTTGGTTATCCATCAATTTTTATTTCTTATTAAATAAACTTACCACTACTGCAATGGCTGTAATACCGATAGAAATCGCTGTCAGGTAAAGGCCTGTATTTGGATTTTGTTTTGCTAAAACATCCTTTGTATTGCTTGAAGAAACAATAATAGCATCACCCTGTTTAAGATTATAATATGGCGAATTAATCAGATTACCATCCAAAATGTTGACACGACCATGCGAAACGACACCGTTTTCAGTTCTTACGATTAAGATATCATCTCTTTTTCCATACTGAGTAAGATCACCAGCCATCCCTAAAGCATTTAAAATAGTTGCTTGTCCATTAGCGATAGTATAATCTCCTTGTCTGTTTACTTCTCCTAAAACGGTCACTTTAAAATTGGCAAGTCGCATATTAACTGTTGGATTAATAACGTATTTCGTCATTTTTTCCCTTAGCTCATCTTTGAAGGTCGTCAAACTCTTATCTGATGTGTTCAGCTTTCCTAATATCGGAAAATCAATATTTCCATTTGCATCTACAATATAGGTTGGTCCTGACAGTATTGTTGCTCCCTGATTAGGAGTGTTTCCACCTGCCGTGGCATTTGTTTGGACAAGTTCTGACGAAGAGTAATTCTGATTAAAAGGTTTTACAACATCCATATCTTTAGCAGTGATCAGAATAACTAACTGATCTCCTACCTGGATGGTATTCGCTGAATTTTTAGCAGAGGCATTGATTGCAACCTGTTCTATATTCTGCATATAATTTAAATCATTCTTAGCATTAGGATTCACTTTACAGGAAATCACTAATGAAGACGCCAAAACTACTGCTAATATTTTTCCTTTCATTATTTTGTTAAATTATGCAAATATACATTTATATTTTTTCTATTTATCCAGGGCCTCATAGATTGAATTATTGCTTCGGAATTCCGGCACTATTTTTTTGAGAATCCTTACCACTTCCACTTTATCTCTTCTAAGAGAAGCTTTAGTAATTTCTTTAGTAAGCGTATCTATTTCTGCAAATCCCATAGAAGGGTCTTTAGAAATCATAATTTTATCATTATGAGTAGGAAGTGTTTTTGCGTCGTCACTCAAGAGTTCTTCATATAACTTCTCCCCAGGTCTTAGACCTGTATAAATAATCTTAATATCAATATTAGGTTCGAATCCGGATAATTTTATCATTCTTTTGGCAAGATCAATAATTTTAACAGGTTCCCCCATATCGAAAACAAAAATTTCACCTCCCTCACCCATTGTTCCGGCCTGAAGTACAAGTTCACAGGCTTCAGGAATCGTCATGAAATACCTTACAATTTCCGGATGGGTAATGGTTACCGGTCCTCCTGCTTCAATCTGCTTTTTGAAATGAGGAATAACAGAGCCATTGGATCCCAGTACATTTCCAAACCTTGTTGTAATAAACTTGGTAACGTTACCTTCTACATTCTGAAGCGACTGCACAAAAAGTTCAGCAGCTCGTTTTGATGCACCCATTACATTGGTTGGATTTACAGCTTTATCTGTAGATACCATTACGAATCTGTTTACTTTATATTTACTGGATAGTTTTGCAACAATCTTTGATCCTAATATATTAACAAAGATGGCTTCGTGAGGGTTTTCTTCCACCAAAGGGACATGCTTATAAGCAGCTGCATGATATACCATTGAGAAATTATAAGTCTGGAAAAGAGATTCCATCCTGTGATGATTGGAAACATCTCCTAAAACAAATTTGAAAGCGATATGAGGGAATTTCTCTGTCATTTCAAGTTCAATTTCATAAAGCGGTGTTTCTGCCTGATCTAAAATGACAATCAATGAAGGATTGAAAAGAGCAACCTGTCTTACAATTTCACTTCCTATGGATCCTGCTCCACCGGTTACTAATACTGTTTTATCAAAATGTCTTTTTTTAACTTTTTCGTTCTGAATTTTGATAGGTTTTCTATTCAACAGATCTTCAATTTGAAGATTTCTAATAGATCCACCCAGATCACTATCTCTAAGCTTTTGTACTGAAGGTGCTTTAAAGACGTTAAGATCCTTCTCTAAAAATAAATTTACCCATGAATTCATCTCATCTCTGGCCATCATTTCTTTAACAACAAGAACGCCATCAATGATAAGATCTTCTTTGGTATTTTCCTCTATTTTTTGTTTTTCATAAATTGGCTTTCCTAGTAGAGAGGCCCTTTTAGAATCTGTTCTTTGTGTCAAAAATCCTACTACCTGATAAGGCAAACTCGGATTATCAAGAATAGCACGGGCAATGGCAATAGATTGTTCATCAATTCCCAATACCAAAATTCTTTTTTTCAGCGCACTTCTTCTGTATTCCCTTACGATATGAAAAAATTCTTTTACATAGAGTCTGAAAAGAAATAATCCCATAAATGAAATTACAAAATAAAGCATCAGATAAGGAGTCAGTATGAATTTGCTTCCTGTAATCCAGAAATAACAGATATTTACTGTTCCGATAGCCAGCATTGTGCAAAAACAGGATATCAGAAGCTTAAATAAATCTATAAATGTGGAATGACGGATAATACCTGCATAGGTCTTGAAGACATACATAAAAGCAGCATTCACAAGGATAATAAAACTAAAAATCAAGCTTTTATCGTCATGATATATAAATTCCTGCTTGGTAATTTTTGCGATAATGTAAGTAGAAAGAAATAAAGATATTACCAGAATAATAATATCTATTACAAGAATTATCCATCTAGGAAGATATCTTACGTCTGAGAGATTGACAACATTATCCCCTCCAAATATTGTTTTTCTAAGAGAATTGTACATTGTCTATATTGGTGTTCATATTTAATTAAGGTATAATATCTAAACTATCCAATCAAAGATAATTTTGATACAATCATGCAAAAATAAAATAAATTTATTTCAATATGCTGAAATCAAAAATAAATTTGATGTTTCATTTATATAGTCTAACAATTTCATTGCGGTACAGCTAAATTCAGTGACAAAAATCGTACCATACAAACTGTTTATGAAGGTGATATTTATCTATACAAATTCTTTAATTTAACTGTTTTTCTTTAAAAGAATTATTAAATCTTTATATATCAATCTTTTTCAATGAACTGATTGTTTTTTTTCCTAAAAGTCATGCGTCAAGTTTTTTTGATTTATTAATATTTAGTCAAAAATATCAATTATTTTTTCATACTCAAAACCTTTACTCATCAAATATTTTATAGTTTTGGTTTTTTTTTGATATTCTTTCAAGCCGGTTTGCCTGGTGTAGTAATCATCAAAAATTTTTCTGATGGTTTTCTCATAATCAGATTCATCAATCTCATCAAAACAGGAGTTAATCAACCTTTCAGAAATCTGTTTCTGTTTCAGATTCATTTTAATCTTGGTCTTGCCCCAGTGTTTGATGTAAAATTTGCCTCGGATGTAGCTCCGGGTAAATCTTTCTTCGTTCAGGTAATTTTCTTTCAGGAGAAATAAAATAATTTCTTCTTTTGCTTCATCAATAAGCAGAAATTCTCTCATCTTCTGTTCCACTTCGGCATGGCAGCGATCCTGATAAACACAATAATTAACCAGTTTCTGCTTAATTTCGTCGAAAGTATAAGATTTCTTTTCCATTTGAATAAAAAAAGAATGAGCAGTCTGCCCATTCTTTACATGATATTGGAATGCCCGTTAGTAATTGAACAGAGCTTTACCTTCCATTAATTCGTTAACTTTCTTTCTTACAGATCCAAGAACTTCTTCATTTTTGATATTGTCTACTACCTCAGAAATTAATCCGGCAATAGTGTCCATATCATTTTCTTTCAACCCTCTTGTTGTAATAGCCGCAGTTCCCAATCTGATACCAGATGTTGTAAATGGTGATTTATCATCAAAAGGAACCATGTTTTTATTACAAGTAATATCAGCAAGTACTAATGCTTTTTCAGTTTCTTTACCGTTTACTCCTTTATTTCTAAGGTCTACCAGCATCAGGTGATTATCTGTACCACCGCTTACGATATCAAATCCTCTGTCTATCATTGCTTTTGATAATGCCTGAGCATTAGCTTTAACCTGTTTTGCATAGGTTTCGAACTGTACATCCAATGCTTCACCGAAAGCTACCGCTTTACCGGCAATCACGTGTTCAAGAGGTCCTCCCTGAATACCAGGGAATACAGCTCCGTCCAGTACCTGGCTCATCATTTTAATTTCTCCTTTTGGAGTTTTGTGACCGTAAGTATTTTCAAAGTCTTTCCCCATCATGATCATTCCTCCTCTTGGTCCTCTCAGGGTTTTGTGAGTAGTAGTAGTTACTACATGACAGTGTTCGAATGGAGAATTTAACAATCCTTTTGCTACTAAACCAGCCGGGTGAGCGATGTCTGCCCAAAGAGTAGCTCCTATTTCGTCTGCCACTTCTCTGAATTTAGCATAATCCAAGTCTCTTGAATATGCTGAGAAACCAGCGATAAGCATTTTTGGCTTTTCTCTCAGTGCTACTTCTCTCATTTGGTCATAATCAATTAGACCTGTTTCCTGCTGAACTCCATAAGAAACTACGTTATACTGAATCCCTGAGAAATTCACTGCAGAACCGTGGGTAAGGTGTCCTCCCATTGAAAGGTCCATCCCCATGATTTTGTCTCCTGGTTTCAAAACTGCAAGATAAATGGCTGCATTCGCCTGAGAACCGGAATGCGGCTGAACATTCACATAATCTACTCCGAAAAGTTCTTTAGCTCTGTTGATCGCTAAAGTTTCAACCTCATCTACTACTTCACATCCTCCGTAATATCTTTTTCCGGGATATCCTTCAGCATATTTATTTGTCAGTACACTTCCCATTGCTTTCATTACATTTTCAGAAACAAAGTTTTCTGATGCAATAAGTTCTAAACCATGGGTTTGTCTTTGTCTTTCCTTTTCAATCAGGTCGAAAATAATATCCATTTTACTTTTAGTTTTTGAAATTTTCACCCCAAATGTACGGAATTTTCATCGAGATTTCTCTATTGAAAAAATGATTTTTAAACACCAAAAAATGAAAAAACACCTCCTTTTATATTATATTAAAACCGTGTCAACTTTTACATTAATTATTTTAACCATAAAAGGCACAAAAGTTTAAACACTTAAGTATTTTAGGACCAGATTTTATGCATAATAAGTAAACCGAAGTTTTAAAAAATCTTTGATTTTCGTCTTATGTGAACTTTTCTTCAGACTTATTTTAAACTTACTTAAGTAGACTAAAATGGTTTAAAATGAAACCTTTTGTGACTTTTGTGGTTTTATAAAGTTTAAACAACTTTATAATAAGAAAGCCTTTAAAATTCCTCATCGGCAAGTTCTTTATTCACCACAGCACCTGCAAAATTTCCCTGTGCAACTGCATTGGATACGGAACGCATCATGGTTACATTATCTCCACAGGCAAAAACTCCGGGAATGTTTGTTTTCTGCATCATATCTACTTTAATAAATCCCTGTTCTGTCATTTCACAACCCAGATCACCAGATACATTGATATTTTGTTCAAAAGGAATTTTAGCATACAAAGCCTGTAAAGGAAGTTCTTTTCCGTTTTTAAACACTATTTTTTGAATGAAACCGTTTTCATGTTTTATTTCTTTTATTTCATCTTCGTTAAGAACGATTTTATTGTGACCCAGTTTTTCAATCTGTTCTTTTGAAAGTGAAGACTTTCCGTTGGTAAACAGGGTAAGATCTTTAGTCAGATTAAAAATCAGTTTTGAAAATTCGTAAGCCATATCTCCATTGGAAAGAATTCCGGTAACCTCGTTTTTCACTTCATAACCATGACAGTATGGGCAGTGTATAACAGAAGTTCCCCAGCATTCTGCAAACCCAGGAATATCCGGCATTATATCTTTCACTCCTGAAGCAAGAATAAGTTTTTTAGCATTAAATTTTTCACCGGAGGAAGTTTCAATCACAAAACCTTCGGTTGTCTTTTGTGTTTTCACTACGGTTCCGTTATAAAAGTGAACTGTATTGTATTTTTGAACATCTTCTTTTGCCAGCTTTGCAATTTCCGCGGGTGTTTTCCCATCATGAGTAATAAAATTATGGGAATGCGGAGTCTGTATGTTACAAGGTTTTCCGTTATCGATAATCAGAACATTTCTTAAAGATCTTCCTAAAGACATTCCTGCTGACAATCCAGAATAGCTTCCTCCTGTTATAATGACATCAAAGTTTTTGTTTTTCATAGTTCAGTTGATAGATGATAGATGATAGATGATAGATGATAGTGCAAAGGTAAATTAAAATTAATTAACGCAACAAGATTGCAATAACAATTTATATCTATTACCTTTATTTTGTAAACAAATCATCACTTCTCTCTCAATTTTGAAAAACTATTTCCACTCATTTTTTACTTCGATAATTTCGTCCTGAATTCTTTTATTGATATCTGTTTTTGCTCCCTGAAAACTGAAAATTGCGGTTCCTCTTTCTCTTGCATACGGATTGGTAATAGAATCAGCTAATTTTGAAACTTCAAAAAAAGAGCCGGATTCTTCAAGTTCTCTCCCTGCTTCAGGGGCATCTTTAACTCTGATAACATTTTTATATTTCCTGCTTACATCTATCCAATTGATATAATCCGCATGAAATGACATGGCCGTAACGCCAGCCTTCGAATAATAATTAATAGCTCCGGCCTGTCCGTAATTATCACACAGCACCATCGTATTTCCGGTTTTTGATACCCTGAAATATTCTTTATCTACTTTTTGAGCCAGCTCTTTCCAACCCTGCATATCGGCAAAATCCTGTGGCAGCGGATGATCTTTTCCATCTTCCCAGCGAAGCAGTCCGAATTTTTTGTATTGATCCTGGTGAGATTCAATATATTCAGGACTTTTATTCGGAAAGGCGACATTATATAGTGGAAGGAATAAAAGTATTGGAATAAGTATGCTAACCGGTTTTAAAAACCTTTTCCATCCTTTTTCTAACACATGCCCGAGAAAAACAGCACCAAAAGCAATATAAACCGGATAAAGCCCTATCGCGTAGTAATCTTTTGCTTTAAAAAACAAAAACAGACTAATAGTTATGATATAGCTCCAGAAGAAAAACCTGAATTTCTCAAAAGGTTTGTACAACAGCAATGCTCCCCAACCTGCAATCGTTACAAAAATAACTCCAACAAAAAATAAAATCTGTGATTTCATAAAACCCATTCGATCTACATGCACCAATTGTTTTTCAGAAAGTTCTTTCATATGATGAATAACCGGAAACTGGTTCTGGTACTGCCAAAGAAGATTGGGGAAAATAATAATTAAAGCTAAAAGAGCAGCCCAATACACATGAGACTGCATAAAAATCTGCCTTTGCTTTGTCAACAGTAATGCAGGAATAAGTCCTAACAATGCAAAAGCAATATTGTATTTATTTAATATTCCTATTCCAACAATAACGGCACCTATATACAACCATTCTATTTTTTGAGAATTGAAATATCTGATCAGGCTGTAATAAAGGGAAAGCCAGAGTAAAATCTCCAGAGAGGTTGGCTGGAACAGCATATTAATCCGGAGAAGCACTGAAAATAATATTCCTGCAGAAGCCAGAATTTTAGCAAACAGACCTCCTTTAAGTTCTTCAACAACTTTCCATGTCAGCACAATTGTCAAAGCTCCGAACAGCACTGGAAAGAATTTAACCCAAAAAATAGAATTTCCCAACATTTTAATCATCCAGGCCAACCAGGAATTAACAGGAGGAACAGAGAGATATCCCCAGGCAAGATGATTGGCCTGATCAAGATGCAGGTATTCATCTCTGTGAAGTTCATACTCAGGGCTTATCAGTGAGTATTGGAGTGCAAACTTTGCAATGATAAAAAGAAACAGAATCCAATAGTCTTTTTTCATGAGGGATAATAGTTTAAAATTTAAAGATAAGACAGTTTGAATTTACTTTTTGTTACATTCTTTCTATTTTAGAATACTATCAATATATCAAAAAAGAATCCCGGAGAAAAAAATTTCTCCAGGATTCACAGTTTAAAAGTGTATAGTGTAGTTTATTATTTTTTATTTGCTTTTTCTTTAAGCTCTTCTTTGTCTTTATCAGACGGATTCCAAACTTTAATCTCCGTATCTTTTGTGATATTTGATCCCGGAAGAATCTGAACATTGATCCCATCACTTGCTCCCAGTTTCACGTATACTTTTTTGAACTTCCCATCTTTTTGTTTTACTTCTACGAAAGGTACATCTTTTCCTTGTTTCTTTTCATACTGAACTAAAGACTCATCCAATAATAATGCATTTTTCTGAGAACTCAACACAATTTCACCATTGGCCGAAAAACCTGCTCTAATATACTCATTATTAGGATTAGTTACATTACCTTCTACCGGAAATTTAATAGTTCCTGCATTATCTTTACCTTTTGGAGCAATCATGGTTAGTTTTCCCGGGAATGTTTTATTCTGAAGAGCACCGATCACGATGTTCATATCCATACCTTCACTTAGCTTTCCTGCCTGTGCTTCATCAATTTCGCCTTTAAAAATCAAAACATTTAAATCTGCCACTGAACAGATTGTGGTTCCTGCGTTAAAGTTATTGGCTTCAATCACCTGGCTTCCTGCTTTTACAGGAACTTCAAGTACGGTACCTGAGGCTTTGGAACGGATTTCTGTAGTAGCTAAACCTTGTCCTTTAAGTTCCGGAGTTGCTCCTGTTTTAGCGATCTGCAATCTTTTTTGAGCGGTATTTAACTGCTGCTGAGCATTTTTCAACGTCTGCTGCTGAGTGTACAACTGCTGCTGAGAGTTCAGATACTCCTGTTTAGAAGTGACTCCTTGCTTGTATAATTTGTCCTGTATTTCAAACTGCCTTTGCATATTCCCTACATTCATCTGCGCATTACTGATCTGAATCTGCGCATTCTGAACTTCCTGCTGGGCGGCGTTTACTTCAGAGATGCTTGGAACAATTTTAACGGTAGCAATCAGCTGTCCTACTTCTACCTTATCTCCTTCTTTTACTAATATTTTATCTATAATCCCTGCAATGTTGGGTTTGATTTCAATTTCTTCTTTGGGAACAATTTTTCCTGTGGCCATCACTTTATCATCCATATTCTGAATAGTAGGCTTACGGGTAAGGAAAGCCTCGCTTTCTTTAGAGTTAGATTTAATAAGATAGCCAAGCCCCGAGAACAATGCCACTGCAAATAAAAGCCCCAACACTATATAAATGGCTTTTTTCCAGGTGAATTTCTTTTTCATATGTATAGTTTATTTTTTATTTAAAGATTGAATGATTTAAAAATTAAAAGATCAATCCGGTACTTTGATAAACCGTCCGTCTTCATTTTCAAATTTTCAAATTGTTTCATTTTCAAATTAATTACTCTGTTCTTAATGCTTCAATAGGTCTTATCTTTACGGCTCTCTGCGCAGGAATCATCCCAATTATCAATCCCAAAACCACCATTACAGCCATGGCTGCAAATACGTTTCCATAGTTAACTGTCGGATTATAGAAAGGAAATGAATCCTGGCCCTGGGTAACAGCATTGAGGATCATGAGTACAAAAATTCCAAACATAAAACCCAACAGTCCCGAGGAGAGTGTGATTACAACACTTTCCAACAAAATCTGATTTCTTACTTCAGCAGGTTTTGCTCCCAATGCTCTTCTGATTCCGATTTCTTTGGTTCTTTCTTTTACCGTAATCAAAAGAATATTTGAAATAGCGATTACTCCTGCAAGAATAGTCAGTGTCCCAACAATAATGGTCAGTAACTGCATCCCTGTAAGAAAACCAGTCAGTTTTTTAAACTCTTTTCCAAGGTTGAAGCTTCCGAAAGCATTGGTATCTTCAGGTGAAACTTTATTTTTGGTTTTTAGAACCTGCTTCACATCCTCTTCCACAGAATTAACGTTAGCATTAGGCTTGCTTACGATAGCAAACATGTCTATCTGGTCTCCTGCATTATACATTTTTGTGTAAGTGGAAAGTGGAATGAAAGCTGTCTGGTCATTTTCTAAGCCGCCTCCTTTTTTCACACGGAAAACTCCGATGACATTAAAGAAGAGACCTTTAATATTGATTGATTTTCCTATTGGATTTTCTTGTTTCTTGGAATCAAAGAAGTTTTTATAAATTTCTTCTCCAATAACGACTACATTCTTATTCCCGGAAACATCTGCATCATTGATGTAGCGCCCGTAGATCAGTTTCTTTTCTGATATTTTATTTCCTACAGAATAATCTCCCGTAAGCGAATAGGTTCCGTTTTTCCCGTTTCTTGACATTGCTTCTCCCGGTGTTCCGGTAAAACTTCCTCTTGCATTTTGCGGCGATATATAATCTATGTCAGTTACTTTTCTTTTCAGCATATCCATATCTACCAGGTTCAGGTGAACTTCTCTTCCTTTAGGAAAACCGTCATATGGAATAGACGTTTTCTGTGCCCACAAGAAGATTGAATTGGTAGCAAAACCGGAAAATAATTTATCAAAACCATTCTCCATTCCTTTTGCTGCTCCAAGAAGGCTTACATACAAAAACATCCCCCATCCTACGCCGATCATGGTAAGAAATGTTCGGAGTTTATTATTCCTCAATGAATAATAAATCTCCTGCCAAGTATCTTTTTTAAATATGATATTCACCTTTTTGAATTATAAGTTATAAATTATGATTTATGAAATTCATTCATCCTTTTAACTAAAGACCTGCTTTTGCTTTTTAGCTTATATTATTCTGTTCTCAGTGCTTCAATAGGTTTTATTCTTGAAGCTCTGTACGCGGGTACAAATCCAGCAATCAATCCTGAAAAAATCAGTGCAATAAATGCCATAATAATAGCTCCCCATCCTACACTCGGGCTTTTAATAAAGAATTCTTCGAGATTGTCACCAATAAGGGTTAATGTCAAAACACCTATTCCTACTCCTATAAGTCCGGATACCACTGTAATCACAACACTTTCCTGAACAATCAGACCTACGATTCCGGCTGGTTTTGCTCCAATGGCTTTTCGTACCCCGATTTCTTTGGTTCTTTCTTTCACGATATACACCATGATATTACTGATCCCGATAATTCCAGCAAGCAATGTCCCCAGGCCAATAAATCCAACAATAGCGGTAAGAACTGCCAAAAAAGTAAATGTATCATTCATGTTTTTGGCGTTATTCCAGACACGAACTCCATTTTCATCATCAGGAGAAACATTTTTTCTGGCTTTCAATTTATCTTGTAGCTCATCACCATATTTTATAGCCTGATCCGGAGTCAGCTTATCACTATAGGTGATATATGCTATATTTACAGTATCAGAACCTTTTTTCATCTGCTGCAAAGTGGTAATAGGAACTGTAATATGTCTTTCATCTCTGTCTCCTCCATCATCTGAAAAGACTCCTATCACCTTGTACATCGTTCCATTAATATCAAGATCTTTTCCAATAGGATTTCCATTTTTGATCAAATCACGCTGAACCATTCTTCCGATTACTGCCACATTTAATTTCCTTGTCAAATCCATAGATGTCAGATAACGGCCATCAATAATTTTTCTATTCTCAATAACCTGCTCCCCCGGCTCAGCACCATTGATCTGATAAAGACCACTCTCTTTCCCATATTTCACCATTAAATTGGCGCTATACCTGGGACTTGAAGGACCCGTTTTTTCCTTATCCGCATTAATCAAAAAATCATAGTCTGCGTTATTCATTGAAACATTTCTATCAGACTGTAACCCTTTATACGCTAAAGTGGCTTTCCCGGTTGAAATAACAATAAGGTTCTTAGCATCTCCGGCAAATCCCTCAAAGAAAGCATTCTGAAGTCCTTTTCCAATTCCAAAAAGCACAATGAAAATAAACAGTCCCAGGGCTACCGTAAACCCTGAAAGTACCGTCCTGAGCACATTGCTCCGGATAGAACTGAATATTTCCTGCCAACGATCTAGGTCAAACATTTTTATTGGTATTTAAAGATTGAAAAATTTAAAGATTAAAAAACTGAATCAGTAAATTTTCAAATTATCTCATTTTCAAATTATCAAATTCCTAAAGCACAATCTGCTTAATAAACTCATCACTTTCAATAATCCCGTCCTTCAGTACTACATTCCTTTTGGTTTGTGCAGCTACATCGGGTTCGTGGGTTACAACAATGATTGTTTTCCCCTCATTATTAATATCCTGAAGCAGTTTCATAATATCATGAGTGGTTTTGGAATCCAATGCTCCTGTAGGCTCATCTGCCAGTACTACTTTAGGATCTGTAATCAAAGCTCTTGCAATAGCGACTCTTTGTTTCTGTCCTCCTGAAAGTTCACTTGGAAGGTGGTTGGCCCACTGTGCCAATCCTACTTTCTCCAGGTATTCCATCGCTTTCTGATTTCGCTCTTTTCTCGGTACATTCTGATAGTACAAAGGCAGAGAAACATTTTCCAGGGCTGTTTTATAATTGATAAGGTTAAAAGACTGGAAAATAAATCCTAAGAATCTACTTCTGTATTCGGCCGCTTTTACTTCGGACAAATTCTCAATAGGAACTCCATCCAATTCATAGATTCCTGAATCTTTTTCATCCAGAATTCCAATAATATTAAGAAGTGTGGATTTTCCGGAACCGGAACTTCCCATAATGGAAACAAACTCTCCTTCAGAAATATTCAGATTAATTCCTTTGAGAACATGAAGCTTGCTTTTCCCTGTATCGTATGACTTATTTAAATCCTGAATTACTAACATTAAGTGATGTATGTTTTATACCCAATAAGTAGATCATATTTTCAAATTGTTACAAGAATAAAAATTTATTCAAATATTTTTTTGTTTAACACATTAATCCTTTATTTATAATAGTTTATAAAATATCGTTTAACTGTAACTCCTCATTTGCATCTATTTATCCTCAAGATTGCGGTCCAGCCTATTATCCGAGCCAGTTTCATGTAAATGTGGAAAACTTTTCAGGCTAAAAGTCAGCCTATTAGTATTTACCTCTTTCAAAATCAGTTCTTTTTTTCGAACTTTGCTACTAGTTCTTTACAAGAAATATGGATTTGCGGAAGTGAATAACTTTAATTCACAACCCGCAGAAAAACAAAAAGTTAAGTATTTCCGGAACTTTATCCACAAGGATCTAAATTATTTAATTATAAAGATATTTAATATGGGAATTTTTGATAAAAGAGTAAGTTATAAGCCATTTGAATACCCGGAGGTTCTTCAATTTGTAGAGGCCATCAACAAATCGTTCTGGGTGCATTCGGAAGTGGACTTTACTGCAGATGTTCAGGATTTTCATTCGCAGTTGGAACCACATGAGAAGCATGCTGTGAAAAATGCGCTGTTAGCCATTGCACAGATCGAGGTGTCTGTAAAGACATTCTGGGGAAATTTATACAACCACCTACCAAAACCGGAGTTCAATGGATTAGGATCTACTTTTGCAGAATGCGAGTTCCGTCATTCTGAAGCATATTCCCGCTTATTAGAGGTATTAGGATATAATGACGAGTTCCTTAACGTGATCGAAATTCCTGCCGTAAAAGGAAGAATAGAGTTTCTTGGAAATGCCTTAAAGCATGCTAATTCTGCGACACCTAAAGAGTATGTTTCTGCTTTACTATTATTCAGTATTTTAGTGGAAAACGTTTCTCTTTTCTCGCAGTTTGCCATCATCCTTTCTTTCACAAGATTCAAAGGTTTCATGAAGAATGTTTCCAATATCATTGCATGGACTTCCGTAGATGAACAGATTCACGCCAATGCAGGAATCTACCTGATCAACAAAATCCGTGAGGAACAGCCTGACTTGTTAACAGACAGCGATATCGAAGACATTTACACCTTAGTAGACGAGTCTATCGCAAGAGAAGGTGATATTCTTAGCTGGATCTTTGAACTGGGAGAAATCGACAACGTTTCCAAAGAAGACCTGTTAAACTTCATGAAATACCGTGTAGATGACAGCCTGAAGAAAATCAACATGAAAACAAGATACAACATTACTCCGGAGCAATACAGACCAATGGTATGGTTCGAGGAAGAAGTTTTCGCCAATTCATTAGATGATTTCTTTGCCAAAAGACCTGTAGACTACACGAAGCACGATAAGAGTATTACTGCGAACGATTTGTTTTAAAAATGGCAAGAAATTATTTTCCTTCACGGGATGTATTAGCATTATCTCTTTTTGAAAAAATAAAACCAAATTATGAAGTACTTTACGATGATTTATTAAAATTAGATATCGGATCATTTTTTCTTTCCAGAGAATTCAAGATTCTAATGATGGAAAATAATTCTTATGAACTATGGAAGCAAATTTTAATAGAAGTAGAAAATACAAATAGAACATTTTCTCTTATAACAAATCAAAAGAAAAGTGATCTAGAAAAGGTATTAATAAAATTTATCAATAATATAGAAGATATTAAAGTTCAAAACATTGTAACTAAAATAATTGAAGGATTTATATTGAACAGTTCTATTCCTAAAAATTTTGAATTAATAAAAAAGGACATTGAGCTTCTAAAATTTTCTTCTGAAAACATTAATATTATTGAAAATATTATTGAGAAAAAACATTCTGATCAAATTCAAAACACTAATATTTTAGAAATAAATAACTCTACGGGTAACAATATGAGTAATTTAAAAAATGGAAATGAAATATTTATTGTACACGGACATGATAATCATTTAAAAGTTGAAGTTGCAAGAACATTAGAAAAACTAAAATTAGAACCAATAATTCTTCATGAACAAAGTAATAATGGTAAAACCATAATTGAGAAGTTCGAAAAGTTTTCCGATGTTTCATTTGCTGTAATTTTATTAACAGCTGATGATCTAGGCAACTCTAAAAATAACATTGATAAACCTAATAAAAGAGCAAGACAAAATGTTATCTTTGAATTAGGTTATTTCATAGGAAAACTAGGAAGAGAAAATGTAATGACTTTAAAAGAAGAAGGTGTTGAAGTTCCTAATGATATTTCGGGAGTAGTTTATACTCCTTATGATCAACAAGGAAATTGGAAAATTGAACTTGCTAAAGAATTAAAATCGACAGGATTTGATATTGATATCAATAACCTTTTTTAATAATTAAAAATGATTAATGTAATTGTAAGCTATACCGTAAATCCTGAATTTGTTCCTGCAAATAAGGCAAATATTCAAAAGTTTTTGAATGATTTCAAAAATCTGGATCAGACAACATTTGAATATAAGGTCTATGTAAAGGAAGATGGTGTTACTTTTATACATTATTCAAACTACATCAATGAAGAAGTTCAGCATGAGGTTTTGAATGTTCCGTCTTTTAAAGAATTTCAGACATTAAGAGACGAAAGCGGGCTGAACGGTTCCCACAAAGTAGAAATTTTACAATCAATACTATAAAAAAAACAAAATTCCGGAGTGATTCTCTCATTCCGGAATTCGAAAATATAACATCTATGGAAGAGCAAAATTCAAATATATGGTGGCTCAATGAAGAGTCTGAGCAAATGCTGAACAGAGGATATCTGTTAAAAGGTGAAACGGTAGACGGAGCTATCGACAGAATTACCACTGCCGCTGCAAAAAGGTTATACAAACCTGAACTTCAACCGGCATTCAAAGAAATGATCACAAAAGGATGGATCAGCTTCTCTTCTCCTGTATGGGCTAATATGGGGACGGAAAGAGGTCTTCCTATCTCATGTTTCAATGTTCACATTCCGGACAGTATTGAAGGGATTACCCACAAAATGGGTGAAGTCATCATGCAGACCAAAATCGGAGGCGGTACTTCAGGATATTTTGGAGAATTGAGAAACAGAGGAACCGCTGTAACGGATAACGGAAAATCTTCAGGAGCCGTTTCATTCATGAAGCTTTTCGATACGGCTATGGATGTTGTTTCTCAGGGAGGAGTAAGAAGAGGTGCCTTTGCTGCTTACTTAGATATTGACCACGGAGATATTGAAGAATTTTTATCCATTAAAGATATCGGCAGCCCTATCCAGAACCTGTTTACCGGAGTATGTGTACCCGATTACTGGATGCAGGATATGATTGAGGGTGATATGGAAAAACGTAAAGTTTGGGCAAGAGTATTGGAAAGCCGCCAGCAAAAAGGTCTTCCGTATATTTTCTTCACAGACAACGTGAACAGAAATAAACCTCAGGTTTATAAAGATTTGGGAATGACGGTGAATGCAAGTAACCTTTGTTCTGAGATCATGCTTCCTTCTACTATGGAAGAGTCTTTCATCTGCTGTCTGTCTTCCATGAATCTTGAGCTGTACGATGAGTGGAAAGATACCGATGCAGTAAAACTGGCAGTCTACTTCCTTGATGCTGTATTATCAGAGTTTATTGACAAAACTGAAGGTAACTACTACCTACAGGGAGCAAGAAACTTCGCTATGCGTCACAGAGCACTTGGATTAGGAGTTTTAGGATATCATTCTTATCTGCAGAAAAATATGATTCCGTTTGAAAGCTTTGAAGCGACTCAGTTCAACGCAAGAGCATTCAGACATATTAAAGAGCAGGCTGAGCAGGCTTCAAGAGAGCTTGCGAACATCTATGGAGAACCGGAAGTATTGAAAGGGTACGGATTAAGAAATACCACTACAATGGCTATTGCTCCTACCACTTCAAGTTCTGCCATCTTAGGACAGACTTCTCCTGGAATTGAGCCTTTCTCTTCCAACTATTATAAGGCAGGCCTTGCAAAAGGAAACTTTATGCGTAAAAACAAATACCTGGCGAAACTATTGAAGGAAAAAGGGTTGGATAACGAAGAAACATGGAGAACAATCATGTTGAACCACGGGTCTGTACAACACCTGAACGAGCTTACTCCTGAAGAAAAGGCAGTATTCAAAACGTTCAAAGAAATCTCTCCAATGGAAATTATTTCTCAGGCAGCCCAGAGACAACAGTATATTGACCAGGCACAGTCTCTGAATCTGCAGATTCCTTCTACAATGCCTGTAAAAGATGTCAACTATCTTTATATTGAGGCCTGGAAAAAAGGAGTAAAAACACTTTATTACCAAAGAAGTTCATCCGTTTCAAAAGAAATGATGGTTAACTTCGTATCATGTTCAAGCTGTGAGGCATAAAAAATCACAAATAATAAACATTTCTATAGTAAAACACGCTTTTTAAGCGTGTTTTTTTATTGCAACAAAAACTTTAACAAATTTTAACATTTTAAGTTAAAAAAAACTATTTCTCTTTAATCATTCATTAATACTGAAAATTTATAACCATCACTCCCTAAATAGTGAATCAAGTCCCTGTATTATTGATTTTTCATTATTATTATAAACCATTTTTATATACATTTGTTAAAAATAAATAAAAACAAATGTATTTATAATACAAAAACCTCAATAAAAAAGTTAATACAAAATAAAGCTTATATTTTTGTTTAGTTTAATAAAATAGCCGGTTTGGATAATTATAAAACAACATATATTAAAATTAATTAGCTAAAAACACGCTGAATTAAAATACAATACAAAAAAAACACAAAATCTTCATTTAAAACACAAACAAAATTTCAATATTTAATATTATTGAAAAACTAACCCAGGTATAAACACAAACAATTATTTCGAACATGAACAAAATTATTACCTTAATGCTTACATTGCTCAGCATTACTTTTTATGCACAGGTTGGAATTAACACTACAACTCCTGATCAAAGCACAGTTTTAGACGTTACAAGTACTTCCAAAGGCGTACTTCTGCCAAGAATCAGCAATCTATCCGCTGTCACCACTCCGGCAACCGGTCTGATTATCTTTGATACCAATAAAAAATGTATCAGCCAAAATGTAGGAACTCCCGCAACTCCGGATTGGGTATGCCTTTCTCCCTATGTCAATAAGTTTTTCTACATGCCAAGTGTAGTTTTTGATACTACAACAATCACAACGGGTCAAACGAAAGATCTGTACACATTGTATAAAAATCAGTTTTCAAATATCCCGGCAAATGCAAGAAGTACATCTGCTCCTGCATCGATACCTTTTTTTCCCAATGCAACAGATTTATATTATTATGTGACAGGTTATGATACCACTGTTTTTAAAATAAACAGTATCAGCAGTACAGGTGTATTGAATTACGATGTTTTATCCAATGCTACTCCGGCAGCTTTTATTAACATCGTATTTGTTGTAAAATAAGCAGTTATGAAAAAGTATGTTAAAAGGCTATCATTGATGAGCCTGTTTTTTTCGCTGCTTACAAACTTCATGTATGCACAGACAGACAGTACAGAAGTAGCAAGTATATATGGATTTTATTCCTATTCGAGCTCGCTTATGAACGCTTCTTCAGCTTCCGAACTTACGATACAGGGAAATGCATCACATACCTCTACCGGAGTGCAACTTACTCCTGCAAGCTTAGGGCAGTTTGGAGGATTGTTTATCAATGGAAGAACCTTTACCTCGGTTAATGGTCTTCATGTTGAGTTTGAATATGACATGAAAAACGGAACTCCTTTCACTGGTACTTTTGGAGATGGCTTATCCTTTTTCCTATATGATGGAGCTGTGACAAATCCAGTAATCGGAGCACCCGGAGCGGGTCTTGGATATTCTTACAACAGGGCAAAGGACACCTATGCAAGCCAGAGAAAAGCAGGTCTATCATCTGCTTATCTTGGTATTGCCCTTGATGAATTTGGGAATTTCAAATCAAAGCGTTTTCAGGGTGAATCAAGGGTAAACGGAATCACTGGAGTAACCTGGTCACAACCTACAAGCCATGTTACCCTCAGAGGAGCAAGAGGAGCTGCTATCAATACAAACGGATTAGGAGAAGGCTTTACAGGATATCCTGTTCTTATTACGCGTTCCACTTTAAGTAACTCGGGAACTGTGGGCAGGGAACTGCAAGCAGACAGAAGCTACCTTGCTACATCCAATACTCTTTCTACCGTGTTTGATCTCAGAAACAATGCCGGAGAGTTCAGAAAAGTATATCTGGATCTGATTCCCCATTTTACAAGTGCTACCACTACAGACGGATTTGATATAAAAGTAGACATCCAGACGACACAAAACGGAACGCCTGTTAATGTCATCAATTATTATCATTATAAGACTTCAGTACCTTATATGGAAAATGCCAATCCTCAGACAACAGATTTCAATACTTCAGATATAGAAGGAGCTGCAACTCCTCAGACGCTTAATGCAACCGCACCTGCCTTTCTTAAATTAGGTTTTGCAGCCTCTACAGGAGCTGCATTTCAGCAACATATTATCCGAAATGTAAAATTAACCCTTCCTTATTCAGCAGTTACCAATGATGATGCAGCTTCAACGTGTAAGTATCAGGCTGTAAATATCCCTGTTTTCAATAATGATATTGCCTACAAAGGACCAATAAGCATCACAACTCCACCTACCGGAAGTAATGCCAATATTGATTATTCAACATTCAGTTTTGCAAAGACCAGCGACACGGATCTCACATTGTACCGCAAAAAAGTAACTTCTGCCGGTACCTGGACGTACAACAAGTCTACAGGCATTGTCACATTCACTCCTTCAAGCGGATTTACAGGAACTGCTACAATGACGTACAGCATAAAAGGAAAAACGGTAAAGGATTCAAGTGGTACAATCATTGAACCTTATGGTGATACAGCCTATCGGTCTGTTCCCGCTACAATTACTGTTAATTTAAAAACTACCGGCTGCACCTATCCTGTCATTTCAAATAGAATGGTAACACAGGGGGTAAAATAAATTATCAAAAAGATCTTCAAAATAATGAAGATCTTTTTTGTTTATATTTGTGTTTATTGTTTAATACCAAAACTACAGATATGAAATTCGGACAAGTAGAAGATCCATCGAAAATAGATTTCACACTACCTAAAGACCATCCCAGAACCAAGGAAATACTGGCTCTTAATAAAAAAGGACTGGAAAACATTTCTATCGGATGTGCGAAATGGAATAAAACAGATCTTAAAGGATTCTATCCTAAAGGAACTAAGGATGAACTGACCTATTACGCCACTCAGTTTAATTCTATTGAGCTGAATGCTACTTTCTATGGAATGCCCACTCCGGATCAGGTGAAAACCTGGAAAGAAAAAACGCCGGAAAATTTTAAATTTTTCCCTAAAATCACCAATACCGTTTCCCATTTCAGAAGGCTGATTGATGTTACCGATCCTGTAACTCATTTTGCTTCCGCTATTATCAATTTTGATGAGAAACTAGGGATGGCTTTCCTTCAGCTTCACGATAATTTTAAACCTAAAGATTATGACAGACTGGAAAAGTTTGTAAAAGAATGGCCTAAAGAAGTCCCGTTAGCCATAGAACTCCGGAATACGGAATGGTTCACCAATGAGGAAATCCTGAATACAACCTGTGATCTTTTTGAAGCTCATAATATCACCAATATTATTGTAGATACTGCCGGAAGAAGAGATATGCTTCATATGCGCCTTACCACACCCAATGCATTTATCCGTTATGTAGGAGCCAACGCAGAAAGTGACTACGAAAGACTGGATGACTGGCTGAAACATCTTACCCAATGGAAAAAAGAAGGTCTTCAGAATCTTTATTTCTTTGTACACCAGAATATTGAAAAAGCATCTCCTTTATTGTCTGCTTATTTCATCAGGAAAGTGAATGAGGAATGGAAAACGAATATTCATATTCCGCAGATGGCTACGGAGACTACCGGGACACTTTTTTAATGATATAGAGTATAAATAGAATAATTTCGATATATTTTAAAAACAGCCGTTTACTTCCTTTTCATCAAGAAAAATTCGTATATTAGAATATAATGTATTTCACTAAACATTATGCTTTAAAACATAAATCATGGAAAAGGAAATTTGCACAATCAGTATTGCTACCAACTGGCTTGGTGATGAATATATTTTTTATGAAAATCATACCATAAAAAGAGTGTATGACAACCACAGTTTGAATTCCAATAAGAGCGAATGGCTTAAACCCAAAGAAATCAGTAAACAAAATAAGGATAAACTTATTAAAGCCTGTCCTGAAGAATTTAAGGAACAGATTATGCAGATTCTGGATTATCCTTAACAGAAACAGAAAAGTTAATGAGTATTGAAAACTCATAACCTTTTCTGTTTATTTTTTCTAAGAAGCAATACAAGATTGAGAAATAGAAGCAGAAAATCCAGTGTAATCCAGATTCCCAGTTTTGTATTCTCATAATTATAACCATCTACCTGCTTTTTTGCCGCCTCAGAAAGTTTCATACTTTGATTGATATAGTTCTGTACTTCTACAATCTGGTCAATATTCTTATTGGGTACAGAATGTTGAGAAAAATATACGAGGTTTTTCTTCCCAAGATAACCTACTATCCAATATTCATCAGACTTATCCATTTTGAGATATTCTATTCTGTAATACTCCGGACGTATTTTTCCGATATGTTTAGGTTCAAGAACTGTATTCTGATCTGTTTTATTTACCTTGATTAAATAAAAGTCCAATGCCTGCGGAAGTTTATTAACCACCTGAAGCCCCACAGAATTATCCACAAATGCCACAGCGCTTTTCTTGATAAACCAATATGTAAAAACAGAAATTGAAAAAACCACCGTTACAATACGAAACAGTTTTGCCCATCTTGCTATGCTTCCTGATTTAACCTTAAACAGGACCAATGAAAGGACACAAGCCAGAAATATGATAAAAATAATGAGTGTCATATTTTACAAAGATACTTCTTATCTCTATTTTATCTATATCTGAGGCCAATTTTTTAATTTTAACCCAACATAAAAAATAGTTTTACCCCTTTATTTCCCTTTGAACTCATAAAGTATATCTGTACATAAAAAATATCCAAACAAATTATGTCATATACAATATTTGTTCGGATACTTCCTTTTTTGCCAAGCAGAGGCAAAATTAATTCATTCTCATCATATTTTCTAGTCTACATTCCATTCTTTATAAAACTGGTCGAGGAAATTCAACATATAATGATGTCTTTCTTCGGCCATTTCTTTTCCTTTTTCAGTATTCATCATATCTTTCAAAAGCAGTAACTTTTCATAGAAATGATTAATAGTGGTTCCATCAGACTTTTTATATTCTTCTTTTGACATTCCCAGTTTGGGTTTTATATCCGGATGATACATCAGGTTATTTTTAAAACCTCCAAAATTGAATGTTCTTGCAATTCCAATAGCTCCTATGGCATCAATACGGTCTGCATCCTGTACAATCTGAAGTTCAACAGGTGGATTTTCGGGTGCCTGATCTCTGTTTTTAAACGAAATATTTTCAATCACAAACAACACCTTCTGAATGGTTTGTTCAGAAACATTCTGTTCTTCAAGAAATGCTCTGGATATTTTGGGAGCAATGGTTTCATCACCGTTATGAAATTTAGGATCGGCAATATCGTGAAGAAGTGCAGACAATTCTACTACTTCTTTGTCACAATCTTCTGTTTCTGCTATCTGAGCGGCCAGTTTCCAGACTCTTTCAATATGGAACCAGTCATGTCCTGCTTCTGCTCCTTCTAATTTTTCTTTTACAAATGCTACTGTGTTGTCAATCGTACTTTTCATTTATCTATCAGTTCATTTAAAATAATATCCCATAGTTTGCTGTTGTAACTTCTAAAAAAATTGATATGTCCTATTTCATTCTGATCAGATTCTGAAGCAGCGACCAATCTGTATGTAGGTTTGAGATTTGAATAGGTATTATTTAATAAACTTAATACTCCTTTTTCTGTAAGCCATATATCATCTTCAGCCCGGATTACAAATACTTTCTGGGTCAGATTTTTAGAAAAGTCATCAATTTTTTCCAACAGCTTATTGGTTGATTTCTTGTTTAAAATTAAGGTTCTCCAGTCATATGCGCAATTTTTTGGAAGACTTTCTCCCAGTCCAAACCAATGTGCGGGGAAATATCCTAACAATGAAGTTGTTAATGGCTGGGCAATTCCAAAGCCTAAATACGCTTCAACTTTTGTTCTCCCTTTAAGGTTTCCTACAAAGGCATTTTGCGTACCCACAAAAACAAATTCTTCAAAGATTTTGGAATCTGCATTCATTCCCAGAATCAACGCGCCTACAGAATGGCCCAAACAGTACTTTTTATATTCTTTAAATTCTGACTTGATATATTGAGTTACCGCTTTATAATCTTTTGAGCCCCAAAGCCTCATAGAGCCATGAAATCCTCTCATATTTTCCGGTTTTGAAAGCCCTATTCCTCTGTAATCATAGGTAACAACGGTAAATCCCTTTTCACAGAAGTAGCTGGCAAAAGAAAAGTAGACCTGCTGTTTTACTCCTGTTGCTGAGTTGATCAGGAGTAATTTCCCATTATCTTTTTCCGGTTTAAATAAATGGCCAGTCAGCGAGACATGGTCTTCTGTGGTTAATATTAGTTTTTCCATACTATAAAAAGAAAAAATCCACTATAAAAGTGGACATTTTACTTATATTTTTATGTTAAGTTTCAGACTTTTGATATGCCGTAAATAGCTTTAAGAAAAGAAATCTGATATTCTCGGAAGTCCTGTCTGAGAGCCTTTGCCTCCGGAAACCCTTGATGAAACTTCATTCCCGAATTTCACACATTCTTCAATGGAATTCCCATGGCATAATGCAATGGCAAATCCTGATGTAAATGCATCCCCCATCCCCATTTTATATACTTTTTCATCTTTATCGTTTCTGTAATATTTCATTTCTGTACCATCAAAATAAATGGTGGAATTGGTATCATCTCTTACAAAAACTTTATTGAAATATTTTTTAAGAACCTCTTCCCTTTTTTCTTCCCCGAAAATAACATATAATTCATTACTTTTTGCCACAATAAAGTCTACCATTTCTAGAATTTCTTCACTGACTCTCATTGCAGGAGAAGCATACAACCCTACTTTTTTTCCGTATTTCTTAGCTTTTCTAATGGTATGCTCTACAACATCCATAGAAACTTCAAGCTGTACCAATACAAGGTCTGTGGTATGAAAATACTTGTCTGCTTCGTCTACATGGGATTTGCTAAGGTGTTTATTGGCGGCAGGTACTACAACAATCGCTGCGTTTCCGTGAGAAGTTGTTACATAAGCTGTTCCTGTAGCTTCTTTATCTGTTTCATGAACAAATCCTACATTCACATTTTCGCTTACCAGATTTCTCATAATCTGCTGCCCAAGAGGATCCATCCCGACGCATCCGATAAAATATACACTTGCTCCCAGTCTGGCTGTACCTACTGATTGATTGGCTCCCTTCCCCCCAAAATAACTATCTGACTTGACGGCTAAAACCGTTTCATTAGGCAAAGGGAGTTTTTCGGTTTCAAGAACCAAATCTATCGATGAGCTGCCCACAACAATAATACGGGGTTGTTCTGATGAGAAATTCATTGTGTTTTGTATTAGCTTTAAAATTTATAACTGACAAAAATTGTGTCTCAAAAATAACTAATTTAAAATTAACTTATTTCTATAAATTCAGTAATTATTTTCACTGGCTGTTGATCTTTGTTGTAGGCTATATAGCTGGCATAAAATCCTTCTCCATATCCGGTTTCAAAAGCAAATATAGTTCCGGGATGTTCTTTTGCCGGTTTAAGAAAGGCGTATTGATCTATTGCTCCGTTTTCATCAAAGAAATAGTCATGGAAGAATTCTTCATAGATTCCCATAAAATCACCTCCTTTATTTTGATATAATCTTTGCTCCAGTTCGTTAAGACTGTTTTGGGTATCAACATCCATCAGGCATCCCATCCCACTTTCTACAGGATATCCGAAAACCTCTCCTTCCTCAAGATCTTTTATTTTCTGTCCTGCTGTGGTAGCCATTTGCCATTCTTTAATTTCAGAATTATTGAATATAATTTCGGCATAGGCAACACAGTTGCTATCTCTTTCTTTGTGAAGCATTACTGCGAAATCTCCTTTCGGAAATTCTGTAGTGAAAGGAAGCATATCATTAGTAATCAAAGGATCACAGGCAACCAGTTTCCCGCTTGAAAGATAAATCTTTCCTACTTCAAAACTTTCAAGCAAAGGACTTTCTACAAAGTCTTTCGAGAATAGTTTTTGTATGTTTTCTATATGTGTCATTGTATTTATTCTTTAAACCATCAGGCTGGATACAATTATACATGTGTATCCAGCCTGAGGTTTGACAAAATTTATTGTCTATACTTTACAAACTTTTCAGTTTCTCTTCAAGGATCGCAATCTTATCCTGAGCATCTTTTTGTTTCTTACGCTCTACCTCAACAATTTCCGGCTTAGCATTGGCAACAAACTTCTCATTGGAAAGTTTTTTATCTACTGAAATCAAGAATCCTTTTAAATATTTCAATTCTTCTTCAGTTTTAGTTTTTTCTTCTGCCAAATCTAAGTTTTCACTTAATGGAATAGAAACTTCAGTTGCTCCTACCAGGAAGGTAAAACTCGGCTTATCAGTTTTCTGTCCAAAATGGATATCAGAAACATTAGCAAGCTTTCTTACTACAGCTTCATTGGCAAATTCAGATGCATTGGTATAAACCTCAACCGCTTCTCTTGGTGATATTCCTTTTGTCTGACGGTAATTTCTAACTCCTGAAATCAACTCTGCTGCCGTTTCAAAGTTTTTAATAATTGTCTCATCAAACGCTCCTGCTTCTTTCTGTTGAGCGATTACTAAAGCCTCATCAATACTTCTATCTGAGATAGTCTGCCATAGTTCTTCTGTCAGGAAAGGCATGAACGGATGAAGTAACTTCATCAGCTCTTCAAAGAAATATATTGTTTTGTTATACACTTCTTTAGAGATTCCTTCTCCATAGTTAGGTTTGATCGCTTCAAGATACCAACCGCAAAAATCATCCCAAATTAATTTATAGATCAAATGCAATGCATCAGAAATTCTGAATTTCTCGAACTGATCATTAATTTCAACGATTGTTTTGTTCAGTTTATTTTCAAACCACTCAATAGCTTGGTTATCTGTAGCAACAGCCGGCTTATCTTCATGATTCCACATATTGATCAGACGGAATGCATTCCAGATCTTCGTCATGAAGTTTCTTCCCTGAAGCATCAGATCTTCATCAAAAAGAAGGTCATTTCCAGCCGCAGAACTCAATAGAATTCCTACACGTACTCCATCAGCTCCATATTTTTCCATTAATTCAATAGGATCAGGAGAGTTTCCTAGAGATTTAGACATCTTTCTTCTCTGCTTATCTCTTACAATTCCTGTAAAATAAACATTCTTGAACGGAACTTCTTTTCTGTATTCCAACCCGGCCATGATCATTCTGGCTACCCAGAAGAAAATAATATCCGGACCTGTTACCAAATCAGAGGTTGGATAATAATAGTTGATATCTTTATTTTCAGGATCAAGTAATCCCTCAAATACAGACATTGGCCACAGCCATGAGGAGAACCATGTGTCTAATGCATCGTCATCTTGTCTTAAATCTTCAAGATTAGCAATAATTCCTTTTTGTTCTTCTAATACTACAAGAGCCTGATGCTTATCTTCAGCAACTACAAAATCATTTTCTCCTTCCCCATAGTAATAAGCAGGAATCTGCTGTCCCCACCAAAGCTGACGGGAAATATTCCAGTCACGGATGTTTTCCATCCAGTGCTTATAGGTATTTTTAAACTTTTCAGGATAAAACTTAACCTCATCATCCATTACTACATCCAGAGCAGGCTTAGCAATTTCAGACATTTTAAGGAACCACTGTACTGAAACTTTAGGTTCAATAACAGCACCTGTTCTCTCAGAAGTTCCTACTTTATTGACATAGTCTTCAGCTTTCAGTAAAAGATCTTTTTCTTCAAGTTCTTTAGCGATTTGTTTTCTTACATCAAATCTGTTTTTTCCTGCATAATGTAGACCATGCTCGTTAAGGTTTCCGTCATCATCCAGCGCATCAATCATTTTTAATTGATGTTTCTGTCCGATTTCGTAGTCATTAATATCGTGAGCAGGAGTAATTTTCAAAGCTCCTGTTCCGAATTCAATATCCACATATTCATCTTCAATGATTGGGATTACTCTGTCAACGATGGGTACGATTACATTTTTACCTTTCAGGTGAGCATATCTTTCATCATTCGGATTGATACATACCGCTGTATCCCCAAAAATAGTTTCAGGACGCGTAGTAGCCACCGAAAGAAATTCTTCAGATCCTTCGATTTTATATTTAAGGAAATATAATTTTCCGTTTTGTTCTTTAAATATTACTTCTTCGTCAGAGATATTGGTTTTCGCTTCCGGATCCCAGTTGACCATTCTGTACCCTCTGTAGATGAGTCCTTTATTATAAAGATCTACAAAACTTTTGATAACCTGCTGGGAAAGTTTGTCTTCCATAGTGAATCTGGTTCTGTCCCAATCACATGAACATCCCAGCTTTTTCAGCTGCTCAAGGATAGTTCCTCCATATTTATTGGTCCAGTCCCATGCGTGGGTTAAAAACTCCTCACGGGTAATATCTGACTTACTGACTCCTTCAGACTTCAGTTTAGCAACAACTTTGGCTTCAGTAGCAATTGAAGCGTGATCTGTTCCCGGTATCCAACAAGCATTAAAACCGCGCATTCTTGCACGACGGACCAGAACATCCTGAATGGTATTGTTCAACATATGTCCCATGTGTAGTATCCCCGTTACGTTTGGAGGAGGAATCACTATGGTATATGGTGGTTTGTCATTAGGTTCTGAGTGGAAAAATTTGTTTTCCAACCAGTAATTGTACCATTTTTGTTCTGTTTCCTGTGGATTGTACTTTTCTGAAATCTGCATAAATTCTATTTCTTTGGCTTGCAATTTGCAAAAATAGTGTAAAGAAAAAAATTTTTAAGCATGAATTAAAATAATTTTTAACTTTGTTTCACAAAAATTATCTAACAAACGTATTAACATTCAAGAATATGAAAAAATTAATTGCAGGAATTGCATTATTCGGGACTTTTGCTCTGGCATCTGCACAAACCATTACATTTGATAAAACGACTTTCGATTACGGAACTATTAAGCCTAATGCTGATGGTACAAGATTCTTTACTGTAACGAACTCTGGTGATAAGCCTTTGATTCTTTCCAATGTAAAGCCTTCTTGTGGATGTACAACTCCTGAATTCAGCCAGGATCCTATCATGCCCGGAAAGTCTGCGAAAATTAAGGTGGGATACAATACAGCTATTCCTGGCCCTTTCAACAAAATGATTGAGGTTTTCTCTAATGATCCTGCAAACAACAGAAGTGTAATCTACATCAAAGGTAACGTAGATGCTAACGCTCCTGAGCCAAAAGTGTTAACTCCTGCTGAGCAGAAAGAAGCTGCTAAAGCTGAGAAAAAAGCTGCAAAACTTGCAAAAAAGGCTGCTGCGAAGTAAGCTCTACTCAAAAAAATAAAAGAACCGTCTCCATGGAGGCGGTTTTTTTTATTACATTTATGTTTGATTAGGTGGCAGATGACAGGTAATAGGTGGCAGTAAATGTATTGACGTTTATCAAATATATTATTCAGGGTTTGGCTGAAGCCTTCGGATCTTTTTTAAATGGCTGGGCTAAAGCTCACCCCTATCGAATTGTAATAACATCTTCACTTTTATCTTTTTACTTTTATCTTTTTACTTTTATCTTTTTACTTTTATCTTTAAATAAAAAAAATATGGACACCGATTTCTCAGATAACTTTAAGGTAAACGGAAAATTTTCGATAAAAAAAGCATCAACGTCTTATAATGGAAAGCTCACTAAAGAAGAGGGAGAGCAAATGCTGATTCAGGAAAAAGAAAAACTTCGTGAGCTGCAGGAAAAATTATATGCTGACGGAGGCAAGTCTTTGCTGGTTGTATTGCAGGCTATGGATGCAGCAGGAAAAGACAGTATGATAGAGCATGTTTTCGGAGGAGTGAATCCTCAGGGATGTAATGTAACCAGTTTTAAAACACCAAGCTCCAAAGAATATTCTCATGATTTTTTATGGAGACATTACCTTGCCCTGCCACAGAAAGGAATGATAGGAATTTTCAACCGCTCTCATTATGAAAGCGTTCTGGTATGCAAGGTGCATCCTGAATATAATCTGAGCGAAAAAACATGGTCTTCCGTAAAAGATTTTGACAGCAAATTCTGGGAAAACAGGTATGAAAGTATCCGGAATTTTGAAAAACATCTTTCACAAAACGGAACAACTGTTGTGAAGATCTTTTTAAATGTTTCTAAGAATGAACAGAAAAAAAGACTTTTGGACAGAATAGATGAGCAGGAAAAAAACTGGAAATTCTCTGCTGGAGATCTTCCGGAAAGAGCCTTATTTGAACAATACATGGAGGCGTATGAAACCGCTATCAACGAAACATCCAAAGATCACGCACCCTGGTATGTGCTTCCTGCAGACAATAAGTGGTTCGCAAGAGTAGCCGCTATTCAGATCATTATTGATACTTTGGAGAAAATGAATCTTAAATATCCCTCTCTTTCAGATAAAGACAGACAGGAATTACAGGAATCTAAAAAACAGTTGGAAAGTGAATAAACTAGGTTGAAATTTAGAGGCTTGAAGATGGAAATTTACAATCATTACGTTAAAAAACTTCACTCTTCCAGCCTCTGACTTCCAGCTTTTAAAAAATCACGAGAAAATCTATAAGCCGGATTCTGTACTTCCGAAAAAGTGCCTGTTATTTATCTACGTATTACATTGCTGCAACACTTGAGCTGATTACCCCTCGGCTTTCAGGACGAGCCGCCCCTATTTTCATTACTGAAAAGAACCGATATACTTATCATTGCACCGCAAAGAGTTTACCTGGTTTCACTACAGCCGAACTGTACCTGCTTTCTGTTGCACTTGTCCTACCCTCACGGGTGACGGATGTTATCCGCTTTGCTGCTCTGTGGTGTCCGGACTTTCCTACCTCCCGTAAAACGGGAAATCAACAAGCCGATTTTCTCGCGGATGCAAAGGTACATAAATTTTGTGGTAAAAAAGATAAATAGAGAAATGACTACCGGGTTTTAGCTCTCTGTAAATGGTATTGATTGGTAAATATCTTTCTTTTCTTTTTTAATGAAAATACGAATTAATATTCTAAAACCTGAGCAGCTATCCGCTATTCTGCTATTTAACCTTTTTACGATTTCTTATTATAATTTTCACTAATTACTACTTTATTATTATCTTCGTGCCATTATATATCTATGGATTCCAGAGAAAAAGAATTTGCGCAGCTTATCAAAGATAATCAGGGACTGATTATTAAAGTATCGCGCCTCTATACCAATTCTCTGGAAGATGAAGAGGATCTCTTCCAGGAAATCGTGTTACAGCTCTGGAGAAGTTATGATTCCTTCAAAGGAAATTCTAAAATTTCCACATGGATGTATCGTGTAGCGCTCAATACAGCCATTACTCTTTTTAGAAAAAAAAGCAAAAGCCTTCCTACGAATGAGCTGGACGTCAACCACAAGGATTTTGTGGAAGATGATGATGAAAAACAGCAGCAGGTATCACTTTTGTATACTGTAATCAAGACTCTTCCTAATGTGGAAAGAGCCATTGTCATGATGTATCTTGACGATCTGCCTTACAAGGACATCGCAGAAAACCTCGGAATCACTGAAGTCAATGCACGCGTGAAAATGAACAGATTAAAGAAAACCCTTAAAGAACAGATGGAAAAATATGCCTGAATTTGATTTAGATAGCTTTAAGAAAACATGGCAGGAACAACCTGTACAGCATAAATATGACAACACTGAGATTCTTCAGATGTTGAATAGAAAGTCACGAAACTATGTAAAATATATTTTCTGGATCAGCGTCGTAGAATTACTGTTCTTTTCAGTATTGGGACTGTTTTTCTTTTTCCCTGAAGAGGAATCAGACAGCTTCCGCAAAATGCTTGAAAGATTAGGTGCTCAGGAAGCTCCTGAAGTAGAAAACAACTTCGGTTATGCTTATTTAGCTATCAAGGTCTTAAGTTTATTGATCACAGCATATTTTGTATTAAAATTTTACCAGAATTACCGAAGAATCAAAATTGAAGAAAATCTGAAGGGTCTTATCACCCGAATTATTAAATTCAAAACAACAGTCAATGCTTTTATTCTCATCAGCATCGTATTATTGTTAATATTCACTTTTGTATTGGTTGCTTTTATCTTTTATATACTAGATTCTCAGAATATAGAGCCTAGTGGTTCCAATCTTACGATTATTATTGTTGGAATTGCAGTAAGCACATTGCTTGCGATTTCTATGATCTGGCTTTATTACAGACTGGTATATGGCACTATTATTAAAAAGCTTGATAAAAATCTAAAACAGCTTAAAGAAATAGATTCTCAGGAAAATTAGTATACATAGGCATAGTTCGGGATATAATTGTTAATTTTATCCCACCAAATCTTAAACTATGCCCTTATCTTATGTATATGGAACTTCTGAGGTTTCATTATTAGGACAGACTATTGGAGCCAATCTTAAAAGTACTGTCGAAAAACACCCCCACCAGGAAGCATTAGTCTGCGTTCATCAGAATTACAGAGCTACTTATCAGGAATTTTACAATCAGACTACAGCTGTTGCAAAAGCTTTATTATTTTTAGGAGCAAAAGCGGGAGACAGAATCGGAATCTGGTCTTCCAACCGTTATGAATGGGTACTTTTACAGTATGCAACGGCAAGAATAGGAACTATTTTAGTGAATATCAATCCAGCCTACAGAACTCATGAACTGACATACGTACTCAATCAGTCTGAAGTCCGTTTTATTTTCTCTTCTTTAAGCTTTAAAACCAGCAATTATAAAGAGATGGTTGAATATGCAAAAGAAGTATGTCCAACCCTTGAGCACGAAATATTCTTTGATGAAAACTGGGAATACTTTGTGAATAACGGGCAGGAAATTTCAGATGAAGTGCTTCACAGTTTTGAAGAGCATGTACAGTTTGACGATCCTGTTAATATCCAGTATACTTCCGGAACGACCGGTTTTCCGAAAGGGGTTACTCTTTCCCATCATAATATTCTCAATAACGGTTATTTTATAGGGATCAGACTAAAATATACTGAGAAAGACCGTGTCTGCATTCCTGTACCCTTTTACCACTGTTTTGGGATGGTGATCGGAAATATATGCTGTACAGCTCATGGAGCCTGTATGGTAATCCCCAATGATAGTTTTGATCCGGAGATTACCTTAAAAGCTGTTTCGGATGAAAAATGTACTTCCTTGTATGGAGTACCCACTATGTTTATTGCTGAACTGGCCGTAAAAGATTTTCACACCTATGATTTTTCAAGTTTGAGGACCGGTGTTATGGCTGGTTCCGTATGTCCTCCGGAAATTATGAAGAAAGTGGAAAGCCTTATGAATATTAAAGAAATGAGTATCTGCTATGGAATGACAGAAACTTCACCTGTATCTACTCAAACTTTAATAGGAACACCGCTGGAAAAACAGGTCAGTACTGTAGGAACCGTTCAGGATCATCTTGAGATAAAAATTGTGGATGAAAATGGCAGAACTCTTCAGCGTGGAGAACATGGTGAACTCTGTACAAGAGGCTACTCTGTCATGCTGAAATACTGGAATGATCCCGAAAATACAAAAAAAGTACTGGATGATGCGCGCTGGATGCATACCGGAGATATGGCAGTAATGGACAAAGACGGCTATATTACCATTTCAGGAAGAATAAAAGACCTCATCATCCGGGGTGGAGAAAACATTTCGCCTAAAGAAATTGAAGATTTTTTATATACTTACACCAACATTCTTGATGTCCAGATCATTGGTATTCCCAGTGAAAAATTGGGGGAAGAAGTGATGGCCTGGGTAAAAGTGAGAAAAGGATTTACCATCAGCGCAGAAGAGCTGCAGGAATACTGCAAAGGAAGAATTGCTCATTATAAAATACCGAAATACTGGAAATTTGTAGATGAATTCCCCATGACTATTTCCGGAAAAATAAGAAAGGTTGAAATGCGGGAGATTTCTATGAAGGAGCTGGGATTGGATCATGTAAAAAGTAATCACTAAGATTGTGTAGTATAATTAAAAGCTCCAATCAATAATTTTAACTTCCTCTTCTTATCAATGAGCTTAATTTTCACCAACCAGAAATCAATAACTCTATTTTTTTAAAAAAAATAGAGTTATTTAACACACCAGCATGTGAAAAATATAGAAAACAAGAGCATTGCAGAAATTTAATTTTACTGAAAATTTAATGTGTATTTTTTGAAATAAACTAAAAAAACAGTAAATACGATAAATAAAAAGAATATTTGGTAAAATTTTTTTTTATTTTTTTTCCTTGTCATGTGATTAATATGAAATAAAATAATATATTTACAAAAAAACTAACTCATGAAAATTCTATCGGTACTAGGTGTCCTTTTGCTTAGTATAAACCTTTACTCTCAAAAAATCTCAGGGAAAGTTACCGATGAAAGCAATCAAGCTATTTCTTACTGCTCCATAAATCTGGAGAATCTAAATACCAGCACAATTACCGATGTTAATGGTAACTATGCAATAGATATCCCCGAACATGCAAAAAAAAGTGACTATATCATATTTGAATCTAATGGCTATAACGATAAAAAAGTTACTGTACAAGAAATAACCACAGATGCACATATCAAATTAGGCAAAAAGATTAATGTTATTCCGGAAATTAGTATAACAGGAAAAAAAACAAAAAATGAAGCACTGGGCAATACAAAAAGACCTATGCTTACCTTCTCTAAAATGTTTGATAAAAATGTTCCAACCATAGAGCAGGGACAAATATTCAACATTTATAAGTGGACAAAACTTAATAGCTATAATTTTTTTATTATTCCGAGTTCTAAATTCAAGGAAATTACTTTAAAGCTTAATATATATTCTGTAAAGGATAATTTACCACAGCAATCTCTACTTTATGAAAATATAATATTCAAAACGAGCACTACAGGCTGGCAAACCATTGATCTACAAAAATATAAATTAATTTACACGGGTCTTGATCAAGTGGCAATTACCCTACAGCTCGTTGAAAGCGTACCTCAGGATAATGTAGACTTCGTATTTGGAATCTCTGCAAAAAAAACATTATCTAATGATCTGCTGCTCCGCTATCAAAGTCAGGGAAAATGGGAAGCCAGTAAAGGAAGTTTTATCTCTAATATTGATATTAATTATATAAAAGATAAAAATGAAAACACTCCGAAGAATATAAGCCAAACAGTTAATAACACTGAAGATCAAACGCTTGTTGATTATTATAACAATAAAGAGCAGGCCAAGAAAACTATGTATGGAAAAAATAAATCCGGAAAGTATATTGATCTCAAAAATGCTAAAATATACTATGAAGAATATGGAAGTGGAGAACCACTTGTACTGCTTCATGGGAACAATGGCAGTATATCAGATTTCTATAATCAGATTCCTGATTTGGCAAAACAATTCAAAGTAATTGTATTAGATACAAGAGGACAAGGAAGAAGTACAGATCTTTCCACGGAAGATTATACTTATGAAAAGTTTTCTGATGACTTACTTGCAGTAACAAAAGAACTTAACATTAACAAATTCAATATTGTAGGATGGAGTGATGGTGGAATTACAGGTTTATTATTTACTATTAATCATCCTGAATTAGTTAATAAATTGATCGTTATTGGAGCTAATCTCAATCCGGAAGGTATAGAAACTAAAACCCTGGATATGTTTAAAAAGCAACTTGAAATAAAGGATGCTCCTAACCAAAGATTAATAAAACTGATGGTTCAGCAGCCACATATAGAGACAGATCAGCTGAAAACCATTAAAAACCCTGTTTTGGTTATTGCTGGGAGCAATGACGTAATCAAAGAAGAACACACGAAATTAATCAATAGTACCATACCAAATTCACAGCTATTGATCGTTCCTGATGCATCCCATTATATTCCGTTTGAGAAACCAGACATACTTAATAAGTCAATCATCAAATTCTTAAAAATATAATTTAATTGATAATAAAGCGGAAACCGAAAAGCTAACGAGTAGGTACAAATTAAAATTTTTTAAACCATGAGCAAAAAGCTTACAAAAAAGTTAACTCTTAAAAAAGAGAAGTTATCTCAATTAAACTCTGAAGAAATGAAATCAGTAAAAGCTGGAAAAGAGCTAGTAACATCTGTTTTTGATTGTTCACACTGGACATGTACTGCTGGAAGCAGCAGATCTACTAACCTTTGCGTTTGTCCTGCTTAGTAAATCAGAAACATTTTACAAAAACTGTAGCTACTCCGTAAGGGGTAGCTGCTTTTAATAGCTCTATTATGGCAAATAAATTAAAAATAGGCCTTTTAGAATTTGGCATAAGAGAAAACTCGCTCAACAATTCTAAGAAATCATTATACGATATCATTGACTATGCTACAAGAGCGGATGAACTCGGTTTCTCAAGGTTTTGGGTTACTGAAAACTATTTTTCAAAAGCACACGACATGGCCTGGTCTACTCCTGAAATGCTGATTCCCATCTTATTAGGCTTAACAGAAAAAATAAAAATAGGAATTGCAGGAGTTATTTTACCCTTACAAAGCCCTTTCAGAGTGGCTCACAATTATAAGCTGTTATCCAGTTTATATCCCAAAAGATTAGACCTCGGGTTTGTTAAAGGTCTCGTTGGTGAATATGATCTTAAATATTTTAATGTGGATGTAGATAAAGATAATTATTTCTCATCATTTCTTCCCAAACTGGAATCTACGTTAAGCTTTTTAAGAGATGAAAGTGAATTTCTCAAAAAAGATTTAATTATTCCTCCTTATAAAGGAAATATTCCGGATGTATGGTATATGGGTTCTTCACACTCCGGTTTAAAAGTCGCTTTAGAGCATGACCTTAATTTTGCACGATCCATATTTCATGGAGAATCAAACAAAGAGTATCTGAAAGAAGAATTACAAAATTTCAGAACAGAATACAAAGCAAAACATGGAAAAGAACCTTCAATGGTCCTTACTTTTTCAGGTTGCTGTCATAAAACAAAACAAAAGGCGATCAACGTTGCTAAAAAAAGTACCAACAACGATATAAGCAACATAAGCCTTGTAGGAGACGGAAGTTTCTTTCAGGAAAAACTGCTGGAATTTAAAGAACTCTACGGATATAATGAATTTATGTTCAATAATATCTCGAGATCACACAAAGATTCCTTAACAGCTATTGAAATATTAAGCCAGTATGTATAAAGATAAAATCGACTTCTTTTTAACCCAAATTTCAGAAAAGTGTAATGAAGACAAAGGTGAAAACATCACATTCAGTCTGGGAAACGGGTACTATTCATTATTTTACAACAATGATGTGGAGATTGAAAAAATTGAGGATCTTATTGACATGGCCTCAGAAGCTTCTTATTCATCATTTGCTACCGGAAGCTTAGCCATCATTTACTTCATGAGGCTTCTGCATAATTCCAATATTATTACGGATGAAGACATTGAAAGCATAGAAGAAGATTCTATTGAATTTTTCCTGGAACTGCTTTCTACCGCTGCAGACAAAAAAGAGTACGATTTATTCACAGGTCTGATTGGATTAGGAATCTATTTTCTTGAAATTCAAAAACTGGATGCCGTTGCAAAAATAATATCCCACATAGACCATTTAAAACATGAAAGAAACCAATCCTTTTTCTGGATTGATCATATAGTAAAAGAAGACAATATCATTGACCTTGGTCTCGCCCATGGCCAGCCTTCTATTATATCCTTTTTAGCCGAATGCTATCATCAAGGCTGCGAGAAGGAAACATGTGCAAAACTGATCAGGGGAAGTGTCAACTTTCTAAAGGAACTTTACGAAGAAAACAAAGATGCCCAATTCATATTTCCTTCAAAACTCAATATCGCCACAGGAGAAAAACAGTTATCAGAAAGACTTGCATGGTGCTATGGTGATTTAGGAGTGGCAATAAGCATCTGGAAAGCTTACACCGTTTTACAGGATGAGGAGCTGAAAACGATGTGTCATTCGATGATTTTGAATGTATCAAAAGTAAAAGCTGACAGATCCGGAGTTTTCTATAGTCAAAAAAATGAGTGTATAGACACCGGAATATGCCACGGAACATCCGGCATCTCCCACATATTCAATAAATTCTACAGGATATTTCAAAATAAAGAGCTGAAAGAGGCTCATGATTACTGGATGTCTCTAACCTTACAACAACTGGATAAAGGAGCAAAATTTCCTTTCGACCTCAAGAATGACGAGTGGGTAGAACATACAGGACTTCTTGAAGGTATTTCCGGAGTAGGAATGGTATTGCTGGACTATCAGTATCCCGATAAAGCCAAAGATTGGGACAAAATTTATTTAATGAACATAGGATGAAATACAACGATATAGAAAAACTTAACTTTTACCTGCTGAGAACACCCCTTCTTCCACAGAAAAACATAGATAAGTGGGAAGAGGATATCCATACAGAAAGTTTCCGTAATACCATTTATTTATCATCACCGGATTTATATGAGCAGCTCATTCATTGGGACGAAAAAAAACTGTCCAAAGAAAAAGCTGATAAAATAAAAAAATCTCTGTTGAAATATTGGCTGAGAACTCATTTCAGAACCATTCCTTTTGGGACCAATGCCGGTGTAAGTATGGGCGAATGGAGTGACAGCACTCAGATTACCCTGAATAAAGATCAGGATAAAATATTTGCAAGACTGGATATGCAGCTTTTGCATGACATTACCGTAAAGCTGGAAGAGAATATGCAGGTGAGAAAAGTTTGTAAATTCTATACCAACAATACCATTTACAGCACTAAAAATAAATACCGTTATATTGAGCCTACTATCAAGGATTCAGGGTTGAAATATGAGATTATTTCTACCGAAAAAAACAAATATCTGAATTCTATCATAAAAGCCTGTCAGGATGGTTTAAAGCTTTCAGCAATCATAGAAATATTAGTTAATCAGGATATTTCTTATGAAGACAGTTTCGACTATATCAACGAATTGATAGATTCAAAAATTCTTGTCAGTGAACTTTCACCAAAGGTTACTGACAAGAATTTTCAGAATTTTATCTATCAGTTTTTAAAAGATTTGAAAATTCCAGCGGATGAAGAAAATAAAGAAAATGCAGAACTGATCCAAAGCCTGATTACCATCTTTGAAATTGTACAGAAAGCTAACGAAACCAATAGTACATTTCTTGCTGTTGATCAGATTTCTGAGATATTAACCTCAATCGGGATTAAAAATCACAAAAAGAATATCCTTCAGACAGACTTACTGAAAGGGAAAACATCCAATACACTGGATAAAAATATTTTTAAAGACTTTAAAAAAGTACTTTCCACAGTCTTTCAGATTGGAGCAGCAGATACTATTGACGCTCTGGATAATTTTAAAAAGGAATTCATCGCAAGATATGATCAGCAGGAAATTCCAATACTATTAGCACTTGATCCTTTGTCGGGGATCAACTACCCTTTGCATTCTGATAATGAAAATTCTAATTTGACAGACGGAATTCAGTTTAAATCTGAAAATACTACCAACATTATCCAGGGATCTTTGAAGTGGAATCAGTTTTTAGGAGAAAAGCTCATTAATGCCTTAAAAGACAATCAGGATTTAATACAAATCACACAGGAAGAAATTACTCCATTTTTAGAGGAGAATAAAAATATTCCTTTTTCAATGTCTTCACTGGTCCATATCTATGAAGACCAGGAAGGAAAACCTGTCATTTTCCATAAGTACAGTGACGGACCTTCATCTTCTACCTATCTGGGACGTTTTTGCCATATGGATGATCAATTGGAGGAATCAGTAAAAAATGCACTGTTGGAAGAAGAATCTTTCTTTGACGGGCAGATCATTGCTGAAGTGGTACACAATCCGCAGCCAAGGGTTGGAAATATTACGATCAGACCTCATCTGAGAAAGTATGAAATACCAATCATCAACCGCCACAATACTGATGGCGAGCCTATTTATCTGAATGACATTATGATTTCTGTGAAAAATGACAGAATTGTTCTGCGTTCTAAAAAATATAATAAAGAAGTTATTCCAAGTCTTTCATCTGCACATAATTATAACCTGCATAAAGTACCGATGTATCATTTTCTATGTGATCTTCAGTACCAGCACACAACGCCTTCCTATAACTGGAACTGGGGTATGTTTGTTAATTATGAATATCTGCCCAGAATAATGATCAATAATGTGATTCTGTCCAGAGCATCGTGGTTGTTGGATTATGATAAAATTTTCAATAGAAAAAAAGCTTCTATTCAGGTTTTCAAAGAGTATTTAAAGGAGAAAAATATTCCTGAAATCTGTGTTTTCACAGAAAAAGATATGGAACTTCCTGTATTTACAAACAATCCTCTTTCTCTGGAAATACTTTTTGACCATTTATCAAAAGAAAAACAGATAAGAGTTTTGGAAAACCTTTCCAGTCAATACAAAACTGTTACTAAGGATGCTAACGGAAATCATCACAGCAATGAATTCCTTATCCCATGGAATAATTTCAGCAGCAAAAAGAAAGATAAACTAACCCTTTTCCCTGTAAAAAATACAGTGACCCGAAATTTTGTTCCGGGAAGTGAGTGGCTTTTCTACAAAATCTATTGCAGCACAAAGGTTTCGGATCAGATTATTAAAGATACCCTCTATAAATTTGCCAATGGACTTGCTAAAAAAGGAATTATAAAAAAATGGTTCTTCATACGTTACAGTGATCCGGACATGCACATCAGAATAAGATTTCTGACAATTTCACAAGATCATATTCTTTCTAGCCAGATTTATCAGTTGCTTGACAAATATCTGACCCAGGAAATGATTATCCATAAAATTGTTCTGGACACCTACAACAGGGAGATTGAGCGATATGGTGAAACCACAATAGACCAGATGGAAAGTATTTTTTACTTTGACAGTGAATGCGTCTGCCAGTTACTGAAAGAAGCCGAATACACTGAAACTCCCATCTGGAAAGCTGCCGTTGCCGGAATCAACCGTATTCTTGATGATTTCGGTTATAACATGACAGAAAAAAGGGACATTCTGAATCAACTTGCCAATGGATACGGAAGTATGCTTGATGACAATTCTAAACAGACATTAAAAGATAAATACAGAGATCACAGACATCAAACCCTGGAACTTTTGGCAGGTAAAGATGAGTTCTCAAAGATCCTGGATATAAGATCAAAAAAAACAGCCCGTTATATTGCTGAAGTAAAGGAACTACAGTCTCAGCAAATGGTAAAATCATTAGTAGTAAGCTATATTCATATGTTTATCAACAGAATATTTGCTTCAAAGCCTAATATCCATGAGTCTGTTTTATACTACTTCTTACACAAAAGCTATGACTCATTACTGAATATAAAAAAACTGATGTAAGATGACCAGAATCGCATTAATAAACTGTTATTTTGGCAAAAGCTGGCCTGAGTATTTCAACCATTTTTTATACAGCTGCAAATACAATCCGGATGTTGATTTTTTATTATTCACCAACCTGGAAGCGCCTTTTCATTTACCGAATGTTCATTTTATAAAGATCAGTAGTCTTTCTGAATTCAGCACAATAGCAAGCGAAAAACTGAATTTATCCATCAACATTCTGGATGGTTATAAATTGTGTGATTTTAAGCCTGCTTATGGATTAATATTTCAGGATTATTTAAAGGAATACGACTTTTGGGGATATTGTGACATTGATATTATTTTCGGGAATATCCGGTATTTTATCACAGAGAAATTATTGAAAAAATATGATGTTATTTCACCCCACAAAAATTACCCTGCGGGATTCTTCACCCTGTTGAAAAATAATGAACAGTGCATTAATCTTTTCAAACAGAGCAAAGATTATGCGCATATTCTACAGAATACACGTCATTTCTGTTTTGATGAATGTAACTTTGAGTTTAATCTTGTTCATACCAAAGATATTACTGAGATCCAAACTGAAATTGAAAGTTTCACTCTTGTTGTAAGGAAGCTGGAACTTCAAAAGGAAATTAAATATTATCATAAAAACATCGTTCAGGAGTTTGTTTATTCCAATGTAACCCATCACTGGGTAGAAGGTAATATTTTCAATACCGTAACGGAAAAACAATACCTGCTGATTCACCTTATCAATCTTAAGGATAATCCGTATTTCTTTATAGATCCTTTTGAAGCAAAAGGCAATTTTTCAATTTCTCCACAGGGAATTCATTATAAATCTAACAAAATATCTTATCCTTTAAAAAAGATCAGAAGAAAAATAGAGGGTAGAATAACCAATATCCGTTACAGATTTTTATTTTGGAAATCCAGGCTTCTTGCTTACAACCAAAAACAACATGTGAATTTTCTGGAAGAACAGTCTTACAAGATCGGAAAAACCCATATTACCTTTTATCCGCAAGACAAAAATAAACTGATCATTATTAACGAAAGCGAAAACGCACTCTATTACAATCAGTTTTCTCTTTATAAGCTTAAGGGCAATCAATGGATAGGGATAAGTAAAAAGAATATCAGCACGATTGATTTTCATTATAAAAACGAAGAAAATATCCCCTATAAAATAAGCATCAAGAACATAAAGAATCGTATCACAGAGAATGCCTACTATATTTATTAAAAAACATCAGCATTTATGATTGCAAAATATGAGTATCTCCTGTCCTTTAATTTTTTGTTGAAGAAATTTGTACAGCAGCATAAAAAAGCAGGAAAAATAAAAGACTATACCCTACCGCTCGAAGATTATAACTTTTTTAGCTTTTACAATATACTACAAAATGATTTTGATATTGAGGCAATGGTAATAAGGCTGGACGAGTGGGAAGATATTGAAGAACTGAGCTTTCCCGCTATTGCTTTCTTAAAGATCAATGGAGGAATTTTTGTCCTGTTGAATGATTATAAAGATGGAAAAATACATTGGGAAAGCAAAGAATATGGAAAACAGGTCAATACATTCAGTCTGTTTAGAAGAATAAGTGACAATATATTTCTGATTTTTTAGGCGTATCAGATGAATTTAAAATACAATAAAAAAGGTGAATAGATCTATTCACCTTTTTTATTTTTATCAACTTAAAGTTCTTTTCTTAATCTTGCGACAGGAATATTGAGCTGTTCACGATATTTTGCAATCGTTCTTCTGGCAATATTATACCCCTGTTCCTTCAGAATCACCACTAATGCATCATCTGTAAGCGGCTTTCTCTTATTTTCTTTGCTGATAACTTCCTGAAGATGGGTTTTGATCTCTTTGGTAGAAACCTCTTCTCCATCATCATTCGTTAAGCTGTCTGAGAACAGATCTTTTAAATATACAATACCGTTAGGAGTATCTGCATACTTACTTTTTACCACCCTTGAAATGGTAGAGATATCAAAACCTGTAATATCTGCAACATCTTTTAGAATCATTGGTTTCAGCGACTTTTCGTCTCCGGTAATGAAATAATCCTTCTGGAACTTTACAATGGCTGTAATCGTCTGTAATAATGTATTCTGACGCTGGTTAATAGCATCAATATACCATTTTGCAGCATCCAGCTTCTGTTTGATAAATAAAGCTGCCTGCTTGTGTTCCGATGAGTTTTTATCATGGGAATAGGTGGTCAGGATATCTTTATATTCTTCGGACACTCTTAATGTAGGTGCATTCTTGCTGTTCAGCATAGGAACTACCTGCCCGTCTTTCACCTGAATCACAAAGTCCGGAATAATTTCCTGATTAATGGTAATCGTCTGGGTATCAAAATTCCCTCCTACTTTCGGAGATAATTTTGAGATTTCATCCAGAGCATCTTTAAGATCATCTTCTTCAATATCATATTTCTGAATGATCTTGTTATAATGCTTATTGGTTAAAGCTTCAAACTGATGTCTTAAAATATTGGCAGCCAAAGAAACAGCTTTATCAGAGCTTACTTTCTTTTCAATCTGTAATAAAAGACATTCCTGCAGACCTCTTGCTCCTACTCCTGGCGGATCCAGCTTCTGAACATAATTTTCAAGGATATCCTCTACTCTTTCTTTAGTGGTATAGATTCCCTGTGAGAAAGCAAGATCATCAACTATTGATTTAATCTCTCTTCTCAGATATCCGTCTGTATCTAGATTCCCGATAAGGTATTCTGCAATCTTAAGATCTTCATCATTGATATTTACCAAATGAATCTGTTCTGTAAGATAATCATATAAAGACTGTCCTTCCGTTAAAAGACTCTCGTTATCAAATTCTTCATCATCCGGAGAGTAGTTGCTGGATGCGGTTTTATAGCTTGGTTCGTCGTCATAGATATATTCATTGACGTCAAAATCTGTCTCAATGCTTTCTGTACCCTCATCCTGATAAGCATCTTCAAGAGAAGAATACTCATCTTCCTTGGAATCTTCTTTCGCAATTTCCAAAGCTGGGTTTTCTTCTAACTCTCTTTCCAACTCCTCTTCAAATTCAAGAGTATGAAGCTGAATAAGCTTCATCAACTGGATCTGCTGAGGGGCCAGCTTCTGTCCTAATTTGAGTTGTAAGTGTTGTTTAAGCATATTCTTATTTACGTTTTAACATAACATATTCTACGAATTTAATAAATTTATTTGATAAAAAACACATTTAGCATGATTTTTGCATTACTTATCTTAATATAATAAACTATTAAATAATAAAAAAAGCCTTAACTTGTGATTAAGGCTTTTTTTATTGTTCTAGAATTCAGCGCTTTTCGGCGTTCTAGGGAAAGGGATTACGTCTCTGATGTTCGTCATTCCCGTTACGAAAAGAACTAATCTTTCCAATCCTAAACCAAAGCCTGCATGCGGTACAGAACCGAATTTTCTGGTATCAAGGTACCACCAAAGCTCGTGTTCATCTACGTGCATATCTGCCATCTTCTGTTTCAAAACATCTAATCTTGCTTCTCTCTCTGACCCGCCGATGATCTCACCGATACCAGGGAAAAGAACATCCATAGCGGCAACGGTTTTGTTGTCATCGTTCAGTTTCATATAGAAAGCTTTGATTTCTTTCGGATAGTCAAATAATACTACCGGGCTTTCAAAGTGTTTTTCAACAAGGTATCTTTCATGCTCAGACTGAAGGTCTGTTCCCCATTTTTCAACCGGGTAAGCAAATTTTCCTTTTTTGTTTTCTTTAGAGTTCAATAAAATTTCGATGGCTTCTGTATAGCTTACACGCTTAAAACGCTTAGCGACAACATTCTGAAGTTTTTCGATAAGACCTTCTTTTGCTCTTTCTTTTTCCGGTTTTGTCTTTTGTTCTTCCGCAAAACGGTTGTCTAAGAATTCAAGATCATCTTTACAGTTATCCAATACATACTGGATCACATATTTTAAGAAATCTTCCGCAAGGTCGATATTGTCTTCAAGGTTGTTGAATGCCACTTCCGGCTCAATCATCCAGAATTCTGCAAGGTGTCTTGTGGTGTTAGAATTTTCAGCACGGAAAGTAGGTCCGAATGTATAGATTCTTCCCAATCCCATTGCAGCAGTTTCTCCTTCAAGTTGTCCTGAAACGGTAAGGTTTGTTTTTTTACCGAAGAAATCCTGTGCAAAATCAATTTCACCATCTTCAGTTTTCGGCATGTTATTCAGATCAAAGTTGGTTACCCCAAACATTTCACCTGCTCCTTCCGCATCTGCTCCTGTAATTACCGGTGTGTTGATATAGAAAAACTGATTCTGGTTGAAGAATGAATGAACGGCAAAACTTACTGCGTGACGTACTCTGAATACTGCTCCGAAAAGGTTCGTTCTGAATCTTAAGTGAGCCTGCTCACGAAGTTTTTCAAGACTGTGTTTCTTAGGCTGAAGAATTGTACTCTGAAGTTCTTCCGTAAAGTTATCTCCTAAAATAATAATTTTTTTTGCGATAATTTCCACAGACTGTCCTGCTCCCTGGCTTTCCACCACTTCTCCTACTACTTTCAGGGAAGAAGCTGTACTTATATTCTTGATGATGGCTTCATCAAAATTTTCGAAATCAACAACTATCTGCAAATTATTAATCGTAGAACCATCATTAAGCGCAATAAAGCGATTAGCACGGAAGGATCTTACCCATCCGTAAACTGTAATGTCATGATGTAATACTTTCTTGTAATCCTTTAGGACTTCTTTGATCGTTTGCTTTTTCATTTGTTGATGATAAATTTTTTATATAAAAATTAATGTCTGCAAAGTTACAAAAAAACAGCGCAACTTGATGATTGCGCCGTCTTTAAAAATCATTTAACAAGTATTTAAACTTTCTGTTCAGGAAATTCACCTTTTCTTCTGCTGACTCTTCTTCATTTTCAGGTACATTTCCACTCAATATTATCCTGAACTTCAATAAAATCCGGAATACCCGGAATGAACACACTTACACAATCACTTTTAAAAGAATAAAATATGATTTTATTCTGAGTTTTCATGGAATTAGTCTATTGAAATGGTTATTAGTTTTTAAGTGATACGTTTGTGGTCATTACCGGGTCTTACATCCATTTTTAGACTATACTATACTTTTAAACTGTGGCGGATTCACCGGATTTATATTGTTTAATGATTTTTAAATGATCACTACACTTTACATCTTTAAACTCTGAACAATTTCTTCATTATTTATATTTTAGTTTTATTGGTTATTTTTTTAGTTTTCATCCTCTTCATTAATAATTTTTATGATACAATTCCTGACTTGTTTTTTAAAATGATCAACATTTTGGAACTGATATCTTGTATTGTGCACATACAAAATAAATGGTTGTGTTTTTACCTGAAGCAAAGATGCAGGAAGTGGAAGAATGACACAAGGGAATGCTTTATAGATTCATAAATTTATATACCTAAAAACATGAATTTATAAACAATAAACAACTAAAAAACAATAGATTAAACTTAATCCAAAGACATATTTTCAATTTCTTTCAAGTAGACAGAAAGTGGTGTTCCCGTTCGTTTTTTGAAGGCTAAAGTGAAAGCCTGCTCATTATTATATCCTAATTCTTCGGCAATAAAAGGAATTTTATAAGACCTGAATTTTTTGTCGTTGGCCAATCTGCTGATGGCATAATCAATACGAAGATCATTGAGATAGGTTGCAAAGTTTTTCCCTTTGTAAGTATTGATAATTTCTGACAGGTATTTTGAGTTTGTTTTTATTTTTTTTGCCAGACTTCCCAACGTAATTCCTTTATTCAAAAACTGATCTTTGCTTTCAAATATTTCAAGTTCATGTAAAATATTCCGGGCAATATCTTCAGAAATAGTTCTGGATGTTTTATCTTCTGGATTTTCTGGACTTTCTGAGACAAGAGGTTCTGATGAAATTTCTTTATTCATTTCCCGGTCATTGTTTTTTCCTACCCTGTTTTCATTAACGGATTGAATAAGGTCCTGGGCGATCTTCTTATAGTTCTTTTCAGACTTTTTATATTTAAAATAAACGTTGATAAATAGCAAATGTGAAATCAACAAAAGGCTCAGCACGATATAAAAAAGGCTTTTTCTTTTGGTAAGCTCATTGGTAATGTCATCTTTCTCCTGCTGCAGCTCCGGAGTATCATATCTTCTGGGAAGTTCTCTGGAAATATACCTGAACTGATTATCCAGAACCTGATCCACCTTTAAAAACCGGTCTACATAATACAGCTGCTTTTCTTTATCATTATTTTCTTTATAATAATCAATCAGGTAAGTGTATACATCTCTCAGCTCTGGATAAATATAATTTGTTTTAAGAACCAAAGAATCAATCTTTCGAAACAATTCTGCTGCTTTCTCTTTTTCCTGAAGTCCGGCATAAGATTTCCCCAAATACAGAAGGGTATAATTATGGTTTCTTTTACTGCCATTATTTTTGGTGAAGAAATACTTTTCACACTTCAATAAACCGTTAATCGCTTTCTGATAGTTTTTCAAATGCAGATGATAATATCCCAGCAGCCCAAGGTTCTGATAATAACGGTAAACATCTTTATTTTTTTTGGAATCCAATAAGCCTTCCTGTATCAATGCATAAGCAGAATCCATTTTATTGATCTCTATATAGGCATCTGCCAGATTCAATTTCAGAGAATTCTTTTCATCCTGATTCATATAATCGGCATCATAGGCATAATGTTTCAGAACTTTTGCTGTCTCGGCATGTTTTCCGATATAATTATTAAGATAGGCAATACTGGTATGCGCCATAGCAATCTGCCTTTTATTTCCTTTTTCTTTTGCATATTTTAATCCCAGGATATAATTGTTTAATGCAGCCTGGAGATTATTAGTTTTAAGATACAGGTTTCCTCTTAACAGATAGATTCTCGCCGGATAGATATTTTCTTTTGAATTTCTGGTGATGCGTTGTAAGCTGTCAAGGTATTTTAATGCATTGGGTAAATCTTCCTCAAAATGAATCATAACATATCCCTCAGCAATCTGAGGCATATTTTTTTCAGATTTAGCCTTTTTAAGATAAGAACCGGCAATACTTTTTGTACGGTTCGTATCTCCGGGCAAAGCCTTATAGAATTCATCTTCCAATTCTTTATAAGTCCTTTTTTCCGGAATTTTTTTTTCAGCATTATTGGTCTGTGCATGAAAAAACACATTTCCAATAACCAATAACATTAGTAAATATTTTAATTTCATCACTCATCCTGGCTATATTACAAAAATATTATTTTTCTTCAGTAGATGCACCACTCCTTTTGCTTTTTTCCATGTATTAATCAATATTTTCGTTAAAATCAATGATGATAAATCAACAAAGAGAGAGTACATAGTGAAATTACACTCTCTCAAAAAATCACTTCCACTCTACTTTTCCTTCCATATAATATACCCTTCCCTTATCTTCATAAAGAAGATCATATCCCTGAGAGGTCAGATAAAAATGGCAGACTTTAGTTTCGTTTTTTTCTTTAAAATCTATAACTGCAGGACACATTTTCGCCTGATCCATTTTCTTCACCATTAAATCAAAATTTTTCTGAATATTTTTTCTGCTGTACAGTGATAGCATCCGGTCATCAATAAAGCGGATATATTTCAAAGATGAAAGTGGATAAGTAATTAATTTAAAAGGTTCTCCCGCAAGCCTGGCAGCATTTTCATTGAAAAAATTCGTCATTGAAAGGCTGTCCTTTGTAATATTCTTCACCACACTTGATTCATATCTTTTCCCATCCGAAAATTCCATACTGTAGATCGCTTCCATTTTAATGGCAAAACCTTTCCCGGATTTTCTTAAATCTGTCAGATCTGTAAATTCTTTTCCTTTTTTAATGACAATCAAAACATTCCCTTCTCCAAAATCACAGTCATAATATTTTTTATAATCAAAAGGTTCTTCTGTTTGGGTATTCAATGTATCAACTGCTGTATTTTGTGAAAAAATACGGACGGACAGCATCAGTGAAAATAATATAAGTTTATAATTTTTCATAGTTGAATTATTTATGAGTTAAAAATCATTTAAAAGACAAGGTTAATTCCTATTCCGAAGCGAAATCCTTTAATGGGAAATGGTTTATACGTATGATATTCAAAGTTGTACCCGAATTCTGCACAAAAGAAATGATAAAAACTGATTCCCGCTTTGGGTGAAACCGCATAAGGCGAAACTCCTGCTCCCGCATACAAAGAGGATACTTCGGCACCGTCCCGGAACGAAACAACTTTTCTGAAATAATCAAACTCCGGAATGACCAGTAGCTTTCTTTCATCCCACCAGTTGAAATGACCTCTTAAGCTGTAGTAGTTCTTATCCCCATCAGTCAGTTTTGTTCCTATGGACAAAAATGCTTTATTATCCATTGAAGTTCCTTCAATTCTGGTACTGAGAAGAATGACCAGCCATTTTTTTTCTTTAACTTCTTCAAATTGAGCCTTCATAAAGCCACAAAGAAATAGTACTGTAATGATAACAAACCTTCTCATAGCGTTTTATCTACTTTTTGTTTCTTAAAATTCCAGTTGATCAGAGGAAGCTTTCTTCTTCCATTCTCATTCCATCCTCCAATTTGTATTCCTCTGAAATCTTTACATTGATTGTACAAACCGATCTGTATTCCCCGGCATTTCTGCCCGATATTGGCCAATGGCGCTACAGAAACACCTTTCATCTCATGATGCAGATTAAAAAACGGAGAAACAGACATCCCGTTCGTCACAGCATACGTATTGATATTACTCGAAACATTGATTTCCAGCCCATTGGTTACCGTAGGTTCCATATTGATGAGCGATAGCTGCAGTCCGTTAATGGTATTCATTTTTTCACGGGGAACAATTACATAATCATCATTAAGATTCCAATGATCAGGCTGTAAAGTAAAAAGCATGAGTGGTGGAAGAAAAATGCCCATCACATTAAAACCCATTCCTAATCCGTTCACTTTTTTAGGCTTAAAATGATCTTCCTCATCATAATATTTAAATAAAACTCCATTGACATTTCTCACATTTTTTGAAGGTGAAGCTGCAATCAGTCTTGGTTTCAAAGAATCTAATTTTAGACTGTCTGATGCATAAGCCAGACTATTGATTAAAAGACCTGCTACTAATAAAATTCGTGTTTTCATAACTCGTTATTTTAAATTACAGATCAAAATTATCCGCAGAAGACTCAGTTTCGAATGTGAAAAAAAATTAAAAAAAACATTCTGTTTGCGAAAATCGCAAAACGTGGGGTTGGAAGCAGGAAGAAAGAAGCCGGAAGTCATTTTGAGTGATCAATAGTAATAGTGATTATAAATCCTATTTATGTAGTAAACGGTTATATATTCTTTCGATCTTCAATACCTCCCGGCTTCAAGCTTCCGTCCTTCTCAACAGAAAATCAACAACTCTTTCCACAAAAAATACTACATTTGTGAAAATCACAAAACTATGCACCAGGAAGCTTTATTGAAGGAAATCCGAAGAAAAATTGGTGAGAAATCTTTAAATGATGAGATTGCCAACATTCTTAACATCAGCTATGATGCAGCTCACAGAAGGACTTCAATGAAAGCCAAGTTCAGTTTTGAGGAAGCTCTGGAACTCGCCAAATATTATCAGATCTCTCTGGATCAGTTTCTGGGAACGGAAAATCAGTTGGTGGTCAAAAGAACGCAACCTGTAAAAACCACCGAAGATCTTTTAAATTATTTCGAGAACTCTTTGAAAATTTTGAATGTTTTTCAGAACATCACCAATTCCAAAGTATTTTATTCTGCAAAAGACATCCCGTTTTTTTATACTATTTCAGATTCAATGCTGTCTCGTTTCAAGTTTTATGTCTGGATGAATTTATTGAACCAGGATAAGTTTTTAAGTCCGTTTCATGAGTTTACGATGGAATACCATTCTGTAAAAAACGAGATGCTGAAAGATCTTTATGATAAACAAAACGTAACGGAAATATGGAATGACACCACCATTATGAGTGCTTTAAGACAAATTTCGTTCTATTATGAAATGGGTTTATTAAAGAAAAATGATGTGGATCTTATTCTGGAAGATCTGAAAAAATTACTGGAAGGGCTCGAAATCAAAACACTTGAAAAAACTAATTTTCAGATCTATGTGAATGATTTAGTCATTTTAAATAACAGTATTTTATTTAAAAATGAAGAACAATGTTCCTTTTTTGTACCTTTCAGCATGTTCGGATATATGATGACCAATGATAAAATTACGTGTGAGGATTCTCTGAGCTATTTTGAGCATCAGATCAAAAATTCCAGATCGCTGAATGAATCCGGAAACAGGGAAAGAAAAATATTTTTCAATAAAATGTACGACCAGATTGACCGTTTAAAACAAAATTTATCATAAAGACCTTCTATAGCTAACGAACTTTTGAGGGGTATTTTTATGAAAAAGGGTATTTTAAAAAAGCAGGAAAGAAAAACCTATTGGCTTATTGTAAACTATTCGTCTTTCTTTGAAGAAACCAGAAAAACATCGATAAGACCTTCAGGAAGTTCCATTTTGATGGTTCTTTCTTCTCTGTCCACTTCAAGAATCCAGTCTTTGATCATAGGAATAACCACTTCTTTCCCATCAAGATTGGTAATGAAATACACTTGCGCTGTCTGATCATTTACAGATCTGATCACGCCACAGTTGTTATCATCCTGATCAAAAATCTCGAATCCGATGATTTCGTGGTAGTAGAATTGTTTTCCTGAAAGTTTAGGCAGTGAAGCAAGTGGAAGGTAAACACTTTTACCCAACACCTGATCTACCATAGCCTCAGAAGAATTTTTGAATGCAAGATTCAGAGCATCCAGTTTGCTCCATGATGATTTTTCAATAAAAAATGGAACCAATAATCCGTTGATTTCAACGAATATTGATTCCAGTTTATTGTAAAGCTCGGGCTGATCGGTATCCAATTTAAGGATTACGTTACCCGCAAGTCCATGTCTGCGTGTGATTTTACCTAAAAAATAGCAATCTTCTTTACGCATAACAGGGTTTGTTCTTAAGCTTCAGTGTTTTCTTCAGTTTCAGCAGCAGGAGCTTCTCCTTCTGTAGCTTCAGCAACAACTTCTTCAGCAGGTGCATTTGCAGCTTCTTCAGCAGCTTTAGCATCAGCTTCAGCTTGTGCAGCAGCAGCAACTCTGGCTTCGTTTACTTTTACTTCAGCTTCTAAAGCAGCTTTCTTAGCATCAGCTTTAGCTGTAGCTAAACCGTCTACTTTACCTTGTACTTTAGCATCTTTAGCTTCTACCCAGGCATTGAATCTTTTTTCAGCTTCAGCTTCATCAAAAGCACCTTTAGCTACACCACCTTGTAAGTGTTTTTTGTAAAGAGCACCTTTGTAAGATAAAATAGCTCTAGCAGTATCAGTTGGCTGAGCACCGTTGTTTAACCACTGTACAGCAGAATCAACGTTCAATTCGATAGTTGCCGGGTTAGTAATTGGGTTGTAAGTACCTAGTTTTTCGATGAATCTACCATCTCTTCTAGCTCTAGAATCTGCAACCACGATGTGGAAAAAAGGCTTTCCTTTTTTACCGTGTCTTTGTAATCTGATTTTTACTGACATAATGTTTGAATTTTACGGGAACTCGTCCCAGTTAAATATTTAAGAGTGCAAAGATAATAAAAAAGTTTGAAGTAAAAAGCTCTGAGTGAAAAGTTTTATAAATTCAAATTGTTTTTTTAATTAATCAGTGTAAAAGAGAAGACTGTTGAAATAATAACAGAAATTAAAACAGCCATGAAAACAACAAAATTATCTCTTGTCTTTCCTGTAAATATCCTTCATTTTACACTTCACCCATATAGAAAAGTCCCAGACACTTCTGGTTTTCCTCAATAGTAAGAGAGTTTTTCAACTCGTCTACAATTTTGGGAGAACTCCAGTAGCACCCAATATTATTTGCAGTGCAGGTAAGATACATATTCTGTACGGCCATTGATGTGGCTGCTATTTCTTCCCATTCCGGAACCATACCACTGAAATTGACTACGATAGAAACGACAACATTGGCTTTATTGATTTTGAAACCAATATCATTGTATTTTTTTTCCAGAAAAAGCGGTTCGGGTGTAGTGGCTTTATAGATAGCCTGCATTTCTGATGCCAGCTGTGCTTTTTCTTCCCCTTTGAATATTTTGAAACGCCAGGGTTTAGTACGTTTATGATTGGGAGCCAATGTAGCAGCGTTTAAAATCTCCTCCAAAACTTCCTGAGGGATTTCCGCATCGGTATAATCCTTCGGAAAAACACTTCTTCTTTGCTCTATGATTTCTTTTAAAATGGATGCATTATTCATACCTGCAAATTTACAACATGAAATTCAATCCATTGCATTTAAAACATCAACTATTGATAGCTATTTTATAATTTTTATACGCTTTGTAATTACTTATGATAAAGGTTATAAGAATGATTAAGATCAATAATATCCCCAGCCATCTTTCATATTCTTCTCCTTCCACAGGATTCAGCATGTACAAGGCAATAAAACTTATAGCATACACCACTCCGGCCCTTATCCAATTACGGCCGGGATCTGGATATTCTTTTACCACACTTGTCTTGTTATAATTAAAAATTGGAAGCAGTTTATGCTGATCCCACACTACCAATATGAAAACAGCTATCATCATTAAAGATGTTATCATCCATGTTCCAGTAAAGGAGAGACTGATAGTAATGATCCATATATTAGTCAATATAGCCAGAAACATCAATGCTCCAAGTGTTGCGAAACGCTGAGTCATCAGTAGAATTCCGGCTGTTAGCTGTGCCAGTCCTAAGAAATTCCAATAAAAACCAGACCGATAAAGAGCTTCAAAGAAATACCCGATCGGATGATCTGTTGAAATTCTTGTGAACCTCTCCCCCAATAGCTTTACCAGTCCTGACGGAAAAAAAGCAAAGCCCACCAGATATCTCAGATGTATAATTACCCAATGATTGAACCTGCTGGTTCTTAAATTATCAAATTTCATGGTTATATATTTCTGATGTCCAAAATATTAAATAAAAAGAAAACTTCAAATAAATTTGAAGCTTTCTTTTATGATCCATTCATGATTTAGTTGTGAGGCAAAATTTGCTATGCACATTTATAATACTTCCACAATTTTCTGATGGATTTTGTTTAGGGTAAATTCATCGCCTGGTTTCATGCCCATCATTTTTTTTGCCATAGGACTTTCCGGAGATATCGCGTAAAACCTGTCTCCTTCAAAAAAGAATTCACCTAATGACACTGATATATAAAACCTGGCTTTGTTGGTGATGACCAGCGAGCCAAGCTGTACTCTTTCTGTAGCTGTATTCAGGACTTTTGCCATATTTATTTTAAGATCATTCAAAGCCCCCAGCTGTCGCTGCATCTGATAAATCTCCTCTTGCATCTCTTCTCTCATGCTGTCATATTTCGGAGTTTTTTTAATATCGCGGCTGGCTTCAAGGGTAAATTCAATAAAGCTTTTAAGCTTTTCAATTTTCTCTGCAATGATTGTCTTCACAAAGTCTCTGATATCACTTTTTTCAAATACAATCTTCTCCATACAATCGATTCTTTATATAAAGATAATATTTTTAGAATAATATTTCAATAACGTAATGGAAAATAACTTTTGAAAAATGGGCATTATCCGCAAAAATGAAAGTATAGAAGACTATGATTACACTCTATGACTAGTCCTAAAATAGGTTGACATAAAATTAGACAATATTTA
>NZ_SDLV01000017.1 GCF_004916905.1 Chryseobacterium candidae
AAATATTGTCTAATTTTATGTCAACCTATTTTAGGACTAGTCATATATCATGCAAAGCACGTTTACAAATATTGATGAATACATTTTCCTGTTTTCGGTAGAAATACAGGAAAAGCTTCAAGAACTTAGGAAAGCAATTCATTTACAGGTTCCGGATCTTGAAGAATATATTGGATATCAGATGCCTGCCTTCCGGTACAAAGCAAAACCGTTGATTTATTTTGCGGGTTACAAAAAGCATATCGGATTCTATCCGGGAGCTGAAGGTATCCGGAATTTTGAGACAGATTTTAAGGAAAGAAAATATAAGTTTTCTAAAGGCGCTGTCCAATTTCCAATTCATGAAGATCTTCCACTGGATCTCATTACTAAGATCCTGCTGTTCAGAGTGGAAGAAATTGAACAAAAAAAATCCTGAAATACAAGATTTCAGGATTCCGGCTGGTGTTTGCTAAAGTGCTTTACTTTTTCTTCTTTTTGTCTTTCTTCTCTTCTTTAGGAGCATCTGCAGGTTTAGTAGCATCAGTAGGCGTTGTACTTACTGATGGATCCGTTGCAGGTGCAGTTTCCATTGTAGTTGCAGGTGATTTTTCCTGTTGATTCTTTGGATCCGAATGACTTGTAGTCTGAGTATTCGGTTGTTGAGTTTGAGTTGTCGCAGGGTTATTAGTAGAAGTATCGGCCGGCTTTTGTGGTGTTGATTGTGCTGATACTCCGATTACTCCGACTAATGTAAACGCTGCCGTTAAAAATAACTTTTTCATAATATAATATTTAAATGATTGTTTAACTAAAACGAAGCATCATTTGTGAAATTATATGTAAAAAGCTTATTTAACGGACTTTATAATTATTTAAGAGGAATTTGCAAAAAATAAGTTCGGGTGATTTGGTTGGAAGACTGATGCCGGAAGCTGGAAGTTTATTCCGGTTAAAAGACTTTAATTAAACCGTTTTACTCTCAAAACTTCCCTCTCCCTCCTCCTGCTTCCATCCTTGAAATCTACTTCTCTATATTCTTCATCATTTTTTCTACAAATTCAAATGCTGCAGGACAGATAACCGTATTTTTAAGCATCAAATTATTGATCTGGTAAATCTTCTTACGGTCTGTATGGGGATATTCCCGACAAGCTTTTGGTCTTACGTCATAGATAGAGCATGTATTATCACCATTCAGAAAAAAACACGGAAGATTTTGCAGAACTTTATCATTATCTTCATCCACTCTTAAAAACTTTGCTTCAAAGTCTGCAGACTTCATTCGGAGATGTTTGGCAATTCGCTCAATATCTTTTTCAGTATAGAGAGGACCGGTTGTTTTGCAGCAATTAGCACATTGCAGACAGTCTATTTCTTCAAAAACTTCATCATGGGTTTCCTGTACTGCATAGTCGAGGTTTTTGGGTGGTTTCTTTTTTAATCCGTCCAGAAATTTCTTATGCTCTTTCTGCTTTTGTATCGCTTGTTTTTTATAAAAATCTAAATCCATTTATCCTTTGTTTATCACTGAATCCGGGAGTTCTTCTTTCTTATATTCATTGATTTTATCCAGATCCAGTACCGTTGAAAGATTTTCTTTGTTTGGATAATACATCGGAACAAATTTAGCTCCATATACAATTTCTCCTGTAGTATACGAAGACCTTTGAACCACCGTATTTGAAAACACTTCATCAAACGCGCGTACCTGTACGATAAGTTCCATATCCGTATTTTTAAAATCTTCCTCAGAAAATCCGTAAAACGGAGAGTTTTCATCAATTTTATGCACCACAGTCCAGTTGAGAGCCAGCGTATTGATTTTGCTCATCTGTGTCGTAAGCCCGTAAAAATTACTTTTGGCTACTCCGTTTTCTATCACCTCAATGGCTACAGATACAATAACGTCTGCATCCGTCAGCGCATTATTCTTATAGGGAGCAAGCCTGAACATTAATGCCGAAGATTCCTGAAAAGGAGCAATAACGGCTATATCAGAAAACCTAAGATAGGCACGGGGCCTTGAAAATCTTCCGTAAAAAAGCCCTGTTGCAATGGCAAAGGTAAGCAATCCCAGAAAAGCTTCAAAAGTAGCCACAAGACTTGCCAGAAAACCTACAGGAGCGATTCTTCCATATCCAACCGTAGTAAATGTCTGAGAGCTGAAGAAAAAAACATCAATAAATTCATTAAGCGGATCACTCTTATCAATCCCGGTAAGATGTTCTACACCAATAAGATAATAGATCATAGCAAACAAAAGATTAATGATGATATAAGCAATAACCAGATAAGATATAAAACGGAATGAAGAGAGATTCAGCATGGTGTGATACCAGCTTAGCCTGTTAAAAACGTTCACTCCTCTTCTCTGAACATTCGGGAGACCATCTTTATTGATAAACCTTCCTGAGGCATTGGTTCCGAAACCACTGTTCTCCGCATTTTTCTGACGGATCTTTTTTCTGAGTCCTCCTGTCATTTGTTAATCATTTTGACTTTGTTATATTATAATTTTCCTCTATCAGTAAGCCATCTGATGATCAGCTCTTTTTTCAACTTACAGATATTTAAAAAGCAAAGTTAAGAATAGAATCCATTAAGATATCAATGCTTTTTAGGAATCATCCTTTAATATTCATCATTCATATGACAGATTGCTTTATCAAAGGGCTTTATTGAACTTTCATTCAAAAGAACTAAAACAAAAAAACAGCAGAAATTTTGAATATCTGCTGTTTATACAATCTTTATTAAAATAGTTTTATATAGGTTGTGCCGGTGATTCCATTACCGTAACACTTACATTGCTGACAGATTTTACAATCCCCGATTCTCCATGTATATTGGCAAGAAAATCAGGAAAGCTTTCGATAGGAAAGGCCCAATAATAATGTCCATCTACAGGAGAAGGAAAGTTGGCTTGCAATCTTCCGGTTAATTTCATAGGTACAAAGTATTCAACAGATGATCCTTTCAGTTTCGTAAGGACAGAAATAGACTTTTTAGAATGGGCAGGAACGATGGTCTTGTAGCTGCTGGTCTCCGTAATTTCTTCAGAGTTTTCTGTTCCTTCCGTTGTATCTCCTCCCACCACAACTTTTGTGCTTGCCGAAGCTTTTGCCACTAACGGAATATCAACGGATACTGATGCTGCCACTTCAAATGAACCTGAGACAGTACGTTTCCAGGAGGTAGAATATCCTTTTTTATAAGAATAGGTTACCGTAATTTCACTTTCTCTGTCGCCATTATTAATCGCCTCCGTGGTATAGGCATTATCCGGTAAATCCACCCCATCTGTTTTTATGGATACCTCAGGAGTTCCCAGAACAATGGAAACATTAGGATTAGGAGCTGTATTCCGTGTATCTCCATCTACAGAAAGGTCAGGATTAAAAATAATTCCATCCGGAACCTGACCAGAGTAAGCAAAAACATTTTTCAACCTCGTTCTTTCTCCGGAATAACTAATATCATATCCCATATCTTTCAGATGATTGGGCCTGAATGGAATTTCACGCTCTTCATTAGATGAACGATAGCGGGCACTCAGTCCATTATTACCTGACAATTTAAACTCATCTACAATTTTCCAGCCTTGCTGAAGCATTTTCGCCTCTGTAAGCTGCGAATTCTTTACTTCAGAATAATTCACTTTTTCTGAATCATCATTAATAGTACTCACTTCATCCCTTGAACATGACACCGAAAACATCAGTAAGAGAATACAAATAGAATTGATTTTTTTAGTCATTTTAATAATTTTTTAGTGTTTAATAATTAAATTTACAAAAAATGGATTCTTTTAAGGTGTTTTTTTGCGAATTAATCAAATTTTAATCTTTCCCAATTTTTTCATTTTATACTTCTATATTTTTACAGCACGGGTTGTAAAATACTGTCTATATGAAATTTATCAATTTCGGGACTGGAATTTTTAATGTGAATTATATTAAATTTGAACTATGAAAAAGCTTGAATCAAGAGAAGATATTGAATACCTTGTCAATTCATTTTACAACAAAGTTGTTAAAGATGAAACCATTGGATTCTTTTTTAATGATATTGCTAAGGTAGACTGGGATCAGCATCTTCCTAAAATGTATTCTTTCTGGGAGTCTATTCTTTTCGGGCAGATGACCTATAAAGGAAATCCAATGGGTGTACACTTCCCGATTAACGAGATACAGGCGATGGAACAAAAGCATTTTGACAGATGGCTGCTGCTTTGGCGCACTACTATTGAGGAAAACTTTGTAGGAGAAAATGCAGACATGGCAATCTACAAATCCGAAAATATAGCCAAACTTATGGCTTTCAAAATGGAGCTGGCCAGAAGGCTCTAAGTGCTTTGAGTTCCGGTTTTGAAGTTTTCGGGAATTGATTTCAAATGGAATTCTTTTTGCTTTTTTAAGGAACTATTACTGTAAAGATATAAGCTGCCAGATTTACCAACAGAACAGTACCATAAAGAACATTTGTCTTACCGCGACTTAAAGATAACATTACAATAAATACGGATAAAGAAAGCAGAATAATGTCTTTTTTGTCCAAACCTAATACAAGTGGAATATCATACATAATGCATACCGCTGAAACTGCTGGAATAGTAAGACCAATACTTGCCAGTGCAGAGCCTAATGCCAGATTTAAGCTGGACTGGATTTGATTGGCTCTTGCTGCACGGATCGCAGCAACCCCTTCAGGAAGAAGAACTACGGCAGCAATAATTACCCCAACCAGGGATTTTGGAGCTCCAAGACTCTGTACCATACCTTCTATGGTATCTGATAATCCTTTCGCCATCAGTACGACAATAACAAGACAAATCACCAGAAAAATAAAGCTGATAAGCGTTTTTGGTAAAGAAGGTATATAATGTTCTTCAGGATGCTCATCAGGAACAATAAAGTAGCTTCTGTGACGAACCGTCTGTACCATCAGGAAAACCCCGTAAATGACAAGACATGCTATGGATATAAAAATAAGCTGTGCTTCGTTATAGAATGGTCCGTTGACACTTGATGTAAAATTGGGAAGAACAAGGGTAAGTATCAGAATGGAAACAATACTCACCAGATAAGTAGTTGCTGAGGTTCTTGCGAAGAACTGCTCATGATATTTAAAGCCGCCTGCCAAAATACATATTCCGAGAATTCCATTAAGAATAAGCATTACAGCAGCAAAAACCGTATCTCTGGCCAGCGTGATCGCCTGATCTCCGCCGGCAACCATCAGCGAGATGATGAGTGCCACTTCAATAATGGTGATGCAAAGAGCCAGAATGATGGTCCCAAAAGGCTCTCCTACTTTATGAGCTACAACTTCAGCATGATGTACTGCTGATAAAACACTTCCGATCAATAAAATACCGGCAAGAATATCATTAAAGACACCGCTTCCCATAAAACCGGAAAAATAGTACCCTACTGCCAGAATAGGAAAAATATAGGTATAATGTAAAAGTTCTTTTAGTCTCATATCGTGACTACAAAATACAAAAAATCTATAATAATTTCAATATTAAAAGAAAATATTAATAATATTTTAATGAGGCCAGAAGTTAAAATCCTGATAATCTGTGAACATATGAAACAGAAGCCCTATTCCTATAATCCTGATATTTCCTTTGAAGAACAACAGCAAAAAATACACCGCAATGGCGTAATAAGAATGTAAAAAATGAAAACCTATGCTTTCTCTTGAAGGATCAAAAACAGGATTGGCAAAAAGATGGTCAAGATCTACCAGCATCGTAGCGAGAAGAATGAAATATGCCTTTTTCCAGTTTTTACGATAAAAAATCAATGCGATAAAAACAGGAAAAACAAGATGCAAAAAATAATGCGTAAAAGTTTTGAGCAATGCGATGTCTGATGAAGCCATTTATGAAAATTTTATTCGGGTTCTTTGCTTACCACCGTAAAATTAAGGGTAATTCTCCTTTCTTTGCTTTTATTTTTATCCAATAATGACCGGATTGATTTCCGTACAATACATAATCGATATCTGAGATGATTCTTTTTTCAGTGATACTCAGTGTTTTCAAAGAAGAATACAACAACGCATTATTTCTGATTACAATATAGTTTTCATTTAATCGGGGCGGCATTGCTATCGGATTTCGGGTTGATTTTATCGTAACACCGTTATCATGCTGAATGATTTTATTAGGTTGAAAAGGAATTGCTGTGAATTGATTTTCGTTGTTGATCCATTTTTCGGACTGGAAATACTGCCAGGTTTTCTCAGGATCATTACTCAGAATATCGACCATATAGCTGGGCTGGATGATCTTTTGAACCGTCTTTTTTTCAACTTCATTAAAATTATCATCATATTCATACGTGACGATGGTATCATTGATCTGTCTAAGATCTGCAGCAGCCTTTAAAGATGTTATCTGTGAAGAATCTGCTATACTTTTTTTGAAAAAACGGGTAAAATTTCTGATGTTTTCTTTGTCTAATTCAAGTTCTAGAAAATGATTTCCTTTCTCAGCTTTTGAAGCAATCGTATTAAGAATCTCCGGATTTGAATTATTATTGATTTCAATTTCATCCTCATTTAGCTCAATGGAAAAGTTTCGGATCTTATGTCCTGAAATGAATGAAATGCTTCCCAGTGTATTTTGAATAAATTTATCTGCATCCCAAACATGATATAGAGAACTCTGTAGAAGTTTTTTCTGAATAGTTTCAAAAGCATGATCTGAAGTTCCCGCAATGCAATAATTTCCTTCTATCATAAAGAATAACTGATCCTTCTGAAAGCTGTTCTTTCCTTTATATTCAACCTTTTGACTTTTTAAAAAACCAATAAACTTCTGTGGGTCTTTAAGTTCCAAAACCGTGTACCATTCGGACAGCCTGGTGTTTTTAATATGGAAGACCTGCAGGAAATCCGGTATTCTGATCCCTGAATATTTTACTGATCCTGAACTTTTACTCTTTCTTTTACTTCCGGACCATTTTGAAGGATGAGTTACTAAACTGAAGAGGTACTGTCCCGTTAATTTCTTCGTGTCAATTAAGACCACTGCATCTGCATTATCAGGAATATATTGAAGGCTTTTATCTTTGTGAAAAGCTACAAAATATACTGCAACAGCCAGCAATAAAAATAACGGGATAATAATCTTCCTTTTTTTCATCTATAAAATTTGAGGCTTCTTGTCTGTTTCCTTTGTTTTAAAAATCTGATCGAATATATCAAAGAAATACATTAAGCTGTTTTCCGAAGAATCTTTGATGTTATAATTCATCTCAGTCTGGATACTTTCTCCTTTTACTTCTGTTTTATAATACAATTCTCCAACATTTTTTTTGATCGCCTCCAATGTTTTTCTCTCTTTCGGACTTTTGAATTCTTTATCTAATCCTGTTAAAAGTTTCCGGATATCCAGTCTTCCCGACAAAGGATATTTCGCTGAATCTTTTGCCCATTTTCTGGAAATATCAGATTGGTCTACCGGCAGAATATTATCTGCTGAACTCATAAGATACACTACTCCATCTTTCACGCTAAAGAATAGCTGATCCACATAGCCTCCATTTTTTTCTTCCTTAAATGTGTACAAATCTCCTTTTTTAGAGAATCTTTTAGAAAGCTTTTTATTAGTCGTCAGCATATCAAAAATACGGTTCCAGTAGCCTTCGTTCTCTGTTGCAAAAGCGAAAGTGAAGTTGGGAACAGCAATCTCTTTGGTTTTCTTTACTTCTTTTTCATTGAAATCTGCATCGTATTCATAATCGGTGTATTCTACTGTTTTAGATTTCAATTCGTTTAAAACAAAGATTCCGTTTCCGGGTGCAATTTTGGTAATTGCTTCTTCATCCAGTACAATTTTCATGGTTTCCATGATCAGCTCCATTTCTTTTTTGTACTCATTTTCTCCGGAATTCTGAAGAAGGCTGTACATCATGTCAAAACATTTTGCCCCGTTAACATTCATGGCATAGTAACCGACACTTTTTTCATTGATCAGTTGCAGCAGCTTTTTGTTTTTCTTTCCTTTATAAATGGCAGAGATATTCTTTTGAATGTCATTATTTCTGTGCTGATAATTATTCACCAGTCTTACTTTGTCTTTATCAAAATACAGATTGTATGTATAGTTGGAGTTGTACATGTTTTTGAAAAACTGTCCGTAGCCGTAATACTTCGTCATTTTTCCGTAGATACCTTCATTTACAATTCTTCCATAATCTGTGTACACAAAAACATCGGAATTGGCATCTCTGAATGTAAGCATCTCTTTTGGAACTTCAATTTCTAAATTTGAACTGAAATATTGGTCAAAACGATCTTCAGCGTTCTTTTTAACAACCTTAAAGTTTTCTCTTCGGATAGAGTCCTGTTCTTTCTGATAGGCTTTTTCTTCTTCCTCATCATATTCTGCATCAGGCATTTCCTCTCCATTTTCAGAATTCTCAGCACTTTCTTTCTCTGCAGGATATTTATGGTGTTTCTCCAGGTATTTGATATCTTTCTGGATTCTTGCGATCTCGTTATTATTATCTTTAATACTTTCTTTCAGATACTTGATATCTTCCTTCAGGCTTTTGATTTCTTCTTTGTAATCAAACGGCTTTTCCGGCTCTTCGGTATACACTGTATCTCCCGGCTCTGCGTAAGCGGAGTCCACCACTGCAACTGCTGTACTGTCTGCAACTGCTTCCTCTGCCCAAAGATCCTTATACGGTTTTGTATAGCTGATCATGCTGAGAACAGCACGGCTTCCGTTCCATGCTACAAAAATATCATCATTGATATCTACATAAGAATAGTTCTTTCTGCTGGAAACTTCCTGTCCTTTTTTCTTTACAGAATTAATAAACTCCTGAAATTTTTCCCTATTATCAATGATAAAATGGGTATTATAAGCTTTAATCGAGTCATTAAAACTTGCATAGTGATATTGAACAGCATCATATTTGATTCCTGTTTTGGAATAATCTGTCCATGAAAGGTTTTCTTTGCTCTTTTTGCTGAGCTCATGCAGCAAAGGGTTCAGTTTATTCCAGTTGATTTTATTATTAAGCTGTTTTCCGTTAACTTCCATATAAAATACGGCATCGGAAGGAATTTTCATGCTGTTTTGAGCTAAACCCCATGTAAAGCCAAAGAGAACGAAAATAATGGTTTGCGTTTTTAATAAGATAGATTTCATGACTATAGTTTAGAAATTTATTGAAAAAGAATGGTGTTTTGAATTTGTTTTTTTTGAAGGATCAGATCCAGAATATCAGCCTCCAGCTTGAGTGCTTTTTTATTGGGAGAAAGCACATACGTATTATTCGTTTGTGATTTCACCGTGCTTTCAAACTGCATAATGGAAGTATATTTCGCATCGTTAAAAACCTCCTTATCAGCCTTACTCATCTTGTCATAATCTGTTTTGAAGGTATTTACTTTATTCCTTGTTAATATCTTTTTTTCAAGATTTTGGCTGTATACTTGTGTTGGAACCACTTTGCCCAATATTTTCTGAGCCTTTAGTTTTTCCAGACCGGCATTGATATTTTCTATTTTCTTGAAATTGCAGCTCAGTTTGATGATGTAATTATCAAAATCCATGGAGGTTTTCACATTGCTGATTCCCGGAGTTGCTTTAAAAATTCTGGCAGCTTCATTGATTTTATTTTCAATTTCTGACTTTTTAGGAACTTTTTTTCCGTTGATGGTTTCCATCTTGGAAATTGAAGCCAGCCGTGTTTTGCTTTTACTGGCATTAAGAATAATAGTATATTCTCCTGTACCATCTGCTTTTACGTTCACCTTATCCAGAATATCGAAACAGCTTGTTAAAAATAACAGGGGAAGCAGAACAAGAAATAGTTTTAATATTTTTTTCATGATTAGGTTTAAAACCACAAAATTACTTAATTCTGACCTTAAATCCTTATAATCTTTGATTTTTTGGACATAAATAGCTGTTTCCCGGTACTTTTTCAGGGAAAAATACGGTACTTTTTCCGTTTATTATTTTTTAAATACGTCCTTTAAGGTAGTCCTGACGAAGATCTTCATCCAGTTTTTCAATAGCATACCGAAGGCAGGTTCTGGGCATTTCTTTATAATACTGATTCAGATAACGGATCAGCGCTCCTTCATTTTTATTTCCCATTTCCCTTAGCAGCCATCCATTTGCTTTGTGCATCAGATCATGTGGATGTTTCAGATTTCTGGTGACGAATTCTTTTGTCAGCTCAAATGACCCTTTTTTTATATAATGCATTGTTCCGACAACAGCAATCCTTTTATGCCACATCTCATCAGATTCTGAAAGATCTCTAAGAAGATTTTCTTTCTGATTTTCAAAAGCATATCTGCCTAAAATTTTATAACAGGTTGAATCTACCAGATCCCAGTTATTAACATAGGGAAGATGATCCAGATAAAAAGCGATCACTTCTTCTTTTACTGCTTTATCTTTTGTTTTTTCGAACTTTGAAATCAGCATAAAAAGAGCCGTCAGTCTGTGCTCATGATATTTTGAAGAAAGTAAGGTGCTGAGTTCTTGTAAATTTATTTTCGAGTAATATTCTTTGGCTACAGAGCGTTGATCCGGAACTTTTACCCCCAGAAAAAAATCACCCTCACCATATTCTCCTTTTCCCGTTTTGAAAAATCTTGGAAAAAATTCTGCCTTTTCAGGAATGGATAAAACAGCAAGTGCTTCCTGTATTTCTTTAACAATACTCATAATAAATTAAGCTTTCTCTTCTAAAGCAATATTTTCCTGCTCTCCCTCCTCTTCTGCAATCTGTTTAGGGTTCGCCACTTTTGCAATAGTAAGCCCTTGAACAATGATCGAGAATACTACTACACAATAAGTTATACTTAAAATAATCTCACTGTATTCACTTTTAGGAACAGACATCGCCAATGCGATGGAAACTCCTCCGCGGATTCCGCCCCAAACGAGAACTTTTACCGTCTGTGGACTGAAACTTCTTCTCAGAGAAGTAAATTTTGTAGGTCCCCAAATAGAAATAAATCTTGCAAACAGAACTACCACAATGGCAACTAAGCCGGGAATCATGAAATGTCTGAGATCTTTAATCATCAAAAGTTCAAAACCGATGAACAGGAATAGTACAGCATTCAGAATTTCATCAATCAGCTCCCAGAATTTAATCAGATAGTCCTGCGTCACTGATTTCATTTTGAAACTTCTGTTGAAGTTCCCCATAAACAATCCTGCGGCCACCATTGTCAATGGTCCTGAAATATGCATCTGACGGGCAATAAGATACCCTCCCATTACAACAGAAAGTGTCACCAACACAGAGATAATATAATCATCCACTTCACGCATCAATCTTGAAGTAACCCATCCTAACAGAACCCCGAGTAAAAGACCTCCTCCGGCTTCTTTAAGCAGAAGCAATCCGATGGTTTCAACACCCAGATCAACTTCTTTTCCGACCGCCAGCTGTAAGATCACCGTAAATACTACAACCGCCATACCGTCATTAAAAAGAGATTCTCCGGCCACTTTTGTTTCCAGTGATTTGGATACATTGGCTTGTTTCAGTACACTCAGAACCGCTACCGGATCGGTAGGAGAAATCAAAGCACCAAAAACAAGACAGTAGATAAAAGGAAGCTTTATTCCTACATAAGGAAGCAGATAAAACATTCCGAATCCTACAACAAAGGTAGAAATCACAACACCTACCGTGGAAAATATCACTACAGGTCTGAACTGTTCTTTCAGATCATTAATATTAATATGAATTCCTCCTGCAAAGAGCAGAAAATTAAGCATGGCCCCCATCAAAACTTCTGTAAAATCTATGCCGTTCATCAGTTTATGAAGATGTCCGAAAGTTCTGGGAAGAACCGTTTCTCCGAACAGGACCAGAAAAATAGAAACCACAATGGCAATGACCATAATTCCGATGGTACTCGGAAGTTTTAAAAATCTGTAGTTAAGATAGGCAAATATTGATGCTAATACGATTAATGCTGAAAATGAATAATATAATTCCACTAAGTGTTTTTATTTTAAGATTAGTTAGTGAGTTCCAAATACAGTATTTTGATATAAATCTGCTTCCCATCCTTTTCCCATATATCAAACATCGCATCTTTAGAAGCTTTTGAACTCCTGGTATAATCCTGTCCTATATTCAGAATATTGAGAAGAATATACTCATCTCCCACGGAATTAACGATATAAGCTGTTTTCTCAGATTTTCCGTCTCCTGAACTTCTTATTCCTTCAGTAAGGGTACGGAACTGGTTCAGATGATGGATAAAGTTATTTCCATCTTTTACAGAATCATAAGCCCTAAGAAGAATTAACAGAATATCCAGATTGGTCGGATCTTTACCATACAAAGCTTTCCCCTGTTTGATACAGTCTGCAAAATTATTTTGCTTAAAAGCTTCTACAAGACTTTTAAAGCTGTCATCTGATGTACTTATTTTATCGTTCCTAAAATTTCTTCCGTAATATAGATATTGAGCTTCTATACTGTCCAGAGACTTTGGATATCCTTTAAATTTGAAAATAAGTTTTTCGTAATTGTACGGAGAGTCGGAAGTCCTGAGACTTTTCTCAATAGCTTTTAAATCAATTTTTGATTTCTGGCTGAACCCAAAAACCGAAAACAAGATGAATAAAAGGAAAAAGTAATACTTCATTAATTGTTGCTTTCTTCCTCATCATTGTCGAAATATTCGAAAAGGAAATCGTTGTATGGGAATCTGGAAATATGAATCTTCATAACCTCATCATAGATCATTTTCTTCATTTCCGGGAAGTTTTCTTTCGTTAGTGCAGAGATGAATACAGTTGGATATTTTGATTTTGCCATCCACGTCTTTTTCCATTCCTCAAGAGAAATATTTTTACGGGTTGAAGGCGTAAGATCATCTTCATCCTTTTTCTCATAGCTGAAATCATCAATTTTATTAAAAACCATAATCATCGGCTTCTGATGAGCGTTAATTTCCATCAGGATATGATTAACAGATTCTATATGGTCTTCAAAGCTTTCGTGAGAAATATCCACCACGTGGATTAAAAGATCAGCTTCGCGAACCTCATCCAATGTAGACTTGAATGATTCTACAAGCTGAGTGGGTAATTTTCTGATAAATCCTACGGTGTCTGTCAACAGAAAAGGTAAATTTCCAATTACCACTTTTCTTACTGTGGTATCCAGTGTAGCGAATAATTTATTTTCAGCAAAAACTTCAGATTTTGAAATGGAATTCATCAGGGTAGATTTCCCTACGTTGGTATATCCTACCAAAGCTGCACGAACAACTTTCCCTCGGTTATTACGCTGGGTAGCCATTTGCTTGTCGATGGTCTTCAGTTTCTCTTTCAGCAATGTAATTCTGTCACGGATAATACGACGGTCAGTTTCAATCTCTGTTTCTCCGGGACCTCTCATTCCAATTCCCCCTTTCTGACGTTCAAGGTGGGTCCACATTCTTGTCAGACGTGGCAAAAGATATTGATATTGTGCCAGTTCCACCTGGGTTCTTGCATATGAAGTTTGTGCTCTTTGGGCAAAAATATCAAGAATAAGATTGGTACGGTCCAGGATTTTCACTTCCATATCTCTTTCCAGGTTTTTAAGCTGCGAAGGAGAGAGTTCATCATCGAAAATTACGGTTCCGATCTCGTTTTCTTTTACATATTCTTTTATCTCAATAGCTTTACCGCTACCGATAAAGGTTTTGGAATCAGGCTGAGTTAGTTTTTGGGTAAAACGCTTTTGTACGGTTGCTCCTGCTGTGAAAGCTAAAAACTCCAGTTCATCTAAATACTCCGTCAGCTTTTCTTCATCCTGATTCTGCGTGATAACACCCACCAGGACCGCTTTCTCATAGTTATGTTCTTTCTTTTCTAACATTAAGGTCTGTCTATGTTTATGATTTTTACAAGTTAATATTTTTCGGAAAAAAAACAAAATCAATTTTTATTTAATAATATATTTTAATATAAATTTAAGTTTGCCAGTGAGTTATATTCCAAAAAAATCAATAGCTTTATATAATAAATTTCTGATTTTTAATTATTTAAATCAAAAGCTAATTTCCGGAATATCATGATTATCCCTATCAGATGTATGATTATTGATGATGATGAACTGGACAGGCTGGTTCTTCAGCATTACATCAGGCAATATCAAAACATTGAAATTGTCGCTACTTTCGATGCTGCAGAAAAGGCAGTTCCCTACCTTGATATTCCTGTTGATCTCCTGATTACTGAAACCAATTTAAAAGGAATGAGCGGTTTTGAATTCCGTAAACTGGCTCATAAAATACCCGCCTGTATTTTCGTAAGCTCACATCCGGAGCTGGCGGCCGGAGCCTTTGAGATTAATACTTTAGATTTTATTACCAAACCTCTTACTGCAGAACGCTTTCATTATTCTATGGAAAAACTTTTTGATTTTCTTGAAGTAAAAGAAAAATGTGAATGCTATGACGCTATGCTGGGAGAAAACTGTATCAAAATAAAAGAAGGAGGTCATGTTTTTCAGATTAAAATGAAAGATATTCTTTATCTGGAAGCTCTGAAAGATTACACCAGGATTATCACTCTTGAAAAAAATTACTGTATTTTAAATTCACTGGGAAATCTTCTGCAAAAAAATTTTTTTGATTCTTTTATCAGAATACACAGAAGCTATGCTGTTCCACGCCATCTTATCCGCGGAAAAAGCTGTCACGAAATAGAGCTTGCACATCACATCAAGCTTCCTATTGGCCGAACCTATAAGGATAATCTTTCTTTTTTCAATCCTTAAAAAATATATTCGTGATTTACAAGATGCCATTGGTCTATTATTTCTGCCGTTGGTCTATAATCCTGTCATTCAATGGAGATAGTTGGTAACTTAGTCTTCCCAAATTCCTCAGGAAAACACATCTATTAATTACCAAAACTGTTATCCATGGAAAGAACATCTATTTATTGTATCATTCTGTCTGTCTTTTTCATCCCCATACTGCACACACAATCTGCAATTTTGGAAGCCGGACCGGATGCATCAGGAGCGAATGGTTTTGTTTGGTACAGCGTAGGTCAGACAACCTATCTGGAAAAAGGAACAGGAAATGTCGTTACTGCCAATGCAGAAGGAAGCGGATACAGAGAGAAAGCAAAAGCAGCGGCAGACAATTCAGAAAAACATCTCACTAATACAGCAGACATAAAAAAACAATTCCCAACAGACAGGCATATCATAATACTATAAATTCTAGGAACACAAAATGAATGTTACCAGGCTGCCCAACACAGCAACCCTGGAAGAAATAAAAAAACCATTCCCAAAAACTAATGACTCTCAAAAACTGGTAACCTTAAAAAGCTGATAACCAAACTAGATTTTTCAAACAAAGAAGTCCGCTATAAGGCGGACTTTTGTATGATAAGAGAAAACTTTAATCCCAATCAGCAGCTACAAATTTCATTGAATTTCCTTGATCATCGGATAAGGTAAGAAAATGTCCCTCAATAGAATAATTAGTCATGGTCTCTACTTTTTTCTGAAAAGAAGTTTCAAGATTCATATCCTGGCAGGCTTTCATTGTGCTTACTCCTTTTGAAATGCTTACTCTTCCACCTTTTTTAAATTCCGAAACAAAAGACATCCTGTTACATCCCATATAAACACGTGCCTGAATTTTACCCCTTACCTTATTGGCGGTCAGATTCATTTCAGCATTATTGGCTGTTAATTGATCTTTTGAAAAGCCATCAAAAGAAATAAGCATCCATTGCCTTTGAAGAAAGGGATCCCTGGTGGGCACTGAGGAACAATTTAAAACGAGTCCTAAAAGCAAAACGGCAAAAAGTGGTAATAGTATCTTTTTCATGCGGATTATCATCCCATTTTCATACCAATCCGGGACAGAATCTCGTAAAAATTAGTAAATTAGCGACACAAAAATTATTTTATAAAATGAAAAGACTATTTCTACTATTCACTTTCTTGCTGGGCTTTGCTCAGATGAGGGCGGATGAGGGGATGTGGCTGCTAATGCTCATCAAAAGACTTAACGGTGTTGATATGCAAAAAGAGGGTCTACATCTTACGCCTGAAGAAATTTATTCCGTGAACAATTCAAGCTTAAAAGATGCTATCGTAAGTTTCGGTGGTTTCTGTACAGGTGAAATTGTTTCGGATAAAGGACTTATATTTACCAACCACCACTGTGGTTACGGTGCTGTTGCTGCGGCTTCTACACCGGAAAAAGATTATTTGAAGAACGGTTTCTGGGCAATGAAACAGAAAGACGAATTCAATGCAAAGGATCTTTATGTAAGATTTTTAGTGAGAATGGATGATGCTACACAAAGAATCAATTCTAAACTAAACAACAATATGACCGGAGCAGAGAGAAAAGCTGTTATTGATGCTGAAACTAAAGCCATCCAGACAGAAAACTCTGAAAACGGGAAATATACTGTTGTAGTAAAAGATTTCTTCAACGGAAATGAATTCTACTATTTCGTATACCAGGATTATAAAGATATCAGATTGGTAGGTGCTCCGCCTTCATCATTAGGAAAATTCGGAGGAGACACAGATAACTGGGAATGGCCAAGACACACTGCAGACTTCACCGTTTTCAGAGTATATGCTGATGCTGCAGGTAACCCTGCTGAATATTCTCCAAGCAATACTCCTTTGAAACCTAAGCATTTCCTTCCGGTTTCTCTTAAAGGAATTAAGCCTGGTGATTTCTCAATGATCTTAGGTTATCCTGGAAGAACGAACCGTTATCTGACTTCTTACGGAATTCAGCAGATGGTAACTAAAGATTACCCGGCATGGGTGGAAGCTTCTAAGCTGGCTATGGATGTCATGAAAAAGTACATGGACAAGGATAAAGCAACTCAGCTTAACTATGCTTCTCAATATGCTTCTGTAGCCAACTACTGGAAAAACAGACAAGGGACTATCGATGCAGTAGAGAAAAACGGAACTATTGCTGATAAACAAAAAACTGAAGACATTTTCAGACAATGGTCTATTAAGTCTGGAAATGAAGCTTATGATGGTATTCTGGAAGATATTGCAATGTACTATAAGCAGGTTTCTGAGAGAAATGTTGAAAGAAACTATGCTACTCAGTTTTCAAGAAATGCAAAATATATTACCCTTGCATTACAGCTAGGATCTGCTCTTAAAACATATGCTGCTCAGGACATGCAGGGAAGATTAGCGATGAAAGCTAAAACTGAAGCGGCAATCAAAGCGGCTTATGAAAACTTCAACCCGTCTTTGGAAGGAGAAATGCTTTCTTCTATGGTAAACCTATACCAGATGAGAGTTACTAATAAAGAAATTGCTTCTGCTACCATTTTAGGATTAGATGCTAAAACAATTTCTAACCTGGCCTACTCTTCTATCTTCGCCAACAAAACTTCTGCAACGAATTTCTTATTGCACCCTGATGCCTTGAAGCTTGATGCTGATCCGCTTTGGAAAGCGGCCAACGGGATTGTTGCTGATCAAAAAATGAGTACCGAAAGATATGCTAACGTAGACGACAATTTTGCAAAAAAGAATCGTATGTTCTTAGCTGGTTTAATGAAAGCTATGCCTGAAAAGAAATTCTACCCGGACGCAAACTCTACTATGAGATTAACTTACGGTACAGTAGATAAATTACCTATCAGAAATGACAGAAACTATTTCGGAATTACTGATAATTATTATACAGATATGACTGGTCTTGTTGGAAAATACAAGAAAGGGGATGAAGAATTTGATCTTCCTCAAAGAGTGATTGATCTTTACAACCTTAAAGATTTCGGTCAGTATGCTGATGCTGCAGGTTATATGCCTGTAAACTTCCTTTCTAACAACGATATTACAGGCGGTAACTCTGGTTCTCCGGTAATTGATGGAGACGGAAATCTTATTGGTATCGCTTTCGACGGAAACAGCGAAGCATTAAGCGGTGATATCGTATTCGAGCCTGAATGGCAGAAAACGATCAATGTAGACGTTCGTTTTGTTCTTTGGACAATCGATAAGTTTGCTGGAGCCAGAAGATTAGTGGATGAATTGAAGCTTGTAAGAGATGAAAACACTCCGGCTGACACAAAAACTAAAAACTCAGGTACTACAACAACACCTAAGAAAGTTAAAAAGTAATCTTAACTGATATATTTTGAAACCGTGAAAGTAAATTTCACGGTTTTTTCATTTTTGACACTTAAAAACATTTCATGATTCCTGAAGCTATTATCCAACAAAACGAGGAAATACAACAATGTTATCATTTACATGATCTTCCAAATTATATTTTTCAAGCAAAAATTTACTTTCTTTCACTTTCCGAGAACAAAAAGTTATCAGGTCATACCTATAAATTAGTTCCTGACAATTGGAACATGAGCTGCAGAATCGGTGGATAAATGCCCTGATAAGCGTGGGTCAGGATGGACTTCAACTTTTACAGCATAGGGTTTAAATCCATTCCTTAAATAAAATTTCAGTGCATCGGGATGATCAAAACTGCAGGTATGCAGCCACATACGTTCAATTCCGGAAGACCATGCAATCTGAAGGGCCTTATTCATCAAAATACGTCCCAACCCGTTACCCGTTACACTTGAATCAAGACCCAGGAATACAAGCTCACAGGTATGCTTCTCACTAAAATCAAGCTCAAGCAATCCTATTTCAACTCCGTTTTGCTTTACTACAAAAATTTTTGTGCTCTCCCTGTTAAGAATATCATATAACTCTTCATCAGATATAATAAGGCGGGAAAACCACAGCCAATCAGCGCCGATTTTACGGAATAACTCCCTGTATGCGCTGAGATCAGGATTCTTTAATAAGTCAAGAGAGATACCTTCCGGCATTAAAAGATCGGAAAGGACTGGTCTTTTTGTCATTTCCAGACAAGTTACAATGCTTGCTATATGGCCTGGTTCAACATTTGAAAGACCAAGCGGAAGGGTGTATGATTTTGAATTCATTTTAAACTGTTTTATATGATTGATATATTAATGTGAGAAAGCGGATTAAAAGTATTATTCAGGCTATTCTAAATCGATTTTTCTGAATTTTATTTCCAATAGTACAGTAGCTGCTAAAATGAGACTGCCCCCTACCACCAATCGCAAGGAAAAGCCTTCATTCATAATAAAAAATGATGCGATGGCTGCAAAAACGGGTTCAAATAAATAGATTAAAGCTACCTTCTCTGCACTGATATAGTTTTGTGAGATATTGGAAACAGAATACACGTAGGCAGTGGAAAAAAGACCACAATAAATGATACCCAGCCAAAATTCATTTTTTACTGGGAACCAGTTTGCTGTACTATCAAATAGTGAAATGACAAGCATTATAAAGGCAACCGTCCAAAACATAGGAATAAGTGAAGACACGATATTTCTTTCCCTGGCCAAATATTCCACTTTAATTAAGTAAAAGGCAAATCCCAGCGTACCGGTTAAAACATAGAGATTAGCTGTACTAAATGTAATTTCTTTTGTTATTGAAATTACAAACAGTCCTGATAATGCTACAAACCCAGCCAGCCAAGTTTTTAAATCTATTTTTGTTTTGTACAATACAAGTTTCAAGAGCGGAACAAGGACAACGCTCATCCCCGCTATAAATGAACACTCTGAGGCAGAGGTATGTTTTACCAGCCCCAACGTTTGAAAATGAATACCAAATGCCAGAGGAAGAGCTAAGGTAACCCCTGCTTTAACAGATGAAAGACTTATACTTCTTAAGTTTTTAAAGAATATTAATGTTATAGCAAGGGCGGCTACAGCAAAACGATAAAACAGAAACGTTGATTGCGAAAAACTACCGATTGAAAATTTAGTAACCGGAAATGAGATTCCCCAGAACGCAACGCCCAGAATCAGCAGAAGTATAAAAGTATTTTTTTTGCTCATAATATTAGAATTTTAATAAAATGTAATGAGTTGATTCATTCATTTAAATCATTAAATTTGTTTGATTTATGGATTTACATCAGTTTAAATATTTCTTAGCCTTATCAAAAGAATTGCATTTTTGGAATACAGCTTCAAAAATGCACATCACGCAGTCTGCACTGAGCCGTCAAATCCAGTCTTTGGAAAATGAGCTCGGATTACAACTTTTCTACAGGGATAAGCGGAATGTCAAATTAACACCTGCAGGAAAATTTTTACAGGAAAAATGGGAAATAGAATTAAATCATTTAAATTCTTTACACCAGCTTGCTAAGCAGATTCATCTGGGTGAAAGTGGTTCCATAAGATTAGCTTACCCTGATTCCATCTCCTCTTCTGTACTTCCTGAATTCATTAAAAAAATAGTTCATCTTTATCCTAAACTTAAAGTTGAATTACTTCAGTTGACCACAGAGAATGAAGAGGAATACCTTAAAAACTATAAGGTTGATATTGTGTTTACACGGGATTTAACCTCATCTCCTACTATTAACCACAAGAAACTTAATCATGAAAACCTTTCATTTGTAGTTCCTGACCATCATGTTTTCAGATCTTTAGAGGATATAACAGAACAATCTCTGAAAAAAGAAAAATTAATTCTTACAACACAAGATCATAATAGCAGTTATAATGATATTGTTAAAGAAATTATTACGTCTTATAATATGCAACCAGACTCTTCCATACAATGCGAGTTTGGCTCAACAGTGATTTCTCTTATAAAAAATGGTTTGGGCATTTCGATTTTACCCTACTCCTACAGCTTACATCAATATGTGGGAATACGATTTATTCCACTCCCTTTTGTCACCGCACTTTATATCAACTGGCGAAACGATGATCCTAATCCGATTCTCAAAAATATACTCAATCTGATCTAATCCTTAATTAAGGACATACCATCTCAATATGAAGTATTCCATCTTCTTCGTATAGATCTCCTTCTTTTTTAAAACCTAATGATGTATAAAATTCACACAGATAGCTTTGTGCACTGATACGAATTGGGGATTTAGTAAAAAACTTTCCGCAGCCATCAATTGATTTTCGCACCAACGCTCTTCCCAGACCCAATCTCCTGTATGACAATCCAATAACAATTCTCCCAATGGATGCATCATCATAAGAAACTCCCGGAGGAATAAGTCTGGTATACCCCGCAATATCACCATTAACTATGCACATGAGATGATAACTCTCCAAATCTTTATTATCAATATCCTGATATACACAATTCTGTTCAACGATGAAGACCTGATTTCTAAGTTTCAATATTTGATATAGCTCCATAGAATTCAGTTCTTGAAAAGATTTAATTACATGCTTTACTTCCATATTACTGACTGGTAAAAATTATAGGGGCAAAATTAACCCAACTTGTAATACCGAAAAATGCTGTTTTTTGATAAACTAATTCGATTTTAGCATTAAACGAGGTGAAAATACCTCTAAAAAATCTGATCTGTTTTGAAACCATGAAATTTGCTTTCGCAGTTTTTTATTTTTGATGTGTAGAAACATTTATTTGATGCAATGAGCTACACACAAAGGAATACATCCGCTGGATAGAAGAAGCTAAGAAACCTGAAACTATGGAAAACAGAAAAAATAAAAATGATCCAGACGATTCTGGATGGGAAAAAGGGAAATAAATCACCCTTATTTTTCACTCTTAAAAGCTGTACAACAAAAAAATTGAATCAAGAAAATATTATTTTGTCAGGATCTCAAAAAGTAGCCGACTATAGTTACAGATATCAATTTATAACTATAAAAAAAATTACTTTTATGAACAGGTTTATTTTCAGAACATCATTTTTAGCAGCAGCAACTGTAGCCGCATTTACTCTTTCTTCATGCCGTGATTCGGATGACGACATGATGATGAATTCCTCTTTCCAAAGAACCATTACTTTTGAAAATGTGGTAACTCCGAAAGATTTTGTAGAAAGCGGAAGTTTTCAGGGAACAGGAACTCCTCCCATTATTTTACCGGGACAATCTGTTTCTGTAAAATTCAGTGCAGGAAAAGCACAGGCTTTAATGTTCGCAACGATGTACGGAGCTTCAAAAGATTGGTTTTTTGCCTCCCAACAGCCGGGTATCAAATTGTTTGACAACAATGGAAACGCTATTACCGGTGATGTTTCTTCAAGTGTCCGATTATGGGACAACGGTACAAAAGATGATACAACAGGACAGGTAGAAAGCAAACCAATTATGCAGGTTTCTGGTGTCAATGCATCTCAGCTTATGAAACTCAACCTCGCTTACAATGATGTAAAATCAGAGTTTACCCTCACTATTACCAATACCTCTGGTGGAACTGCCAATGAAACTCCTTTTTCTCCCGGTGTATGGGCAGTTTCCAATTATAATGGATCTCAGCTTCTAAACAATGCTCCGTTCTTTACTCCGAACGCTTTATCAAATCCGGAAATCACAGATATTGCTCAAATGGGAAATATCAGTAAAATGATGACAAAACTAAATGCCAATACAGGAATTATGACGGGTCTTTCTCCTGCCCTGGTAGTTGTTTACCATGGTGATAAAAATCCAATTTACGAATTGGGTAAATTAGACAATGGTATGGGTCTGAAAGATATTGCACAGTTTGGAAATGCAGCCAAGCTTCAAAACAGTTTAAAATCTTTACCTAATGTAAAAGGGGTATATATTGCCGGAAATGCTCCTGTAGCTCCGGGAAGTAAGGTTACAACAAATTTTAATGCTGAGCCAGGTGATAAAATTGCCTATGCAACAATGTTTGGTTTTTCCAATGACTGGTTCTATGCCAATGAACAAAATATTGATGCCAATACCACGGGAGATCTTAGTTTGAAAACTTCATTATTTGATTCCGGAACGGGTATTGATCAATATCCGGGTGCTGGAAATCATCAGGCTTTGTTTGGGGGAACTCCACAAAGTGAAAATATGATTATTTCAAAAGTGGGAACCCAATATCCTGTTCCTGCTGTACAGAATGTGATTAAAGTAACTGTTAATTAATCTTCAGATAAAGAAAAGGTCAGACAATACTGTTTGACCTTTTTCAATTATTCAATACTATTTATATTCATGACATTCGAAAGGAAGGAAGAAGCATAAAATATACTTTTCGGCACTTGGATATATTTTTATTCTGTATTTAAAAATTTGATTTTTATAATTTAATATTTTAAGTAATCCGGCAATCAAATTTAACATAATAATTTAAATTACACGTTACATGGTTGCTCAGTTTATCCTGGTTAAACTTATAAAAGACAGCGTTATATTTATTTTAAAATCAACTAAATAACAACAAAATCAGCCATTCCAAAACTCACGGTCTAAACTTCTGTACTGTATGGCTTCGGAAATATGATGAGACAGGATATTTTCAGATCCTTCAAGATCCGCTATCGTTCTGGCGACTTTAAGGATTCTATCATAAGCTCTTGCCGAAAGATTAAGTTTCTCCATAGCTAATTTGATGAGACTGAAGGAAGTTTCATCCAGTTCACAATATGCCTCAATTTCTTTAGGCCCTATTTGGGCATTACTGCTGATATTGAGATTCTCATATCTTTTATTCTGAATATCTCTTGCTTTGAGAACGCGGTCTCTGATTTCTTTACTTTTTTCTCCTTTTCTTTTTTCGGAAAGCTGTTCAAATTCTACTTTCTGCACTTCGATATGGATGTCTATTCTATCTAAAAGCGGCCCTGAGAGTTTGCTCATGTACCGTTGCATTTCGTAAACAGATGATGTATTATTAGGATCATCGGGGAAAAAACCGCTTGGGCTTGGGTTCATAGAAGCAACCAACATAAAACTTGCCGGATAGTTGACCGTAAACCGGGCTCTTGAAATCGTTACTTCACGATCTTCCAAAGGCTGTCTCATTACTTCGAGTACTGTTCTTTTAAATTCCGGCATTTCGTCCAGAAACAGAACTCCGTTATGAGCAAGAGAGATTTCTCCAGGTTGCGGGTAACTTCCTCCTCCTACGAGAGCAACATCAGTTGTTTTACTAAATGTAGGGGTATATTAATAAACACATAACTTATTGTGAAACAGAACAATAAATCAAAAGCATTAAAATAATTTTAACATTTTTTGTCATTCCAAAATCGCTCACTAAAATTGCTAAATGAAGACAAAGAAAAACAAAGAAATGCTAAAAAACGAGGAACAATTTTATTTCAAAAATAAAGGTTGGAAAAGTAATCAACAATTATTCTCTGTTAAACCTAAAAAAAGAAGCTATGCAGGATAATTTGAGAGTTTATTTTAAAGACAAAATACATTTTGAAAGTCTAATTAAGAAAAATAGAAAATTTAATTGTACTATTGACAGTGAGGATCTAAAAAACGATAACCCAGATGCCCCTTATTATCCGATTAAAGGAAAAATTGGATCATTAGTGTATGTCATAAACCCTCAAAGTGCTTATATTGAAAATTCTATACATAAATATCATAATTTAATTACTTCAGGGAAAGAATATAATTATAATGATTTTTCTTATTGTGATCTGGTGCAAACATTAGATGAATTATTAAATGAGTTTCCTGAATATGATTTCTTAGATACTAAAATTACATCATTGGAATTTGGGTTCAATCTTGCAGTGGATATAAATGTAAAGGATCTGATTGAAAAAAATGTTTTATTATATAATTTTAAACCTCATTACGTTTTTGAAGGTAACAAAAATTTTGTGCTTAAAAAATTTAAATCAGGAAATCATATCTTTAAAATTTATGATAAAGGCAGACAAAATAAGTTAGATTATGAACTATTAAGAATCGAATTGAAATATAACACTAAGGAGCTAAAAAAATTAGGTATAATTAATTTTTTTGATTTATACGACCCTCATAAAAACTTGGGGCTATTTAATGATTTTATGAAAAAATTTGAAGATCTTATTATTATTGATGATAGATTTACTGAGGGACTCTCTCAAGAAGAAATTGCAAATCTTGGCAATAAATTGGAATATTCATATTGGAAAAGAAAAGATTTTTCAGAATCTACTAAAAGTAGACATAAAAAGAAATTGTTGAAGTTTATTGAAGATAAAAAAATGGATAAGAAATTTATATATATAAAAAATATGATTATTCAGAAATTTAACCAGTTATTTGAAGATTGTAATAAATCTTACCCTGTATCTATAAGTTATTAAAACTAAAAATGAAGGGTTTTACTATAGTGATATGGATAGTAAAACCCTTCATATATCATGTTAAATGTTAAACATATATTGATTTATTCAATTTAGACAGTTGGTAAGTTAAGTTTCTCAAAAAGGACTTTATTTCTGTTCTTAGAATCTCTTATCAATTTATCAAAACTGATTATTTCTACATATAAATAATAATTCCTATTGTAATTAAAATAACCATCATTATCAGGCAGAACAGTGAAGTTTTGATCCTCCGCAAATTTTCTCATATTAGGTGTTAAGTCACAAACTATATATGCATATATCGGCGTTTTATCCTTAATATCAAAGGGTCTTCCATCCTTATCCAATACCTTATTATTAATAATTTCCCTAACATAAGTATTTATCTGGTTTATTGGATTTTCACTATCTGTATAATCATTCCTCATTGGTCTTTTAAACTCCACGATAATTATTGATGAATATGGTTTTTCATCGTCAGTTAGCAAGTGAGCCTTGTTAAAAATTAATAAATCCGTTTCCTTAGTAGATTTTGATTCGGTACGTTCATTTGATTTAAAGGTCTTATCAGATGCTAAATAATCGTGAAAAGACAATTTATCATCAATCACCCATAAATTGTGTTCATCAAGGGAAATTTCATCCGAGGTTTTACGAAGTGGAAATATTAAGTTATGTATAACTTCTTCAGTAGAATATTTATTTTCTTTTTTTCTTAAATTTAGTTCAAGTAGATCCAAAATATGTTTTCTATGTAAAATATATTCTGAAAGTTTAGCATTCCCAACATCCAAAATTTTTTCATACAAACCATCATTCATTTTATCCTCTTTATTTTCAATACCTTGTAGCTCAACTTTCGTTTCATTTAAAACCTCTAATTCAAGTTTTTGTTGAATTTTAAATAATTCTACTTCAAGTTTTGAATCATCATTTGAATTAGATATTTTGAGAATATCATTGGGCTTATATTTCAATAAATGTCTATATCTTGGATGAGAAGTAACAAAGGTTCTAACCCTATTAAATTTTTTCTCGGAAAACTCAACCAAATGATCTTTGAAATGTTCTCTAATGATTTCTGCTACTCCATCTTTTAGGTCTTGAAATGTCACAGCTTCTTCAAACATACTTTCTTCATTATCAAAAATAATTGCTGTTCTTTCTTCATTCACCCTCCCATTTTCGTCAAAATAATCTCCAGACACATATATGCTTATTGAAAATTTTTGTCCAATTTCATCAACAAAATAATCAGGAATTTCAGGAATTGTATCTGAAATCGGGTAATTTATAACTTCTCTTTTATGTGCAAGTAAATGTACTTTATTATCTGTTTTTGTGTTATATAATTTAACGATATCAAGATCAAACTTGTTTGTATTAATAGTAAATGGTTTTCCTTCAACTGCTTTATTTATATACATTGAAAAATAATCATTTACCACAATAGGTTTATTTACATCTTTTAAAACAATTGTAGGACAATTAGAATCTAAAAAAAATGAAAAACAATGTTCTATAATTTTAAATGCAATATCTTCGGAATTATTGTTACACCATCTTCTGTAATTTTCTTTTAAGTTTTTTAAAATTACAATTGTTGACCAAAAATCTTCTTTACTTTCGATTTCAATTAAAGATTCCTTTTCAATTCCCTTTTTAGTTGGTACAAAATTAAATGTTCTCTTTTTAAATACTTCCCCTTCTTTAAATTGACTTTCAATTATTGCCTTTTCAAAAGCTCGTAGCCAAGTAATACGTCCTATTCCCTTTCCTCCTCTTTTTTCAAATTTATATGATGAGTGAGCAAAATTGAAAGAATCATAATTTTCTTCATTAAATCCAATGCCATTATCCTTTATATGAAAATCAATAATAGGCGGTAATTTTTGTAAATCATCATAAGGGAACTCTTCTTGACTTAGCCTTATTAAATCAATTTCAATTAGCCCTTTCTCACTTAATTTTGCATCTTCAATTGCATGTATTGAATTAACTATTGCCTCATATAAAGGCAGTAGGACATTATTATGAGCAAGTTTTTTTTCTCTTACTTTTCCAGCAATATCAATTTGCATAATATTAGTTTTTTATTAAATCAGATGTTTCAAAGATACTAAATTGATGTTCTGAAATTAAAACATATTTTCTCTATAAACAACCTGACAGTTATTAGTTATGTAATCTTGTATCTTCATATCTTGATCGTTCGGTTTTCAAAGATACCAACCAATCTAAATACATTTCTTCTGGCATACTGCGATAACCTATTTTGTGAATATGGGTATATTCTTTATTCATTATATCAAACAGTTCTTTAGCCTTTGAATTACTTAATGTAGCCTGAATATCTTTTGTATTCTGCTCTTTCATCAGTTTTTGGAATTGCTTTGTATGGGTTTCTGCCTGTAACAATAGGGCATTTGCCAAATAAGGATAAATTTGTATTGCTCTTTCAGCACATTTTAAAGCAAAACTTCCGTCATTCCCTGGATAATTTCTATTATATGCATTAGCTAAATCAACCAATAGCAGAGCAAGACTTTCTTTATTATTTAAGGCTTTCATAAATACACCATTTTTAATGGCATCCAAATGAATGAATCCAGAGGCAGATAACCACGCATCAATTGGAAAAATACCACTTGTAAGTTCTGTATTGTACCATCCAATAGATTTAATGTTATGCTTGATGTAAACGTGGTTCGGTGCAAGTGCCAAATTGGCATCTACTCCCAATTCTTCTGCCAAAATCTTGTAAAGGTATGGCATTGAGTTACAATTACCTTTTTGTGTATTTAATAATTTTGATACAAACAGATTAGACAGTTCTGTATGTCCGAATACGTCCACAAAATCATAAGCGAATGGTTTATATTTTAAGGTATCATTCTTCATAATTACTGGGGTTGCTTCACACATTACTGTATAAATAGCTGCATATTTATTTACTTTGGCTTCATCCTTATCAGTATAAGTTAGTTTTCTATTTTTCAACAAAAGATTACAGAAATGTTTTAAGAACTTAATCTTATTGTTTAACTCAACTGTATCATATTTCCCCTGATAGTAAGCATTTTCAACAGCAAAAACCCCTTCTTTGAAACTATATTTCTGCTTATCATTAAGCATATTATCTATGGTTTGGTAAGCATCAGAATAGAATTGGTTGTCTTGAGCTTTTGAAAAAATCCCGATAAAAAAAATACTGATTAATATTATTTTATGCATGATACAGAATTAAGATTTTTTATTAAATGGGAAAAGTTTTCTCTTATAAAGTCGAAAAGGGATTTCCAAAAAAATAATATATCCAGCCAAATAAAAAGAAAGATTCATAATAGGATTGACAATCCAATATTTATTAACAACATTAATACGGATATAGGATGATAATTCTAGCCCTAAAAATATGTCATAATATATTTTTTCAGCCATTTTCTCTGACAAAAACATTGGAGAAAAATTTAAAATACATATTGCTACAGCATATAACAACAGTATTACAGAAAAAATACTTTTTTCTATTAGCAAAGAAATGATTAAAATAATTGCCATTATATTAGTAATATCAATAAAAAATTTATCAATAGATATATTTACATAGCTATGGGCAATAAACTGTAAAAAAAGTAATATAATAAATAAATACCTGATAAATTTAAAAATTTTCATAACGCAAGTGATGTTATTTAGTTTTAGTTTTATTCCAATAGCCTACACTTTGTCCGTATTGCTTTTTCAGAGCAGATGTTTGTTCTATTTTAGGATTGACAAATAAACCATTTTTTGAAAATGTATATTCTGTCCCATTTTTAGAAGTACCAAGATAGGTAGCAGCATGATTTAAACCTTCCTCACTATCCTTACCGTTTCCGTTGAAGGTAATTACTGTTTTACCAAAAATTTTCTTATCAGCCTTGTCAAAACCCGCTTTTAAAAAACTTTGAAATTCGGTTGGAGATAATTCATAAGAAAAATGGTCATCTTTTAAACCTTCACCACTTGCATTTCTAAAAGCACAAGCAAAACAATTATAATTTTTATCAGATAACCAACTTCCATTATAATCTCCAGAGTTCATAATAGCATCTGTGATTGCAGCATTGATGGGAGCAGCAATACTCTCAGGAACATCAATAGATGTTTCTCCACTTTTTTGCATACCAGCAAATAACTTATCAGCTTGTTTCTGGTCTATATTCAATGTTTTAGCAAGTGTTTCGGCAGTATCCCCCTTTTCCATTTGTAAAGCCAAATGTCCTCCTGTTAATTGACCACTTTTATTTTTATCAAATTCTATGGTAGGTATCCATTTAGATTCTCTTCCGTCTGGATCTATTGCATTAATAGGGTTATTGTACGCATAATGGTAAGGTGACCAACTTGAAAATTCTTCACTTAAAGGATCGGGAGACATCCAACGTCCGTGAGTATCACCAATAGGCTGTGCATCAGGATCAGATAAATCCACTTCCCTTACTTCAATAATATTTCCTCTTTTAGTATTGTATCGGACAGAGCCTATAACCACAATACTGTCCGTATCGTGAAATTCCAGATATTTCCCTTTGCTGAGTGTAGCAATCTTTGGATAAACTCCATACTTTGCAAAAGGATTCCCAATAGCAATATTCTTTCTACGTCTTTCTGCTTCCTGTGGTGTCAATGAATCTTTTGTCTTTAGTACCTCATCCATATACGGACGGCTTCGTTCTTCTTTTGTCAGCTTGACAGGATTTACCCATTTCTTTTCTGTTTTGGGATTTTGTGTAATTTGAGTTTTTTTCTTGACCTGTGACTGTATAAAGCCTGTTATTACTACAAAAGCAATCACTAATATTTTTTTCATAGTCATTTGGTTACTTGTTAAAGTTATTTATTAATTTTTTATAATCAATCATTTGTGTTATAATTTACTCGGATCAATCGGAATATATCTCGGTTTTTGTTCCTGCTTTTTCTTTTCCTGTGCTTTTTTGACAGCTTCTTGTTCCTGTTTCTCCTTTTGTTTTTGAAGTTGATACAATCGCATTTTTTCTGCGAGTGCTTCACTTTCCCGTTTGTTCTTTTCTGTTTTCAGACTTCCGAGCCATGATTCATAAGCTGATGCAGGCATTTCGGCATATCCTAAATTATCAATATTGTTAAACTGTTCGTTGGTTTGATTTAGCTGTTCAATTGCCTTTGGAAAATAGCCGATTCTCTGTAAATCTCTTTTGTCTTCGGGATTAATACCTAATTGCTTCATCACATAGGCAAATCTTACCTGACTGATATTTGCCTTTTCCATGTTCGGTGCTATTCCGTTCGGGTAAAGCTCCAATGCTTTGTCAATAACTTTGTTTACAAATTCATCATACCCAAACTTGCTTACATATCCTCTCGCCAAATCAAAATAAGCCATTCCCAACAATTCCTTTTTGGTAAGGTTTTCCAAATAAATTTTATTTTGCAAGGCCTCTGATTTGATATATCCTGATTCCAAAAACGCATTATCAGTAGGAAACATCCCATTGGTAAGTTCCATATTTCTCATGGTTCCTTCATCATCCATAAAACGGACATAGGAATGATTAGGAGCTAAAGACAAATAGGCTTCTGTTCCCATTGCTTCTGCCAATATCAGATAGTACAGAGGCATGGAATGGCATTGTCCCGAGCCTGTTTTAAGGAGTTTGGAAACAAACATTTTGGAATAGTCTTTTTGCCCCATATAGTCCTTAAAATCATATTCAAAGGCTTTGTGAGTTGTGCCGTTCAATTTCATATCCTTAGAGAAATACTCGAAAATCATCAGGTTTTTGGAAACATTACTTTCTGTGTCCTGTTTCCGTTCTTTCATTTTCTGCAACAGTTGTTTTGCTGTTCTTTGTATTCCTGATTTAAATTGTTGTAAATTCTGCTTGTTATCATAAAAAGCATTCTCAACAGTGAAATTGACATCAGCTAATGAGTAATTGTCGGAATCCATTGCAGAAAGTTTATCAAAGGCATCATAATATGACCCAGTTCCTGCTTTTCCTGAAAGTGAAGGCAAATCATAAGGTATATTCCTGCCATTGTTTATCCATTCACGGAATTGCATTTCCTTAACTTCTGCCATATCCTTATCTATCTCACGCAAAAAAGCATCATTTTGTGATCTTCTTTGCGTTTCATAGGTATTATGTTGCCCGATTGAGTTTGAGGATTTTTGATATGCACTCGACATTGAAGGGGCATAATTTCTTTGGGAACTTCTGCCATTTGTCGGACTGCCATAATTATTACTGGAATAATTACCCAAACCACTTGCTTGTGGAGTAGGAAAGTTCGGGATTTGACCGAAACTCACAATACCTAAACAGAATAAGGGAAAAACTTGTAGTTTTTTCATCATGAATATTAATTTTTTGACTTGATTTGTGTTTCCTGCAATTTACAAATTTTCAATGAAGGGTGAAAATAGCAATCTGTTTACATTTTTGACAAATGTACTTAGGGGTCACGTCAAAACTTGACGTGTTTTATTTTAAAATCTGATTTTTTAATAATTCCTCTAATGGATTTTGAGGTTTGCTCGTAATGACAGTTTTTAAATTTCTTTCAGACAGTTCAGCAAACTCGATTGTCTTTAGTATTGAGAATGCAACATCTTTTAATCCTAACTTTCGGAGTGCTATCCGAATTTCCTTGTCAGTAGGAAACAGACTGTCATTTTGTTTTAAATGGATTTTGTGATTTTTCATATTGGATTTTAATTCTTTTTAGGGTTTATATTTTCCATTTTTAATAGAAGACTTTGCAAACTCAAATTACTTGAATTGTTCTCCTCTGTATAGGCTTTATTAAGTTGATAAAAAACATTGTTAATAACCTTTTCTGTAAGGCTTTCTTCAATCATATAACCTTTTGCAAATTTTTCTTTTATCTTCAAAGTTTTTATGAAATAATGATTAAGCATGTTTTCATAAATAAACTTCAAATCATCACTGTTTTTGTATTTGATTGCTTTTATATCTTCTTTTAAATAGTTGGAGATTGTATGATTAAGATCTGAGATTAATTTATTCACATACTTATCTCTGATATGACTTAAATCACTATATACAGGCTGTTGAGGGTAAGTTTTTCTAATAATGTGAAATGCTTCACTAATAATAGCCTGTATTCTGATTTTAGAAATTTGGATAGTTGTTGAAAGTTCATTAATTGATTTATTCCAATATTTTTCGTAATCTGAAATGAGTTCAAAAGTAGATTTATAGCTCTTTTTACCTATAAAAATTTCCTCCAGATCTGCCACGAGACACTTTTCAACCATTTGAATGATTGTCTCTTTTAACTGTAACTCTGCGTTATTCATTACTTTGCTACATCAAAAGGATTTTCCCCTGCACCCATAAAAACACTGCCCATACGTTTATATTTCATTGGCTTTCCTGCAACGCAAACGGAATACATTCCATTTCCTTTCTGTTCAGAAATTCTTAAAAAGATCACATCTTTCTCGTTACAGTCATTTTCTACTGCAATATGTTTTCTTAAATCCTCAATAGTGGCATCGGCTCGTTTTAACCAAGACTGAATTTTTTTGTCTGGTTTGGGTTCCTGATAATTGGAAGGCAAATCACATTCTTTGACAGTTTGTTTTTGATTTTCTGTTTGTTGTGCAAAAGTCATTGCTGAAACAATTATCACAACTGCTGTTAAAAACTTTTTCATGATATTATTATTGTTTAGTTAAATAAAATGCACCCACTGTCGAAGCATAAGGATAATTTACCCACTCAATTGTGGTAGAATTGACCTTTTTGAATTTGTATTCAGCATTGGCTGAACCTGATTTTATGGTAAATTCATAAACAGTTTCAGAAATGTTTTCGGGAACACTTGAAGAAGCTCCTAAACTTGCACCTTGCTGTAATATGGATTTATAGCTAGTTTCGATGCTCCCTGCAATGGTATAAAAATCATCATTGGTAAATTTATACAGTGCCGTACCGTCTTTCTGCCATTTCCCTTGAATCCACGTTGGAGGATGAAAATACTGTGTTGCTACTGGATTGTTTGTTGTTTGTGTGTTTTCATCATCGTGATTTGAACAACCAATGAATAATAATGCTGTAAAAACTGTGAATAATAGTTTTTTCATAAGATGAACTTTAAATTCACCCGAGCCTGATGTGATATTGTTATTTGGTATAATAGAAAAAGGACGTAGGCTCGTAACTCTTATTTACCAATAGAGGCTCTGGTAAGCCATAAGGAATAAATAAGCGAAACCCACGCCCATAGATATACAGGACGTGAGCGTTCAACTTACTATTCTACTCCTTATTTTGAATTTACCAGATTCCTATTGGCAGAATAATTATTAACGCTTTTTCGTTTTCGATAAAATTTGAATTACAAAGATATTAATTTTTGTAATCTGTGCTTAATAAGCAAAAATTGTTCCTAAACTGAAAGTGATTTTGGGTTTATTATTCATTAATTATCTTCTAACTCTTTAAGCATTCTTGTATAATTATCATAATGTTCATTAATTATTGTAAACATCGTATCCATGTGCCAAAGATTGACAAAAAGAAAAGTTGAATTATTAAATCCCCCAAAAAATCTCTCATAAATTCTCTGTGCTAATGCTAATAGCTCATTAATTTCCGACAGGCTTTCAACTTCTATTTTGTCTTTTTTATCAGGGTCTAAATGGGCATAATAGGAATCTCTTCTTGCTTTTATTTTTTCAATCAATTTTTCTGCATCGGAAATTTCTTTCCTTGCAACTATAATTTCTTTTTTTATATCTGCTTTATTCTTGAATAAATAATCATATTCTCCATTACTGCCACTTTCAAAAGTTTCTGTATTTTTCTTTAATAAATCTTTCAATTCTTTATCATAATCATTGTTTTCAAGTTTATTTAAAAACTTTTTAAAACTTCTTTTTTCTTCCTGAATGAAAAGTTTTGATAAGGTTAATACTGAATATGAATAGCATAATGAAACATAATGCCCTAAAAAAGGATTTAAAAACTTTATTTTTTCTGGATTATCTTTATTTTGCTCAATAATTGTTTCAACATTTGTTGTACAAATTACTAAATCCAAAATCATGTTTCTAAATGATTCAAAGAAACTATCCATTTCATTTTTTGTAATACAATCTCTCATGATAAGTAGATATTTATTTTGGTGGGACAAATGTCAGCCTTATCAATCAACATGTTAGCTATTGGTTTGATGAAACTTTATTTGACAGTTTGTTTTGCAACATTTATAATTGTCTTCTGAAAGAAAAACTTAATAAATGTTAATTATTTAGAAATAAAATGTCCTGAATTTCCATTCAGCATTAAGACACTCAAAATATTTGTGCTTATGACCCTTACAAAATGATTCTCCCTATCATCTGGAATGAATTGCATATTTTTTAGATAGCCTAATTGTCCCTCTCTACCTTTATAGCCAACAACATAAATTTTTGTAGTAGAAAGATTAAAAAATTCCAAATCAATTGAAGGCTCAGAACTTACAATAACCTTGAAAACTGCTTCTGAATATTCTTTACTTCCTAAATTTTCAATAGTGTCAATTTCTTCATTGTTGAGCGAAGTAATTATTCCTTTAATAATATATTCTTCTAAATGTAATTCAAATGTTTTATTAGTTTCTTCCATTTTTTTAATTTTCTTAGCAATTTACAAATTTGTATCTACTTATAAATAGTTGAATTGAGGCATTTGAATAAGCAATTATCAAAAAAACTTTTCTTTATTTGGTGAAAAAATACATTGGTGAATCTCCTCCTACAAATTATCCCCTCTAAATAGCTCTCAAAAAATCAAATAATCCTTTATAGTAGAGTTTACGACAATTTAATACCAAAAAATATAATGAGTGTACGGACATGACCTACTACCTCCAATCAGCACCCCTCCAAAGTTCCTTTTTAGGTAGCCCCCCATCAACTGTCAAATCTTTTCTCAAAAGTAGATTTTGTTTTATTTGGTTTTTGTGGATCTGTTTTTATTTCCACTTACTCTTTTTTAATCATGATATTCTTTTAGACTGTTGGTTTTATGGTTGGATTTTATGACAGTTTTTGTTTGTGGCGGTTTGTGCTTAAAAATATTTTTAAAACTTTAATTTTAAAGTTAAAATCTCTGTCAATTGGCATGAATATTGACTTTATAAATGTGACAAATATAGATTATACTCTAAATGAGATACAATTTTTTTCGATTAAATTAATTAAATAGGATTTCAAGCCTGTATCAAACATGACTATGTCAGATTTATTACACTTTTATAGTCATTCATAAAATTAGATAATAAAAAAGCCTTGAAGTGTTGGAGCACGACAAGGCAAAATGTTAATAAATGTTCAACCGTTAAATTAAAACTTATCAACATGGCAAATTTACAAAATTGTCTTCAAAACTGTAGTATCTATGTCGCTACATACAGAAAGTACAACGAAGGAAGCATCTTTGGAGAATGGTTAACCCTCTCGGATTATTCGGATTACAATGAGCTTTACGAAGCTATGAAAGAACTTCATAGAGACGAAGAGGATCCAGAGTATATGTTTCAAGATTATGAATTTCCTAATTTTTTTATCACTCAAGGTTATATTAGTGAGTGCCATATTTCAAATGAGATATATGAGATAGCAGAAAAAATCAATAATTCAGCACTGGATTTTGAAATTATTGAGGCTTATATTGATTGTAGGGGGAGTTATTTTCAAGATATAGAGGATTTTTTACATGAGGTTTCAGACTCTTATTATGGCGAATATAATTCCGATGAAAATTTTGCACAGGAAATATTAGAGCAAGAAGGCAGTATTCCCGAAAACTTACCCACATACATTTACATTGACTGGGCTTCTACAGCAAAACATATAATGTATGATTATTCCGAATCAAATGGATATTATTTCAGAAATTAAAATTAACCTTGCGCCCTGTAAATCAGGGTGCTTTATACCTTTACTATAAAATGAAAGCAAGATATATAAGAGTTTCCACAGCCAACCAAAAAACAGAAAGACAATTACAGAAAAGTTATCCCGATGAAAAGCTATACATTGATATTATTAGCGGAGCAATTCCATTTAAGGAAAGAGAAAAAGGAAAAGAACTAATAAAAGATATTGAGAAAAAAAACATAGATTATATTAGTGTTCATTCCATTGACAGACTTGGCAGAAATTTATTTGATATTTTAGATACCTTAGAGCTTCTTAATAACAAACAAATTACTTTGAAGGTAGATAACCTCGGAATTGAAAGTTTAGTCAAAAACAAGCCTAATTCTGCCTTTAAATTAATTATCTCTGTTATGGCTAATATTGCAGAAATGGAAAGAGAAACATTGCTTGAAAGGCAAAGGGAAGGTATAAAGATTGCTGTTGCTAAAGGTGTTTATAAAGGTAGGCTTAAAGGTTCTGTTGAAACCAATGACCAAGTTTTAGAAAAATACAAGGATGTTGTCAAATTTTTAAACAAAGGGCAATCCCTCCGAAACACAGCTAAACTATGTAATGTTAGTTTAGGGACTGTTCAGAAGGTGAAAAAAGTGCTTGGTTCTTAAACCATTTTTTAACCCAATCAGCTAGAGGTTTATTTTTATATATTTTATATTCTTTGCAAAAGAAAGCATAAGATTCTTTTTCTTTAGCAACTGATAATGTACTTAATCCTGAATCTTTGCATAGTAATTCAGGATTTTTACTATAAAATTCAATTATTTTTTCTGAAGTCCAATCTTTGATGTTTCCATAAGGATATATAGAGTTACTAATAATTTGTAAATTTTCTCCCTTTTGAATAAAAGGAGGTAAAACAAATTTTTCCTCAGATGGTATAAGGATAATTTTTTCCATAATTGGATTCTCAATAATGTTTATGATGTTTTCTGATTTACTATTAAAATATTTTGAAAATAAAAGTTCATTATCTGTAATGGAATAAAGTAAATCTTTTTTTCTAAAGAATAAATAATGTTCTTCTTCTAACTTGATTTTAAATTTTATAATCAAAGAATATACATCTTGATTTTTTTCAGAAGAAAAAACTTTTATATTCTGGATGTATTTATTAACTATTTCTTTTTGTTCTAAAAATGAAAGCGAATCTGTAAATTGCTCAAATTCTTCAACATAATTGTTTATTAACTTGTCACTATTAGCTACATTACTTAGTTGTAATTCATAATCTTTCAATAAAATATTAGCATCTTTTATTTCTGAATCAATGCTATTTTTTTGCTTTTTTATTTCTTCTTCATTTAATAACCCCTTTGACACAGCAATAATTAAGTTATCTTTCTGCTGTTGCAAATTTGACAATTGTTTTCTTACTTTCAAAATATTATCTGAAATGGATTCTTTATTATCTCTTTTCATTAAAATATCTTTCTGTAAAAGACTTATCAAATCAGAACCTTTAAAAAATCTCGACCAAACTATTCCTTCAATTTTATCAATATTGATACTCCTATTACCGCAACTTTCTCCTTTATACCTTTTTGATGAGCATTGATAAGCATGGTCTTTTTTGTTCTCTCTACTTCTTCCAACCATATTCCTTCCACACTTTCCACAACGGATTAATCCTTTTAGTAAATATCTATAATTGACCTTTTTTCCAGTATTATTAGAGTTGCTAGTAAGGTTTTCATTTACTTTATCCCAAAATTCCTCTGGAATTATAATTGGAGCTTCAAAAATTTCATCTTTCCATTTTCTTTGTCCTTTATATATGGTATTTTTTAAAATGTTTCTTATTGTATTCCCTCTCCATTTTGCATCTATTTTCTTTAATTCTTTAATCTCCCCAGTGTATTTATTTTTTGTTGTATATACACCTTTTCCAATTTTATTATATGATGTTGGAATATTCTCATCATTTAAAATATTTGCTATATTATCTGTTCCCTTTCCATCTAATGACAAACTAAATATTTTGTGAATAATTGCTTGTTCTTGTTCATCAATAACCAAAAAGCCTTCAGAATCTTTTTTATATCCGTAGGGTGGTATAGCATGGACTTTACCCGCCTCTATATTTCTCTTTAATACACTTTTAATCTTTCTGCTACCATTTTTGATGTAGAAATTGTTCATTAAAGAAAGCATGTGTGACTGTAGATAATTTTCATCACTATCAAAATCAAATTCTCCAGTAGTATTAAAGAAAAGTTTAATTTTTTTACTTTGAAATAAATTGTAAAGTTTCGCCCAAACATCCTTATGCCTTTCTAATCTTGATTGATCGAAAGAAAAAACATGAGTTATTTTATTATCGAATACATCTTCAACTAATTTTGATAACCCTGGACGATTGTCTATATCAAGAGCTCCAGAATAACCTTCATCGATATATATGGTGTAACTAATGCCTAATTTACTAGCTAAAGTTTTTCCCAATTCAACTTGGTCATTAATTGACCTATCTTTACCTTCTTCTTTCTCTCTTGATATTCTTGCGTAAATACCTAACATACAATTAATTTTACACAAATATACAATATGGTTACATTCTATACAATAACATCGGAAATAGTATGATGTGGAGACCTGAAGGGACGAACCGTCATTAATGATGTTTCAGTTCCTATTTTCCCGGTTACGGAATGAATTTTGGTTGTTTCCAAAGCTTCCTTCAATGTCAAAGGAGGTAAAATACTGGGTACTCTTTTGGCCAGCATTGTTTTTCCGCTTCCGGGCGGCCCGATCAAGATAATATTATGTCCGCCTGCTGCTGCCACTTCCATCGCTCTTTTGGCTGTTTCCTGACCTTTAACTTCGGAGAAATCAAAAGGAAAATCGTTGATCTTTTCATGAAATTCTTTTCTGGTATCCAGTGTCATTTTTTCAAGTGCTTTTCCCTCGTTAAAAAAATCAATAACTTCTCTGATATTTTCTATTCCATATACTTCAAGATCGTTTACAATAGCTGCTTCTCTGGCATTTTGTTTTGGAAGAATAATTCCTTTAAAGCCTTCTTCTCTGGCTTGGATGGCAATGGGCAAAACACCTTTAATGGGCTGTAGGCTTCCATCCAGAGAAAGTTCTCCCATAATAATATAACTCTCAATTTCTTCTGCCAGAATCTGATCTGAAGCAGCCAAGATCCCGATTGCAATACTAAGGTCATAGGCAGAACCTTCTTTTCTAAGATCTGCGGGAGCCATATTAATAGTAATTTTCTTTCCGGGAATTTTAAATCCTACATTCTTCAGGGCTGCAGAAATTCTGTAGCTGCTTTCCTTAATAGCATTATCAGGAAGACCTACGAGGTGGTATCCTACTCCTCCGGTATCTACATTCACTTCAATAGTAATGGTCTGTGCAGCCACTCCATGAATGGCACTTCCATAAATTTTGATCAGCATGGTGTGTTTTTGGAGTAAAAGTAATGAATATACTATTTTGAAATTCTGATGTTTATGTTAATGAAATTCTAGTCAGACAGAAATATTAAAAAAGAAATTCAAAAATTTTCAGAATAAAAAAACCGGTACAAATTACTTTGTACCGACTCAACCATTATTAAAAACTAACGAAAAAGATTATGCCGTCTGAATTACTGAAAAATCAAGTGTAAGTCAGGAAGCCGGATGCCGGAAAGAGGAAATTCCTTTTTGGGGGTAATTATGACCGTCATTAGATTAACAAGGATGAAATGCATCTATGATCGTAAAGTATTAAAATAAATCACTTCAGTTCTTCTTCAATACAAGGAACATCCCTCCTCAGACATCCCATCTTCCTTCCCACAATCAATTTTTAACCTCTTCAGACTTTATAATCCTATTATTTTTTTATAAATCTGTTTTTATATTCAATTCCATCTGTGCTCTTAGAAACAATGATATAATTCCCCGGTACCAGACCGCTTACATCAATCGCCTGATTATATCTGTGATCTACTTTCTTAAGGACAAGTTTTCCGGACATATCAATGATGATAACTTCCTTATAGATTTTATCCGATTCTTTCCCAATATAAAGATGCTGTGCAGTAGGATTAGGATAAATTTTCAGAGTATTATCTTTCATTTTTGTCTCTCCTGTTCCCAAATTGCTGCAGAACTCCCAATCTCCGAAATTCAGTTCTACAAATGCAAACGGATCTAACATCTCACACTGATCCGGACAATATTCCGTACAGGCATAAAATCCGTATTTCCCTGAACTTGTTGCAACATAGGTATCTCCTACTACTCCCGGGATAATACAAGGATCTCCCATCGCCGGCGGATTACTGCCTGGCACACATCTGAACCAGGTATGTTTACCATATACAACAGGAAAAATATTATCAAACTGTACAGAAGCTCCGTTGCAGACGTTCACTGTTCCTCCATTTTCCTGATACGTACCCGGTGTATAAGTAGTCATCATCGCCGGCAGCCCATATACAAAGCCATCTGCAAACGCTGCAGGACTTTCTGCTGTACAGTCACCTTCAGAAACGACTACTTTAAAATAATTCAGCTGATCACTACCACTAATGATTAATTGCTGTGAAGCAGCTCCCGGAATGGCGACCCATGGGTTGTTATTGGGTGTCTGCCAGGTCCATTCCTGTTTGTACCACTGATAAGTTGCATAAGTCTGTGTAGTGGAAAGAATTTCATCTTCCGTATTACAGAATAAAATCGTTCCGGGATATTTTTGCCCAAGTCTCGCACTGGTAATTGTAGGAGTACATTGTGCTTTTATATTCAAAATACCGAATAGTAAAACCACTAAAAAAGTTAGTTTTGTTTTCATATATAGATTATTAAGTTTGGTGTTGCAAAAATGGTCTGCCTTAATCCAGCAGTACTCGTATTCCGAATTTCATATTAAACTGAAGAGGTTTTTCTTTGTAAATGGTATTAGGAGCATTTTCTTCTTTAAAATGATATCCGATTCCCGGTTCTGCATAAATTCCGACCTTATCAATGATTTTCAGCTGAAGGCCTACCGCCGTATTCACAGAAAACTGGAAAGGTTTTGGCTCCAGGCGTTCCTTTGAGGATTCTTTTATCTCATCATTCACAACATACGTTGTTGTAATATTACCTGCTACTGGTTTTTCCACCAGGGCCCCACCTGTAATATATCCTGTAAATTTTCCTTTTTGAATGATATTATAATTAATCTGTACAGGAATTCCTATATAATGAACTGTCTGATTTCCTTTTATATAATTATTACCACTTCCGGAATGCAGTTCAGAAGAAAGTTTGGTATAATTCAGTCCTGTTCCTATTCCCCATCTTTTCCCCCAATTATAGTAAACGGAAAGCCCAAACGTTACCGGTACTTTATGCCTTATTCTCGCTTCTACGTGCTGACTTTGATTGGCCAGTAAAATGGCTTTCAGAGGATCATCATGATATTCAGAAGTAGTCCATACCTGTTCAATATTCATTGCTTTTCCAGTAATTGAAGCATATCCCGGAAACTGCTGTTCTGCAGAATTGGAAGCCATATTGCCTGTAAGCATACCCAGCATCCATGATTTTTTGTCTCTGGATTTTTGGGTATGATGCGCTGTATGTTCGGCGTATACTTCTTTTATTTTCTCCTGCTTAAAAAGCACCTCATCATTTTTGTTTTCTACAACCGGTTCTTTCACTGTATCATCAACAGGAAATGTTTTCTGGGTGATCTTACTTTCCTGCTGAAAAGACTCCGCTACTGTCGGAAACTTGAAGACATCCTGGTTTTTATGATTGCTTCCAGCATGATTTTCTGCTCTATTACGAGCATATCTTTGTGTCAACATTTTCTCCGGAACGGCGTTATTCAATCTATTTTCAGCCAAAAAAACATCTATTTTTGATTGGCCTTCACTGCCTGAAATATTCTCAGTTTCTGTAGTTTTTAAATATTCTTTTTCCTTTTCTCCTTTCACATCTGCCGGTTTCTGAGACAGAGTTTTTCCAGTATCATTCCGGGGCAGTATTTTGATCAGCAAAAACAATAATGCAATGGCCGCTGCAATCCCTCCAACGCGATAAAATATGGATCTGTTTCCCACATTTGTTCCCTTTTCTTTCTTTGTTCCACCTTCGGGAACTTCAGGAATAAATCCGGGAATGCTGTTGTTTTCTTCTCCGGAAAATAATTCATCTTTAATGCCATCCCACAACCCTTCCGGAACGTCCTCTTCATGGTCATCCATTCTGCTTCGCAGATTATTTAGCCATTCGTTATTCATATTGTGCTTTTTTTGACATTTTAAATTCTTTTATTTTCCGGGCAAGCAGCCCTTTCGCTCTGTGAAACTGAGATGCAGATGAATTTTCTGCAATTCCGAGCAGCACGGCAATTTCTTTATGGCTTTTTTTCTCAAATACGAACAGGTTAAAAACAGTTCTGTAGCCATCAGGAAGAGCTCTGATCATCATCATAATATCATCACGGGGGATTTCTTCAAAATCCGGTTCTTCTTCATTAGGAATATCCGGAAGGTCATCTACTTCTACAGCAGATTTAAAGTCTCCTTTCTGTTTAATATGCTTCAGGGATTCATTGACTGTAATACGGGTCATCCAGGCTTTTAAAGAACCATTACCTCTATACTCAAAAGATTCTATCGAACGGAACATTTTGATAAAACTGTTTTGAAGCACATCATGAACATCTTCTTTTTCTGCCACATAACGGGAGCACACATAAGACAGATTTCCGGAATAAGCCCCAAAAAGCTCTTTCCAGGCAGCCTCTTCCTTTTTCAGAAGGTGCTTTACCAAAATCTGTTCTTTACTTTCTTCCATATGATGCAACTGCCTCCGTATCCACCGGGATGTTATAAAACCGTCAAGCAAAAACAGATTGCATCTTTTTAATAAAGCGCAATCCATTGATGATACTAACTATTCATTAATTTTTTATACTGAACGGAAAATTATAATCGATCACTTCATAAGGAGTAACCACTGTTCCGTCTACTGTAATTTTGTCTGCTGTGAGCGCATATCTGAGCGTTCTATCCATCCCTACATAATATCCTTTTTGCTTAGAAACGAATTCCACAACTGTCTTTTTATTCACTCCGTCTACCGGAATCTGAAGCTCCATTGTTTTTGGGGTAAGGGTAAGCTCTATCACATTATTTGCGGTATTGATCACTGCTGCATATTTAATATCATAGTTCACCTTTCCCATTGATTTCATGGCATTTTCTGCTTTTGCAGGATCCTTTACGACTGTTTTTACAATTTCACTTATTGGAAATTCGGCAAAAGAGATCGTATCTTTCTTTACTTTGAATTCTTTTATTCCTTCTCTTTTGGTATTTCCCTGTACAATAATCAGTTTTCCTTTATAGTTCCCTGGTAATTCTTCCATTTTTACAGGTGGAATGTCTGGTCCATCGTTATCATTACAAGAGAATAAGGCCAATCCTGCCAAAACCATTAAAACTGTCATAAAAAATCGGGGTACTGTTAATTTTTTCATTGCATTACATTTTCGTTAAACATTAATTATTTTCGAGTACTCATCTATATAAATCATGTTTTCTGAAAATCTTGCATACTTTTTTATAAAAAAGAGGAAAATTTTTATAACCGATTGATTTTGTGAATGTAAAATTTCATCACTTCATTGCAAATTCTGTACCTGTTGTAAAAATTGAGTTGTATTGATGCCTCAAAACAGCAAAAAGGAAACTACATACCATAGTTTCCTTTATTATTTTTAAGGTATATTTTACTGTACTCCACCGCCAAGTGCCCTGTAAAGATCTACCTCAGCATTTAATTTTTCAAGGGTAACGTTGATGGCTTCCAGATCATTCTGAAGTTTATTGTTCTGGGCGGTAATAACTTCCAGATAGGTTGCCATACCACTTTTATACAGCTTCAGTGCATCATTGATTCCTTTGTTCAGAATGGCTGTTCTCTGTTCTAAAAGCTGCAGTCTTTCTGAAGAACCTTTAGATTTCGCCATAGCATCGGAAACCTCTCCCACGGCAGTCATTACAGATTGCTTAAAACTGATGGCTGCTTTTTCCTGTTCAATCAAAGCTGTTTCGTAAGCTGTTTTCAGTTCTTTTTTCTGAAAAATCGGTGCGGCCAGATTGGCTGCGATTGCTTTGGTAATAGATCCGGGAATATCAAACCAGGAGCTGAACTTATTGGAATTTACTCCTATTTGCGGGCTAAGACTTATACTTGGATACATGGCTGCTTTTGCCAGTCCGGTTTTGGAGTTTAAGCTGATCACGTTGAACTCTGCCATTTTCAGATCTGGTCTTCTGCTCAGCAGCTGTGCCGGTAATCCTTCAGACAATCTGTTTTCAGGAATCATTGTTTTAAGGTTTCCTTCTCTTTCTACTTTTGCCGGATATTCTCCACAAAGAATACTCAACGCATTTTCCTGTATAGAAATATTCTGTTTTGCCAAAGGGATCAGCAGCTCGGCTGTTTTCTTCTGTGCTTCCGATTGCTGAACGGCCAATGAATTAATCTGTCCTGCTTTAAACTGAAGGTTCATCATTGTAAGCGTGTTATTGCTTAACTCAATATTTTGTTCTGCTATTTTCAGTTGTTCGTCCAGACTGATCAGATTATAATAAGCCTGAGCTACCTGAACTACGATTCTGCTTTTGATGGCATTTAAATTTTCTTTTTGCCCAAAATATTCTGCTGCTGCGGATTCTTTCTGCATTTTAGCTTTTCCCCAAATGTCTACTTCCCAGGAAAGCCTCAGTGCAGCACTGAAATCATCTATGTATTTTGTTCCCACAAACTGTTCGTTCAGAGATCCGTTAAGCGTATTGGCAGATGCCCAGCTTCTGTTTGTTCCTGCAGTGAAGTCCAGTGTTGGCATCAGGCCTAATTTAGCCTGTTTATAGATCAGATCCAGCTGTTCTATGTTTTTCAAAGCGACATTTACTTCGTTGTTTCTTGAAAGGGCTTTATCTATTAAGCCAATCAGTTTGGGATCTTTGAAGAACGTTTTCCACGGAAGCACTACAGTATCTCCTGTTACCTGTACAGATTCTTTGTAGGTTCCGGGAATCTGAAGATCTGTTCTTGTATATTTTTTTCCTACGGCACAAGACATCAGCAGTGATGCCATTGCGACTGAAATAAGGAAATTCTTTATATTAAATATTCTCATTGGTCAATTGATTTTCTATCGTATTATACTTCTTTTTGGCAGAGAACTTCTCATCCAGATACTGAAAGAACATGTAGAGTACAGGAATTACAAAAACACCTAAAACCACTCCGCTCAACATTCCCATGGCAGCACTTGTACTGATGGATTTATTTCCTGAAGCCATTCCTCCTGTAGAAATCATCAGCGGAATCATTCCGGCAATAAAAGCTAGTGAAGTCATGATAATGGGACGTAATCTTGCCTTTGCTCCTTCCAATGCAGAATCCAGAATGGAAAGCCCTGCTTTTCGCCTTTGTATGGCAAATTCTACAATCAGGATTGCGTTTTTGGCCAAAAGCCCGATAAGCATGATCAATCCTACCTGTACATAGATATTATTATCCAGCCCGATTGCTTTTATTCCTAAGAATGCTCCTACAATTCCTGTTGGGATGGAAAGCATTACGGCCAGAGGAAGAATATAACTTTCATATTGAGCTGCCAGCAACAGATATACAAAAAGCAAACACAGTCCAAAGATGGCAATCGTCTGATTTCCTGCTGATTTTTCTTCCAGACTCAAGCCTGTCCACTCATAACTGTAGTCAGATGGCAATTTGCTTAAGGTTTGTTCCAGTTTCCCCATCAACTCTCCGTTACTTACTCCGGGTTTTGGTGATACGTTGATATTTAATGAGTTGTAAAGGTTATAACGCTGAACGGATTCCGGACCGTAGACTTTTTTCAAAGTGATTAATGTATTTACCGGTACCATATCTCCTTTTTCATTCTTTACGAAAATATCGTTGAACGCCTGCTCATCCATTCTGAAAACTCCGTCCGCTTTAATATTCACTCTGTAAAACTTCCCGAATCTTGAGAAATTCTGAGACTGATCTCCTGAGAAATAGGTCTGAACGGTTCCCAACAGGTTTGAAATACTTACTCCCAATTGTTTTGCTTTATCTTCATTTACTTCAAGCTCCATCTGAGGATAATCTGCCCTGAACATGGTGTAGGCAAATGCCACTTCCGGAACCTGCATCAGCTGGCCAATCAGTTCATCGGCTTTGGCTTTAAGAACCTGAGGATCTCTTCCCATACGGTCCTGAAGCACTATTTCTGCGTCATTTGTCATTCCGTATCCTTCTACCGGAGGCATTCTGAAAGTCATTACACTTCCTTCTTTAATCACGCCCAATTTTGCAGTTGCCATATCTACCACTTCCTGAATATCCTGAACTTCGCCTCTTTCTTTTTTAGGTTTCAGCTTAACAAATCCCATCGCATACGCGGGTCCAGCACTGTTGCTAAGAAGGTTATATCCTGTAATGGAAGTATTTTCCTGAACGGCATCTACTCCTTTTAAGATTTTATTGATCTTGTTGGAAACTTCTGTCGTTTTGGTCAATGCTGTCCCGGGAGGCATGCTTAAAGTGTACATAAAGAATCCGTCATCTTCCATTGGTACAAAACTTTTAGGGGTGCTTGACATCAGCCAGCCAGCAACACCGATAACGGCTACAATTAATCCTCCTGCAATCCATTTTCTTCCTATTAAGAAACGGACTCCTTTTGCATAACGGTTAGTCATATTATTAAACCCTGCATTGAATGCTACCGCAAATCTTTGCCCGAATCCTTTTGGTTTCTCTCCTTCTCCTGCATGGTTATTTTTCAAAAATACCGCACATAAAGCCGGAGTTAACGTCAATGCATTGACCGCTGAAATGATAATGGCAATTGCTAATGTATAGGCAAACTGCTTATAGAATAACCCTGCTGAACCTGACATAAATCCGATTGGAATAAATACTGCCGACATCACCAATGTGATTGAAATAACCGCTCCTGTAATCTCACTCATCGCCTTGTGAGTAGCCTCTCTACCTGAAAGGTCTGTCCCTTCCATATTACTGTGGACAGCTTCTACCACTACAATAGCATCATCCACCACAATACCGATGGCCAGCACAAGGGCAAAAAGCGTCAAGACATTAATGGTGAATCCTAAGACCAGAAGGAAGAAGAAAGTACCGATAATCGCCACCGGAACTGCCACTGCAGGAATAATGGTAGATCTGAAATCCTGCAGGAAGATAAACACGACTATAAATACAAGAATAAATGCTTCTATCAAAGTAGATTTCACCTGTCCTGTAGCCTCATCCAATCTTTCTTTGGTACTCATAACCTTTGTGTATTTGATACCCGGAGGGAATGATTTTGATAACTGGTCAAGGGCTTTGTTTACGCCTATCTCAATCTGATTGGCATTGGATCCTGTAGTCTGCATGATCGCAACAGTAACCGCATTTTTCCCATTGGAAAGGTTATCTCCCGTATTTGAAATGGCTCCGAATTCCACACGGGCAACATCTTTAAGCCTGATGACCTGGCTTCCGGTATTTTTAACAATAATATTTTCATATTGTTCCGGCTTGTTCTTTTTTCCTTTATAGCGGATTACATATTCTAAGGCTGCATCAGATTCTTCTCCCAGTTTACCCGGAGCGGATTCCAAACTGTGGTCTGCAATCGCTCTGGAAACATCTGCCGGTTCAAGCCCGTACGATGACATTTTCTGAGGATTAAGCCATATTCTCATGGAATAATCTTTAATCCCGAATACCATGGCCTGTCCTACTCCCTTTACCCTTTTTACCTGTGGAATAAGGTTGATATTCGCATAGTTCTGAAGGAAAGTTTCATCGTATTGCTTATTATCTTCAGTATAAATATTGAAAATCAGCACCATACTGTTCTGCTGCTTGGAGGTGGTCAATCCCATCCTCACTACCTCCTGAGGAAGTATCGGGGTAGCCTGCTGTACTCTGTTTTGTACGTTTACCGCTGCCTGATCGGCATTCACTCCCTGTTTGAATATAATGGAGATGGAAAATGTACCATCATTACTTGCTGTGGATTTCATGTATTCCATGTCTTCCACTCCATTGATCTGCTCTTCCAGCGGAGTTACCACGGAACGGATCACGGTTTCACTGTTTCCTCCGGGATACGATCCTGAAACGGTGATGGTAGGCGGAGAAATGTCCGGAAATCTGGTTACCGCCAGCTGGTTTAATCCTATAATCCCTAAAATAACAATAATAAGGGATATTACCGTCGCCAGTACAGGACGGTCTATGATCTTTTTTAACATTTTTGAATTTTCTAAGAATGGTTATACAACTATTTCAAAGGGACGGTATGTGCCACCACCTGTGCTCCGTCTATAAGAGCATCAATTCTGTTAATGGCAATCTTATCTCCTGCATTCACTCCTTCTTTGATAAAATAATCCTGCGATGTACTTCCTGAAACGGTAATCTGAGTCATTTTCACTTTATCCTTACCATTCAGTTTATAGACAAAGAATCTGTCCTGAATATCTTTCACGGATGTTTTCGGAAGTTTAACCACACCATTTAAGACATTGTGAATCATCACTCTGGCTGTTCCTCCGGCTCTTAATAGTTTATCCGGATTTTGAAAAACGGCTTTCATCTGAATACTTCCGGTATTTCTGTCGAAGTTTCCGCTGGCATGTTCAAGTTTTCCTTTAAGAGAATAGGTGGAACCGTCTGCCAGAATAAGCTCTACATTTTCTGCTGTATTTCCTGATGCCGATGCTCTGCTGTGGGCAATAAAATCAGCTTCATTCATTGAGAAATACACATTCACGCTGTTTATGCTTGAAAGTGTTGTCAAAGGAGAAGCATCAGACGGACTGATGAGGTTTCCTACTCTGTTTGGAATCCTTCCTATGTACCCACTCACCGGTGCTTTGATGTAGGTAAAACTGGCATTGATTTTTGATGACCCCAATGATGACTGTGCCTGTGCTACCTGCGCTGATGCTGCTTTATAATTTGCCTGTGCGGTTTTCAGCTGCATCTCGGAAACTACTTTTCCTTCTACCAGAGGTTTCAGTTTTTCTACTTCAAGTTTTGCTGTTTCCTGTGCAGCCAACGCTGATTTCAAGGCTGCTTCGTTGGTATTTACCTGCTCATTGTATACGGATGGGCTTATTCTGAAAAGGGTCTGTCCTTTGCTCACATACTGTCCTTCTTTGATATATACTGCTTCCAGATAACCAGTCACCTGCGCTTTAATATCCACATTGTCCTGCCCTTCTATGCTTCCTGGATATCCTGTAGACACGTCTGCATCTCCGGCCTTCACCTGGATAAAATCTGTGGGCAATGCCTGCTGCATCTGCTGGGCATTTTCCTGGCCGTTCCCGGAACCGCATGAGTACAATATCGCTGCTGCAGTAAGAGAAAGTACCAGATATCCTTTTCTGTAATTCATAACATTGGTTTTTAAATTTTACAGGAGCAAAATAACTTCATCTTATGGTGATATTCATTCAGAAGTTGGGTGAAGTGTCATTAATCGCAGGTGAAACGTATGATAGGAAAAATGAAAGGAAAGAAGCTATTTTCCTTTATAATTATGATAAAAAAGAGATTTTCATGTGGAAATAAGAGTGAAATTATTAAGGATAAACTAATGGATTTCACAAGTAAAACGAAAAAGAGGGTGTCTCAAAAGTGTCATTCTGAACACAGACTGAAAGTCTGCGAACGAAGTTCATAAATGTAGTGAAGAATCTCATGTATTTGGATATTAATGAGATTCTTCCTTCGTCAGAATGACATAGGTCAAATTATTTGACTTTTGAGACAGTCTTGTCTGTATTTTTATGAAATTAATAATCCATCCAGGATTTGAAAATGGAAGCTTTTTCTCTGCTTACAATGACTTCCATCTCAGGGTGTTTCCTCAGCTCCAGTTTTAATTTTCCATTAAAATGATTAAAAATCTGCTTTACGGAATTGATATGAATAATAAATTGTCTGTTGGCGCGGAAAAAGAATTTAGGATCCAACTGTTTTTCAAGTTCTTCAAGGGTTTGCGGAACATTCTCAACGACTCCGGTATTCAGCATGGCTTTGCTGATTCCCAATTCGGTATAGAAGTATAGGATGTCTTCCGCCAAAACGGTTTTATATCCGTCTCTATGGGCAATCAGAAAACGTTTTCTGTAGTCTTTAGGCTGGATATAATTAAGAAGTCCCTCAATAGCTGTTCCTACTACCGGAACGGCTTCCATAAAGGTCTCGTAGCGTTTTAAAGCAGCATCCAGTTCTTCTTCCTCGATAGGTTTCAGAAGGTAATCTACACTGTTGTATTTGAATGCCTGTACTGCATATTCATCATAGGCTGTGGTGAATATGACTGCACTTTTAACTTCATGCTTATTAAATATTTCAAAGCTGAGGCCATCGGCAAGGCGTACATCCATCATGATCACGTCGGGAACGACATTATTTTCCAGCCAGTGTACTGCTGAGGTTATTGAATCTTCCACGGACAGGATTTCAATATGGGGTCTTAACTTCAACAACAGTCTTTTTAATCTGTCTGCATTGGGTCTTTCGTCTTCAACGATTAAAACTTTATTAATCTTCATATCAATGGGAGTTTTACAATAAATTTATCTTCAGTTTTTTCTATCACAGGTTTAGGATATCCTAAGATTTCGTACCGTGCAATGATATTGGTAAGCCCTACTCCTGAGGAATCCGGCTTATTGATCAAAGGCAGAAATGTATTAGAGACTACCAGCTCTCCTTCAGGGTTTGTATAAACGTGAATTTCCAGAGGGTTTACTTTGGATGTCTGATTATGCTTAATAGCATTTTCAACAAGCAACTGTAAAGACAGCGGAAGGGTAAATCTGGATCTGTACTCTTCCTGAATATCTATTTTGAATATAACGCCTTCACCTATTCTTTTTTCAATCAGAAAGATGTAGGATTCTAAAAACTTCAATTCCTCTTCTACTGCGATTATGTCTTTTTTGGAATTAACCAGCAGGTACCGGTATACTCTCGCAAATTTCTCGGAATAATCGTAACCTAACTGTTGATCTTCCAGAATAAGCTCAGAAAGAACACTTAAGTTATTGAAAATAAAATGGGGATCTATCTGAAGCTTAAGAGCCTGAAGCTCTGCTGCCATGGCTGCCTGTTTATGTTTGGAAGCTCTCAGTTTGTGCTGGGCAGCTTCTACTGCTGTTTTTTTCCAGTTTTCCAATAAATAATCCACGGTATTAAACGCACTGATAATCAATGATATGACAATATTAGTTGCAATCCATTGTCCCAGAAGTGTATATTCTTTGCGGGTATCCATCTCAGGTAACGTGACTGAAGTACCGTCTACGATTGCATTAATAATAATCACAATCAAAACACTTCCCACGATCTGAAGCAAACATTGGATGAACAATCGCTTTATGGTCCTGTTTCTCCAGGGAAGCCACTTATTGAGTGTTCTGTCTATAAATATACTTACCTCCGAAATAATGATTGAAAAAAAGATAATCCATGTAGCATCTTCCAGAATCATCTTTAGCGGAGCATCCAGATAGCCTTTCCAAACGGGATCAAAGGGATCGATAAGGTAAGAGAAAACACAGAAGGTAACCACTGCAACCGCCCAGATCACCAGCCTTCTTTTCATGGTGGAAAGAATCTTCTTATTCCGTACTATATTTTTTCTGATGGTAGAAATCCTATTCATATCCGGGACTTTATGAATGTAAATATAGAAATAGATTTTCTATGAGTATCTTCTATTTTAGACGAGACCGCCAAAACGATACCTGAAACGTAAAATAGCAGCGTTAAAATGAATGTGACGGTTCATCACCTGAAAAAGACATTTCATCATCATTTTATGCAACATCACCCTATTTTTATAGTAAGGTAATGACGGTCTATCATAGTTTTGTGGTATTAAATCCGGTACAATGAAAACAATAATTGTCTGCACAGATTTTTCCCAGGAAGCTGAAAACGCCACTCATTATGCTTCTTCTATGGCTAAAGAAAATACATACAGGATTGTGCTTTTCAATCTTCAAACTGTTTCCATCCATGCTCTGAACGCACAGGTTTCAGCTGATTTTTTCTACGCTCAAACGCTTAAAAATCAGAAAAAAATAGAGGATAAGGCCGCGGAGCTTAAAAGATTATATGCTGTTGAAACCCAATATCATCTGGCTTCCGGTAATTTTATTGAAGAGCTTGAAAAATGTATACAGCTATGCGGATGTGATTTTGTCGTGATGGGAATGGCGGAGAAAACTTTGGAACAAAAGCTTTTAGGAAACCGTGTAACGAAGGCAATTCACAGAATTAAAAAACCAATACTCATTGTTCCTGCGCACATAGAATACACAGGGATCAGAAAAATTCTTTTTGCATATGATACGCACAAAAGTATGACCTGGTCTTCTATGAATGACATTTATTATTTCATTAATGATTTTAATGCTGAAGTTGAGGTTTTCAATGTAAGTGAAAGTTTAGAAGATTTTACTGAGGTTATTCATGATATCGACCTGAATTCCGGGTATGATCTGGATGATATTAAATACAGCTTTAAAATGATTCAATCTATCGAAGTGATTAAGGCGATTGAAGAGGAAATAAGACTGAGCAGCCCAGACCTTTTAACCATGATTCCTTATCAATACAATTTTGTAGAATCTCTTTTCCATAGAAGCAAAACAGCCATCATGGCCTATAAGAATAAAATACCATTACTATCAATTCCCTTAAACATAGATTAAGAATCAATAAAAATCTGTTCACATTTGAATTATCCTTTTGCCTGTAAAGGCTAAATTTTACACTTAATCTTGTTTAGCAGGACCGGAAATTAACTTTCCGGTCTTTTTTTAAGCAAAATATCATAAGACTTATTTATGATGACCGATACAATGGGAATATTTTATAAAAATAAACCAGTACATACTATCCCCCTGAATATCAAAAAGTCGTAAATTTAGTAAAGGATAAAAAACAGTGTTTTCCCTCTTTTTTATAGTTGTGCCGTTAGCTAATTTTGTTCAATAAATTAAACACCATAAAAATGAAAACTTACTTTTTTACTAAGATTTTAACTCCCTTGTGTGCAGCGCTTACTCTGGCTTTTTGCCTGCTAAGCTGTACCGGTTGCTCCGAACCACCTAAAGAACCCGTTAGCAATAGTTATAAAAAGAAACTGATCAGCTATCGTGAAGGCCGGGTTCTTTTTGATGAATATACCAGAACCAATCATGAAATTCTCATGAAGTACAGAAACGGCGAACCCGATTCACGATGGTACTGGTTCTCGCTGGAAGATATGGAAGGATATATTAAATACGTAAAAGAAAATGCCAGAAAACAAAAATTAAAAAATCCAGGAATCAGAATTTATATGGGGAAATACCCGATGAATCATCCTAAAAACAGAATGGCAAAACCCGAATATGCAGGCTATCAGACTATATTTTTAGTTCCTACGACCCAAAAAAGAGAAAGGGAGAAAGCGATGTCCAGGTCAGCTGCCACCGAAGAAAATACAGATGTATCTTCTATAGAATCTATGAACATGACCAATCTGGCGCCGCCGCCAAAAACATTGTCAGGAACAATGCCATAAAAATACAAAATTATGAACTGGAATATTGAAACAGGGAAACAGATATCGATCGTCATATCCATTGTCGTGATGATTCTAATGATTATAAAATATAGAAAAACCGGAAAGGAGAATTTATTTTTTATCATAGGATATATGTTGTTTTCCCTGATTGATGTTTCCTGTTACTTCTATTTCAGGCTGACCAATCTGCCTACGGATATATTTTATGTAATTGGCTTTTTAATGATCGTATTCTTTCTATACTTATTTTATTATTACCAATTACTGTATGTTCCGATACTCAAAAAGATACAGGCCATCATTCTGTTTCTTTTTTTTCTCAATATTGTGGTTATGTTTTACACAGAAGATGATCTGCTTCATCATTTTTCTTTTACTATGCTGTATGTAGATATTCTTCTGTTACTATTTTCAATTATTTTGTTTCTGTACCAAACTTTTAACTCCGATAAAATACTAGAAATTAAAAACTATTTACCATTCTGGATATCAGTAGCTTTACTACTATTTTTCATTGGAAGTATTCCGATATTTTTTTTCAGAACTACTGTTTCGGAGACTATTTATTTCTTTATTTTATTTATGCTGAATCTGATCAGTAATGGGATACTCATATTAGGTTTAATCTGGAACAAACAGGAAAGAATAAGATAAATCCTTTTCAAATGGAAGAGAATAATCTGGTCATCATCTTTACGGTTACTTTATTTATCATCGTTTTAACAATGATCTTCATTTATGCGGTCTTTATCAAGAAAAAAACAACGCTGCTGATTGAACAAAAAGAAAAAGACCTACGGTTTGAAAAGGAACTGGCCACTTCACAGGTAGAAATGAAAGAACAGACTCTTAATTATATCGGCCAGGAATTGCATGATGATCTGGGTCAGAAGCTTTCCGTAGTTCGTTTGCGCCAAAACCAGCTGATTACCAAGCTCCGGAATTCAGAAAAAGAAGACCTCATCGAGCTGAATGAATTATTGGGAGAATGTATACAGGACATAAGAAACCTGTCTAAAACATTAATCACTGAACAGATCATTCATTTCGGACTGGCAGAATCCATTGAAAGAGAGGTTCAGAGGATTAAAAAACTGAATTTATTACAAATAGAATTCATCACTCAAAAACAGGATATTGATATTTCTCCAAAACATGGCCTGATCCTCTTCAGGATTATCCAGGAAAGCATCAACAATGTGCTGAAACATTCCAGAGCTAAAAATGTTTCCATACAAATGGAGGATGACTGTGAAAAATTACACATCAGTATCTCCGACAACGGAAGAGGCTTTGATACCAACAGCATTCAGGATGGCTCAGGATTAAAAAACATGGAGCTGAGAGCCAAACTGATTCATGCTGAACTGTCTATACAATCAGAACTGAATAAAGGAACACAAACCTTGATAACCTATCATAAAAATTTATTATGAAAACTATTCCCATAGCGATCGTTGATGATCATACTTTAATCTCCAAAGCACTGGAGAATATGATCACAGAAAATACTCAATATCGGGTCATTATGAATCATCCCAATGGAGAAGAATTTATTGCAGATGTGGAAAAGGCTTCTGAATTACCAGCTGTGGTACTGATGGATGTTAATATGCCTTATAAAAATGGTATAGAAACTACAGAATGGCTTACAGAACATTACCCTGATATTAAAGTCATTGCCCTGACAATGGATGATGATGAAAGAATACTGATTAAAATGTTAAAGGCAGGCGCTAAAGGCTATCTGCTGAAAGACATGCAGCCCTCCATTCTTTTCCAGGCTATTGATACGGTATTTGAAAAAGGCAGCTTTTATACTGATTTTGTGGCTCAAAAGTTATTGAAAGTAAAAACAGAAGAAGCTAAAAATGCCTCTTTACTTTCCGAGCTGAAAGACAGGGAGAAAGAATTTATCAAATGGGCCTGCAGTGAACTCACTTACAAAGAAATAGCTGACAAAATGTGCCTCAGCCCAAAAACAATTGACGGCTACAGAGACTCGGTTTTTGTAAAGCTGGATATAAAAAACAGAGCAGGTCTGGTACTTTTTGCTTTGAAACATGATCTGTGCTAACTTAATTTTTAATCTTATTTATTACCAGAAAAATAAACATCTTTACATTCTATTTACCTATCCGGCAGCTTTTCAAGCTGCCGGATTTTCATTACATAACTCACTCATATGCAAACAAAAAAGGTGTTTTTCCTTTTTCAAAATACAGTTTTTCCCTCTGTTTTTGTCTTTCAGAATGACGGAATTTTGTCATAGAAAAAAACACAGAAAGGCAGCACCCGAAAAGCCGGAACAGAGTAGGGAATATTTTTAAAACTAATACAATGAAAAAAGCACTTATTGTAGGAATTAATGATTATGCACCCATAGGATACGGAGGTCCGGACCTTAATGGCTGTGTAAATGATGCGCGAGATATGGCAAATACGTTGGTGATCTGTGGTTTTAGTCCCGCGAAGATTAAAATCCTGACCAATCAAAATGCAACAAGAGCGAATATATTGAACTATCTGAAATCCATGATCAGCACAAGTGTAAAAGGAGATTCTCTGGTTTTTTATTATTCAGGACACGGAACCAGAGTGGCCAATATCGGATCTGATCTTGAACTGGATGGTCTGGACGAAGCGGTCTGTCCGCACGATTATGCCAGTAGTGGAGTTATTCGTGATGATGATTTTAAAGCAGTTCTCAGCAAGCTAAAAGCAGGGGTGAATATGGAGGTTATCTTTGATTGCTGTTACTCCGGAACAGGAACCCGAAAAATAGATCTGGGGCTGGAAGCAGATTTTCTCAACGAAACCGCCCGTTACATTCCTCCTATGCTTGAGGATGAATTTTATATGACTTACGCCAGTGAAATGGAAGTTTCTAAAAGTTCAAAAAAATCAACTGTGCTTACTAAGGCTCTCGTTCCTGTTGCCGGAATGAATCATACATTATGGGCTGCAGCGAAAGACAACCAGGTATCAATGGAAGGCAATATGAGCGGACAAATACGAGGGTATTTCACCTATCATTTCTGTAAAATATTGCGTGCTACCAATGGAAACATCGTCCGAAAAACGCTTGATAAACAAGTTGCTATGGCACTGGCTGCTATGGGAGCAGCCCAGATCAACCAGACAGAAAGCATCACTGCAGAATTTTCACAAAAAATATTCACTTAACCAATAACCATTACCGGCGGAATCCGAAAAGCCATCAAAAGAGTAGGAATATACCAGATTAAAAATAATAATCATGTCAAAAATTGAAAACAACAACCCAATGACCGCTGAAGAAGTGTCAAGACTCCGAAATGTTAAAGCAAAATCGGCAGAAAAACCTGAAACAGTTGAAAAACTATTTAAGCTGGCTCCCGCTATGGAAACCATTAACGGAAGAACTTTTCCTAAAGGGATGAAAACAATAGGAATGCCTATGGACGAAAAAACAGCAGAAAACCGAGCACTGGAAACGGATCACTTCTACCCTAACCATGCTGATTTTGAGTACAATCCAAAGCTTGAACCGAAAAGAGACCGTAAACCCAAATTCATTGAAAGGGATTCTTTCCTTACTCCAGAGAATGCAAGAACTATTTTCGGAGCAGATCAAAGAAAAGTATATAATTCTACTGCTTATCCATGGAGATGTGTTGGCAGAGTAGAAAGCTCTCTCGGTTCAGGAAGCGGCGTGATGATTGGCCCAAGACACCTTCTTACGTGTTCTCATATCGTTGACTGGCAGCCTAATAATACAACAGGATGGCTGAAATTCACTCCGATGTATTACAACGGAAGTGCTCCTTACGGAACTGCCTGGGGTACCTTAACGTACTACAAATATAAAGTTGCCGGACCTTCTATTGACTCTACAGAAATACAATATGATTATGTAGTGATTGTATTGGACAGACCTATCGGAAACAGCACAGGATGGCTCGGTTCAAAATCCTATTCCGATTCATGGGACGGAGGCGCCTACTGGACCCACGCAGGCTATCCGGGAGACCTTACAGGAACGCAACGACCAACCTACCAGACTGGTATTGCCCTGGATGGAGATTTCTGGAGTGCCGATGACAACGAAAGCATGAGCCATAAAGCTGATATATGGCCCGGACAAAGCGGAGGCCCTTTCTGGGGATATTGGGACGGCTCTCCGTATGCTGTAGCGACTCAAAGCGCGCATAATCCAAGCGATAATTTTGCAAGTGGCGGCTCAGATTTAGTCAATCTGGTCATCAGAGCGAGAAATGAACATCCTTAATCCAGTTTTTTAGCCTCAATAACCCCGGCCGCCTTTGAAGGCGGCCGGGATTATTATTTATCACTGAAGAAATTTTCTGTACATAATGCTCATCAGTATAATTTTTCATGAGATAAATATTGACAATAATGGACAAAGGAAAATTGCAAACGTTCAATGGATTGATTGCTCCTGAAAAAAGTTACATTTATTTTTCATTATCTATATGGCTTTAAGTAACAAATAAAAATGATGTAAATCTACTATTTGTTTTGTTTACCCGAAATTCTAATTTTGTTTCCATAATAATCTTTAAAATAAAGAACAATTATAATACACAAATGATAAAAATAATGATTTTACTTAGGAGAGCTTTTTGTACTCTTTATACGTATAATCAGGTGGGTATTGTTTTAGCGTCACTTGATTCTTCCAGCATCCTTATAGTGCTTCCTGCTCATGTGCAAGAACAATAAAACCTATTTCTGTTAAATCCAATAACAAATACTCAAATTAATAAGGATACCCAATCCAGCCAAAGTATTAATAATATATGATAATGGAATAACTTATTTCCAAGTGAATGAGTGTATATAATTTGAATAAAAATTCTTTCCTGTTTTTTATGTCATAAATCAAAGCTTTATGAAAAAGAATAATTAAAATACTATGAAAAAAATATTATCGATAGCAACAATACTTTCAGTCTATAGCAGCTTGCTAGGACAAGTGGGAATTAATACAACAAATCCTCAAGGAACTTTTCACGTAGATGGAGCAAAAGACAATCCTTCTTCAGGACTCCCTATACCTACACAACAGTCAAATGATTTTATAGTGACCTCTGAAGGAGTCGTTGGAATAGGAACTGTTCAGCCTTCGGCCTCATCAGTTTTGGACATTACTGCACCAGATAAAGGAGTACTTTTGCCAAGAGTTGCTTTAACAAGTGCTACAGATACAACAACAATAGCATCACCCGCTAATGGGCTTTTGGTATACAATACGGGCGCAGCCGGACTTTCTTACATTGGATATGTATTTTGGAATGGCTCTGAGTGGAGATCTTTCCAAAACTCTACCCTTGTTTCCCCTTTATTATCACAAATTAACTGTGGATCAGCATCTCTTAATCCTCCAACTTATACTTCAGGTGTGCCATATACAGGAACTCTGGCCATTCCATATTCTGATGGAAACGGTGGAAATTACGCAGGAGGAACAACCACTACGATGAACGGTTTGCTTTTTAAATTAAATCCAGGAACATTGGCCATAGGTAATGGTTATCTTTATTTTTCGGTGACAGGAACTCCGACGGTAAGTTCACCCTCAGAAAGTAACATCGAAATTAATTCCACTTTAATCCCATTTTACACAGGACTACCATGTACTACGTCTAATATTGGCGCTGGAACAGTTACACCTTCTGGAAGCACAACCTCTGCAGGATATAATATTGACGGAACAACTCCTACTGCTTCTGTAACCTGTTTTGATGGGGGAAATTTCTGCGTAAGATACAACGGAACCACGGCAAGTCAAAAACTTGAAGTTAAACAAAAATATGGTGCCAATCAAGTCATGATATCTTATTCATATTGGGGAGTAGGTTCAGGAAGCGGCAACAGTGGAACATACTCTATCAAAAATACAAACCTATTACAAGATACATGGAGCGTAATGTATGATTTTGGTGGCACTAATAATACTGAAGGAGCTGTAATTACAACTGTACTTGTAGATAAAACAACAGGCAATCTAAGATCTTTCACTACAGAAGCTGACATTGTTGTAAGTTCCGAAATTGGCATCAGCGGCGGGAAAAACAAGCTTTTTTTAAGATTAACAAAAAATTAATTTTCAATCTGTTTAAATTTGACACTATTCCGAAAAGTGTGTAAGTTAAAAAGTTAAGGCTTGGAT
>NZ_SDLV01000018.1 GCF_004916905.1 Chryseobacterium candidae
ATAATATAAGTTGATTAAGTGTCAACTTATTTTAGGACGGGACAAAATAAATATAAAAGCTCTGTTCTGAAACAGAGCTTTTTCGATTTGATATAGAACCTTTGCTTTATTGTTAATTATTGTCCGGTGTAATAAGTCTGATCTTGCCATTGACACATTTGACAGACGTAGGCGGCGTGATCATCATACAGTCAGACGCAATATTATACTTTTCATTAAAAGCTTTCACTTTATCCGTATACTCATTCACTCTTTGCAGGAAAGTCTCTTCTATTTTCTTAGGATAGGCAATGTATTGCTGAGGGCCGCCACAGGATTTTGACCCCATAGGAGCAAATGTCCATTCACTCGCATCCGTACATTTTTCTCCTGATACTTCAGATTCAATGGAAGCTTTTAATCTATCCAGCTGTGCCTGTTCGTATTTCTGACTTTCTGCGTCAGCAGGCCTGTCTGCAATATCAATAGGAAGATTGGTATTGGCATTCTTTGATGTATTACATGAAACCAATGTTAATGTAGAACACAGTACTATTGCCGGAATATGAAAGAATAATTTTTTCACAATAAACGTTTTCTTTTTTATAATTTTTCAAAACTTATGCCAAGGTAAGAAATTCAAATTCATTTCCGTATTTTTGACGAAGATGAATAATCATTTTTTTGACTTAATAGAATATACCAACAGAAGCGTTTTTTTAACCGGGAAAGCCGGAACAGGAAAGACGACATTTCTTAATGATTTTGTAAGGCGTACAAAGAAAAAGCATATTGTAGTGGCTCCCACGGGAATTGCTGCCATTAATGCAGGAGGAGTAACAATCCATTCCATGTTTGGGCTGCCGTTAAGAACCTTTCTTCCTACTACAGAAAGGATAGATACCAGTTTGGCCAATAATATTGCCGATCTGATGCCTCATTTTAAATACCGCAAAGATAAACTGAAACTTCTGAGAGAGGTTGAAATCATTATTATCGATGAGGTTTCAATGCTGAGAGCTGATGTTTTGGATATGATGGATTTCTCTTTGAGATTCATCAGAAGGAATAATCAGAGATTTGGAGGGGTACAGATGCTTTTTATTGGAGATTTGTTTCAGCTTCCTCCGGTGGTAAGGGATGAGCATATCCTGAAAATGTATTACAATTCACCCTTCTTTTTTGACAGCCACGCCATTAAGGAAATTCCTATTGTTACCATTGAGCTGACAAAAGTATACAGACAGTCTGATGAAGAGTTTCTGGAAATTCTGAATGCGATCCGTGACGGTGATGTGGATAATATAGATTTTAATCATCTCAATGAAAGGTATGATCCTGACTTTGATATGGGAAAAGAATCCTATGTGTATCTGTGTTCTCACAACAAAATGGCAGATGAGATTAATCAGGAAAAATTAGCTGAAATAAAAGTAGATCCTCAGATTTATGAAGCTAAACTGGTAGGAGACTTTAAAGAGAACCAGTTTCCTAATGACCAGTTTCTGGAACTGAAAATAGGAGCCCAGATTATGTTTATCCGAAATGATATTTCCGGAGAAAAGAAATATTTTAACGGAAAACTGGGCGAGATTATCGGGTTGGATGAAAATGAAATCCGTGTTGTTCTGGATGAAAGTGAAAGGGAAATTGTGGTAAAAAGAGAAACCTGGGAACAGAAAAAATATTTCCTTGATACGGATAAAAATATCAAAGAAGAAGTGCTGGGAAGTTTCGAACAGTTTCCTATAAAATTAGCATGGGCGGTTACCATTCACAAAAGTCAGGGATTAACGTTTGATAAAGTCATTATTGATGCCGGGAAAAGTTTTACTGCCGGTCAGGTGTATGTGGCTTTATCCCGCTGCAGAACACTGGAAGGGATTGTTTTGAAATCAAAAATTACTCCTGAAGTTATTTTCAAAGATAACAGGATTCTGCATTTCCATACGGATACTATTGCCAATGATCATGTTGAAGCAATTCTGAATCAGGAAAAATATGATTACAGCATCAGAAAAGTATTGCGTACATTAGACTGTACATGGTTTTTGAAAGAAGTGGAAGAGTGGAATAATCTTTCTATTGTCACTAAAAATATTGATCATGTTAAAACCAAACAGCTTTATCTTCAGTTGAAACATGAAGCGGTCAATCTTGGGAAAATTTTTGAGAAGCTGGAACGTATCATTTTTCAGAAGGTTAATCATTTTATTGAACAAAAAGAAGAATGGTCCGAAATTGAAAGCAAATCAAAAGGAGCTGTCAACTTCTTCTTTACAGAAATCAGAAATAAAATTTTCGATCCTTTAAAAGAATTTTATGCTGAAATAAAAGGTGCAAAAGGTTTAAAACAATATAACGAAGAATTTAAAAACTGGCTGGAAGATATTGAAGAGTATCTGAACAGTCTGAGAGATATTCACTTACTGGAAAAGAAACTTTTAGATGAAAAGAATGATAAGGAAATCAATCTTAAAATTGCTAAAGTTCCTTCTCAGGTTTTAACCTTCCAGCTGTTTGAACAGGGGAAAACTATCGGAGAAATTGCCTTAGAAAGAGGGTTGGTGAAAGAAACTGTTATCGGACACCTTGCCAAATTTGCAGAACAGGGATTGCTGGACATTGCCAGAGTCATTACTTCAGACAAGATCAAAGCTTTTGAAGATGAATTCTACAAAAATCCACACGAAACTTTAACCGAGTGGAAGAATGCACTGCCAAGTCATTTTGAATTTAACGAAATCAGGATTTTAATTAATCACTATAATTATAAAAAGGAAAAGAACTCGTAAGAGTTCTTTTTTTGATTAATAAGCGATTCTTAAAAATTTAAGGATACATCGCATTGATAGTATTGATATCTCCGGTTGTGAATCCGGTTCTGTTATAAGTGAAATTACTATTATCAGCTCTGGTAATTGTTGGAAGCCCATTTTTAGAATAAGAGGTTGGCCAGTACATCATCACAGAATTAATATTGAATGGCCCTATATCTGTTCCGGAATTATAGATATTGAAATTATAAGATTGTCCGTTTTGGATATTGTTCCACAGGATTTTTACATATTGATCTCTGTCTTTACGCGTATGCTCATGGTAAAGTCCTACCGTATGTCCCATTTCATGAATCACTGATCCTACAGAAATGTACTGATCCAGAGAAACCGTTTGTTTTCCGCCCCGATATCCTATATGAGCCCAACCATCCGATCCTGATGAGCTTCCGAAAATAAATTCAACATAATTGGACTGATTGGTACGGTAGATCCACTGAGTATTGGTTTTATTATTATACTCGCTGATCGCAGAGTTGATTTTATTGACATTGATAGAACCCATATTGCTGGCAATGGTATAATAAATTTTACCATTGGGCCATCTTGAATAGCTGGCACCCCCTTTATTAACTTCATTTCCTTCGGATAACTGTTTATCAGTAAGAACAATATCTTCCTGGAAAAAATTCATTCCGTTTTTTCTTTCATAGGTAATTTCCTGGCCGTTCAATTGTCCCTTTTTTACATTGTCTGCGTTGAAGGCATTCGTTTGTGCTTCGGAAATAATTTCTTCATTGTTCTTACTGCAAGAGGAAAATGTAGCAGCAATAAGAAAACTCATAAAGACAGTTTTTCCTGTCAGCATCTGCTTACAAAACAGGCTGTTTGTTTTTTTGTTCATATTAAAGTTTTTAAAATTTGGTATACGAATATAATAAATATGTCTCTTTTTATTGAATTATTTTTGTTGAAATACATTTTTAATATGATTATTTAATTTTAAAATCATATAGACAAAACGATGTATACAAAAATTTTATTCCAATAGTTTTTCCCTGAACTGATCAATTGTTTTTATTAATTACAAAAAGTAACTAATGAGGTTTTTATGTTTTAAATTTGCCTTGTTTTTCAACTAAAGAAAAATTAACATCATAACATGAAAAATTTTGAAATTTCTGTTTTAGATCTTGCACCTGTAAAGCAGGGCAAAAGCATTCATGATACTTTTCAGGACAGCTTATCACTGGCCAATCACGCTGAAAATTTACATTATAAAAGATTCTGGCTGGCAGAACACCACAATATGGAAAGTATTGCAAGCTCTGCAACCTCTGTTTTAATAGGTTTCATCGCTAACGGAACGAAAAAAATCAGAGTAGGTTCAGGAGGGATTATGCTTCCGAATCACAGTTCTCTGATTATTGCAGAACAATTTGGTACTCTGGAATCTCTGTTTCCGGGAAGAATTGACCTTGGTTTAGGAAGGGCTCCGGGAACAGACGGACTCACAGCACAGGCTTTGGGAAGAAATCCTGCGATTATTAATGAACAGTTCCCAAGACAAATTCTCGAACTTCAAAGATATTTTTCAAAAGAAAATTCGGATGCAATGGTTCGTGCCATTCCGGGAGAAGGGCTGGATATTCCATTATATATTCTGGGATCAAGTACAGACAGTGCGTGGCTGGCTGCGGAACTTGGTTTGCCTTATGCATTTGCAGGACATTTTGCTCCTGAGCAGATGGAAATGGCTTTTAAAATCTACAGAGAGCATTTTGAACCGTCAAAATATCTGGATAAACCTTATATCATTGCCTGTGTTAATGGCGTAGCAGCTGAAACTTCTGAGGAAGCTCATAAAATCGCGACGACTTTATTCCAGGCATTCATCAATATTATAAGAAACGACAGAAAACCTTTTGCTCCACCGGTGGATGATATGGATGAAATCTGGTCACCGATGGAAAAATCCATGGTGTTGCAGAAACTGAGATATACTTTTATTGGAGATCAGTCCGAAATTCAGGAAAAGCTTACAGATTTTCAGGAAAGATTCCAGGTAGATGAACTGATGATCAATTCACATATCTACAATCATCAGAAAAGATTGAGATCTTACGAGATTTTCAGAGAGGCGGCTAACTCCTTATCCAAAGCTTAATAAACCATTCATAATTAGTTGGCAGATGCTTATTTTTATGAGTATCTTTGCAAAAATAAAAAGTAAAAATGTCCGATATTAAATTAAATACTATTCCAGAGGCTATTGAAGACCTTAAAAATGGTAAAATAATCATAGTAGTAGATGATGAAGACAGAGAAAATGAAGGCGATTTTCTTTGCGCTGCAGAACTGACAACGCCGGAAATTATCAATTTTATGGCCCTTCACGGAAGAGGGCTGATCTGTATGCCGCTTCCGGAAAAAAGATGTGATGAACTTGGCCTTGAAGTAATGGTAAGCAGAAGCAGTGATCCTAAAGAAACGGCTTTTACTGTATCAGTAGACCTTTTAGGAAACGGAACATCTACCGGAATTTCTGCAGGAGACAGAGCAAAAACTATTTTAGCACTGATGGATGAGAAATCCAAACCTACAGATTTTATGAGACCTGGTCACATTTTCCCGCTTCGTGCAAGAAAAGGTGGTGTATTGAAAAGAGCCGGACATACTGAGGCTGCCATTGATCTTACACATTTAGCAGGTTTGAAAGAAGGAGGAGTGATCTGTGAGATCATGAATGAAGATGGTACCATGTCCCGTCTGCCTGAACTTCACACTTTTGCTCAAAAGCATAACATGAAGATCGTTTCTATCGAAGATCTGATCCACTATCAGCTTAAAAAAGGTAATCTGGTAGAAAGACTTGAAGAGAAAAAAGTAAAAACGCATTACGGTGATTTTGATTTTTATGCTTTCAGAGAAACGTCCAATGATCAGATCCACTTTGCATTGACAAAAGGAGCATGGACAGTAGATGAGCCTGTTTTGGTAAGAGTACAGTCTTCAGATTCTTATTTTGATGTATTGACCAGATTAAATAATGGTGAGAAACCGCTATTGGAAAAGGTAACCAATATGGTAAATGAGGCAGGAAAAGGCGCTATTATTTTCATCAACAACGTTTCTAATTCTGAAAATACGTTGAGAAAACTTCAGCAGTTTCTGAACTATCAGGACGGCCAGGAGCAGCATCCTACACTGGCGTACAATTACAGAGATTATGGAATCGGAACGCAGATCCTGAAGAATTTAGGAATCAATAAGTTCAAAGTAATTACTCAAAACCCTAATATCAAACCTCAGGTTGGAGGATATGATGTAGAGGTTACTGAAATGGTGCAATTGTAAAAAATGAACGGGCAGTAGTGAATTATTTTCGCAATAAATAACTGCTTGTAATACAAAATATAAGGTTTAGGATTTTTCTAAACCTTTTTATTTTTAAACGATGACTGAGTCCTTAAAGAAACATATCCGGGAATATATTGATATTTCAGACGAAAAGCTTGAAAAATACTGCAGTGCCTTCATGCTTCGGAAAATAAAGAAAAAAGAATTTCTTTTAAAAGAAGGGGAGATCTGCGAATTTGAAGGATTCGTGGTAAGCGGATGTTTTAAAGTTTTTCATACCCATCATAATGCAGCCGAACAGATATTGTATTTTGGAATTGAAAACTGGTGGATCTCCGATATTGATAGTTTTGTGAATCGTATTCCTTCAAAGCTCAATATTCAGGCGCTTGAGGATAGCGAGATTCTTCTTATTCCCAAAAATGAAAAAGAAGAATTATATGCTGAAATGCCGGAGATTGAAAGATTAATGAGACTTAAGTTTCAAAAATCAATAATAGCATTGCAGCGTAGAATTATTGATAATCTAAGCAAGCCTTCAGATGAACGTTATGTTGAGTTTTTAAAAGATTATCCACAGACAGCACACCGTCTTACCAATATTCAGATTGCGGCCTATCTGGGAGTAACACCGGAATTTATAAGCAGAATCCGGAAGAAAATTGTCAGTAAAAGCTGATGGCTGAAAAATAAAAAGTCCCGAAAGTTTATCTGTAAACGCTTTCGGGACTTTTCTATGTCAGATAAAGATCTATTTTAGTTTAATGTAATTCCGTCAAAATTTCGGAAGCCATTCAGAAAATCTTTTACCATCATCCTTTTTTTACCTTCCAGCTGAAGTTCCAAAGGATAATAGATTCCGTCCTGAGTATAGATTTTAAATTCATTTTTAGAAATATCGAGACTTCCGGCTGGTTTTCCGTGATCAGAAAGTTCAAATTTCCCTCCGAATATTTTTAATCCTTTTTCTTCGTTTTCAATTTTTAAAGTGGTGAAAGCTGCAGGATAAGGGGACATTCCCAGAATAAACTGATGAACGGTTTTTGAAGGCTGTTCCCAATTGATTCTCGTATCTTCTTTAAAAATTTTATAAGCGTTTTTAGGATATTCTACGTGTGGCTGGGGCTTTTCTTCAATAGCATTTTCAGCAAGACCATCCAGTGTCTTAACAACAAGTCCTGAACCCATTTCCATCAGTCTGTCGTGAAGGCTTCCCGCATTTTCATCCGGTAAAATTTCTATTTCCTGCTGAAGAAGAATATTTCCTTCATCAATTTTTTCATTAATAAAGAAAGTAGTGGCTCCGGTTTTTTCTTCTCCATTGATTACTGCGTAATTAATAGGAGCTGCACCTCTGTAGTCGGGAAGTAATGAAGCATGAAGATTGAAGGTTCCCATTTTAGGCATTTCAAAAAGTACCTTAGGCATCATTCTGAACGCTACCACTACAAAGACATCAGCTTCCAGTTTTTTAAGTTCTTCCAGAAACTCTGGATTTCTCAACTTTTCCGGCTGGAAAACAGGAATATTGTTTTCTTCTGCATAGATTTTTACCGGTGATTGGTGAATTTTCTGTCCTCGTCCGCTTGCTTTATCAGCCACAGTTACTACACCTACCACCTGATGGTGAGATTGATGGATGGCCTCCAGAGAAGTTTTTGCAAACTCAGGAGTCCCTAAAAAAACGACTTTCAATGATTTCATGCTGCAAAGATAAGTTTTTGATCTGAGAGTCGGAAGATATTGGAGTTAGAGGGTAGGAGAGTTTGAGAGTAGGAGATGAGATCATAATGTTTATCATTACTCATTACTCATTACTCATTACTCATTGCTCATGATTAAGCGCATATGTTCTGAAGTTGAGCATTCTTACTTTTCCTGAATCCAAAAGGAAAATCAGATTTTCCAGGATATTTTCTTTGGAATGATAGCTGAGCTGGATAGACAGTTCTTCAATAGTAGCTGATTTTTTAGCTAATAAATTAATGATCTGCTGGGAGATATTTTTTCCAAAGATAGACTGCTTATTTTTTTCACATACAGAACACTGGCCACAGTTTTTTGAATTTTTTTCACCAAAGTAGGCCAGGATAAGTTTCATTTTACAGTAGTCATTGTTTTCCACATAAAACTTCATCTCTTCCCATTTCTGAATTTTGTTTCTCTGAATATGTTCAAATAGTTTCCAGTAAGCACTATTTACGGCCCTTTCATCGCGGGGTTTCAGGAATTTAATACTGGCTAGTGCTCCATCTATATATTCAAGATAGTTCTTTTGCTGAAATTCTTTCAGTCGTTCTTTGATCAAAGGAACACTGATGTTGATTTTGTTGCTTAGCTGCTGTTCACTGAACATTACTTTGTGGGTGGTAATCCCTGATATGTTACGGAAAAGAAGCTCTATAAAATAGGCGTCCTTTTGTGGCAGCAGGTCTATCTCATCAGCTTTGATAAACAGCTCGATTGAAGACAGGCTTTTGTAATCATTATAGTAGACAATTTCCTGGTTATGGAGAAAATTGAGTACATTGCTGATCTTGGCTTTCGACAGTTTGGTGAAATTCTGTATACTAAGATTATTCAGTTGAAATGTTTTTTCCGGAAGCTCAAATTCTGCTACCTGAAAAATAGAGTAGAGGTAGCTAATGATCTTCAAAAACTCAGCTTTGTTTGGGGTCTGATTTTTTAAAACCTGATCAAAATTAAGAAGTTCCTGTTTATTCCAGAGCATGAAAGCAAAACTGTCTTTTCCATCTCTTCCTGCCCTCCCGATCTCCTGATAATAATTTTCCAGAGATGCAGCAGGGGAATAGTGAATGACAAAACGAACATTGTCTTTATCGATACCCATTCCAAAGGCATTGGTAGAAACAAGAACATGATTATCGCTGTTATTCCAAAGATTCTGTCTTGCATTCTTTTCTTTGGTTGTCAGGCCGGCATGAAAATAATCCACATTTTTCAGTTGATTTTTCTTCAGAAATTCTGCCAGCAATTCTGCCTCTTTTCTTGTTCTTACATAGACAATTCCGGAGTCATTGCTGTATTTTAAAATATCAAAAACACGCTGAAATTTATCAGCTACTTCATCAGTAAAGATTTTAATGTTCTCTCTTTTGAAACTTTTTTGAAAAACAAAAGGATTTTTCAGTTCCAGTTTATTTTTGATTTCTTCAAGCACTTTTGGGGTTGCCGTTGCCGTTAAAGCAAGACAGGGAATTTCAGGATTATTACTTCTGAATCCTTTTATATTCTGATAGCTGGGTCTGAAATCCTGGCCCCATTCTGAAATACAGTGCGCTTCATCAACTGCAATGAATGACAGTTGAATTTCCTCCATGTTTTGAATAAACTGAGTATTGGTAAGTCTCTCAGGAGAAACATAGAGTAGTTTGGTAAGTCCTTCCTTGCAGCGGCCGTAGATGGTTTCGGCATCGTATTCATCCAGTTCAGATGAAAGATATTCTGCTTCTATCCCACGTGATTTAAGCTGATTGACCTGATCTTTCATCAATGCAAGCAATGGAGATACAACAAGGCATGTTCCTTCTTTCAATAAGGCGGGTAATTGATAACATAAAGATTTTCCTGCTCCTGTAGGTAACAGAACCAAGGTATCTTTTTCGTTGATGACAGCATTGATAATTTCTTCCTGAGAATCTCTGAAGTCGTTATAACCCCAGAAATACTTAAGAGTATCATATTTTAGCTTTTGAAAATCCTGCGGAGAAATCATGTTGTAAAAATAAGGAAAGAATTAGGACAAAAAAAGTCACGCCCTGCGTGACTTTTATATGATATATCAATATATTTATTATTTAGCTTCGAAGTATACTCTTCTGTTGGCTCTGTTTTTCCATTCAGGGCACTTCGTAGCCGGTTCACATTCAGGATATTTAAGGTCTTTTTCACCTTTTCCTACTGCCTGTAGTTTACCTGTCTGAACACCGTTTTTGATCAGATAGTTCTTAACGTTGTTTGCTCTTCTTTCAGATAGTTTTTGGTTGTAAGCATCAGTACCTCTTGTATCAGTAGCTCCGATTACATTGTAAGAACCGCTTGAAGAATTAATGTAATTTACAGCATTATTTAAAATTGGAGTATTTGATGGTAAAATTCTGTCAGAATTTAAATCAAATTCAATTCCTTCCAATTTAGTTTCTGTTTCTACTACAGGTCCGGTTGTAGCTACAGGACATCCGTTGTTTTCAACAGGTCCTGGAACGGTTACACACTTATCGTAAAGGTCAATTACACCGTCTAAGTCTGTATCAAGTGCAACTCCGGCACCGTCCACTCTTGCACCTGCAGGAGTATCAAGTTGTCTGTCCCAGTCGTCGCATACCCCGTCGTTATCAGCATCTCCTTTTTTACATACTTCGATATCCTGGTTTTTATTAGCCAGTACATCAAGTTTATAATAGATTTCCTGAAGCGGATCATGCCACATTAAGTGAGATTCGTGCTTTCCAAGTTTAACAGAAAGACCTAAAGTAGCATTGAAGAAGTTATCTGAAACCTGCTCAGAACGCTTGTTGATAGCGCTGTATTTATCTCCGCCACCGTCAAATTCATCATCACCGGTTACCACATACATTAATCTACCTTCAATATCAATTCTTCTGTTGACTTTAAATTTAAGACCTGTACCAGCCTGCATGAACATAGAACCTAATTCGAAAGGTTTGATTTCAGTCATTAATGTCAGTCTGTTACTTCCGTCTTTCTGGTATGCTCTGTATGCAATGGTACCAATACCTGCATATCCATGAAGCGCCCATCTGTAAGGAGAGTGGTTATCAACTCTTCTTAATAAGTTTGAAAAGTTAATATCTCCTAAGATAGAGATGGCGTCATACTGAGTTCTTGCTCCTACTGCTGTAGCATCTGGTGCTGCATTTTTAGTATTGAACCATCCTTGTCTGGTTTCACCTCTGTCATACTGTAAATTGATCCCAAAAGCATGGGTAATTGCTTTATCAATACTTACATAGGCTGAGTATCCAAAAAGGTTTTTACCGTTACCATTTTTGATCGAGGTTAAATCTGCTGATTGAAGAAGTGGAACACCTACCCCAGCAGAAATAGACCAATCATTAAATCTTTTAGATTGACTGGTGAATGGGGAAACATTAGCAGATCCCGAAGAAAATGTATTAGGATATTCTCCTTTTGAAACTGCCGTTGAGTCTTGTGCATACGTGGCAGAAGGAATTGCCAAAGCTAATGCAACAATTGCTAAACTTAATTTCATAGTGTTATTTTTTTAAGTTAAGTTATTTAAATGATTTTTTTTTACGTTAAAAAGTGATTTTGGGTTGGTTTTCTTTTCAAGGACAAACTTGCTGATTTCTAATGTGTTTTATACAGTTGTCCTGAAAATAATGATAAAGGTATGTAAAAAAATTCGTAGTAGAAAAAAAATAAACCGAAAAGAGCAATTCTTTTCGGTTTATGAAGTATTTGAAAATTATTTCTTCTTTTTCTTAGCAGGAACTTTTTTTACTGCTTTTTTTACAGGAGCATCTTCATAGTCTTTCTTTTTAATAGAATCCCATTCTGAACTTTCTATAAATCTTACCGTAACTTTTCTATCTGCCATTCTTTCAGCATCTGAAGCTGATGCAGGAATAGTAGCTTCAGCAGAACCTACTCCTCTTGACTTCAGCACATTTTCATTGATGCCTCTGCTTTCCAGAGCACCTACTACAGCGGCTGCTCTTTCTTTAGACAGTCTAAGGTTGTATGCTGCATTTCCTTTGATATCTGTATGTCCTGTTAACAGATAATTACCTCCGTTTTCTTTAATAATTGAAGCAGCCAGATCCAGTTTTTCGTTAGATTCAGGTCTGATTGTAGCTTTATTGAAATTGAAATAAATATCTTTCAGGGTTTTTTCTACCTCTTTAGCAGTTTCGTTATTGTCTTTTTTTGCTACAGGGCATCCGTTATTTTCTACAGGTCCCGGAACGGTTACACACTTATCGTAAAGGTCAATGACACCGTCTAAGTCTGTATCAAGAGCAACACCGGCACCATCCACTCTTGCTCCTGCAGGAGTATCAAGCTGTCTGTCCCAGTCGTCACATACCCCGTCGTTATCAGCATCACCTTTTTTACATACTTCAATATCCTGATTTTTATTAGCCAGTACATCAAGTTTATAATAGATCTCCTGAAGCGGGTCATGCCACATTACATGAGACTCATGCTTCCCTAATTTGAAAGAAAGACCTAAAGTAGCATTGAAGAAGTTGTCTGAAACCTGCTCAGAACGCTTGTTGATAGCACTGTAAGCATCACCGCCACCGTCAAATTCATCATCACCGGTTACCACATACATTAATCTACCTTCAATATCAATTCTTCTGTTGACTTTAAATTTAAGACCTGTACCAGCCTGGAAGAACATAGAACCTAATTCGAAAGGTTTGATTTCAGTCATTAATGTCTGTCTGTTACTTCCGTCTTTCTGGTATGCTCTGTATGCAATAGTACCGATACCTGCATATCCATGAAGCGCCCATCTGTAAGTAGAGTGGTTATCAACTCTTCTTAATAAGTTTGAAAAGTTAATATCTCCTAAGATAGAGATGGCGTCATACTGAGTTCTTGCTCCTACTGCTGTAGCATCTGGTGCTGCATTTTTAGTATTGAACCATCCTTGTCTGGTTTCGCCTCTGTCATATTGTAAATTGATCCCAAAAGCATGGGTAATCGCTTTATCAATACTTACATATGCTGAATAACCAAAAAGGTTTTTACCATTACCATTTTTGATTGAGGTCAAATCTGCTGACTGAAGAAGTGGAACACCTGCTCCTACAGAAATAGACCAATCATTAAATCTCTTGGATTTGTTGGTAAATGGTGCAACATTGGCAGATCCTGAAGAAAATGTATTAGGGTATTTTCCGTTTGAATCTGCAGTTGAGTCTTGAGCATACGTGGCTGAAGGAATTGCCAAAGCTAATGCTACAATTGCTAAACTTAATTTCATCGTGTATTATTATTTGATTTCTTTTTTTGAAAAAGAATTTTAAGTTTGTTAAATTATTTTACTGGACAACCGTTATTTTCAACAGGTCCGGGAACAGTTACGCATTTATCGTAAAGGTCAATAACACCATCAAGATCCATATCCAAAGCAACACCAGCACCATCTACTCTTGCTCCTGCAGGAGTATCAAGCTGTCTGTCCCAGTCATCGCATACTCCATCATTGTCTGCATCACCTTTTTCGCAAACAACAAGATCGGTACTTGCGTTTTCAAGAACATTTGTTCTGTAATAAGCTTCCTGAAGCGGGTCATGCCATGCCAGGTGAGATTCATGCTTTCCTAGTTTGAAAGATAATCCTAAACTTACTGTCCAGGCGTTATCAGATCTTCTCGAATTTAGCATGTTATATTTTGAACCTGGAGTGGAAGGATCATAATCATTAGGATCTGCCCATCCGCCGCCATCGAATTCATCATCACCACTGATGATGTACATGGTTCTTGCCTCAACGTCAATAAGTTTTGAAACATTGTATTTTATTCCCACACCTCCCTGATAGAAGATAGAGTTGATATCAATGTCCTGCTTGATGAACAAAGGAGTTCTTCTTGGAGTAGTGCTCCATCTGAATTCGTCATTATCATGCAGTGAAGTTCTGAATCCCTGAAGTCCAATACCCATATATCCATGGAAAGCCCATCTGTATGGAGAGTGGTTGTCTACTCTTCTGAATAAGTTCGAGAAGTTGATATCTCCTAATAAAGAGATGTTGTCAAACTGTGTTGTAGCAGTAGCTACTCCTGATTTTACACCTGCAGCACCGGGAAGCTGGGCTGTCTGTTTCGTTTCTCCTCTCATATACATAAGGCTTAGCCCGAATGCATGTGTGATTTGTTTGTCCACGCTTACGTAAGCATTGTAACCCCAATTGGTCTTATCCTTGCGGATAGATTTTAAATCGGAATGTACCATAAATGCAGGACCTCCTCCGACAGAAATAGACCAGTCTCTGAAAAGTCTGGATTTATTGTCAAAAGGTTTTACATTAGCGGAACCTGAGGAGAATGTATTAGGATACTCTGTGGAAGAGTTTACTGTAGTGCCGCTGTTCTGTGCGAAAGCTGCAATCGGCAATGACGTAGCCAATAATAATAAACCTAATTTCATACAATATGTTTTATGTTTTAAATAAAATCTTTTAATAATATTCTGGAAAAATCCCTTTCAAAAAGATGTTTTTTATGAGGGATTTCTAATCTTTCTGATTTAAAATTTAACTCATTATACTTAATGATATCAATGTCTATAATCCTGTCTGTATAACCTCCGGATACTTTTGAATCATTAATTCTTCCCATCTCAACTTCTATATTCTTAATACAATCAAGCAGTTGAATTGGTGAAAGATGTGTAAATATTATTGCTGCAATATTACAAAAAATATTGGAACTGACAAACTCTACAGGGGCAGACATTAAATATTCGCTAGTTTGTGAAATGTTGTTTCCGGCTTCATTGATCTTTTTTAATGCAAGCTCTATATTTTTTTTTTGCTCTCCTAAGTTACTTCCCAGTAACAAAACGACCTTATGCTGCGACATATTAGAAAATTGATTGATTTATGAGAAGTTTCTTTAAAAATGTTTTGGCAAATATAGTAGCAATTATCATACTTTGCGCTCTATTTTTCATCTTTTTCATCATGATGCTTGTGTTTAGCGCGATGGGGAATGATAAGTCGGTGGCGGTAAAAAAGAACTCCGTTCTTACGATTAATTTAAAGACCAATATAATCGATAGTCCTACGGAAGAAGAGATGGGATTATTCGGTATAGGCGCCCAAAATAAAAGTATCCTTATATATGATGCTTTAGAGGCCATCAATAAAGCAAAAACTGATGATAATATTAAAGGAATCAGTATAGAAGCTGATGATTTATCTGCAGGACTTACTCAGATTGATGATCTTAGAAATGCTATTGAAGATTTCAAGAAAAGTGGAAAGTTTGTATATGCATATGGGAACGGAGTATCACAGTCTGCTTATTATTTGGGATCTGTTGCGGATAAATATTATCTGCATCCGGCAGGAATGGTAGAATTAAAAGGTCTTTCTACAGAGGTTACTTTCTTCAAGGATTTTGCAGATAAATACGGGGTCGGAATTGAAGTCATCCGTCACGGTAAATTCAAATCTGCGGTAGAACCTTTTATAAGAAATGATATTTCTCCTGAAAATAAAGAACAGTTAAGTACGCTCTTGAATGATCTGTGGAAAAACACTTCCAGTAAAATGGCTGCTTCAAGAAAAATTGATACTGCTCAGTTCAGAATGATTACAGACAGCTTATATGGAATGATTCCCGAGCAAAGCTTACAATATAAACTTGCGGATAAACTGATCCAGAAATCAGAATACGAAGATCTTCTTAAGGCGAAGCTCAATGTGAAAGATAAAGAAAAGCTGAACAAGATTTCTTTGACAAGTTATATCAATTCTTATGAGGACGAGGATAAATCCGGTGAAAAGATCGCAGTATTGTATGCTTCGGGATCTATTAATAATGGAGATGAATACAGTGATATTCATTCTGAGAAATATGTGAAGTACATCAAAAAGCTTCAGGAGGATGATAAAGTGAAAGCTGTTGTTTTCAGAATCAACTCTCCGGGAGGAAGTGCTAATGCTTCAGATGAAATCTTATTTGAATTACAGCGGCTGAAAAAGAAAAAACCACTGATCGTTTCTTTTGGAGACTATGCAGCATCAGGTGGATATTATGTAGCCATGGCAGCGGATAAAATTTATTCAGAGCCTAATACACTTACCGGTTCTATCGGAGTATTTGGAGTGATGCCTTACTATAAAGATATTGCCGCTAAAAACGGAATCCGTGCAGATATTGTTTCTACTAATGCCAACTCGATGTATTATTCCGGATTAAACGGTGTAACCCCTTATGGAGTTAATATGATGACAAAAAGTGTAGAGGGTACCTATAAAAGATTTGTACATTTTGTAACTCAGAACAGAAAGAAAACTTTTGAGCAGATTGATAATGTAGGAGGCGGTAGAGTATGGAGCGGAGTTCGTGCAAAAGAAATAGGATTGGTAGACGAATTGGGTACTTTAACAGATGCTGTGAAGTTTGCAGCACAGAAAGCAGGATTAAAATCATACCACGTAGAAGCGTTCCCTAAGAAAATGAGTCCGTTTGAACAAATCTTCAAAGACCTGAACGAAGAGGATGTTTCTGCCAGAATTATTAAAAATAAGATAGGGAAGTCCAACTATGAAATTTTACAGCAAATCACAGACAAAAAACTACAGTCTGAGGTGAAAATGGAAATGCCTTATCAGATTAGAATCAACAACTAACTAAATTTTATATTGTATACAAAAATCCCGGATCTGAAATTTCAGATCCGGGATTTTATTTTTATCAACGTTATTATCAGCTTTTCTTTGTAGCCATTCCGTAAATCCAGAGGATAATTAATGCGCCTCCTATTGAGAGAATCCAGCTTCTCGGATTCCAGAATGAAGTGACATCTCCCCAGTGTAAAACGTAAACTCCTATAGCTCCTCCTACAAATGCTCCCAGAATTCCCAGAATAATAGTGATAAGCCATCCTCCTCCCTGAGTTCCCGGCATAATCATTTTAGCGATAGCACCTGCGATAAGGCCAAATAGAATCCATGTAATAATTCCCATAGTTGCAAATTTTTTTATTGTTAATATTTAAAATGATTGTTTGCTAATATAAGGGAAAACATGATATAAATCATCTTTTCTTGAAGAATGAGTCTACAAATTCCGTACCATTAAAAAGTTGTAAATCCTGCATTTTTTCGCCTACACCAATATATTTCACCGGAATCTGAAACTGATCGGAGATTCCGATAACAACACCTCCTTTGGCTGTTCCGTCCAGCTTTGTTACTGCTAAAGCATTTACTTCTGTTGCTGCTGTAAATTGTTTTGCCTGTTCAAAAGCATTCTGCCCTGTAGAGCCGTCAAGTACCAATAGAATCTCATGGGGTGCATCAGGAATTACTTTCTGCATCACTCTTTTGATCTTGGAAAGCTCGTTCATCAGGTTGATCTTGTTGTGAAGTCTTCCTGCAGTATCGATGATGACAACGTCTGCATTTTGAGCAACCGCACTTTGTACGGTATCAAATGCCACAGAGGCAGGATCTGATCCCATTTCCTGTTTTATAATAGGAACTCCCACTCTTTCGCTCCAGATAACAAGCTGGTCAACGGCAGCAGCTCTAAAGGTATCCGCAGCTCCAAGAACTACTTTTTTACCTTCCGATTTGAACTGGTGAGCCAGTTTTCCGATAGTTGTTGTTTTTCCCACACCATTTACTCCTACTACCATAATGACATATGGTTTTTTGGAGGTATCTATATTTCCCGTACCGGCATGTGGGTTTTCAAGCAATAACCCCGAAATTTCTTCACGGAGAATTTTGTCAAGTTCGTTAACGCCTACATATTTATCTCTGGCAACACGTTCCTCAATTCTTTCAATAATTTTGATCGTGGTAGAGGCACCTACATCGGAAGCAATCAGGACTTCTTCCAGATCATCCAGAACTTCATCATCTACTTTGCTTTTACCGACTACGGCTTTCGTCATTTTTTCAAAGAATCCCTGGCTGGATTTTTCCAATCCTTTATCTAAGGTTTCTTTTTCTTCTTTTTTGAAAATATTTTTAAACCAACTCATAGTTTTAGTTTATTCTTATTTATTTTTAATCACTGCTGTGGCTTCCACTTCTATCAATACATCATCTCTGAAAAGCCTGCTCACTTCTACAAGGCTGCTTACGGGAGGGTTTTGAAGGTTGACATGCAAATCCCTTACTTTTCTGAAATCAGGTGTTTTTTTGATGTCTGTGGTATAAATTACCAGTTTGATAATATCTTTTCCTGTACCTTCATATTCTTCCAGGATATTTTCAATATTTTTGAAAACCTGCTGCGTCTGCTCTTCAATAGTATTTCCCACAAGATTACCTTCAGAGTTCAGAGGAACCTGTCCTGATAATAAAATCATTTTAGAATTTCCACAGTCAATACTTACTGATTGTGATAATCCTTTAATAGTGAAAACTTTTGGCGAACTTTTATATTCTACAGAATTCATTGTTTTCTGACTGAATGAAAATAGAAAAGTTGCTGTACAGGCCAGAACAAGTATCTTTTTCATACTTTACTGATTAATAATCTGGTGAGCAAAGATAACAAAAAAACTACCCAAAACAGGAGTTGTTTTTTTATATGTAAACAAAGTCTTTATTATTTTTATTTCCTGAAGTTAATTATCAAGAGTTTTATTGCTGTCTCCTCAATGAAACTTATTGTCGCTATAATTCAAACTCATCTGCCATACGTGCAATATTAAATCCTTTTTCCAGTACCTCTTTACTTTGTCTGCTCTCCGGATTTAAAATTTTATTGGTATGATTAAAGTGGATAAAGAAAATTCTTTTTTTATGTTCCGGTGACAGGTTTTTAAACAGTTCCATACTTTCCACTACCAATGGATGTGGAATATCTTCAATATTTCTGTATCCTATTTCTTCCGAGTCATAGAATGTACCGTCCAGAAATGCATAATCTACTGTTTTTATCAGCTCTGCAATATTGTATTTCCATTTATTCCATTTGTCTATATCCGGAATAAATAATGCTTTTTTATGAGGGCCTTTAATGATGAAACCAACGGTTTCCGAATATTCATCACGATGGGGAACCTGTATAGGAGTAACTTCTAAATGAGAGTTCATCTTTATCGGTGTTTCATTCTGCATTTCATAAGGAATAATATTCTGCAAACGGATCAGCTGAGACCATGGCCCATTGTTTTCGAAAAACTTTTTAAGCCGCGGCATGGTGTACACAGGAATATCCCTGGAGTTCATCCCCTCTTTTCCTAAAAACATAAGACCTGTATAATGTCCGATATGAGCATGGGTGATAAAGATACCATCAGGTACCTTCTTTCTCGGTTCTGATGAATGCTCCATCAGTAATTCTACCTGTCTGGTAAAATCCGGGCTGGCATCGAAGATGTAGTTTTTCTGCAGTATTTCATCAATGACTCCCAGAGAAGTTACTTTTCTGTTTTCCTGAGGGTGTTTCCAGAGGTCTATACAACATTCTTTATGACATCCGATCTGAGGGGAGCCGGCATCCTGTATATTTCCTAAAATAATAATTTTTACATTCTCCTGAGAACTGATTTTCTTTTGAGTAGTTTGAGAATGGTAGGGAGACCCCGTAAACAGTATCGTGGAAAATAAAATAAAGAATTGTCTCATAATGTGTTTTTATGAAATGAGTATAACAAAAAAAAACTACTCAAAAATATGAGTAGTTTTTTATATTGTAAACAAAGTACTGATTATTTTTTTAAATAACCATCTACTTCATCAGCATTCATTACTTTTTCTTCGAAAACGTAAGCTCCTGATTTAGAAGACTTAATCATTTTCACCACTTTAGTCATCTTTTTAGACTGACCGCTTTGTAGGGTTGCTACTACTTTCTTTGCCATGGTAAGTTATTATTTATAAATTACTTAATTTCTTTGTGAAGGGTAGATCTCTTAAGAACAGGATTGTATTTTTTCAATTCCAATCTTTCTGTAGTGTTCTTTTTATTTTTTGTAGAAATGTATCTAGACATTCCTGGCATACCACTTTCTTTGTGCTCTGTACATTCAAGGATTACTTGAACTCTATTTCCTTTTTTTGCCATGATTTATTAATTCTTTTTAATCAATCCGTTTCTAGTAGCTCTTTCAATAGCTTCCTCGATTCCAATCTTGTTAATCACTCTCAATCCATGAGCTGATACTTTCAGTGTAACGTGCTTATCTTGCTCCGGAAGGTAAAACTTCTTCTCTAATAAGTTAATTTCAAAACGACGCTTCGTTTTGTTATTAGCGTGAGAAACGTTGTTACCAACCATTGCACGCTTTCCTGTTATTTGGCAAATTCTTGACATATCTCGATGTTCTTATTTGTATAATATTTGAGAGTGCAAAATAACAAAGAATTTTTTAGATAGGCAAATCTTTTGGAAAATATTTGCAAATAAGTGGCTGATTAATAATATTGAATTTTTAAAATAGTAGAATCCTTGGGATACAGCAGATAATCAGTGCTGATATATTTCATACGGGCTTTTTTTTACACAGAGAATTTAATACTCTATCTTTGTTTTTAATTAATCTAAATAAAAATAAATATGAAAAAGATTTATATTTTATGCTCTATGTTACCAGTCGGCATCATGGCTCAGAACTTTACCGAGGTGCAGACAAGCATGAATAACTTTTATTATTCTGCAGCTGATATTGCGGATATAGACAATAACGGTACACCGGATATCGTGCTCAACGGAGCAATAGATTCTGATGGGGACGGAAATGTAGACAGTACTTATAATGAAGTATATCAGAATAATGGGACAACCTTATTGCCGTTTGTAGGATTGGGAGCAGATGTAACGCATCTTGGAGATATTAAATTCATTGATTATAATAATGATGGGTTAATGGATATTATTTCTACAGGACTCAGCTATATGGATGTTGTTAATTATAAACAATACCGGTTCAAAAATACCGGGACAGGATTTGTAAAAGAAGCAGAATTACCAGGTAAAATTTACGGATCCCTTGAAGTTTTTGATTTTAACCACGATGGAAAACCTGATTATGCTATTAATGGAACTCAATACGCTCATGGAGGAGGTTTTGGAAATAGACTGGATTATTACAAAAACACGGGTGCAGGTTTTGATCTTACAGAAAATTGGGTAGATGGAACTCAGAGTGGAAGTTTTAAAGTAGTAGACCTTAATAATGATAATCTTCTTGATCTTGTGATTATTGGGTCAGATATCAATGGAGATGCGGTATCCAAAGTATATATGAATCAGTCTGGAGTTCTTGTTCCTACACAGGATCTTGCGCCTGTAGCGGTGGGGAAGATAGATTTTGCAGACTTTAATGCTGATGGTTTTCAGGATATCGTGGTGATTGGAAGAGATGGCAATGATGATGTCTATTCTGCTGTTTTAATAAATGATGGTAACGGAGCATTAACTCCACAGATAATTCCTGTAGGTGATATTTCAGATGTTGCACTAAGTGTAGGAGATTTAAATAATGACGGCTATTACGATTTTATCATTTCAGGAAATGAGAATTACACCGCTGTTGTGAAAACCTATATCTATGATGTTTCCAATCATATATTTAATGAAGGAACTATAACGGGGCTTACTAAACTCGGAGGTCCTGGATTGGTGCAGCTTTTTGATTGTAATAATGATCATCATCCGGACATATTATTGGGTGGGTTCGACTGGTCTGCTTCAGATTTTCCTTCACTGACTAAAATATTTAAAAATAATTCTACAGAGTCAAACGCAAAACCTGCAGCACCAACGCAGCTGAATCTGACTAAAAACGGAAACCGTTTCAATTTTACATGGAGTGGTGCTTCTGATGATAAAACTCCGGTGAATGCATTGCGTTATGAAATTACCGTAGGAACCGCACAGGGCGCTCAAGATATTGCTAAATATGTAGTAACAACACCATCTTGGTTCCTTGAGCTTGATCCGTCCATTCAGAATGTGTACTGGAGTGTGAAATCTATTGACGCTTCAAAAGTATATTCTGACGCTTCTACACAAGGTGTACTGGGAACAGCTGAAATCAAATCTGAAAAACAACTTGTTGTCTATCCAAATCCTACGTCAGATAAAGTGTATATAAAAGGAGAAAAAGTTTCAGAAGCCGAAATGTATTCAATGGATGGAAGAAAACTTAATATCAGTGTCAATGGAGATCAGTCTATTGATGTTTCTCATCTGCCTAAAGGGGTGTATTTATTACAACTGAAGATAAAAAACGAAATAACCACCAGAAAACTTACGATTAAATAATTGAATCAATTCAATCTTCTATCAATGAGAAAAGCCAGACGTCCAGCTGGCTTTTCTCTTTTTTATGGAACAAAAATCTGCGTGATCTGCAGAGTTTGCAAGTGTGCTATTTTCTCGTTGATTGTGCAGATTACACTGATTGTGTTATTTGTATAAAGATTCCTGTAATTTGTGCTTAAAAACTAAGCTTTCTTTGTTTTCTTTTTGAACCATTCAATCAGATAGTAGAACAATAAAAATCCCAGTGCAAATATGGAAAACCTTGAAAGAAGGTCACCTGCTCTGGTGTAAAACGTCATAGTGTCATACAGATTTACTTTCGCAAATAAAGCGGTTTGGTCACCATAGAAAGTGTCAGCGGTTATCTCACCTTTAGCATTGATATGTGCAGAAATTCCACTGTTGGCCGCACGGGCAATTTCTCTTCTGGTTTCAATAGCTCTCAGTTTAGCATAAGATAAAAGCTGTTTGTGCCCTTCTGTAACGCCCCACCAGGAGTCATTGGTCATGATACCTAAGAAATTAGCTCCTTTTTTTACATAGTCTGTTACAAATTCACCATAAATACTTTCATAACAAATGATAGGGGCTAGCTTTCCTCTGTTATAAGGGTTTGAGAAAGCAACTCTTTCTTTATCTGTTCCCAAAGAAGCTACAGTTCCTCCCAAGTTAAGCATGGCATCTCCCAGCAATGGTTTTAAAACATTCATATAAGGAAATATTTCAACACCAGGGACTAATTTTCCTTTGTGATAAGCCTGGACTTTTTGATTAGGAACCAATTGAATGGCAGTATTATAACTGCTTACCCAAACTCCGCTGTTGATCTGATATGCTTCTTTAGGTAAGTCTGCAGGATTATAAAAAAAACGGTGTGAAGAAATTCCTGTGGCAAAAACAGATCCTGGGTGACTGGATAAAAATCCTTTAATATTGTTGAGAAGTAAACTCTTTTCAAAAGCAGTTTCGGAAATAGATCCTCTTCCAGGAAGAGCTGTTTCCGGTGCTATATAATAATCAATCTTACCTGTTGAGTTTTTTTCAGCAAGTGCTAATAAATCCTGTTCTATGGTCAGACTGTCTTTCGAATATTTTTCAGCATAAGGGTCAAGATCAGGCTGCAGCATCAAAACATTGACCTGTCCTATGGGTTTTTCATCAAAATTGTTGTATTTGATGACTGAAATAATCATTGGCAGAACAATTAAAGCCGCAACAATAGCTGAGTTTTTGATGAGGTCTTTTCGTTTTCTTCCTGCCTCCCATGTTCTTACGGTGTAAAAAATAAGAACATTAATAACAAGAATCCAGAAACTTCCTCCGGTTGCTCCTAAAGTATCATACCATTGGATCAGTTTTGGGTAATCTGAAAATACATTCCCAAGGTTTAGCCAGGGCCACGTCAATTCCCATCCCAAATGAAATTTTTCGAAACTCATCCAGATGGCGATCAAGAATCCTAATCCCCAATAGGTTCCCTGTGCATTTTTGTACCAGTGATAACATTGGAATACCAGTGAATATAAAAGAGAATTGACCAGTACCGGGAATACAACAGCCATCAGAGAATGGCTTCCGTCAGGATTTTTTGAGCCATAAAGCCATCCTGTAGTAACTACGTTCCAGATCACAAAACATAGATAAGACAATCCGAAGACCACCCAGCTTTTCCTTTTATAATCTGAAAATTTTGAGATTCCATGCTCCATCATGAGAAGAGGAACAAGAGCGAAAAATATAAAAAACGGAACCCCATAAGTTGGCCATGAAACCGACAGCAGCATTGCTGAAATAAGTGTAAGCAGAACGTATTTCATTAAATTATTTTAATACACAAATTTAATGTTTTTGAAATGAATATATTAGCAGTTCCATGTTAAAGAAAATTTATAAAATTATTATTGTTCCGTATACTCTGTTTTTGCTCTATCTGATGTTTTTAGGAATGGGCAGATTTCAATATGAGGAAAATCTCATTACGGTAGAACCTTTTTTTTCTACTATAAAATTTATTCAGGGGCCTAATAAGACTATAGATATTGTGAGTATTGTTTTAGGGAATATCATAATGTTTATTCCTTTTGGATTTTTGGGCTGGATTATTCCCGAACTGAAACAGCTGAAACCTCTGATGTTTGGCTTTATCTCATGTATTGTTATTGTGGAAGCACTTCAGTATTTTACAAGAATGGGAATATTTGAGGTAGACGATATCATCCTGAATACTTTTGGAGTGTATCTTGGGTGGGAGTTTTGCAGAATGATTGAAAAAAGATTTAATTATTAAGTTCCCTGGCGCGTTTTTCGGCGTTCAGAATTCCCTGTTTCAGAATTTCTTTGAAGCTGTTTTCTTCAAATGTTTTTAAGGCAGCTTCGGTAGTTCCGCCTTTGGATGCAACATCTTTAATCAGCTCTTCAAGATTCTTTTCTGAATTATTGATCAGATGATAAGCTCCCAGCATCGTCTGTTTTACAAAAAGTTTGGAAAGATTTTCTTCAATTCCCATTTCAATCCCTGCTTTAATCATTGCATCGATAATATAATAGAAATAAGCAGGTCCGCTTCCTGAAAGAGCGGTAACACCATCCAGCAGTTCTTCGTTTTCCAGATAAACAGATCTTCCGGTGCTGTTCAATAACCTTTCAATATTGATTAACTGGCTGAAAGAAATGCCATTGGCTGCAGTATAGCCAGTGATTCCCATTCCCAGAAGGGTAGGAGAGTTGGGCATTGCTCTTACAACAAGCGGATGATTCAGTAATCTTTGGATTTTTTCAATATTGATTCCTGCCATGATGGATAAAACCATCTGGTTTTCTTTGAACGTAAATTGAATATTTTGAGCCACATTTTGAAAATCCTGAGGCTTTACAGAGATGATAATCAGATCAGCATCGATGTCTTTTACTTCTTCAAAAGTGGAAATTTTAGATTTGGGAAATTCTTCAGCTATTTTGGAGAATTTTTCCTGACTTCTGATAATAAGGTGAAGATGTTCCGGTTTGATCAGTTCGTATTTTAAAAATGATTTTGAGAAAGAAAGGCCCATATTTCCGGCTCCAAGAATAGCTATTTTCATCGCGAATTGTAATTTTTAAGCTAAAATAATGATTTTCCGGAGACTAGATGTGAATTGATTCTGAATTAATTTTTGTTGGGTACGTGAAAAGGCGCATTGATTTTGAATAATAGATCACTTTTAAGGATAAGAAAATCGGAGGTTTTCAACAAAATTTGGATAAAAGTCATTTTTCCAAACATCTGTGTCATCTGCAAAATCTGTGAGAAATTATATTATAAAAAATATAAAATCCTTGCGTTTTTAAGTTAATCCAAAAAATGCTATAAAAAAAGACTGCATCCATACGAATCAGCCTTTATCTATTTTTAGATTAAATAATATTTACTTCCCGTTCAAGCTCTATTCCGAACTTATCTTTCACAGAATTGATGATCTCTGTAGAAAAATCAAAAATTTCTTTCCCTGTAGCATTTCCTGTAGCATTGATGATGACCAGAGACTGCAGTTTGTGTGACGCTACATTCCCGATCTGCTTTCCTTTCCATCCACATTGCTCAATCAGCCATCCGGCAGGAACTTTTACCATCTCTCCATTCGGGTAGCCCTGAATATTTTCAAACTGTTGTTTTAATGCTTCAAACTGAGCCAAAGGAATAGTAGGGTTCTTGAAAAAACTTCCGGCATTTCCGATTTCTTTAGGATTTGGTAATTTGCTTTGTCGGATATTGATCACTGCTCTGGAAACATCCTGAATGGTAGGGTTTTCAATGCCAAGATTTTCCAGTTCAGATTGGATAGCTCCATATTCTGTCTTGATGGAGTGATTTTTTTGAGTCAGTTTAAAAGTAACTTCCAGAATAACATATCTTCCTCTTCCTTCCTGTTTGAAAATAGAGTCCCTGTACCCGAATCTGCATTGTTCAAGATTAAACGTTCTCAGTTCAAAACTTTCTAAATCCAAAACCTCACAGCTTACAAAAATGTCTTTAATTTCGGTTCCGTAAGCCCCGATATTCTGCATCGGAGAAGTGCCTACATTTCCGGGAATTAAGGAAAGATTTTCAAGACCGCCATAATTTTTTTGCAGGCAGTACATTACAAATTCATGCCAGTTTTCACCTGCTTTTGCGGTTACCCACACTTCATTTTCATGGATGCTCTCTTCAGAAATTCCTCTTAAATTAAGTCTGATGGCAAGGCCGTCAAAATCTTTGGTAAGAAGAATGTTACTTCCTCCTCCTAAAAAAAGAAGCTGAAGAGACTGCGTTTCCGCGAAAGTGAGTGCTTCTTTTAACTCATCAATGGTATTGACTTCAGTGAAAAATCGGGACCTGGCTTCAACACCGAATGTGTTATAAGGCTTTAATGAAAAATTTTCTTGCATGTTTTATTGGTATTCTTTGGGAAGAATCTTGTCTAGTTGTTTTTTAAGTTGCTGTAACTGCTCGTAATGTAAAGTGTCTGCATAAGCATTCACATAGATATGAGATTTTTTGGGAGTCCGGATCTGGAAGGTTTCATCTGTTCCGCCTACAGACTGCTGGCTGGGAGAGCTTTTGATATGGTCAAGATCTGTAATATGGACGGATGATACCAGCTTTTTCCAAATTTGCGGATGGATGGCAGATGCCCATGATTTATGGGTTTTACGGGCTGTCACTCCTTTTTCTGCAAAAACAGAATCTTTTGTGGCTTTGATAATCCTGTAATTTCCAAGATTCCCTTCAATATCGGATACGCTGATGAATGTAATCTCGTGTGGATTTTTATGAGGAACTGACTGTTCTGTCTTTTTGGAATCACAAGAAAAAAATGCCGACAGCAAAAGAATCGAAAACAGGATTTTCAGATAGAGTTTTTTTGTTGTCGGCATAGGATTTATTTTACAGACTGAATTCTTCTCTGTACTTCTTTAAAGCTTCTTTAAGAATTTCAGCACTTCTTTTTAAGTCTTCTTCTTTCAGAACGTAGGCAATTCTTACCTGTTTTTTACCTAATTCAGGATTGCTGTAGAAGCCTCCTGCAGGCGCAACCATGATGGTTTCGTTGTCAAGAGAGTATTTTTCAAGCAGCCACTGGGCAAATTTTTCAGTATCGTCTACCGGAAGTTCTGCAACACAGTAGAAAGCACCTCTTGGCTTAGGGCAGATCACCCCAGGAATAGCGTTTAAAAGATCTACCAATACATTTCTTCTGTGGGTGTATTCTTCTCTTACGGCTCTGATGTAGGGGCCATCATTCTGGTGTGCTGCTGTTGCTGCAATCTGTCCTAAAAGAACAGGGCTTAATCTTGCCTGTGCAAAAAGCATGGCAGCATTGCGGATCTTGTTGGAACGTGTTACCATACACCCGATTCTTACCCCACACATAGAGTAACGCTTGGATTCAGAGTCAATGATGATACAGTTTTCTGCTAATTCAGGGAAATCAAGCATTGAAATCTGCTGCTTTCCATCATATACGTATTCTCTGTATACTTCATCAGAGATGATTACAATATCATATTTCAAAGCAATTTCTGCCAGTTTTTGAAGCTCCTCACGGGTATAAAGGTATCCTGTAGGGTTTCCAGGGTTGCAGATAATGATTGCTCTTGTTTTTTCTGTAATTTTTTTCTCAAATTCCTCAACAGGTGGCAAAGCAAAGCCAGTATCAATTGTAGAAGGTACAGCGACTACATTCACATCAAATGTGCTGGTGAAACCATTGTAGTTGGCATAATAAGGTTCAGGAATAATCACTTCATCCCCTTCGTCACATAAAGTAGAAATCGCAAAGTTAAGCGCTTCAGAACCTCCGTTGGTAACAATAAAGTTGTCAGGAGTAAGATCTGAGAAGCCTAAAGAGTGGTAGTATTCTGTAAGGGCTTTTCTGTATTCAATATTCCCTTCAGAAAGCGCATATTCCAATACTTTTAAATCGATGTTTTTTAAAGCATTTAAAGCTGTTTCCGGAGTTTCAATATCAGGCTGTCCGATATTAAGGTGATATACTTTTATTCCTTTCTGTTTTGCTTGTAATGCAAAAGGAACCAGTTTTCTTACCGGCGATGGCGGCATATGCAGTGCTCTGTTTGAAATATTCGGCATTGTTCAAAAAATTTGTATGACAAAAATAGGATTTAATTTCTCAATAATAAAATTATGAGTTAATTAAGAAGGAGTTTTCTCAAGTTTTTATATACCTTTTAAATTCTAATTATTCTGATAAATTTTGATGTTGATATTTTGTTAATATTAATTAAATATTGATTTTTAATTAAAAATAATAATTTTATATTGTTATTTTTTATAAATTTCGCCGCAAATGTAATTAAAATGATAGTAAATTTATTTTCTAGAGCGGTGTCTGCCATCGCTCTTTTCTCAGCCAGTGTAATGATGGCTCAAAATTTTCAGCCAATGCCGGTTTCTTCAGGCTATACGGCAGACGTAATTGCAAACGGAATAGGTTCCTCATCAGTTTCAACAACTAATGATGTAGATGGAGTTTCTTACGCTTTTGTTGCAAGAGATTTTCAGTTAACTTCTACAAGCCCGGCTCTTACTTATGGTCTGCCAATAAATGGTATTATTAATTCTGCTGTTGCAGGAACTCCCGGACTTAGCTATGTTTTAGGAAACTTAAGTGGGAATAACTCATTAAGACTGGCTGCTACCAATGATAGCGGAACTCTTACTTTTACCACTCCTAAACCGGCTTTTACTTTGTATATGCTTTCTACCAGCGGTAGTGGAACATCTGCTGTAAATGTTACAGTTAATTTTACGGATGGAAGCAGCCAGGTATTTTCCAATATAGGTCTTGCTGACTGGTATGGGGGATCCAATTTTGCCATCCAGGGAATAGGAAGGATTAAAAGAACTACGGATGCCTTAGAATCCAGTACTACGGATCCAAGACTTTATCAAAATGCATTAGTAATAGACGCTGCTAATCAGGCAAAACCCATACAAAGTGTGATGGTAACCAAAGCAAGCGGCTCGGGTTATCCTAATATTTTTGCTTTTTCAGCAGATGTGTATTCAGACTGTGCACCTCCAGCATTGCAGGCGGTTTCCGGAATCACAGCTAATTCTGCTTTAGTTTCCTGGACGGGGAGCGCTGCCAGTTATGATGTGTATCACAGTACCTCAAACACAACTCCTGCAAATTCAGTAACCCCTACTTATCCTGGAGTAACAGGAACAAGTACAACAATAGGAGGTCTCAATTCAAATACAACCTACTATTATTGGGTGAGATCCAACTGTAATACTGCAACCAGCCAAAGCGTATGGTCTTTTGCAGGAACATTTAAAACAGCCTGTTCTACTTTCACTGTTCCATATACAGAGAATTTTGATACAACAAGTACAGGTTCAATTTCAAATACCAATGCTCCAAGCTGCTGGGCATATCTGGAAAGTGCATCATTTGCAGGTTATGGATATGTAACAACAACAAATAATTATTCAGCTCCTAACGCTTATTATATGACCAATTCAAGTGCTACTACGGGTAGTCAGATGCTGGTTGCACCTCCTGCTATCAACCTTTCAGATGGTACGAAGCGTGTAAGGTTCTATGCAAGAGGAGGAGGAAGTAATTATACATTATTAGTGGGAACATTATCAAATCCTACAGATCCCAATTCTTTTACACCCATTGGATCTCCAATTGCTCTAACAACTACCCACACTCAATATACAGTTAATATTCCGGCGGGTACTGATTTACAGTTAGCATTTAAACATGGTTTAGGAGGTTCTTCACGTTCTATTTATATTGATAATATTACCGTTCAGAATATCCCTTCCTGTCTTGAGCCAACGGCACCTACTTCATCAAACGTAACAATGAACTCAGCAACAATCGGTTGGACCGCACCCGCTTCAGTTCCTGCAAACGGATACGAAGTATATTACAGTACAACCAATACTGCGCCTGATGCTACAACGGTTTTGAATGCTTCCAATTCTGTAACTTCTACCACTATTTCTGCGCCATTGAATTTACTATCTGCGGATACGAACTATTATGCATGGGTAAGATCTGTATGCAGTGCCAGTGACAAAAGTATCTGGAGTGAAGCTACTGCATTCAGAACAGGGTACTGTCTGCCTTCATCCGGTTCTCAGAATTCCTGGCTTTCTGATTTCAGTTCTACAGGAGGACTTGTAGATATGGCTTATTCGTCCGGTTCAAGTGTTGCAGGTGGGTATCAAAACTTAACAGCAAGCAGCAACAAAATAATAAATGCTCCGGGATCCAGTACTTCAGTATCTTTTACTGCCGGTGGTCCTACATGTGGAATTGGCGTTTGGGTAGACTGGAATAATAACTTAACTTTTGAAGCTTCAGAAAGAATGTTTGTTACCAATACCTATATTACAAGTACTTCGGGATCTATCACTGTACCTGCAGGAACACCTCTTGGAACTTATAGAATGAGAGTGGTGACTGATTATAACAGTACAGCTCCTTCAAACCCCTGCACTGCTATTTCAAGAGGAGAATTCATTGATTTTACATTTGAAGTGGCTACCTCTTTATCCACTTCAGAAACGCATTTGAAGAAAAAAGAAGTGAATGTATATCCTAATCCTTTCAAAGATGTCCTGTATATTGCGGATATCAAAGATGTAAAATCTGTAACCGTTACGGATGTGGCAGGAAGAGTAGTGAAAACTATTGATAACCCAACTACGGAACTTCAGTTAGGTGAATTAAATGCCGGGTTATACTTGGTAACAATGAACTTTAAAGATGGTTCAAAATCAACAGTAAAAGCCATTAAAAAATAAAATTTTTTGAGTTAATAATTTCTGTAGGCAGCTGCATTCGTGTGGCTGCCTTTTTTGTGATCAGGTGTAACTTCCCGAGATTTGATATTCCAATTTTTATGAGGCAGATAATTTCTAGCTTCCAAGATCTATTATTCAGAATAAGTAAATAATATTCATTATAAGTTTTTTGAGTACTAATAATTTTAGCCTTTTTGTAGCTTTTTTTTGCAATTTAAGTCAATATGTTATTTATTGTTATGTGAAATAGCTTTTTTATTATGGGTTTTTTATTTTTGGATTAGATTAAACACAAAAAAGATCTCTTTATGAAAAAAAAATTATTCTTACAAAAGCTTTCATGCGTTGTTTTATTCTCTACCGTTGTAATGCAGGCTCAAAATTTTCAAACAATGCCTGTTCTGTCCGGATATACGGATGATGTTATAGCTAATGGTATCGGATCTTCTTATGATTCCGTTTCCAATGATATTGATGGGGTAGGGTATGCTTTTGTAGCGACAGATTTTAAAGCAGTGAGTTCTGATCCGCCTCTGGCTTTTGGTATACCTGTGAATGGTATTATTAATTCTGTAGTAGCCTCAACTCCCGGATTGAGTTATCAGTTGGGAGATCTGAATTCCAATAATTCGCTGAGGTTGGAAACTGCCGGGCAAAATGGAACCCTTGTATTTATAACACCACTAGCAGCTTTAAAACTATATATGCTTGCAACAAGCGGAAGTGGTGCGGCTACCGTAATGGCTACAGTGACATTTACAGATAATACTTCTCAGGTATTTTCCAATATCAGTATTCCTGATTGGTATGGCGGCTCCAATTATGCGGTTCAGGGTCTGGGAAGAGTTGTTGTGGGTATTGATGATATAGAAGCTGATAGCTTTAATCCCAGAATATATCAGTTTGCACTGAATATGGATACAGCCAACCAGTCTAAATCTGTAAAAAGTGTTACCCTTACAAAAAGCGGAGGTGATGGTATTGTCAACCTTTTTGCTTTTTCTGCAGACAAAAATACCCAACTCAGTACTGCTGAAGTAAGTGGTTTTAAAAAAGGAGATATTTATCCAAATCCTTTTAAAGATGTTTTTCATATTAATGATATAAAAAATGTTAAGAGTATAACAGTTTCAGATGTGGCGGGAAGAGAAGTGAAAGCCATAGATAACCCATCAACAGTACTTCAGTTAGGTGAGTTAAATGCCGGTTTATACTTGGTGACAATGAACTTTAAAGATGGTTCAAAATCAACAGTAAAAGCCATTAAAAAATAAAGTTTTTTGAGTTAATAATTTTTGTAGGTAGCTGCACTCGTGTGGCTGCCTTTTTTTATGAGCAGTTTAATAATAACTGGACAAAATATTATCAGAAATTGTCCATAAAATTATTATACATTTGCATTGAAAACTATAACATCCATGAATAAATTTAAACTACTTTTTTTAATACCATTATTTTATTCCGAATTTTCCCAGGCTCAGCGAATTGATAAAGAAGTAATCAGTTTTCAGCTTTTAAAAGAACCGGTGTTTCCTACGGAACTTTCTAACAGAAATTACATGATTACGGTAAAGTCTCCCTATAATATTACAAAAGACGATGTCATAAGAATTTCGAAAGAAGACCATCAGAAAAAGGTAGATAATTATCATACTAATGTTGAGAATGCCAAATATGAGCATCAGGAAAGATTAAAAGACTATGATGCTGAGGTGAAAAAACTTCAGGAAAAATACAAACTGGAATCTGCAGAATACAGCAAATTATCAGCGGTTGAAAAAATTGCAGCTACCAACGGAGCTCCTGTGCTGAGGCTTCCTTCAAGACCTGTACTTAATATTCCTTCAATGCCGGTTTATCAGCAGCCCGATCTGAGAGATGCTTTAATTGTGGATAACAAAATTCTGGCTTCCCAAATAGATGTGACCGGCTTTTCAAAAGGTGGGAATTATCTTGATATTGTGATTGAAATGGAAAGAACAAATTTTCAGGACAATCAGGGAAAGACTTTTGCCAATCAGCCAACAAAAATCACAGCGAAGCAAGGCGGTACCGTAAAGCTGGATAAAACCTATTTCTCAGATTTTACAGAAATAGCAAGTGTTCCGACTAATGAAATTAATCTGAATGCTCAGGAAAAAAGATCCCTGCAAAGAACGATTGACCGTATAAGAAATATTATCAATGAAAACTTCGGGTATCAGACCATCAGTTCTACAGTAACATTGGCGACTGTAAAAAATAAAGGAGAATATGATGATCTGGAAAAAGCGTATATCTACGTTACAACCAATCTGAAGAAACTTCAGGCAAAATCAGATTACGCACCAAACAAAGTAGCCATGGAAAATATGCAGAAAGGAATTGATCTTTGGAAAACAGCTTTAACAAAAGTAAATTACAACGATAAGAAAGCTGTTTACAATCAGAAGATTGGAGAATATCTTTATTTTAACCTGATCAGATTGAATATTGCTTTAGGAAACTATCAGGAAGCAGAGAAATATTTAAATGAGTTACAGGAGCATTTAGTGGATATCAAACTATCCTACGATGCCAATCTTGAACTGAAAAGACTGGAAGAAAAAATTTATAATAACTAAAGAAAACAATATGATTAAACAGATTTTTGCTTCGGCATTAATTACCGCTTCTGTGTACTCTTACGCACAGACCAAAGTGACAGAAGGAACAAAATTCACTGTGGATGCCAATCTTGAAACGGATGATAAACTGGTACTGGCAGATGATTATAATTCTTATATGTTCAGTGTTATCAATATTGACGGACTGATGAGAAATGTTTTTCCTCATAAGAAACTACTGATGAGAAAACTGGATCAGAATGGAAGTCTTGTAGATACTTATGTAAAAGATTATGCCAACAAAACGAATGGTGTACTTCACAATTATCTGGGATCACAACAGATCGATGATGATAAATTGATAGCATTTACGGAAGAGTATTTCGGAAAAGAAAACAGAAAAGAAGTTTTTCAACATGTTTTCAGCAGAAAGGAAGGCACTTTTACCACAAAGAGTATTGCAAAATACAACATTGAATCTACCAACAGATCAGGAACTACTTATGTCCTTTTCTCAGAAAATGGGAAATATGCAGCCATCTTCAATGACAGATATGCGAATAAAAAGACAGATAATGTAAATGATGTGCTGGTATTGGATCTGAGAACACTTACTCCCGTTTGGAACAAAGAAATTATATTGAGCAATGATTATGTTGAAAAGTCTTTAACATTAACTAATTCGGCCAAAATAGTTTTGTTGCGTAAGGCTGCAGGCTGGAAGGAATCTTATAAGCTGGAACAGGTTTCCAATACTGAAGATAAAGACCTTCCGTTTGATGATAAATATATTCCTGAAAAATTATATGCTTTCAGTAAAAATGACAATGATTATCTGGTGACTTTTGGAAGAAAAAATGCAACAGTTACTGTTGGATCAAGTACTTTCGGAACAGTAATGTTTTATGACATGAAATCCGGAAAAGCGGTCATCAGCAATACCAATCTGGCAGGAAGTAAAGATATGAACGATGTAAAGGTCATCAAAACGATTGTGAAAGGGGATGAGACTTTAATGGCTGTTCAGCAGGAAACAGTAACAAGACCGATGCCTACAGCAATGAACCGCTTCCCTGATCCTGTATATTCTCTGGATGCGGGAATGCTGATTAAGTTTAATAAAGAAGGTGAGGTAAAACAATTTGTAGCAGCTGGAACTTCTACCGGGAAAAGAATTCATGTGGTGGAAGCTGGAGACAAGCTTTATATTTCCGCTTTCTACCCTAAAGGAGCTTTCGGTAACACAGGGTTTTCAATGAAAGTTTTTGACTTTGCCAATCTGAAACCTCAGGAAGTAAGCCTTGATTATAAGGGAAAAAATTTCTTCCAGAACTACGGTTTTGCAGACGGGAATATGATTCAGTACGTTCCGAATGTGAATAAAATGATGTTCCTTCAAAAGAGCAGCAAAGATGTTCAGATGTTCAGTGTATACAATTTCATAAAATAATCGTATTTTAGAAAAAAATACAATATGCAGATTCAATCGGTTTCCATAGAAGATTATATCTCAAAAACTCCTGAAGAAAGACAGGAAGCTTTTAAAAAACTTTTTGATACGGTGAATAATAATCTCCCGAAAGGTTTTGAAGAAGCTACAAATTACGGAATGATAGGTTGGGTAGTTCCTTTGACAACATATCCTGCCGGATATCACTGTGCACCCGGAACGCCGCTGCCATTCATTAATATAGCTTCCCAGAAGAATTTTATAGCACTCTATCATATGGGATTGTATTCCACACCGGAATTACTAGAATGGTTTGTGGCAGAATATCCCAAACATTCCAAAAAGAAGCTGGATATGGGTAAATCCTGTGTACGCTTCAAAAAAGCAGAAGATATTCCTTTTGAACTGATAGCTGAACTGAGTCAGAAAATGACGCCTGATGACTGGATCAAAATTTATGAATCACAGTATAAGAAATAAAAAAAGCCCTGATATCAAATAGATTTCAGGGCTTTTTTATGCTGGAGGCGGGAAGACTTGAAGCTGGAAGTTATATTTGTGTTTTTAGATTTATTGATTGCAATTTGATGATAATTTTTTGAGTTTTTAAAAATTATTGATATTTATATACAATTTTACATTAATCCTGCTGCCCTCTGTCATTCTGAATGTAACGTAGTGAAATGAAGAATCTAGGCTTTACATGGATTCTTCCTTCGTCAGAATGACAATGGTGTAAATTGTATATAGTTGCCAAATTAATAAAATGATTTTCATCTATCCACGGCTTCCATAAAACTCCCAGAACCCATCTTCCAGCTAAAAATGAATATCCCAGATTCCCGCTTTTCGCTCAAGCTCAATCAAAGCGGCTGCGTTATCTGCAAGAGCCTCATAATAATCTTTTCTTACATTGTTATACGTTCGCTGGGCATTCAAAACTTCAAGGATAGAGCTTTCTCCTCTTTTATAGCTGTAGGTAATCCCTTCCAGAATGCTTTGTGCTTCCGAAAGCATTCCGTTATGAAATTGTCTGAGCTGTTTCTGAGTGGCTGCATAGTGTTGATAAGCTTGTATCACTTCAGCTTTTATTCCCTGTTCAATCTGTTTATATTCAACTTCCGCCTGCGAATGGGCCATTTCTGCTATTTTCAATCCTGCATTTCTTCTGTTGGAAAATTTTAAGGGAATACTAATGCCCATTTTTACCGCATTTACAGCTGGGGAAGGAGCAATTTCGTTAGTCGCTTCCGTATGTCGTTCTGCTCCGGCACTGATACCTAGATCTATGACTCTGTTTGCTTTTTCAAGATTGATCTGGCTTTTGGTAACTTCCGTATTTTGTTTGGCGGCCATTAAATCTGCTCTCTCATTCAAAGCCTGGAGGATCAGATCATCCATACTGAAATCTCTGTTGAAGGCATTAAAATCTCCGGCAACGTCTCTGCCGGTTATTTTGCTGTCTCCCAGAAATACCGATAAACCGGTGATAGCCTGCTGTTCTGCACTTTCAGCCTGATATACTTCATTGAGCAAAGAAGCGGCTTCCAGCTTACTCTGTTTGGAAGAGACTAATGTTATAGTTCCCAATTGGTAGCGGATACTGTCGGATTTTGCCAGTTGCTGCATATTTTTGTAAGAATCCTGCTGCACTTCAAGCAAAGCTTTGGATTTTAAAGCCTCAATATAACCTAAACTGGCATCTGCACGAAGATTCCTGAAAAAATCCTGCAATAGTATTTTGCTCAGCTCGGATTGATTTCTGGCGAGATTAACTCTGGCTTTTCTTTTACCACCCAATTCAAGTGTCCAGCCGATGGAAGCACCGTAGGCATATCCCATATTTTGATGTACACCGTTATTAGTGGTTTCCATTTCCAGCTCAGGATCAGGAAACATATTAGCCGTCTGGATAGCAGCTTCTGCCATACTTACATTGTACTTTTGAGAAGCATAGCCTAAATTTTTATTTCCGACAAGACTCAGGTATTCTTCAAATGGTAAAAGCTCTTTTTCCTGTGCCTTCATACCTGTAATATTAAACAATACGACAGATAATATGATAATATGAACTTTAATTTTCATCTGATTCCAAATTTTGTTTTTTGCTTAGGCGTTCAGCCATAAAATAAATAGCAGGCAGCACGAATAGGGTTAAAATAGTAGAGAACATCAGCCCGTAAACAATGACAGTTGCCAATGGACGCTGTACATCAGAACCAATTCCTGTGGCCAGTGATGCCGGAAATAATCCGATTACAGCAACCGTTGCGGTCATCAGTACAGGTCTGAAACGGTCTTTTGCGCCTTTGATGGCAGCCTGTTTCAGCTCATATCCTTTCTTCCGGAGATCATTGATATGAGAAATCATAATCACTCCGTTCTGAATAGCAACTCCAAAGAGTGCGATAAATCCTACTGCGGAGGATACATTCAGAGACATTCCCCGGATATTGAGTGCGAGCATTCCGCCAAATAATGCCAGCGGAACAATAGACATCAGAACCAAAGCTTGTCTGAAATCTCCAAAGGCACCATACAGCAGCAGAAACATAATGGCCAGCGCTAACGGAACAATAAATGCCAGCCTTGAATACGCCCTGTTTTGATTTTCAAACTGTCCGCCCCATTTGATCTGGTATTTCTCATGATCGTATTTGATCTCTTTTTCAATTGTATCCTGTGCTTTTTTCAGGAAAGAAGAAAGATCAGTACCTCTTAAATTCAGTTTTACCGTAAGATGTCGTTTATTCATTTCTCTGGTAATAGTGCTTTCGCCGGTACTTAGTTTCACTTCTGCTACCTGTGATAAAGGAATCTTTGCTCCTGAAGCTGAGGTAAGCATCAGGTTCCCGATTTTATCTGGTGTGTCGCGGCTGTCTTCTGTATAACGGCATGAAATATCATACACCTTATTGCCGATAAAGATCTGGGAAATGGCTTTCCCTCCCAAAGCGACTTCAATAAGGTCGGCAACATCTGCTACATTCAAACCATACTGAGCAATTTTGTCTCTGTTGGCAATAATCTGCAACTGAGGTAATGGCGGTTCCTGATCAATGGCAAGATCTGCCGAACCCGGAATTTTATTTAAAGTAGACAATACATTTTCAGCAATTCTTCGGGTTTCTTTAAAATCTTCTCCATACACCTTTACTACTAATTCGCTGTGAGCTCCGGAAATTTTATCCATTACCCCGTCAATCATAGGTTGTGAAAAACCTACGGTGAATCCCGGCATATCTTTATAATCAGCTGCGAGTTCTTTGATGAGGTCTGCTTTTGTCTTTCCTGCCGGCCATTCGCTGTAGGGCTTTATTCCGACAGAAACTTCAAAGTGGGAAGCCGTCCACGGGTCGGTACCATCATCATTACGTCCTGCCTGAACCATCATATAAGTAATTTCGGGATGTTTTAAAGTACGGGCGCGCAAGGTATCGCTCATTTCCTTTGATTGGGCTAAAGAAATCCCGGGTGGCAGCTGTACCTGAAGCCATATAGAACCTTCATCCAGCTCCGGAAGGAAGTCTTTTCCTACATGCCAGGAGAGAACTCCGGCAGATACCAGAACAATCATAATAGGAATGATAACTCTTTTGGGAGTCTGCATTATTTTTTCAATGCTCTTTCCGTAAGCTGTGCTTAGTTTTTCCAGCCATTTGTTGTGATAGATCTTTTGTGGTTTTCTATAGATCACATACGCTAATCCGGGGATCAGCAGTAATGCTACAGCCAGAGCTCCCAACAGAGCATATCCAACAGTAAAAGCCATAGGGGTAAATAATTTTTTTTCCACTCTTTCAAATGCAAACAATGGAAGATAAGCAGTAATGATAATGATGGTGGAAAAGAAAATAGGTTTGGCTACTTCAATCACTCTTTGAGTAATCGTTTTTTCTTCCAGTGTTTCTTCTGAATTTTCTTCTCTTTTTTTCAGAATGGTTTCCAGCATGACGATTGCCCCGTCTACAATGATTCCAAAATCAATTGCTCCCAATGAAAGCAGATTGGCCGGAATATTGGTAAAATGCATCAATATAAAAGCAAATAACAAAGAAAGCGGAATGGTAATAGCCACTAATAATGCTCCACGCCAGCTTCCCAAAAATACAATCAGCACAATAATAACCAAAACAATTCCTTCGGTGAGGGTGTGAGAAACTGTGGTAAGCGTGGTTTTTACAAGGTCTGTTCTATCCAGGAAAGGATGGATTTTTACACCCGGTGGAAGTGTTTCGTTATTCAGTTCTTCAATAGCTTCATGTACTCCTTCCAGCACTTGCGAAGGATTTTGACCTCTTAATAAAAGTACGATTCCTTCTACGCTTTCGGAATAATTACGCTTATGGTCTGTGTAGCCAAGGATTCCTTTTCTTTCCAGATTTCCGTATTTCAATGTTCCTACGTCATTCAGAAAAACAGGAACTCCATTTTGGGTTTTGACTACAATTTTTCCAAGATCATCCAAATCTTTTACCAAACCGATTCCGCGGATTACGTACGCAAGGTTCCCACGGGGAAGCATACTTCCTCCGGCACTCACATTGTTTTTGGAGATCGTTTCGGTAACTTCGGAAAGGGATAATCCGTATTGTTCAAGCTTATGCGGATCCAGTTCAATCTGGAACTGAGTGGTAATTCCCCCGAAGTTGGTCACATCAGCAATCCCTGAAATCTGTTTAATACGGGGGATAATCACAAACTTCTGTAAATCCGTAAGCTCCCGCAGGCTGTGATTGTTACTTTCGATAATATAACGATACACTTCGCCGATGGGCGAGGTAAGGGGATCTAATCCCGGCTGTGCACCATAAGGAAGCTCCACATCCGTCAGTCTTTCCTGGATACGCTGCCTTGCCCAGTAATCGTCTATACCATCATCAAAAACCATAGTAATAATGGAAAGCCCGAAGGTACTTTTGCTTCGCATCACATGCATTCCCGGAAGACCATTCAGGGATCTTTCCAAAGGGATAGTGATCTGCTGTTCCACTTCTTCAGCAGCCAGACCCGGAACCTGCGTTACCACCTGAGAGGTTACATCAGCAATATCGGGATAAGCTTCTATGGATAATCTGGTCCAGGAATAATACCCGAAGAACCCCAGTAAAAGGAAGAGAGCCAGCATAAGCCATCTCTTCTGTATAGAGATTGTCAGTAATTTCTTCATCGTTTTTCTTTTACATTATTTTGCATCCGGCATATAAATTCCCCCTTCGGTCATGATGGTTTCTCCGGGTTGTAAGCCTGATGTTATTCTAACTGTTTTCTCATCGGTTTCTCCTGTTGTCACAGAACGTTTTGTATATTGATTCTTACCGGTTTTTACCCATACATACTGGGAATTGTCCTGCTGCATTAAAGCGGTTACGGGAATCATCACTGTCTTTTCCGGAGTTGTTGAAAAGTTGACTGTAGCGTACATCCCTGGTTTTAACTTTCTGTCCGGGTTGTCACATTCAATAAGGACTTTGATGCTTCGGGTATCTTCGTCTACAACTTCATTGATATGGTATACTTTTCCGGTAATATTGCTGTCGGGATAGGCACTTACTTTTACAGAAACCTGATCTCCTTTATTGACAAATCGGATGTCTTTTTCTTTTACATCACCGGAAATCCAGACTTTTGATAATTCTGCGATGATTATTACCGGATCTGCATCTCCTTTCAGATATTGCCCGTTTACAATTTTGTTGGAAATAATTTCTCCGTTAATGGGTGCTCTTACAACGAGTGGACTTCCTATACCTCCGCCTTTACTGTTATAGACTTTCAAGGCAGAAGAAGCATTGGAGAGAGATGTTTTTTTATTTTTAAAATCAGTTTCTGCTTCATCCAGTTCTTTCTGAATGCCAACTCCATGTTTTACAAGGTCCTGCTGGCGTCTGTAATTTTTTTCTGCGAGCTGTACATCATTCAGTGCATCTGTATAATCCTTTTGAACTGAAAAATAATCTGATGATAGAATTTCAAAAAGAGGACTCCCCGCAGATACATGTTGTCCAAGCTGAATAAACGATTGGATAATTCTTCCGGAAAAAGGACTGGCAATTTCCGCATAATGATTGGGTATTGCCTGGATTGTTCCTGCTGAAACCACACCATCACTATGTTCCTGTTCGATAATAACCTGCGTTTTAATTTTTTTGAAAACAGGATGGGTTTCCGGAACAGTAATCTGATTACCGCGGGTCATTATTTCAGGTTCTTTGTTTGGCTGGGTTGTATTGTCTTTACAGGAAACTGCAAAGAGAATAATACTACTTAAGATTACTTTTTTCATGATCTTAATACAATTGAGTGCTGTTGCTGATTTTTACTTTTTCTTTGTTATTTTTCCTGGTACTGAGCCATTTTTTGCTTCTGGTTTCTTTCTGAGAGGCCATAGTAGGTCTCAGAAATATATTCGTAGAGACAATGAAGAGAACTGTGATGAGGGCTTCCAAAGGATATCCCAAAGCGCATAGTGCGCCTATGGCCGCCGAACACCATAATGTGGCTGCCGTGTTTAATCCTCTTACGGTAAGACCGTCTTTCATGATAACACCGCCGCCAAGGAAACCTATTCCGCTGACAATATAAGAGGTGATTCGTCCGGCCGCATCGCCACCAATTCTGATGGCAATTAATACAAAGGCTGCAGAGCCGATACATACTAGCGTATTGGTGCGAAGGCCTGCATTTTTTTTACGCCACTGTCTTTCGAAACCAATACCGGCTCCCAGACAGAATGCGGTGAGTAATCGTAGGGTGAATTCAAATGTATTCATAACTTTTCCTGTTTTATAAAGCTTTTCAGCTGTACGGGAAAAGTGAGTACAACTAAAGCTTTTAAGATTGATAATGACGGTAAGGATCTGAGTCCATATGCTTTATTTTTTACTGTGCAAAAGTAAAGACCATTATGCTTTTTTACTGTTAGAGAAACTTTAGAATGTTATTAGAAAATCATTAGAGAAAATCTGTGCGAAAATTTATATGAAATCTGTACCCATTGTAAGAGATAAAATTTCAATACATTTGGTGCAGGCTATTTTATATGCTGAATTTTATGATTTTTATATGAAATAAGAACTTGTTTAATCCCGGAAACTTCCTTCCAACATCTTTTGAACATTATAGTTTAGAAATGAAAAAATCAAACATAGCAATACCTGCCACGCTTTTAGCCATTATATGTGTGCAGGGAGGTGCTTCTATTGCAAAGCAGCTTTTTCCTGCCATTGGAGCTATTGGTACGGTTACTTTAAGAATTGTACTTTCAGCTGTTTTGCTTACATTGATTAACCGTCCGAAGTTTTTACAATTTAACAGCCAGAAATGGAAATATTGTGCAATCTACGGAATAGGGCTGGCCGCAATGAATCTTATTTTTTATATGGCCATTCAAAGAATTCCTTTGGGACTGGCGGTTACGGTGGAATTTGCAGGACCTTTGTTTCTTGCTTTAGCTTTGTCCCGTAAACTGCTGGATGTGATATGGGCTTTACTGGCCTGTGTGGGAATCCTGCTTATTGTCCCATGGCAGAATGATCATGTAGATTTGGTTGGACTTGGGCTTGCCTTTCTGGCAGGAATATTCTGGGCTCTGTATATTGTAATGGGTGGAATGGTTTCCAAAATAATGGATGGAAAAGATGCGGTAACCACCGGGATGATATTTGCCAGTCTTGTGATTATTCCTTTTACGATATGGGATGGAGCCGTTTTCAATCTTACCCCCAGTATTTTTATAAAAGGTCTTGGTGTGGCTGTTCTTTCCAGTGCTTTGCCTTTTTCACTGGAAATGATGGTGCTGAAAAAACTTCCGGCAAAGACTTTCAGTATTCTGATGAGTCTGGAACCTGCATTTGCTGCACTTTCAGGATTGGTTTTTCTTGCTGAAGAATTATCTTTTTTACAGTGGATTTCCATTGCATGTGTGGTTACAGCAAGTATAGGAACTTCCATTTTCAATAAAAAATCTCTTTCTCATGAGTAAGAAAGAATATTTTTAAAACATTAAGCTAATTAAGGTTTTAAGGGGAATTAATATTCAAATAAATTTAAATGAAGTCTTTTTATACGTTAACTGATCATAAAATTAACTTTAAAAGTAGTTTCATTATATTCTGATACTACAGTAATTTTTGCATGATGAAGGTGAATGATTTTCTCGGTGAGAAACAGTCCTATTCCATGACCTTTTTCACTTTTGGAATTCTCACTTCTGTAGAAAGGCTTGAAGATATGCTTTAAATCTTCTTCATTTATAGCATTTCCTGTATTGGTAAAATGGATGGTGAGAATTTTTGAATCTGTACTTACGTCAATCAGGCAAGTATGTTCCGGAGAATATTTACAGGCATTGTCAATAAGATTATTGAAGGCAACCTGCAGAAGATATTCATTTCCCTGAATGATAAGCTGGTCTTCTTCTACCGAATCTTCAATGTTCAGCGAAACTTTATATCCCGAATTTTCTTTTGTGATTTTAGTATAAGATTCCAGAAGAACTTCATCAAGACGAACTTCCGAAAAGCTGATCTCATTGGGATCATAGCTTGCTTTGGCCAGATCCATTAAACTATTGGAAAGCTTTACCATATTTCGGGCATCATCCAGTGCGAATTGAATGGTTTCCTGATATTCTTCTTTGGTTTTATCTTTTTCAGAAGCGAGTTCCAGCTCGGTAATGATGGCTGATAAAGGCGTTCTCAACTCGTGTGAAATATTGGATACAAAATGTTTTTGCGAATCAAAAGAATTTTCAAGCCGCTCCAGCATTCCATTGAAGTTCTGGGCTAGTTCATTCAGCTCGTCTTTTGCTTTTGTAGTTTTCAGACGCAGCTGTAGTTTTCCGGCTGTGATTTTTTTTATCTGAATAACCATTTCAGTCAGCGGACTTAATGCTTTTTTGGAGAGAAATATTCCAGCCAGATAAATCAAAACCAGAATGATGAAGAATGAGATAATGCTGATGGTAAGGAGATGAGTAAGATATTCATATCCGTACTGATCATAAGCTGCGGCAGTTACTGCATACGTTTGTCCCTCATATTGATACACCATCCCGATCACCTGCAAATCATTTAAAAAGAAATTAATTTTCTTCTTTTGAAAGATCTGAGAAAGCATTTGCGAAGTTTCTTTTACATAATCTACTTTGGCGTCATCATGATAAACCAGCTGCTTATGAACATCATAAATTGCTACCTGAACTTCATTGAGCGTTCTTGTATTGTTTTTATAAAGCTTGTGCATTTCCTGTTCGGGAAGTGAGCTTCGGAAAAATAAATCAGCCTTGGCAATGGCTTCGTTCTGAAGTTCGCTGTAAAAAGATTTTTCTCTGGCTTCTTTGGATGAATAATAGATTGAAATACTGTAAACACCCAAAAGCATTGCCGTGATTAAGGTAAAAAGCAGGGTAAGTCTGGTTCTTATTTTCATCCTGATATTTTTAGTTCATCTTACTGATTTACTGTACAGTACCTGTTTCGTAGTCTTTTTTCATAATAAATCCCATGCCGGCTTTGGTATGGATCAGTTTGGTTTCAAAATCTTTATCTATTTTCTTTCTGAGATAATTGATATAGACATCAATAAAGTTAGTGCCTGTGTCAAAATGAGTTTCCCATACTTTTTCCGCAATTTCACTTCTGGAAAGAACCCTTTCGGAATTCTCCAGCATGAATTTTAAAAGATTAAACTCTTTAGGAGTCAGCTTTATGGGCATTTGATCGCGGTACACAGTTTTTTGTTCCAGATTCATTTCAATACCTTCGTATTTAAGAACAGAAACCTTTTGATGCGGCTGTTGTGAAAATCTTTTCAGGAGTACTTTAATTCTTGCTATCAGTTCACGCATTTCAAAAGGCTTGGTAAGATAATCATCAGCTCCTGCATCAAATCCTTCCAGTTTGTCATCCGTAGTTCCCAATGCAGTAAGCATTATGACCGGAAGATTGGGTTTTAAAGCTTTGATTTCGTTACAGAATTCAAGACCATCTTTTCTGGGCAATACAATGTCTGTCACTACCAGATCAAAATGGGTCTGTAAAGCCAGCTTCAGACCCGTATTTCCATCGTAAGCTGCAGTGACCTCAAATTCTGCTTCCTGAAATCCCTTTGCAATCAATTTTGATAGTCTGTCGTCGTCTTCAATTAATAAAATATGCGGCATAAGATTCCTGGAATGTTTGGGTTGGTGTGAAGAATAGATCAATATTACCACAAATGTAATGAATTCTATTTTGTAATTTTGGTCCTGAAAATAGAATCGAATGTGTGAATTTAGATTAAAAAAAATAACTGCTGCAGGGCTTTTATACTGTCTGATTTTATTATTGGTACAATGCAATAATACTTTTCCTATAAGTAATATACAGCTCAAAAATGGTGATCTGCTTTTTGTGACAGCCAAAGAATCCGGGCTTTCGGGAGCGATTAATAATGTCACTCAAAAACAAAAAACAGCCTCATTTGATCATATAGGAATTCTGGAAAAAGAAGGTAACCGGATCTTTGTTCTGCACGCTGCACCTAAAGGCGGTTCTCAGAGGCAGGATGTAAAAGATTTTATTAAAGATCAGAAAAAAGAAGGGCAGGAAGTGATTGTTTATCGGTTAAAACCGGAATATCAGAAAGCTATTCCTGAAGCGGTTAAAAAGGCGAATACCATGTTGGGTAAATCTTACAATTTCAATTATATTCTGGATGAAAATTCCTATTACTGTTCAGATTTTGTGGAAAGAGCTTTTCGGGAAGAACATATTTTCAAACTGGAACCCATGACATTTACTGATCCGAAAACAGGAAAAACAAACACATTCTGGGAAGAATTTTACGCTAAAAAAAATCTGAAAATCCCTGAAGGTGAACCTGGCTGCAATCCAAACGGACTTGCCGGTTCTGACAAATTGGAAAGAATAGGAAATTTTTAAAATATAGTGAGAAGCTGAACAGGGCTTCTTTTTTTATGTTAAATTTTTAAAATATTAGTCTACTAATTTGGTGGACTAATATTTTTTTATATTTTTGTCACAGATTTAAAAGCAGAGTGCCCTATGATCTGACAGATTTTAACCCAAAATGTTTAGCAATGATTACACTGAATCCCGGCCTGCAGGTTTTACAAAATAAAATAAACCTGCCTAAAAAAGAATTATTACTGGAAATAGAGTTGAATGGCAAAATGAAATTTGAACATTTGATGAATACGATCTATAATCAATTCGGCATTTGTCATAAAGTGTTATCTGCTAATGTAGAGTATGTGAACGGATACAGTTTCGGTTCAGTACAGTTATATATAAATGTGAATTCAGATGATTTTCAGCAGCTTGAAGTGTATCTGAATAAAAATAAACTTATCAATACAGCGGTAGAATATACCTGCAGAACCTATTTTTAAGTGAGATTCATATAGTTTTAATTACTCAAAGTGTCTGGTTTTTACCGGGCACTTTTTATTTTATACTAAAAGCAAATAATCGATTGGTACAAAATTCCCCTCCTCTGGAGGGATGGCGAAAATTCAAAGAATTTTTGACGGGGTGGTTAAACAAAAAAAGCGTTCAGAACCTTCTGAACGCTTTTCTATCATTAAATAAAATAATTTTAGATTCTTTCGATGTCAGCACCAATAGCTCTTAGTCTTCCATCAATATTCTCATATCCTCTGTCGATCTGCTCGATATTATGGATAATAGATTTTCCTTCTGCAGAAAGTGCTGCAATAAGAAGTGCATTTCCGGCTCTGATATCCGGGGAAACCATGGTTGTTCCTCTTAACGGAGCTTCCTGGTTCAATCCGATTACCGTGGCTCTGTGCGGATCACATAAAATGATCTGCGCGCCCATATCAATTAATTTATCTACAAAGAATAATCTGGATTCAAACATTTTCTGATGAACCAGAATACTTCCTTTTGCCTGGGTGGCTACTACTAAAATAATAGACAATAAATCCGGTGTAAATCCAGGCCATGGCGCATCTGAAATGGTAAGGATAGAACCGTCAATAAATTTCTGGATTTTATAATGTTCCTGAGCTGGAATGTAGATATCGTCACCGCTTTGCTCAAGCTGGATTCCTAATTTTCTGAAGGTATTCGGGATAACACCAAGCTGGTTCCAGTTTACATTTTTGATGGTGATCTCAGATTTTGTCATCGCTGCAAGACCAATCCATGAACCGATTTCTACCATATCCGGAAGCATCGTGTGTTCAGTTCCTCTCAGATATTCAACACCTTCAATAGTAAGAAGGTTGGATCCGATTCCAGAGATATTCGCTCCCATTCTGTTCAGCATTTTACATAATTGCTGAAGATAAGGTTCGCAGGCAGCATTGTAGATTCTTGTTTTTCCTTTTGCTAAAGCGGCTGCCATTACAATATTGGCAGTTCCGGTTACAGAAGCTTCTTCCAATAAGATGAATTTTCCTCTCAGTTCCTTAGCTTTTAAAGAATAGAAATATTGCTCCTCATCATAATTGAATTCAGCACCTAATTCTACAAGTCCCTGAAAGTGAGTATCCAGTCTTCTTCTCCCGATTTTGTCACCTCCCGGAGTCGGCATATAAGCCTCACCGTAGCGGGCAAGCATGGGTCCCATCAGCATAATGGATCCACGGAGTTTTGCTCCGTCCTTTTTGAACTCGTTAGATTTAATATAATCAAAATTAACCTGATCAGCCTTGAAAGTATAATCTCCTTGTCCGTTTTTAGTAATTTTTACACCAAAATCTCCAAGAATTTCAATCAGTCTGTTAACATCATGGATATCCGGAATATTTTTGATTCTTACTTCTTCGTCCGTCAGAAGAACAGCACATAAAATTTGCAGAGCCTCATTTTTGGCTCCTTGTGGAGTTATTTCACCCTGCAGTCTTTTTCCTCCTCTTATTTGAAATGTTCCACTCATTATTTTCTGTTTTTATGATTGTTATTATGCCTTCTTTTGTTGGGCTGGTTATTGTTTTTATTATTGTTATTATTCCTGTTGTTACTATTGTTATTATTTCGGTTGTTGTTATTGCTCGTGTAATAGATTTTACTCTTCTCAAGAGAATCAATTCCGGTAAGATCCAACCTGTTTTCAGACAGTTCTTTCAGGTGGCGGAAAATAACATCATCCGTCACATGTTCTTTATTATAGACATTATAAGACTTCTTCATATTGTTGGCGATCACTTCGATAAGGGCTTCTTTTTCATCACCCGTTTCCAGTTCGATTGCTTTTTCAATCAATTGAAGAATACTTTTTCCGTAGAACTTAAAGTCACCTTGAAGTTTTGGATATTCCATTCTTTTAGGTTTTTCTGCTAATTGTTCAGGAGTAGGGAACGGATATGGGGACTCTACATCCAGATCATAATTGGCAAGAATAAAAAGATGATCCCAAAGTTTATGTTTATAATTTTCCTCGTCGCGAAGTTGTGGGTTTCTCTGACCCATAAAATCGATGATTGCCATAGCCATTTCATTCCTTTCGTCTTTGGAAGGAAGTTCTTTGCAGCGCTCAACCAACTGTTGTATAATTCTGCCATATTCCGGCATATGAAGCTGAGTTTTTTGGGTATTGTATTCCATAGTATGCAAATATATGCATTAAAAGAAAAATTGTCTCGGGAATCTGAAAAATTTATGATTTTTTAATGAAAAACTTGAATGTCTTTCTTCTTTATTTATTGCTGAAAATGAAAATATTTCCCATTGGTTTGAGTTTATATCTAATAAAATCGTATCTTGTTTAATACATTGATAATTTATTAAAGCGATGAAAAAAACAAACTTTTTCCTTTCAATGCTGGCTTTGGCATTGGTAAGCTCATGCAGAACCACTGATGAATTAACAACTGAGACTTCCAGGCAAGAAGAAGTTCATAACAAAACAGTGAATGTGACCCATCATGATGGCCGGCCATTCAGTACAGGAAGTAGTTCAGGTTCTGCGCAAGGTAAATTCACAGCCGGACCCGGTGGAGGAGTTCTGATGCAGGGCTTTTACTGGGACGTTCCGCAAGGTGGCAACTGGTGGAATACTGTTAAAGATAAACTGACAGCGTGGTCCAATGCAGGAATTGGCGCTGTATGGTTACCGCCGGCATCAAAAGCACAGAACGGAGCCTATTCTATGGGATATGATCCTACAGATTATTATGATTTTGGAGATTTTAATCAAAATGGAAGCATGGAAACCCGTTTCGGATCCAGAGCCGAACTGGAAGCTTTGATTACAAAGGCTCATACTGAAAATATGCAGGTATATGCAGATATTGTAATCAATCACAACAGTGGAGGGCAATCCGAAGCCAATCCTTTTACAGGAAACAATACCTGGACCAATTTTTCAGGGGTTGCTTCAGGAAAATTCCAGAGAAATTATAATGACTTTTACAAAAATTCCTATGGAAATAATGATGAAGGAGCTTTTGGCGGTTTTCCGGATTTATGCCATGCGAATCCTCATGTGCAGGACTGGCTTTGGGGAAGAGATGATTCTGTTGCCAAATATTACAAAAACGTAATGAAATTTGATGGCTGGAGGTTTGATTACGTTAAAGGGTTCGGTCCGTGGGTCGTTAATACATGGAATTCTAAAGTAGGAGGATTTTCTGTCGGAGAATTATGGGATTCAAATGTAAATACACTCGAGTGGTGGGCAAATAATGCCAACAGTTCCGTATTTGATTTTGCGGCTTATTACAAAATGGATGAAGCCTTTGATAATGGTAATTTAAATGCTTTGAATGACGATATGATGTGGAAAAGAAATCCATACAAAGCAGTCACATTTGTTGCTAATCATGATACAGACATCATTTACAATAAAATGCCTGCATACGCCTATATATTAACCCATGAAGGGTATCCCACTATTTTTTACAGAGATTATGAAGAATGGTTAAATAAAGAAAGACTGAACAATCTGATCTGGATTCATAATAATAAAGCTACCGGAACAACTTCTATTCTCTACACCGATAATGACGAATATATTGCAAGACGTAACGGTTATAATGGTAATCCGGGACTTGTTGTTTACATCAATACGTCTTCAAATTGGCAGGAAAGATGGATAGAAACCAACTGGAGCAGCCAGCAGATCAAAGACTTTACAGGGAACTCAAACTGGTACCCAACAACCCAGGGAGATAAATGGGTGAAAATCCAGTGCCCGCCGAATTCTTATTCTGTATGGTCGCTTAATTTATAAGTAATGAGCAATGGGTAATAATAAATGATGGAATTATGAATGATAAGTTGGTAATAGTTTGTTATTCAGTTTGATTTCCATTAAACATTAAACATTAAACAGGAACACCTATCCGTCTTATTTGTCATTCCGTAGGAATCTATACAATGTATTAATATTGCAGGTAACTCTTACGGAATGATCTTTTTATAAGTTAAATGAAACGGTGTAAGAACAATTAATTAAACCTGGATAAACTTTTTCTTCTGCTGCTGATCCGGTAAATAACATTTCTGATTGGCCAGTTTCATTCTGTTTTTGGAAATGAGATCATACACTTTGTCACTTAAAGTTACAGGCAGAATTTTCCCAACAACGGAAAGTTTATAAACTCCTCCCAGTAAATTAGCGATTTCCAGTACAGCTCTTGATTTGATTTGATAATACCGTCCGGGTTTCCATAAATACATGGTGTTGAATACATTGGTTTCCAGCCCTCTTTCTGATAAGAACTGCTGTCCGAAATCAGATTGAAGAGAAGCAAACATGAACTGGTCTTTCTTATCCCGCTCCAAAATCCACTGCACCCAGAAATTACAGACACCGCAATCTCCATCAAAAAATACAATATGCTTATTTTTCCAATTTCCCATGATGTTATTTATTAAACAGGATTCCTCTTTCAGTGTCTTCTTTTACTTTTTTAAAATATTGAATAAGATCTGCACGCTGCTCATCAGACAGTTTAGCATTCTGATGACCTAAATAATAAGATTCAAGAGGCATCTCTTTTTTCTCAATCATTTCTATACATTCTTCCAGTTTATGAACCTGTCTCTGAGGCTCATATACTGCAAAGGTAGAAAAATTAAGATGTTTCCTGCCTTCATTAATATGGTTTTTTACCCACCATGAAGTTGGTGAAATATTGCTGTACCATGGATACTTTGTTTCATTGGAATGACAGTCATAACATGACGTTCTGAGGGTATGGGCAATTTTCTCCGGTGTATTTTTAATTTTTAGAAAGTCCATTCCCGGAGTAAGTGGTGGATTTGTTTTATCGATAGGGAAAAACTGAATAATGATAAACGTAACGAGAATTACAACAATTATTTTTTTCATAGCAGATGTTCATATTTTGTCAATATAAAGATAGATAATTTATTTTTAGTGAGATAAAGCCTGAAGTTGGGTGATGGAAGCTGGAAATACTTTTTAGTGGCTCTTTAAATAGGGTGTTTTTTCTTTTTTTAGAAATTCTTAATTTATATTTCATGATGCTGTTAAACTTTCTCTTTCCAGCATCCAGTTTCCTTTTCCCTTTAAATTCTTACCTTGAGTAATTCTAAATTGGACTCTATACTGCTGTTTTTATTTAAGTTAATCTGAAAAATGACTAACTTAATACCACAATTGCGTCCAGAAACTGTGCCGTTAAAAATACTAATTTATAGTTTTTAACTATCATTTAAATAAAAATTAATAGATTGTATTTATCAATCAAACGTTGTAGGTTTGTCATAATCTTACAACAGAAAATTGAAACTGTATTAATCAACATAAAAAATAAAATAAACGACAATGGAAAAAGATTTGAATGACATCAGTAAATGCCCGTTTCACAACGGAACAATGAAGAAGAGTGTAGCCGGAGGAGGAACCCAGAATTCTGATTGGTGGCCGGATCAGCTTAGAGTAGATCTTCTGCGTCAGCATTCTTCCCTTTCAGATCCTATGGATAAGGATTTCGATTATGCCAAAGCATTTGAAAGCCTTGATCTGGAAGCAGTAAAAAAAGATCTTCATGCATTGATGACAGATTCTCAGGATTGGTGGCCGGCAGACTTTGGTCATTACGGTCCTTTGTTTATCCGTATGGCATGGCACAGCGCCGGAACATATCGTGTGGGAGACGGAAGAGGTGGAGCAGGAGCAGGACAACAGCGTTTTGCACCTTTAAACAGCTGGCCTGATAACGTAAGTCTTGATAAAGCAAGAAGATTGCTGTGGCCGATCAAACAGAAATATGGAAGAAACATATCATGGGCAGATCTTCTGATCCTTACCGGGAATATCGCTCTTGAATCCATGGGCTTTAAAACATTCGGATTTGCAGGAGGACGTGCAGATGTATGGGAACCGGATTCCGACGTATATTGGGGATCTGAGAAAACATGGCTTGGAGGGGATTTACGGTATGCTCACGGTTCGGAAGGAGTAGAAGAAGGTCATTCGGCAGTTCTTCCTGCTGATGATAATGCAGATGGAGATACTCATTCAAGAAATCTTGAAAATCCATTGGCTGCCGTACAAATGGGACTTATTTATGTAAATCCTGAAGGTCCGGACGGAAATCCTGACCCTATTGCCGCTGCTAAAGATATCCGTGATACTTTCGGCCGTATGGCGATGAATGATGAAGAAACCGTTGCTTTGATTGCCGGAGGACATACTTTCGGAAAAACCCATGGAGCGGGTCCGGCAGATCATGTAGGAAAAGAGCCTGAAGCAGCCGGAATTGAACAACAAGGGCTTGGATGGGCAAGTACTTATAAGTCTGGTAGCGGAAGAGATGCTATTTCCAGCGGTCTGGAAGTAACCTGGACGGAAACGCCTACCCAATGGAGTAATTATTTCTTTAAAAACCTTTTTGAAAATGAATGGGAATTAACAAAAAGCCCTGCCGGAGCTCACCAGTGGGTAGCAAAAGATGGAGCAGATATTATTCCTGATGCGTTTGATTCTTCTAAAAAGCATAAACCAACAATGCTTACAACAGATCTTTCCTTAAGGTTTGATCCTGTTTATGAGAAAATTTCAAGACATTTTTATGAAAATCCTGATGCGTTTGCTGATGCTTTTTCAAGAGCATGGTTTAAACTGACACACAGAGATATGGGACCGCGTGCCCGCTATCTGGGACCGGATGTGCCGCAGGAAGAACTGATCTGGCAGGATCCTATTCCTGAAGTAAACCACGAACTGGTTGATGAAAACGATGTGGAAGCGCTAAAATCAAAAGTTTTAAACTCAGGATTAAGCCATTCCGAACTGATATCTACAGCCTGGGCTTCTGCTTCTACTTTCCGGGGAAGTGATAAGCGTGGGGGTGCCAATGGAGCAAGGATCAGACTGGAGCCTCAAAGAAACTGGGAAGTCAACAATCCTTCACAGCTGAATAAAGTATTGGGAGTACTGGAAGGAATTCAAAAAGAATTTAACGATTCTCAAAACGGAGGTAAAAAAATATCATTAGCCGATCTGATTGTTTTAGGAGGTAACGCCGCATTAGAAGTGGCTGCAAGAAATGCGGGTCAGGATGTAAAAGTTCCTTTTGCTCCGGGAAGAATGGATGCTTCTCAGGAACAGACGGATGTAGAATCTATGGGTTATCTTGAGCCTGCAGCGGATGGATTCCGTAATTATCTGAAGAGAAAATACACCGTATCTACAGAATCTTTACTGATTGACAAAGCTCAGTTATTAACACTTACTGCCCCGGAATTAACCGTATTGATAGGAGGAATGCGTGCTTTAGATACGAACTTTGACGGTTCAAAACATGGCGTGTTCACCAGCCGTCCGGGAGTTCTTACCAATGATTTCTTTGTGAATCTTCTGGATATGGGAACTCAATGGAAAGCAATGTCAGATGATAGAGAGCTTTATATCGGAACTGATAGGAAGACTGGTCAGCCAAAATGGACAGCAACCCGTGCAGACCTTGTTTTCGGATCTAATTCTGAATTGAGAGCCGTGGCTGAGGTATACGGAAGTGCTGATGCACAAGGTAAGTTTGTAAAAGACTTTGTGGCAGCATGGACGAAAGTGATGAATCTGGACAGGTTTGATCTGGTTTAATAAATAAAAATGAAAATAGAGAAAGGCAGCTTTTATGGCTGCCTTTCTTATTGATTATAAGGGATGTATTTGCATTAATTTCAGGAGAACTAATTAATTTTGATCATTGTTAAACGTAACGTCTTTCGTAATCCATTTATATAAAGTTGTTTTAGGTATTTGATATTCATTTATAATTTCACTTCTTGTTTTTTTTCCACTTTTTATTAGGTCTAAAATGAAATCTATTAATTCTTTGGTGTATATGTTTTTACGGAATTTAGGAAGTCCTTCTTTTAAGGAATGCTTTTTTACAGAGGTTTGAGGAGCATATAGAATTAAGTGCTGGCTATATATTCTGAAAAAATCATATTCAAGTAACTTACTCCATTTTAAAAGTATATCAGTATCTATATTTTTATCATGATACATATTTTCAATTTCTTTTTCACTTATTTTCATGAAAGAACATATCCGGTCTGAATGTATACCTAAATATTGAACTCTTTTTTTTATTAATTCACCGATATTAATATTTTTATATTTCATGATTAATTAAAGATTAATTGATGTTGTGAAATGTAATGAATTATACTTTTTTACATCTCCGATGCAGGCATTGATTAATTTTTGAGGGAAGGATCCTGCATCGAAGAATCAGTAAAGATAAAATTGAACATTTATAAAATGAGAATCTTTACCAGGATAGAATTGTGTTTTTAGAATCGTTTATCTAATAATTCTCTAAAAGTTATATTTAATAGTTTCATCATTTTTACACTGAATATTATTTATTAGTATCTGCCCCTGAATTGTAAAATAAAGTATTTAAATATATTTCAACAGGTGTTATTGGATGATGCAAAAGTATGAGTCTGAATAAATCAATAAAACATATTTTAAACTAAAATCTGTAAAATGCTTTAATATTACTTATGTATTGTATTATAGTAAGTTACGATAGTTGATTTCATATAATTGATTGTTTGGTATTTATAGATGTAACTTATTCTTGAAAATAACTATTACAAAATGAAGAAGTATTTTTTACAAGATGTTTTTATTATAAATTTTGTTGCAACTATAATAAATGAATATTCAAAAAATAGAATTGGCAGATTGTAGTTTTTATTTTCGGATGATGGCTCTTTTACGAAATAACACTATCAAAGATTAAATAGAAATATTAAAATTGGTAATTTTATTTAATTCTTTGAGTGATGAACTGAATTTTCTCAGTTCATTTTTATTTATCCCAATCAATGAATATTTTAAGACCTTGGTTTTGTTGCCATGATAAGGAGTAAAGCAAATAGAAATTGTAGATTTTATGTTATACCTTAAAATATCAATTTGTTGTATGTAAACTATCGGGATTTCAATGGGTGGATAGAATTTATAGAAGCCAATGAAGTGTTTGGTTTTTATAGTAATTATTTCTCCTGAGTTTTCTAATTCACTATATTTCACTTTTTTGATTATAAAGAAATTTATAAATACAAGTATGCTAATTGAGACAAAAGTGATAGCCTTATGATATAATGGAGTAAAAAGGAATACTATATTGCCGGCTACGCAAATCACTGAAAATAAAAGTAAGACAATACTCATTCTATTTATATTTTTTTTATTATCTATTTTCATACGTTTGATTAAAGGATCTATTGTTTTTAATATTTTTTTTAATAAAAGATTATTGAAGTCTTAGTATAGCAGTATTTTAAATAGTCTTGTGGAATGTTAAAAAACTCCGATACTATTACTGTTTTTTAACTTATAGCATCGGAGAAAAGTAGGGTGAAAAAAAAGATTTTTAAAAAAATCTAAAAAATGAATTAATTAAGTTTTTTTGAAGGATCTGAAACGGCGTTAATCCGGAAATCTCCTATTTTGAATTTCATCGTACACATTTTCATAGTTTGGATATTCTGTACCTAACATTTTATCCCAAAACCTAAAATATAATCCATAATTTCCTTTAAATTTAGAATGATGCAGATTATGGTAGGTTGAGGTAGTTATTATAGTAAATAAAAAAGACCCTCTTAACCACTTTGGAGCAATTTCATACCCTAAATGTCCATAGGCGTTGATAAATAAAGAAGAGACAAGGAATAATAATAAACTTATAGGATGAAATGGGAGCAGAACTATGATGATGGGTACAATAAATGCTTCTCCAATTGCTTCTAAAAAATGGAACGAATAGGATGCGTACGGGGTTGGATTTGTGGATTTATGGTGTGTCAGATGTGCGTATTTAAAAATATGTTTTATATGAAGCAATCTATGCAGCCAATAAAAATAAGTATCATGAATTATTAAGCCCATAATAAAAGCCCCCGGAATCCACCACCATGAATATTGATTGATATCTGTATACCATTGGGTGTATTCTACCAAATCAGTATTTATAACTGTAACAATTGTTACAGTCATAACAAATGTAGACAGCAGTGAATTTATGATTTCTCTTCGAATGTCACTGCTATTTAAATTTTTCTTTTGAATCTTGGACTCTTTCAGTACACGACCGAGTATTTTATAACAAATGATATAAAAAAAACTTGCTATAAAGAAATATTCCAAAATAGAAGTTGCGTATGTATTAATTATTTCCCTTGAATCCATATCTTAAGTTTTATTTCATGAAAACCGGAGAGAACTGATGTTTTAATATAGTTCTTTCCGGAAACATATAATAATAAAATTTGAAAATGCAGGCAGCTTACAGATTCACCACCAGAAGTTAAATTATTTCTACCTGCAAAGATAGGATCCCGGATCAATCAGAAAATATGCACGTAAATCAATTTCGGTAAAATCATTTAAATTTTATTGGTTTGTAAATTAATGATTTATGGTGTGTTTATATCTAATGGTAATTATTTTTTGATTTCATTCATTTTCTTTTGAATATAATCGGAAGGAGTAATGCCTTCAATTTGTTTAAAGACACGATTAAATGTGGATTGGTTAGAAAAACCTGATTCAGTATAAATATACATCAATGTTGTCTTTTGTAAGTCAACTTCGTCTAATAATTTTTTAATATAATTTACTCTGTAATTATTGATATAGCTGTTAAAATTAGAATATCCTTTATTTCGGATTGCTTTTGAAATATAATGATGGTTAGTATGTAAAGCAGCGCTTAATGAGGACAGATTAAATTTGCTGTCCTTGAAGAATAAGTTTTTTTCCATGCTCTCATCAATCCTGCTGAAAATATTTTCCAAAGCATCAAGATCTATATCATTATTGATCACCTGTCTCTCTCTAACTTTTGCTTTGTAAGATGAGCTATTCAGTCTGCTTTCTTCCAGTTCTAATTTTATTTCCTGTTTTCTTATTAAATCCTTATAATATACTAATAGGCATACTATCAAAATATTGGACATAAAAAGTAAGACATCGGTAACAATTATTTGTGATTGCGAATATTGCTGAAAATTAAAAGAAAAATTTTCAGCAATGATATAAATGATAATGACTAAAAATAGTAAATATCCGGTATAAATTATTGTTTGTTTTTTCTGAAAGAAGATATTTGATCCTAAAGGGATGGGGATAAGCCAACATAAGCTGGCAACAGAACTTTTCCAAAAAAAAAGTATAATATAAATATTATATAAAGGAGCTAGTATTAAATAAGTATGTACAATTGAGTTTATTGAATATCTTCTTCTTACAATAATATAACCATAGGATAGAAAGCATATTCCGCTTAGTAAATATATGATAACTATTTTATTGTATAAATAAAAATAGAAAATGGAAACATAGATAATAAATAGAGTAATCATTAACAATATATATTTATCTAATAATTCTTTTTTCAACCTCTCAATGCTATCAATTATATTTTTTTTTGCAGTCATTTTGTTATTTTGAAAGTTATTTACTAGTAAATGCTTTTTGTAGTATGTTGAATAATAGGGTTTTGTGTAATTTAAGTTATTTTAAGGTTTTTGATTTGTATTGCCTTTATTTGATTTGTTTTTCATCCTACATTTGCACCTGTATATGTCTTTCGAAAATATTTGTTTTGAAAAATTATAATGCAAAGATATAAACATTAAAAAATATTTTGAAAATTATTTTAATTAAATTATTTGTTTATTGTTGTTTTATTAAGGTTAATTTAAAATTAAGTTTAAATAATTAATAAATAATTATAATTTTAATTATTTCAGTGTGATTTATTTAATTTATTATCTGGGTCCTGATGCTGTATTATTCCGGAAACAGGTAATGGAAAGTATAAATCCATACAAATGTAAATGCCACTATTTTATATTTCTGAATTTGTCTTTTTATAACCAATCTTAATAATACAATATACTATAATTAAAATGCAAAATTCATTTGACAAAGAAAAGATGTCATTATCAAGGCCACCTCCTTATACTGGGAATAGTATCTTAAGAATTTGGTCTTCGAACCGTAACGAAGTAATTTAAATAAAACAAAAAAACAAAAAATGAAAAAATATATATTACTCATTTTCATAATGATGATCGTTCCTTTTCAAGCATATGCTCAAGTTGGAATCAATACAACTAGTCCCAATAGCAAATCTGCGCTTGACATTGTTTCTAAAGATAAAAATACAGGAACTTTGCTAACCCGTCTTACAACTGCTCAAAGAAATGCTATTACCGGGTTGGCAGCTACTGAAGATGGGTTAACTATTTATAATACTGATGAAAAGTGTTATAATTACTATCAAGCCACTAATGCCACCTGGTTAAGTCTTTGCGGAACATATAAACCTGCTGTTTATACCGTAGACTGCAGCAAAATAAAGGTTTTTGGAACTTATACTCAAGGGACTTCCCTTAATGTAAATAATTACATCACGATGCCGGTTACAGTTGCAACAGCCGGAACCTACCATATAATTGCAAAAACAACCAATGGCTATTATTTTGAAAAGACAGGTGTATTTCCGAATGCCGGAACTTTTACTATTTCCTTGTCTGGCTCAGGAGCTCCTAGTGCAGGACCTCAGACGGATACCATATCTTTTGAATATGATGGAACTATTGACACTTCATGTACATCTGTAACTGTAGCGGTAAGCGGCTCACAAATCAGTTATGGTATCACATGTGGTAGCGCAGTTGTAAACGGAACCTATAATGCACAAACTGTTTTGGATTATAATACCAATACGGTGACAATACCTTTATCTAACGTAGATACAGGAGGACAGGTAACCATTATTAGTTCATCTAATAACGGTGTCAATTTTACCGATACAGAAACAATCACAACAGGAAGTACTTCAATAACGCTTCACGGTTCAGGAACTCCAACAAGTGCAGGTGTATTTACTTATACTTTTACAACGAATGGTGCCAATTCACAAACCTGTACATTTTCTGTAACATTTGATACTACCAAAGGTACTTTTGCAGATCCGGCAGACAGATGTTTAGATATTTACAATCTTGGTAAAAGAACGGATGGGGAATACTGGATCAAGACTGGTTCTGCAGATGTTACACCTATTAAAACCTATTGTGATATGACTCATGGAGGGTATACTTTGCTGTGGTCATACTCTGAAAAAACCGCTTATACAGGTGGTGGTCTTTACGGAACGGCTAATAGTATGTATATTGGCGCGAACTCAGGTGCTGTAGCACTTTCTGCGAACTCACCACAGAATGTTGTTACAACTGCTGCAGGGGTTATGAATTATACTAACTACAGAATACCTCTTACAGCAATGCAAAACTCTAAAAGTGCAACTCTGGGCGACTATAGGGTTCAAATCACCAATAATCCAACTAATATGAATGATAGCTGGGGAAATGGTAATTTTTTCAATGCAAAACCAACAACAGGGTATGATTATATCGCGAATGTTGCATCAACTTGCGAGCATCCAATTGTTCCAACTACAGGTAAAATCTTCGGATATGTTTATGATGCCCGTACCAATAATGCTACTTACAATAATGTTGCGACAGCAGGGAGAGTTTGCCCGTATATTAATTCTGGTTATACTTCTCACTGGGATGCAGGAGGACGTATTGCGGGTACGATAACTGCACCTGACGGTACTTCAATAAATGCATCATCATTTAATAATTTATTCGGATTCTTTGGTGAAGTTGAAGGGAATCACCTATTTGGAAAATGTACTACAGATGATAACAGCTTTGCTACGCAAACGTGTTCTTACACAAGCCTAAGGCCACATTCTTTTAATAGTGGAGAAGGTAGATACTTGCAATGGTTTGTTAAATAATCTCATATTATAATCTATATATTATATATTCAAAGATCATAAGCCCGGAACTATTACCCGGGCTTATTTTCGAATGAGAATTCCTTGTCTCATCAACTTAATAGTCTAAAAATATCATAATATGAAATTGAATGAGTTGCAAAAGTTAATAGGACTGAGTAAAAAAGAAGTATTGTCAGAATTTGGAAGTGAATTTAATCATTATCCTGCTGATATATGGACTTATTATTTGAATTCAAATTGGATAGGTATGAAAACCTATATCATCATCTGTTTCAATAATGAGATTGTAGAAAATGTAAAAATGGTAAAGCGATTTGGACGAATTAAGTTTTAGGAAATTTAAATAAGAAATTATGATAAAAGGACCCAATTATAAAAAAATATATACAGATATGGTGCTTGCTAAATATCCGGGTAAAATTGAGGTATGCGGTAATATTTTAAATAAAGAATATATGAGTATTCTTGATGTGATTAAGCTCAATAGACTTTTATTTGAAACAGATAATGAAATCGCTAATCAAAAATTGAGATCATATGATAAAAGAACTGTTTTGGAGATTCTTCACTATCAGAAGGAAAATAAATTGAATAATATACAGACTGCAGTGCATTTTAAATTAAGTCGTAATACAATTACCAGATGGAAGAAATCATTTTTGTAAAGGAGTGAATTTTATTGATAATCAGGTATTTACCATAACGGAAGTTAATCCTAACAGACCTGCTTATCTTATAATGAATGAACCAGGAAATTATGAATATTTAAAAAGGCTTAGTTTAATCTTAAAAAATGAAACAAAACAGCGAAATCGAATTGTCTGGACTGAGCATCATATGAAGAGGAAAGGTGAAAATTTCTATCAGTGTATATAAAAAGAAATTCATTGTCTGAAAATAAAATAACCATCTAAGAATTAGATGGTTATTTTATTGTTTGTAGACCCACAGGGATTCGAACCCCAGATGACTGAACCAAAATCAGTAGTGTTACCGCTACACCATGGGTCTGTTTCTATGCCGCGAAATTATAGAAATTATTTTAAATATGAAAATCTAAATTAAAGATTAATTAACATAATTATTGAGATTGCAGCTTTATGTATTGATATCCAAAGAATTATTTTTTAATATTTTTTTTAAAAACAATTTTTGTAAGAATAGTAACAGATTTTCAGATATTGTTTGTTTAGCTTTAAGGGGAAGCCAGTAATGAATTCCCATTAGATAGTGACTTCCAGCCTCCTTCTTCCAGCTTCTCTCCTTCAAGGTTCATTTAAATAATAAAACCTTATCTTTGCAAAAAAAAATTGGGCTCCAAAAGTTGGAGTAACCCATTAATAACATATCCTGAGCAAAGCAAAAGGATTATTAAACATTTTTTATGTCAAATATTGTCGCAATCGTTGGACGTCCCAACGTAGGAAAATCCACGCTTTTTAACCGTTTATTAGAAAGAAGAGAAGCTATTGTAGATTCTACAGCTGGTGTTACCAGAGACCGTCACTACGGAAAATCAGACTGGAACGGAGTAGACTTTACGGTAATTGATACCGGAGGTTATGATGTAGGTACAGATGATATCTTCGAAGAAGAAATCCGTAAGCAGGTACAATTAGCGGTGGATGAAGCAACTTCTATTATCTTTATGATGAACGTTGAAGAAGGGCTTACTGACACAGACCACGAGATTTACAGACTTCTTAGAAGATCCAATAAACCTATTTACATCGTTATCAATAAAGTAGATTCTGCAAAAGAAGAGCTTCCTGCAACAGAATTCTATCAGTTAGGAATTGATAAATATTACACACTTTCTTCTGCTACAGGTTCCGGAACAGGAGATTTATTAGATGATATCGTTAAAGATTTCCCGACTACAGAATATAAAGATCCATTTGAAGGACTTCCTAAAATTACGATTGCAGGTCGTCCAAATGTAGGAAAGTCTACAATGACCAATGCCTTATTGGATGTTGAAAGAAATATCGTAACCGATATCGCAGGAACCACAAGAGACAGTATCCAGACTTTATATAATAAATTCGGACACGAGTTTGTATTGGTAGATACCGCAGGGATGAGAAGAAAGTCGAAGGTAAGCGAAGATCTTGAATTCTACTCTGTAATGAGATCAATCCGTTCTATTGAATATTCAGATGTTGTGATCATCATGGTAGATGCTACACAGGGATGGGAATCTCAGGATATGAACATCTTCGGACTGGCTCAGAAAAACAGAAAAGGAATTGTAATCCTTGTGAATAAGTGGGATTTGATCGAGGACAAGCAGACCAATACGATGCGTGATTTTGAAAAATCAATCAAAGATAAGATCGGTCAGTTCCAGGATATTCCAATCCTATTCGTTTCAGCTTTAACGAAACAAAGAATCCTGAAAGCTGTAGAAGTTGCCATGGAAGTTTATGAAGACCGTAAGAAGAAAATTAAAACTTCAAAACTGAATGAAGTAATGCTTCCGATCTTCGAAAATACACCACCACCGGCATTGAAAGGAAAGTATATCAAAATCAAATATTGTGTTCAGCTTCCTACGCCTTCACCACAGTTTGTATTTTTCTGTAACCTTCCACAGTATGTGAAAGAACCTTATAAAAGATTTACTGAAAATCAGCTGAGAAAAGAATTCGGATTTACCGGAGTTCCGATCGAAGTCTATTTCAGACAAAAATAACAAGAACAGATGTTCATCAAAAACCTCCGGCAAGCGAAGCTTGCCGGAGGTTTTTATATTATCAGATCAGACTTTATCTTTCAGCCCGATCTTTCAATTCGTTTTTTAGTTGTAATTTTGCAGCAATTGAAATTAAAAATAAAATTTTCATGCTTACTATTTTATCGCAACACTTCTCTCTGGTCAACGAATGGATAAATGAACTTAGAAACGTTACTATCCAGCACGACCGAATGAGATTCAGAAGGAATATGGAAAGAATCGGGGAGATTGCCGCTTTTGAAATCAGTAAAGGACTGGAGTACAGAGAAGTTGAAATTCAAACTCCTTTAGATACGATAAAAAGCCGGGAAATAGCTGTACAACCGGTTATTACAACTATTTTAAGAGCCGGAGTTCCGTTGTTCGAAGGAATTCTGAACTATCTGGACAGAGCAGACTGTGGTTTTGTAGCAGCTTACAGAAAACATGATGCCAACGATTATTTCTCCATCAAACAGGATTATCTTACCTGCCCAAGCATTGAAGGCAGACCTTTGATCGTGGCAGATCCCATGTTGGCAACAGGAGCTTCCCTTATTGAAGCTATCAAAGATTTGCTGACCAACGGAAATCCAACCCAGCTTCATATTGTTGCCGCTATTGCATCAAAGCAAGGTGTGGAAACAGTCCAGAATGCTTATCCTGAAGCTCATATCTGGGTAGGAGCCATTGATGAACATTTAACATCAAAAGGGTATATCACTCCTGGTTTGGGAGATGCCGGAGATTTGAGCTACGGAGAAAAACTTCAGCGATAAATTAAGAAAGATTCCGGAAATCTTTTATTAAGTTCAATAATAAATCAGGCCGTACTTTATCCATAGGATGCTTTGTGTCCGGAAGTACGGCAAATTTTGCGTTTGGAAGGCTTCTGTAAACTCTCATACTCTCTTCAATAGTGACCATATTATCTTTATCTCCCACCATGATTTGAACCGGAGTAGTAATCGTAGCAAAATTATTTTCCAGAGGAGGATTTTTACCTAGATCAATCATTAAATCAGCAATAGCAGGAAGAAGCTGTTTCCATTTTGTTCCGTGTTGTGATTCTAAAAGCTGGGCATACTGAGGAATTTTTTCAAGAATAACATCCGGATTAAGCATTTTACTTTCTTTCAAAGCCTGTTCTTCAGTCCAGTCGAACTTTGTTCCCAACGTTATAACAGAATTTACATTGTCAGGATTTTGCATGGCGTAGCAAAGTGCAACATAGCCACCCATGCTGTGTCCGAAAATAGATAGGTCAGTCAGATGATTCACTTTACAATACTCAGATAATTCCTGGACATACTTTTTAATACTGAGACCGCCTGCAGGAAGTTCCTGATCTCCATGTCCTGAAAAAATAGGAGTATGAACTCTAAAATATGATGACAGAACGTTCAGATAAGGCTTAAAAATGTCACTGTGACCTAAAGCTCCGTGTAGTAAAATCAGATTGGGCATAGTTGTATAGTTTCCGGAAAATTAGGAAAATGAATTGAATCGTGAAAATAGATGGAGGAGGAATTGTAAGAGTGTTTGAGTGTTGTAGGGTTTGAAAATATTCTTGATTATTGCTCTGCACAGAAAAATCCGAAACTAGCATCCTGCAACTCACAACTCGCACTCCGTTCCCGTATCAAGCATCCTCAGCCATCACCAAAACACTCACTTTATTATCTCCGGCACTTAAAATTTCCCATGCCACTGATGAAACCGTATTTCCTGTAGTGAAAACATCATCAATCAGTAGAATATGCTTTCCGGTAATAGATTGAGTAATGGAGAAAATATTGGCAGACTCCAGTCTGTGTTTCTTATCTTTTAAAGCCTGAGCTTTTGAATAGTGATTTCGTTTAATTAATTGATGATCAAAAGCGATGTTGTAAAATGAAGACAACGTTTCTGTGAATAAATGAAGTTGGTTATATCCACGCTCTTTGAGTTTCCTCGGATGAAGAGGTACGCTAACCAGTAAATCAGGTTTGTGGTCATCAAATTTCAGCCGCTCAGTCGTCCAGTCTGCAAGAATCTTTCCAGTTTTTTCTCTGCTTTTATATTTCAGCTCATGAATAATCTGTCTGCTTAAGCCTTTCTCTTCAAATTGTATTAAAGAATAAGCGTTTTCAACCGGAAAGAATAAACTGCATTTTTCCTTAACCGGATTATTTTCAAAATAATTGTAATGGGTAAAATGAATCTGGCTGAAACAAAGATCACAAACCAAAAATTCAGGATCGATGATTCTGTTGCAGTGAATGCAGCGGTTAGGAAACAATACATCTAAAATCATAGTGTGTTTTTACTAAGATATGAAAATAATTGTCAATTTTTGCTTCGCAAAGTCAATAGTGAATTATTATTGTTCGCGAATTTTGTGAACTAATTTATATTGGGTTCGCAAAGGCATTTTTTCGTTGCTGAGTGGAACGGCATAGAGAACGAAAAGCTATTAAATAGTATAGAAAACTTTGTGAACTCCGCGTTTAGAAAATAACTTACCCGTGAATTTCAACAGCAAATCTATTATTCACAAACCTTAATCTCGAATCCCGAACCTCGTATAGAAATTCACAAGCTAAGCGTATTGACAATTCACAATTCACTTTTTAAATATCTTCAAACGTCTTCCTGATCTTCTCCACAGAACTTTTCATACTCAGATTAAAATGTTCCTTTTCCAGTCTTACGGGCGGTGCCTGTCGCACTTCACAATCGGCAATACTGCATGATTCGCAGGTAACCCCTACATTGATGGTTTTTAAAGATGGAGACTTGATAAAACCTATTTTTTTAATCGTTTGAGAATTCAGTAAAATCCCCAGACAATAACTTCTGTTACTTCCATCTGAAAAAGGATTTTTCTGTGAAGTAGAAATTACCAGATAGCTTATTCCCTGATCTTTATAGTGAGAAATCTGAGCATCCGTAAGGGTTTCATTTTCTTTTAAATCACCAAGATTTTTTACCGCAATCCATCTTCTGCAGTAATGTTCGTTCATTGCATTCGCATGAGGAGCCTGTTGATGATTAAGATGAAGCTCTTTTAAAATCTGAATTTTATCCGAGTTTTTCTTTTTTACCAGGCATAAATAAAAAAGATCTTTAATTCCTATTTCAGCCGAGAGGATGTTGGTCAGCCGATAGTAAAACGTTTCAGGAGAGTGGGTGAAACTATCGATCAGTCCCTCAAAACTTTTAGATTCCCATGTATTCTGCTGGAAAAATTCTGAAGTTTTTTCAATGACAGATTTTTTGGAAATGAGCAATGCTCCTGCAAAATAAGAGGCGTAAAAGTTGTTCAGGATCTCTTCAAAACTTCCGAAGTCAAGCCATGAATACGTATTGGGACGATTTTTTAATTCCAGTACATTGAAGCCGATTTCTTTAGCGAGGATGAATGTTTTCTGATCCTTTTCCAGTTTTTTATTCAGAAGCAAAAGTTTTTTTTCCGGAATAAAAAGAGATCGCAGATTGTCCAGAGTTCCATATTTTTCAAAATCTTCAGACTGAATGGTGTAGCTGAATTTTTCTGCAAGAATTTTCTCCAGAATATCAGACTTTAAGCTTTTCTTGATTTTTAACTGATTTTCATGTGTAAACAAATCTACCTTTTCTTCAATTTCCGGAAAATAATTGTCATACAATTCCTGAAATGATCTTAATACCGCAAAATAAAATCTTTCTTTTCCCAGATTATAATTCTGAGAAATTTCGATCAGAGCATTGATAAAAGCAGTTACTTTTTTAGGAGCATCACTGATGATGCTGATGAGGTTGTTCTTATTGATTCCAAAAAGTTCCAGCGGAACTTCTTTAAAGAAATCAGACTGCAGGATTTCATTGAAAGGGGCAAGACTTTTATCAAGTTTGGTAGAAACCAGATCATCGAAAGTACAGTTCAGCGCTTCAGAAAGCTGAATGATTTTATCATGCTTGGGATATTTTTTTCCGTTTTCAATTTCGTTGAGGTAAGATTTTGATAATCCTGTCTTTACAGCAAGATCCTGCAGAGACCAGTTTTTCTTTTGTCTCTGCTGTTTCAGTTTTAGCCCGAAAACTGTTTTGATAAAGTCGCTTTCTGAATTCATTACTCAAATATAAATAAATAGATGCGATTATTCGCATAATAAATTTTAAAATAAATTTAGCGAACGTTCGCTATTTGTGAAAATTTTTATTTATGTTTGTAACATCAAATCACAAAATCAATAGGTTATGGAAACAAAGACTCAGTTAGAAATAAAGTCACAGAAGCAGTTTGAGGAAATATTTACTCCTGATTTGGTAGATTTTCTGATTTCGCTTCATCAAAACTTTAATGATAAAAGACTTGAACTTTTAGAAGAAAGAAAAAATACTCAGCAACATTTTGATCAGGGAAATCTGCCCGGCTTCTTAAAAGAAACTGCAGACATCAGGAATGGGAATTGGGTATGTGCTTCACTTCCTGACGATATGCTGGATAGAAGAGTAGAAATTACAGGCCCTGTTGACCGTAAAATGATCATCAATGCCCTGAATTCCGGAGCATCTGCATTTATGGCTGACTTTGAAGACAGCAGCTCGCCGGTGTGGGAAAACTGTATCCAGGGACAGATTAACCTTTCTGATGCCATTAACCGAAAAATTGATTTTCTCAATGAAAAAGGAAAAGCTTATACCCTCAATGAGAAAACGGCTGTTCTACAGGTTCGTCCACGTGGTCTTCATCTTCCGGAAAAACATATTGAAATCAATGGAGAGAAAGCTTCCGGATCACTGACTGATTTTGGAATGTATTTCTTCAGAAACGCAAAACAGCTTCTGGAAAACGGCAGCGGTCCTTACTTTTACCTTCCCAAACTGGAACATTATAAAGAAGCCCGATGGTGGAATGAGGTTTTTGTTTTTGCACAAAACTACCTTGGAATTCCGGAAGGAACTATTAAAGCTACTGTTTTAATAGAAACCATTACTGCATCATTTCAGATTGATGAGATTTTATTTGAATTAAAAGAACACAGTGCAGGACTGAATTGCGGAAGATGGGATTATATTTTCTCCTACATTAAAAAATTCAGAAACCTTCACGAGTTTATTGTTCCGGACAGAGACCAGGTGACGATGACTTCTCCTTTTATGAGTGCATACTCAAAAAGGGTGATCGAAATCTGCCATAAAAGAAATGTTCATGCTATCGGCGGAATGGCTGCCCAGATTCCTGTAAAGGACGATGATGAAGCCAATAAAAAAGCTTTTGAAAAAGTAAAAAATGACAAAGAAAGGGAAGTGAAAAACGGTCATGATGGTACATGGGTAGCACATCCGGCATTGGTAGCGGTGGCAAAAGAAATTTTTGATAAGTATATGCCTTCCAAAAATCAGATCGATAAAAAATTTGAATATCATATAACGGAAAATCAGCTGCTGGAAATCCCCAAAGGAGATATTACCGAAAAAGGAGTCCGGAAAAATATCAATGTTGGAATTCTTTACCTTGAAAGCTGGCTGATGGGAACCGGTGCTGCTGCTATTTATAATCTGATGGAAGATGCCGCTACTGCAGAGATTTCAAGAACACAAATCTGGCAGTGGCTGAAAAACGAAGCCGTTCTGAGTGATGACAGGACGTTAACCCGAAGCATGGTACTGCAGTGGGAAAAAGAAGAAATGGACCATATTGAAAAGTATGTAGGAGAAGCCCGTTTCCGGAACGGAAAATTTAACCTCGCTAAAGAACTTTTCAATGAACTGATCTTTTCTGAAAAATTTGAAGAATTTCTAACCCTTAAAGCATATCCTTTTATTTAATAAAATGTTGGTTGCTGGTTTTATAGTTGCTGGTTGAAAACCCAATTATCAATTAACACTAACAATAGAACTGGCATCCAGCAACAAAATTATTTTCAAACCTAATCAAACAAAATCCCAATATTATGAAAACAAGACAAGAACAAATCCAGGCTATTGAACAGGATTGGCTTACAAATCCACGCTGGAACGGTGTGAAAAGACCTTATACAGCAGAAGAAGTTTTAAAACTTCGCGGTTCTTATACCATAGATTATACTATTGCTACAGAAATGTCCAAAAAATTCTGGAATAAATTAAATACTCAGGATTATGTGGCAGGACTTGGCGCATTGACAGGTAATCAGGCGGTACAGGAAGTAGATGCCGGGCTGGAAGCAATATATCTTTCAGGGTGGCAGGTTGCGGCGGATGCCAACCTGTCAGGGGAGATGTATCCGGATCAGTCATTATATCCGGCCAACTCAGTGCCTTCTGTGGTAAAGAAAATTAATAATGCCTTACTAAGAGCAGATCAGGTGCAATCCGTAAGCGGAACAGGAAACAAAGAATATCTTGTGCCTATTATTGCTGACGCAGAAGCAGGTTTTGGAGGTAATCTGAATGCTTTTGAGCTGATGAAGCAGATGATTGAAGCGGGAGCAGCGGGCGTACATTTTGAAGACCAGCTTTCTTCAGCCAAAAAATGCGGTCACTTAGGCGGAAAAGTATTGGTGCCTACTCAGGAAGCAGTCAATAAGTTGATTGCAGCACGTCTGGCTGCCGATGTATTAGGTGTTCCAAGTCTTATTATTGCAAGAACAGATGCGGATGCTGCAGATTTACTGACTTCTGATATTGATGACAGGGATAAAAAGTTCGTAACAGGAGAAAGAACCTCTGAAGGGTTTTACGTAGTAAGAAACGGAGTAGAACAGGGAATCGACAGAGGTTTGTCTTATGCTCCATACGCAGATCTGATCTGGATGGAAACCTCAAATCCTGACCTGGAACAGGCGAGAAGATTTGCAGAAGGAATTCATGCCAAATTTCCGGGAAAAATGCTGGCTTATAACTGTTCACCTTCATTCAACTGGGCAGCAAGACTGAGTGTGGAAGAAATGTCTACTTTCCGTGAAGAGCTGGCTAAAATGGGATACAAGTTCCAATTTATTACCCTTGCAGGATTCCATGCCTTGAACACGGCTATGTTTGAATTGGCTTTAGCTTATAAAGAAAGAGGAATGGCAGGATATTCAGAACTTCAGGAGCGTGAGTTTGCATTACAGCAGAAAGGATTCAGAGCAGTGAAGCATCAGTCTTTTGTAGGAACAGGATATTTTGATGAAGTACAGAATATTGTCACAAACGGTTCCTCGGCTACAGTAGCGATGAAAGATTCTACAGAAACCGCACAGTTCCATTAGTCATTTTTTCATATTTTTTTGATATTAAACCTTCTCGTCTTCGGGAAGGTTTTTCTTTTGTTTAAAGGTGTTTAAGCCTGTTTTTACACTATAGATATCTCAAAATAATAAAGAAATAAATACTACATGATAAGTAATTGAAATTTGAATTATATTTGAGACTGAAAAAATATTATTAAAAATGAATTTAATTAAAGTACTTTTTATTACATTAGGATTAACACTTACAGCCAATGCTGCAAAAGCCCAACAAAAGATTGGTAGCGTGAATACTGATGAAATTTTTGCAAGTTTATCCGAAGTAAAAACAATAAGTGCAACTGTGGACAATTTTACAAAAACCAAGCAGACTGAAATTGAAAAATTAATCGGTGATTATCAGGCTAAATTGAAGGCAGCCCAGGATAAAGAAAAGACTCTTAGTGAAGCTAACAAAGAAGCGGTAACGAAAGAACTGATGGCAGCACAAACAGAATTGCAGACTCTGGGTAAAAAAATTGAAGAATCAAGAGCACAGGCTGCTAAAGATATTTCTGCAAAACAAAATGAATTGTTTACTCCGTTACAGCAAAAAGTAAAAGCTGCTATTTCTGCTGCTGCCAAAGAAAAAGGTATCAATTATGTTTTTGATATTGCATCTCAGGAAACTAATAATCTTATTTACAACGATGGAAGTGAAGATATCACAGCTCTTGTGAAAAGTAAATTAGGAGCTGCAGCAACGCCTGCAAAACCTGCTGGAAAATCTAAATAAGAAACTTAATATACTGAATATTACAACGGAATCAGAATTCATGATTCCGTTTTTTTATGCGTAAAAGTGATTAATGGGATGAAGAATATTTTGTTTTAAAATGATAAATTTGAGTAAACTTTCAGCAGAATGAATTTAATGTACGAAAAACAGATCAAAGTAACAGAAGAACATATTGATCACAATAGCCATGTGAATAATGTACAGTATGTACACTGGGTGGAAGAAGTGGCTTCAGAACACTGGGATCTCTTGAAATATAAAACAGAGTATATGAATGATGCCTGGATGCTTCTGGATCATCATATTCAATACAAAAAACAGGTTTATCTGCATGATATCATTACGGTAAGAACCTATCCAATGGCTCCGGAAGGAGCTAAGCAGCCAAGGAAAGTAGAATTCTATTGCAATGATGAACTGGTGGTAAATTCAAGCACACTCTGGATTTTGTTTGATCCTGAAACTAAAAAGATCAAACGTTTGGAAAATGACTGGTTGGAGAAGTTTTTTTGACTATTTGCATCAAATTAAAAAACTAAATACATATGAAGCTCTTATATTCACTGACATTGCTCTTCTTAAGCATGGCAGGTTATGGCCAGGAAAACCCTTACTGGTTTACAGATGATATTAAAAAAAGGTGGCAGACTCCACCCAAAGTCAATCCTGGAGAAGCCAGATGGGTGCAACATTTTACTCGATAAGCGGACAATATAACCCTGCATTGAAAAGTTGGGATATGACTTTTGGAAGAGTGAAAAAGCTGAGCACTGCAGATAGTTTAAGATTTACAAAACTAATCCCTGTCAACGCAAAAGATTATATCTTGAAAAGATCCTTTAGTGAACAGATTATCATCATTAATGAAGCCCATCACAATGCCAGTCACCGAACTTTCGCATCTTCCTTGCTTCAGGGGTTATATGATAACGGATACAGATATTTGGGACTTGAAACATTAGCGAGTGACTCTGTAAACACCACGAAATTTGCTGCTCTTAACAGTGGATATTATTCCAAAGAACCAGAATTCGGAAACTTTATTTACAATGCCTTGAAAATTGGGTTCAAGCTTTTCCCATATGAAGCAGAAGGAAATAATAAACAAAGAGAAATAGGGGAGGCAAACAATATCTTCGATTTTATGCAGAAAAATAAAGATGGCAAATATTTCATCTACTGCGGTTACCAGCATGCGTATGAAGGTGTTCATAAATCCTGGGAAAAAACAATGGCGGGAAGACTTTCAGACCTTACTGGGATAAATCCTTTTACCATTGATCAGACTCAGTTTTCAGAAAAAAGTAACCCGAAGTATAACGAACCACTTTTAAGATTGGTAAATAATACTATCCCTGTTGTTTTAAAAGATGAAAATCAGGCAATCTATAACGGAGAAGATAAAGAACTGTATACCGATATTAAAATCATTCATCCCATTACAAAATACATCAAAGGCAGACCAGATTGGATGCTGACGAAAAATAGAAAGTGGTATAAGATTCCGGTTTGTGAAGTTTCAGAATATCCGGTATTGATTTTTGCCTATAGAAAAGGGGAGTATGAACAGAAAGGAATTCCTGCCGATATCATTGAACTCAAAACATCTAAAGACAATCGTTATTTAATTCTGGACAAAGGAGAATATGAGATTGTCATTAAAAATAAAGAATATAAAGTCATTAACAGATTTGAAAAAACGATCAGATAAAGAGAGGTGATGAAAAACAAATTAAGAAAGATAGTCATCGATAATAATGAATATTTGTATTCGGTTACGGATCAATTGAACGCTGAAACTGAAATTAATACTCTAACATTGAAAGTTTTTCTAAGAGAGCATAAACAGACTCCTTTGATCGTTGAGTTTGTAACATTTGATCATTATATTATGGGTCAGCCTTTAAAATCCGGTATTAAGTTGAGAAATAAATTAACAAACTCAGAAGATACCGTTAATCTTAATGAGCCAAAGTACATTAAACAGTTTATTTTGCTTGGATTAAAAAATGGGTGGTCAGGTGTTAATTCAATAGCAGTTCAAGATGGATTGGATTATTTGTATCAATTAGGTTTTGAAGTAGACCAATTAATTTTCAAGAAGTAATAGATATCAATTTTGAAAACCTGCTAAAAAAAAAAATTTAAAATCGCTGTAATAGAAACAGTCTTTTCTCTATTAAGCGGTTTTGTCATATCTTTGTAATATGATACGTATTACAAAAATTTTTACATTCGAAACGGCTCACGTGCTTTACAACTACGATGGGAAGTGTAAAAATATGCATGGACACTCCTATAAGCTGTTTGTAACAGTGAAAGGGAGACCGATTAATGATATTGAAAATCCTAAAAATGGAATGGTGGTAGATTTCGGAGATATCAAAAGTATCGTAAAATCTGAGATCGTGGACGTATGGGATCATGCGGTCCTTGTCAATGCGCTGTCTCCTCATAAAGAACTGGGAGATGACCTTGAGCAGAAAGGACATAAAGTAATCTATTGCAGCTTCCAGCCAACCTGTGAAAACATGTTGTATGCCATTGCTGCTAAAATCAAATCAAGACTTCCCGAAGGAATTTCTTTAGCCTATCTTAAACTTCATGAGACAGAAAACTCTTATGGAGAATGGTTTGCAGAAGATAATCAATAATTTTTCACAAAACTCAGAAGGTGTTAAAAACAACAATTAATTTAGAACCTGGAAAAAAAGTATATTTCGCTTCGGATCAGCATTTTGGTGCTCCTACACCCATGGAAAGCAAGGTACGGGAGGATAGATTTATACGCTGGATGGATGAGATCAAAGAAGATGCTCAGGTTTTGTTTTTAATGGGTGACCTTTTTGACTTCTGGCATGAATGGAAGCATGTTATTCCCAAAGGATATGTCCGGGTACTTGGAAAAATTGCAGAACTCAAAGACAGAGGAATTCATATTTATTTCTTTGTCGGAAATCATGATCTCTGGATGAAAGATTATCTGGAAGAAGAGATTGGCTGTACCGTATTCTATCAGAAACAATATTTTGAAATGGGAGGGAAGCAGTTTCTGCTGGCTCACGGAGATGGCTTGGGACCCGGAGACAAAGGATATAAAAGAATGAAAAAACTATTCACAAATCCTTTGGCACAATGGTTCTTCAAATGGCTTCATCCCGATATTGCAATGAAAGTAGCGTTGTATCTTTCCCAAAAAAATAAAATGATCTCAGGAGAAGAAGACAAAGCTTTTCTGGGAGAAGATAAAGAGTTTCTCATCATTTATTCCAAAGAAAAACTGAAAACTCAGAAGATTGATTACTTTATCTATGGACACAGACACCTGCCAATGGTACTGGATCTGGACCATAATGCAAAATATATCAACCTTGGAGACTGGATTTCCTATTTCACGTACGGGGTTTTTGAAAAAGATTTTGAACTGAAAACTTTTCAAAAATAAAGCAAAAAAAATTACCCCTAAAAGAGGTAACTTTCGAACGGGTGGAAAAACCCACTCTTGTTTTTAATCCATATTCCAAGTAACACATTGCAATAAGTCTACCAAAATAGGTTTAATGCATTAAAAAATTATTTAAAAACAATATTTTATCTCTGTAATTGCCTTGTAGTAAGGGATTAAGAAACTCAAAAATTATGGAATTGAAAAATATATTCAACATAGAGAATGAACAGGATTTTCTGAATGCCTCATTGAAAACATTTCGTTATCAATATGGAAATGTTGAAATATATAGGAAATTTGTTGATTTTCTGAAGGTTAATCCCGATGAGGTCGATAGTCTGGTGAAAATCCCGTTTCTTCCTATTGAAATGTTTAAAAACCATCAGATTCTGGATAAAAATATTGATACGGATCTTTTTTTTCAAAGTTCAGGAACAACCCAAATGAACCTTTCAAAACATTTCATCGCAGATACTGAGCTTTATGAGGAGAGTATTTACAAAAGCTTTGATCAGTTTATCGGAAAACCGGAAGATTTTATTTTTCTGGGGCTGCTTCCAAGTTATCTGGAGAGACAGAATTCATCACTGATCTATATGGTAGATTATCTGATGAAAAAATCCGGGAAACCGGAAAACGGATATTTTCTTTATAACCATGCCGAACTCTTTGAACTCCTGAACACATTGAAGGATAAAAAAGTGATTCTTTTCGGAGTTTCCTTTGCTCTTCTGGACTTTTTGGATTATTGCCATGAACAAAGCGAAGAATCCATGAACTTCCCCGAAAATTTAGTGGTAATTGAAACCGGCGGTATGAAAGGGCGAAAGGAAGAAATGACAAAGGATGAATTGCTGAAAATATTACAGGAAGGTCTTAAAACAGAGAAAATCTATTCCGAATACTCTATGACAGAGTTGCTTTCACAGGCTTATTCCCTTGGAAATAATGAATATGAGTGTCCAAACTGGATGAGAATTATGGTTCGCAACGCAGAAGATCCTTTAGCTTATGAAAAAGAAGGCCGAACAGGAGCTATTAATATTATTGATCTTGCCAACACCCATTCCTGCTCATTTATTGCAACACAGGATTTGGGAAAAATAATAGGAGATAAATTTCAGGTCTTAGGAAGAATAGATCATTCCGATATCAGAGGATGCAGTCTGCTGGTAAGCTAAAAGTTAAATATAAAAGCAATTGTGAATCGTCAATTTGCTTCGCTTGTCAATTTTTGTATGATCATAATAAATAAAAATACCTTGCGGCTTTTGCTGAGTGAAACAACTCTGCGAACATTTTAAACAGTAGGTAAATAAAAAAACTTTGTGAACTTAGCGTTTACAATATTGACTTTTAGGAGAGCGCATCATCATTAATACTTTTTACATTGTACATTTTACAATTATATCAATGATCAAAATAGAAGAACTCATACACGCCTACATTCATTCCCATTGCGATTTTGAAAAAGAAATCGTACTGACGAATTATTTTCAGGCAGATTGGGAAGCAGATATCTTAATCATCAATTCAGAAGGTGAAAGTCACGAAATTGAAATTAAGCTTTCAAAAAGTGATTTCAAAAATGATTTCAAAAAATCATACCTGAATAAAGATACCGGAGAAAAATTTCTGAAACATGATAAAATTTCCTGTGGCGATTATGTATGCAATTCCTTTAGCTTTTTGCTTCCAATGGGAATGGTAGATGCAGCCCTTATCCCTGAACACTGCGGAATCATAGAGTTCTATCATAATGTGGATACCTGGGAAGCTGAATTTTATCTGATTCGCCAGCCTAGAAATCTTCATAAGGATTCTTACTGGAAACTGAATGACAAGGATCTTTTTATCAGAAAAATGGCTTTGAACCTTCTTCAGCGTAAAATGGAAATCAAAGGAAAGCATGAAGAGCTGATCTTTAAAAATCCTTTTGAAATCAAAAAAATAAAATAAAAAATCCTGCCGCCTGACAGGATTTTATCATTGAATGTTATTTTAAAATTAATCTGCAATTTCAGCAGTATCTCTCTGAAGTAAGAACTTGTAGATTAAACCTCCTACAATTCCTCCCAAAATAGGAGCTACCCAGAACAGCCAAAGCTGTGACATTGCAGTTCCTCCCACAAAGACTGCCTGAGAAAGTGATCTGGCAGGGTTTACAGAAGTATTCGTAATCGGGATAGAGATCAGGTGGATCAAAGTAAGAGCAAGACCAATAGCAAGACCTGCAAATTTACCATTCGCCCACTTATCCGTAGCTCCCATGATTACAATAAGGAAAAATGCGGTTAATAAAAACTCAGCAAGAAATGCTGCTCCCATACTGAAAGCTTTTCCGTTATAAACGGCTTCACCGTAGAAGTTGGTGGCGAAATCTCCGGGTTTTGAGAATTCTACCGCTCCGGCTCCGTTAAGAATCGTGTACAGGCATCCTGCTGCTACAATTGCGCCCAGACATTGTGCTACAATGTAAGGAATAAGGTCTTTTGCAGAAAATCTTCCTCCTGCTAAAAGTCCAAACGAAACCGCCGGATTAAAATGCCCTCCTGAGATATGTCCTACAGCGTAAGCCATAGTAAGAACAGTAAGACCGAAGGCTAAAGCAACTCCTAAAAGTCCGATGCCAATATCTGGAACACCGGCTGCGAAAACAGCGCTTCCACATCCTCCGAAAACAAGCCAAAATGTGCCGAAAAATTCAGCGAAAAGTTTTTTTATCATGTTGTTTATTGTTTAAAGTATCTCAAATGTAAAATTTAAATCTTAAAGTAAAAAGATAAATCTTAAAAATATTTCAAAAAAGAGAGAACAAAAATTGTAAAATCTGCAATTTGGTGTAAAGTTTGTTTGGGATTTATTGAGAGAGTATAATAGTCAGTTTTGAAAGATATAACATAAATGTTTTATCTTTCATTTGTAATTTAAAAGGATGGTGAATGAGAAAGTTTTTTTGCGTGGTCTTTGTACCTTTTATTTATAGTTTACATTATTCGCAGGCAGCTAAAAAAGATTTTCCCTGTTATGATCTTGCCACTGTACTGAAGGTTGAACCAACGCCGCTTTATAAATCTCATCTTGATGCCTCAAAAAGTTTTGGGGTACAGCTGCTGAAAGATTCCAGGACCGTACAGAAATACATCAATAGCGGTAAATTCCACAAAGTAAAAAAATCCGGGAAGGGATATCATGTTCAAAGGCTTGATTACAGCAGGGCTTATATGGTATCAAAGGCAAAAACCACGCTGGAGAAAATAGCATCTAAGTTCAGCAAGGATACAAAAGGCGGTACATTTACTGTTTCATCCATTACAAGAACGCTTGAAGATCAGTGCAGGCTAAGAAGAGTGAATTCTAATGCCTCATTAGGGATTAGTTCTCATAATTATGGGAATTCTTTTGATATTTCTTATGTGAGATTTAACAATGTTCTAAAATACAATCCGAAAATGGAAATAGCTCTGGAGAAAGTTTTAAAGCATTATGAGAAGATTGGTAGAATATATTATATCAAAGAGAAGCAACAGAGCTGTTATCATATTACTGTGAAAAATTATTAATTAAAATCTTCTTGCGTAGCATGTTTAGTTTGTATATTTTTATACGACTAAAAACTATACTTATGTCAACATTAAACATTGTAGACTATATGCTGCCTGGAGAAGAATGTAGAGCAGCATCAAACCAGTGGAAAGCGTCCCTTTCTGACTTTTCCAAAATTCAAAAACTTATCCCTACTAACTATGTTTTTAATATTTCCAGAGAACACCTTGAGTGGATGAAAGGGTTCAGGGAGTATAAAGACTTTTGTGCTGCAGTAGGAGTTTACAGAGACAGATTGATTCTTATTTTTTATCCTATCGATAACGAGGGAGTAAAAATAGATGCAAAAGAATATCCATACAGCTTCCTTACCCAGCTGGAAAAAGATATTAGACTCCAGGAGATCCAGGAATACACTCTTATTAAAAATGCTGTTCTGTCTAAAGATCTTGAAAGCATGGAAAAGAATGCCAATATGGGATTACCGGTTTCCAATACACCAATTCTTGAGCAGGACAAAGCTGTAGATGCTATTGAACGCTGGAGAAATCAAGGTATGGATTGGTTTTACAAAGAGAGCAGAGAAAATCAGGGAAGTGGAATCTTCAGAAAATTCTATGTTCCTACTGCAGACCTTTGCCTTTCTGATGATGGTTTGGCAGGTATTACCTGTTCTTTTGGTATCAGATACAATGATATTTATGGGAAAATGCTGGTAACTCTTATTTTTATCTCTTTCCGTGAAAACCTTAGGAATGCAGAACTTGGAGCCGAAGCTATTTCAAATACATACGATTGGGCAAAACCATGTCCTCCTATCTGCCGTATACCGGATGAAGGTGTAGGATGCGAATTTTAAATGATACACTGAGGAATGGCTGAACTTTATAAGGCAATTTTATTCCTGAACTATGCACTGCTCCTATCTGTTATACTGCTGGGAGCAGCAAAATACCGCATATTAAATCATAAAGAAAAGCAGTATTTTCATTGTATTGCTTTTCTTTTTTTTATTGAACTGCTGAATCTGGCTCTGCCTTATATCTTCAGATTGAATGACACATCATTCCTATATCCTTTATACATTGCAGGAGAGTTTTTTTTACTGACCGGCTTATTTATCAGGAAACTGGACTGGTCAAGATACGTTCTGTTAACTGTAGGTGTATTGGCTGCGGGCTTTATGATCTCGAAATACGGATTTGACTATCCTGCAAATGCTGATATTGCGAAAGTGGTTTCCAATATTATAATTATTTGCCTTTCCGGATTTACCCTGATTCTCGAGATTAAGAATACCTCTGCTCAGAACCGTTTTCTTGTTGTAGATGCCAGTATTTTTTTCTATTACTCAGTTTCAGTATTTATTTTTATTATTCAGCATCAGATTGCCAATCTGTCGGAAAACGATTACTATACCATTCTCAGTGCCAATAATATTCTATCGAGTATTTTGTACTGTTCATTTTTATACACATTTTTCAGATTAAAGAAGTAACTTTAAATATCAATCTGCTGATCCTTATAATTGTTACCATAGCAATTATAGTATCCTTTATTCTGTTGGCCTACAGAGCTTTTATTACCAGAATTATAAAGGAAAAAAACGTACAGCATGAAGCAGAAGTACTCCATCAGAAAAAATTAGTTCTGGAAAATATTAAAGCTCAGGAAGAAGAAAGAAAAAGAATTGCAGTGATGATTCATGATGACATCGGAAACCGCCTTAATATTCTTTCTTTATGGCTGAATAACCTTGATACCCAGGGTGATGAGCAGATCAAAAAAAATATCTACAGCCAGATGTCTTCGCTGATTGACGCTTCCAGAAGTATTTCCCATTCATTATACCCGGTAAATCTGGAGTCGGTAGGGCTGGTTTTATATGTTGAAGAATTAATAGCCAATCTTTCCCATAAAATTAATATCTCTTTGCAGGTAATGCAGGGATATGAAAAGAAAGATCTTTTCGTGGAAGTACAGCTGTACAGGATTATTCAGGAATTTACCACCAATGTGATCAAGCATTCCGATGCAACGGATATCTGGATTTACATTAAAGATTATCCTGATAATATGGCAGTGGTGATTTCTGATAACGGACAGGGTTTTGAATATGAAAAAGTGAAAAAAGGAATGGGAATCAAAAATATAGAATCCCGTATCAAATCTATGAACGCAATACACAAATGGAAAAAAAGTTTTTCGAATAAAGGAAGTCGTTTAATTATAAAAATTCCAAAATATCATGAGTTCCCAAATCAAACTAGCACTGATTGATGATGAACAGCTGATCCTCGAAGGGGTAAAAATGCTGCTTTCCAATGAAAAAAATATATCAGTTTGCCTTACCGCAGATAATGGCCCCGATTTTATAGAAGACCTCGGAAAACTTTTAAAAGATGATTTTCCTGATATTGCTCTCGTAGATGTTCAGATGAAACCTATGAACGGTTTTGAACTGGTGGAAATCCTCAAGGAAAAATATCCGGATCTTAAAATTATTATTCTGTCATCCCATTATAAAACCTCTATTCTTGGATACATGGTTAAGCTGGGAGTATCAGCATTTCTTCCCAAAAATTCGAATAAGAAAACCTTCATTGATGCCATCACAATGGTAGATAAAAATGGGGTATTTTTCACGGCTGAAGATCATCAGATGCTGTTTACTTATATGAACAGTTCTGCCAAGAAAAATTCTCTGTTTGAAACTGAAGATGAATTATCAGAAAGAGAAAAAGATGTGGTAAAACTGATCTGCCAGGAATTGACTAACAACGAAATTGGAGAAAAACTCTTTATCAGCCCAAGAACTGTAGAAAGTCACAGGCAGCGTATTCTTGAAAAAATAGGAGCCAAAAATACAGTGGGAATAGTGATTTATGCTATTGTCAACAATATTTACTCACTTGAAAAAATATAAATTGATTCCGTAGAAATACGGAATTTTTTATTTGGTACTTTTCACTCTAGCTAACCTTGTTTTTCTTCTGTTATTTTGGAATGTCTCTTTTAGGGATGTCAGTTGAAAAAACACAACAGGATCTTTAGTAAAAAATTAAAGTAGAAACATGAATGGTAACAGAGTGATTTCCGTCGGGATTTTCTTTGACGGTACAGGAAACAATGGGGTCAATATTCTTTCACCGGATAAACCGCTGAACAATAATGAAAGCTACTATGGTACTTTCAGCAATATCTATAAATTATACAGTCTGTTCCTTGGAGATCAAAAGATTTATATTGAAGGAATTGGTACTGTAACAGGGAATGAGGATAATAATTTTGCCATGGCGACATGTGCAAACCCGCCGTATGGAAGCGGATATTCATCTGATGATAAACTTCGGAAAGCCGGAGATTTTGTGCAAAAAACAGCAAGTGATGAGACTAAGGAATATCATTTCTACATCTATGGATTCGGGAGAGGAGGTATGCTGGCAAGAACTTTCGGTAATCAGCTTCTGACTTTTTATGCGGTAGGAAATTGCAGAATAAAATTTTTAGGACTTTTTGATACGGTAGAGTCCAAACCTTTCAATACTTATAATATGAAGATATCTTCACAGGTAGAAAATGTTTTACATTTCTGTGCAGTCAATGAGAGCAGGTTTTTCTTTCCGCTTACCGGTATTTTTGAGAATTCGAAAACAATGCAGGATCAGAAATCAGAAAATAAGCCATCAGTTTGGAAAGAAGTATTTGTCCCAGGAGATCATGCTGATATTGGAGGCGGCTATCTGGAAGGACCGCAATCTGTTTATATTTCTACAGATTTCATCAATGTTGATGATCTGCATAATTATGTTTCAGATATCAGAAATACAAAAACCAATGCTGAAGGAAATAAAATCTGGGATGCCTTACTCTCAGGATATAAAGTGGAAACGGTGGATGGCATTTCACGGGCGTATGTCTGCCGTGATAAAGTATACAATGACCTGTCAAAAGTATATGGAAAACTGATGATGGACGAGACCAATACCATATTGTCAGTATTTAGTACAGAAAATGAAGCCTACTTCGGAACAGATTATAATAAACATGCTTTTCTCAATAGATATTATATCAAAATGAAAGAATACCTGAGAGACCTTTCCGGAAACAAAAAGCCAATATATGATTTCGGAAGATTTGCAGATTATACTCATATTTCGTCAAACTTCGGATTGTATAGTAATAGTTTCCGGGATAGAACCCAACGTGAAATTAATATTGAGCTGATCAATAACGGATTAAATGTATCAAGCAGTACCTCCGTTGATGAAACAAGCCGGACAAAAAGGCTTTCCGTAGAACTTCATCTGCCGGAAGACAGCTTTGTTGCTGACTTTCTTTATGGAACAAACGTGCCCAATAATGATATCTGGGTTCGTTCCATTGTAAAAACGCCTGCAGCTGTTAGATTAAATGAATGGAAGAATTAGTGAAAACACTTCTCAGTTTTAAATTTAGGTTAGGGGACATCTTATGGTGTCTCCTTTTTAAAAGGTAACATCTGTCTTCATAGAAGGAAAATGCTCCGAAACTGGCTGCTTTTTTTATTTCTCGGCTATTCATTTCTTTTTCCGTATTTTTGCACCCGAAAATTCATTATTCATTACTAATTATTAATTAAGATGCTTTCGGTTCAAAGTTTAGGGTTACACCATTCAGGAAATTATTTATTTCAAAATGTCAATTTCACCATTAAAAAGGATGATAAAGTGGGTCTCGTTGGTAAAAACGGAGCCGGAAAATCTACTTTATTGAAAATGCTTTCCGGAGAAATTAATTTCTACGAAGGAGAGGTTGTGACGGAAGGTAGTGTTACCATTGGTTTCCTTAAACAGGATCTTGATTTTGTAAAAGGAAGAACGGTATGGGCTGAAACCATGCAGGCCTTTGAGCAGATCAATGCCTGGAAAGATGAGCTGGAAGAGGTGAATCACCAGATGACAGTGAGAACTGACTATGAAAGTGATTCCTACACGGATCTGATTAATAAAATGACCGAACTGAATGACCTTCTGATGAATCATGATGCCTACAATCTTGAAGGCGATATGGAAAAGGTATTATTTGGTTTAGGATTTAAAGCCGATGATTTCCAGAAAATTACTGATGAATTTTCCGGAGGGTGGAGAATGAGAATCGAATTGGCAAAACTGCTTCTTCAGAAGAACGATATTATGCTTCTCGATGAGCCTACCAACCACCTGGATATGGAATCTATCATCTGGCTGGAGAACTTCCTCAAAGATTATCCGGGAGCTATTGTTCTGGTAAGTCACGATAAACAGTTTATGACAGCGGTATGTAACCGTACTTTTGATATCAACAACAAAAAAGTTGACGACTATAAAGCGAACTATTCCAAATATCTTGTCATGAGAGAAGACCGCCGTGAAAAACTGATTCAGGCTAAAAAAAATCAGGATGCGGAGATCAAGCAGATGGAAGATAACATTAATAAGTTCCGTGCAAGTGCTACCAAAGCTTCTTTTGCACAGTCACTTATTAAAAAATTAGATAAGATTGAACGTATCGAAGTGGATAACGAAGACGTTTCAAAGTTCAACATCCGTTTCGTACAATCTATGGTTCCGGGGAAAGTAATCTTTGAAGCCATCAATCTTGGAAAAGCATATGGGCAGAAGCAGATTTTTGATGATGTAGATTTTATCGTTCAGAGAGGAGACAGAATTGCTCTTTTAGGACAGAACGGACAGGGGAAAACAACGTTAGCCAAAATTTTAGCAGGAGATATTAAAGATTATTCCGGAACATGGAATCTTGGGCATAATGTTAACATCGGATATTTCGCTCAGAATCAGGAAGAGGTTTTAACACCTAATAAAACAGTTCTGGAAGAAGCAGAAGATGCAGCAACAGAAGAAACAAGACCAAGAGTAAGAGATTTATTAGGATCTTTCCTTTTCCAGGGAGATGCTGTTACTAAAAAGACAAAAGTACTTTCCGGAGGAGAAAGAAACCGTCTGGCACTTTGTAAACTGTTACTTCGTCCTTTCAACACACTGATCATGGACGAACCTACCAACCACCTGGATATCCAGTCTAAGGAAATTATCAAGCTGGCACTGCAGAATTTTGAAGGAACTTTAATCGTAATCTCGCACGACAGGGAATTCCTTCAGGGATTGTGTGATAAAATCTACGAATTCCGTGACGGAAAAATGAAAGAATTCCTGGGAGATATCAATGAATATCTTGAGTACAGACAAAAGGAAACCATCAGAGAGATTTCTGCAGAAAAAGCTAAGCTTCACAGCGAAGTAAAGGTAGAACCTAAGAAAGTGGAAGAAAAACCTGTAGTAACGAGCAGTCAGTCTTCAAATATTGTAAGTAAAGAGCAAAAAAATATTCAGAATAAAATTAAGAAAGTGGAAGAGAAAATTTCCGAGCTTGAAACAAAAGTAGAGCAAATGGAAGCTTCTTTTGCCAAAGAAAATCCTTCAGATGAAATCTTAGAACAATACAATAAAACTAAGGAAGAGCTGGATACAGCTTTACAGGAGTGGGAATATCTTGGAACACAACTGGATTAAATTTAAAATATAAATGCTTCATCAACTCAATAGGATGAAGCATTTTTTTGTAACAAAATCGTACTCATTTCTACCTATTGTCAACAATCATTAAGTAATTTAATAAAAGTTTAAAGGAAACAATTAAATTATTTTCATAATTTTGAACCATGATTATTAAAGAAAGCAGAAACCTAAAGAGTTTTATCTCCAAGCTGTTGTTTGGAGTGTATTTCCTTGCGCTGCTTTCTCAAAGCTTTCACCATCACGATTCGGTAGACTATTTTAAGGCTTTTCATCTTAAAAAGGTTGAGAATACGATGACGAAAGCCGTTACTAAAGAGAAAGCTGGCGACTGTCTGGCCTGCCACTTTTTGGTTACCGGACATACATTAGCTCCTGAAGAATTCGCTTTTACTGTTGAGAATTACAGCCATGAGGTAAAACAAATTATCGCCGTTCAGGAGAAAATCTGGTCACAGACCAAATTCACCTTCCAGCTTCGGGGACCGCCCACAATTTCATAATTCATAGATTCTATAGGGTTTAAAGTTTTGTACTTTAAAATTCAATGTTTAAAGTTTAAAGTTGTTGGGAAAAACACCTGATAATCTGTAATTGATATTTAAATAATGTTCAATTACTAATTTCCAGATCCTAACTTCTTACAACGAATGCATTGTACTATCAAAACTAACCCTTCCCACAAATTTTAACGAAAAATGTACCCTGTTGAAAAGGGTACGCAATCAATCTATTTACAATGAAATTGATATATTGCCTGCTGCTGATCTTTTGTGGATCAGTATTTACAAGTGCACAAAAAACGTATACTGTAGAGGGAACCGTTCAGGATTTCCATGATAAAACATTGCTGGAAAATGCAGTGATTAAAATCGGGAACTTTACAGCCAAAACAGACAAGAAAGGTAAATTTTCTTTAGATAAAATTCCTGCAGGGAAGTATACACTCATTGCACAACATCCGGATTGTGATGATTATACTGAAAATATAGGAGTCTATCAGGATGTACATCTGGTTATTACGCTGGAGCATCACGTCAAAGACATTGAAACAGTGACCGTTCACGGAAGCCACAAGAACAATGGAAGCATGGTGGTGAAAACACTTGATAAATCAACGCTTTCAAGAAATGTCACCGAAAACTTAGGGAATTTATTAACCAATATTTCCGGTGTCAATGTTCTTAAAACCGGAAATAATATCGCTAAGCCTATTATTCATGGTCTTTATGGAAGCAGAGTTTCCATTCTTAATGATGGGGTGAAGCTGGCTGAACAAGAATGGGGAGTAGAACACGCTCCTAACGTGGATGTCAATAATTTTGAACATATCGATGTGATTAAAGGAGCATCTGCTTTGAAATATGGAGCGGGTGCTGTAGGTGGAGTCGTTGTTTTACAACCTCAGATTTTACCAAAGAAAGATACTATTATGGGAAATGTTTCTCTTTCCGGAATTTCAAACGGAAGAGGGGCTGATCTCAATGTTAAGCTTGCAAAAACCTGGGAGAATGGCTGGGCCATCAAAACCAATGGAAGCTATAAAAAGCTGGGGGATCTTGAAGCTCCTGAGTATGGTTTGATGAATACAGGGCTTGAGAGTTCAGGATTTAATTTTGGTGTACAGAAGATGACATTTGAAAAAGGTTTTTCATTTGATTACTATCTGACGAAAAGCACAGTCGGAATCCTTAGAAGTTCTCACGTAGGAAACTCTGAAGATCTGCGTAATGCTCTTACATCTCCGGAACCAATCTATCAGAGAGGTTTTAGCTATGATATTGACAATCCTAAACAGGAAATTGAACATCATATCGCTAAAGTTTCGGCTTACAAAAGGTTTGAAAATTTTGGAAAAATAACGGCTACTTACAGCTTTCAGTACAATCATAGAAAAGAATATGATATCAGACGTACAGAAGCTTTGAGTAAAAAACCGGCATTGAATCTTGAGCTGATCACCAACGATCTTAATGTAAATCACCTGATAGAAAGAGGAAACTGGAATCTTGAAACAGGGATTAACGCAGGGTATCAGAACAACTATTCCAATACGCAGACCGAGGCAAGACGTCTTGTCCCGAACTATGACAGATATTATGCAGGAATCTATTCTGTACTAAAATATAAAATTGCGTCGGAACTGGATATTGAACTGGGGGGGAGATATGATTACGATCATTATGATGTAACAAAATGGTTTGGTCTGAGCGACTGGAATAAAAAATATGCGGCAGATTATTCAAATTTTGTAGTAAGAATAAACCAAAACAGAATTCTTACCAAGCCATCATTAACGTATAATAATGTTTCAGTAAACGGTGGAATTGTCTATCACCCATCCGAATATTTTAACCTGAAATTCAATTACGCCAGAGTTTCAAGATCTCCGAATATCGCAGAGCTTTTTGCAGATGGGCTTCACCATTCTGCAGCGATCATTGAGAGAGGAAATATGAGAATGAAGAGTGAAACCGGAAATCAGTTTAATTTAGTGGCAGACATAAAAGCAAATGTCCTAAAAGGATTGAACATTTCTGTAAACCCATATTTCTTTTATACTCAGAATTTCATCAATCAGATTCCTACAGGTTATCTGAATACACAATGGGGTGGAGCTTTTGTAGAGTATAGTTATCAGCAGATCAATGCAAAAATGTATGGACTGGATATCGATGCTCAGCTTAAAATTACAGATAATCTGACGTATAAAGGAAGCGGTTCCTATGTATATGGGCAGGATACTACTCATGATGTACCGCTTATTCTCATGATGCCGCCGAATTTTAACAATTCCTTGGAATTCAGTAAAAAAGAATGGAAAAACTTCTATTTCACAGTGAGTAACAATACTTATCTGAAACAGACAAGATTTCCTGTTTATAACGTTCCGATCAGATTATTCGATTCTGACGGAAATCCTTACAATGAAGAAGTGGATATTTCTACACCTCCAAACGGATATTCCCTTTGGAACCTTCAGACAGGGGTGAATCTGTCTAAAAATTTCGGAATTGATTTTTCAGTCCGAAATGTATTCAATACGTCGTACAGAGATTATCTGAACAGACTTCGTTTCTTTTCCAACGAAATGGGAAGAAACTTTATTTTAACTCTTAAATATCAATTTTAATTACTTAAAATCAAAAACATGAAAAATATTTTTAAAAATACAACGCTTATCTTAGGACTTTTATTCTTAGCCGTTTCTTTAAGCTTAACATCGTGTAACAGAAGCGATGATGAAGCAGATGATCTTCCTCAGGAAGAACTGTCAGATGTTCTTTTAAAAGTAACGGATGAAGCTACAGGAGTTCCTGTAGTTTATGATTATCAGGTGAACAGTACCACGAACCCTAATGTTAAACTGATCAATGGCCACACTTATAATGTAGAAGTTATTTTCAAAAATGGTGACGAAGATGCTACTCAGGAAATTAAAGAAGCAAAAAATGAACATTTCCTGGTATACAACTTTCCAAACTCAGATATCACCTTAACCCGTACAGATGATGAATCTTCCAAAAGAGATGACGGAAACCGTGTGGGACTGAAAACAAAATGGGTGGTCAATACTGCGGTAAAAAATGCTTCTGCACCTAGCCAGCTGGTTCTTACATTATTCCATGAGCCGGTAACAGTTTCTGAAGCTTCTGCTGTTAGTGGAAACGGAGTGATTTACGGAACTCATACAGGAGGTGAAACAGATGCACAGGCCAACTATAATATTATTAATTAATATACCTTTAATCTTGTTTGGGCCACCGGAATTCTCCGGTGGTTTTTTATTTAACAATATTTGGCGTTATAAGTTGATTTTAAATGAGTTTTTTTCATAAAAAATTCCTATTTTTGCAACCTAAAATTTTAATCAATAATGAAGGTTACCGCACAAAACCATGATGACGTAAGTGCATTGCTTACAGTAACATTGGAAAAATCTGACTACAAAGAAAAAGTAGAGAAGCAGTTGATTAATTATGCTAAAAATGCGCAAGTTCCTGGATTCAGAAAAGGGAAAGTGCCTTTGAGTATGGTTAAAAAACAATATGAAGCAGGTATTGCATTTGAAGAAATCAACAGACAGGTTTCTGATGCTTTAAACAACTATGTTAATGAAAACAAATTAAGATTAGTTGGTCAGCCTGTTCCTCAGCCAGTAAACGAATTAGATTACAATGCTGATCAATTAGAAGTTGCTTTCGAAGTAGGATATGAGCCTGAATTCACTATAGATTTAGCTAAATATGAAGCACCTCATTACAAAGTAGAAGCTTCCGATAAAGAAATCAGCAAGAGTATTGAAAACATGCAGAAGCGTTTTGCAGAGCAGGTTCCTCAGGATAAAATCACTAAAGATTCTTACATTGCTTTAGAAGTTTCTCAGGTTGTGGAAGAAGATGCTGAAGGAGAGCACCACCACCACCCAAAAAACCTTACCATCACAGCTGAAAACAAAGAAGCTTTCAAATTGGTAAAAGGTTTGAAAATGGAAGGTTCTGTAAAAGTAACGAAAGAAACTCTTGCAGGTGACGAAGAATTGGCTAAAGAATTAGGATTCAGCAAAGAAGAAGTTGAGCACCTGCACCACAATGAATTAGAAGTTAAAGTGAAAGATTTCTATTCATTAAAGTTGGCTGAACTTAATCAGGATCTTTTCGACAAAGTATACGGAGAAGGAAACATTAAATCCGAAGAAGAACTTAAAGATAAAGTTAAGACTGAATTAGACGAGTATTTCCAACAGAATGCTGATGTTCACTTCGTGAATAAAGTATTAGAACAAGTAACTGAGAAAGAAGAAGTAAAACTTCCTGAATCTTTCCTTGTGAAGTGGTTATTATTCTCTAACCAGAATATCCAGTCTGAAGATCAGGCTAAAGAAATTCTTGAAGCCGAGAAAAACCAGTTGAAATATCAGATCATCGAAGGTAAATTGATGACTGAAAACGAAATCAACCTTGACTATGCTGATGTATTGGCTCAGGCTGAACAGTTAGTAAAAAACCAATTGGCTATCTACGGAATCCACCACTTAGGAGATGAAGAAATCCAGAAATATGCTGTTGAAATGTTGAAAGACCAGGAGCAGGTAAGACAAATTTCTTCTGAAGTAGCGATGGCTAAACTGAAAGATGTAATTCTTGAAAAAGCGAGCAAAAAAGAAACTAAAATTTCTCACGACGAATTTTTAGAAGAACTTAAGAAATAATTATAGTCAGATATAAATATTTGAAAACCGTCAATTCTTTGGCGGTTTTTTTATGATGTAAATATTCATCACTCATCATTCATCACTTATCATTCATCATTTATCTGTATGTCCGCCAATATTCCTATATTTACCCTTTAAACTTTATTATAAATATGAAAAAGATCATTATTCCGTTTTTCTGCGCTGTACTTTTCTCAGTACCTGCAGCAGCTCAGAAAAAAGCGGCTGCATCTGCTAAAACAGAAGCAGTGAAATCAAAACTTACACCTAAAGATGTTGTTGATAATTATTTCAAAGCATTAGGTGGAAAAGATAAACTGGACGCTGTAAAATCTACTATTACTGATAACACAGTTGCTGTGCAGGGAATGGAAATCCAAATGACCACTAAGAAATTAGGGAATAAATTCAAATCTGTACAATCTTTCATGGGTAAAGAAATGGTGCAGCTTTTTGACGGTGAGAAAGGATATTTTGATCAGATGGGAACTAAAACAGATATTCCTGCTGACAAAATTGCAGACCTTAAAAAAGGAAAACCAATGGATGCTTTAGCATTTGATGCGTCTAATTTCCAGACTGTATCTACAGAAAAACTTGATGGAAAAGACTATAATGTATTGTCTTCAGACAAAGGAAAATTTTATTTCGATGCTGGAACAGGACTTTTATATAAGACGGATGCAGGGGAAGGTAAAGCAACCATTAAAAGCTATATGGCTGTAGATGGAATACAGTTTCCGGCTGAAGTAGAAGCTGAGGGAGGAGGTCAGAAAATGACAATTAAAACGAGCAAAGTGGTCATCAATTCCGGAGTTTCGGATGCTGATTTTAAGTAAAAATTGCTTTTTAAGAGATAAAGAACCGGGAATTTCCCGGTTTTTTTAGTATAGAATATGTACCCGAAAAGCACATAAGCTCGTTGAAAGTGCTATTGCGTTGTTTTAGAAATAGGTTGATAACTGAATTTTTTTAATTAAAATGATAAAACCATAGTACGATATAATATTTTTTTTGTTTTAGAAAGGGAATATCATAGCGGATTTGCTATAATTTAAGAGTAAAATAAGAAAATGACATTATTTTTAATTAGTCTATTTTAACTAATTAATGAATGTTTTTAATTAAAAATTAATTTAAGTAACATAAAAACAATAATTTGTTTTCATTTTATTATAATTACATTTTTTAACTTGAATTTAACCCTCTGGCAAAGCCTCATCGCTGGGAGAATTAATATTTTTGAAAGGTCAAAATAATGTAGATGAAAAGAATGTTATCTTCGTTTTCAGTCATCTTCCTGATGTCTGTCAATATGTATGGACAAAACATCCCTGTGGATCCGTCCTTAAGAATTGGTACTCTTTCCAACGGAATGAAGTACTACATCAAAAAAAATGCTTTACCTGAGAAAAAAGTAGAATTCCGTCTGGCGATTAATGCCGGATCTATTCTTGAAGACGAAAATCAAAGAGGGCTTGCTCACTTTATGGAGTACATGAATTTCAATGGAACCAGGAATTTTCCGGATAACAAATTAGTGGATTTTTTACAGTCGATTGGGGTAAAGTTCGGTCAGCACCTTAATGCTTCTACAGGTTTCGATGAAACGGTTTACATGCTTCCTGTTCCGTTGGATAAACCCGGTAATCTCGATGCCGGACTGAAAGTGATGGAAGACTGGGCATTTAATGCGACACTTTCTGACGAACAGATCAATAAAGAAAGAGGAGTGGTACTGGAAGAACTCAGATTAGGTCTTGGACCTGATAAAAGAATGATGGATAAATACCTTCCTAAGCTTTTATACCAATCTCAATATGCAGAAAGACTTCCTATTGGTAAAAAAGAAGTAATTGAAAACTTCCAACCTGATCTTATCCGAAAATTTCATCAGGATTGGTACAGGCCTGATCTGATGGCAATTGTTGTAGTTGGAGATATCAATATAGATGAAATCGAGAGAAAAATTAAGGATAATTTCAGCAAATATAAAAATCCTTCAAAACCTAGAGAAAGAAAATCTTTTGATCTTCCGAATCATAAAGAAGCAATGGTAGCTATTGAAACTGATCCTGATGCAACAGGTTCAGGAGTACAATTCATCATCAAAGATTCCGAAACGTACCAGCCGGATGTAACGGTTCAGCAATATGATCAGAGTATTGTAGAAGGTCTTGTGAATATGATGCTGAACAGCAGATTGGCAGAACTGGTTAACTCTACGAATCCACCCTTTACTTATGGATCTGTTTACCACGGAGGAACTTATGCAAGAAGTAAAGAAGCATTTCAGGGAGCAGCAGCTACAAAAGACGGCGATCAGCTGAATGCACTGAGAGTCCTTTTGGAAGAAGTGGAAAGAGCAAAAAGATTCGGTTTTACCCAATCTGAATTGGACAGAGCAAAAGATCAGATGCTTTCATCTTATGAATGGGCCTACAACAACAAAGACAAAAACGAAAGCGGTGATCTGATAGATGGTTATGTGAACAATTTCTTGAGACAGGAGCCCATACCTGGGATTACATGGGGATATGAGCATATTAAAGAAATCCTTCCAACCATAGTACTGGAGCAAACCAATGGAATTATCAAAAAGTTTGTAAAAGATGACAGCAGGGTAATCGTCATTACAGGGCCAAAAAAAGATAATATTAAAATGCCGACAGAGGCTATGGTGCTGAATACATTTGATACTGTTAAAATAGCTGATCTTAAACCTTACGAAGAAAAAACTAAAATTGAAAGTCTGATAAAACCTTTCAAATCTGAAGGAAAAATAACAAAAACGGAAACGGATGCCAAATTAGGAACAACCACCTGGACATTAAGCAACGGAGCTAAAGTAACCTTAAAAAAAACAGATTTTAAAGACGATGAAATTGTTTTTGCAGGAATAAGCCTGGGAGGTGTTTCTGTCATTCCGGATGCTGATTACAATACAACAAAATTTGCATTCGATGCTTTGCTGGAAGCTGGATTAGCCGGTCTTTCCAAGACAGATCTTACCCATTATCTTGCAGGAAAACAGGTAAGTGTAAGCTCTTATGTAGGTGGTCTTACAGACGGGATCTCCGGAACAAGTTCGAAAAAAGATCTGAAAACAGCTATGGAATTGATTTATGCCTGTTTTACAGACTTGAATTACAATCCCGAATCATTCAGCGCCTACAAAACAAAGAAATCTTCAATGCTGGCGAATGTAGATTCAGATCCACAATATTATTTCTCCAATGAATATTCCAAATTTATCAATCAGAAAAACCCAAGATTTACCAGCCTTGAACCTACCGAAAAAGATTGGGCAAATACAGATTATAAAAAAGCCTATGATATCTACAAACAGAAATTTGCCAATGCAGGTAATTTCCACTTCTATTTTGTAGGGAGTATAGAGGAAGGGCAGCTTAAAAATGAAGTTCTGCAGTATATTGCTTCACTTCCTGCAACAGGAAAATCATCTACATTTAAAGATACAGGTTACAGGCCACTGAAAGGAGGATACACAAAAGTTTATAAAAAAGGAAAAGAGCCGAAGAGTCTTGTAACAATTTCTTACAGTGGTGAAGCGCCTTATAATGAGAAGGAAGCTTTGGCGCTTTCAGCTCTTGGAGAAGTAGCTACGATTAAAGTTCTTGAAAAACTGAGAGAAGACGAAAGCGGTATTTACAACGGAGGTGCAGGAGGAAGTTTCAGTAAAGTCCCATATAGTGCCTATGATTTTAGTATCAATTTCCCTTGTGGTCCTGAAAATGCAGATAAGCTTACCAAAAGTGTAATGACCGAATTACAGAAATTAATAGATAAAGGACCGGAGCAAAAGGATCTTGATAAATATAAAGAAGGAGAATACAATGAATATCAAACCAGCCTTAAAGACAATGGATTCTGGCTGCAGGGCATTGCCCAAAATCAATTAGACGGAAGTGATCAATATACTATTCTGAATTACCAGGATAAAGTAAAAGCACTTACTGTAAAAGACCTTCAGGATGTTGCCAAAAAATACCTCACAAAGGAAAAAAATATAGCGATACTAATGCCGGAAGATGGATGGGAAAAAGCTAAAAAAGATGAACCCAAAAAGCAGGAATAGTGAACTAATTCATTTTTTCTTTACCGTAAGCAATAAGAAAACCGCAGATCTCTCTGCGGTTTTTATTATTTCATTCAAATACGTATCAGTTAAGAACCATATTCTTTTTTCCATTCTTCAGCGGCTTCGCTGAGAACAGTATAAAATTCTTCACCATACTTTCTCGTCAGTGGAGTTTTTAAAAATTTATAAACAGGAACCTGAAGTTCTTTTCCGAGTGTACAGGCATCGCTGCATACATTCCACTCATGATAATTCAATGCGGTAAAGGAAGAATATTCCGTAACACGGATGGGGTAAAGATGGCATGAAATAGGCTTCTGCCAGTCTACAGCACCATCTTCATATGCTTTCTCAATACCACATTTGGTAATTCCTTTTTCATCAAAGGTTACATAGGCACACTCGCGGTCCTCCACCATGGGAGTAACATACATTCCGTCGTGTGGATCAGTAGTCCATGTTCCCTGTTCTTCAAGGGCTTTAATTCCTTCCTGGGTAAGGTAAGGCTTTATTTTATCAAAAATACTGTCCAATATTTCAAGCTCGTCTTTATCCAACGGAGCTCCCACATCTCCTTCCACACAACATGCACCTTTACATTTCGTAAGGTTGCAAACAAATTCTTCGGAAAAAATTTCCTCAGAAATCAATTTATCGTCTATCTGAATCATAATTTTTTAAAATAAATCAAAAACTGTACCCGCTTTAAAGGTCAGTAAACTACTAATAATAAGCCATACACTGGCTTCACGCATCCAGTATTTAGGTAAAAATCTCATCATTCTGCTCAGAATAATACTTGAAGGAAAGGCCAGAAGAAGCAGATATTCATAGCTTTTATTCATATATAGAATGATGGAAATAAGCTGTGCTACAGAAAAGACCAGCAGGAAAGTATATTTATATCTGCTTATCGGACTTTTCTTGTTATAATTTTTAAAATGGTCATACACTGCGTAAATAAGCATCAGCAATACAGGGATCAACGGCAGAAGTTCTGTATAATCTGTTACCGGCTTCATTTTTCCAAACGGAAAATAATCAATATTCCATGAAGTGAACTGAACGAAATACATTACAGAGAAATAACTGAACGCAATCAGACCAATTCCCAGAAGAAACCTGAAAAGATTCAACCCGATTTTGGCAGAGGTAGCAACCACGTGTATGATTACAAAAACAGCCATCGGCCACGTGGTAGGAAGAAATATAAAGTTCAGGGCTACAATAGATCCTACCAATACATAGGACTTCTTTCTGATATCTTCATCTGTACTTGTCAAAAGAAGTATAAGAAAGGAATTGGTAAGCAGAGAAACGGCAATTCCTATATCCAGATTTCCGGGATACAGCCCGAAAATAAAAAAGGTGTATAAAAATAATGGCAGATGGGTCTGATAATTAAGGGCAATGCTGTGAAAACCAAAATATCCCAAAGCAATTCCCAGAAAAGTTATCCCGGCAACTATGGCTTCATATGTATTGAAATTCAGTATGTTAAATATTATTACTACTAAAAGAAGAAAACCAATATAAACAGGAATTGAAAAAATATTGCTTTCTTTTGAAAGTAATTTAAACATTTTTTATAAATTTGTACAAAGTTAATTTAAAAAAGGAAAATAATGACGTCTTTCTTTCTATTCTTAAGCAAAGTTTTCAAATGGACTTTCGGTTTCTTTGATGCGTTTGGAAATGTTTTAAACTGGATTCTATTTATAGTTTGCTGTGTACTATTTACTTATTGGTGCTACGTACTTGTGGTTACGCTAGGTGGTGACAAAGATAAAGACTATTATTCCCCAACGGAAGGTAAGCATCCTTACTACGATCCGAATATCTACAAAAAAGAAGGTTAATTAATTGGTTATATAGTAAAAAACCGATCAAACATTGTGATTTGATCGGTTTTTTTATTACTAACGATTAAAATTTTATTTTTTAGTCGTGAATTGGAAGTACCAGAACAGGAATAGTTGAACTTTTAGTAATTCCTTTGGTTAAACTTCCCACGAATACATCATAAATTCCGCTTCTGCCGTGTGATCCCATCACAATATAATCTGCATTTTTTTCCTTTGCATGTTCCAGAATAATATCTTTTGCAAGTCCCTGTTTTAAAAGATGCTCACAATCGATATCATGGCTGATGATTCTTTGCTCAATTTTATTAAGCTGCACCAGCTCTTCTCTGATTTCGTTGGCTTCCACTTCGGGAAAATATTGAAATCCCATATCACCAATGGCAAAGCCGATATCTGATGGTGCTACGTGGATCAGGTAAATTCTGCCATTAAGCTGTTTTGCAAATTTTATGGCACCGTCTACCAATTGGTCTGTCTTGTCCCCAAAATCTACGGGTAATACAATATTTATCATAACCTCTGGTTTTGTTACCTAAAGATAGGAAAAATTTGTCAGACTTTGGTATTAAATACTTATAATATTCGGATATCAAGGATTTTTTCCTCTTCAAGGTAAGCTTCCAGAATATCATTTTCTTCCACCTTTCCAACCCCTTTCGGAGTTCCTGTGAAGATCAGATCACCTACTCTCAGTGTAAAATACTGGGAAGCAAAAGTTACAATATCATCAAAACTGAACATCATATCTTTAGTATTACCATCCTGTACTTTTTCTTTATTTTTTAACAACGAAAACTGAAGGTTTTCAAGGCTGAAACTCTCTTTTTTAAAGAAACTGCTTACCACAGCAGAACCGTCAAAACCTTTGGCAAGTTCCCATGGAAGCCCTTTTGATTTCAGTTCACTCTGAAGATCTCTGGCTGTAAAATCTATTCCAAGACCAATTTCTTCATAATGCTTGTGCGCTGCTTCTTTCTGAATATATTTTCCACCCTTGGAAATTTTTAATACCACTTCCAGTTCGTAGTGAATATCATTTGAAAATTCAGGAATGTAGAAATCATTCCCCTTTAGAACGGCAGTATCCGGTTTCATAAAAATAACAGGATTCTCAGGAATTTCGTTTCCTAATTCTTTCGCATGCTCACTGTAATTTCTTCCTATGCAGATGATTTTCATAACTTAATTGCTTTTTAATTTAACTTTAAAGCATTATTTTTCTATATATTTTTTAAGATCATAGTCCATTTGAGTTTAATACTCAGTATACTCGAAAATACAATCTTCTTTTTATAAGATTTTTTATACAAAATAATTTTGCTGTTCAAAAATCCTGTAATTATTATTTTTATGATTTAGTACCCTCAATTTACGATCGGAGATCAGCCCATTTGTACTATAACGGTTGTTTTTGTTGATAATGCAAATATACTATTATGTACAAAATACTGCATCAATTTAAGGATAATTACATTAAATGAACAAAGTGTTTGTTGAATTTTATATTTATACAAATATTAGGAGTTAAAATTCACATATAAAAGAGTCTCCACAGAATATTTTAAAACTAAATTATTATGAAAAATTAAAAAGCTTTCGAGAAATGAGAATGAATGTTAAAGGGCTGCCGGAATCTTATGAATATAAGAATTATTAGATACTGTAAGTTTCCCCTATCATTATACTGTAAGTTCTAATGGAGTGGAAACAATAGCACATTACGTAATGATGGTTTTGGACATGCAAATTCTTCAAAATGTACTAGATTTTTATTCATACTTCCTATCGACTGTACCTGTTAAGAATTTTATGTTGAATCTCTTTTATATATAATGTTAAATAATAATTATAAATAAATATTTAGAATAAATTATTTTAATAAATCAAAAAAAATAAAGTATTGATACTGTTGTATTTATATTATTTTAAATAATGTTTTGTGGTTTTTATGTTTTATAAAATTAATTGTAAACATTTTAATTTTCTTTGTTTCAGAATTTTAAAAAATAGAAAATGAAAAAATTACAATTAATTTTGTTGTTGTTATTTTATTCCTTTACTTTTTCTCAAGTGGGGATAAATACAATAACACCAGATCCAAACTCTGTACTAGATGTAGTAAGTGATACAAAAGGAGTATTAATACCAAGGGTTGTATTGACTGATTTGAATTTGCCTAACCCATTAACGTTACACGTAAGAGGCATGATAGTATATAACAAAAGTACTTTTGGTTCTGCTGTCACTCAAGGTTTTTATTATAACGATGGGGAAAAATGGGTTAAGGTTAATGAGGAGGTCGCAAGTTTAGTGAGTTTTGATACTACAGATCCAAATATAGTATCAACACTATTTACTCCAAATGTCACTGCTAACCCCAATAGTGTATATTCATCTTCTGTGGATGGTTCTTTTTGGAAGTATGATACCACAACATCTAAATACATTACATATCAGCCTAAGCCGTCTACTGAATGGTATTTAAATGGAACTACAACGGATGCAGCAGCTAACAAGAATATCGCTATTTATAGAATAGGAGAAGTTGGTATTGGTTCTGACACTAACATTAATCCTAGCGCAATGTTAGATGTGAATTCTTCTACTAAAGGTTTCTTGCCACCGAGAATGAAAAAAACAGTGCGAGATGCTATTACAAAACCGGCTGCAGGGTTAATCGTTTACTGTACAGATTGTAGAGGTGGTGATAGCGATGGTTGTTTGAACTATAATTTTGGAACACCAGATAATCCAACATGGGAATGTTTAGGAGAGCCAAAAGGAGCTATAGTAAGTATTGATTGTCCGGGAAGTTCAATAGAAGGTAATTATATTGTAAATGTAGCGAATACTGCTGCTAATGTTATTAAATTTAAGATTGATAATAATACATTTGCTCCTATTACCGGTAATTTTACTAATTATGTTACTTTATCAGGAGCAACAGGTGGGCTCTCTGTTTCTGGTCCAACTCCGGCTCAGCCAATAACTATTAATGCAGGTGCAAGTGCTATTTTATCTTATACTATTTCCGGAACGCCGACTGTACCAGGTCCTTTTAAAGCAAGGTTTGCAGGAAATGGATTAGTGTGTGAAAAATCTGGGGAAGTCCTTAATTCATCCATTGTTGTGGATTGTGCAAATGCTTTTGTGTATGGAATGACTCCTATAAAATACCTAAAGGCAGGTACAACGTATAGCGGAGGAACGGTAAGAATTCCTTATAAAGCTTATCAAAGCGGTATAACATATCCTGCACAAACTGTTACATTGCCTAGCGGTATTACACTTACTCGTGCTGCAGGAACTTTTGCCACTCCTTCAGGTTTTGTAGAGTACACTATTGGAGGTACTTATTCAGGAAGTAATTGCGCTATTGTAACCGCAGACATTAATGTGGAAGGAAACAGTATATGTAATGTAGTAATTGGAGATAATCAGTCTGATTATTTATCAGGGGTTTATAAAGCTTCTAGTGATGGATATGGAAATAGTTGCCCAGCCACACAATTCGGCATGACAGATACAAATTATTCTTCTGGATGGGCTTCTCCAAATACAACAGCCAATCAGTGGGTAGAGATTACTTTTCCTTCTATGGGTGTGAGAAAAGTTGTGCTATCTGGAGGTCCCGTTTCTTGTTGGGCAGGAAATGCAAGCTATGTTTCTTATTATGCAAATCAAGCAGGATTACAATTAGAATATTGGAATGGGTCATCTTGGGTAGGGTTAGCTTCTGTTCCTACACTATATCAGGATAGAGTAACTATTATAGATATAAATTGCGATACCCCTGCTATTTCAAGACTAAGGGTGAGAAATAATACTGCACAATGGTGGGGTATAGGAACTTTCTATCCTGTAGGATATTGGGACTCAAAGGTAACTCCTCCTGTATTGGATTGTGAAGCGGCTGTAGTTTCTCTTTCTCCCAGCAATACTTTAATTAATGGGCAGTCATATACGGGAACGGTAACCGTTAACTATACTGCTACTCTTGCTTCTTCATATAATGCAGAAGTGGTTTCAAAAAGTGGACTTACTTTAACAAGAGCTGCCGGAAATATGGTGAACGGATCAGGATCTATCGTTTATAACGTATCAGGAACCTATACAGGTAATTCTTATAAAGAAGAAACTTTTCCAATCAGTTTAATTGGCTCATCATGTGAGGTAACGTTAGGTAATCCTACGGAATTCAAAACGGGTACTTATTCTGCCTCAAGTTCAGGATATGGAAACACCTGTCCTGCTACACAGGCTAGTATGACAGATAGTAGTTACACAACAGGTTGGGCTTCCCCAAATACTGCAGCAGATCAATTTATTGAGATCAATTTTGGGACTGCAAAAGTTGTTAAAAAGATTGCTGTATCAGCTGGCCCGGTTACTTGTTGGGCAGGAAATGCACAGTGGGTTTCTGCTTATGCAAATGTAGCAGGACTACAGTTCGAATACTGGAACGGATCATCTTGGGTAGGGATAGCTGCAGTACCTACGGTAACTCAAAATAGTATAACAACTTATGTATTAAGCAATACCATTTCAACTAGCAAAATAAGAGTTAGAAATAATACTGCGCAGTGGTGGGGACTAGCAACATTCTATCCTTTTGTATACTAAGTTAAATTATGATTTTTTATAAATCAATATGATTATTTAATATTTGATCCGGGAAAACCTTAAGTTTTTCCGGATTTTTTTTGAAAAAATATTGGTTTATATTAAATACCGTTCAAATGGATACATTTTTAGTGAAGTTTACACAAGAAGAATTTTTTGATTTTTTAAATAATCAAAAAGAAGAGATTAATCATGTTATTAAGAATTTTTGAAAGGTTAAGTTTTTAGGTATTTGATTAGTGGATTTTTCACCCTTTTAATAATTGTAAGAAGCTAAACGTTATTATTTTTAAGATCATTTAAGTATTCTTGGGGAGTTAAAGAATATTTATTTTTAAAAACACGATTAAATGTAGCTTGATTATCAAAGCCAACAGTAAGATAAATTTCTTTTACAGAAAAAAGGCCTTGTTCATTTTTATCTTTTGCTACATCAATAAAAGCTTTTAATCTGTAATTATTTAAGTAAGTTTTGAAATTATTTTCAGTATACTTATTTATTGCAAAGGAAACATATTGATGATTCGAATTTAAATCTTTTGCTAATTGATTAAGATTATAAGTTGATGATTTCCAGGGCTGATATACCTGCATATAGTTTTCTATTCTGTCAAATAGTAATTTATAAAGTGACTGATCATCATATATACTTTCATTTGTAAACTCAGTAGAATTAGATGAAAAGCTATAAATATGAGGTTTTATTAAATAAAATTCATCAATATGAATTTCATTATTTAAAGTATATTTATAAACGTATTTTAGCTTATTTGTTTGAATAAAATAATATAAGTAAGTGAAAAATAAAACTAATGAAAAAATAGTTGTGTAAATATTAAATAGAGTTTGATATTGTTCTGAAATAACTTCCAATTTAAAATAAATCTTAATCAGATAGCTGAGGGGAAATATTAAAAGTATTGAAAAAGATAAAATAAAAGTTTTTTTAAAATTAAAAAAAAACAAAAATCCTAAAGGAAATAGAAAAATATATAATAATATAATTATCAAATTTTGTGAGTACCCTATAGAAGAATATAATATCATTAAAATTAAATAGTATATGCTTGTTATAGATCCTAATTTCAAAAAATTAAAAGTTGAAACATGAAAAATTAAAATATAAGCTGGAGTAATAGTACAAAGTATGAAAATATCCATGTATAGATATAAATATTCTCCAAATATCCAATTGATTATTAATGAGCCAATATGTCTTATTAAAATTAATAATGTTGAATATTTAGTAAATAAAATTTCATATTTATTTATTTTTTCTTTCATGTTTAATGCGATTTTTTTTAAAAAATAATAACATTTGATGCGAAGTAATTTCAAAGATATTCATAGTAGTACATTTAATAAGACTTACAGCTAAAGGCTTGAATTTTTTAATAGAAAAACCTATAAATTTTTAAGTGTTCTTTCTAAACATGATATAATAATATTAAAACTATAGATAGTTGTATGTTGTTAAAATGGTAAATTGTTAGAATATGATTTAGTATAATTTTTCAGAATTTATTAATCATCTCAGTTTTTCTTACTGTTAATTTTGTATATTAAATTGTTTTTTACTTTTCTAAAAAACAATTTAATATATTTAAACTGAGTTTTAAACTTAATGACTAAATTCATTCCCGCAATAATAGCATTTGAATTTATGGCTCGTCAGAAAGGAAATGCCGAAGAAACTCGTGGCACTGTCATCCCTGTAAATATGATTGGAACCACATTTTGGGCATACAAAATCAAATTCAGGATCAGAAATAGTATGTTCTACTTCCAATGAATACTGTTCATTGTCTTTGTAATCCTGTAGAATCTGCCTGGCCTTTTCTACATCTTCTTCAAAAACCTGAAGCTGTATACCACCTACTGCCTGTGAAAGAAGCCAATCCGACTGGATAAGCTGCTCATTTGCAATGAAACTGTTGATACCGTTTTCAGCCAGTATCTGCTTATCCCTGTTAGCTTCAAGGGCGGTCTCATAAAATTTAAAACGAACAAGTTCTGACATTTTTAAAATCTGCTTGATAGTTGAATCTTTGTAAAAACTTTTTTGGTATACAACGGAAAATCGGCATTCTGAAGCCATCCGAAATATCCTAAATCTTTTTGGAATACTGCTTTCACTCCCTGTCCTTTATATTTTCCAAAGTTGAAAATCTCTTCCATTTTTTCATTATATCCTATGAATCCGGCAAGATCCGCATTCTTATTGTGGAATGTAAATTCACTTAGCGGAGCTATTTCGTTAGGGATATCATCATATTTTCCTACTTGTGCATCCAGTACTTCAAAAGTCGCCATCACATCCGCTTCTGCAGAGTGTGCGTTTTCCAATGTTTTTCCACAGTAGAATTGGTACGCTGCCCCTAAATTTCTGGGCTCCTTTTTATGAAAAATAGTCTGTGCATCTACCAGTCTGAATTTACTCAGATCAAAATCCATTCCTACTCTTAAAAGCTCTTCTGCCAAAAGCGGAACATCAAATCGGTTGGAATTAAATCCTCCCAAATCACTTCCGGTAATCATTTCCATAATTTTAGAAGCAATATCTCTGAAAGTAGGAGCATCTTTTACATCTTCATCATAAATGCCGTGAATTTCGCTGCTTTCTTTAGGGATAGGCATTTCCGGGTTTACACGCCATGTTTTGCTTTCTCTGGAAGCATCCGGGTTTACTTTTAAAATACAGATTTCAACAATTCTGTCTTTTCCGATATTGGTTCCTGTAGTTTCCAGGTCAAAAATACAAAGTGGTTTATGGAGTTTTAAATTCATTTTTTCTATTTGAAAATGTGTTAATTTGATAATTTGAAATGAGGATATAGCATTCCTCATCAATTGTACAGCTTAATTTAATTGTTTTTGGAATATTATTGATACTAATATATAATACAAAACAAGCATCGGGATTCCCACAGTCTGGAACAGGGCAAGAATAGCAATTCCTCCCACTAATAGTAAGACTTTTGGATAGTTATCTTTTAACTGTTTGGATTTGAATTTCATTGCCATCATCTTGATCGGGCTGATCAGAAGCCATGAAGTAAGAAGAGTAAGCAGAACCAGTAGCAATTCATTATCAAATAAAAAGCTGAAAGATCCGGTTTCTTTAAAGGCATAATAAAGACCGAACAGCAAAACGGTATTGGTTGGCGTATTCAATCCTTTGAAATAATAACGCTGCTCTTCATCAAGATTAAAAATAGCAAGCCTCAGGCAGGAAAATACAGTGACAATGAGTCCCAGATATTTGATCTCAAACGGAAAATGCATGCCAAGCAGTTCTGCACCAAAAGGTTCAAGTGCTTTATACATCGTAAGTCCGGGGATTACCCCAAAGCTTACCATATCTGCAAGCGAGTCCAGCTGAAGCCCAAGATTGGAATTTGATTTTAAAGCTCTGGCTACAAAGCCGTCAAAAAAATCAAAAACCGAGGAGAGAATAAGACAGATAGCTGTTGTCTGATAATCTCCTAATATTAGATGTATTGCCCCAATAGAGCCTGCAAATAAATTAGCGAGGGTTAAGGCATTGGCCAGATTATTCTTTATAAAATCCATAAGCACAAAATTACAGTTTTTAGAAATTCTAACTCAAAATAATATGAACTAAAAAATGCATTACAGTGATTTTGATGTAAATTTGTCCCATGAAATTTTTAAAAGGATTTAGAAAACAGGAAGTTCTGGCACTGGTTTACAGAATTTTTTTAGCCTATGTTTTTTATCAGATTGCCAGACTTTTATTCTGGTACTTTAATAAAGATCTGATTAAAGTTGATTCCATTTCAGAATATATAAAGCTGGCTTTCCATGGTACAGCCTTCGATACCACAGCTATTTTATATGTCAATGCCTTATTTATACTCCTTAGTTTATTGCCTTTGGTGATCAATACAAAGAAAGTTTTTCAGAAGATTCTTTTCTGGCTGTATTTCATTACCAACGGGATTGCGTATGCGATGAATTTCGGAGATTTTATTTACTATAAATTTTCTCAGGCAAGGCTTACTTCAGCAGTATTTCAGGTGGCAGAACATGAGTCTAATGTTTCCAAAACACTGATGATCTCTATTGGTGAACATCCTTTTGTGCTGATTTGGTACGTCGTGCTGATGATTTTATGGGTTTTCCTTTACAAAAGGGTGAAAGTGGATGATGTGAAACCTTTGAAACTACTTCCTTACTTTATCACTTCCATTCTTACGCTGTGTATTACAGCGGTGCTGGTTGTGGGAGGAATCCGAGGAGATTTTAAACACAGTACAAGACCGATCAATATGGTGGATGCAACCCGTTTTGTAACCAATCCGCTGCAGGGAAATATGGTGCTCAATAGTACATTTTCCTTTTTCAGGACTTTAAATACCAATAATTTCAAGGAAGTTCATTTTGTAGATGAAAAGTTTATCGAAGAAAATGTTCAGCCCTATAAAGTATACGACAGGAAAGTGGAGAACCGTCCCAATATTGTTATTTTCATTGTAGAATCTTTCGGAAGAGAGTATTCTGGAGCCTTCAATAAAGACAAAAATATTAAAGACTACGTTTCTTATACTCCGTTTATGGATAGTTTAGCTAATCAAAGTCTTATTTTCCCCAATACTTTTGCAAACGGAAGACAGTCTATTCATGGGATGAGCAGCGTATTGGCCGGAATTCCGAGTCTTACCGACGCATTTACAGGATCTCCGTATTCCAATCAGAAAATTCAGTCTATTGTTTCCGTGTGTAATGACCTTGGCTATGATACTTCTTTTTATCATGGTGCCCCTAATGGTTCTATGGGATTCCTTGGATTCGGGAATATCTTAGGATTTAAACATTATTTCGGAAAAACAGAATACAATCATGATGAGGATTTTGATGGAATGTGGGCGATCTGGGATGAACCTTTCCTTCAGTATTTTGCTAAGAATGTAGGAAAGAAACAGCCTTTTATGGCCACCGTATTTACAGCATCATCACATCACCCTTTTAAAATCCCTGAAAAATATAACGGGAAATTTAGAAAGGGAAAAATAGAAATCCACGAGCCGATGCAGTATACAGATTATGCAATCAAACAATATTTTGAGACGGCTAAAAAACAGCCCTGGTACAATAATACAATCTTTGTTTTCACGGGAGATCATACCAATCAGGTCTATTATCCTGAATATGAGAGAGCGATGAACCGCTATGCAGTTCCATTGGTCTTCTATTCTCCGAATCCTGCCTATCAGTTAAAAGGAGTCAGCCAGGAAATTGCACAGCAGGCTGATATTTATCCTACACTGGCTGATCTTATCGGGTATAACAAACCTATCAGAAGCTGGGGTAGAAGTTTGGTGAGTGATAAAAAATATCCTTTCATCGTAGTCAACTCAGATGGAAGTACGGATCAGTTCATGATCGGAAATTATATTTACCGCTTTGACGGAAAAGAAATCATCGGAGTGTATGCTCAATCTGATCTGAGCCTTGAAAAAAATCTCATGAATGAAGTTAAAAATCCTGAAGTAGAGCAAGGGAAGAAAACGGCAAAGGCCTGGTATCAGGATTATATGGACAGGGTAATTAACAGGAAGCTTTACTAAGGATAAATAATCGATTTTTGATTGACATTCTTGTTTTTCTTTAGCTCTTTATGCTTTGTATAATAAAAGTTTTTGTTTGTTGAAAATTAATTTATATTTTTATCAATACGTAGATAAGAATATTGTATTAAAATTAAAACTATAAGAAATATGAAAAAATTATTGTTAACATTCGTGCTTTCGCTGTTCAGTGTGCTTACGTTTGCACAGATCGAAGGTAAGTGGAAAACGATAGATGATGAGACAAAACAGGCGAAATCTATTGTGGAGGTATATAAAAAATCTGATGGGAAATATTATGGGAAAGTTTCTCAGTTATTGATAAAGCCTGCTGATCCTAACTGTACAGCTTGTAAGGATGACAGAAAGGGAAAACCAATTTTAGGATTGGAAATCATCAGAGGATTGAAAAAAGACGGTGATGAGTTCACAGGAGGAACTATTACGGATCCTAAAACAGGAAAAACATACAAATGTACCATTACAAGAACTGGTGATAAACTGAATGTAAGAGGTTACTTAGGATTATCTTTATTAGGAAGAACCCAGGTTTGGGAGAAAGCTAATTAATATAAGTTTAAATAGAATTTTAGATGACACCTCAGAATTAAGGTGTCATTTTTTTATATACAAAGAAATATCGGGAATTTTTTTGGAGGCTTCAGAAAAACTGCAGATAAGAGAGCTGTTACGAAGAAAAGCCGTTATAAATAAAATTAAGCATTAAAATTTTCCATTCAAATGAAATGCCTTTTTATGATGTGTATAATAAAAAAACACTACTTTTGTAGTCTAAATTTTTCAAGAAAATATGGCAGAATATACTTTTCGTGAGGTAATTGCACAGGCAATGAGCGAGGAAATGCGTAAAGACGAATCCATCTATCTGATGGGGGAGGAAGTTGCAGAATATAATGGTGCATATAAAGCTTCAAAAGGAATGCTGGATGAATTTGGTCCGAAAAGAGTAATTGATACACCGATTGCAGAACTTGGATTTACTGGAATCTCTGTGGGAGCAGCAATGAATGGCAACAGACCCATTGTAGAATTTATGACATTCAATTTCTCATTGGTAGGAATTGATCAGATTATCAATAATGCGGCGAAAATCCGTCAGATGAGTGGAGGACAGTGGAATTGCCCAATCGTTTTCCGTGGACCTACTGCTTCTGCAGGACAATTAGGCGCAACTCACTCTCAGGCTTTCGAAGGCTGGTTTGCCAACTGTCCGGGACTTAAAGTGGTAGTACCTTCTAACCCATACGATGCAAAAGGATTATTGAAAACGGCAATCCAGGATAATGACCCTGTTATTTTCATGGAATCCGAGCAGATGTATGGAGATAAAATGGAAATTCCTGAAGAAGAATATTACTTACCAATAGGAAAAGCAGATATCAAGAGACAGGGTACAGACGTTACTTTGGTTTCTTTCGGAAAGATCATGAAGCTGGCTTTACAGGCTGCAGAAGATATGGCTAAAGAAGGAATTTCTGTAGAAGTTATTGACCTTAGAACAGTTCGTCCTCTTGATTTTGATACAATTTTAGAATCTGTAAAGAAAACAAACAGACTTGTTATTTTAGAAGAAGCCTGGCCATTTGGTTCCGTCTCTTCAGAAATTACTTATATGGTACAGCAAAAAGCATTTGATTATTTAGATGCTCCTATCAAGAGAATTACTACTCCTGATGCACCTGCACCTTATTCTGCTGCATTATTTGCAGAGTGGTTCCCTAAACTTGAAAAAGTGAAAGAGGAAATTAAAAAAGCGATGTACGTAAAATAGTTATAGAGAAAAACTTCCGAAAGGAAGTTTTTTCATTTATTATATTTATGAAGAAAAATTCTTGACGTCATAAAATTAGTATAAATTTGCGCCTTTAAAATAAATTAAGCTGATATGGCAGAAGTTACAGAAGATGGTTACCACTTCGACATAAAGAAACTTTCCTTCATGGGAGTTTTAGTGTCTCTAGGAATTGTTTTTGGAGATATTGGTACCTCTCCGCTTTACGTAATGAAAGCAATTGTGAATGCAAGGTCCGAGGGAAGCAATATGCCTTTCAATGAGTACATAGAAGGAGCTCTTTCCTGTATTATCTGGACTCTTACCCTGCAGACCACAATCAAATATGTGATCATTGCTTTGAGAGCAGATAACAAAGGTGAGGGTGGTATTCTTGCATTGTTTTCATTAGTAAGAAACCTTAAGAAAGGATGGTTGTACCTCATAGCAATCATTGGTGCTGCGGCGCTTATTGCAGACGGAGTAATCACCCCTTCACTGACAGTAATGTCAGCTATTGAAGGTCTTGAAATCTATAACCCGCACACCCCTGTTGTGCCTATTACCATTGGAATTCTGATTGCCATTTTTGTGGTGCAGCAATTCGGGACCAGCTTTATCGGGAAGTTTTTTGGTCCTATAATGGTGGTTTGGTTTCTGGTATTGGGAGGCCTGGGAGTAATGCACCTAAGTGAAAATTTTGAGATTTTAAGATCTTTCAATCCTTACTATGCTTACAAGCTTATTGCCAACTCTCCGAGTGCTATTGTTATTTTAGGAGCTGTTTTCCTTTGTACAACCGGAGCAGAAGCATTGTATTCCGATTTAGGACACTGTGGCGCTAAAAACATCAGAATAAGCTGGGCATTCGTTAAAATTATGCTTATCCTAAACTACCTTGGGCAGGGAGCGTGGCTTTTGACCAATCATAATAAACCAGGATTTTCTGTAGTAAACCCATTCTTTGGAATTATGCAGGAATGGATGATCATCCCGGGAGTAATTTTAGCCACTGCCGCCGCAATTATTGCCAGCCAGGCATTGATTACAGGTTCTTTCACCATATTCTCGGAAGCAATGTCTCTTAACCTTTGGCCGAATCAGAAAATTGATTATCCTTCCGGAGTAAAAGGACAGATGTATATTCCAAGAATCAACTGGGGACTTCTTATCCTGTGTATCATTGTGGTTCTTCACTTCAGAGAGTCAGGAAAAATGGAAGCTGCTTATGGACTTTCCATTACAGTGACCATGCTGATGACAACCGTTTTGCTGGTCTTCTGGCTGCTGAAACACAGAGTAAGCAAAGTCCTGATTCTGGTTTTCGCAATGGTTTATATGGCAATAGAATTAGGTTTCTTCAGTGCGAATATCATCAAATTCATGGAAGGTGGATGGATCACCGTTGTATTAGCTGGTTCTATCGGAATTTCTATGTATGCATGGTATAACGGAAGATTGATCAAAACAAGATTTATCCAGTTTGTGAAAATAGAAAAATATGTGTCTATTCTTAAAGACATGAAACTGGACGAAACCATTCCGAAATATGCTACCAATCTGGCCTATCTGAGCAGAGCAAAAAGAAATGATGAAGTGGAATCTAAAATTATCTATTCTATCATCAAAAAACAGCCGAAAAGAGCAGATCATTACTTTATCCTGAGCATCGTAAACCAGGAAGATCCATACACTTTCAGATATACAGTAGATGAAATTCTTCCCGGAACAGTATATAAAATCAACTTCCTTTTAGGATTTAAAGTAGACCGGAGAATCAACGATTATTTCAATATGGTTCTTAAAGACTTAATGGCAGACGGAACTATTCCATCAAGAAGCAGCCATCCATCTTTAAGAGCTCATGATATACCACCGGATCTTAAATATGTGATCATAGATAACACCTATATCAACGATATCCTTTTAACTGTTAAACAGAAGATTACACTTAATATTTACAACTTTGTGAAGTATATCGGAAGTGATGACTTTAAGGCCTGGGGAGTATCTTCTCATAACGTTGAAGTAGAATCTGCACCCATCACAGAATTAACAGTTTATGACAATAAGATCGAGCAGTCCGGCTATTTCCGTCACAACTCGTAGTCACTCGTATTTAACCATGCTATCTATTTAAATAAAATTCAATAAATTTGTAGATAATTTTTTTAATGGATACAGTACAAAAAGAAAAAAATATAGCTTTGATCAAGGATGTTTTGAGAAACTACTTATTAGAAAAGGGGTTCAGAAACACACCTGAAAGATATACGATATTGGAAGAGATTTATAATATGGATCATCACTTTAATGTTGATGATCTGTATCTTCTGATGATGCAGAAAAAATATCATGTTTCCAAAGCAACCATTTACAACACGATTGAAATTTTCCTTGATGCAGGCTTAATCCGTAAGCATCAGTTCGGAGAAAAGACATTGACTTCTTCGTCTTATGAAAAGTCTTATTTTGACAAACAGCATGACCACCTGGTGATCTACAAAAAAGACTCTGATAAAGAAATTGAAGAAATTATTGAATTCTGTGACCCAAGAATCCAAGGAATCAAAGAAGCCATTGAAGAAGCATTTGGCGTAAAAATTGATTCTCATTCGCTGTATTTCTATGGCACTAAGAATGATTAATTAATGAGAATAGCCCTTTTTCTGTTACTCTTTATTTCTACGCTCAATTTTGCGCAGGATAAAACACCTGTGAAGAGAGATCCTTATTTGCAGGCTTCTTCACCAGCTCAGCCTAAACAAGTGAGACCTGAAGATAAAGTAAAGATCATCCATGCTGACGAGATCAAGAAAAGCCCTGACAAATATGACGGGAATCAATATTTTACAGGAAATGTTCAGATTGAACACCAGGGATCTATTCTTACCGCAGATGAAGTTGTTTTGTATAATGAAGAAAACTTTGTAAAAGCAATAGGCAATACAAGGCTTCAAAACACAGACGGGTCTGTAATCACAGCAGGTGAGATGGAATATGATGCCAATACCCAGAAAGGTGTTGCCAGAAAAAATGTAGTCCTAACGGATCCTAAACAAACCATAAAAACAGATATCCTGTACTATGACAGGCTGGCCAATCAGGCTTATTTTAATACAGGAGGCACGATTTCTGATGGTCAGAATGTTACCTATGCCAAAGTAGGAACCTACTTTCTTAATACAAGAGTAGTGGATCTTACCGGAAATGTAAAGATTGAAACACCTCAATATACAATAGAAGGCCCTAATATCAAGCAGAATCAGAATACAAAAATTGCTGATTTTCTAGGTCCTACAACCATTACGAGCAAAACCAATCCAAGAAACAGAATCTATACCGAAAAAGGAACATATAAAATGGATTCCAAGGAAGCTTTTCTAACCAAAAATTCCAGGATCTTTTATAATGAGAAAATCCTTACCGGTGATGATATGTATTATAATCAGATCTCAGGGTTTGGCAAAGCAACGGGCAATGTAACCCTTGATGATCCTAAAGAAAAAAGATTTATAAAAGGAGGTTACGGGGAAATTTTTGAGAAAAAAGACTCCGCAATGATGACGAAAAATCCTTATGCTGTAAAAGCAATGGAAAAAGACTCTATCTATTTTGCCGCAGAAAAAATTATCTCTTATCAAAGACCGGATACGTTGGATATCAAAGTCAAGAAAAGCTATCTGAGAGCCTTTAAAAAAGCCCGCATTTATAAATCCAATGCACAGGGAAGGGCAGATTCCATTGCCTTCAATGAAACGGACGGAATTATGCATATGTATACCAACCCGATTCTATGGAGCGGTGAAAAACAGGTTACCGGAGATAAAGTGGAAGCTTATTTCAATACGAAGACAGAAGATATTGATTCCTTAAAAGTAATAGGAAATGCCTTTGCCATCAGTAAAGTAGACTCACTTACGCTGAAAGATGAGTTCAATCAGGTAAAAGGAAAATTCATGACGGTTTACTACGAGAAAAATGCTATTAAAGAAGCAAGAGTTGTTGGAAATGCTCAGTCCATCGTCTATGTTGATGATACCGATCAGGAAACCAAAAAACCGGAAAGAATAGGAATTACATTGTCTACCTGCGGAATTATCGGAGCATTGTTTGAAGAAAGAGCTTTACAAATTATTTCCTGCAGTATCGGAGCTGCTTCCGATACCTATCCGATGAGTATGATAGAACCTTCGAAAAGAAAATTCCCGGATTTTAACTGGAATACCAAAGACAGGATCCGGAAATGGCAGGACATCCTTGTAGACAGTCCGAATAACGAAGAAATACAATATACAGCAGATAATGAGCTCTTCGATAAAGCTCAGAAAGCCATAGATGACGAAAAAGCGAAAGAGGAAGCTAAAAAGCCCAAACGTACCAGAAAATAATAGAAAAGACCAGTAACTCACTGGTCTTTTTTGTGGATTAATTTCAGCGTTTAATGAATCTTTTATAGCTTTGCTGAAATTTTTGTAGACAATGGAAATGCATAAAGATTTTTTTACATATCAGGCTCAAACCACCAAGTTTGCTGCTGGTTTTGAAGTGGAAAAAGCAGTAGGAAGTTATATTTACGGTACAGATGGAAAGAAATATCTTGACTTTGTAGCAGGAGTTTCTGCCAATACGCTGGGACATTCACATCCTAAAATAGTGGATGCCATTAAAGAACAGACCGATAAATATCTTCACGTAATGGTTTACGGAGAATATGCGCAGGAAAAACCTGTTGCATTATGCAGACTGCTTGCAGAAGCTACTCCGGATCCACTGGAAGTTACTTACCTTGTAAATAGTGGTGCAGAAGCCATTGACGGAAGCTTAAAACTGGCCAAAAGATATACCGGAAGAGAAGAAATTGTTTCCTTTAAAAATTCTTACCACGGAAATACTCACGGAGCTTTAAGTGTTTCCGGAAATGAAACGCACAAGAGAGAATTCCGTCCTTTATTACCAATGGTTTCTTTTATTGAATTTAACAATGAAAAAGACTTCGGTAAAATCACGGAGAAGACTGCTTGTGTTATCCTTGAAACCATTCAGGGAGCAGCAGGGTTTCTGGTTCCTGATAACGACTACCTGATCAAGCTCAAGAAAAGATGTGAAGAAGTAGGAGCGCTTTTAATTTTGGATGAAATACAGCCGGGATTTGGAAGAACAGGGAAGTTATTCTCTTTTGAACACTTCGGAATTGTGCCGGATATTCTTGTCATGGGAAAAGGAATGGGAGGCGGAGTTCCTGTAGGAGCTTTTATGAGCTCCAGAGAAATCATGGAAACCCTTTCACATTCGCCTAAATTGGGCCACATTACTACTTTTGGAGGAAATCCACTCATTGCAGCGGCAAGTTATGCCACATTAAAAGAAGTTCTGGAAAGCGGTTTAATGAACGAAGTAGAGGAAAAAGAGAAGTTGTTCAGGGAACTTTTGGTTCACCCTAAAATCAAAAATATCAATGGTAAAGGCTTGATGCTTGCCGTAAACTTAGGAACTCCTGAATACACGCTGGAAGTAGCTAAAAAATGTATGGAAAGAGGGCTTATTGTTTTCTGGCAGCTGTACAGAAATGAATACCTGAGAATATCTCCGCCTCTTACATTATCTCTGGACGAAATCAGAGAAGGATGCCAGATTATTCTTGATATACTGAATGAAAATTAAAAATAAAATCTCTCTGTAAATGAGAGATTTTTTTATTTTTTGCATGGTAATTTTTAGCTTTAAAATATAACACCGCAGTGATTCAAATTCCGTGATAAATATCATGCAGATTCTATAAAAAAGTAATTGTTTTTTTGCGTAATAAAAAAATTAATTTATATATTGCGGGACGATAAAACAAAGATTATATGGCGAAACATAAAGTCCATTACGAATTTCCAATGCACTGTTTATCAGAGATTTTATATGAATATCTGGCAACTGCAGAGGGATTGTCTGAATGGTTTGCGGATGAGGTAACAGAGAAAGGCGATGATTTCTTTTTTAGCTGGGGTGGAGGTCCTGCTGAGAAGGCCACTTTGATCAGATATAAGCCTGAAGGTTTCGTGCGTTTCAGATGGGAAGAAGATGAAGGAACAAAAAATTTCTTTGAAATGACTATCACAATTGATGATATTACAGAAGACCTTGCTTTAAATATTACAGATTTCTGTGAAGAAGGTGATGAAGAGGAAAATGCAATGTATTGGGAAAATCTTATCGAAAACCTTAGAATAAAACTAGGTGCGGCATAATACCGGGCTATAGGAAATGATAAAACTGATGAACGATTTATCGTTCATTATTTTTTTGTAAATAAATTACATCAAAAATTGGAAAATCAATATTTTACATCAGACGAGTTAAATGTAAAGAACAGAGCTTTTCTTTGGGGAGACTCAGTAAAAGTTTCTTTCTTGGTAAGAAATGGTAGATTGATCATGGACGAAGAGTGCTATTTTTTTCTGATGGCTTCCATGAGAAAGATGAGACTTAATATTCCTTTGACGTACACCCTGGAGTTTTTCCAGACTCTTTTTCAAAAAGAAATTATTGAAAGTAAAGGAGTAGAAAATGGAATTATCAATTTTCAGGTGTTCAGAAATGATGATGGAGTAACACTAGCGAAATCTTCTGTTTCCTATTTTTACGAAGTGACGGAAATAGCGGATGTACTTGCTGTTCATCAGAGACCTCTTGAATTGGATTTGATTAAAGAAATCAACGTTAATAATAACCTTTTAAGCAACATCAGAGTTCACTGTCCGGAAAATATCTACGGGGTAATTTATGCCCAGGAAAATGACCTTGACGATGTGATTCTTCTGAATCCAAACAAAAGAATAGCGCGTACCACAGCCGGAAATCTTCTCTTTTTAGAGAGCGACGTTATCAAAGTACCAAAGCAGACAGAAGGAGCTTACATTTCTCCTCTGATGGAAAACTTTGTTACTTTTTTACACAAAAATAACCTTGCTGATATTCAGGAACACGAGATTATCGCTTTTGAATCCCAGAAGGCTGAAGAAATTTTAATGATTTCTGATGAGAAAGGTATATTTTCCGTAGGTAAGATAAGAAACAAAACTTTTGAAACGACCCGCTTCTCCGAGCTGGTAGAAAGCTGGAAACAAAGTTTTAATCAATAGAAATTGACAAACCCGGTAAACAACAAAGTTCCAGAAGTCCTTTACCGGGTTTTATTCTGAGTAAATCAGAAATTGTTTCTTTATTTAATATTCGTTGATAATCTCAACAAATTTCTGTGCGATTTCTTTCTGCCCCTTTTCACTGGTAATATAATTCCTGTTGTCGGAATTATTAATGAAGCCAAGCTCTACCAATACAGCAGGTGCTTTGGTCTCTCTTAGCATGTGAAGATTACGCTCCTCAATTTTACAGGCATTGAATTTCTTGTAGATTTTTCCGGCCAGTTCCTTTGAAACGTCAGAATTCTGAACGTAAACTTCAAATCCGTTGTCAGATCTTTCTTTTTGCGGAGAACTGTTAACGTGAAGGGAAAGGACCATTTCAGGGTTCAGCCTATTGATCAGATCTGTTCTTTCAGTAAGGGTAGGAGAACTGTCTGAATCCCTTGTTAGAATAATTTCATATTTATTCTGGTTTTCATTGATTTTCCGGATTTCCTTAGCAATGCTTAATGAAATATTTTTTTCCAGAATTTCACCATAAACAGCCCCAAAATCATTTCCGCCATGTCCGGCATCAATGACAATATATTTTTTATTGGTAGGAGTAAATGATAAAAACGCTGTAGAAACTATTGATAAAGCAAGTAGGGTAATACCTTTCATATCAGTGATTTTGGTTTTCCAAAGAACGGAAAAACTTTCTTTAAAATTGGTTAAGATAATCTTAAAGTTTGTTAATTTTCGGAATAATATGAAAAATATACATTTAATTTAGTGATATGTCTTCAGGTGAATTGGCCCAGAGAAGAAATTCCCCTCCAAGATTCTGCATAATAGACTTCCAGAGTGTCTGATCATTGGGAAGGGTATAATCAAGATTATAGACATCCACAACCGTCCACATTTTCCTTTGAACCTCCGTATCCAGCTGATTAGGAGACCAGCCAGAGTATCCCGAAAATATTTTAATGTGTTCAATATCAAGTTCACCGCTTAAAACCGCATTAATGATCCGCTCAATATCTTCTGTAAGGTAGTATTCATCAGTAATGTCTGTATAAATTTCTGTAACTCTTTTGCCTTTTACAATGAAGAATACCTTGTCATTTTCTACAGGTCCTCCATCATATACCTCAATTTTAAAGTCAAAAAAATCTTTGAATTTGCTACTCATCTGGCTGTTCTTTTTATTCAATATCAAACCAAATGCACCACTTTCATTATGTTCAATAACCAATACTACTGATCTTGAAAAAATATCACCGGAAATGTCGGGTGTCGAGATTAATATTTTACCTTTGTATGAGTGATTCATACTCAAATTTAATAAAAAATATTTATGGAAAACCTGCACGACAAAAGAAAAGTGTACGAGAAATCCCAACTTATTGAAAGTGAGATAAAACAAAATCCAATTGAACAGTTTAGAGACTGGTTTTTGGAGGCAAGCGAGAACCCAATGATCTCAGAAGCTAATGCTATGGCGGTTTCTACAGTAGAAGAAGATGGGTGTCCAAGAACAAGAATGGTGCTTCTTAAAGCATATACCCATGAAGGGTTTATTTTTTATACCAATTATAACAGCAGAAAAGGAAAAGCAATAGAAGACAATCATAAAGCCTGCCTGCATTTTTTCTGGCCTAATCTTGAAAGACAGATTATCATCAAGGCTGATCTTGAGAAAGTGGCAGAAAACCTTAGTGACGGTTATTTTCATTCAAGGCCGAAAGGAAGTCAGCTTGGAGCTGTGGTCTCCCCGCAAAGCCAGGTGATCCCAAACAAAGAGTTTCTGGAAGAGAAATTAAAAGAACTGGAAAAGGTGTATGAAAATACAGAAGTACCAAGACCCGCCAATTGGGGCGGATATATTGCAAGACCTTATGAAATAGAATTCTGGCAGGGAAGGCCAAACCGTCTTCATGACAGGATAATTTATGAACTTGAGGACCTTGACTGGAAGATTTCGAGACTGGCTCCGTAATGAGAGAATCTGGGGGTAGAAGCCAGTGATGATGTTTGTGAAATATCAAATCATCATCCTGAAAATATAAACTTTGTAATATCAATGGAGCGGGCTTTAGCCCGCTTATTTTTTAAGTATAATAGCCAAAACATAATCATCTTTAGGAGCTTAAAACTTCTTAATGGTTTAAGTTTCCTGTTATTGTTTGAAAACAAAAAAGGCTATTTCTTAGAAACAGCCCTTGAATTTTTTTAATCTGAATGATTATTTTTTCTTAGCACCTGAAACTGCATTTGATAAATCTGCTCCAGCTTTGAATTTAGCAACTTTTTTAGCAGCAATTTTGATCGGTTTTTTAGTTGCAGGGTTAATACCTTGTCTAGCTGCTCTCTCAGCTACTGAGAAAGTACCGAAACCTACTAAAGAAACTTTTCCATCTTTTTTCTTTAAAGTAGTTGTAACGTTACCAATAAAAGACTCTAAAGCAGCTTTTGCTGCAACTTTAGTGATACCTGCATCTTTTGCGATTGCGTCGATTAATTCAGACTTGTTCATAATTTTTAATATTAAAGTTAGTTCGTAATTATAGCAAATATAGTACTATTTTCTAATTGTGCAATTTTTTTATTAAAACTTGTGAAAATTTTTTACTTTTCACTGAAATCAGTTAAAATATGATAATTACACTTTTCACAGAAAATCTACGTTACAGGTCACTAAAATCATGCCAAATGCTTATGTGTATTGACTTTAGCAAAAAGCTGATATTATTTTTCGTATTTATTAAATCCTAAATTATATATAAACAATTAATTTTTTTGACCATATGATTATTAAATTTATAAGTAATTTTTATATTTTTTGTGTTTTGTTAAATTAAATCCCTGTGTTTGTGGGAGTTTTAAAATGTTAATAAAGGCCTGTTTTATTAATTTTTATTAATAAATTTGCAGCATGTTAATAGAAGTTTTCAAGTCTAAGATTCATAGGGTGAGAGTAACTGCCTCTGACCTTAATTATATAGGGAGTATAACGATCGATGAAGATCTTATAGAAGCTGCCGGCCTGGTAGTGGGAGAAAGAGTCTATATCGTGAATGTGAATAACGGAGAACGTTTTGATACCTACGTGATCAAAGGGAAAAGAAAATCAGGAGAAGTATGCCTGAATGGTCCTGCAGCAAGAAAAGTACAGAAAGATGATATCATCATCATTATTGCCTATGCTCAGATGACCCCGGAAGAAGCAAAAGACTTCCAGCCGAAAATCGTTTTCCCGGATGAAAAAACAAATCTTCTTACATAGTACATGGAGAAAACATCAAAAAGTCCGGTAAAATCAATACTTACAATAGTAATATCGCTTGCTTTTGCAGGCTTTTTTTTATGGCTTGCCTTAAAAGGGCTGGATTTTAAAGTCATTCAGAAGTCTCTGGCGAAAGCAAATTATCTTTGGGTATTGTTTGCTTCCGTATTTGGTCTTCTTGCGTACTGGTTCAGAGCGATCCGCTGGAATCTGATGCTGGAGCCAATGGGGCACAGGATTTCAAATTCCAATGCACTTTGGTCCATATCATTTGGATATCTGATGAATCTTACCATCCCCAGAAGTGGAGAAGTGGCAAGAGCAACCGCTTTATATGGCGTGGAAAAAGTACCTGTAGACAAATCTTTCGGAACCATTATTTTGGAAAGAGTTGTAGACCTGATCTGTATGCTAGGTTTCTTAGGATTGACATTATTGTTTAAATACGAAGCTATTCTGTCATTCTATAAAAATTCAGGAGTGGATATTAATCCTAATAAAATAATATTAATGCTTTCTATTCTGGTAGTAGGAACAGTTATATTTTTTGTATTTAAAAAGAAACTGGCAGAAGTTCCGTTTTTAGGAAAAATAGTCAGCTTTATTGATGGTATTTTTCAAGGGATAACCTCCATCTTTAAATTAAAAGAAAAAGGAAAATTCATTCTTTATACATTAGGAATCTGGATTTGCTATTATCTGGCCGCTTATCTGGTGTGTTTTGCTCTTCCTGAAACATCCGCATTTACCTTTGCAGACGGTTTCTTCATTATTGTTGTAGGAACATTAGGGATGATTATCCCTGCCAGTGGAGGAATCGGAGCGTATAACCTGGCCATGAAGTATGGTTTTATGGCTCTTTTCATTTCAGTAGGAAAAAGTGCAGATTTCGGGGGTGAAATGGGGCTTACCTATTCCTTTATTTCTTTACCGCTGCAGATTGTGATTATGCTGGTCATGGGATTAATCTCAATTCCTATGCTGACAAAAGCAAGAAATGCCGCTGTTTCGGATAAAGAATTTGAAAATTAATTCAACACATTTTTAAATATACAAGGTTCAATTTTTTAATTGAACCTTTTTTTATGGCCATTTTGTGACTTAAAGAGTTTAAAATTAATCGGTAGGGAACATTTTTTCATCAATAAATTTGGTCAGTTCATAAATCACTTCTATCTTAATGCAAAAAATAATCATAATATAAAACACTATGGCAATTAATCTCCAGAAAGGACAAAAGATCGAGATAGGATTAACTAAAATGACGATTGGATTAGGCTGGGATCCGAATGAAGGAACCGGCTACGACTTTGACCTGGATGCTTCTGCAATCATGATTGATTCTGACAGAAAATTAGTAAGCGAAGAATACTTTGTTTTTTACAATAACCTGAATTCTCCGGACGGAGCTCTTACCCATACAGGGGATGATCCGAGTGGTAAAAACAGCGATGGTGATGATGATGAAGCCATTATTATAGACCTTGATAAAGTAGATTCAAGAGTGGAAGAGATTCTTTTTGTGGTAACCATTGAAGATTTTGAAAGAAGAAGACAGAATTTCGGACAGGTAAGAAATTCTTATATCAGAGTGGTAGATAATAACTCCAACCAGGAAATTGCAAAATATGAACTGGATGAAGACTTTTCTATTGAAACCGGTGTAGAGTTCGGAAGACTGTATAAAAGAAACGGAAGCTGGAAATTTGAAGCTTCAGGAATAGGATACAGAGCAGATCTTGGCTTCTTCCTTGAAAAATACTACAAAGGACAAATCATCAAATAAATCATCAAATACAAAAAAACTATAACTATGGCAATCAATTTACAGAAAGGACAAACGATAGATTTGAGAAAAAATGACCGTGGCGAAAGCGTTTATGATCTTTCAAAAGTAACCATCGGTTTAGGATGGGACGTAAGAAAACAAAGCAGCGGATTTTTTGGGAAACTCTTCAGTAAAGAAGCAGAATATGACCTTGATGCAGTAGCATTTCTTTTAGATGGCAACGGAAAAGTAGCTAATCTTGGAAGAACGGTGCAAACCAATGACGGAAGACAGATGGGGCTTTATCAGGGAGATGTGGTATTCTTCAATTCCATGCAGCATCCAAGCGGGAATGTATGGCTTACCGGAGACAACAGAACGGGAGCAGGAGATGGAGATGATGAACAAATCATCGTAAAACTGGATCAGCTGGATCAGAGCTACCAGAAAATTGTATTCCTGGTTACCATTTATCAGGGAAGAACCAATAACCAGCACTTCGGAATGATTGAAAATGCATTTATCCGTGCGGTAGATGCTACAGGAAAAGAAATTACGAAATACAGCCTTTCCGGTGATTCAACTATGAACGGAATGTGTGCAATGGTTTTTGCAGAAGCATATCGTCATAACGGAGACTGGAAATTCCGTGCTGTTGGAGAGCCGCATCATACAGATAACTTTATTGATATTCTGAGACAGCAATACGCGTATTCCAACTAGATTTTCAATTTTTTCAACTCACACAAAAGCCGGCTTGGAAGTCTCCGACTTCCTCCGCCGGCTTCAGAATTAATATTTGTCTATAATGAGCAGGAGATTATTAGCTTATTTTTTATTAGATACTTCGGGATCTATGAACGGAGAACCTATTCAGGCGCTGAACAATGGTTTTAACGGCCTTATCAGTATGCTTCGTGCAGATCCGCAGGCGATGGACAGCCTGCATTTGAGTGTCATTACCTTCGACAGAGAAGTTAAAAATATCATCCCATTAACAGATCTGGTAAGTTTTTATCCCATGGAAATAACCTGTCCGGATAGCGGTCCAACGCATACTGGAGCAGCGCTGGAAATGGTTTCGGAATTGGTGCAGAAGGAAATAATCAAAGAATCTGCCGATACAAAGGGAGACTGGCAGCCACTGTTATTTATATTTACAGATGGAAAACCTTCAGATATTCAGAAATACAGACAGATGATTCCGGTGATCAGGGGACTGGAATTTGGTGCCATCGTAGGATGTGCTGCAGGCCCGAAAGCAGATGAACAGTTTCTCAAAGAACTGACCGATCATGTCGTGAAGCTGGATACTACGGACGCTATTACACTTTCTTCTTTTTTCAAATGGGTGAGTTCTTCTATTACACAGGGAGGGCAATCACAGAATACCGGAGAAAATCTCATATTACCTCCGCCACCATCGGAACTTAATATTATTATTTAAAAAACTGTCTTTACACAATGAGAAGACTGCCTATTTATTTTTTAGTAGACATCTCCGAATCTATGGTAGGAGAACCTATTGAGCAGGTACAGGAAGGTATCGCCAATATTATAAGGGAATTAAAAAAAGATCCCTATTCACTTGAAACGGTTTATATTTCCGTGATTGGTTTTGCGGGAGAAGCTGAAGTGATTACCCCAATGCAGGATATCATCAGTTTTTATCCCCCTAAAATTCCAATTGGAAGCGGTACATCACTTTCTCAGGGCTTGATCAAAGTGATGGATTGTATCGACAGGGATATTGTGAAAACAACGTACGAAAGAAAAGGCGACTGGAAACCTATCGTCTTTCTTTTTACAGACGGAGTTCCTACTGATGATGCTACCAAAGCCATTGAAAGATGGAACAATAAATACAACGGGAAATCCAATACGATTGCCGTATCTATTGGGGAAAATACCAATTACAAACTTCTCGGTTCTCTGGCAGATAATGTTTTGCTATTCAATAATTCCGATGAAAATTCTTACAAAGAGTTTTTCAAGTGGGTAACAGATTCTATTAAAACTACCAGCCAGAGTGTAACAGAAGCTAAAAAAGAAGGAATTAATTTATCTAAAATCGATTCCATGATTCTTGAAAAAGTAGATCCTGAAATGGAACAGAGATTCCCGGATAATAACTTTGTTGTGTTAAACGGGAAGTGTCAGGAAACTGAAAGGCTTTATCTGATGAAATTTAAAAAAGCATTTGCAGAATCAAGTATTCCGGGAATGGCTACAAGATACTACAGGCTTGACGGAGCGTATAAAATTGATGAAAAAGCCTACTACAGGCTTTCCTCCAATCAGAAAACACAGCTTAAAATCAATATAGAAGAACTGGACGGAGGAACTTCATGTCCTCACTGTGCGAATCCTATTGCATTAGCTACCTGCTCATGTGGAGGTATTCACTGCCTGAGAGGAGAAGGATACAGCAAATGTCCATGGTGCGGAACTTCCGATTATTATGGATTTTCCGGCGGCGGATTTGATATTAACAGAACTCTGGGCTAATGATGGGCAAATTTTTCAGAAAGTCTGCTGATGGATCCAAACCGAAAACTATGGAGCAAACACTTATTTATAAAGAAAAAGAAGAATTTAAAGATGCTCATTGGGTATTGAAAAATGCCAGTGCCAAACAGTTCTATGAATTCAGTTTCGATATGGAAGAGTTTCCTAACATCAAGATTCAGAAAATCGGAAACCTGGAAGAAACAGGACTTAGTTTTGAAAACGGAAAAATTTCAGGAACTCCGGTTACTAATAATATGTATCATCTGGATGTTCGGTTTTATCACATTCAGGATCAGAATCAGCTTGAGACAAAGAAAATACAGCTCTTTGTCAACGCAGATCCAAAAGACTTATGGAAAAATATTCCAGGCGATAAAAATGCTGCTTTTTATAAATTGGAAGAAGATTCATTCAAAGGTTCTTTTTCAGATAAAAAGATAGTTGTAGCTTCCAAAAGAGGCCGTTCCCATGCTCATGAAGGTAAATTTCGTGAAGATGATTTTGCTGTGAATAACCTTCCCGAAGATTGGAATATTGTTTCTGTTTCAGATGGAGCCGGTTCGGCAATAGCAGCAAGAGAAGGCTCAAGACTGGCAACCAGAACTGTTAATGAGTTTTTCAATTCACAGGAGGTTTTAAGCCGGATTGAAGATAATATCAGCATGCTGTACAACCGTCAATCTTCCGAGGAAGAAAAATTGGAAGCTCAACAGAAAATTATCAATGTTTTATCGGAAAGTGTTGTACATGTTTATCACGCATTAGAAAAAATAGCCGCAGAAAATGAACTTTCTGTGAATGATCTGCATGCAACCCTTATTTTTACTTTGGTTAAAAAGTTCAGTTTCGGATATGTTATTCTGAGCTTTGGAGTAGGAGATTGCCCCATCAATCTGATTAACACTGACTTTTCTGAAGTAAAACTTTTAAATCAAATGGATGTGGGAGAGTTTGGTGGTGGCACTCGTTTTATCACCATGAAAGAGATTTTTAATGAGAAAATAGCTTCCCGTTTTAGAATTACGTGTGTGGAAGATTTTTCTTATCTGGTACTGATGACGGATGGTATTTATGATCCTAAATTTACCACAGAAAGTAAACTGGAAAATACAGAAAGCTGGAAAACCTTTTTTGAAGACCTTGCAGGAAATAATGATGACAGAACAAAAGCAGATTTTATCAACGATGAAAAAATTGATGAAGAACTTTTGATCTGGAGCGATTTCTGGAGCAGAGGAAACCACGATGACCGTACATTGGCAATAATCTATTAATACCATGAAAAAGACCATTAAGGTTGTTTCTGTTCTGGACACAGCCAAATCCTATGAATATGTAGATGAAAACCCTATCCGGGGCGGTGTGAAAGATGTTTATTTTTCGCCTGATAAAGAATATGTAGTCGCTTTCTACCGGAATCCGCTGGATGAAGGACAGAAAGAAAGGATTATGAGAATTGTCTCCACCTATCTTCAAAGCATACAGAACGGAAATACTTCTGAATACTTCCTGAATGAAATTTTCAGGTGGCCTTATGATATTGTTGAAAGAAATAAGCTCACAGGAATTGTAGTTCCTGTTTATCACCATAAATTTTATTTTACCAAAGGCTATATTGGTTCAGATAATATACAGGGACAGGATAAAGTAGGGAAGTGGTTTACTGCCCCCATGTTCAGGAATCAGCAGTATCCGCTGAGACTGGATCAGTCAGAACTGGGAGATTGGCTGAGCTATTTCCAGATTGCAGTCAATATCAGCAGAGGAGTAAAAAAGCTGCATCAGATGGGGCTGGCACATTCCGATTTATCATACAATAATATTTTGGTAGATCCTGTTACAAAATCCGCATGTATCATTGATATTGATGGCCTTGTTGTTCCCAAGCTCTTTCCACCGGAAGTGATAGGCACCGCAGATTTTATTGCCCCTGAGGTGTTGAAAACAAAACATTTGAATCTTCAGGATCCTAACAGACATTTACCCAATCAAAAAACAGATCTGCATGCTCTTGCCGTTCTGATTTATATGTATCTGCTGAGAAGACATCCTCTTCGTGGAGGTAAAATCTGGGATCTGGATTCCGAAAAAGATGAAATTTTATCCATGGGAGAAAAAGCGTTGTTTGTAGAACATACCGAAAACCCTTCCAATCAGGTAAAAGCAGATCATCTCAGAAAATGGGATGCATTCTGGGGTGATCCTCAGAAGATTCCTTATACGGTTACAGGCCCTTATCTTTCAGAATTGTTCAGAAAAACATTCATAGACGGATTACATGATCCCATCAGACGTCCCACGGCCAATGAATGGGAAGCCGCTTTGCTTAAAACCGTAGATCTTATCCAGCCTTGCCATAATTCCGGCTGTACTGAAAAATGGTATGTCTTTGATAATACCAGCAATCCAAAATGTCCGTTCTGCGGAACACCTCATCAGGGAACACTTCCGGTATTAGATCTTTATTTCAGATTTGATGATGAGGTATGGAAGCCCGAAAATCACAGGCTGATGGTTTATCATAACCAGTATCTTTTTAAATGGCATGTTTCCAGAAAAGTAATACGCAACGAAAACCTGACCATGCAGGATAAAATGCCTGTGGGATATTTCACATTCCATCAGGGAAAATGGGTATTGGTGAATCAGGGATTATCCGGAATGAAAGATGTCACAGAACAAAAAGAAATTCCGTCAGGTTCTATGGTAGAACTCACCGATGGTAAAAAAATACTTTTATCTTCAGAAGAAGGCGGAAGATTGATCTACGTAACCATGGCAAATCAGTAAAATACATAATAGATGCTTGTTTCAGGCTTGTCATTCTGAATGAAATGAAATGTAGTGAAGAATCTCATATGGATGTTTATGTATGAGATTCTTCCTTCGTCAGAATGGCAAAAATCAAATCATTTGATTTTTTTAAAACCCTATTTTCATCAAGGGAAACATCCAACGACTTTAGCCAAAACATAAATAATTTCAATTTACTCCCTTTCCGTTTCCATAAAATAAGAATACTGATCTTCATCCACGATTCTGAAACCAAGACTTTTATAAAGATACTGAGCCTTATTGGTTTTTAAGACACTTAATGACACCGTTTTGCCTGCTAATGAGGCTTCCTTCAGGATATCAGACAAAATCTTTTTTCCAAGTCCTTTGCCCTGTTGGCTGGGATCTATCTGAAGCTGCAGAATATCAATATTGGTAAATGTTCTGTCTAGTTTTAACAGTCCGATAGGTTGATTGTTTAAATAGATAATATTGGCTTTTTCAAACTGATACAGAATTCTTTGCATAGTTGTTTCCCTATCCGTGGAGAGTCCGGAAGCTTCATAATGAGGATTCATGGTTTTCATTCTGAGATTGAGAAGAAAATCAATATCAGTTTCATCAGCTTGTTTATAGCGAAGGTTAAGATCCATATTCAAAAATAAAAAATTAAAGCTTATTTTAATACAACTTTCAGTCCCATTTTTTTCTTACATATGTTAAAGGTTGGAAGCTGGAAGAAGGAAGCTGGATGTTACTATTGTGTCGTAGAGGTCTTTTGCCTTTTTTAATCGCTTTTGTTAAAAAAAATATTTCTGTCAAAGAACTTCATAAGTTTCACGTCTGCCAAAAACTTCCTTCTCCCATCTTCCAGCCTTATTTACATTTTAGCTTTTGTTAAAAAAAAATTCCTGTCAAAAAAATTCATAAGTTCATCGTCTGTCAAAGACTTCCATCATCCAGCTTCCTGCTTCCATCTTCATACCAGTTCAAAAAAGCCCCTTCTCCCAATTTTTATTTTAGTTTGAGGAATCAGTTCTATTTTTTCATTTGCGTCCGTTATTTTAATGGTATTGATCTGAATACCTCCACTCTCAATTAATCTTCGTATGGCCGATTTGCTGAGGTCATTTTTAAGCTGATGACAAAGTTCAATAATAGAAATTCTGTTTTCCATACCTTTCAATAGACCAATGGCTACAGGTTCATAGACTTTATCCTCAAAATTTTTATTCTGAAACTGATTGATGAAAAACTGTTCTGCATTTTCCGCTGAAGCCGAATTATGGTATTGGCTGATGATATTTTTAGCAATCAGCTTTTTAATATTCATAGGGTTTTCACCTTCTTTTATTCTCGAAAAAAGTGCTGTTTTTTCCTCTACAGAAAAATCGGTGGTAAGATTGATAAACTCCTCAATCAAAGCATCCGGAATAGACATGGTTTTTCCAAACATTTCATTGGGTCCGTCCGTTAGCCCGATAATATTGTTCAGGGATTTACTCATTTTTTCCTTTCCGTCAAGCCCTTTCAGTAATGGCATGCACATCACAATCTGAGCTGGCATTTGGTGTACTTCCTGAAGCTGTCTTCCCATGGTACAGTTGAAAAGCTGATCCGTACCACCCATTTCAATATCACATTTTATTTTTACAGAATCAAAACCCTGAAGAATAGGGTATACCAGTTCATGCATAGCAATAGGAGTATTTTCTGTAAACCTTTTATTAAAATCATTGCGGTGCATCAATTGCGCAACGGTAACTTTTGAAAGCAGCTGAATTGCCTCAGAAAAGTTTAAAGCATCCAGCCAGTCAGAATTGAAAACAATCTTCGTCTTCTGTACATCAATTACCTTGGAAAGCTGATTGATATAGGTCTGGGCATTATGCCGCACATCTTCAGCACTCAAAGGTTTTCTTGCTTTGTTTTTTCCGGTGGGATCACCAATTCTTGCCGTAAAACTTCCTACCACAATAACGATCTGATGCCCCAGGTCCTGAAACTGTTTCAGTTTTTTTAAGACTACGGCATGTCCCAGATGCAGATCCGGAGCCGTGGGATCAAAGCCTAGCTTGATGATAAGTTTTCTGTTTTCCTTTTCGGCTTGAGCCAGTTTTTCTTCCAAACCATTTTCCGGCAGGATGATAGCCACATTTTCTTGTAATGAATCAATCATGTTGAATAGTTTTAAAATGAAAAAAGCCCGGACAGGTACTGTCCGGGCTCTATATATACGTTAGATTATTTTATTGGATTACAGATATAGAAAGTCTTCCCGAACGATAGTCCGGAGTGTAATATTCACTGAAGAATGGAAGACGTAATATGCTGTTCAGATGTTTCATTGTGACAATATACAGGGATTTCCTGAGGAGCCAGTATTTAAACCATTAAGACGTATTGCAGGGTTATAACAAGATTTGTTTTTAAGAAAAAACTTAACCATCCATCAATCTTAATGGCTTAAAATAATGGTTCAAAACAATTTTACTTGCGATTTTTGAAGCCAATTTCATGCCACAAATCCCTTAAAAGCAAAATACAGGATAAAGATATAAAAACCGTGTTTTATTATTTTTTTCGTCACTTGGTAAGAAGCCTTTATAACAGGGCTGATCTTCCAGTTTTCAATAGACGTTATTATAGAAAAATTAATCTTTAAGGACATGTTCAGAGTATAAATTTTTAATCTGATCTTTCCAGATGTCCAGATTTTCTGCAGACGCTTTATCTGCTTTATCAAAAAATAAATGGCTGATGATCTCCAGTCCGGAATAGATGAAAATACCATTGTCGGAGGTCAGTGTAAGCGCTTTATCCATTCCTGTTTTTTCATATTCTTCATGAGATTTTCCATGGGTATTGATAATTACAGTTTTTTTACCTTTCAGAAGACCTTTCTGTATACCCTGATCATAACGGTAAGCAAACCCATAACTGAATACACGGTCTATATATCCTTTCATCATAGCCGGAAGTCCCGTCCACCAGATCGGATAAATAAAGGTAATCCGTTCTGCCCATGAAATATGCTCCTGTTCAGTCCTTACATCATCCGATATTTCTCCCATACGCTGTCCCTGCATATCTGCGAGAGAAAGTACCGGATCGAAACCGATTGTATAAAGATCCCTTACAATAATTTCCTCGTTACGGGATTGGAGTGTTTCAACAACAGTGCTTAAAAGATGATGATTTAAGCTGTTTTCATTAGGATGCGCGTAGATGATTAAATGTCTCATTGTTTGGATTGTTAAGATTAATGAGACAAAAGTACTGCGGGGTACTTCTCAAAAATTGTAAGAAAACGAAATGGTCTATTGGGATTTAGGATTACAGATTTCCTGCTGGAATTTTAAATACTGAGCCGGTGAAATGTTGATAAAATGCTTGAAATCATGAATAAGCTGGCTCTGATCATAGTAACCGCATTCATCAATGATGGTGAACCATTTGACCTGTTTTTGTTTTTCGGTTTCCTCTTCAATGATTTTTATCGCTTTTAAAAAACGATTATAACGGTTAAGCTCTTTTAAAGAATATCCAAACTGTTCTTTCTGCTTTCGCTGAATGTTTCTTTCCGTCTGTTGAGTCTGCTCCGCAATTACTTTGACAGGATTTAAAAGATGATTATCAAAACTGCTCAAAAGCTGGCTGGTAGAATCCTGATGCTGAAGATAGGGTCTGCAGAATTCAAGAATATGATTTACCTGTTCTGTGGTTGAATCTAATTGCATAAGCTGATGCCAAAGATCCGTAAAACAATTTTCTTCCAACAGCTCATCCGGATGTCTTACCGAATGTTCAATAGATGTCTTACCGAAAAATCTATAAAATGCATCATCCTTGAAATTAGCAGCCATAATAGAACAGCCAGCGGGAAACGTATACTCAAAAGCCTGTCTCACAGGTCCGAATACCACGCATTTATCTATACTTATGATGGTTTTTTCACGAGTAGACATGGTAGCATTTTCCCCAAAACAAAATAACAGAATCGTCTGATAAGTGGGTAAAAGTGTTTTGGTAACTGATGCTTCAGAAGAATTTTCAGCAAAATAAAAATGAGTAAATACACTTTCAAATTCCTGAGGAACTGAAACTCTGTATTCGTTATATTCAGAATGTAATTCCATACGCTTGAAGATTAACCTATGAAGTGTTTCATCATTTAAAATTAGTCATTATAATTCATTTTACATGGACTGTTTTCCTGAACAGTTTGAAAGCCTGCTTTCTCAAAAATAGTCTGACTATTTGCTTACATCAGCAGTAATCTTATTTTGATGATTCAATAAAGCCTCTTTTTCAATCTGATGATGATCTGATATAATCTTGCTCATTGAGCTTTTGCTGTTCCATAACCTGAGGTCAGAAAATTTCCAAAAAAAGCAAGCAGTTTCATATCATAATATGAGACTGCCGGCTGTGTTATAGTTTTTATCCTGATTCACAAATTATTTTTGCCGCACTTTAAGTGACAGTTTTTTCCGGTTATATTTACAAGACAATTATTGAGTGCAGGAAGTTACATTGGAAGTCAATATTTTTTTAACTCATTACTATTGAAATTTTCTTTTGGTATTTTTGTGTAAGATTAAAACAGATTTATTTCAATGTACGACAAGCTTTTACAATATATGCATTCCGGTTATGGTTTCACTCAGGAAGAAACAGAGACGGTCAGAAAATATTTTGAGCCTGTGGCATTTTCTAAAAATACAATAATAGAAGAGGCTGGAAGAGTACCTCAATATCTTTATTATATTGTTTCAGGTTATCTTAGGCTTTTTTATACAGATGAAAAGGGTAATGAAGTGACAACACATATCAATTGTCCACCGGGATTTTTTACGTCTTATTCCGATTTTATAAACAGTACTGTTTCAGAAAATACGATAGAATCTGTCACTGATTCTGAACTTTTGAGAATTTCCAAAGAAAATCTCGATCATTTGATCAGCCAAAGTCAGGCTATGAAAGATTTTAGCATTTCAGTTTTTCAACAGTCGATATCGTATAATGAAAAGCGTTCCAGAGAATTATCTGTTTTGAATGCTGAACAACGCTATCTGCAACTCATGAATGATTATCCTGAAATTATTCAAAATGTCCCTATCCGGTACATCGCTTCATTTTTAGGAATGAAACCCGAAAGCCTGAGCAGAATCCGGAGAAAAATAATTAACTAACAAAAGTCAAGTGGTTTCGTTCTCGGGAAGATGAACTTTGCAGCATTAAAATTTATGCAATGACAAAAAATAATCTAAGCCTTGTTTCAGGAGCTAATGGACATCTGGGAAATAATTTAGTAAGATTTTTACTGAATCAGGGGATTCCGGTGCGGGCTGCTGTAAGAAATACAAAGAACAGAAAACCTTTTGAAGGATTGGATTGTGAGCTGGTACAGGCGGATATTACCGACAAGGCCTCTTTTGTAAAAGCCCTTCAGGGTGTGGAAACATTTTATGCGGTAGGAGCTTCTTTTAAATTATGGGCTAAAGATCCCAAAAAAGAAATCTATGACGTTAATATCAATGGTACCCGGAATACCATCGAAGCCGCTGCAGAAGCAGGCGTAAAGAAAATGGTATATGTAAGTTCTATTGCAGCACTCGATTATACAAAGTTACCTGCCAGAGAAAGTAACGGTTATAATCCGGATCGTAGAGATATGTATTATAATTCTAAAAATGATGGAGAGAAACTGGCTTTTGATCTGGCTGCAAAACACGGTATAAAACTTGTTTCCGTCTTGCCTTCCGCTATGATTGGCAGTAAAGCATTTTTACCGTTAAATGTTTCCTATGGAGTCCTCAAATTAATTTTGAATAGAAAAATTCCTGTAGATACAAAAATTACCCTGAACTGGATTGATGTGAAAGATGTTGCAGAAGGATGCTTTCTGGCAGCGGAAAAAGGACGTTCCGGTGAACGTTATATCCTTGCCAATGAAAAGTGTATGACCATCACGGATACCACCATTCTGGCCAATACCCTTTATCCGGAGTTGAAACTGAATATTCCGCGTTCCGTTCCCAGGAGTATCTTGTTTACAATTGCCGGTATCATGGAATTGACTGCAAAACTAAGCGGAAAGCCACCCGTACTCACCCGAAAAGATATTGCTATGTTTTCAGGGTTACAGCAGGATTTTGATATTTCTAAAGCCAGAACTGAATTGGGATTCAATCCCAAAAGTCCCGAAGAAGCTGTGAAAGAAGCATTAGATTATCTCATGAGAAATCCCGGAATGCTTGTAGAGACTTAAAAAGCCTCATTTTTATTGATTCTCGAGCTTGATGATAGAACCTTTGTAAAATTTGGTCAGATCATACAGATCTGTAAAGTAATGCTGAAGATCCGGGATCAGTTTATGATCAGGCTCTTTCAGTCCACATTGGTTTTCTGCCAGGAGATATAAAGATTTGTTGTCCGGTTTCAGATATTCACAAAGTATATTATCCTGATGCTGTTCTCTGTTGAGAATTTCTGTAAGAAATATTCCGTAGATCAGAAATTGATTAAAATTTTTAGCATCAACCATGTAATTCATGTCCTGCTTCAGAAGCTTTTCATAATCTGAAAGAATCTGCACGAAATTTTCGGCATGAACAGTTGTTGGAATTTCATAAAAAAGATCAATACCATTGATGAAAAGCTGTGTTTTGGTTTCCTCGTGATCTGAAGAATATACTTGATGAAACCACTGGAAAATAAGCAGAAGTTCTTCCTGAGTAAGTTCTTCAACGGAATCTTTTACTTTTTCTTTAATGGTTTCAAGGGTATTTTGCGCTTCAGGCTGAAGGAATTTCAGAATATTTTCTTCTTCACGGCAGAGCTTATTGTACAAATTAATCTTGGCAATAGTAGGATTGGTCTTGATGAAATAAAGTTCTTCTGCCATAGTTATTTACCAAATTAGATTTCAAATGGTTGTTTAAATATACGAAATATGCGTCAACTGTATTAAAAAAATTAATATGCTGTGAATGGTATGACTATTTTACCGTTTTATGAAGTGCAATTCTGTTTCCTTCTGATTCTTCAAATTCTGCTACTGCAAAAACACATTTTTTGTCTGCTTTTTTAGGTATGATAACAGTCAGTAGATTATTTCCTGAATCTAAAATAGAATTTTATCTCAATTATAAAAAATAGATAGACCTATCTATTTTTTATTTACATTTGTAAAAATTTTTACGATGAAAAAAGAAAAAGTGCGCGAAAGAATTATCAGGGTTGCTTCAGATCTGTTTTACAGACAAGGGTATAATTCTACGGGAATCAATCAGATTATTGCTGAAGCTGATATCGCCATTGGTTCTTTGTATAATCACTTTTCATCTAAAAATGATCTTCTTCAGGCTTATCTTGTCAAAGAGGAACTTAGCTGGTTTGAAGGGTTTGAAAACAGCACCTCTAAAATTTCAAACCCGAGAGAAAAACTTTTGGGGCTTATTGATTACAGAAAAAAATTGCAGCAGACCTCAAAGTTTGCAGGGTGCCACTTCATTAAAATTGTGTCCGAAATAGGAGAAGGTAATCCTTCCGTTTCAGCTTTTGCTAAACAGCATAAAGAAAAGCAAAAAGAGATGATTAGAACACTCGTTAATGAATATGCAGTTCAAGTGCAGAAGATAGATTCTGATTTAATAGCAGAAAATATTTTCCTTTTAATAGAGGGAGCAGTTGTTACATCCACGATCAATAGACAAAATGATGCTTTTGACCAGGTGAAAAAAATTGTTCAGGGTTTATTGCCTTAACTTTTTTTTGATACGTTAAAAATAGATATATCTATATAAAAATGAAATATAAGTATTTGAAATTATTGGTGATATTGTTGGGTCTGTTGTTGACGATAATGGATATTTTTATCATCAATGTGTCCATACCTTCGATACAAAGAGACCTTCATGCTTCTCATGGAGAAATGCAGTTTATGATTGCAGCTTATCTTATCGGTTTTGCTTCTTTACTGATTACCGGAGGAAGATTGGGAGATCTGTACGGAAGAAAAAAGATCTATATCACCGGATTATTAGCTTTCATGGTCAGTTCCATTGCGTGTGGGCTTTCTGCAGGTGCGGAGCAGCTGGTTATTTCAAGGTTTGTGCAGGGGATAAGCGCTGCTATGATGGCTCCGCAGGTACTTTCCATGATACAGATTCTGTTTCCTGATCATCAGAAACGTATCAAAGCGATGGGCTGGTATGGGATTACCATTGGAATAGGAACTGTTCTGGGGCAGTTTCTTGGAGGTTATTTTTCGTCTCTGACAATGATAGAAGAACCCTGGAGACTTATTTTCCTGATGAATATTCCTATATGTTTACCGGCTGTTTTCTTTACCCTGAAACTATTGGATGAGTCTAAAATTTCTGTACAGCAGTCTTTTAATGCCGGCGGTGTTTTAGTTCTTTCTGGAGGATTGTTCTGTGCTACTTATGCCCTTACTATGTCTGAGCATGAAGGGTTTAATTTCAAGAATGGGTTATTAATGATTATTTCAGCCGGAATTTTGTTCATTTTTATAAAAGATCAGAAGAAAAGAATCCACAATAAACGTTCTTATCTGATTGATTTTGAACTGTTCCGTTTTACAAACTTTAACCTGGGGATTGTAGCGGTTTCCTTCTTTTTTATCATGCTGGACTCTTATTTTTATATTCTGTCTCTCTTTTTTCAAAATGGATTAAAGATCAGTCCTTTAGATGCAGGTGAGATTATAGTTTTTCAGGGATTGGGTTTTATTTTGGCTTCCGTTCTTTCAGTAAAGCTGATTTTAAGATATGGCAAAAAAGCCCTGATAGCAGGACTTTTCTTTATTATTGTAGTTCTTGTCTTTCAGTTGTTTTTATTCAGAATGGAGACTGGCTTTCCGGTTTTCTGTCTGCTGTTATTTTTGCATGGACTGGGAATAGGATCTGTCATACCATCGCTGGCTACTATTGCTTTGTCGGGAATGTCTGAAAAGCTGATCGGGAATGCATCCGGTGTTTATAATACTTTTCAGCAGATTGCAGCCATTATCGGAATAGTTGCTGTAGGTAGTATTTTTTATTATTTTCTTGGAGAAAAACCTGTTGTAAAGCATTATAACAATGCTTTCTCTGTTGCTCTGCTGATTAATATTTTCTGTCTGATTTTTGTAATGATCTGTATTTTTAAAGTTCCGGATCATGTTCTTCCTGAAACGAGGCATAAAAAATAAATACTGCTTTTATTGTTTTTTTGATGAGGTTTTAATTTCATTTAAAGTGGCTTTTGCCATATTTCTGGTTATTTCAGTAGGAGAGTGGCAGTCACAGTTGCTGAGGCCAATTACGTAGATATTTTCACTGGGAATGTAAATACCCATGCTTTTAAATCCAAAGACACTTCCACCATGCTCGCGGTCAGAAATTCCATTGATTTCTTTCAAATGCCATCCGTATCCGTAAGTAAATTCTTCACCATTATTCAGTTTATATTTCTGAAAAGCTTTTTGAGTTTCTGTTGAATCCAGCAATAGATTTTGCTGTAAAGCCTGCTGCCATTTCAGCATATCATCTGCCGTAGACATCAATGAACCGGAAGAAAACGGAATGCTGAAACTGATAACGGTTTTATTTACAAATCCCTGTTCTTTTTTGTGTTAGCCATATGCTCTTTGAGGAATAACTTTTCTGTCGGAAGCGTAATAGGAATGATTCATTCCTGCCTTATCAAAAATATTTTTCTTAATAAAATCTTCATAAGTGATCCCCGAAACAAGTTCGATAATATATCCCAAAACAACGTAGCCGGAATTGTTGTAATCAAATTTTTCTCCCGGAGCGAAATCTACAGGTTCGTTTTTGAAAAAATTGACCATCTCTTCAGGTTTCATCTCTTTTTGAGCGATGGAAGAGAGTGATTTTATTTTCGTAAAATCTTTTATTCCGGAAGTATGCGTCAGAAGATGATGAATAGTGATTTTATCTCCGTTAGGATAATCTTTGATGTATTGGGAAACAGGATTATTAACATTGAGTTTCCCTTGCTGCTCGAGCATCAGAATGGCTATGGCAGTAAACTGTTTGGTCATAGAACCGATCTGGAAAACATTGTCCGGAGTCATATTCACATTGAGTTCAAGATTGGCTTTACCAAATGCTTTCCGGTACAGGTTTTTTCCGTTTTGAGTGATCAGAAATACACCTCCCGGTTCATTTTTATTTCCGAATTCAGTTTGAATAATACTGTCAATTTTCTTTTCATATCCTTTTGATTGTAACTGAGCATCCATCGTATTGTTTAAAAATGGAAGCAAAGCAAGAGTGGTTATCAGTTTTTTAATAATCATATCGATGTAATTTGTTATACAAAGATATAAAACATTTTTATTACTATGTTATACAATATAGGTGATTGTTTTTTTATTTTAAAATGTTGATATTCTATAAAATTATTTGGAAACAGAAATGACTAACATCATAGGTCTGCGGAGTTCTTCTTTCATCTCACGAATTTCTTTCAACATGTCCGGAGTTGACTTTGGCTCGATGATTTCTCTGATTTTGAAACCGTGCTTTAATAATGTATTTAAATAAGAAGTTAGAGTACGGTGGTATTGGGTCACATTTTCACCCAAAAAAATATTGTTTCTTTTTCTTTCTGTAAAATATCGGTCTACGGTCCAGCAGATTTTTTCACCATTTGTATCATACATCCAGTCCTGACCGCCTTCCGCAGTAAATACAGGATGCTCTACTGAAAATACAAAAGATCCGCCGGGAGTAAGCCATGTATAGATGTGCTGAGCAATAACATCGAATGATTCTATATAATGTAATGGGAGTGAGCTGAGTATTACATCAAATTTTTCTGCAGGATAATCAACATCTTCCAGAGCTTTTCTTTCATAGCTTCAAAAATTGAGGTTCTTTGAACTCAGCCATTCAGACTTTGAAAAGTAAATGTACAATATTATTGGAATTCAGGGTTTTCTAATCACTGAAAAAGTAAAAGCTGAATCTAAAAGATCCAGCTTTATATCAATCCTCATGGGAGAATTTTTTAATTCGATTCTGTGTATTTTTTGAAATTATCGAGAATGGCCTGCCATCCTGCTTTCTGCATTTCTTCAGGGTTCTGGTTTTCCGGATCGAAAGCTACATCTACATGGGTCTGACCCTCTTTTTCTTTAAAATCAACCTGTACCTGTCTTCCGTCCGGCATAGTGTACTTAAAGCTTTCCCCATCTTTTATTTCGTCATATACAGCCTCAAAGTCGAAACCGAAGCTTCCATCTTTAGCTTCCATTCTTGCCGCATATTTTCCGCCTACTTTCATATCATTGGAAGCAGAAGGACACTGCCATGAAGGATCAGCAAAGTTCCATTGGGTGATGTTTTCGGGATTTGTGTAATAATTCCATACTTTTTTTGCATCTGCATTAATGGTAGCAGAAACTGTGATTTTTTGGCTCATTTTTTATGGGTTTAATGTGAGTAATAATTCGTCAAGTTTTTCCAATGTAGCTATCATTCCCTGTTCCATACCCATTTCGATAATGGTTTCCAGATCAGTTAAGGATTGATAGGTGACAATAGTTTCTACAAGGGTGTTTTCATTTTTATCCGTGAAAGTGACTACCCATTCTGCCTGAGGAAGGTCTGTGTTGATTTCTCCTTTTTCATTACAGAATGCATCGCTGGAAGTATAAGAATCAATGGAGTTGATCTTATGGTAGCTTACCCGGCCCCAATATTCTGTTCCATTGGGCTCTACCATAGCATAATGCCAGTGTCCGCCTTCACGGAATTCCATTGATTTTGTTTTTGTGGTCAGTGGTTTCGGGGCAAACCAGCGGTCCAGAAGTTCACTTTTTGTGTAGCAGTCCCATACCAATTGTCGGTTGGCCATAAACTCACGTCTGATCGTTAAGGTGTTCTTTTCTTTGTCTGCAAGAAAATCGAACTGAAGATGATGTTTCATAATACTATTTTATAGTTTGGTTGTTGTATTAAATTTTATTCTGCTGGCTTTTTAATGTGGCCAGTAAAGTATCAAGCTGCCCGAAACGGCTTTCCCAGATTTTTCTGAATTGTTCCAGCCAATGATCTATTTCTTTCATCTTATCAATTTCTAACAAGTAATAAATTTCCCTTCCCTGGTGATTTTGAGTCACCAATTCACATTCTGTCAGGATTTTAAGGTGTTTTGAAACAGCCTGTCTTGTGGTATCAAAATGCTCTGCAATGGCATTGGGTGTCATTGCCTGTACTGCGATCAGCGCAATAATGGCCCTGCGTGTGGGATCTGCTATTGCCTGGAAAATATCTCTTCTCATAGATGATGATTTTTAAATGAAACCATATGGTTGCAAATATATATGCAACTTTTCGGTTTCGCAAGTTTTTATCATGAAAATTATAAATCAAAAATTAGAAAATAATAGATGGTGTTTGTTAATTGATTTTAAATCAGTTGTTTGTGTTGGTTTTGAGTAAGCTTTATCTTTTGTTTTCCCGCATTGCTTTTATTAGCCTGTCATTTCTTTTATCGGCTCTTGCATTATTTAAAGAAAGTACGGCCCAGATAGCAGCAGGAAGCCATCCGATCAGAGTGATCTGTAAAATCAGACATACGATTCCGGTGAGAACTTTTCCACGGACCATGAAAGATAAGAATGGGAGTAATATGGCTAGTAGCATGATTTTTTGTTTTTAATGAATTGATTTTTAACGGGACTCAGGATCAAAATAGGCTTTAAAAGTGAGAGGGTCTTCCGTTTTATCCTCCGCTTCTTCAAGATATTCCAAATACTCTTCCTGATGTTTTTCCATATAAACAAGAACAATGGCAAGATTTACAAAAAGATTTTTGTCTTTGGAACCTAAATCCAATGCCTTTTTTAAATACTCCAGAGCCATTTCATTTTCTCCCATATCAGAATAAATAGCACCAATATTGATTAAAGCTGAAGTATTTTCAGGTTCAATAAGTAAAATTTCCTCTAATTCTTTCACTAAAAGCTCGTTCAAAGTGTCCCAATGGTCTTCATTTTCCCATCTTTTAGCCTGAAGTTTTTTTACGTTTTCTAATCTTGTTGTTATCGTGCTCATTATTTAAAATTACAGAATGAATGCTTACTTAATGTGCAAATTTAGCTTTTTACTCTTTAAGTCCATCCAGTATGGCAGCTTTCAGGATTTGAATATTGATATCTTTCAATGCTTTGAACTTAATACAATATCCAGTGACGCTGGCTTTACCTATTTTTTCTCCATAGGTTTTAGATAAATAAGTTTTATCACTGATATTCATGATATAAAGGGAAATACCTGTTGTATTGGCGCTCATTCCAATCTGATAAAAATCTCTTGTTTTTCCGCCAGCATACTGCATGGTATATGATCCATATCCGATATTGGGATTGGAAACTGTCTTGTTTTCGCTGTTTTTACCATCGCGGAACCACAGCTGGCAATCCGGCATGAGTTCGAGAATGATTTGATGGAGTTCCTCCATATCATTACGTTTAACTTCCGGTTGGCTATTGATATAGTCCTGAATTTGTTCTTGGGTGGTCATGTGAAATTTAGATGGTTTAATATTAACGAAGACTATTATTAATAATTAATCCTGCTCATCTTGAGTTCGGTAGACTGTTTTTTAGTTGGTAAAATGAAAAAAATTACTTTCATTGATATTGATGCCATTTTCCCGTTTAACATACCATTCTACAAATTTATTATATTCAGCTTCATTTTTTTGAAGCCAGTTTGAGAACTCTTCCTGAGCTCCCATTTGAAATAAATAATGATTGTAGGCATCAAAAATATTTTTTTTAGACATTAAATCCTGATAGTCGAAAAGTATATTGGGATAATCTTTGTTATCACTTTTGAAATATGATTTTAAAAATTCTTGTCTTATTTTGGATAATGCATCCAGATTGAACTCTTCTGCCTTGGAATTTAATAATCCATAAATAAACCATTTTCCAAACATTAAACATAGAGGAAGGCTTTTATCTGTTGGAGTCATTTTCATTTGTTTGCAAAGACTCAATTCTTTCATATGCCCGTTTTCAAATACGATCGAGTTTTTATAAGTATCAAATAAATTTTTACTCATTTCTTTGGTTCTGTCAGTATTTCTTTCGAGGTTGAGAAAGATTTCTCCATAAATTAAACCAGGAACTTTATCATCAGAATTAAGATAAAGATTAGCAATTCTATAATAATTTGAAGCATATTCTGGATCAACCGAAATTCCTTTTTGATAAGATGCAGCTGCCTTATTATATTCTTTGTCTAATTCATAAACAACTCCCTTTTCGAGATATAACAATCCTTTTTTGGGAAATTTGTTAATTCCCGTTTCATATATTTCTATTGCTTTTTGACGATTGTTAAGATAGTCATAGGCGTTTCCCCAAAGTGAATAAAGCTGAACATTTACATCTTTATAGTTTTGCAATTTCTCCGCAATTTCAATTGCTTTTTTATAATCCTTTTTTAAATAATAAGCGTATGCAATTTCGTAAGGATAATTAAAGTTTTCGGGATCTAATTTCTGACTTTCTTCAAGCAATATAATACTTTCTTCAATTTTCCCGTCATCCATTAGTTTAATCGCTTCATTACCTTTTTGTAAGGCAATTTCCTTATTGTTTTGAGCAAAAGATAAATTACTTAAGAGAACAGTTAAAATTAAAATCTTGAATTTATTTTTCATTGAATAACTCATTTTTATAAGAGATAAAATTAAATTTTAATTCATCTGTTTTCTTCGTAAGCTAAGAGATGAATCGAAATTAATAATGTTTTCATGGATTTTTTGTTTGAATTATATTTCTTCCAATAATTTTAATGGAAATTGTATCATAAGACCGGTATCAAATTTAATAGAAAAAAAGATAAAATGATCTCCATATATAAGATATTTTGGACACTAAAAATTGAAAAACAAAAAAGAACAGCAATCACTGTTCTTTTTATATTGTATTTTCCTGATCTGTTCAATCAGTTTTTATTGATTATCCAAACGCTCTTTTCAGCAAACTTTCTACTTTTGGTTCACTACCTCTGAAATTTTTATAAAGCTCCATCGGATCTTTTGTTCCGCCCGAAGAAAGTAATACTTTATATTTGGCTGCAATCTCAGGATTAAAAATTCCGTTTTCTTTGAAATACTGGAAAGCATCAGCATCCAGAACTTCCGCCCATTTGTAAGAATAATATCCTGCAGAATATCCTCCCTGGAAAATGTGTGAGAAACTTGGGCTCATTGCTGTTTCAGCATTAGAAGGGTAAAGAGTGGTTGCTTGGGTATATTTATCTTCAAACTCTTTAACGCTTTCGTTCTCCAGTTCTGCCACTTTTGTGTGATAGTTCATATCCAGAAGTCCAAAACCTAGCTGTCTTAAAGTCTGATATCCTTCCATGAAGTTTTTAGACTGCTCAATTTTTTCAATTTTTTCGTCAGGAAGTACTTCTCCGGTCTTATAATGTGTTGCAAAAGTTTTTAAGAATTCCGGCTCATAGCAGAAATTTTCCAGAAACTGTGACGGAAGTTCTACAAAGTCCCATTTCACAGAAGTTCCGGAAAGAGTAGGATATTGAGTATCTGCCATCATCCCGTGAAGTGCATGCCCAAACTCGTGGAATAAAGTAGTCACTTCCTGGAAAGTCAGTAAGCTAGGGGTATCTTTTGTTGGTTTGCTGAAGTTGCAGACAATGGAAATATGAGGACGGGAATTTTCCCCGTTTCGCTTGTATTGATTTTTGTAGCTGGTCATCCATGCGCCGGCTCTTTTTCCTTTTCTCGGAAAATAATCAACGTATAATAACGCCTTGTAGCTGTCAGCCTGAGTGGAGCCGAAGGCCTCTTTTACTTCATATACTTTTACATCTTCGTGGTATTTCGGAATGTCATTTCTTTCCTCAAAAGTCAGTCCGAAAAGTTCTCCAGCCAGCCCGAATACAGCATCCTGTACCTGGTTTAACGGAAAATAGGGTTTTAATTCTTCATCATTAAGATCAAATTTCGCCTTACGAAGTTTTTCAGCATAGAATGCATGGTCGTAACCTTGCATTTCCTCAATTCCGTCAGCTTTTGCTAACGCTTTTAATTCTTCAATTTCTTTATCAGCATACGGTTTTGCTTTGGTCAGAAGTTCATTTAAAAAATCCAAAACTTTTACCGGAGACTTGGCCATTCTTTCTTCAAGAACGAAATCAGCGTAGTTTTTATATCCTAAAAGTTCAGCTTTTTGTTGTTTTAAATTCAGAAGTTCTTTAATCAAATTCTGATTGTCAAATTCACCACCATCGAAAGACTTTTTACCATTGGCTAAAGCCAGTTCCTTTCTCAGTTCACGGTTTTCAGCATAGGTCATGAATGGAATATAGCTTGGATACTGTAAAGTGACCACCCAGCCTTCAAGATTCCTTTCTTTCGCTTCTTCAGCATATTGATCAATGATCGCCCCAGGAATTCCTGCAAGATCTTCCTTATTGGTGATATGTTTAAAATAAGCATTGGTGGATGCCAGTACATTCTGTCCGAACTGTAAAGATTTTAAAGAAAGATCCATGCTGATTTTCTTTAATTTTTCTTTGTCTTCCTCATTCAGTAAAGCTCCGCTTCTTACAAAACCTTTGTAGGTTTCATTCAAAAGCATTTCCTGCTCTTCATTCAGATTATATTTTTCCTTTTCATCATATACTTTTTTAATTTTGTTGAAAAGGGCTTCGTTTTGAGAAATTTTTGAAGAATATTCCGTTAAAATTGGTGAAACCTCCTGTGCAATCTGCTGAATTTCATCGCTGGTCTCTGCAGAATTTAAATTGAAAAAAATATTGGATACCACATCCAGCTGTTCTCCGGAATAGGCCAATGCTTCAATAACATTTTCAAAAGTAGGAGCTTCAGAATTATTGACAATCGCATCAATTTCTGCTTCAGATTGTTGAATTAAATCTTTAAATGCCGGAAGATAATCTTCATTTTTAATGACATCAAACGGGGCTGAATGATATGGAGTGTTAAATTTTTCTGTTAAAATATTCATTTTTGGATCTTTTTGTATAAGGTAAATGTAATGATTCATTGGGAATCACAGCTCAAATGCTCAAAAATAATGCCTCACTGGCAAGTTGTGACAAAAATACCTTATCTTTAATTAATCTTGTCATATGGAAAGAAGGAGTGATGTGGGAATATTTAATTTTGAAAACAGATTTAAAAGTCATCATTAAAATAAATAACCTTAAATATATAGACTATGAAAACACTCTTAAAAATTATCGGTATCATCATCGTACTGATTCTTATCTATGCTGTCATTGCTGTGCTGGCTTTCAGTAAAGACTATCACTATGAAAAATCTGTTGTCATCAACGCACCCCAGGAAAAAGTATGGACTTATACGGGGAACTTAAAAGGATATAACCAATGGGATCCTTTCTCCAAAGCCGATAAAAATATTGTGATTACCTATTCAGGAGAAGGAGATAAATTAGGAGATTCTTATCACTGGAAGGGTGATAAGAATGTAGGGGAAGGTGAACAATCTATTACCGAACTGATCCCTAATCAGAAAATGGCGACAAAACTTCACTTTATAGAACCTTTTGAAGGAGATGCAAAAGCTAATATTGTGCTGACTCGTGAAGGGAATGGAACCAGAGTAACCTGGATGATAGATAATGAACTGAATAGTATGATGAAGATTATGAAGCCTATGATGGATAATAACATGGATAAAATGTTTGGCCAGGGTCTGGATAATCTTAAGAAACTTGCTGAAAAATAATGTGAAAGCCTTGTAAAGTTTACAGGGCTTTATTATTCATATTGTCCCGTCCTAAAATAAGTTGACACTTAATCAACTTATATTA
>NZ_SDLV01000001.1 GCF_004916905.1 Chryseobacterium candidae
CTCATAACCCGAAGGTCATCGGTTCGAGTCCGGTTCCCGCTACTAAACGAAAGAGAAGCAATATGATTGCTTCTCTTTTTTATTTTCTGGTCATTGCAGACAAAACGATGTTGATAGTAAATTTGAATCAAAACCTATTCAATTTCCTTCCATTTTTTATAAGCTTCTTTCATACAATGCCCGCATGGACGGTAATTATTTTGTAATGCTTCTTTTTCATCTGCAAAGAAAACTCTGTTTTCCATCTTCATTCTTTTTCCTGACCGGCAGCTGAGTAATCCATAGATTTTTAATTTTTTATTTCCTCCAAATCGAACTTCTCTGCTGTGGATTTTACTTCTCAGATTTTCAGATGATAGTTGTGAATGTTGAATCATGGTTCATCTATTTATAGCGTTTAATCATTAACTGGCTGCATCATGAAAAATAATGCCCAAAGCATAGCGGTTTCCTTCTTTAACTTCACTTACACCATGTTTCATATGGACTCTGTAATAGCCCTTGTTTCCTTTTTCCGGTTTGAACTGAGTGGTAAAAATTAGAACGTCCCCTTTTTTAGGTTGTAGAACAATGGCTTTTGACTGTGCTCTCGGAATCTGCTGGGTAAGCACAAATTCACCGCCCGTAAAATCCTTTTCTGGTTCGCTGAGCATTAATACAATTTGGATAGGAAAGTATAGGTCTCCATATAGATCCTGGTGCAGCGTATTGAATCCGCCTTTTCCATATTTCAAAATTAAAACCGTCGCTTTTTGCTGACCGTTAAGGTGGCATTGGTCTAAGAATTCCTGATGATCTGAAGGAAATTGATTGTCTATATGTAAAGCTTTACACCATGCATTAGCAACAGGAGCCAGATAAGGGTAAATATTTGTTCGTATGGTTTGAATGATTTCAGGTAATGGATAGGTAAAATATTTATATTCACCCAGTCCGAAACGATGTCTGGCCATGATGACTGTTTTACGATAGAGAGAAGAATGATGATAATTTGATTTCAATAGTTCACATTCTTCCTCAGACAACAGATCAGGAATGATAGCATATCCGTTTTGATGCATTGTTTCCGTAATACTCTGCCAGTCTGTATTCTTGATTGTATGAATAATATTTTTCATTGCTTTTGAATTTATGCTGCAAAAGTCTATAGTTCTTCAGAACAATACAATCCAAAACATGCGGTATTTTATATATGAATAAAGAGTTATAAAGTATCTGGCCTACTGATTTAATGTATTTCTGGATGATACCACTGGTCCTGTTTAAGGCTACCTTTGCCCTGTTAATAAAAATAGATATAACGATGAATTACATTATTAAAAAGGCAAGTCTTGAGGATGTTGATGAAACAGCTGAATTGTTCAATCTTTATCGTGTTTTTTACAGACAGGAATCAGATGTTGAAAAAGGGAAGGCTTTTCTCAAAGAACGTTTTATAAACCGTGAGTCCGATATTTTTCTTGTGATGGTAAATGAGAAAGCAGTAGGTTTTGTACAGCTTTACAAATTATTTCATTATACCAAATTACAAAGGCAATGGCTGCTAAGTGATTTGTTTGTGCATCCGGATTATAGAGGAAAAGGTCTTTCCGTAGCATTAATTGACCGTAGCAAAGAATGGTGTGAAGAGACAGGAGCGTGCGGGCTGATGCTTGAAACCGAAAAAACAAATGACATAGGAAACACATTATATCCACGCTGCGGGTTTGAATATGACGGATTGCATAATTATTACCACTGGTGGAAATAAAATAAAGCTGTTTAACCCTAATCATAACCACCTTTTTTTGAGCTGGTTTACTTCTATAATGATAAGTAGTATTAGTTCTACAGTTTTGAACATTTAATTCTACAGGTATTTTCAGCCAGCAGAAGGGTATAGTCCTATTTTTGTAAAGCTCTTACAGATCATGGGTAGGACAGTTGATCTGTAGAGCGTATGCAAAAAAATCTCTGCCTAATTTTCTACTTTTTCCCCAAGGTTTTATGATTAGTACCACAAAACTGCTTTTTCCGGCGGAGATTTTTTGCTTTTGAACAAAAAAGAGAATGGCACTGCCATTCTCTTTTTTATTTTTTTTAATATGATTTAAATATTATTGTGCCAGTTGAGCGTAAGGAGTAAGTTTGTTGTCATCAGACATTGTCTGTCCTAAAAAATCTCTTTTCTGATCAGCTTTCATTCTGCCGGCAGCAGCACTTGCATTGAAATAAGCTTCACTTAGTTTTGTAGCGATATCAGAAGGTTTGAATTCGAATTTTGTATCTCCTTCAACTCCTAAATAACCGTTCTTTCTTGTAAGGTTGGTAATATAATTGTTGTAATTGATCATTGTCCCTCTCATCATATTGTTATGATATTCCATACATTTCTTGGCTTTTTTGGATGAGTTGTTCAGGATACAGTTTTTCATGTTGTTTCTGTATAAAAACCATTCAGACTCTACAATACCATATTCTCTGCCTAAAGCAATTTTTCCGTTATTCACAATATTATTATCACCTTCTTTTGTAGCGATCGTCTGAAGATGCTGAATCACCAATGGAACGGTGGCTTCAATTTTTGATTTTGTATCTTTCAGTATGCTAAGATCGGCAGCAGGAGAACCTTTCTTTTGTGCTGTAGTAACATTAAAAATAAGCAGTAATAGTACAATCAGTAAATTATATCTTTTCATGAGAAATTTTTAAAGCACTAAAATAAATATAATTTCCCGGTTAAAACAAATACATTTTAATATTTATTTAATAAAATTTAACAATTCTATAATGTATATTATTCATTATTGTAAAAATGATGCGTTTAAGGTCTTTATTGAAGTGATTTTTGTAATCTAAATTGTTAATACAGCTCAATGTGTGTATTTGAGTCCTAATCAATGTAAAATGTTTTACGCAAGGATAAAAAAACACTACTCATAATGATGGTAGTGTTTTGTAAAAATCATTTATTTGAAATAATGGGTGATTTTTTTACTTTCAGGGACAACTTTAGAGTCAAAATGTTCCAGTAATTTTCCTTCCGGGCTGATCAGAAACTTATTGAAATTCCAGCTTATGGTGGCATCCATTACTCCATTTTGAGATTTGTGGGTAAGATAATCGAATACAGGAGTGATTTTTGAACCTTTTACATCCACTGAGGTGGTAAGCGGAAAGGTTACCCCATAATTCTTTTCACAGAAAGACTTGATTTCCACATTATCATGAAACTCCTGATCTGCAAAATTATCAGAAGGAAAGCCTACCACAACCAGTTTATCACCATAATCTTTGTAAAGCTGCTCCAATCCTTTGTATTGAGGAGTGTATCCGCACTTGGATGCCGTGTTTACAATAAGAATATATTTCCCTTTGTATTCAGAAAAATCAATTTTTCCGCCGTCTATGGATTCAATCTTAAAATCATAAATTGATTTTGCAGGTTTTGGACCGTTGGAATCATCCGATTTAATAAATGATGAAAGGCCTATGATTCCTATAAGCACCATTCCGATAAAAAGTATTTTTTTCATTTAAAAAGATTTTACTATTGTTTTATGTATTAGATTATTGATCATTTTTGCTGCACTTTTGTTTTTTCCGGTTTTATTTCTAGTTAAAATCCATTCTTCCAGAAATATCAAATTTAGGGTTATTAAATCCTTATGCAATAGTATTTTTTATTGTTTTGAATTTTTTACCTGATTTATCAATTCTTATCAAGATATAAAACCCTGGCAGAGATTATCCCGACAAACCAAATGAAACATTTCTTCAAGGTTAGTTGAAATCCCGGATTTAATGTAGAGGTTTTGGTATAAAAGATCAGTTTTGTTGAAGAGTTTTTCGTGAAATTAGAATTGAAAATTCATTTAATTAAAATTTAATCAACTTTATTTTATTGATTATTAATATTTTACATTTTAAAATCTTTTATCACTAAAAAAATAGTTGTTAGATTCAAATTTATTTCTACATTTGTATAACTAATTTCTTAGTGATATAGAATTGAAAAGTTTTATATCAATATAACTGATAAATGAACAGGATATGAAAATTCAGACTTTAACAAAAGCAGAAGAACAGGTAATGCAGTATGTATGGAAAATAGAAAAAGGATTTCTTAAGGATGTTCTGGATCTTTTTCCGGAACCAAAACCACACACCAATACAGTCTCTACTATTTTAAAAGTATTGAAAGACAAAGAATTTGTAGACTATCGTGTACATGGAAGACAGCATGAGTATTTTCCGCTTGTTTCAAAAGAACAATATTCCGGAAAGACCATGAAAAGTCTTGTGAAAAACTATTTCAAAGGCTCTTACAAGAGTGCCGTTTCATTTTTGGTAGAAAAAAATGAAATGACAGTAGAAGATCTTGAGATGTTATTAGATGAACTCAAAAACAAAGATTAGTACTTATGGAAGCAATACTTTTATACTTTGGGAAAACTATTTTATGTTCGGGTGTAACGTTTTTGTACTATCAGTTGTCATTAAAAGACAAGACATTCCATCATTATAACAGATTTTATCTGCTGGGAGCGATTGTGATATCACTTTTGTTGCCGCTCATTAAAGTAGATGATTTTACGATAGAGGTAAATAATGATGTATATATGCTTCTTGATAAGATTCAGAATTTTAATACAGAAAAAAATATAAACAATGGTAACCTTTATTTTAACATTACTTTTTCAGCTCTGGGACTGGTTTCTTTCTATTTTCTAGGGAAACTTATGTATGGGATTTTTAAAATCCAGCAGTTTAAGAAACAGTTTAATAAAGAAAGTTTTGACGGGATCAACTTTTACCGTACAGACCTTAATGAAGCTCCTTTTTCCTACTTTAAAAATCTTTTCTGGAAGAACGCCATTACTTTGCATTCTGATATTGGAAAACAGATTTTAAAGCATGAAATGGTACATATTGAGCAGAAACATTCCTTTGATAAGATCTTTATTGAGATTATTACCTCAGTTTTCTGGTTCAATCCGTTTTTTCATGTCATCAAAAAAGAAATTAATTTAATCCACGAATATCTGGCTGATAAAAAAGCCGTAAAACAATTGGACACCAAAGCATTTGCGCAGATGCTTTTAGCAAGCCACTTTTCCGGAACACAGTTGCCTGTTACCAGTCCGTTTCTAAGTTCAAACCTTAAAAAAAGACTTAAGATGTTACAAAAACCAAAAACCAAATTCGGATATGCGCGAAGAATTTTTGCCTTGCCGGTTGTTTTCTCACTGGCCTTTGCTTATCTGGTAAATGCTAAAAACAGAGAAATTGAAGAAACCAATCTTTCCATCAAAAAAGTAGTTTCAGAAATCAAGAAAGATACGATAAGACCAGTAAGACCTGAAGGATCGGGTCAGGAAAAAATGGCAGAATTGAAAGCCGTGTCACCGGATGATCAGAAAAAAATAACCAATCTTGAAAAGAAGATAAAAGAAAAAGAGAAAGAGCTGGAAGGTTTGGATCCCGAAAGTGATCTCTTCAGTGATAAAATAGAAGAAATAAGCAATCTGGCATCAGAGATAGGAGAGATTGCCTCAAAGGTTGAAGTTGATCAGTATTTCAATTCTGCGGAATGGAAGAATCAGATGAAGGAGCTTGAGAATATGGAACCTCTTAGTAAAAAGGAGCTTCGAAAGATTGAAAGAGCTGCCAAAAAAGCGGAAAGAGAAGCTGCCAAAATAGGCGAACTGCCCATTCCTCCGGTACCACCTAAAGCACCAAGAGAGCCGAAAATAACCTATTTTAAAACAAACAAAATTGTTAATTATAAAGATCTGAGCGCTCAGGAAAAAGAAGAAGTACGTAAAGCAATGGCGGAAGCTAAAAAAGCACTGAAAGAAGCGGGAAAAGCCAGAATTGAGGGTGAAAAAGCAAGAATAGAAGGTGCAAAAGCCCAACTGGAGGGAAATAGAATAAGATTAGAAGGAGAGAGAATCCGGATTGATGGAGACAAAATCCGAAGAGACGTTGAAAAGGCCCGCACGGAAGCCGAAAAAAGATCAGCAAGCTTCAGAGACGGTACTTTTATTAAAGTGATCAGCGGTTCACCCGGTGTTATTGTAATGAATGCTGACTTTATTAAAAAAGACAGCAACGGAAACATCGCAATGAATGGGGTGAAAAAATTTAAAATAAGCGGTACTGATGATGTAAAATATAAGTATTACATTGACGGGAGAGAAGTTTCACAGGATGATATGAACTCATTAGATACCAATAATATATCGAGAGTTAACGTCAACACTCAGAAGAATGGAGAAGTAAAGCAGGGGGAAGTAAGAATTGAGACAAAGAAGTAAATTTCTGCAAAGCTTTGTCAGTTTTAAAAATGGCAAAGCTTTTTTTATGAATAGATAAATACATAGAATATGAAAAAAAATTATTTGCTTTTATTAGCTTTTTTAAGTGTTTTTGTGAATGCACAGGTAAACAGATTTTTCTATGACTATAAATATATTTCAGATTCTACCAATAGAGCAGAAGTGAAAAGCGATGTAATGCTTTTGGATATTGATAAAAATGGATCTAAATATTACAGCCGTGAGAAATTTGTTGCAGACTCCACAACCAAAGCAGATATTGCCAGACAGATGAAAGGAGGATTCGGAGGCAGTATTAATATTAAAAGAAATATAAAACAGGGAACCATTAATAGCACGGTCACAAAAAAATATCCGGATTATAGTGTTTCATTCTCTGAAAATATAGGGAATACTACTTATAAGATGCCGGAAGATCAAAAGCCTGAATGGAATATTTTACCTGATAAACAGAAAATTGGAGAGTATAATACTCAGAAAGCAACCACAAATTATGGAGGCAGAAGCTGGATCGCCTGGTTTTCTACAGACATCCCATTTCAGGACGGACCTTATAAATTCTACGGATTGCCAGGACTTATTGTTAAAATTGAGGATAAAACAGGTTCTCATATTATGACTTTAATTGGTAACAAAAAAACCGAAGCCACATCAGAAGAAGCTCTCCAGATACCTGGTCTCACTACAATTGGCTTTGGAGGTAAAGAGATAGAAATCAATAAAAAGCAGTTCAAAAAAGCCTGGAAAGATTATCTTGCTGACCCTACAAAAGACATGAAACAAACCATGAGTACCCTTCCTGCCGGAGCTGTTGTACAAATGAGAAATCAGGATGGAAAAAATATTGATGTAAATGAAATGTATAGAAATATTGAAAAAAGAGCAAAAGAAGACCAACTAAAGAATAACAATAAAATAGAACCGGAACTATATCGATAAAATATACAGTTCCCATATGATTCAGATACTATACATTAGTTAAATCTGGAAAAAATAATACAGTACGAAAAATCCCGGAACGAAAAGTTCCGGGATTTTTATATCTGAATAAGAGCCAGTGATTATGCTAATTTTTGAGAATCTGCAATAAACTGAGCCAATCCGCTGTCTGTTAACGGGTGCTTCAATAAGCTCAAGATCGGAGGAAGTGGTGAAGTGATAACATCTGCTCCAATTTTAGCACAGTCGATAATGTGCATTGAGTGACGGATAGAAGCCGCTAAGATTTCAGTTTCGAACATGTAGTTATCGAAAATTAGTCTGATTTCCTGGATAAGGTTCAGACCGTCTGTAGAAATATCATCTAATCTTCCTAAGAACGGAGAAACGTAAGTTGCTCCTGCTTTTGCTGCCAGCAGAGCCTGTCCCGGAGAAAAGATCAAAGTACAGTTTGTTCTGATTCCTTTATCAGAAAAATATTTTAAAGCTTTGATTCCGTCTTTGATCATCGGAATTTTTACAACAATATTCGGGTGAATAGCAGCCAATTCGTCTCCTTCCTTAATCATTTCCTCATACGTTGTAGAAAGAACTTCCGCAGAAATATCCCCATCTACAAGTTCGCAGATCGTTTTATAATGGTTTCTGATTGCTTCAGCTCCCTGAATACCTTCTTTAGCCATTAATGAAGGATTGGTAGTTACCCCGTCTAAAATCCCAAGATCTCTGGCTTCCTTGATTTGCTCTAAATTAGCTGTGTCAATAAAAAATTTCATTTTGATAAATAGATTTATTGATACAAAGATAGGGAATTAATTGAGTTCTGAGGTATGAATTTTGAGTTACGGAATTCGGAGTTTTAGGGTAAATGGGTTTGGATGCAGGAGAGTTTGAGAGTGGGAGAGTGAGAGATCAGGATGGTTATAGATGATAAAAAATAATTTTGTGCTGATCTTAAATCAAAGAGTTATTTTTGCTTCTAGCTTCTAGCTTCTAGCTTCTAGCTTCTAGCTTCTAGCTTCCAGCCAGACCAATTTAAATTACTACCCATGAAAAATAACCGTTTCACCGCCATATTGGAAATCATCGGAATTAATCCTTTTGTATTTGTTCCGGAAGAAATACTGGACACGATTTTTGAAAAATCAGGGAGAAATAAAAGTCCCATTGCTGTAAAAGGAATGGTGAATGGAAAAGAATTTAAGCAAAACCTTATGAAATATTTGGGGGAGTGGAGGCTGTATGTGAATCTGACCATGCTGAAAAATTCTCCAAAAAGAATCGGAGAAATCATCGAAATTGTGTTGGAATACGACGATTCTGATCGAAGTATTCCCATTCATCCTCAATTAGAAAAGGCAATCAAAGAAAGTGCTCTGGCAACAGAAAATTTCGAAAATCTGATTCCATCAAGAAGAAATGAGCTGATCCGGTATATCAATAATTTAAAAACCGAAGCCAGTATTCAGAGAAATATCGAGAAAATCATCAGACATCTGCATGGTGAAACAGATTTTTTCGGAAAAAAGATTGAATAGGATAGCCAAAAATTAAAGGTCAGAGTTTTAAAAACGAAAAGATTAAATTGAATATTGATAATTATTAAGCAAGAGAAGAAAGCAATAAAGATTGGAGTATGTTCTGGATCTCTGCGTTAAATTTAAGTTAGACATAATAAAAAATGCCGGAAAAAACTTTCCGGCATTTCATTTTTACTAAGAATTTAATGCTTTGCTAAGCTTTAAAGCATCCTGGTTCGTAGGATCATACTGTATGGATTTTGCAATATGTTCTTTTGCTTTATTAGGATCAGTTTGCTGCTCTGTAAAGGCAAGATAGAAATAAGCGTATGCCAGATTCTTCTTATTTTGCTCTACTTCTTCAGGCTTTACTGCTGCAATATACTTTTCATAAGCAATTTTTGCATTGGCATCATCTTTTGCAGACTGATAGGAATAAGCCTGGCTGTAATAAGCCGGAGCCCAGTCCGGTAATAAAACTGATATTTTTTTCCAGGTATCAATAGCGTTTGGCCAGTCTGAAGCCTCCTGATAAGCATTAGCCAGTTTTGCTAATGATTCTGCATCCTTTGGATTGGCTGCGATCTGTTTTTTAAGATCTTCGATAGTTGGATTGGTGGTTTGACTCGTTGTCGCCGATGTTTCAGGCTGAGTTGTTTGTGCATTTACAAAACTTACACTTCCTGCTAGTATTAAACCTAAAAATAGACTTCTACTATTAATTTTACTCATTTTCATAATCTTATATTTTAAATTCATAATCTAAAATTCAATAATAATTCCATAAAACCGTAAAATTTAGAGGCTTTAAGTTTTTTTAGAAAATATTAACGGGAAACAGGATTTTTTTAGTTTAATTTTTGATTCGTTCATCTTTGAAACTATCTTTGTGATTTATTTTTATTATTAATACCGATAATTTCATCATATGAACATTATATTAGCTTCAACCTCCACACTTTTTGGCGGAGAATATCTGGAATATTTAAGAGAAGAATTAATCCAACTCTATAAAGGAATCGACGAAATTGTGTTTATCCCTTTCGCTAGACCAGGTGGAATTTCTCATGATGATTATACGGCAAAAGCACGTTCTTTCTTTGAAACCATTCATATAAAAGTGAAAGGACTTCATGAATTTGAAGATAAAAAGGAAGCCATTCATCAGGCAAAAGGTTTCTTTACCGGAGGCGGAAACACTTTTTTATTGGTTAAAACATTACACGAAGAAGGGCTGATGTCTGTCCTGAAAGAAAATGTATCTGGAGGAAAAGCTTATCTCGGATGCAGCGCAGGAAGCAATATCGGAGGCCAGAATATGAAGACAACGAACGATATGCCCATTGTATATCCGCCAAGTTTCGACTGTATGGGATTAGTTCCTTTCAATATCAACCCGCACTATCTTGACCCTAATCCGGATTTGAAGCATAACGGGGAAACCAGAGAAACCCGTATCCAGGAATTCCTTACCCAGAATGATATCAAAGTAGTTGGCCTTAGAGAAGGAAACTGGATCAGAAGAACCGGAGATTCAATAACAGTTGAAGGAAGTGAACTGACCAGGATTTTTGAAAAAGGGAAAGAGCCTTATGAAATAGAAGCAGGAAGCACGCTTTAATGAACAAAGAAGAAATCAATTTTTTCATAGAACGTAATCTCACTAATTTTTCAGTGAACAGCACCGGATGGAATGATCTGATTCGGAAATTACTGTTTGAATTTGCCGTTGCAGGATGGAATATGAATCATCGTGTCTTTGGAAAAGAAAAGTTGGGGGAATTGAGATGCTACACCTATTCCGAAGATGAAACTCTCAATGCCAAACTTAAAAAAATCAAAGATAAATATTCAGAGCTTTCTGTCAAGACCTGTGAGATTTGTGGAGAAGAAGGTAAAATGAGAACAATCGGCTCATGGCAGACCACATTATGCCTTAATCATTTCCTGGAACAGCAGCCCGTTATTGAAATTGATAACAAACAGAATATCACGAGAAACAATAAGACCGTTCTGAATATTAAAAATATTACCAGCGCTGAGGTTGAATATGACCTTCAGAGATTAGAGCTGTATAACAGGCAGGAAGAAGTATTTTATTTTTCTTGGCAGGACCCCAATTATTATCTGCTTTTAAAAACAATTCCTATTTCACTTTTTCCGAAAGAAAATCAGCATGAGATATTAGCATTGTTTCAAAACGTACAGGATTGTGAAATATGTGGTCATAAAGCTGTATATCAAAGAAGCTGTCTGCGCTGTCATCATGAACCCTGGAATGATTCCGGGTATTTTATTGAAGATTACGGAGAAAAATCAAACTATATAAAAGAATGTCAGATGGATATTTTTATAGATGAAGATGATTATGAGAAATATTTTAAACATGACCGCTCATTTGAAAAATCTCCTCACCATCAGGTTCTTTTCAATTCCGATGATCTCAGGGAGTATGAAAAGCTTTTATTTTAACTATATTTGATTTAGAATTTAAATCAATGAAAAGAGGATCAGATACTACCAGGAATGTGTATTTGAAACTTCATCATTTTGACTCAAACAACAATGCAATGAAAAAGACACTTGCTGTTCTCATGCTTTCTGTACAGATGGTAGCTGCGCAGAATATGGCCCAAAAATTAGATAAAGTAACAAAGGATCTGATGGATTCTTCGGGAGCAGCATCTTCCAGTTTATCTTTTTATGTTTCCGATGAAAATGGCAATTTTGTATATGAATATCAAGGAAATAAAGGGCTTTCCACTGCTTCTACACAGAAGATTTTCACGGCAGGCGCAGCATTGGAAACATTAGGAAAAAACTATACTTTTACAACCACTTCAAGCTATTCCGGAAATATCTCCGGAGGAACGCTGAACGGAAATCTTTTCATCAGCTCCAACGGCGATCCTACATTAGGAAGCTGGAGATATGATGCCTACAAACCTGAAAATTTTAAAAAGAAGCTGATTGAGGCAATTAAAAACTCAGGGATAAAGAAAATATCAGGAGATCTTGTTATTGATGATTCATATTTTGATCACCAGACCATTCCGGGAGGCTGGCCGTGGGATGATCTTGGAAATTATTATGGTGCAGGTGTATGGGGAATCAACTGGAAAGAAAACCAGTTTGATATCAATATAAACGGAACAGATTTTAAAAGCTTTTCTTATCCGCTGGAAGGTGTGAAGTGGCTCAATGACCTGAAAACAGGAGGAAGCTCAGATCAAAGCCTGATTTTTACAGCTCCTCATTCTGATGTAGCCCTGATTAACGGTATGCTTCCTTCAGGAAAGACAGTGACGGTTTCCGGTTCTACGCCCAATCCGCCACTACAGCTGGCAGCAGAAGTAAAGCAATGGCTGAAAGAATCAGGGATTGAACTTTCAGGAAAAGCAGTAACGAATTCTCAACTTGAAATAGAAGGAAAACAGGCTTTAGCAGCTCCGAAAAAAAATATTCTTCTTACTTACCAATCTCCGACGCTGGATAAAATTGTTTTCTGGTTTCTAAGAAAAAGTATCAATCTGTATGGAGAAACATTGATTAAAACTTTAGGAAAGGAAAAGAAAGGAAATTCAAGCTTTAAAAACGGGGTTGCTTATCTGAAAGAATTCTGGAAATCAAAAGGAATCAATCCCAATATGATCAATTTTGCAGATGGAAGCGGACTTTCTCCACAAAATTATGTGGCTGCAAAAGCAGAAGTACAGGCGCTTTTATATGCAAAAAAACAATCCTGGTTTGAAGCGTATTATGACGGATTTCCGGTTCAGGATAATGGGATGAAGATGAAAAGCGGAACGATGAGAGATACCAAATCTTTTGCAGGATATCACACCGCGAAAGATGGAAAAAAATATGTATTTTCAATTATCATCAACAACTATCAGGGAAGTGGAAATACTGAGCTGCAGAAAATCCTGAATGTTTTAAAATAAAAAACCTTTGAGAAAATCCATACTCACCAGACTGAATAACTGGATCATTTTTGTTGTCATGACTACTTTGGTTATTGCCATTGTAGTAGCTTCAACATCGCTTATTAATTTTCTCAGAAAAGAGGAGATTAAAAGGATCAGTCTTCTTTCCAAAGCTATAAGGATACAGCAGGAAGTGAAAACTCCGGATACAGATGTTCTGGATTTGCTGCCGGATATTCTGAATATCAACAATACCATTCCCTTCATTGTAACGGATAAATATAAAAACCCGATTCTTGACCTCGGATACTACAGAAATATTCCTGAAAGCACAATTAAGAATCCTGAAAAACTGCAGAGTCTGATCCGGAATATGGAGAAAAATTATGATCCTATTGAGATCAAAGTGCCGGATGGAAATAATCAGTTTGTGTATTACGATAACTCCCGTCTGCTTAATAATCTTCGGTATTCTCCCTATATTTTAGGTTTGTTTATTCTATTGTATTTCGGTTTTTCTTTCTGGTTTTTCAGAACCATTAAAAAGACGGATGAAGGCTATCTTTGGGCTGGATTGGCTAAAGAAACAGCCCATCAGATCGGAACTCCTTTATCTTCTATGATTGGATGGATGGAAATTATGAAGCTTGATAATCCTGAATCAGAAGGAGTACATGAGATAGAAAAAGATATTGAAAGGCTTAGAACTATTTCTGAAAGATTTTCAAAAATAGGTTCTGTTCCAGAGCTGAACGATAGAAATTTCAATGAAACCATACAGGAGAATTATGATTATTTAAAAACAAGAATCTCCAGAAAAATCAATTTTACCCTCAATCTACCTACATATACCGTTCTGGTTCCCCACAATAAAATCCTGATGAGCTGGGTGATCGAAAATCTGGTGAAAAATGCTGTGGATGCCATGAAAGGAGAAGGAGCTATCACCATGTCTGTCTTTGAAAGGAATAAAAATATTCTCATCGAAGTAAGGGACAACGGAAGCGGAATGACCAAACAGCAGGCAAGAAATGCTTTTAATCCAGGGTATTCTACCAAAAAAAGGGGCTGGGGATTAGGTCTGTCACTGGCAAGAAGAGTTATTCATGAATACCATAATGGAGATATCAAGATTTCTCAGACTGAAGTAGGAAAGGGAAGTACCTTTAGGATAACGATCAGAAAAGAGGAAATTCTTTAACAATCAATTAATTTTTTATAAATAAGAAACCTAACAGGTTTTTAAAACCTGTTAGGTTTGAATGTTAAGGCAAGATTTGAATATTAGAATATAAAGATCACTTGAGAAAATAAAAGCGGGGAAAAATTTCCCCGCTTTTCTCTTTATTTTTTACCAGTAAGCCACTGTGTCTGTAGTTTCAGTTCTTCCGGAGTTGGATTTGTCTTGTATGAAGGTATTTCCATAGTCATTTTATCCAGAATTGCTTTTCCTTTCAATGTCATTTTCTCTTTTTTACCGGCGTTGTCTCTTAGAATGGTTACCGTAACTTCCTGTCCGTCCTTGATTGTTCTGGTATATCCGATAAAATCCTGTACCTTTTTGATATCTACTGTTCTTCCATCTAAAGCAAGTACCTGATCTGTGATTTTAAATCCGATACTTTTTGCAAATGGAGACAATGCAGAATGTTCATCAAAAGCAAAGGCATTGGTCTTTTCATCAAAACCTGTCTGGTTCGGATCTTTGATAAACCAGAACAGAGGCTGGCTTTCCTGCTTTTTAATATCCACACCTACCATGTTCAGGTATTGTGCATAAGGTGTAGGCTGGTTTCCTGCAATATATTTGTTGTAGAATTCTTTTACCTGAGGATATCCGGTTACCGTTACCAGTTCGTCAATCAGTTTATCATCTTTGAAAGGTTTGTTTTCACCAAATCTCTGAGACAGCTTTCTGATCATATCACGATATCCCATTTCTCCGTTAGACAATTTTCTGAGCTCAATATCAAGACACATCGCAAGAAGAGCTCCTTTCTCATATACATTTCTGTACTGGTCTTTATAAGGCTCTACCAATACATTTTTACTCATTACCGTAAATGGCATCGTATCATCATAGCTCTTGGAGTTGGCGATCTTCTCACCCATTCTTTCAAGGAACTGATCTTTATTGATCAAACCTTCCTGAATCTGGAATAAGTTGGCAAAATATTCTGTTCCCCCTTCGTACATCCATAAGTGCTGAGACATTTTCGGATCTGCATAATCGAAATAGTGAATTTCTTCTGAGTGGGTCTTCAGAGGGTTTACTGTATGGAAAAATTCGTGGGAAACCACATCTGTAATCGTATTGTCAATAGCATCTTTCGGCATTGCTTCAGGCAGCACCACACTTGTAGATTCGTGGTGTTCCAGTGCTCCGAAACCTTTTACTTTAGGCCCGTCACCACCGGAAAGATAAAGCATGATGGCGTACTTCTTATTGGTGTTCATATCCCCAAGAAATTTCTTTTGGGCAACCACCATTTTTTCAAGATTGTCTTTAAAATCTGCTGCTTTATATTTTCCTGTCGGAGAATATACACCCAGTACAAGATCCATTCCTCCTGCGTTGAAGGTAATATAATCCGGCTTTGTATACATTAACGGAGAATCTGTTACCTTCGCATAGTTGGCAAGAGTATAGGTATCTGTAGATTCGGATTTATCCTGATCTACCAGTGCTGTAGTTCCGTAGAAATCAGTTGGTTTCTGAACGACAAGCTGATAAGGAACATCCTGCATGTTCTCAATATATCCGATAAATCCGTGGGTATTGATCATATATACCTTTCCTTCTTCAATATCAGTTCCTGAAGGAGAAAATACGGCTTTATGCTTTGATGTATCCAATTCATCATCGAAACTGTCGTTCACAAGATAGGAGATTTTAGAAAGTGACTGGGCATTTTTCAATGAATAGGTGTTATCATTTACTTTAGTATAAGTAAGTTCTTTTCCTTTATTATCGTAAAATTTGATTCCTTCTATGAATCTTCCATAGTCGTCTACAGAATACGTACCCGGAACTGTTTTTGGAAAATGGAATTTAATATCTCCGGATTTCATTTTCGGAAATTCCATGGTAACGGCTACTTTATCATCTTTTACATTGACAAGGTCAATAGTGGTTTTTATAGACTGAGCATTTGCTAAAAAAGCAGCAAAAATACCAAGGCTAAGTACTGTTTTTCTCATTAGGTGTAAATTAATAGTTAAATAGTTGCTTTTTTTCTGAATTTGTTACGAAGAAAGTATTAAACTTTTCTTAAAATTTTAAAGGTAAAAAAGAGAAAGGCAAATCTGCTGGTATGCAAATCTGCCTTCTCTTTATTTAATATTTTTATAATTAATATAATAGTTGGGATCAAGCTCAACCGGAGTGCTCTTTTTAAGCTTTACAGTCTGCCATTCTTCCGTTGGATTTATGGTTTGATCACCATTGATGATGATAGGTAGTTTCAGTTTTTTTACCACATCGGTATACCGGAACTTTAAAGTGTTGCCATCCTGAGCATACTCAAGAGTTGGAATTTTTATTGTTCTCAGGTACTGATCAAAGACCGTTGAAAAATCGATTCCTGCTTTTGAGGAGATATAATTTTCTACCTGTTGTGTGGTAACCGTCTGATGATAAAAATCTTTATTCAAACCTCTTAAAATCTGTCTGAATTTTTCATCATTATGGATGATCTGTCTTATGGTATGAATCATGTTGGCACCTTTTGGATACATGTCTCCGCTGCCTTCATTTCTTACGCCGTAATTGCCAATAATAGGAACATCATTTTCTATCCCTTGCCTGATCCCCTGAACATAGATGTCCGCAGATTTTTTGTCCATATATTTTTCCGTGAAAAGAGTCTCGGAATAGTTGGTGAAACTTTCATGGATCCACATATCAGCCTGGTCTTTTGCGGTAATATTATTGGCGAACCATTCGTGGCCGCTTTCATGAATAATAATGAAATCCCAGTTTAATCCCACTCCTGTACCTGAAAGATCTCTGCCCAAATAGCCGTTCTGATATTTGTTTCCATAGGCTATATTACTCTGATGTTCCATACCAAGGTGAGGAGACTCTACCAGTTTGTATGAATCTTCATAAAATGGGTACGGACCAAACCAGTATTCAAATGCTGAGAGCATAGGTTTTACCTGTTGAAACTGTTTTTTTGCCTTGTCCAGATTATAGTCAATTACCCAGTAATCCAGGTCCAGTTTTCCTTTTTCACCGTCAAATGTATCTTTGAAATTTACATATTTTCCTATACTCGGGATAATGGAGTAAGCGTTGATAGGATTTTTAACCTCCCATGTATAGGTCGTTTTACTGCCAGTCGTTTTTTTGTCAGTGAGTCTGCCATTACCCACACCTACCAGATCATTAGGAGTTATAATTTTCATAATGATTCCGTTATCAGGTTCATCACTCCAGATATCTTTCGTAGGAAGCCATATGGAAGCTCCTATTCCTTCGTCAGCAGCAGTCATCCAGGGATTTCCTTTTTCATCTTTAGTGAAAACCCATCCGCCATCCCAGGGAGCTTTTTTAGCAATGGTAGGCTTTCCGGAATAAATGACGTTAATCGTATATTTTTCTCCTTTTTTGAATTTTTTACTCGTAGTAATGAAAATAAAGTCTCCATCCTGCTTATAATTGGAAATGGGAAAACTTGCTTCTACTTTATCAGCTTTCATGGGCTGCTGAAGATCAATCTGGAAAACAGGATTGGTAACCTCTTTAATAATCTCAAAGCTGATTTTATTATTTCCTTTGATACTTTTCTGTTCAAAATCCGGTTCTACGGAAAGGTCATATTTCTTGACATCCCAGAAATTTCTGAATTCAGTATTGGAGCCCTTTAAAGTATCCTGTTTGGTGAAAACCTTACCCTTCTCAAAGAACTGTCCGAAAACCAGCCCTGATGCAAATAAGAGTGTATATGACAATTTTTTCATTTGAACTTTTATTAAATCTTTTCAAAAGTATAAAATTAAATTAATAGCCACATGCCGGAAATAAAATTAAATACAGATTTTAAAAAAGACATAAAAAAAGCCCGGTCATTGCCGGGCTGTAAAAAAGTTAGGTTTTATTTTTTGATGAATTTCAGATTTGAAGTCGTTCCTTTATCTTCAATGGAAATAATATAAGTTCCTGTCGTTAATTTTGAAACAGAGATCTTATTATCATTAATCTGTCCGTTCATTACTTTCTGACCTGCCATATTCGTAATGATAAACTGAGCTTTAGATGAAATTTCAGTGACATTCAATACATCGCTTGCCGGGTTAGGGTAGATCTGGATTGAGTTCTTATCTTTCACTGTTTCACTGGTAGAAAGCTGCTGCTGGATCAGCACCGGATAATCCTCAACCTCACCATATTGCTGGTTACTGCATCCGCTGCTTGGCTGGCTTTCATATCCCAATACAACTCTCATAATGACGTTTCCTCCGGTATAAGCATCTGCCGGTACGGAGAATGTTCCGGAAACAGGTGATATGGTATTAGCTGCGCTGGTGTAGATGACTTCAGAAGAAGAGAATACTCCGTCTTTGTTAAAATCTATCCATGCTGTTACTCCGTCATTATACTGAGCACCTGTCCATCCTTTGGTTATACTTACATTATTCCCTGTAGATCCGGACATAAGGGTAATCAGTTTCGAAGGATCTGTAGTATAGTCTGTGTAAGGAGTATTACTGCTGCTGTTTGAAACAGGGTTCATTCCGGCACCAGTTACTGTAACATTGGAAATATACTCATCAGCGGCATTTGTTCCGGTTATTGAACACTTAGCAAATGAAGAGGTTGTGAAATTTGTTGATGCTGAATAAGAACCAACCGATGCACTGCAAACATTGGCTACCTGTACTTCATATTGAGTGGCTTCAGTAAGCCCTGAAATGTTATAAGCATTTGTTGAAACAGGTACTGTAGTCCATGTTGCTGTTCCTACTTTTCTATACATTACAGAATACGTTGCTCCTACTAATGCGTTCCAGTTTACAGATGCCGAAGTTCTTGTAATACCAGTTACTGTAATACCTGTCGGAGCAGATGTTGTGCAAGCACTTGCAGATGCAGATACGGTAGCATTCCCAACAGCATAGAAGACATTATCAATGGCACTTACTCTTATTTTTACACTGGCACCTGTTGCCAAAGAAGAGAAAGAAAACGGCTCAGATCCGTCATTCGCTGTAGATGGAGTAATAACCGTCCATGTAGTTCCGTTGTCTGTAGTATAATCAATTTTAACGTTCTGAACATTATATGGAGCATTATTGGTGTTTACCACATCCCACGTAACAGCTCCCGCTGTATTATTGTAAACAGTAGTTGATGTCACTTTGAAAGGTCCTTCATTTCCTATATCCACTTTCATCAGGCTGCTCTGTGTCTGTTGTTGCGCAGCATCCGGGTTATTATCTCTCACCGTTACCTTGAAATTCATTGTCCTAGGGATATTGGATACTGTTTCCCAATCTGCAGCACTCGTAAGAGTACCATTAAGAACATTTGTGAATTTAGGGAAGTAACGGGTAGGCGAGTTTGTAGGCATCAGAGATCTGAAATTCGCGCCATTATTTCTGGTTGCACTTACTGGCCCAAAGGCAGAAGTTGCCAGATCATATTGTTCCCAGGTATAAGTCATCGGATCATTTTGTGCATCGGTTGCAGAAGCTGTTAATACGAAAGCTGTTCCTTTAGGGATCATTTTATTGACCATTGGCTGTATCGAAGGAGGAGTATTCGCTACTGCGGTAATAGTTCCACAGTCCTGAGCATTAACATATGCGCCTACTTCTTCAATATTTTTGGTATGAAAATATGCATCAGAATGCATCTGAACATTATAGTTGGTAATACCGGCATATCCCATAATTGAAGATCCTGATCCCGGCTCCATGTGAGCACCATGTAAAAGGATAGACATAGTGTGTGCTGCACCAAACTGGTGGCCAATTTCGTGAGCTACAAAATCAATGTCATAATTATCTCCGAAAGGCTGATCCGGAGTAGAAGGCGAAGTGATTCCCGCTCCCTTGGAAGTTGCATCATTGTTGCTTGCCGGGTTTCTGCAGACATTTCCTACATCTCCGGCACTTCCGCCACCCCCTCTGTGGCCAAAGAAATGTCCTATATCATATGCCGCGTTACCTACACCTGCAGTATTGGTAAGAGTTTGCTGAAGCTGCAGATTCCATGCTCCTGGAGCACTGTAGGTACCATTTGCATTGGCAATTACATTTGAATAAGGGTCTGTTGCTGGATCTGTAAATATAAGTTGCGGAAGATCCTGTACAATCATGTGGATTCCGAAATCTTTTTCGAAAACACCGTTTACACGGTTCATTGTAGCATTAATACGGGCAGCTGCCAGAGGAACACTTCCGGCAAGCTGTGTATATTCACCATTGACCGAGATGGCAATTCTGTAGGTTCTGTATTTTTGTTCATTACTTTTATTAACGTTACCTAGCCCCTTCAAAACATTTTTTGTTTTGAGAAGCTTATTCATTTCTTTCTTTACCTTCTCAGGTTCAGCAGTTCTGCATTCGAAAGGGTCTTCATGAGATTTATTGGATTTAAAAAAGACTCCATATACATCCTTTTCTTTATTGATGGGTTCTATGAATTCATATTTTCCTGAATCAGTATCGAATGTCATAGATTGGAAATCATTAGGTGCTGTACTGAAGCGGATTTGCTTATGTGGATTATCCAGCCCGATACCGGCGTATGCTCCCAATTCATATCTGTCTGCCATAGATTTTTCTACTACTGGCGAACTATACACTGAAAATCTTTCAATTCTTCCGTCTGCTGTAGGGATAGAAACGATGACAGCATTGCCTCCTTTTCCTGCTTCAGGAGCGTTTTTTAATTGATTTCTTAGTGCAGAAAGATCAAATTTGTAGGCATATTCTACTTTTACTTCTTTTCTTACCTGCGTAACTTTTTCCGAGACTGGTTCCCAGCGCTGTGCCTGTAAACCGCTAAGACTTAAAGCTAATGCACAGACAAAAATAATTTTCTTTTTCATATTTTTATTGATTGTTGTTGAAGTTTTTAAATATAGTATGTTTTTTTGTAAATTTTATTAATAAGAGAGTGTTAATTGTTCTGAACTTTATAATTTTAGTTGAATTTTATCGTTTTTTAAATTATATTAATGGTAAATATGATTATTGTTAATTTTTTAAACAAAAAACGCTACTATTCAACAGAATGATAGCGCTTAAGCTTTTATAAGTAAAAATAGTGTTTATTTCTGTACTGCAGGAAGATTTCCGTTGCCCTTCTGTACTTTTTTATAAGTGAATGTACACATCATAATACTGAACTCATATAAGATAAGCAGCGGTAATGCAGCCATCAGCATACTTAAAACGTCTGCCGGAGTAATAATTGCAGCCACTACCATAATCAAAACAATAGCATGACGGCGGTAAGTTTTCATAAACATAGGGGTAAGAATTCCGATGCTGGTAAGGAAGTAGATCAGAATCGGGAAAAGGAAAATAACACCCATACCCAAAACCACCTGTAAAAATAAAGTGGTATAATCACTTAAATCATAAAGCGGAACGATAATATCTGAGATCTTAAAAATAACTCCGAAATTAACAGCAAACGGAAGGATTAGGAAATAACCGCATAATACTCCGGTCATGAAAAGAATCCATACCGCATTAATAATATAAATCGAATTTTTTCTCTCTCTCGGATGTAAAGCCGGGCCAATAAAACGCCACAGTTCCCAAACAATATATGGAAATGCAGCCACCATTCCTCCAAAAATTGAAACAGCCATCATTACATTAAACTGCTGATATAACCTTTGTACACGAACAGGGAAGTCCTTGGGAAGATGAATACTGTCTTCTCCTAAAATCATTCTTGAAAAATGATTAACAACTCTGAAAGTCGGGAAATCATTTCTGGTAGGCCCAAAAAAGATATGGTCCATAATCCAGTTGATATTAAAACCAACCACAAATGCCGCAATTATGATAGCAATAATCGAACGGATCAGATGCCCTCTTAATTCTCCTATATGTCCAAGAAAGGACATGTCTTTACCATCACTCACAGAATAAAAATTTTTAAAGTGCAAACTTATGAAATATTTAGTTAAATGACCGTTGTTGGATTCTAAAATTATCGGGGGACATATAAAGCAAAATCAAAATCCCTTTCTTTAATATTCATTTCTGTTAAAACGTCTTCTGCTGCTGCGTTGATTTTTTTCCACCTTTCATCATTACTAAGATCTATTGATTCGAAATACCATTCTTCTTCATCCACTTCATCAGTAATCTTTTTAAAATCTGCTATTTTCGGTCTCAGCGGTTCGCTGATGAAATTATTTCTGAATAATGATTCTATTTCTTCCCTGTCTGAAAACATACGTAAATCATCTCCGATATCTGTCAGAGACAGACAGTCTGCAACAGAATTGAATTTTTTATCATCATAAGTACAGAAGATCAGACATCGTATGAAACGGTTAAAATAATCCTGGCTTTTTTGATCATAGTACAGATTTCTATCATGAGTAGAATATTCAGGAGTATGATCAGATTCCGACGGCGTATGATACACTCTATTCCTTTGTGAATCCTGATAGTCAAGATATTTTTTTAAAAATATAGGAAATAGAATCAGTAAATAAAGAATAATCATCATAATACCTTAAAAATATTTAATTAAAATGCTGATCTGAAGGTATAATGTCTGAAATGTATTATTTGAACGCTAGTTAATCCCTTCGTCTAGCAGTTTATGCAGATCGATAATTCCGAAATACTTTCCGTTTTCCGTTACAACAAGCTGGCCGATATTATTTTCCTTCAGAATTTTCATGGCTTCTTTAGCAAGAGCTTCTTTTTCAATTGTTCTCGGACGGGCAGACATAATATCTTTAGCAGATACCGTACTGATATCTTCTCCTTTCATCAGCATCCTTCTTAAATCTCCATCTGTAATAACGCCAATAATCTCGTCTCCATTGGTTACCACTGTAATTCCATGACTTGAGGCACTGATGGAAATAATGACATCTCTTATTGAAGAATCTTCCGTAACCTGAGGTTTTTGGGAAGATAAAAACTGTCCCACTCTGGAAGTCAGGTTTTTTCCTAAGCTTCCTCCGGGATGGAATTTGGCAAAATCATTAGCTTTGAAATCATTCAGCTCCATTAAAGCAACAGCCAAAGCATCTCCCAACGCCATTTGTATCGTTGTAGAACTTGTGGGGGCCAGTTTATTCGGGCAGGCTTCGATGTCTACATGGGTATCAAGAATTACTTCTGAAAACTCAGCCAGTTTACTGGTTTTATTTCCGGTCATTCCAATTAAGGCAGAAGAATAATCCTTTAAATAAGGAACCAGATTCGCAATTTCAGGAGAATTTCCGGAATTCGAGATGCACAGAACCACATCCTGCTTCTGAATCACTCCAAGATCACCATGAATAGCTTCCGAAGCATGTAAAAACTGAGAAGGCGTACCCGTAGAATTTAAGGTAGCTACGATTTTGTTACCCACATGGGCAGATTTTCCAATTCCTACTACAATGAGCTTCCCTTTTGCTGAGTGAATGATCTCTACAGCATGGGCAAACTGGCCATCAATTCTGTTTTTTAATTTTTCTAGTTCAGAAATTTCTATTTCTAAAGTGCTTTTTGCAATTGATATAATATTGGTTCTATCCATTTTACGATGATAAGGTATACAAAAAAGTTCCTAAAAAACGTTATATTTTAAAAAGAATATTTAATATAAATTTTATTTTTTATAAATTCGTTCGCTTTTATTTTAAGCAGAATTTTTATAACTTTGGGTGACATGCAAATTTAGCAATAGAAAATTAGATGAGCGCAAAAAAAGCCAATTTATCAGGCGAATTGAAAAAGTATTTTGGGTTTTCTACATTTAAGGGCCAGCAGGAACAAATTATAGATAACCTATTGAATGGGAAGGATATATTTGTTTTAATGCCCACAGGTGGCGGAAAATCATTATGTTACCAGCTTCCGGCTCTTATTTCGGAAGGTACGGCAATAGTAGTTTCGCCCCTGATAGCGTTGATGAAAAATCAGGTAGATGCTGTAAACGGCCTTTCATCCGATGATGGGGTAGCACATGTACTGAATTCATCATTAAACAAAACGCAGACCAAACAGGTTTTTGACGACATAAAAAGCGGCAAAACCAAACTTCTGTATGTAGCTCCTGAATCATTAATTAAAGATGATTACCTGGATTTTTTGAAAGAAGTGAAAATTTCTTTCTTTGCTATCGACGAGGCCCACTGTATTTCAGAGTGGGGACATGATTTCAGACCGGAATACAGGAATCTGAAACAGATTATAGACAAAATCGCCAATGTACCGGTGATTGCTTTAACGGCTACTGCAACTCCTAAGGTTCAGGATGATATCCAGAAAACTTTAGGAATGACCAATGCATTGGTGTTTAAAGAAAGCTTCAACCGTCCTAATCTCTATTATGAAGTATGCCCTAAAATTAATGTAGATAAGGAAATTGTTAAATTCATTAATCAGCATAAAGGAAAATCAGGAATTGTTTACTGCCTGAGCCGTAGAAAAGTTGAAGAATTTGCCCAGCTTCTGCAGGTAAACGGGATCAACGCCCTTCCTTATCATGCCGGTCTTGACCAAAAAGTGAGAGTCGCAAATCAGGATAAATTCCTGATGGAAGAAGTAGATGTAATTGTGGCAACTATTGCCTTTGGGATGGGAATTGATAAACCGGATGTACGTTTTGTCATTCATTATGACTTCCCGAAATCACTGGAAAGCTACTATCAGGAAACAGGAAGAGCAGGAAGAGACGGAGGCGAAGGTCACTGTCTTGCATTCTATGATCCGAAAGATATTGAAAAACTGGAGAAATTCCTGGCTCAAAAACCTGTTTCAGAAAGAGAAATCGGATTACAGCTTTTGAATGAAGTGGTAGGATATGCTGAAACTTCAATGAGCAGAAGACAATACATTCTATACTATTTTGGAGAAAGTTTCGATCCTGTGAACGGAAACGGAGCGAAGATGTGTGACAACTCATCCAATCCGCCAAAATTGAAGGATGCAACGGCTGATTTAAAAAAGTCATTGGAACTGATTAATGATACAGGGGAAAAATTCAAGTCAAAAGATCTGATATCCGTCATTGTAGGAAAAGAAAATGCAGTGACAAAATCCTATAAACTTGAGCAAAGTTCGCATTTTGGTTTTGGAAAAGACGAAAAAGATAACTACTGGAAAACCATTTTGAGACAGGCAACTGTTCAGAATTTTTTACAGAAAGATATTGAAACCTACGGAGTTTTAAAAATTACCGAGAAAGGAAGAAGTGTCCTGAATGGTAAATCTAAAGACATCTTTTTAATTGCTGAAGACAGAGAATTTGATCTTACTCAGGCAAAAGCTGAGAGCGATCAGGTACAGCAGCAGGCAGGAGGAGGTCTGGATCAGAAACTTTTTAACCTGTTGAAAGAACTGAGAAAGAAAGTAGCCAAAAAACACGGAATCCCGCCATACACCGTATTTATGGATCCAAGTTTGGAGGATATGACCGTTCAGTATCCGATTACGGTAGATGAAATTACCAAAATCTACGGAGTAGGGGAAGGTAAGGCAAAAAAATACGGTAAAGAATTCGCAGACTATATCAAAACATACGTAGAAGATAACAATATCGAACGTACTCAGGATATGGTCCTGAAACAGGTGGCCAATAAATCAAGCCATAAAGTTTTTATCATCCAGAGTACCGATAAAAAAATTGATCTTGAAGATATAGCAAGAGCTAAAAACCTTTCTATGGATGAACTTCTGAAAGAGATGGAAAGGATCGTTTACCAGGGAACAAAACTGAATATCGACTACTATATTGAAGATAATTTTGATGAAGACATCGTAGACGGCTTCATGGAATTCATGAACGAATCTGAAAGTGACAGCATGAAAGTATTGCTGGATGAATTCGGGGATGAATTGTCTGATGAAGAAGTAAGAATGCTGAGAATAAAATTTATCAGTGACGTAGCCAACTAAAACGACAAGATATTTTTAGAATATACATTATATAAGTAAGTTTTTCAGTAGAAGAACTTACTTTGTTTTTATAGCGTTTTAACTGAATGGTAAATATAATAAGTCAAATTAAATTTAAAGCTTAGTTAATTTCTGTTAATTACCATCAAAACAGGTATTTTCATCCTTGTAACATTTGAAAGATAACTAAACTTTTTAGTAACTTTGATAAGATGAAAAAAATATCTGTCATATTTATTCTGCCGGATTTAGAAACCGGGGGTGCAGAAAGGATTGTTACTACTATAGCGAATCATCTTTCCAGAGATCGGTTTGAGCCTAAGATATTGCTGTTACGTAAACAAGGCGGATATTTGAATTTCCTGAAAAAAGATGTTGAAATTATCGATATCAATACCGAAAGAATCAGACATTCATTAAAACCTATTTTAGGAGAAATCTATAGAAGAAAACCTGATATTGTATTCTCCGGTTTTGGGGAAGTGAATGCTTATTTATCCTTATTTATAAAACTGTTTCCAAGAACAAAATTCATTGCAAGGGAAACCAATGTTGTTACACAGCATGTAACCCGCAAAGAGATTAAGTTTTTCTATAATTTTTACAATAACTATCAGAGAATCATTGCTCAAAGTGATGATATGATGAAGGATCTTGTTGATAATTTTAATATTAAAAAGAAAAAAATTGTCAAGATCAATAATCCTGTAGACTTTGATTTCATTGAAGATAAAATGGCTTTGTCCGTAAAACCCGAATGCTACAAATACAATTATAAAAATGTAGTTGCAATTGGCAATTTATCTTCCAGAAAAGGATTTGATAACCTGCTGAAGGTTTTTTCAAGGCTTAAAAATGAAAACATCATGCTTCATATTTTAGGTGACGGAAAAGATAAAGACCTTCTCCTTCAGACCAAAGAACTCTTAGGATTAAAAAAAGTTATTTTCCATGGCAGACAGGAAAATCCGTACCAGTATCTGAAATATGCGGATTTATTTGTGCTTTCTTCACGATACGAAGGTTTTCCCAATGTTCTTCTGGAAGCAGGTGCCTGCGGAACTTATTCTTTAGCTAACAACTGTCCAGGAGGAATCAATGAGATTATTCAGCATAATGTAAACGGAGAAATTGCAGACATTGAGAATCATGACAGATTTGCTCAGGAGATTGTAAGAATACTTCAGAGCAATTATAATCGGGATGCTATAAAAAACTCTATTAAATCAAGGTTCTCAAAGAATATTATTCTTGATAAATATGAAAAGGTTTTACTGGATTTGATCAAACCTTCATAACCCCATTTGCTTTATAGGGTGTTAATTTCTTACTTTTGGAGCTATAAATTTTATCTGAAAACCAATTTTCATTCATGAATAAAATCCAAAAATTAGGATGCGCCTGTGAGAAACCGAACTCCAGCTATACAGAGTATAGAAGTTCGGAATTAGGAATTGATCATACCAACGGAAGATATGGAGAAGTAACGATTCAGCAGTGCAAGTTGTGCCAAAGAATATGGATTCATTATTTTGTGGAATATGAAAGCTTTTCCCAATCAGGAAGATGGTACAAAGGAATCGTTTCGAAAAAAGACCGTCCACAAATAACCCCGGAAAATGCAGCGGATTATCTTGAAAGTCTTGAATGGTATGTGTATGGAGGTTCATTTTTTGAAAGTACAGGCGAATTTGGACAGGGAAAATTGAATATAGATCTGTAATTTCTGGAAAATGAATATATAAAAAAATTACTTTTACTCATTAATCCTATTTTAACCATGAAGGACGAATTGAAGAGAGAAATATTTAATAAATACAATACTTATCTGGCTGAAAATTATAGCGAAAAATATATTTATCGATTAATACTTCAGGAAGGCTACAATCAACAGGATGTAGATGAAGTAATGAAAGGTATTCATACTGATAAACAGGAGATGTTAAAGAAAAAAAATAAATATCGTTCTGTTATCAGTATCATGTTATATATAGCAGGAATTATCGTTATTTTTTCAGGAATAATGATGATGGTTTTGGGAGGAATCAAAATGGGGATGATTTTAATTTTTTTAGCGGTGATTATCTGGATAAAAGCCAATAGATAAAAGTTTTTTTAAAATCTAAAATTCAATAAAATTGATAAAACTCACTTTGGTGCTTGGTAATTTATATGTAAATTTGTGAGAATTAAGATAGATAATAATAAACAAATTCATACAATAACATGAGTCAATTCGATGTTACCGTAATAGGTTCTGGTCCCGGTGGTTATGTTGCTGCTATCCGTGCAGCACAATTAGGTTTCAAAACAGCAATTATTGAAAAATATTCAACTTTAGGCGGAACTTGTCTTAACGTTGGATGTATTCCGTCAAAAGCGCTTCTTGACAGCTCTGAGCATTTCGAAAATGCAAAACACAATTTTGCAGGTCACGGAATCATCATCAATGAGCCGCAAGCGGATATCGCAAGAATGATCGAGCGTAAAAACGAAGTAATTAAGCAGAATACAGACGGAATCAGCTATCTGATGAACAAAAATCAGATTACTGTTTTTGAAGGAGTAGGAAGCTTCGAATCTGCTACTCAGATTAAAGTGACAAAAAACGACGGTTCTTCTGAAACCATCGAATCTAAATATACCATCATTGCAACAGGTTCTAAGCCCTCTACACTGCCTTTCATCTCTTTAGATAAAGAAAGAGTGATTACTTCTACGGAAGCTTTAAACCTTAAAGAAATTCCTAAACATCTGGTAGTAATCGGAGGTGGAGTTATCGGTCTTGAGCTAGGTTCTGTATACCTAAGATTAGGAGCACAGGTAACGGTTGTTGAATTTATGGATAAAATCATCCCTGGAATGGATGGAGCTTTAAGCAAAGAATTAACTAAAGTTCTTAAAAAACAAGGAATGAAGTTTATGCTTTCTACTGCAGTTTCTGCGGTTGAAAGAAACGGAGATACCGTAAAGATCACTGCTAAAGATAAAAAAGGAGAAGAAGTAGTAGTAGAAGGAGATTACTGTTTGGTTTCTGTAGGTAGAAAGCCTTATACAGACGGTCTTGGTCTTGAAAAAGCAGGTGTAGAGCTTGACGAAAGAGGAAGAGTGAAAGTAAACGACCACTTACAGACTAATGTTGCTAATATCTATGCAATTGGTGACGTTATCAAAGGAGCAATGCTTGCTCACAAAGCTGAAGAAGAAGGAGTTTTCGTTGCTGAAACTTTAGCTGGACAAAAACCTCACATCAATTATGACCTGATTCCTGGTGTTGTTTATACATGGCCGGAAGTTGCAGGAGTGGGTAAAACTGAAGAGCAGCTGAAAGAAGAAGGTGTAGCGTACAAAGTAGGATCTTTCCCAATGAGAGCATTAGGAAGAAGCCGTGCAAGTGGTGATGTTGACGGTCTTGTTAAGATTATTGCAGACGAAAAAACAGATGAGGTTTTAGGAATGCACATCGTAGGAGCAAGAGCTGCTGACCTTATTGCTGAAGGAGTAATTGCTATGGAATTCCGTGCAAGTGCTGAAGATATTGCAAGAAGTTCTCACGCTCATCCAACCTATGCAGAAGCTATTAAAGAAGCTGCATTGGATGCTACAGCAAAAAGACCTATCCATATGTAATATTTGATTAAAAGATTTAATCATTTAAATATTAAAAAATTAAAGGCTGTTTCTTATGGAAGCAGCCTTTTTTGTACTGCTTTTGGCATGAAAATGGAGATGGTTTTTGAAAATTTCATGTATGAAAAAGATTTTTATCAGTGGGATGCTTTTGGCGGGAATCAGTTCATGGGCACAGGAAGCGGGAAAAGCAGGAGAATTATTAAAAAATGAAGCTTCAGCCACAGAAATGAGAACCTCTAAAAGTCCGGATGAAAGAAATAAAACTTTTAACCAGCCGAGATCTGGAAATACTCCAATTCCTCAGAGAAGTGGAAATGAAAATAGAATAAAAAATCCCAATTATCAATGGAACAGAAACTACGGTTATGCAGAAGTTTTTCTGAGAATTCCTGAACAGGGCTTTTTTACCGTTGAAGTCGGCGATCAGATGATGGCAAATGGTTCCGGTAAATACAGATTCTTTGATCTGTCGTCAGGGAGAATACCTATCTCCATATATGATAATGGTTTTCTGATCTACAGAACAACACTGATGGTTCGAAACAATAACAGAATGGTTCTGGATTTTTTCACCAATGAAGGGTTGTATCTTCTGGATTCTTACCCTGTACAAAATCAATATGGATTTAATGACTGGAATGATGTATGGAACAATCCTTACGGAAATCAGCCAGGAGGAGGGTATTATAATGGAAATGCAATGGATGACAATTCTTTCCGCCACTTTTTTGATACGATGATGCAAAATGAAAGGTTTGATGACGGTAAACTAACGATGATTCATCAACAGATGCGTGTTTCAATGTTTACTTCTGCACAAATAAGAGATTTGGTGAAAGCAATACGCTTTGATGATAAGAAGCTCGCGTTAGCTAAATCAATCTACCGTAACTGTGTAGACAGAGAGCATTATATTGTGGTAACTGATGCCTTTGATTTTGAAAGCAGCAGGCGTGAACTGATGGAATATGTTTCGAAATTATAATATTTAATAAAAATAGGCTAAAGCCCGTTTATTTTTTAGCATCCAATCTATTGGCTTCAGCCAAAACATATCTTTTTAAAAACGAAATGTTTTCATTGTATCACTGGTTTTATGAAGACCGTAAAAGAATTATAACATTATTGACTAGGTTAGCATCTTCAAATTTCCGTACCTTTGTCAGCTAATTTTATCATCATGCAACTCGGAAAAACTCAGACTTTAACAATTTCAGAAAAAATTAATTCAGGATGGATCCTTGTGGATGAATCCGGTGAAAAGGCTTTTCTGCCAAAAATCTTTATTCAGGATGAAAAAGAAATCGGTGAGGAGGTTGAAGTTTTTGTATATCAGGATGATGATAAATTGAAAGCTACTACCGAAATTCCATTGGCTGAAGTAGGTGAATTTGCGGTAATGAGCTGTGTACAAAGTCTTCCAAGCGGAGCTTTTATGGATTGGGGAATCATTAAAGATTTATTTATCCCTTACAAACAGCAGAAAACAAAAATCATCGAAGGAAAAAGATATCTGGTGTATATCTATGTGGACGAAGATATGGAATTGATCACCGGAACTACCAAGTTTAAGAGAAATCCTCAGTATGATGACCTTCCTTTCAAAAAAGGTGACAAAGTAGACCTGATTATGATGAATGAAAGTGAACTGGGCTGGAATGTGATCATCAACAAAGAATACATTGGTTTGATCTACGCTTCCGATGTTTTCAAAAAGCTATATCCGCTATCAGAGGAAACAGGATATATCAAAACCATTCGTGAAGACGGAAAAATAGATATTTCTTTACAGCCTGAAGGTTTTGAAAATATTGATGAGTTCAAACAAAAGATTCTGAACAAACTGGAAGAAAATTATGGACTTCTCTATGTCTCAGATAAGTCTTCACCTGAAGAGATTAAAGATGAACTTCAGATGAGTAAGAAAAACTTCAAGAAAGCAATCGGAGGACTTTATAAAGATAAGATCATCGATATCTCAGACGATAAAATCAAATTATTATAAACTAAAAAACGAGCAGAAATTTCTGCTCGTTTTTTGTTTTACTACCTGTTCTTAATCAGAAGCCATCCGTTGTAGATTCTTCCGTCAGAAACTTTGATCGTATACCAGTAATTTCCTGTAGAAATAGGATTCGATTCATATTTTCCGTCCCACTGGAAAGGATTCTTTTTGATAGTCTCTTTGTAGATTACAGCACCTCTTCTGTCATATAAACTTACCTCTGTTCCCGGATAATTTTCCAATCCTGCGATTCTCCATGTATCATTGATGCCATCGCCGTTGGGGCTGATTGCGTTCGGAATATTGAATATCGAGAAGTTTTTCTGTCCAATAATACATCCCGATTTTGTTCTCACATATACCGTATATTCTCCCATATTTAAATTGGTGAAAATATTGGAATCCTGCCATGTAAAATTATCTAAAGAAAACTCATAATTTCCACTCTGAGAAAGGATCACTGTCGCAGTATTGTTTGTAATATTCACAGAAACAATATGCGCTAAAACAGAATAACTCACCTGGGTAGAACTTGTACTTTCACATCCAAAAATGTTGGTTACTTTCACTGTATATGTTCCCGGAGCCGATACGGTAATGGTTTGAGTAGTTGCCCCGGTATTCCATTCATATGATTTAAATCCTGGTCCTGCATCCATTAGAACGGACTTTCCTTCGCAAAAATCAAGTTTATCAGGAAGTTGAACTAAAGGTTTTGGATTTAGAGTAAGACTTAATCTCACCACTTTGAAACATCCGTCAGGCGTCGCAACTCTTACGTGAATAAGTATTGTTCCAACATTTAACACATAAGCTGAAGGATTAGAAATAGGATTTCCTGCAGTATCAGTATAAGTGAAAATATAATTCCCCGGATTATTAATAATAGTTGCTTCATAAGAGTGAAGATTAACCACCATAGAATTGGAAGTAGTCGTATTACATTGTACCTGTGTAACGTCTTTTGCAGGAACATTATCAGTAGACAGAGTTACTGTTATTGCCAGTTTTTCAGATTCACAGTTATTTAAAATTTGCGTTACATAATAGATTTGTCCGCTTACCAGAGGAGTTGATATTGGGATTACATTTCCTGCTGCATTATAAAATTTAAGAGCAGTTCCTGTTACCACAAGTTTTTCTAGTGTAGGATTTGCAGAAGCACAGAAATCCTGATTTATATTTCCTGTCGGTTTAGGTGTATTATTTACTGTTACCTGAACCGCTGTTTTACTACTTTCACAACCATTAATAGTTTGAGATGCATAATAGGTTTGTCCATTGATAAGAGCTGCAGCAGCAGATAAAACATTTCCCGCTGCATCGTACCATTTAATGTTCTGTCCTGTGATCTGGAGGTCTGAAATCTTAGGATTATTTGTAGCGCAGAAGGTTTGCTGAGGATTTGCAGTTGTAGGGAGAGAAGGAGATAATACAATTACATTTTGATTTTGAGTCGTTGTATTACCATTTCCGTCGTTATAAGTCCAGTGGATGATATAGTTTCCAGGGATTGAATAAGATAAAGGGTCTGTTGTTGTTGCAGTAATTGTTCCGGCGCAGTTATCAGTAGCGGTAGGAATAGTAGTAACCGTAGTATGGCAGTCTCCTGTAATGTCTGCCAGCAGAGTAATGTCAGGAACCGGAGCAGTATTGTCGTCTATAATCACGTTTACTGTAAAAGTCCCGTCACAAGCACCTGATCCTGAAACCTGGCATATATATAATCCTGCCTGAGTTGCTGTCGCATTCGGAATAGTAGGGTTTTGCTCATTGGATGTGAAGCCATTTGGCCCGGTCCAGTTATATACAGTTCCTCCGGTAGCGTTGAGTTGGATTGTACCATTAGGGCATACGGGAGAATTAGAAGTAACAACCGCTGCAGAGGTACAATCCTGAAATTTAGCAATGAAAATATCATTTCCACCACCGGGCGACTGCTGAAAGGTTCCTGGTGTTGCAATACCCGCTGAATTTCCACTTGACATGCCTGTCAAATAAATGGCACCTTCATCATCTTTTGTTACTTCACCCTGTTGCGTTGCACCATTCCCTGTATAATAAGTTCCCCATTCTTTTACATCATTCTGATTGTATTTAATTAAAAATGTAGAAATATACATTGCGGGCATTCCCATATAGGCTCCCGGAGTAGAGATGTCTGGCTGTCCGCTGGAATGCAGTCCTGTAAAGAAAACGTTTCCGTTAGTATCAGGATATGCCAATAGCTGGAAAGAGCCTGTAAAGTTAAAATAGCTTTTGTTAATAGCATTCGTAGTTAAATTTACCCTCCAAATTCCAGGCTGTCCCGTTGGAAAAGCTGCAGTAGAATATCTTCCCGGAAGAATGAGAGTATTATTTACAATTCTGGCTTTCCATACTTGTTCCGAACCGCTGTTTCCATAATAGCTTGATCTCAGAATAGCAGTTCCTGATTTTGAAATTTTAAGGTATAGTCCGTCTGATTCCCCACCTTTTAATGGTTGGAAAGCATTGATCATAGGAATTGTAGAAGATTGTGTTGCTCCAATTATTTCAAGGTTATCGCTTGAGGAGAGAATTTGAAAAATGGAAGTAGAACCATCACTTCTTCCAAAGTAAGTAGCCCAATCTACACTGCCTGTTGTTGAATTCAGAGATGCCAGAATGCCGTCAGTATACCCTATTGGTGTTGATTTTGTAGGCTGCATGGCACCAACGGTTGGAAAATCAGTGCTGAAAGAATCACCACCAATGTATACATGATTTTGATTGTAGGAAACAGTATAGAGTTTATCCTGTCTGCTTGAAGAAAACTCTTTTTCAAAAACAAAACTCCCGTTATTATTAAACTTTACCAAAACGATATTTTCATTATATGGTGCTCTTTGAACGGTTCCGCCTGCATAAATATTAAAACTTTCATCAAAATCTACATCTGCAAATCCATCATTCATTCCAAAACCATAGTAAGTTCCCCAAAGCCTTTGCCCGGTTTTGGTCACTTTCATCAGGAATGCATCAAAAGCGCCGGCGACATTTTGCTGATAGGTACCGGAAGTAGCAAAATTGGTGGTACTGGTAGTCGTTCCGAAAACATAGCCCGTACTCTGAAGATCTGTTTTTATTCTACCATAATCTTCTCCGTATCCTCCCGCGTAGCTTCCCCATATTCTTGTGGGTACGGGATCTATTACCATGGTCTTGTCGGAATGGTTTATGGGAGAGGCAAATCCAAAAGTCTGGTTACCAAGATCCTTAAAAGAAATATCAATGTTTTCTTTGGTATTTCCCGCAATCCAGCTGTTAGGGATATTTTCATGGATTTCCCCAAAACGCACATTCATGGTTAGCTTTCCATCTTTTATTAAAGTGGGAGCACCATTAAATTTCATTTTTATGTCTGAAATCTTTCCGCCAGGACTAATGATGAAATTATATTCGATAGGTTTTAGAGTGTCGTTAGGTTTAAAGAATACCAAATCTATATGAGGATATATATTCTTATAGCGGATCTTTTGATATCGGTGAACATTACTAATGCCTTTTGGATGATCAGGAAGGTTATAATAGTTGTCATAATCCGGAGATTTACCCTCTGCAATAATTGTTGACTGGGTATTGGAATTAACGAGATCAATATCTACCCTGTGAATCAGTTTTTCATAAATATATTCACCGGCATGATACTGATTTGGTACTGGAAGCGCATTTTTTTCCTTTTTTGAAAAATCAGGATTGCGGCTTTTCTTTACTTCGTAAATATCATAAGAAAATCCTCCGGTTCTAAGCTGTACATTAAGGCCGTTGGAATGGAAAAGGTATTGTACATCTTTATTTATCTTCCCGTCCTGATCTGCAATCTGGCCTTTATTTTCATAAAAATAATAGGATTTGTTTTCAGAAATTTTTTTCTGCGAAAATAGAAGTATCGTGCTCAAAAATGAGAACAACGAAAGAATTTTCTTCATCAGTTATTAATTTTTGCGGCAAAGATATAAAAATAGCACACTTATTAAATAATAAGTAATCGCAAACTTTCATTCCTAAACCTGATGGATATCATAACAATTCTGTTTAATTTTTTTGTTTAACAATTTTGTCAAAAATAATTTTTACTATAAATTTGCACAAATTTGTTTAACAAAAATGTCAAATCAAGCAAAAAAAGACCAAACACAGGAATTGATCAAGGAGACAGCGAAGAATTTATTCTTTGTGAAAGGAAAATTTGATGCTACTACGCAGGAGATTGCAGATGAAGCAGGAGTGAATAGAACCCTTATTAATTACTATTTCCGTTCAAGGGATAAGCTTATCCAGATCATCTTTGATGAAGCGCAAAGAGTAGAGCAGGAAAAATCGAAGATCATTCAGAATTCAGCTCTTCCTTTTAAAGAGAAGATCAGCAAGTTCATAGAAAGCAGCCTTTCTACAAGCCTTCAGTATCCTTATCTGGAAACATATATCGTATCACAGATCAATAAAGGAACTTGCCATCACAGAGAAATCGAAGAGGATATCCTGAATGATATGTACAAGGATATTGAAAAGGAAATGGAATTGGGAAATATTGAGAAAATGGCACCCGTTCAGTTTATTCTGAATATGGTTTCGCTGCTGGTATTCCCAAGTGCTGTAAGACCATTATTTATGGAAAATTTATTGATTAATGATGAAGAATATGATAAGATTATTTCTGAAAGAAGAGAGATCATTATCAATATGTTGTTTAAAAATTAAAAAACTAAAGTATTTCTGAAAATGATTCGTCATTTAGAAATAAATAATGAATGAAAATTAAATAAAAAATAAACGAAGTATAAAATTATGAATAGAAAACGTATAACTGCTACAAAGCTAAAAATTGGGATAGCTTCAGCATTTATGATTTTCGGCTCTACACTGATGTCTGCCCAGCAGCAGGTTTCCCTGCAGGAAGCAATAAAACAGGCACTTCAAAATAAGGCAGAAGCTAAAAAAGCTGCTTTACAGGTCAAAAAAGCCGAATACAAGATTGATGAAGCCAGAGCCGGTGCACTTCCACAGGTCAGTGCAACAGCAGGTTTAACCTATAATCCGATTATTCAGGAATCTTTGCTGGAATTTGGAGGTGAGAAAATCAGAGCACAGTTTGGGCAGCCCTGGGGATCAACAGCTTCTGTACAGCTTCAGCAGGCTATTTTTGACCAAAGAGTATTTACTGGACTTAAAGCGGCAAAATCAACAAGAGAATTCTATGTACTGAATGCTCAGTTAACCAATGAACAGATTATTGAAAATGTGGCAACAGCTTATTATCAGGTGTTTGTACAGGAGGAAAATCTTAAAACGGTAACAGCCAGCTATGCCAATACTGAAAAAGTAAGAAATGTTATTAAAAGTCTGGTTGATAACGGTTTGGCCAAATCAATCGATTTAGACAGAACAAATGTTCAGCTTACCAATATCGGTTCCAATAAGCAGGCTTTAATCAACTCTGTTGAACTTTCAAAAAATGCCCTTAAGTTTTATATGGGAATCCCGATTTCTACAGATATCGAGCTTGAAGAAAAACAAATCGAACCAAAGCCTGAGCTGATTGCGAGCAATGTAGATCTTAATAACCGTACAGAACTTAAAGTTTTAAATAAAAACAGGGAACTTTTGGTTTTTAATAAAAAAGCGACTGAAGCTTATCTTTATCCCTCAGTAAATCTTACAGCAAACTACGGATGGGGGGCAAACGGAGCAAAATTTCCTTTAACAAATGGTCTTAGCAGAGGCGTTCTTTGGAGTGATTACTCAGCAATTGGTTTGAATGTACATATTCCCATTTTCACGGGAGGAGCTACAAAAGCGAAAATCAACCAGGCAGAAATTGATATTAAGGATCTGGATGCTGATATTGAAAACACTCAGTTGAGCTTAAGTTTAGATTATAAAAATGCAGTTACCAATATGGAAAATGCATTAATTAATATCGAAAGCATGAAAGATAATGTAGGATTGGCAGAAAGAGTTCAGAAAAATACTCAGTCTAACTACCAGTATGGTCTGGCAACCCTTACAGAGGTACTGGATTCTGAAAATGCTTTGACACAAGCAAAACAGAACTATTCTAATGCATTGTTAGATTACAAGCAGGCAGAGATCAAGCTGATAAAAGCTAAGGGTGAACTAAACACACTACAAAACTTATAATAAACTAAAATGAAAAAAACTTTAATATATATCATCGTAGCAGCTGTACTGGTAGGGTTAGCCGCTTACAAGATTGCTGGTAACAAAGAAAAACAGACGCAGGAAGTAAAAGAAGTTGCGAAGCAGGTGGATAAAATCAATGTTAATATTGTAACCGTTACAAGAGAAAATATTGATACAGACTACTCAGCCAACGGTACTTTTATTCCTAAGCAGGAAATGAACCAGTCTTCTGAAATCTCTGGACGTATCGTAAGCGTTTTGGTAAAAGAAGGTTCAAGGGTAGGAGCAGGGCAGGTTTTGGCAACTATCAAAAAAGATGCTATCGAGGTGGATGTTACCCAGGCTCAGAACAATCTGCAGAATGCTATTATTGATAACCAGCGCTATGAAAACGCATACAAGACAGGAGGTGTTACAAAACAGCAGCTTGATAACTCAAGATTACAGCTTAAAAATGCTCAGGCTGCAGTAAAAGCTCAGGGAGTAAAAGTAAATGATACAAGCATCCGTGCAGGAATCAGCGGTACAATCAATAAGAAAATGGTTGAACCTGGAACAGTCGTTTCTCCTGGAACGTCAATGTTTGAAATCGTTAATATCAACAGTCTGAAACTTTCTGTTTTAGTAGATGAAAGCCAGATTGGAAAAATCCAGCTAGGTCAGGAAGTTCCTATTAAAGTAAATGTTTTACCTGAAGATTCTTTCGTAGGTAGAATTACTTTCATTGCTCCTAAAAGTGATGCTTCTCTGAATTTCCCTGTTGAAATTGAAGTACAGAACAGAGGAAACCTTAAGGCTGGTATGTATGCAACTGCTAAATTCAGTACAAACAACGGCGCAGAAACTCAGAATATGCTGACTGTTCCTGCAGAAGCGTTTGTAAATGGAGTAAGCTCAGGACAATTATTCGTTGTTCAGAATGGAGTTGCTAAATTGATCAAAGTAACCATTGGAAAAGTTTACGGAGATAAAGTTCAGGTTTTAAGCGGATTGAATGGAGGTGAGCAGGTAGTTACCAGCGGACAGATCAATCTGGACAACGGATCTAAAGTGAACATTATAAAGTAGCAGATCGATGAAGTTAGCAGAAATATCCATTAAAAGACCCTCGCTGGTAATTGTATTATTTACAATTCTGACGCTGGGAGGTATCCTGAGTTATACGCTCATGGGATACGAATTGATTCCGAAGTTTGAAACCAACATGGTAACCATTTCTACGGTATATCCGGGAGCTTCACCTGCAGAGGTGGAAACATCCGTAACCCGAAAGATTGAAGATGCCGTAGGTTCTTTGGAAAACGTTAAAAAAGTAGAATCTTCTTCATACGAAAGTTTATCCGTAATCATGGTTCAGCTGAACGACGGAGCCGATGTAGATTACGCTTTAAATGATGCACAGAGAAAGGTGAATGCTATTCTGGCAGACCTTCCGGAAGATGTAAAAGCACCGTCTCTGAACAAATTCTCTTTAGATGACTTACCTATTATCACGATGAGTATTTCATCTGATAAGCTGAACAGTAAAGACCTGTACGACTTATTGGATAAAAAGATTGAACCTATTTTCTCCCGTGTAAACGGTGTGGCTCAGGTTGACCTTGTAGGTGGACAGGAGAGAGAAATTCAGGTAAATCTTGATGAGAAAAAATTACAGGGGTACGGGCTTTCAATTGGAGATGTACAACAGGCCATTCTTTCATCAAACCTTGATTTCCCTACAGGAAGTTTGAAAACGAGAACTACAAAATCTACGATCAGACTTTCAGGAAAGTATAAATCTACGGAGGAAATGAATAACCTCGTTGTTTCCAATAAAAACGGTGCACAGGTACGTTTATCAGATATCGCAACAGTTTTTGACTCTCAGAAAGATGTTGAAAAAGTAGCGAGATTCAACCAGTTCCCGACTATTTTAATGCAGGTTAAAAAACAATCTGATGCAAATGCGGTAGCAGTATCTGAAAGTGTTCAGAAAACCATCAAAACTGTAGAAGATGCATACAAAGTTCAGGGAGTAAAAGTAAAAATCGTAAACGATACCACAGAATTTACCCTTGAATCTGCAAACCACGTTATTTTCGACTTATTCTTAGCGATTATCCTCGTGGCGATTGTAATGTTGTTATTCCTTCACAGTATCAGAAACGCCTTTATTGTAATGGTTTCTATCCCGGCTTCATTGGTGGCAGCCTTCATCGGAATGAACCTGATGGGATATACTTTGAACCTGATGAGTTTACTGGGACTATCCCTTGTGGTAGGTATTCTGGTGGATGACGCAATTGTAGTTCTGGAAAACATTTACCGTCACATGGAGATGGGTAAAAGTAAGATCAGAGCAGCATATGACGGAGCTTCAGAGATCGGATTTACCGTTGCGGCGATTACCCTGGTAATTGTGGTGGTATTCTTACCGATCGCGATGAGTTCAGGTCTTGTAGCCAACATCCTTGCCCAGTTCTGCGTCACGGTAGTTATTGCCACCTTGTTATCCTTATTGGCTTCATTTACCATCATTCCTTGGTTATCATCAAGATTCGGTAAACTGGAACATTTAACAGGTAAAAACTGGTTTGAGAAATTCATTCTTTGGTTTGAAGGATTAATTGACAAATTTACCCACTGGATCACAGGAATCCTTGAATGGTGTCTGAAAACTACATTAAGAAGAATCTCAACAGTAGTGATCACATTTATTGTTTTAATCAGTTCATTCTTGCTGGTAGTATTCGGATTTATTGGAGGAGAGTTCTTCCCGCCAATTGACCGTGGTCAGTTCTTAGTACAAATGGAATTGTCAAAAGATGCAACCGTTGAAAAGACAAACCAATTAACATTAGAAGTTGAAAAATTCTTAAGAAACGATAAAGATGTTGTAGATCTTATTACAACAGTCGGACAGCAGTCTACAGGTTTTGGGGGTGCTCAGGCAACCACTTACCAGTCTGAGGTTCAGGTGAACTTAACAGATAAGTCTGAGCGTACAGAAAGCACCAACATCAAAGCTGCAAAAATAAAAAGACTGTTAGAGGAGAAATTCACAGGAGTTGAGTTTAAAACGGCTCCAATCGGTATCATGGGTGCTGAAAATGCTCCTATTGAAATGGTGGTGACAGGTCCTGATAACGCTACAGCAGTAAAAGAAGCAACGAGAATCCTTGAACTATTGAAAAAAGTTCCGGGAGCAGTAGATGCCGAATTGTCAACTGATACAGGTAGCCCTGAAGTTCAGGTAAGTATCGACAGAGATAAAATGTCTGCTTTAGGTTTAAACCTTTCAAGCGTAGGACAGACGATGCAGACAGCATTCAACGGAAATACAGACGGAAAATTCAGAGCCGGGGAATATGAATATGATATCAATATCCGTTTCGGAGATGTAAACAGACAATCTATTGATGATGTGAAAAACCTTATGTTTACAAACCCTCAGGGACAGCAGGTTCGTTTGAGCCAGTTTGCTAATGTGGAAATGGGTTCAGGGCCAAGTTTGCTGGAACGTAGAGACAAATCTCCTTCCGTAAAAGTAAGAGCAAAAGCTGTTGGTAGACCTGTTGGTGACGTAGCCAATGAGTGGGCGAATCAGTTCATGAACAGCACCAAAAAACCTGTGGGTGTAGATTACATCTGGAGTGGAGATATGGAAAACCAGCAGGAAGGTTTCGGTACGTTAGGAATTGCATTATTGGCAGCTATCGTATTGGTGTACCTGGTAATGGTTTCACTATATGACAGTTTCGTCTATCCTTTCGTGGTATTGTTCTCAATTCCGCTAGCAATGATCGGGGTAATGGTAATCCTTGCCTTAACAGCCAACTCACTGAATATTTTCACCATGCTGGGGATGATCATGTTGATTGGTCTGGTAGCGAAGAATGCGATCCTTATTGTTGACTTTACGAATGCAAGAAAGGCTGCAGGTGCCAATACCCACGATGCTTTGGTACAAGCCAATCACGCCCGTCTTCGTCCGATCCTGATGACCACCATTGCGATGATCTTCGGTATGTTACCGATCGCATTGGCAACAGGTGCCGGAGCTGAGATGAACAAAGGTCTTGCATGGGTAGTAATTGGTGGTTTAACATCATCACTATTCCTTACATTGATCATTGTACCGGTAGTATACTCTCTATTTGACTCTGTTCTAAGAAGAATGGGTAAAGATACTAAAGTAGACTACGAAGCTGAAATGAAAGCAGATTACGTACACAGAGAACTGAATGAAGACGGATTTACTCCGAAGCATTTAGATAAATAAATTAAACCTTTAATTAACCAAAAGCGCCTCAGAAAATCTGAGGCGCTTTTTTGTTGACATTTGATGATTTAAAATTGAGTTATATAGGTTTTGGCTAAAGCCATTGGATGGTTTTTATTATTGTAAATGGGCTAAAGCCCATTTCTATTGATGATGATTATTGCGCATTAAGAAAATATTCAATAGGAGCGGGCTTTAGCCCGCTTAAATTTATAACAGCCAATATTGCTTTAGCCAAAACATAACATCCGGTTTGGGCAACAAAAAAGCTCCCAGTAAAACTGAAAGCTCTTATATATTGTAATGTAAAAAATTAATCTGCCATCGCTTCTCCGGACTTTCTGTACACGAAGTTTCCGTAGATGTGTCTTCTTGCAAAACGGCTTGGTGAATCAGCATTAATCATTTTGATATACGTGTTTTTTGGAACCCCCATATACTCATACATATTTCCGTTCAAATGCTGAACCGTTAAAATTGATTTTTCAAGATAAAAATCCTGAATATTAGATTTTGTAATCGTTTCAGTATATTCTTCCTTGTACTTTTCCTGGGTTTCAGAATTAATGCTTACCAAAAAGTGATACGCTTCAATCACAGATTTGCTCTTTTCTTCAGCTTCCAGTTTTCCGGCTTCATCATTAATAAATTTATCAGGATGCGTATCTTTCATCACATTTCTGTAAATGGTCTTTAATTCTTTTAGAGTAACATTTTTATCTACTCCAAGAAGCGTTCTGTGCTCACCAATTTTTTTCATATCTCTAATCCTTATTTTCGGGGTGCAAAATTACGGATTTAAATCTGATAAACCATAACTTATTCATTATTAATTTATTTGAGTGTTTTTAAAGCATTAAATTATAATGATAAAGAGCTGCTATAGTGTGTATGGTCAACTTTCACAGCTCATTAAGATCTGATGGTAATGATTATTCAATCTGAAAATAAATAAAAACAGTACCCAATCTGAGTACTGCTAATATATTTTTAAATATTTAAATGCTTCAATCTTTTAATAAACCTACGGCTCATCACAAGTTCTTTTCAGCTTAGTAAAAATCTTATCAAAATCCTTGTAAGAGGTCTCTTCATTATCACGCTTTTGTCTGAAACTGCTGTTGGCACAGTTGTGAAAACCCAGCCCAATCATATCGATTAATGCATAATCTTCTTTTTGAGGATCATTCATTTTGGCATCAAATCTTGCCATTACACCCTTGGGGTCAGCATTATTTTTGCTTTTAAGTTCAGTGTATGTTCGCCATGCTGCAAACATCTTTTCTCTGTCGGGCGAGGATATGGCATCAATCTGCTCTTTGCAGGTATCATAATATTTACTGTTTCTCAATGTGGAAGGATCAGAATAGGCAAGGATTTCTTCTTTATTAAGCTGGTATTCATTTTCAAAAGAATCGATAGTTTCTTCCATTAATTTTTTCCATTTGGGAAGATCAATTACTTTGAGGCTGTACAATTCTTTTTTCTTTTCGTCATACTGCTTTTCCAGTTCCTGTAAATACGTTTCTCTGTTTTTACGGATTTCTTCAAGCTGGGCAATTTTAAAAACAGGCTGGGTATCAAATACAACCCCATTGAACTGATACAAAAGTTTGTTGATCCCATCTATTTCTTCTTTCTTATATTTAGCCGGGTCAAAATACCCTTTGTTGTCACAGTTAAAAGTCTGATAGCTGTAAGGGGTAAGATTGTTTGCTTTTGCAGGAGTTTTTTGCCCCCAAATAGTAATGGATAAGGCCAAAGCAAGCCCGATCATCATTTTTTTCATGTACATAACCTGTTGAAAGAATCCGAATTTTCTGAATTTCTATGCAAAATTAAGGCTTTAAATTGAAAATATAAAGGATTAAATAGATTTTCTCAATGGTTTTTGTAAATTTTATATGAATTTTGCACTAACGATTTAATACTTTAAAAATTTCAGACCGTAAAATTCTAAAAAATGAATAGTAATAAACTGATACAGAGATGTTTTTGTTAATAATAACTACTTACTTTAATAAATCTTTTAAAGCTTTCTCAAGATCCGGAAATTTGAAATGGAATCCTGCATCCTCAAGTTTCTTTGAGGATGCCCGTGACCCTTCCAATATAGCAACAGCGAGTTCGCCAAATAATAGTTTCAGAACAAACCCGGGAACATTAGGCATAAATAAAGGTTTCTTAAGTACCTGGGCAATCTTTTTTGTCAGCTCTTTATTGGTGGCATGCTGTGGAGAGACTGCATTATAAGCTCCATCCATATTAGGATTTTTTAAAGCAAATTCATAAATAGAACAAATATCTTCAATATGAACCCAGGGCATGTATTGCTTGCCGCTTCCCAGAGGAGAACCGATATAATATTGGATAGGAGGGATCATTTTCTTTAATGCTCCGTCCTTTTCAGAAAGAACAACAGCGGTACGTATCTTGACAACTCTTTCTGCCAGATCCTGTTCCTTAAAATCGTCAGCAGCCCTTTCCCATAAAACAACTACCTCACTTAGAAAATCGTTGCCTGGCGGATCTGTTTCTGTATAAATTTTTTCTGAAGTTTCCGTACCATAAAAATTAATTCCCGAAGCTGAAATAAAAGATTTTAGCCTGATCTTGTTTTTTCTTAAAGTTGTTCTCAGCAATTCCGCAGAATCTACACGGCTGGAAATCAGTTCTTTTTTTCTTTCCGGAGTCCAGCGCTTTTCTGAAATATTGGCACCTGCAAGATGAATGATGTGGGACACATTCTCAAAGGCGGTCTCATCAATAGTTCCTTTTTTGATGTCCCATTCATATTCATAATTATGAACTTTTTTTCGGGTCAGAAACCTGATTTCGTATTCCTTATCTATTTTTTTTGCCAGTTCCTTGGCAATCATGCCGCCGGCACCTGTGATCAGAACGACTTCTTTCATAATTTTATATTTGTGGTGGGTTATGCCTGATTTTTTACAATCAGTACAAAATCATCTTCCAGAAGTTTATAACCGCAATCATAGATGAATTTGTATTCAGAACCGTTTTTATAAACTTTCAGGTTGGTAAAATAATCGAAATCAAAACCCAAGCCATCCAGTCTGGACCTGGGAACTTTTGTTTTACCATCGGTATTGATTTCCATCAGAATACGGTAATTCTTACGGAGTTTATTGTTTACATTCCGCATCAGATTGTTAGAATCCTTATTCTGCTTATTGTTATAGGCGTTCCGACAGGCATCATTGCAGAATTTTTTATCTGATCTTCCAATGATCTTCTCGCCACATTCCAGACAATTCATGATTTTTATTTTAAGTGATGTTGGTGTCTTTTTTTTAACAGTCTTTTGAACATGCTGTGGGTAGGATAGCTTCTGTTGGGAGTAATATTATTAAAAAATAAGGCTACAATCAAAAGAATAATGCATCCGGAAAGAACAGGGGAGAGCACATACCAATAGCCCAGTTCCGGAATTTTTCCTGTAGAACTCACTGCAATCAGCGCTGTAGCTCCCCCAGGTGGGTGTAATGTTTTCGTATACTGCATCAATACAATGGAAAATGCTACTGCCAAAGGTGCCGAAAGCCAGATGATATCCGGAACAAGCTGATAGACGGTAACGCCTACCAATGCCGAAAGTACATGCCCGCCTATAAGGTTTCGGGGTTGGGCCAAAGGACTCTGGATAGCACCATAAATAAGAACGCTTGATGCTCCAAAAGAACCGATCAGGAATATATTTTCAGTTTCTGTGAGTGAATGAGACTGGATAAACGCAATGATCCCAATCCCGAAAAATGCTCCCAGAAATGACCAGAAATGTTCCTTATAATCAACAAGCGTCTCTTTATAAATCACATATTTTGAAACCCTGAATGTTCTTTTGAATGTCTTCTTCATTTACTCTTCTTTATCTTTTATAATTTAAATTAGATTTTCCGCGAACGGCTGTAAAATATGGAATGAATATAAATTCCTGTCATAATTGTTCACAATACAGGCCGTGTGTCAAAGATACGGAATTATCCGTTTGTAAATGGATAGGATTTGAATGATATAAGGACCGTTAAATGTCATATTACTTCATAAAAAAGTAAGTCAGAATAGAAATGTTCTATCCTGACTTTAGTATGCTTTTTTGTGAAAAAATGTTTTCTATTTTTTCAGCCGGTTAATCTCTTCTTTCAGCAGAGCAATATATTCCTGCATGGTTTTTATGATTTCTATGCTTAATTCATTACTAATATTTGCTGTAGCATTATTATTACCTACATTGACCCCAGTATTATCACTAAAAACAGGATTTTCAATAATAATGGTAGCTTCCTCTTCTTCATAAATTTCGTCTACCGGAACGTCTAAAAACTTAGCCAGCTTTTGCCATTCAGTCTGTGTTATAGATACACCACCGCTTTCTTTTCTGCTATAATTGGAGACGTCAGTGGGGATCACTTCAGCCATTTGCTGCTGAGTAAATCCTTTCATCTTTCTTACTGTACGTAGTTTTTCTTTTTGCATATCAGACGTTTTTACAAATTTGCAAAAAAAAAATCAAATTAAAGAGAAAAAATCCCTTGTCATAGATCTGTTTTTCCATGTTTTTTTTAAAAGAAAAATATTTTAGGAAGTGTTTTCATTTTATTAAATTTTTAATTAATCGCAGGTATTAATGCCTTTTTAATTCTGATAAATTCTGTATAAGAAAGATTCTTTTTATTTTATTATCCGTTTTCAAACGGTTACAAACGAATTTAAATAGTTTATAACCGACTGAGAATGGGAAGCATCGCAATCTTTGCAACAGAGATTTGAGAAAGCAGTGAACGTCTCTTATCTGAATTATTAATCTTTAAAATATAAAAGTTATGTCACTAAGAAACAAAGTAACATTAATTGGTTACACCGGTAAAGAAGTTGAAATGGTAAACTTCGACAATGGAAACGTAAAAGCAAGTGTATCCTTAGCTACCAGTGATCATTACACCAATGCTAAAGGAGAAAAAGTAGAAGAAACGCAATGGCACAATTTGATTGCATTTGGGAAAACAGCAGAAATCTTTGAAAAGTATGTTCCTAAAGGTAAAGAAATTGCCATTGAAGGAAAGCTTACCTACAGATCATATGATGATAAAGATGGGATAAAGCGGTATATCACGGAAATTCGTGTAGATGAAATCCTACTGTTAGGAGGAAAATAACTTTAAAAACACCTATGATGAGAGTGAAAATTTTTAAAATCAGGCTGCCTGAAGAATTTCTCTACAAAGATCAGAAAATGCTGGATGATTTCCTGGAATGTAACGAGATTATAAAAGCAGAAACCGCTTTTGTAAGTGAAGAAAAATATTGGTCTGTAATATTGTATTTTGAAAACTTAAAACCAGCAAAAAATACAGTGAAAGAGCCAAAGGCAGCTAAATATTCTGCAGAAAATGATCTTTTGAATACAGATGAAGAAAAGATCCTGGACGCATTGAAGCTCTGGAGATCAGAAAAAGCACGGGAACATAATCTTCCTACTTATTTCATCGCAAGTAACAAAGAACTGATATCTGTTGCCAAGTATAAACCTGCTAAGAAAGAGGAATTACTGGAGATCAAAGGGTTCGGGAAGCATAAGATTGAAAATTATGGTGAAGAAATTCTTGAAATCCTTGAAAGCTTATGACTTTTTTGGAATAATTGATAACATCACAAGAAAAGCTGAGGGAAGACTTTCTTCAGCTTTTTATACTATGTAAAATTCCTTTCAATTCCGTACTTTTGCATTTATCAAAATGACATACAACAAATGAAGCCAAGTTTAGCAAAAGGGACGAGAGATTTTACGGCACAGGAAGTTTCCAGAAGAAAATATATCATCAATATTTTACAGAATAATTTTGAATTATTCGGTTTTCAACCATTGGAAACCCCAAGCTTTGAAAATCTTTCTACGTTAACAGGAAAATACGGAGAAGAAGGTGACCGCTTAATTTTTAAAATTTTAAATTCAAGTATCAATGAAGCAAAAGAAGAGAAAAAAACTCAGATGCTTCATGACTTTCAAAAAGCATTGGAAAAGCCATTCAGTGCAGAGAGCCTTACTGATAAAGCTCTTCGTTATGACCTTACCGTACCCTTTGCAAGATTTGTAGCGATGAATCATGGTAAACTCACGTTTCCATTCAAACGTTCTCAGATCCAGCCGGTGTGGAGAGCAGACAGGCCTCAGAAAGGAAGATTCAGAGAGTTTTATCAGTGTGATGCCGATGTTGTAGGAAGCGAGAGTTTACTACAGGAAGTAGAGCTGGTTCAGTTGTATCTGAAATCTTTTGCAGATCTGAAAGTTCCTGTAACCATTCATATGAACAACAGAAAGATTCTATCCGGATTGGCAGAATATGCAGGAATCACAGATAAGTTGATAGATTTCACTGTAGCATTAGATAAGCTGGATAAAATAGGTAAAGACGGAGTTGTAAAAGAATTACTGGAAAGAGAAATTTCTCAGGAATCTATTGATAAGCTGGATTTCTTGTTCAGCCAGTCGGATGATGCGCTGGAAAATCTTCTTCAGCTGAAAGAGAAATTTGCAGGAAATGAAATCGGTCTGAAAGGAGTGGAAGAACTGGAATTTGTTCTTACACAATCGCTGAACCTGGGTGTGGATATTCAAAACTTAGTTTTCAATATTACTTTGGCAAGAGGACTGGATTATTATACAGGAGCTATCTTTGAAGTGAAAGCAGATGAAGTTGCCATGGGATCCATCGGAGGTGGCGGTAGATATGATAACCTTACTGAAGTGTTTGGCGTTAAAAATATTCCTGGAATAGGAATTTCATTCGGATTAGACAGAATTTATCTTGTGATGGAAGAACTCAATCTATTCCCTGAAGAAGCATCAGCCAAAATAGAATATCTGTTTGCTAACTTTGGAGGTGAAGGAATTACAGATGCATTGAAGCTGATCATGCAGCTAAGAGCCAAAGGAATTTCAGCAGAGTTATATCCTGAAAATGCAAAGATCAACAAACAGTTTACCTATGCTGAAAAGAAAGGCATAAAGAATCTTGTTTTCCTGGGTGAAGAAGAAATTAAAAATAATACGGTTACTTTTAAAGATCTTGAAGCAGGAGAGCAGAAAACGGTTTCCTTAGAAGAGTTTTTAGGAGAATAATAGGATAGATACATAAAAAAACAAATCAACCACAAAATTACTTTTGTGGTTGATTTGTTTGATGGATGCTAAGATTTAAATACTTTTGAGTAAAAAAGGAATGACTAATAATTGTGCATTGTGTACTACAGAATTAACATCCATGGATACGCTTTTGGGAGCAAATATGCTTTCAGATGGTAATGTTTTATGCAATAAATGTTTAAATAAAGTAACTGATATCAATGAAGAGTTGCTTTATAACCTTAATAAATTCAGCATTCATGATATCAGTAAAATGCTGAGTAAAGAGAAAACTGAAGAAGTTCAGGCAGTAATGACTGCAGACCAGAACCTTCCTGCAATGGCAGATTATGACTCTCATCAAATCCCAAAAGAGGTTTATAAACGAAGGCACCAGAAAATAACGAAGGAACTGGAAAGTCTTCATGCTAATCTGTCCATCTTTACCAAAGGAGAAATCAAAGAACTTCCGTATTTGATTTCAGAATATGAGCAGATCATCGCTATTACAGATGCTCAGTTTGTGAATACTTTGGCAGCAGGAATATTGGTGGCAACACCGTTGAGGCTGATTTCATTATCAAAAGCAATGTTTGGCGATGCAAAAATCAATAATTATCCAAACGAAACCATTAAGGCTGTAAGTTTTGTAACAGATCCCAGATCACCAATTATTAAATTACATCTTGACGAAAGAGTGGTAGCGTTTGAATGCTTTATGGATAAAGATGATGCAGAAAATTTCTATGACAAGATAAAAGGTATTTATAATCATCCTAAAGAACAATCTCCAAAACAAATTGATAATGTGGTAAACAAAGGAATTTCATCAGAAGAAATTCTAAATCAGCTTGAGAAATTAGGAAAATTGAGAGAGAACGGAATTTTAACCGATACGGAATTTGCAGAGCAAAAAAAGAAACTGCTGGAGCAATTAAAATAAAATTTGTAAACCGAATTATGAAGGATAAAGTATCTTCAAAAATAGTAGAGAGCTGGCTTAAAGGATGGTGCCTGTCAAGAGAAGTATCTTTTCCCCTTCCCTATAAATCCGGGTTTTATGTAAATGTAGGAGATGAAAAGCAAAAAGAACGTTTTGTGTTTCCTGAGCTTAATGATGATTTTTTCCAGCATGCCCATTCAATTGATGATCCGTGGATTTATCTGAAAGTATCTGCTTCTCCTGATGAATTTATACATAGAATTCCCGAAAGGTGGAAACTGCAGCCACAGGGATATATGATGACCTGTTTTCATCCTATGAATTTTGCGGAAATGAATCTTGCAGAAGGATATCATTTAGAATTTTCTGAGTATAATACAACCTTTGTTGTCAGGATTGTAGCGGAAAATGGTGAACAGGCTTCTATTGGCCGTGTTTCTCTTATTGATGACGTTGCAGTGTATGACAGGATTATTACCGAAACAAACCATCAAAGGAAAGGGCTCGCTCGTTTTTTATTGAAAGAATTGGAGAAGATCGCTTTGTATAAAGGTTTTTCAAATAATCTTTTAGTGGCTACAGAAGAAGGAAAACTATTGTATGAGACTTTGGGCTGGAAGCTGTATTGCCTGCATACTTCTGTAGTGATTCCTTCAGAAGGCTGATTTTTTTATTGAATTAAATTTTTTATTACAAAAAAAACTAATTTAGCCCTGTAAACTAATACTATGAGTAAAAAATCAAGACTAGACGAGATAAGAGAAGAACTTAAAAAGCTGGATATCAGCCCTACCATATTTGCCCGGAAAGAAATTCATGAATTACCGGATATCCTTTCACCGGAGGAAAGAATTGTATATCTGGTAGAAGGCAGAAATAAACTGAACAATCATCATATCATCTTAGTAGCCACTGACAGAAGACTGATTTTTGTGGATAAGGAATTCATGTACGGATTGAAAGTGGAAGACTTTTCTTACAGTAAGATAAGCTCCATACAATATGAAACAGCATTTTTACTGGCTTCCATAGATATTCAGGTTACAGATGATATGGTAGAGATTGATGGAGTAGGAAAGTATCATGCTGAACTGTTCTGCGAAAAAGTAAGAGAATTCATGTCCCATCCGGAAACACATTTTCAGAGCAAATCTGAACCTAGTGTTTTAGATCAGTTGGAACAATTGGGAAGATTAAAAGAAACGGGAGTTCTAAGTGAAGACGAATTTCTTGAGCAAAAGAAGAAATTGATAGATAAATTATGATCAATGTATGCTGGACAATAAAAATTATTTTATAGGAAAACTCACACTTTTTTAACTTAAACCATGGAAAATTACTTAGAAATTAATAAAAAATCATGGAACGCTAAAGTAGAACCTCATCTGAAATCGGATTTCTATTTTGTAGATGAATTTTTAAAAGGGAGAACCTCCCTGAACTCAATAGAATTAGATCTTCTTGGAGATATAAAAGGAAAAACTATTCTGCATTTGCAGTGCCATTTTGGGCAGGATTCTATTTCCCTGTCAAGAATGGGAGCAAAAGTGACCGGAATTGATCTTTCCGATAAAGCTATTGATACCGCCGGAGATCTTGCAGAAAAATGCGGTACCGATACAGAATTTATCTGTTCAGATGTGTATAATTTGCCAAATGTTCTGGATCAGAAATTTGATATCGTTTATACAAGCTATGGTACAATAGGATGGCTTCCCGATCTTGAAAAATGGGCAGATGTTATCAATCATTTTCTGAATCCGGGAGGAAAATTCATTATGGCAGAATTTCACCCTGCCGTCTGGATGTTTGATGATGATTTTACAAAAGTAGCTTATAGCTATTTCAATGAAAAACCGATTGTAGAAACTTATGAAGGAACATATGCAGATCAGTCCGCATCCATCGTGCAGGAATATGTTATGTGGAATCATTCTTTGGCAGAAGTCCTTGATAATTTGATTAAAAAAGATTTACAACTGAACACTTTCCGGGAGTTTGACTGGTCACCATATCCTTGTTTCAGACACGTAGAAGAATTTGAAAAAGTGAAATGGAGAATTCCACAGTTCGGCAATAAAATACCTCTTGTGTATGCGCTGGCAGCACAGAAAAAATAAAGGATCAGTCTCAAAAGTTGGGGGGAATGTTAAGTAGCTTTATC
>NZ_SDLV01000059.1 GCF_004916905.1 Chryseobacterium candidae
TGAATTGCTTTCAAAAATTATTATCTTCGTGATGAGTCACAGCTGGTCAGAATCACTGGTATTACGGTCATATGTTGTGAATTGCTTTCAAAAATTATTATCTTCGTGATGAGTCACAGCATCACCAAGTAGAAGACGTTAATTTTATGGGTTGTGAATTGCTTTCAAAAATTATTATCTTCGTGATGAGTCACAGCGGGAATTGTCAACCGATGAAGTTGCAGCGGGTTGTGAATTGCTTTCAAAAATTATTATCTTCGTGATGAGTCACAGCTCGTAAGCTCTTGCAGTTGTTACAGCTCTAGTTGTGAATTGCTTTCAAAAATTATTATCTTCGTGATGAGTCACAGCAGTGTCTGAATCCGGCCGCGTCAATTCCTAGTTGTGAATTGCTTTCAAAAATTATTATCTTCGTGATGAGTCACAGCATGCAAATAAACAGATTATTGACTTGAAGAGTTGTGAATTGCTTTCAAAAATTATTATCTTCGTGATGAGTCACAGCATGCTCCAGCTGCTCATATTGCAACTTTCGGTTGTGAATTGCTTTCAAAAATTATTATCTTCGTGATGAGTCACAGCACATTCATTAATATAGGGAAGCAGCTTATGGTTGTGAATTGCTTTCAAAAATTATTATCTTCGTGATGAGTCACAGCTGGGGCTTCCAACAGCGAGTATCACACCTTGTTGTGAATTGCTTTCAAAAATTATTATCTTCGTGATGAGTCACAGCTCGTACTTGTTAAATTAGGTTTAACAATCTGTTGTGAATTGCTTTCAAAAATTATTATCTTCGTGATGAGTCACAGCCCAAATGAAAAACGTACTGCATTAAAGTATGTTGTGAATTGCTTTCAAAAATTATTATCTTCGTGATGAGTCACAGCAAAAAACTTGCTGAAAAGGTTGTTGATAATGTTGTGAATTGCTTTCAAAAATTATTATCTTCGTGATGAGTCACAGCAAGATGAAGATTTTGGGCTATGAGCCATGGGTTGTGAATTGCTTTCAAAAATTATTATCTTCGTGATGAGTCACAGCAACCTATCAGTTAGCTGTACTGGATAAGCAGTTGTGAATTGCTTTCAAAAATTATTATCTTCGTGATGAGTCACAGCATAAGCTTTCCGAAATGGAGACAACAGCCTGTTGTGAATTGCTTTCAAAAATTATTATCTTCGTGATGAGTCACAGCATCGAATGAATTAAAGAACTGATATGAGTAGTTGTGAATTGCTTTCAAAAATTATTATCTTCGTGATGAGTCAC
>NZ_SDLV01000060.1 GCF_004916905.1 Chryseobacterium candidae
TTTTAAAATTGTAGGATTTCTGCCACTGTTCTTCCCCTCTTTCATTTAAAGAGATCAGCCAAAGGTCCGTTCCTTCTTCAATGCCTACCGTTTTGTTCCCTGATCTTTCTGATCTGGATTCTCCGCCAATGATAAATCCATTGGAACTTAAAGCCAGGGTTCTCAAATGATCATCACCTTTCCCTCCAAAATTCTTTTCCCATTCTACTTTTCCATTTTTGTCCAACTTGACAATCCAATAGTCGCCTTCACCATAATTGCTGCTGGCTTTGGAATAAGAGTCGAGCTTCACACCACTTCCAGCCTCCAGCTTCCCGCTTCCTGCCTTTACTTCAGAACTCCTTGAATACATTCCCAATAAAGCCCCCCCATCTCTGGTTGGAATCATCTTCTCTACTTCATCTAAGCCTTTTCCACCTAAAA
>NZ_SDLV01000061.1 GCF_004916905.1 Chryseobacterium candidae
AATGGGTAATGAGTAATAGAGGATAAACAATACATCGATTATTCATAAACCATCAATCATCAACGATCACTTACTTATCACTTATCCATTATCAACTATCATTAATCACTCGTCCTTATGATGGACAGCATACACTCCAGTTGTCACTCCGCAGGAGTCTGAACAAAGTATTAGCACATAACTCAAGTATTACTTTTACCTTTTAAATCCTTTAAAGACTCTAATAAAGTTGGCTGGATTCCTGCGGAATGACACAGTAGGAAAGAAGCAGGCCAAATAAAAAGAAAGACGCCATTGGAAAAGATAACCACGGAACCTGTACCCTGACCTTGTCACATCATTAATAACTTATCATTGATGGTTCACTCATCATCCTAGCCCCGATAGAAATGGTTACCCCACAGCTTGTGTTGGAGAGTTGCTGGGTTTGAGTGTGGGAAAGCACAGGCGAGAGGAGTATGAATGGATAGCGGGAAACAGCTCCTGAAATTTTTAGATGTCTGTAGATGCAAATCAACACAAATAGATGAGTAGCTAAAGGTCTTTATGACCATATCTTTTAATTTATGATCTGTTTTATTCAATTACTAGAGATTTTTTATTTTTTGGTAATTCAAAATTGTGTAATTTAGTAAGATCAAATACATTATGAATCTAAATTAAATAGTATGAAAAAACATTTATTCCCTTTATTTTTGCTGTTATTAGGTGTGGATGCACATGCACAACAGGATTTCTTTGCGATTACAGGAAAAGATACTCAAAGTATTACTTTTAATGATTTCCGAACAATTGATGCTGCTAACGGAATTTCCGGGGAGAAAATTTTCACAGCTGATTCATCAGTTAAGGTGTTTTCACAGACTAGAAAAGGCATTGTAGCTGAAGATAGAAGTTCTTATGATAACTCTCAATCAATCACTATGGCGGCACTTGCTTACGACTCTTCGAATAATAATCTGGTGTACATGCCTATGTTTTCATCAAATGTTTATATTTTAAATCCTCAGACTAAGGAGATTAGATTGGTTGAGAATAATGTGGCAAAAATTTCAAGCTGTGATATTAAATCTCATATTACCAGAATGACAACCGGATATAACGGTAATATTTATGCTGTAAATAATGCGGGAACACAGTTTTTGGAAATCAGCAAAAAAGCCGGGCAATACACCGTAAATGATCTTGGAATTATTAAAGATGATCCTTCTAACGGAAGAAATTCTTTTACAGCTATGGAGACTGGTTTTGGTGGTGATATGATTGCTGATACAGATAATAATTTCTATGTATTTGCTGCTTCAGGGAATGTTTTTAAAATTGCGACAAAGGATTTGAATGCTAAATTTATAGGTAAAATTACAGGTATTCCTGATAACTATTCAGTAAATGGTTCAGCAGTAAATGCCCAGGGAAAAGTGATAATAGCAAGTGCTAAAGGAGGTGCTTTATATGAGGTAGATCTGACAACTTTGCAGGCTAAACAGCTTCCGGGAGAACAGGGACTTCATATTTACGATTTGGCAAGTAAATATTTTGCTAATGATAAATCCTCAGCACTAAATACTCTTGCTTCTAATCTTGATATCTATCCAACAAGAGTTGATGAACACTATATCAACGTTCATGTTAATAAGAATATAAAAGGCATCATTAAATTGAATATATTTGATATGGCAGGTCAAAATGTAATGACTCAGAATTTATCTGTGAAAGATGGCTCATCGGATGAAAAAGTATACCTTAAAGGATTGGTAACCGGAGCGTATATTGTAAATATTGCTGATGAATCAGGAAAAGCAATATTCAATAAGAAGATTCTTATAACAAAATAATTAAAATTATAATTCAAGATATAAAGACCTTTTCAAACATTTTGAAAAGGTCTTTTAATGATTATTTGATATTCAATAAGTTTTATTTTTCGATATTATAATGTACTTTTATAAAAAAAATATAGATGAAACTATACTTTAATGTAGGATATATTGTAAATGCTGGAGAAAATTTACAACTGGTATTTGGTGAAGAGGAGAATACCTTACATGTCCATACTATGTTTTATGCGGATAATGGGTTATGGAAATGCGAGGTAGATTATTTTTCAAAATTTATTTCCTATCATTATCGCGTAGTGAATGAAAAAGGAAATGTAGTAAGAGAAGAATTTGTAGGTCATCATTTGAGTTTTCCACATAATTACAAGGAGTTTATCATTTTTGATGAATGGAATAACAAAAACTTTCCTGAAAATTATTTAAATAACAAAATCCTTTACAATAAGCTGCACGATTTTATTCCTGAAAAAGTTACGGTTTTAAAAAAACATACCCACCTTTTCAGAATTGAAGCTCCAATTTATAATCCGGATTGGAGGATTGTTCTTTTTGGAAATACAGCATCCTTAGGAAACTGGAACTATGACAAAGTTGTTCATCTGAATCAGACGGATTTTGGAATGTGGGAAGCTTCTGTTGAAATCCCGGAGAATGAATTTATCCAATTTAAATATTGTATTTACGATACGAAAGAAAATAGAGTAATAGATGTAGAAACCGGGGAAAACAGATTTACGGTAGCTAATCAATTATCTGACGTTTTGCAGGTGGTTTCCAATCATTATTTCAGATTTAAAGGTTATCAGATGTATCATGATGCCGGTGTGGCAATTCCTGTATTCTCTTTGAGAAGCGAAAACGGATTTGGAGTGGGAGAATTTACAGATATTAAAAAACTGGCAGATTGGACAAAAGAAACCAATTTGGGAATTATTCAGATTCTCCCGATCAATGATACAACCGCTAATTACTCATGGACGGATTCTTACCCATATGCCGCAGTGTCTGTTTATGCTTTACATCCACAATATATTTCTTTAGAAAACCTTGACTACTCTTTACCGAAGGAATTAGTTGATGAGTATCTGTCTGAAAAAGAGAAATTAAATTCTTTGGATCTCATCGATTATGAAAGTATGATTGAAGGCAAGTGGAAATATTTGACAGCTGTTTTCAACAAGGAGAAAGATAAAATTTATAAAGACCGAAATTTTAGAAAATTCATCAAGGATAATGAATACTGGCTTGTTCCTTATTCCGCGTTCTGTGTTTTGAGAGATAAATACAAAACACCTAACTTCAACGACTGGAAGACCCATAAGAAATATATTGCCGGAAAGATCTCACAGTTTTTTACAACGAAAAATAAAGATTATGATACCTCAATGCTCCATGCCTGGGTACAATACCAATTGCATGTACAGCTTAAAGATGCTGTTGATTATACTCATAACCTGGGAGTTTCGTTGAAGGGAGATCTTCCTATTGGAATTTACAGATATTCTGTAGAAGCCTGGACAGAACCTGAATTATTCGGTATGGATTTCCAGGCTGGTGCACCGCCTGACCAGTTTACAGAACTTGGACAAAACTGGGAGTTCCCAACTTATAATTGGGAAGCTATGAAAGCAGACGATTACAAATGGTGGAAAAACAGGTTCAAAGCATTGGAACAGTATTTTGATGCCATGAGAATTGATCATATTTTAGGTTTCTTCAGAATATGGAGAATGCCGGTTTCTGCCGTACAGGGAATTTTAGGATACTTTTATCCGGCTGTTCCTATTGTTGAGGAGGAATTTAAAGCGTGGCAGATTCCGTTCAATGTTGACAGGTATTGTAAGCCTTTTATCAATAATAAGATCTTATGGGATTATTTCGGAGAAGAAAGCGGAAAAGCTCTTGAGTTGATGAACCGTAATGAAGATGGTACGTATACTTTCAAAGAAGAATTTGATACCCAGAGAAAACTCGTTAACTTCTTTAAGAAAAAATCATATGGCTCTCTTGAAGAAAAATTGGTTTCCCTTTGTGCCAACGTTTTGTTTTTAACAGAAGAAAGAAATGGGAAAACGGTTTATCATCCGAGATTTAATGTATACAATACAGAATCTTATCAATACCTTCCGGAATCGGAACAGAAGAGTATTTATGACCTCTATCATGACTACTTCTTCAGAAGACAGGATCATTTATGGTTGGAAAAAGCCATGGAGAAACTTCCGGTTATCCTGAATGCTACCAAAATGCTGATTTGTGGTGAAGATCTGGGAATGGTTCCTGCGTGTGTGCCCGTTGTGATGAATGAATTGGCTATTATTGCACTTAAAGTACAGAGAATGCCTTCTGAAAATATTCCGTTCTATAATCCTAAGAATGCAAGCTATATGAATGTAGTGACAGCTTCTTCCCACGACAGTTCAACATTAAGACAATGGTGGAAAGAAGATCCTGTATTGACACAGAAATATTACAATCAACAATTGATACAATACGGAAAAGCTCCGGAAGATCTTACTCCTCATCTTGCAGAGATTATCATGAAACAGCATCTGTATAATGAGGCGATGCTTGCTATTTTCCCGATTCAGGAGTTTCTGGCGACAGATGAAGAGCTTACCAATAAGAAAATCGATAATGAAAGAATCAACAACCCCGCAGTTTTTCCACATTATTGGCGTTACAGAATGCATATAAAGCTTGAAGATCTGAAAGAAAGAAAATCTTTCAACCAAAAAATTGCCCATTGGATAAAAGATAGTGGGAGAGTATAAAATTAACAATTGACTATCAGTTGGTTAAGGATATTTTAAAAGAAGTTTAATCTTATGATTTAACTTCTTTTTTTTATTTGTATCAAAAGGATAGAATTAAGATATTCGGCTATATATTAACCAATTAACGACTATAGAGATGAAAAAAATATTTTTGGGATTAGCTTTTGGGTTAGGCGTTTTGACCTCGGCTCAGCAGTATCCGAATAATGGTTGGGATGATGACGGTTATTATCAGAATGAAGGAGGCTATTATAGTGACGAAGATGATAGAAATTATTTCCCTGACGATTATTATTACAATTATCCGCAGGACTATTATCCAAGTAATTATTACCAAAGCTATTATAATGACTACAGAGGAAGTATTATTAATATCGACTGGAACGGGTTTTTCATACAAAACAGATTAAGCAGATGGCAGGTAGATCAGATTATGAGATTGAATAACCTGTATGCAAGCTTTACAGCATGGAATAATTTCTACAGATATAATCCGGACAGATGGTATTATGACAGATTTTATGCACTTGAAAGAATCTTAGGACCACGAGTATTTGTGGTTTTCCAGAATAATTATTACAGGGGCTCCAGCCCAATAGTCTATTTCCAGAATTACAGAAGAACCTATTATGTGCCTAGATATACGGTAATGCCTAGATATAGAAATATCAATATCAATATTTACAGGGTAGACAGATCAAGATTCCGCAGAATGAATAATCCTACATTTGATATTATCAGAAGAGACAGCAGACCGGATAATGGTTTCAAAAACACGGGAAGCAACGGGAATTCGGGAGGGTTCCGCGGAAATAACGGAAATAACAATAACTCCGGTTTCAGAAATGATAATAACGGTGGTTTCAGAAATAGCAATGGAGGCGGTTTCAGAGGAAATACAGATAACGGAGGCTTCAGAAATAATAATGGAGGTGGCTTTAGAGGAAATAGTGATGTAAGAAGAGAAGCTCCCAAACGAGAAGATAATGGCGGATTCAGAGGAAATAATGGAGGTTTCAGACAGAAGTCTGAAAATGCTGCACCAAGACAAGAAAACCGTGGCAATAGCGGTGGAGGTTTTAGAGGCAGTTTAGTAAGGAATTAATTTTCATATATTATATTTAAGTGGTGTGAAGGGCAGGTTTTTATAATCTGTCCTTTTTTTTGTTGTTTTATTGTTTTGTTTTTATTAAAATTTAACATTATTTATGAATATAGCAATTTAACTTATGATTTTATTCATAATCAAAAAGGTATAATAACAAAATAACAATTAATTAAATTTTAAAAAGATGAAAAAATTAGTTTTAGCAATAGCATTTATCGGAATGGGAGGTTTTGCAATGGCACAACAGACTACAACTCCACAAGACAGACAGGCAAGAGCTGTTGAAATGAAGCAGAAAATGGAACAGAAACAACAGGAACGTTTGGATCAGATGCAAAAAGACCTTAATCTTAACCCTTCTCAGGTAGCTCAGATAAAGGCTCTTCAGGACAAAAGAAAAGCTGAAATGATGGCAGAGTTTGACAAGCATAAGGCAGACAGACAGGCTAAAATGCAGGAAATGCACGCCAAAAGAGCACAAATGGATGCTGATATGAAAAAAGTCCTTACTCCTGATCAATATGATAAATGGCAGGCTGACAGAAAAGCTAAAGCAGAGAAAATGAAAATGGCTATGAAAGAAAGAAAAATGATGAAAAAGCCTATGAATACGGGAACTGCTGAAGTAAAATAACAGTTTGTAATTTTAGTTTTTTAATGTGTTAAGGATGGATGGTTTTCCATCCTTTTTCTATTAATTTTCTTTAAAACTTTTGATTTCGGGCTTTTATTCCCTATTTTTGACTATAAATTTAATACTTATGGTTAGCGAAAAAATTGCAAAATTAATTAACGAACAAATCGCCCACGAACAATACGCCGCTCAATATTATCTTTCAATGTCTGCATGGTTTTCTGGAAAAGACCTGGATGGAATTGCCAACTATTTCAGAGTACAGAGCAAAGAGGAATTGATGCATGCAGATAAAATGTTTGATTATTTGAATGATGTGGGAGGAGAAATTATCATTGGAGAAATTCCAAAGCCTCCACACGAGTTCGAAAATGCAACAGATATTTTTGAGAAAGCATTGGCACATGAGAAAATTGTAACTAAAAGTATCTTCAATATTGTAAAAAATGCAAACGAAGAAGGAGATTTTGCAACTACATCATTCCTGCAATGGTTTATCAACGAACAGGTAGAAGAAGAAGCAAGTGCTTCTCAATACGTAACAAAAATCAAAATGGTATGTGATAACCCGTCGGCATTGTACCTTTTTGATCAGGAATTGTCTCAGAGAGTATTTACTCCTGGTACAACCGCTTAAGATTGAAAAAATCTACACAATATAAAACCGTTATCCTCAGGAATAGCGGTTTTTTTGTCATGATAACATAGCTATTTCCTATACGGCTGCCTTTGGATTCTCACAGCAGAAATAAAAACTACTGCTCCCAATACAAAACTTAAAAACAATGAGTTTGCAATGTTTTCATTAGGCATATAATGATGACCATCTGATGGAACAGGCGGATCCAGACAATCAATAATATTGTAATTGACCACTGTAGAAGACAACATTATGATCAGACTTAGTAAAAAGGAGGTTAAATATATTCTCATGGTTGGTTAGTTGAAATCAAAATATAATCAAAAACTATAATTTTATTCGTACTGAATAAAAATAATAAAACCTTTTTTATTTTGAAAGCTTTTTTACAAGAATTATGATGGTAACCTTTTGGAAATGTTTAAATTATAGATAGATAATCTGGGTTTTGAGTACTTTTTTGCCCAGATGTTCAAGAATATTTTTATAACCTTCTACCTGTGCCTCATCCTTGGCTTTTTGTTCACCAGTTTTGAAATCAACAATGATATACCCTTCTTCACCCTTTAAAATACGGTCAGGTCTGAATATATGGCTTTCTCCTTTTTCAGAGATCATAATGTCTTTTTCATTGATTACTTCCCATTTTTCATCAAAGAATTCTGCATAAGTTCTGACAATTTCCTGCAGCGTAACCTGTATCTCATTTTTCTCCTCCAGTGTAATCTGCCCTTCCAAAGCATAACCATCCAATACTTTCACGATATCTCTTTCGGTATTGATCTTCGATAAAAGTTCATGAACAAAAAGTCCGATTCTTACCTTTTCATTTCGTACCTGATAGTTTTTTGAAGGTGTTGCAATCTTGATAGATGTACTTTTTTCATTAATATTCTTAAGATTCTCAATATTCTGGGTTTTAAAAGAGGAACTTTTCTCTTTTGAATATTTCTTCAGCATCTCAGGATGTACTTCATACACATCAAACTCATCAGCCTGTTCGGGATTTTTTGTTTGAAGGAATTCCAAAAGCTCCAGATTATTAGAAGTCTTATTGGCTTTTTGAAGATAAAAAAACAATTGTTCAACAGGTCTTGTCGTCGCAACATACTGAAGACATAATCTGTCAATCAGGTTTTTATAAGAATTTTTAGTATTGAAAAACAGAATTTCATCATCATAAGCTTCCAGGTTTTTACTGAATTGATTGATGTTGACCGATTTTAATGCTTCATTTTCGTTGGTATCAAACCAGCTGGTAAATTCACTGTCCCGGTTTTTGTTCATCATAGGAATAAAAACAATCGGGAATTCCAATCCTTTAGACTTGTGGATGGTCATGATCTGGACTGCATCAATATTTTCCGAAGCCTGAATGGTATAAGAAGAAGCCTCTTCGTCCCAATATTTCAGAAACTCTTTAGTACTGGCACCCGCATTCTGTGTAAAGTTGAAAAGCATTTCCAGGAAGTTCAGTAAAAAGTCTGTTTCTTTATTTTCAACAGAAAATTCGTTGATGTAATATTCTATAAAATTATAAAGATTGAATCTCGGGAAGTTGTTCTGTTTAAGCTGCAGTGAATATTTTTGCTGAATAAACTCTACTATTTCTTCGTGGCCTTCAATATCCAGAATTTCTTTCATTCCTAAAGTAAAATCCGGCATATGAATTTTTCCCAATGTATTCAGATGATACATCATCATGATCAGACAATGTTTATTCTTTGGATTGAGTTCCCAGCGAAGAAATTCAATAACAGCCTTTAACGTATTGGAAAGTTCCAGCGTAAGCCCTTTATCAGAGATCGTTTTAATATTGGTTTCTTCTCCTTTATACTTAACTTTTAAGCTTCCCAGTTTTTGAGAATAACTGAAAATATCAAAATTTCCACGGCAAAGAATCGTTATGTCAGAAAACTTGAAACCATTATTCAGGCATTCCTGAATATCTTTCTGCATTCTTTCAGAAGTATCGGTATAAAATTCTTCATTCGTGAGATTTTCGATCAGATTTACCTTTACACGTCCATCCATTTTGGATTTTGGATTTTGCTCAGCATCTGCCCCGAAAATATTCTGATGCTCTTCAAGTAGCCCTTCAGAATGAAAACGGTACAGCTCATTGTTGAACTGTACAATGTTTCTGGCACTTCTCCAGTTATCTTTTAATACCAGAAGATCAGCTTCCTTGGGTGAAAATTCTTTTTTGTTGATAATATCCAGCATCAGTTTACTTTCGCCGCCACGGAATCTGTAAATACTCTGCTTGGGATCGCCTACCAATGTAAATGAAGTATTCTCTGTAGAAACACTGTGATCTCTCAGCGGTACAAAATTCTGCCACTGCAGTTCAGAAGTGTCCTGAAACTCATCAAAGAAATAATGCTGAAACTGTGCACCCACCTTTTCATAAATAAAAGCCGAAGGTTCATTTTTAAGATTTTCATTGATCAGAATATTAAACTTGGAAAGAAGAACAAGATCGTTCTCTTCTTCAATTTTTTGAAGCTCATCCTGAATATCTTTGTTTACCTTTAAAGGAAGAAGAGCAGACAAAACTTTCTCTTTCTTTTGGGTTTCAATATACAGAATGATAAGTTTCATACGGTTGTCCAGAAGCTGATCCAGAATTTCAAAAATCTCAGATTCTTTATGTTTCGACTTTGAAGAAGCTCCCTTCCTGTAATTATTGATAACAGATTCTTCCTGAGTCGTCGGAAAAGGAAAACCTGCTCTTTTCTGTTGATAAAAATCTATAACCTTAGTAAAGAAGCCCCCGATTCCGTTTTTACCCTGAGCAAAATCTTCAATATCAATATTTCTTGATTTGAATAATTCAATAGAACTTGCGGCCAGCTCTGCAGATTGCTTTTTATTAAGAACAATCTCTTTACGAAGTGTATTCTTTATATTCTCATAATTGGCATCGTCAAAACTTTTATTGCTTTTCAGATGTTCATAATGAATATCCTTTACAAATTCCTTCGCAGAATCATAAAGATTTTTATTAAGATTGATTCTTTCATTGTTTTCAAGACTGTAATCTACATAATCCATGAAAGAATTCGAGATCGTTTCATTTTCACCAATCTGATCCAGCATTTTATCAACGGCTTCTATCAGAAACGGCTCAGCTTCAATTTCAAGATTAAAATTTTTCGCCAGTCCCAATTCATAGGAAAAGCTTCTTACCAGTCTTGAGTTAAAACGGTCAATCGTTCCGATATTCAGTGTGGAATAATTGTGGAGAACATAGTCCAGTAGTTTTTTAGAACGTTGGTGAAGATCGTCGATTGTAATTTTCACCCCCTGTTCTTCAAATGCTTTCTGGATATTTTTCAGATCTGTATTCTCAGCATAATCTTTAGCTGAAAAATTTCCCAGCCATGATAAAATTCTTTCCTTCATCTCATTCGCTGCCTTATTGGTGAAAGTAAGCGCCAGAATATTCCTGATCGACTGCTGTTGATTAGGATAGCGGAGACAAATCATCAGAAGCCTTTGTACCAGGGCATAGGTTTTCCCGGATCCGGCAGAAGCATTGATGACTGTGTAAGAATTTTGCATTGTTGAAAGAGAATTGAGACTGCAAGTTAGCTAAAATTTAAAAGAAATTTTAACAATTTAATCAGTCGATTTAACAGTTTAAATGGTAAAAATTAAAAAGAAATATTAAAACACGTTAACTGTGGTTAAACTTATGGAATACATTAAAAATAATTTTAGCTTTGCTTTATAAAAAATAGCCTGTGAAACTTAAACTATTCTTTTTCTTATCCTTTATTCTTTTTATCCACATCCATGCCCAAAATTATATATTTGGTAAGATCATTTCCGAAAGCGGTACTGAAATGCAGGATGTGAATGTAGTAAATATAAGAACCGATGAGATAGTAGTATCAAACCGGGATGGCCATTTTATGATTTCCGGAAGGCAGGGAGATGAATTACGTTTTATAAAAGCGGGTTATGAGCGTCTTACAAAAATAGTTTCTCAGGAAAATACACAATCTCCCATGAATATAAGTCTTGTACGTCAGACTATTCAGATTCCTGAAGTAGAAGTAAAACAAGGGCTTACCGGAAACCTTAAAATAGATTCTAAACTTTACAATAAACCGAAAAAGGTTGAAAAACTGATCAAAGAAATGGATCAGTATATTGCTCAAAAATCAGATCCCAGAATATTGGCAGCAAAACCCGGAGAATTTGTACAGCCGAAAGGGGAGGGCTTTTTTATAGGAAAAGTTAAAAATAAATGGGATGATGTAGATTTAATGAAATATATCAGAGCTAGCCTTGGTGATGATTATTTTACAAATCTTAAAATAGAGAAACCTCTGATAGACCATTTTATATATTATGTTTTTGCAGGTGGCTTCGAAAGGAAAAAAATCCTGAAATACGGATTCTGCAGTGAGGCGGATCTGAACAGGTTTCAGCGTTTTGTCCTGACAAGAATTTCATCCTATCGTGCTCCACAAACTCAAAGATAATATGGAAATAAGATGTATCAAAAGAGTTTTATTTTTGGTGCTTTTTTGTATTGCTTCAGAATTCTGGGGACAACAAAAAATATCAGGAAATGTAATCACAGGCGATGATCTGGATTTAGCACCTGTGCTTGTTGTTAATATTTCGGAAAATAGAAGTGTACTAAGTGATATGTCCGGAAAATTTGAAATCGAAGCCAAAGAAAATGATGAGATCAGATTTGTAAAAGAAGGATATTACCGTGTTGATAAAAAATTGACCAGAGAAGAGATCAATGCTCCGTTCAATATTATGCTGAAGAAAATGGAAATTCAAATTCCAGAGGTTACAATTAAATACAGGCCTACCGGAGATCTGGCAAAAGATAATCAGCACTATAATGAATCCAGAAAACTTCAGGCTCTAAAATCAGATATGGAAGACTATATGAGAAGCCCGTTAAATCAGCCTTTACCTGATAATACCGTATCTAAAACATTTACCGGTCATGATTTCAATGCTGGGCAGGTCAATTTGTTTGGCGTATTTAATGCCGTAAAGAAACTGGCACAGCCCAAGGTTACCAAAGCGAATTACAATGAAACTCAGGATTTTCTCAAAAGAGTCAGAAATGAAGTGAATCTGAATTTCCTGAAAAAATACGGAATGGATGAAGAACAGATTGATGCATTTCTTCTGTATGCCGACAAAACGCGTTCATTGGCGAAAAGATACCGAAAAGATTTTAGTATCACTGTCGTTGAATATGAACTTAAAGTTGCCTTCGGGGAATACAGTAAAACACATAAACTGGAAGGAACTCAAGAATAATATATACCTTAAAAGTTGGCTTATATCACTGAAAATATTGAAACATTAAAGCAAAGAAAAATCTTTCTTTTCCTGCTGCTTCTCTGCAGTACTTTTGTTTTGTCTCAACAGAAAGTAACGGGGCGGATAGTGGATGACAATGGCGAAAATTTAAGTAAAGTGATCGTGATTAACATGTCTACTGATAAGAAAGTATATTCTGATTCTGACGGTATATTTTCTATTGATGCCAATCCTAACGATGAATTAAGATTTGTAAAAGAAGATTTCAACAGAGTCTCCAGAAGAGTTCTTACCAATGGCAATAATTTACCTCTGTTTATTACACTTCGCCAGATTCCCAGAGATGTGGGTGAAGTAAAAATTGTAAAAAAACTCACCGGAGATCTGGAAACAGATTCCCGGATAGTGGCCAAAGTAGATAAAGGAGAGCAGGTAAGAGATGCTGTTGGTCTTCCGCAGCCCGTAGGAAAAATGAGGGAAAAGCCGGCAGAAGTGAAAAGTGTTCTTTTACCCATACTTTTAGGAAACCTCAATGTTCAGGGCGTATATGATCTGATTAGCGGGAAAGCCAGACGGCAGAAAAGACAATACAGATATGATGATCTTCAGGAACATATCGCCTGGGTTCGGGATAGAATAGACGATGAATATTTTATCAAAGCCGGAATTCCTGGTGACAGAATTTCAGAATTTATTCAGTTTTCATTTTTAGCAAAACCTCAGGTAAGAACCTACGTAAAAGCAAGAAATCTTTCCGGAGTTATGCTGAGGCTGGAAGAAACAGCACCTCTTTTTATAGAGCGATTACAACAAAATCAAAAGTAATTTAAATGTTAATAAATTCTTAAAATATTGGAATAAAAATTGATACACTCTTATGGTAACAATCCAAATTCACAAATTTTATGAATAAAAACATTTTTGCAGTAGCGATTGCGGCACTAGGTTTTGTCATTGGCCTCGGGTTTTTAGGAAATGCTATTAAAAACAGGAATAAATCCGAAAATACCATCTCCGTAACAGGGTTAGGAACCAAACAGTTTACATCCGATCTGATCACCTGGTCCGGAAGTTTTTCCAAAAATAATGTAGACCTGAAATCGGCCTATGATGAACTGGCAATGGATAGAAAAGTAATCAATGACTATCTGCTTTCAAAAGGAATACAACAGAAGGAGATCGTGTTTTCTTCGGTAGATATTCAGAAACAGTTCAGAAGCTATAATGATTCAAACGGAAATTATGTTCAGGGAGAATTTTCCGGTTACAATCTTACCCAAAAAGTTTCTATTGAAAGTAAAGAGGTAGGGAAAATTGAAAACTTATCCAGAAATATTACCGAAATTATCAACCGCGGAATTGAATTCACTTCTTCTTCACCAGCCTATTTCTACACCAAACTGGCTACAGTGAAACAGGAAATGATCGCCAGCGCCACGAAGGATGCAAAGGAACGTGCTGAGAAAATTGCGGAAAACTCAGGAAGCAGTCTGGGAAATCTGAAAAAGGCAACCATGGGTGTGATTCAGATTACAGCACCCAACTCCAATGAAGATTATTCCTATGGCGGAACTTTTAATACTTCATCCAAAGAAAAAGAAGCCAGTATTACCATCAAACTGGAGTATGAAGTAAATTAATATAAATATCAGTAAAAAAAACGCCGGAATAGCTTTCCGGCGTTTTATATTTTAAGCATAAATAATTTCATGAATTTCTTTTTTAGCTTCCTCTATATTTTCAGGAGTATAGTTGGCAAGCAGCCATAAGTTTAAAGATTTTTTTCCCTCACCATAACTAGGTTGTACATGGGTGGTGTCAATCAGGCTAAAATTATTTCTCTGATAAAAGGAATACCGTCTTGATGCATCTTCGCTCAATTCTGCAGGTTCAATTTCCAGGATAATACTTGGATAACTTTCAGATAAATGATTCATAATATGAGAACCCAGCTTTTTACTTCTGAATGCTTCAAACACTTCAAAATGTTCTACAAAAACAAAGGAACTCAGCTTCCATAGGATGAGGTAGCCGATAGCTTCCGACTCATGGATAACAGACATGAATTCCACATAAGGATTTGAAAATAAGCTTTCAAACTGATCTTTATCTCTTTGTTCGTCTACAGGAAAAGTCGAACTATAAGAACTATAGATTTCCTGAACTCCAGGATCTTCCGCGGAAATAATCGGTAAAAATTCCATAATTTTATAAATCAAAGACGCTAGGTCTTCTGGTGATGAAAATATCTTTAATCCAAAGGGTGAATGCCAATCCCAGGTAGATCAGAAAGAAAAAACCAGCTGTTGCAAAAGTGGAATAGATGAAGAAAATTCTCAATTTAGAAACAGGAATTCCCAGCTTAGCCCCCATTCTGGTCAGAACACCAAACCATTCTCTTTCCATTTTATGACGGATATTACTCAGCATTTTCAGATTGTTATTTAAAAGTTTGAATCTAATACTCAAAGTTAAGGATTTTTTTTGACAAAGATTTTTGATTGACAAAAGTGCCCAAATAAGGTTATCCTTTTAAAAGTTTGAATCCGATAGCGCACGCTAAGCAGTTCTTCGGCTCGCAATAGGTTTTATAATGATAAATTAGACTTTGACTTTCCATTGCATTGCTGACCTTTAATCCAAGTTTTTTCCAGCTTGTAATAATGGTGTTTTTCTCTCCGGCAACAGTTTTGTAAAGCTCAATAATGTCGTCTGCAATTTTTTCCTGATGATATCTGTAATAAGCATATTGTAAAGGGATTACCGTGTTTAAAATGAGAAGATCTGCAAAATCTTTACTCAATGTTTTGGGCTGTACTTTGGAAATACTTCCGAAATTAAAATGAAAATCCCAATATTCAGAGGCTTTTATAGATTTGAAAATTGTGTACAGCTGTTCTGCACTTCTCGCTTCCATAATTTTTGAAAACAAATTCTGATGTTGGTAAAGATCTGCTAATTGAGACAATCGGATGGTTGGGAAATTGGGAGGTCTTAATCTTAAAAATTTAGGATGAATTTTTACATCAGAAATGGAAAATTTGGCTTTAACGAAATCGAATTCTCTTTTCCATATTTTCATCTGACCGTCTTTAGGAGCGTCCAGCCATCCTGAAATTCCGAATAGCAGGGCTTCAAGCTGAAGAGGATTCTGACGGATTTTATTGATAATACTGTAATCTACACTTTCTGCAATCTGCCTGAAAATAGAAGCATTTACTTTTAAACCAAATGAGTACGCAAAACTGTGAAATAAAACAGCCTCAAAATTATTTTTATATAGATGTAAACTCTGTTCAAGTTCTGAAGATTTCTCATCCAGCTTTTTCAGGATACTTTCTTCATAAAAATTCAACGGGATTTTTTTCGGATCAAAAATTTTTTCACAGGCAATAAATTCATCACCATTTATAAGCTTTTCATATTTCCAAAGAATATTTTTATCGATATAATTTTGCAACTCTAACGTTGAAACCTGCTTTCCGTTAAGTTCATTAATGTCTGTGTCATGCTGGAATACAACATGGAGAATGATATTCTGGTAATTGGGATCCTGGGAATGATTGTGGAAAATCCAGTCTGAAGAGCGTACATGCAGTTCTATATTTCCTGCGAGAAGTAAGCCATTGATTTTGATTTTAGCATCAAGAAAATCAGGGCCTGCATTTTTGTTCCATTTTCCGAAATGGATAATCTCAACGGAATTTCCTTCAATATCCTTGAAGTCAAAATATTTGAAAATCTTATAGTTCCAAAGATATTGAAGTAATTTTTCCGTCATAAGTATGACGTAAATATAATAGAAATATTATACTTTCGTCAGCTCCTTATTAAAATTTTCTATGGTTGTTCTATACATTTTCTCATAGATAGGAAGAATGTTTTTCAAATCGAATTTTATCGCCTGATCTTTCGCATTTTGCTTCATTTTGGCTAAAAGTTCATCATTACTTAACAATTTGATGGTGTAGTTGCTCATGGCTTCCACATTTCCGATTTCAGCAAGAAATCCGGTTTCTCCCTGAATATTTACCTCAGGAATTCCTCCCGCATTGGAACTGATGACCGGCGTATAAGCTGCCATGGCTTCCAAAGCCGCAAGACCAAAACTTTCCTGTTCAGAAGGCAGAAGAAATACATCCGAAAGCTGTAAGATTTTATAAAGATCATTCACCTTTCCTAAGAGACGTATTTTGGAAATAAGCTCAGGGTTTTCCTCCAGAAACTGATTTACTTTTTCCATGTCAGGGCCTTCACCAATGATAATCAGTTTGGATTTTACCTTTTTTTCCACATTTTTAAAGATCTGCAGCACTTCGTCTACACGTTTTACAGGGCGAAGGTTGGATACGTGGATCAGAATCTTTTCATCAGGATTGGCAAACTGTGTTCTCTGGCACTCAGAACAGTCATCAAATTCAGAATTATCAATAAAGTTGGTAATCACCTGAATCTCTTTTTTGATGTTGAAAAACTGAAGGGTATCTTTTTTCAGACTTTCAGAAACTGAAGTAATAGCATCAGACTGATTGATCGAAAATTCTACTGCGTGTTTATAACTGGGGTGCTGACCTACAAGGGTAATATCTGTACCATGCAAAGTAGTCACCAACGGAATATCATTATTGTCCTCCTTAAGCATTTGTTTTGCCGTAAAAGCGGCATATGCATACGGAATGGCATAATGTGCGTGTAGAAGATCCAGCTTGTAAAGATTGACAACCCTGTAGATCATCGAACTTAATGCAATATCATAAGGCTGATACTGAAAAAGAGGATAGGTCTGAACATTGACCCTGTGAAAGAAAATATTCGGGTTGGTAATGTCTAATCTTGCAGGAAGTGCAGAACTGATGAAATGTACCTCATACCCTTTATTGGCAAGGGACATTCCTAATTCTGTTGCTACAATTCCGCTTCCTCCATAGGTGGGATAGCAAAGTATGCCTATTTTCATTAGATTATTATTGTTTTAATTTTGTATTATTTGGTGTTTGTTGAGGTTGTCACATTTAGATCTAGACCCATTCCAGGCTTCAGCTGATCATTAACCAATACAGGAAGTCTTCCCCATATTTTTGTTTTTCCGTTTAAAGCATCTGCAGTTGCATTCATAGAATCGTCATTGTTTTCATAAGAAACAAGAACTGTTGAAACTTTTGAAATATCAATATCCTTTAATGCATAAGCACTTCCGAATACATTCAAAATAACATTTTGATTTTTGGTAAGATCGGAAAGTACTTTTTTAGATTCTGCGGATATTTTATAGGGTTTATAAGCCGTAGAATTGTCTTTGTGGAAACCTACAATAACTGTAGATCCCGCTGGAATCGTATTAATTTCGCCAGCTTTTTTAATGATGGCATTGTTTCCTAATCGGTTGGCAAAAGTTTGATAAGGCGCTTCTTCCAGAGGAACATAATAAATCTGTTTTCCTGTAAGAGGAAGTAATTTCTTTTCATCCTTTAATAAAGTCAGGGCATTGGAATAAAGATTCTGTACCAATTGGGTGTGAGAATCGTTATTTAAATCTTTATTGATATTTTCAGGGTTCTTAGGAGTGTATTGGGTAAGGCCAAGAAAATATTTTGTTAGTAAGATCTTTTTCACACTTTCTTCCACTCTGGATTGTGGAATTTCTCCTTTATCAATAGCTTTTTGGATCAGTTTTTTACCTTCAGAAACACCCTGAGAGAAAAGCATAATATCATTTCCTGCTTTAAAGGCCATAGCATCCAGTTCGCCCGGTTGGTATTTATTCGCTACAGCGCCCATGTTCAGAGCATCTGTAATGATTAAACCTTTATATCCTAATTTATTTTTCAGTAATCCTGTAATAATATTTTTAGAAACTGAAGCTGGGATTCCCTTTCCAGATTCTAAGCCTGGAACATATAAGTGAGCAACCATTACCCCGCCAATTCCTTTATTCATTAATGCCTTGAATGGAGCCAGTTCCACGGTGTTAAGTCTTTCAATATCGTGAGAAACTACAGGAAGATCAAGGTGAGAATCTGTGCTGGTATCTCCATGTCCCGGGAAGTGTTTAATAGCAGCTAATATATTGTTATCCTGAAGACCGTTAGAATAGGATAGGGCAGAGCTGATTACATTATTCACTTCAGAGCCAAAACTTCTGTTCCCTATAATCGGATTATTAGGATTGGTATTTACATCTACTACAGGGGCAAAATCCCAGTTGATACCCATTCTGTGACAATCTTGTGCAATTTTTGCAGCCATCTGATACACCAGTTTTTTATCCTGAATAGCACCTAATGTCATTGCCCATGGAAATTTGTGAGCCGTGGCAATTCTCTGATAGAGTCCCCATTCTGCATCCATTCCGATCATTAAAGGAACTTTAGAGGTTCGTTGAAATTCATTCACCAGATTAATTTCCCTTGCTGCATCATCCTGCATTAAAATCAGACCGCCTATTTTATCATTCGTAACAATGTTCCTTACCTGGCTGATATAGTCTTCTCCTCTGTTGGTATATAATGCCACAATAAAAAGCTGTCCTAGTTTTTCATCCTGAGAAAGATTTTTATATGTGGTATCAACCCATTGCTGAGCTTTTTTTACATCTTCCTTGGAAACATTTTTTGGCTGATATTGTGCCTTCACATTAGGGTTTATCAATGTGACAATAAAGAGTGAAGTATATAATAATTTCTTCATGACTTTTTTGAATAAGAACAAAAATACAATTAAAAAAGTGAGGAAAACAAAGTTTTTGAGTTTTTTGGTATATGATTTGAATACGCAATATGTATAATAACTAAACTTTAATAGAAATGAAAAAAATACTTCTCTTCTTATTCCTTGGTGCTGTAGGTTTTACTGCATACAGCTGTGATAACAATGATGATGTTGTGGTACAAGGAACAGATTATGATACAATAAACCAATCATTTGATATAAGCCCTAATTTTACTAAAATTACCGACAATCTTTACAGATGGAGTGATGATTTTAACAAGCCATTAGTACAATCCGATATGGTGCTTATTTATATGCAGATTGGAACTGATGGAGATTCTCCTGTATGGAAACTTCTTCCCTATACATCTTATGTGGGTAATGGAAATAATGATGCTGTAGATTATATTTTTGATTTCAGTAAATATGCTGCTACTATTAATATCAATTCTACAAATACATTCAGCTTGACAGCGAATCCGTCATACTATCAGAATAAAAAATTCAGAGTTCTTATTCTTCCTGCAAATGGAACAGGAACTGGTGGAGCAAAAATGGCGAAAGGTACTGCCGTAGATTACAACGATTATAAAAGTGTAATTAAATATTACAATATCGACGAGTCTAAAATCAAGACTAAATAATTTAGAAATATCTTTTCAGTTTTTTATAATTAAAAAAGTCCCGGGAGAATATCTTCCGGGGCTTTTGATTTATTGCTAAAAATAGGGAAGATATTTATCACATATAAATAAAAAACTTTTAATGTAAGTATATTTTCTTATCTGTATCAAAATGTTCAGAGGGTAATTTTGAGTCTGTATGAGCCGGAAAAAGGATCAATAAAAAAACCTCAGAGTAACTCTGAGGCTTTCTTTTATTTAGTTATCATTGTCATCAAGAAGATGTCCAAAGAAGTCTTTTTTTGTTTGCAGGTATCCCTTGCTTATTTCATTGGCAGGAATCTGTAACGGGACTCTTGAATTAAGGTGAATATTGCTGTCTACCACATACTTTACCTTTTCAGGATTATTGGTGAGAAGGTTAATATCTTTTACCTCCAGTAGATTAAGGATTTCAATGGCTATACCAAAGTTTCTGTCATCTGCAGGAAGTCCCAGTTCAAGATTAGCCTGTACAGTGTCCAGACCTTTTTCCTGTAGTGAGTATGCCTTCAGTTTGTTGATGATCCCGATATTCCTTCCTTCCTGGCGAAGGTAGATGATAATTCCACCGTTTTCATGGATATATTTCATTGCAGCATCCAATTGTTGGCCGCATTCACATTTTTTTGAATGGAAAACTTCTCCGGTAATACATTCTGAATGGAAACGAACATTGACCGGTTTTGAAAAATCTGTATTTTCAGCAACAATGGCCATGTGGGGCATCCAGTCGTTTTCGTTTTCGGAGAAAGCAATCATTCGGAAAGTGCCGTGCTCTGTGGGAACATTGGCTTCCGCCTGAATTTTAATCATTGATAGTTCAATTAGTTTTAACTTCCTGGCAAAGTGTCTTCAATAACAGAAATATTGGTTTTTAAACGAACCAGATATCTGTTAAGAACTTCATCGTCGTCTCTGTCAAGATTTTGCCTTAGCTTTTGAATTTTTTTATATGATTTTTCAAAGCTTTTAAGGGCTCTGCTTTTTCCTGCAGAATTGCTGGCATCAATAGCATATAAATAATTCTGAAGACTGTATTTCAAGCTGGTAATCTCATCATTTAATCCGTTGTTTTTAAACTTAGGAAAAGTAGAGATCATGTTTGAAATTTCAGAGGCATTGACATTCTGTTTGATATTGATATTAAAATTCTTCTTTGAGCTTCTGTCTGAATCAGAACCTTTAGCATCACTATAAAAATTATTTGACAACGGAGAAAGATTAAGCTTTTCCGTTGCGCAGGAAGATGTTAATATGATAAGTACTCCAAAGAAAAATAGTCGTTTCATTTTTGTTGCCCTTTTTGATAAAGGATTGGGTTAAGACTTTCATCATTGTACATTTTCATTTGTTTGTACACTTTCATCTTAACATTACCGTTTTCAATATCAGTAAGCAACTGATCTATAGAAGTTGATAGGTCTTCTTTCTGAGTAAGCAGAACATCCAGTTTGGCCTGGCAGTTGTTTCTGTGTTCTTCAGAAGCGGATTCTCTATTGGCTTCTAACGACATATGATAAACCTTTAATGCAAGAATTGATAGCCTGTCTACTGCCCAAGCGGGAGTTTCTGTATTTATTTTTGCTTCAGGTTTAGGAGTTATATTTTCAAACCTATTAAGAAACCAGCTGTCAATATATTCTACCAGATCAGTTCTTTTCTGATTGGAAGCGTCTATCGTTCTCTTCAGTTGAAGAGCTTCAGCCGGATCAATATTTTCATCTCTAATTATATCTTCCAAATGCCATTGAACGGTATCAATCCAGTTCTTTGCATACAAAATCCGTTCCAAACTATCTTTTTCGAACGGGTTATTAATTAGAGTGTTAACGTCATCAGACACGTGATAGTCTTCAATAGCTTGATTGAAGACTTTCCATGCAGTCTCAGTAAATTTCATTAATTCTACGGAATTTTAGTTGCTGGAAGAATTGTTATTGTTGGAAGCCGATTTGTTTTCAGAACCTGGTTTATCTTCTTCTTTTACTGCATCTTTAAATTCTTTGATTCCAGAACCTACTCCTCTCATTAATTCCGGAATTTTCTTTCCTCCAAAAAGTAATACCAAAAGTATTGCTACGATAAGGATGTGCTGCCAAGATAAGGCAAGTATTGTTAGTGTATTCATCTCTTAAAATTTTTGTAAAGTTACACTTTTTTTAATATGAAATCCAACCTAATGGATCAACTGGTGTACTTCCGTTCCATACTTGGAAATCAAGTGTATAAGCACCATCAAAATCCTGAGCAATTGTACCTACCGGAGTTCCTGATGAAACCTGCTGTCCTTTGGAAACACTTACGTTTCCTAAGTTGGAATAAATGGTAAAATAACTTCCGTGTTTAATGATTACAGTCTTAGTTCCGTCATTGTTGGCGAGAACTGAAGATACTGATCCCGGGAACACTGATTTTGCGCGTGTACCCGAAGGAACGGAAATTTTGATCCCGTTATTTTCTTCTGTAATATTTTTGAAAACCGGGTGTGGCTGTCTTCCGAAACGGTGAGTGATTTGTCCGGCTCTGTCTGCAGGATAACTGAGTCGTCCTCTGTTGTCTGCAAAGCTGTTTCCTGTAGCGGTGGAAACTCCGTAGCTTGTCATGGCTTTGGTCTCTGCTGCTTTTTTATCTTCTTCTTTTCTTTTTGTAAGGGCTGCTTCTGCTGCTCTCGCGGCAACGAGTTTATCGGCAGCTTCTTTAGCTCTTGCATTCGCCTCATCAGAAGCTTTTTTAGCGGCTACTCTTCTGGCTTCATCTCTTGCGTTAGCTTCTGCCTTTGCTGCTTCTTCATTACGTTTTCTTTCTTCTTCCGCTCTTTTTGCTGCAAGGTCTGCGGCTTTCTTAGCTTCAGCTTCTGCAATTCTTCTTTCTCTTTCAAGGGCTTCAGCTCTTGCTTTAGCTTCCGCCTCGATTCTTGCTTTTTCTCTTTCAGCAGCCAGTTTTGCTAAACGTATTTTTTCTGCTTCCGCCTTTTTTCTGGCTTCTTCTTCTGCTTTGGCAATTCTGATCTCTTCTGCAATAATAGCTCTGATCTGTCCTTCCAATGCTTTAGACTGAACTTGTTTTTGCTTAAGTTCGGCTGTTAATTTGGATTCATTTTTCTTGAATTCGGCTACTAATTGTTCTTTTTGAGCTCTTTCGGCATTGATGGTTGCCAGATCTTTCTGTTGGTTAACCAACAGAGATTCCTTCGCTTTTACAGAATTTTGTTTTTGTGCGATGGTCTTTTTGATAAGATTGGCAGCATCTGTGATTTCAGCTGCTTTTTTATCCTGATAGTCTGAGTATTGTTTCAGATACTGAACTCTTCGTATAGCTTCTCCTAAATTTTTAGCAGAAAGTATAAAAGTTACTTTGTTCTGTACTCCTTTGTTTTTATAAGCATTCACCAAAACTTCAGCATAGTTTTTCCTCAAAACGGCAAGTTCTTTATTCTGACGGTTGATTTCCAGCTGACGTAAGTAGATATCATCCTCAATGAATCTTTTTTCTTTCTGCGTATTATTATAAACCTTTTCTCTTAAAACCAATTTTTGGTTGACATTAGAAAGATAGGCTACGGAAAGTTTTGATTCACTTCTGGTTTTAGCTAAATCGGTATTTATTTGTGCAATTTGTTTTTTAAGTTCGGCATTCTGCTTCTGCAGCTGTTCTTTGGTCTGCTGTCCCTGGTGCAGTCCGAACATCAAAACACCTATTAAAAAGCTAAATTTTCTAATCATTTAATCTCAATTTTCTTATAACTGGATGGTACAGAATAAGGTGTTTCCATCCTCGAAAAGTCAAATTTCGTGTTTTCCAGTAAAATCTGACTAGATTTTGAGCCTTTTATAATTATTTTAACATTTTTCGGAAGGCGTATTCCTTCGTATTCATTCCAGTCACTGTAAGAAACTTCCAGTTCATCTGATGACAGAATATCTTTTAAATTGACGGCTAACAAATCGTAATTGGTGTCGTATTGGAGTGCCACTTTGTATTCTCTGTTTTTTTCATCCGTTACGATTTTCTGATTTTTATTGGAAACCATTTTAAAACCCTGTGCATTTTGAGTGAGATCAAACTGTCTGTCGTTGATTTTTACAAAAGTTCTTCCCAGTAAGATTTTTTCCAATGATTTATAATCAATGAAATTAACATTCAGCAGATTATTAAGATAGTCAAAATCGGAATCTATATAGGTTTTATTAATTTTATCCTGTCCTTTTATACCTTCCGGAGTGGCAATACCTCTGGCAGCATTGATGAATAATGCTTTAAGATTCATCCACACCTTTTTATCATTTTCAATATAGATGGTTGCGTCCAGTGTAGGAACATAACTTCCTGTTTCTACTCTTACTTTGCTGTCTATTTTGATTTGTTCAAATTTTGGCGGAATTAATACATGTTCATAGAAAGTAAGTTTATCGTTTACCGGTTCATTTGCATCTTTTGGATTTCCATTGTCTTTGGTAGTATTAATGCTGTCCCGTGTATGATCAGTATTGTTTTGGGCAGCATTACGGGTCTTACAGGATGATAAGGCAAGAAGCAATAAAAGAAATGGGATCCAGTTTTTCATGTATTTATCTTTAATTAAAAAATACGTTGCAATATTAACGCCAAACCACACAAAATGTTTTGTGTGGTTTGATGATGTGTTGTTTAAGTTAAATATTTTATATCCTTATTTAGATAGAAAATCTAAAACAGAATAGTCACCTAAAGAAATTTCTCTGGAAACTCCGAAATATTGTGCAGAATTACCGATCATAGAATTGGATAGATTTCCATGATTAATTCTTGTATTTTCCTGGATCAGGGAATTTTCAATGTTTGAATTGACAATGATGGTATTGTTTCCTAATGAAACACCAGGTCCTACTTTTGAATTGGATATTTTTACATTTTCTCCAATAAAGCAAGGCTGAATGATCAGCGAGTTTTCAATCACAGCAGAAGCAGGAAAATGAGTCATTGCCTCTCTTTCATATTCAAGAATTTTGCTGTTGGTTTCTACGGTAGCATTTTTATTACCGCAATCCATCCAGTCATTTACTTTTCCAAGGGTAAACTTAGCGCCTTTAGCTCTGAGGTTTTCAAGAGCTGTTGTTAACTGGTATTCGCCCCCGTTTTTAATATCATTATCCATGATATAATTAATTTCTTCCATTAGCTTTTCAGCGCTGTTGAAATAATAAATACCGATAATGGCAAGATCTGAAACGTAAGTAGTTGGCTTTTCAACAAAGTCGGTAATGAAACCATAATTATCTAATTTTACTACTCCGAAAGCGGATGGATCTTCAACACTTTTCACCCAGATTACACCGTCAGAATTTTTGTCCAACTGGAAGTCTGCGCGGAAAAGAGTATCTGCAAAAGCAATAACGATATCTCCCTGCATAGATTGTTCTGCACATTTGATAGCGTGAGCGGTCCCAAGAGGATCGTTCTGATAATAAATACTTCCTTTTGCTCCCAGCTTTTCAGCAATCTGAATAAGGGATCTTTCGATCTCAGGTCCAAAATCTCCGATGATAAAAGCTACCTCTTCAATGTTTTCTCCTGCAACTTTAGCAATGTCTTCCACCAATCTCTGTACGATAGGTTTTCCTGCAATAGGAATAAGAGGTTTTGGAACTGTCAGTGTATGTGGACGTAATCTGGAACCACGTCCAGCCATAGGGACAATAATTTTCATAAATTATATGTATAAAAGATGTTTTGTTAGTTGTTCTGAATATTTAGGTTAAAGATAATAATTAAAACCTTTGATGAAGTATGATTTATATCTTTTTAAATAATTGTTTAGATTAACAATAGGACTGTTTACAAGCAAAATAAAGACCAAAGTTTAAGGTCTTTTGATGATTTTGGATACTATCGTCTTTTCCTTAAAAAGTACCAAAGCTAAGAATAATATGAGAAATAGGTTGCCTATCAAATAATTGGTTCTGAAATAATAGAATGAAATCAATGAGCCGATAATGGTGAAGCTCAGATACATCAGTATTTTTCCTGTATTATAATGAATAGGATATTGCTTTTGTCCCCAAATATAGGAAATGATCATCATAGACAGAAAGGTAATCAGCGCTGCCATGGCACTTGCCCAATATCCATATTGAGGAATGAATAAGAAGTTGATAAGAATGGTGATACATGCTCCAATAACAGAAATATATAAGCCAACTCTTGTCTGGTCTGATAACTTATACCATATGGAAAGGTTAAGGTAGATTCCCAGGAATAAAGCTCCTAGCATTATAAAAGGAATGATTTCAATCCCTTCATAGTAGAGAGGATTTCTCAGGTATTTTTCTGAAATCCATTGAAGATTTACCATGAGTGCCATATAAATGATACAGCTACAGATGACAAAAACATCCATCAATACAGCGTAGGTCTTGTGAGAGTCTTTGTTCTTGAAACTTGAAAAAAAATAAGGTTCAATCCCCAGTTGATAGGCTTGTCTGAAAACAGTAATGAAGGTGGCAATCTTGTAGACCGCTCCATATACCCCAATCTGGTGACGTGCTTCTTCTCCGGGAAGAAGGTATTTCAAGAACTGCCTGTCCAATGTCTGATTCACTATACCGGCTAATCCCGCAATCATTACCGGCCAGGAATAGTTTATAATTCTTTTCCATAATCCGAAATCAAATTTGGAAATGCTGAAGCTGAAGAATTCCTTTCCTACAATCAAAAGGGTAATTATACTTTGGATGAGATTAGCAACGAAGACATATCCAACCCCGAAGTCAGGATTATATTTTAACCCAAGTACTCCCTCAGGATGCTTAGGAAGCCATCTGATGAAAAACAAAACCAGTAAAAAGTAAACCAGGGAACCTGCTACCTTGGAAAACATATATTTGAATGGCTTGCCTTGTAATCTCAATATAGCAGATGGAATAGTGGAAAATGCATCTAATGAGAGAATAAATAAGAATATGATTAGAAAATTGACCTGATCAGGAGTTTCAAAGGCTTCAGCAAGCTGAAATCTGAAGACATAGCCTAGAATAAGATAAATTAATCCCATGCTGATGATACTCATTGAGCAGGTTGAAATCAATGTTTTTTTGTCAATGTTATCCTCTTGTGCAAATCGGAAAAAAGAAGTTTCCATGCCATGTGTAAGCAATACCGTAATTACACCTGCAATGGAATACCAGTCTACAAACGGTGACGAAGCAGCTGGTCCGAAAGCCTTTGTAACGATGGGTGCAATGATAAATGGAAAAATACGGACCAATACGGAGCTAAGCCCATATACCGCTGTCTGTCCTAATAGTTTCTTATACAAAGTCGTTTTTTTTTTGCAAATGTAAAACTTTAAGCATTCGTTTTGCGATTTTGGGGTGAATTAAAACTTAAAATCTTAATTTTACAGCGAAATAAATTGAAATGAAAGTTCTTATAAAAAATGTAAATATCGTCAACGAAGGAAAAGTCTTTGAAAGCGATATACTGATAGAAAATGATTTAATCTCTAAAATAACTGCCGGAATTTCTGAAGATGCAGATCAGATCATTGATGGTTCAGGTAAATATCTTCTTCCCGGAGTAATAGATGATCAGGTGCATTTCCGTGAGCCGGGACTTACTCATAAAGGCGATATTGAAAGCGAATCAAGAGCGGCCATTGCCGGAGGGATCACCAGTTTTATAGATCAGCCGAATACTGTTCCAAACGCTGTTACCCAGGAGTTATTAGCAGATAAATATGAAATTGCTTCCCAAAAAGCATATGCCAATTACGGTTTTATGATGGGGGGAACTAATGATAATCTGGAAGAAGTTTTAAAAACAAATCCCAGAAATGTTCCGGGGATTAAATTATTCTTAGGATCATCTACAGGAAATATGCTGGTTGATAATCCTGAAACTCTGGAAAACATTTTCAGCAATACCAAAATGCTGATTGCTGTGCACTGTGAAGATGAAGCTACCATCAGAGCCAATACACAGAAATATATGGATGAATATGGGGATGATATTCCTGTAAAATTCCACCATCTGATCAGAAGTGAAGAAGCTTGCTATAAATCTTCATCCAAAGCGATTGAACTTGCGAAAAAAACAGGAGCGAGACTTCACGTTTTCCACCTTTCAACAGCAAAGGAAATGGAGCTTTTCCGAAATGATATTCCTTTACAAGATAAAAAGATCACCGCTGAGGTATGTGTTCATCATCTTACATTTACCAACGATGATTACGAAACAAGAGGTGGTCTTATCAAATGGAACCCTGCTGTAAAAACTCAAAAAGATAAAGATGCCCTTTGGGAAGCTTTGCTGGATGACAGAATAGATGTGATTGCTACAGATCACGCTCCACATACCGCAGAAGAGAAGAACAATGTATATACAAAATGTCCTTCAGGGGCACCTTTGGTACAGCATTCACTGGTCGTAATGCTTGAAAACTATAAAAACGGTAAAATCTCCCTTGAGAAAATCGTTGAAAAGATGTGTCATAATCCGGCAATCCTTTTCAAAGTTGAAAAAAGAGGTTTTGTGAGAGAAGGATATAAAGCAGACTTGGTTTTAGTAGATTTAAATGAAGACTGGACGGTTTCCAAAGACAATTTACTATACAAATGCGGATGGAGTCCATTAGAAGGAATGAATTTCCACTCTAAAGTTACCCATACTTTTGTTAATGGACATCTGATATATGACAATGGAAAAATTGCAGAGGAGAAATTTGGTGAGAGATTGCTTTTTGAACCAAGAGATTAATAAGACAAAATCGCAGCATATGATCTTGAATTAGCTTGAGATTATTGTGATAATTCAATAGGAGCGGGCTTTAGCCCGCTCTCTTTATATTTGATTTTCCATTGGCTTCAGCCAAAACATATTTTTTACATTTTACTTTTTTTATTTCTTTGCTTTACTTCCCATATAAAATGTAAGTTTCCCTCCATTCATAATATCAGAATGCTTTAAAATAAAATTCTTAATCTCTTTTCCATTCAGAAGAACTTTCTGAACATATATATTTGGGGGACTCTGATTGATCGCTTCAATTTCAAAAGTTTTTCCGTTTTCCAGATTCAGTACAGCGTGATCAATCGCCGGGCTTCCGATAGAATAGTTCTCTGATCCCGGAGCTACAGGATAAAATCCTAATGAACTTAAAATATACCATGCACTCATTTGTCCGGCATCATCATTTCCGCCCAGCCCATCAGGTGTAGCTTTATATTGCATTTCCAGAATACGGCGGATCTGTGCCTGTGCTTTCCACGGCTGCCCTGCCCAGTTATAGAAATAAGCAACATGGTGAGCAGGTTCGTTCCCATGAACATATCCACCAATAATTCCTTCCCGTGTAATATCTTCAGTGTCTGCAAAGAATTCATCAGGTAAATGCATGGTGAACAGTTCGTCCAGTTTTGAAGCAAATTTTTTCTTTCCACCCATCATGGTGATCAGCTCATCCGGATTTTGTGGAACAAAGAAACTGTAGTTCCATGAGTTTCCTTCAATAAAGCCTTGTCCGTGGGTACTTAGCACATCAAAATCTTTTTTAAAGCTTCCATCTGCCAGACGTGGACGCATAAATCCGATGGTTTTGTCAAAATTATTTTTCCAGTTTTCAGACCGTTTCATAAACTGATTGTAAATATCTGTTTTGTTTAAATGTTTTGCCAGTTGAGCAATCGCCCAGTCATCATAGGCATATTCTAATGTATTGGAAACTGATGTTCCGTTTTTTTCAGCCGGAATATATCCAAGATCAATGTATTGTCCGATGCCCTCGTAATTCCTTTTATTAGCTGTTTCTATACAGGCTTTCAATGCTTCTTCAGGATCACCTTGATAATTTCCCTTGATAATAGCGTCAGCCACAACGCTTACACTGTGATAGCCGCTCATACACCAGTTGTCATTGGCATAATGTGACCAGACAGGTAACATTTTCATTGAGAATTGATTATAATGTGCCATCATGGATTTTACCATGTCACCATTTCGTTGAGGCTGGATGATATTAAAGAAAGGATGAAGCGTACGGTAAGTATCCCACAGAGAGAAGGTGGTATAATTGGTAAAGCCATCTGCTTTATGAACATTCTGATCCAGTCCTTTATATTCTCCATTAACGTCCATATAAGTGGTGGGGTTGATGAAGGTATGGTACATGGCGGTATAAAAATTCGTTTTTTCCGTATCAGAACCTTTGATGACAATTTTATTTAATTCTTTGTTCCAGTTGTCCTGGGCCTGGGCTTTCGCCTCATCGAAGGTAATATTTCCGGCTTCTTTTTCCAGGTTTTCCAAAGCATTGGTCTGGCTTACCGGAGAAATCGCAAGTTTTATTTCAATTACTTCATTTTCATTGGTATTAAAATCAAAATACATTTTCAGGTTCTTGCCTGCAATTTCCGGGAAGTTTTTATTCTGGTCGAATTTTCTCCAGAATCCTTTGTAAACCTGCTTCTCATCATAGTTTTTCTGACCGTACGATGTAAAAGGTTTGGAAAATTTCATCGCAAAATAAACCGTTCTGGTTCTTGCCCAGCCGTTGGTCTGACGGTAGCCAGTGATCATATTTCCGTTTTCTACCCGAACGTATGTCCATACATTTTTCCCGTCATAATTGTAAATGCCTGCCATCAGATCCAGAATAATATGAGCCTGATCAGATTTCGGGAAAGTATAGCGGTGAATTCCCACTCTTGGTGTTGCGGTCAGCTCTGCAAGGATATTGTGATCATCCAGTTTTACTTTATAATATCCGGCTTCTGCTGTTTCGTTTTGATGCGAAAATCTGCTCCTGTAACCACTTTCCGGATTGGAAGCTGTTCCTGGATTCAGCTGAAGTTTTCCTACGGTAGGCATCACCAGAAAATCTCCGAGATCAGAATGTCCTGTTCCGCTGAAATGGGTAGAACTGAATCCCACAATGGTTTTATCTTCATAACGGTAGCCGGCGCAGTATTTATAAACCTCACCATTATATTTTCCGTTAAGCGCATAAGAAATAGTATCTGTTTCAGGACTTAGCTGTACCGCACCAAAAGGAACGGTAGCTCCGGGATAAGTATGTCCCATTTTTTCGGTTCCGATCAGAGGGTTGACATATTGTACTAATTTTTCAAATTTTTGAGCATGAAAGTTTGCACTTAAAAGTACCAGAGAAAGAAAAACAATAGACTTGTGATTTTTCATTAATGACAATTTTTCAAAGTTTAAATTAAAGTGAAATCATCATTTAGTGTTGTGTTTTAAATTAGTTTAAATACTATTTACTCTTTTTCAGAAAAACGGAAACCTATTCCGTGAAGGTTTTCTATTAAAACGTTTTGCTCTTCAGCCAGTACCTTTCTCAGCCGGGAAATAAATACATCGAGGCTTCGTCCCATAAAATAATCATCATCACCCCAGATGGCCTTTAGAATGTCCTGTCTTTTGACCACCAGATTTTTGTGGCGGATAAAATATAAAAGAAGATCAGACTCTCTTTGGGTAAGGGTAATATGGTTGTCAATCCCTTGAAGGGTATAGTTTTTAGGATCAAAATCATATTTGCCCACTTTATATTGTAGAGGGGAAGCGTCTGTTTTCTTGGTACGTTTAAGGAAAACTTCAATTTTCAACATCAGTTCTTCAATACTGAATGGTTTTACCAGATAATCATCTGCACCAATTTTAAGCCCTTTGATTCTGTCTTCTTTTAAAGCTTTTGCAGAAATGAAAATAATAGGAATTTCAGAATTTTTATTGCGGATATTTTGTGCTAGCTCAAATCCGTTCATCCCGGGTATCATAATATCCAGCAGGCAGATATCAAAATCCCGACTGTTAAATGCTTCCAGAGCAGATTCACCGTCAGAATAACAGCTGATGTCATAATAGCTTTCCAGACTGTCTTCCACCAGAAAAGCTATTGTTTTGTCATCTTCGGCATATAAAATTTTAGATTTCTCCATAATACTTACACATGATTAATTTGAAAACGGAAAGAAGAGCGTTGTGGTAATTCCCGGGTCTTCATTATTCTCCACATAAATTTTCCAGTGATGCTGCTGAACTACTTTTTTTACATAAAATAATCCCAGCCCAAAACCATTTACTTCTTCACTTCTTTTGGTATGTACCCTGTAAAACTTATCGAAAATATGAGGAATATTTTTAGCAGGAATCCCCATTCCGTTATCTTTAAACTTTAAATATAAACCTTTTGAATCTTTATAAGCTGAAATTTCAATCACAGGCTTTCTTTCACAATATTTGATAGAATTATCCAGCAGGTTGTAAATGATATTGGTAAAGTGAAATTCATCTGCCATTACTGAAGTACTGTTTTCAATATCAATCTCAATGCTGAGGTCTTTGTTTTTGTGCCGAATATTATCAGCAATCTCCTGAATAAAAGGAAGTAACAGAATTTTTTGAGGCTTTAATGACAGTCCTGCCGCATCATTTTTAGCAATATTCAATATTTTCTCAATGTGGCTGTTAAGCTTGTGACTTTGATTGATGATAATGGAAGTATAGGTCTGCAGTTTAGAATTATCCTGTACCAGTTCCTGCTTATTGAGAGCTTCCGAAGCCAAAAGTATCGAAGATAAAGGAGTCTTAAACTCATGAGTCATATTATTAATAAAATCACGCTGCAGTTCCGAAAACTTCTTCTGCTGAATGATCGTATAAATAGAATATACATACACCAAAAGGATGATGATAAGGGCAAATGTAAGGAGATACCAGAATCGTAATGAACTGATCAGGTATGTGGTTTTATCCGGGAAGCGGATGGAAAAGTAATAGATCAGATTTTTATGCTTCGGAAAATTGATTACCTTGTTGCCGGGGCTTTCCTGATGGGTAGTCATATACTTTCCGTACACCATTTTATCACTGTGGCAGTTGTATAGTGCATACACATAATCTGTATTGATCTGGAAACGGGTAAATTCTGTTTTAAGATAATATTCCAGCACTACGGGATGAAATTCATTGTTAATATTAACCACATAATAGTCATTGGCAATATTCTGTACAGGATTTTCGGTGTAGGATGTCTTTCCTCCTGAGAGTTTTTCTGCGACTTCCATTAAGGCAATATTGACTTTCTGGTTAAATTTTTTGTCTTCAAGATTATAAGCCTGGCGCGTCCACATCAACTGTGCTATTAAAATCCCGATAATAGCAACAAATCCCAGGGTTATTATAATATTGAGTCTTTTTATTTTCATTTCCTGAAACAATATTATCCAAAAATATCTATTTATCTTTTATTATTAACAACTCGTTAACAAATGTTTGACAGCGGTTAACAAGTTGTAATCACTGTCTGCTTTACATTTGTCATACCGAAATATAATAATATTAGAATTTATACTCATGAAAAAACTAAAAATTACAGCTCTTTTAGCCGTGTTGGCATTCTCTCCTTTTTATGCTAATGTACTTACTGCAGATGCTCCATCCATTGTAAAAATGGTTGCAGATGCCATTAAATGGAAATCAGAATCTATTGATGTAGGAAATATTCCTCAGGGAAAACCAAAATTGATCAGATTTGAATTCACCAATACAAGTTCAAAACCGATTATCATACAAAATGTAGCTCCTTCTTGCGGATGTACCACTGCAGATTATACCAAAACACCTATCCAGCCTGGGAAGAAAGGATTTGTAGAAGCCAGCTATAATGCAGCAGCAGCTGGTCCGTTTATGAAGACTGTAAACGTTACTACAAGTGACAGCAAAACTCCTAAGACACTTTCATTCAAAGGAGTGGTTACAGCTTAATACATTATTTTTTTCAAGATTAAAATAGCCTGGTAAGTAATTGTCAGGCTATTTTATTTAAAAAAAGTCTACCGGTTTTAAAAAATAGGGAGAGAATAATTATTTGTAGCATTATTTATCAATCCATTTTAAAGGATTGCATTTCAATATTTAGTATTTTTAAGAAAAAATATTTTATGAGTCTATATACACAACCTATGCTGCGCGAAGGGGCACTAAAAGATAAAGTAGCAATTGTAACAGGCGGCGGCAGCGGTCTTGGCAAAGCGATGACCAAATACTTTCTTGAACTGGGCGCTAAAGTAGTGATTACTTCCAGAAATCTGGAAAAGCTGCAGACCACAGCTAAGGAACTTGAAGATGAAACCGGAGGTAAGGTGCTTTGCGTAGCGTGTGATGTAAGAAACTGGGAAGAGGTAGAAGCAATGAAAGAGGCAACGCTGAAAGAATTCGGAAAGATTGATATTTTGTTGAATAATGCAGCAGGAAACTTCATTTCTCCAACAGAAAAACTAACTCATTCTGCTTTTGACTCCATTCTCGATATTGTTTTAAAAGGAACAAAAAACTGTACCCTTTCCGTAGGAAAACACTGGATAGATTCTAAAACACCGGGAACTGTACTGAACATTGTAACCACTTATGCATGGACAGGCTCTGCCTATGTAGTGCCATCAGCCTGTGCAAAAGCCGGAGTTCTGGCGATGACCAGATCTTTAGCGGTAGAATGGGCAAAATACGGAATCCGTTTCAATGCCATTGCACCAGGACCTTTCCCTACAAAAGGAGCTTGGGACAGACTTCTTCCCGGAGATCTTCAGGAGAAATTTGATATGAAGAAAAAAGTTCCGTTGAGAAGAGTAGGAGAGCATCAGGAGCTTGCCAACCTTGCTGCTTATCTGGTTTCTGATTATTCAGCATATATGAATGGGGAAGTGGTAACCATTGATGGAGGAGAATGGCTTCAGGGTGCCGGCGAATTCAATATGCTTGAAGCAATTCCTAAAGAAATGTGGGATGCTTTGGAAGCCATGATAAAAGCCAAAAAATCAAATTAAATTAAACTTATAATAAAAAAACTCCCGGATGTGTAACAAATCCGGGAGTTTTTTTTACCTATACACTAAATAATACTTTTCAAATGAATTTTAAACTTCCGACCCTTGTTTCGACGCTTGCGGTTGTCCTCTTCTCAGGATCTGCATATGCACAGCAGACTCCGAAATATGATTACGTAGAAGCATTTAAGCCATTCTTTTATCCGCAGACAGGTACAGCAACCCGCTCTGCAAGCGGACAACCGGGACATGCTTACTGGCAGAATTCAGCAGATTATCATTTGAATGTCAGCCTGAATGAAGCTAAAAAAGAAATTACAGGAACAGCAGAAATTACCTATACCAATAACAGCCCGGATAAATTAGGCTTTCTGTGGCTGCAGCTTGATCAGAACCTTTTTGCGAAAGACTCCAGAGGAAATGGAGTAGTTCCGCTTTCCGGAAGCCGAAATGGAGCTCATGGCGAAGAGTTGAACGGCGGATATACCATTAAATCAGTTAAACTGGATGGTAAGAAAGATGTAAAATATACCATTACCGATACGAGAATGCAGATTGATCTTCTCAAAGAGCTGAAAGCCAATGGAGGGGTTACCAAAATAGAAATTGAATATTCCTTTATTTCTCCTGATTATGGTTCAGACAGAATGGGAATACAGGATACTAAAAACGGTAAAATATTTACCATAGCACAATGGTATCCGAGAATGTGCGTATACGATGATGTTTTAGGATGGAATACATTACCCTACCTTGGAGCTTCGGAATTCTATTTGGAATATGGAAATATCACAGCCAATATTACAGTTCCTGCCAATCATTATGTAGTGGCATCCGGAGAACTTCTGAATGAGAAAGAAGTGTACAGTAAAGAAGAAATTAAAAGATGGAATGAGGCAAGAAACAGTGATAAAACGGTAATGATCCGTCCTGAATCTGAAATCGGTAAAAATAAAACTTCCGGTACAAAGACCTGGAAATTTAAAATTAATCAGACCAGAGATTTTGCATGGGCATCATCTGCCGGATTTATTTTAGATGCCGCAAAAATAAATTTACCCAGTGGAACGAAATCTTTGGCTATTTCAGCTTATCCTGCAGAAAGTGCCGGTGACAAAGCATGGGGAAGATCTACAGAATATACGAAAGCTGCTATAGAGCATTATTCTAAAAAATGGTATGAATACACCTATCCGGCTGCCACCAATGTAGCAGGAAATGAGGGAGGAATGGAATATCCGGGAATTGTTTTCTGTCATATGGACTCCAAAGGAGAAGATCTTTGGGGTGTTACAGACCATGAGTTCGGACACAACTGGTTTCCTATGATCGTAGGATCTAATGAAAGACTCTTCGCATGGATGGATGAAGGGTTTAACACGTTCATTAACGGGCTTTCCACCGAAGCTTTCAATAAAGGAGAATATTACCGTAAACCGAATCTGGCAAGATCAGGAATGTATCTGTTGACAGATAGTCTGGAACCTGTAATGGTAGGACCGGACAATATGAAAGAAAGAAGCATTGGTGCTTTAGCTTATTTTAAACCGGGAACAGGATTAAAGGTTTTAAGAGAAGCAATTCTGGGTCCTGAAAAATTTGACAAAGCATTCAGAACCTATATAGATCGCTGGGCTTTTAAACATCCTACTCCCTGGGATTTTTTCCATACCATGGAAAATGTTTCCGGAGAGGAACTGAACTGGTTCTGGAGAGGATGGTTCTTTAATAAATGGAAAATTGATCAGGCTGTTAAAAACGTAAAATACATCAACGGAGACTTTAAAAACGGAGTTGAGATTACCGTTGAAAATATTGGGCAAATGCCGATGCCTACTACTGTACAGTTGAAATTCAAAGATGGAACTGCACAGATGGTGAAAATTCCTGTTGAAGTCTGGAAAAGAAATACTGAATGGACATTCAAGGTAGATTCCAGCAAGGAAATTGATGAGGTAAAGCTGGACCCGAATTCTGTTGTTCCTGATATCAATCTGGAAAACAATAGCCGTAAACCGTCATAAAAATGTTGGATCTATTTAAATTTAACGCAAAGCTTTCATTTGTATGCTGTAATATTTTTAAGAGAGCAAAGGATGGAATCAATGAAATTGATTCTTTCTAAGCGAACGCATATTCATATAGCTTCATCAGCAGCTTGTTGCGTTCTTAGCTTACTTTAGAATAAGAAGAATTCATATCATCTTTACGTTTATATAAAATAAACATCCGCAATATACATCACAAAAGCCTGAGCTTACCATCGTAAGTTCAGGCTTTTTATTTTAGGGTGTTTTTCCGGGATAAGTGAAGGGATTCTCCTGCAATGTTTTGGTGGTCGGCAATATAATTTTGTCTTACAATATTAATTTAAAACAAAAACAACATGGAAACATTAAAATCAGTGCTTGAAGCAAGCCACGCCAAAAAAACAAAAAATGAGTTAATTGATCTTTTATCAGGAGTAGAAAAAGTGCTTACTCCTGCAGTGTACGAAAAAGTATCAGGAATTGAAACTTCAGAATTGAGTTCATTGACGAACAAAGAATTATTAACCATTGTAGATGAGTTCAAAAAGAACTATGATGAAAAGTGGGAAAAATCTTTCTCCGGTGCCTCTTCTGAGATCATAAAACTGATTGCCGGTAGAATGGCTGCTGATGAAGAGATTTTCAGAACCTCTGATGCTGCCAGCGCAGATTTTGCTGCAGAATTGGGAAGTATTGATTTTGCTACCATCATTGGCGGACCTTTGGATGCCTGTGTAAAAGCACAGTCTAATGCATCTATTGCCACTGTTAATTTCATCAATGAAGTTGGGTTCGAACTTACAGATCCTGCCAATGCTGCCAGTCCTAAAAAACTGAGAATGGCAGAATTCAAATACAAAAAAAATATTCCGAACCCGGATTTTAAGGAAGATGAGCCGGTAAGTGCAACCAACCCAAAAACCATTCCTGATGATGTGGAAATTTCAGTACCTTTTATTGCGCTGCTGAATGTCCCAAGCTTCAGAATTGAAACCTGTGAAGTAGATTTTAATGTTAAACTTAATTCTACGTACACCAAAGACGTAAGTGATGAATTTAAAATCGATGCAGGAGCATCTGGGGGCTGGGGGCCAGTAAAATTTAAAGTGGATGTCTCTTATAAAAGAACTTCCAGTACGGGAATCAAAGTGGAAAAAGAATATTCTCTTGGTGTAAAAGTACGCGCAACCAATGACGAAATGCCAGCAGGGCTTGAAAAAGTGCTTGGACTTCTTTCACAATAATTAGATTTTACGAAAGATGATAAAACTATCAGATTACCTGGATTATCTCAACAACGAGATAATTCAGGCTCGTAAAAAAGCAGACGAAAATGCAGTTCTTATTGCCAAAGAATATGCCCGTCATGAATACCTTAAATATTTTAAGGTTCCGAGATATGCCCTGCCCAGTGTAAAGATGGATATCCCGATTAAAATCACGGATATCGATTCAGATTCCAAATATAATTTTAAACTGAACCAGGATCAGTTTGTTACAGAATTGAATGAGAGAATCCGTCTTGTGAACAAGGAGAAAAGGATGAATATTCCTCAAATTACTATAAAACAGATTCAGACTGAAGAGTTTAAGACACTGTTCAGTACACTGGAAAAAAATGATCAGAAATTCGGTAAGCTTCCTGCTGTCGAAGTCCTTAAGTTGGATCTCAGAAAAAAAGTCCAGCTTCTCAATTCCGGAATCTTCAGACCTCAGGATGAAGGAACCGATGAGACCGATGAGCTGAAAGAAATCTTTTCAAAGGTTTTACTGAATAAATATACCCTGGTGAATGCCAAGCTGAATAATATTTACATAGATCCCAACACCAGTGCAGCGGAAGATAAAGACAAGTTATTCATCAACCTCCATGTAGAAATGGAGGAAGAAGGAATCAGAATTGTGTCTTATAAAGACAAAGACGGGAATGAAATAGAACAGATAACTTTTGAGTAATGCAGGAACTTATTCACTTTACAGTACAGAAAATTAAGGAGCTTCTGGAACAGTTCAATGAAGTTCAGTCCTTATACCTGTCTAAATCATTTGACTTTGATACCCGTTTTGATGGATTTCTCAACGAAGTTCTGGAATATTTTCGTACCAAAGGAAACACCAGCTATGAATCTGAAGTTTTGAAAATTATGAATATGATTGCGACAGTGAAAAGAGGCTTTAATCCTATTAAAATGGAGAAAATAGTATCCGGAAGACGAGAACTTCTGGGAGGATTCTCATTCAACGGAATGGAAAGCATTTATGATATTCTCATGGAAATATATACGAAGGAAAACAAGAAGCTTGATGAGGCGGAAGAACTTATTTCAGGAATCATTGTTTCATTATATCAGAATGGAATTCTGGATGATGAAAAGCTGAAAGACATGAATTCCGTACCGAAAATTGAAAGCTTCTGGAACTCACTCGTTGTACAGAATGCAGCCATATCCGGAATTAATAAAAAACTCAGACTTTCCATCATTCCGGAAGATATTTTCATCATTCTGGAAAAAGTATTTCTGAAATTAATTTAAAAAAAGATCATTATGGAAACCGGAAGATACATTGTTCTGCTAGAGGATCAGCAGAAAAATTCGCTCAAAAAAATAGAGAAAGAACTGGAAGTGAGTATTACTTCCTCAGAATTTCTCTCCAAAGAAAACCGTTCTTATGATGTCATAGACAAGGACAATGGTGTACTTTATAAAAATCTTGGGGTATTGGTGGTGGAAAATATGGATGAAGATCAATTGAAAAGCGCAGTAAAAGATGAATCAAATTCTATTATGTACTACGAAAAAGAAAGAGAATTTTTCTCTGCCGATGAATTGCAATTGATTAATGAACTTAAAAAACAGTCTGCCGGACTCACAGAAAAAATTTCAGAACTTGAAAAATACATAACCAGCAAACCTTTACCTCAAAAATCATTCATTGAAATGGAATGGGGATTAAAAGCAATCGGACTGGAAAATGCAAACTATACAGGAAAAGGAATTGATGTCTGTATTCTTGATACCGGCCTTGAAACGTCCCATCCCGATTTTTCAGCTGAACAAATTGAAGGAAAATCTTTCATAGACGGTGAAGACTGGAACAGAGACCCCAACGGACATGGTACACATTGCGCAGGAGTGGCCACTGGAAATACCAGACGTGATACAGGAAAGCGCTACGGAATTGCCAGAGACTGCAATCTGAAAATAGCAAAAGTGCTCGCAGACAATGGAAGAGGAACTACCAGCAGTGTGATTGATGCGATAGACTGGGCCATTTCAAAGAAATTCAGAATATTGTCTCTTTCACTAGCTTCTCCTGTGAAGTTTGATGATCAGCCTTCCGTTCTTTTTGAAACCATTGGAGAAAGAGCGTTGGAAAATAACTGCCTTATTATAGCAGCTGCAGGCAATGACAGTAACAGGCCGCAGATTCCACAGCCTGTTTCCATGCCGGCCAATTCAAAATCAATTATGGCCGTAGGAGCTATTGATAGCCAAATGAAGATTGCCAGATTCTCAAACGCAGGCCTCAACCCGTCTACAGGGGGAAATATCAATGTCTGTGCTCCAGGGGTAGATATTATCAGTTCCTATCCTAAAAATGCAAAAAATAAAAGTAATTTGTACTACAGCATGAGTGGTACAAGTATGGCAGCACCGCATGTTTCCGGGCTTGCTGCGTTGTATATGGAACAGTTTCCCGATAAATCAGCAAAAGAGATCTGGGAACTGATTGAAAAGAAAGCAAGACCTATTGAAGGCATAAAATACAGAGATATAGGAAACGGTTTAATACAGATATACGTATGATCACTTACCTCGCAGTTTTAAAGAAAGATATAAATTTTAAAAAGCTTGAAGTTCTCCTCAAAAATAAAGGCATAAAACTGGCTGCTCACTACAAAACCATAGGAGTGGTAAAGCTTGAAAGTCAGTTGCCGGTTTTGGAGTCTGAATTTCAGGAGTATTTTATGTCTATAGAAGAAGAAAAAGATAATTTAACAATATAATCACATCAATAAAGCTTTTCTGTCGCAGAGAAGTTTTATTTTTGTCTCTTACTGATAAAATAACATATGAATTTCAGATTTTCAATGGCGTTTCTGATGTTTTTTGCATTAGGATTTTCACAAGACCTTACCGTGATGAGTTTTAATATCAGACTGAACGTAGAGTCGGATAAAGACAATGCCTGGCCAAAAAGGAAACAGGACGTTGCGGATTTACTGACCTATTATCATCCTGATTATTTCGGAGTACAGGAAGCCCTTCCGGAGCAGATGAAAGATATTAAAACAGGATTGAAGAACTATGATTATGTAGGCGTAGGAAGAGATGACGGAAAAGAAAAAGGAGAGTTTTCTGCCATCTTTTATGATACAAACAAGCTGCAAATTATAAAATCCGGTACGTTCTGGTTATCTGAAACTCCGGAAAAACCTTCAAAAGGCTGGGATGCCGCACTGAACAGAATCTGTACCTATGCTGTATTTAAAGATAAAAAATCCAGGAAAGAATTTCTGGCGATGAACCTTCATTTTGATCATGTAGGAAATGTGGCAAGAGTAAAATCTTCCGAACTGATCCTGAAAAAAATCAAAGAGCTGAACCCAAAAAATCTTCCGGTAACGCTGAGCGGAGATTTTAACCTGACAGATGATTCCGAACCGATTAAAATTCTTTCCCGGAATATGAAAGATACTTTTTATCATTCAGAAACGAAACATTATGGCCCGGTAGGAACATTCACAGGCTTCAATGTGAATGAAGTTCCGAAAGACAGAATCGATTATATTTTTACACAAGGTTTTAAGATCAGATCTCACAGACATATTAACGACAGAAGAGAAAATCTGTTGTATCCGTCAGACCATTTTCCGGTGATTGTGAATCTTTCTCTATAAAAAAATCAGTTGGTTGGAAAATCGACTTCAAATCCAATTCCTCTCAGGGATTGGATTTTTATTTTAGGATCACTGTTGAAATACTTACGAAGTCTGCTGATAAATACATCAAGACTTCTTCCGGTAAAATAATCATTCGTTTCCCAGAGATTATCCAGAATGTTATCCCTTGTAATGATGGATCGGTTGTGCTTCAGAAGATACAGAAGCAGCTCCTGTTCCCGTATGGTTAATCGATTGTTTCCGTTAGCATGTGACAATAGAAGCTTAGTGGTATCCAGTACAAATTCTCCTATTTTTATCTGACTTTCTGTAACGGCGGGAAGTGTCCTTTTCAGAATGTTTTTAATCCGTAAAACAAGCTCTTCAGGATCGCATGGTTTGGCAATATAATCGTCAGCACCTATTTTCAATCCGGTCAATCGGTCTATTTTTTGATTTTTAGCTGTTAAAAATAACAATGGGAAATAACTTTTTTCCTTAATGATCATTTTAGCCAGAGAAAAGCCATCGATATTGGGCATCATCACATCCAGAATTCCGATCTGAAAAGGAAAATCAGCATGAACCAATGGTATGATATCTTCCGGATTCTGAAACCAGCTGACTTCAAAATCTTCCAATTCAAGATATTGTTTAAGAATCATTCCGAAATCCGGATCATCTTCTGCCAGAAGAATTTTAGTTTTCATAAGGAATTGATATTTTAAAAGTACTGCCTCTATAGATTTGACTGGAAACTTCTATTTTTCCGCCATAATTCGCAATGATCTTTTTCACGAAATAAAGTCCCAGCCCAAGACCTTTGCTGTTGTGAATATTGTTATTCTGTATTCTGTAGAATTTTTCAAAAATAGTATTGAGTTCTTTCGTTTCCATACCTTGGCCGTTGTCAGAAACTTCGACCTCCAATTGTTGAGAATTATTGCGGATGTGTATTTGAATAGCCGATGATCCGTATTTTACACTGTTTTCACAAAGATTTTTAATGACTGTTTCCATCAGGTTTTTATCAAAAGGAAGCTCTTGTGAAACTGTATTTTCAAGTTTAAAATCAGTATCTGGATAAGTAACAGAAAGATCCTGAATGAAAAAGTTCCAGTCCTCAGGTTGTACAGCGGTCATTTTATCAGGGATTTCATCTTTATGAAGCTGAAGCATCAGGCTTTCAAGCCGGGAAATCTGTCTGTCAATAAGAGGAAGTGTTTCAGGATTCCATTCTTTTTTTAATGCTTTGGAAGCTATTTTTAAAGTAGCAATAGGCGTTTTAAACTCATGTGAAATATTATCCACAATGTTGTGGAGAACTTCCACCTGCTTCTGCTGCTGGATCAGATTTCTGATCGTGAAAATATAAAGCAGAAGAACTCCCGAAAGAAGTATTATACAGCAAATAATCAATAAGGTAAGTTCTTTGAAAACGATACCTTTTATATTTCTGATCTCAAAATCTGTCTGGGTTTTAACAAGGAAAGTATTCTTTTTTTCAACGTGGCCTTTTTCCGTGTCATCTCTTTTGGTTGTTGAGGTTTCCCAGCTTCCGTTACTGGCAATACGCGGATTTTTAAGCTTATCCTGCGTTTCAAAAATAACAATAGGTTCGGTAATTACTTTTGAGCTGTCTGGCAGATGTACAATAGAAAGATACCGTATTCTTGCAGAGATTTCGTAACCGTCTTTCTGGTAGCGGCTGTCGATGTAATGAATCAGTCTTTCTCTGGCAGATTTTCTGTTTTCTATGAAATGATTCAGAAAGTCTTTTCTGTTGATCTCCTTGTTATGATACCTGATAATGATTTCCTGAAGAGAATCATCATTTTTTTCTTTCACCTCCTGAATATCCTCAAGGCTGTCTGTGTAATTGGTAAGTCCGTCATTCACGGATCTGTAAATGTCCCTTTCTTTTACCTGATAGGTTTTATACATAAAGTAAACCTGGATTCCCAATAAAAGCAGGAACAATGCGGCAAAAACCGAAATCAGAATTTTACTCTTGGCTATCATTAAAACAAAGATAAAACTTTAGTCATTTTACAGAAATTATTCTTTTATCATTAACCTTTTATTAACCTGATGATTAATATGATTTTTGGTAATTTTAGACAATTAAAAGCCTATTTAATGAAAAAGATGTTTTTTTTTATTCTGTTGATTGGGATGATCATCAACGCACAAACCCATCGCTTTATATATGAGCTTCAATACAGGCCTGATCCTAAAGATGCAAGTTATGATAAAGAAGAAATGGTACTGGATATCAATCCTGAAGAAGTGAAATTTTATGAATTTGAATTTTTAGCAAGCGATTCTTTGAATATCCTTCATGGAGGAATGACTTATCAGCATACCAGCCAGTCCGGACAGACCATTGTACGAAAAAGAAATTCCAATAAAAACAAAAACTTTGTTCAGATTATAATGATGCCGTATTATTATGTTTTTGAAACGGAGGATAATGTTCAGTGGAAAATAGAGGCTGATACTAAAAAGATCAACAGTTATAATTTGCAAAAAGCAACTGCCATGTTTGGAGGTAGAAACTGGACTGCCTGGTTTACTCCGGATATCAATATTCCTGAAGGACCGTATAAATTTAGAGGACTTCCGGGATTGGTTTTGTATGTGGAAGATGATAAGAAAGATTTTATATATTCTTTTTTGCGAAATAGTAATCTTTCCAAAACATATGATACAACAGGCTTTCTCGAAAAGCATTATTCATTGGCTCCTATTGTCATTGACTTTAAGAAATGGGTGAAACTGAATCTGGAGTTTTATAATGATCCCTATGCCAGAATGAGAACCGAATTTCAGCCGGACTGGAATGTACGCATTAATGGGCAGCAAATCAAAAGTAAAGAAGAGTTTGCAGGATTGACCAAGCAAACACAGATCAACATAAAAAAATATTATAATCCAATAGAACTGGATAAAATAATTCCTTATCCATAAAAATATTGTATTGATTTTGAAAACCTGAATTTCCGAATTCAGGTTTTCTTATTTTAAGAAGAAGGTATTAACCAATCATTAACCTTCTATTAACCGTGTTTCTTATAATCAATATAGAACTTTGTACCCATAGAACAGAACAGGGGTTTTGTTAGGATAAAAAAATAAATATGTATAAAATTCTTTTTCTTCTGTGTTTTCCAGCTTTGATTCTTGCCCAGAAACAAAAATTGGGAGGAACAGTAGTGAACACTGAAAACGAAAAGCTTTCATCAGTAAAGGTGGAAATTTATAATGCTCAAAATAAATTAATCAAAGAATTGAAAACAGATGAGAACGGGAAGTTTGTGATGGAGGATATCGCAGAACAGGAGATGAAGTTGGTTATTAAAAATCAGGGATATTCCTTATTTGAGAAAAAAATAGATTTAAAAGAGCCTGAAATGCTGAATATCATTCTTAAAAAAGAATCTCAGGAAATAGAAGAAGTGATGATGACAAAACGCAAGCCCTTGGTGAAAAGAAAGGTAGATCGTCTGGAATTTAATGTGGAAAACAGTAATATTTCTTCCCTCAATGCCTGGGAAATCCTAAAAAATACACCCAGTGTCACCATCAACAATAGTGTATTGAGTGTAAAGGGAAGTACCGGAATTCTGGTGACTATTAATGATAAAAAAGTAATGCTGACAGGGGATGAGCTTAAAAATCTTCTTGAAAATACACAGGGAGATGACGTAAAATCAGTAGAAGTGATGACCAACCCGCCTGCAAAATATGAAGCCTCAGGAAGTGCCGTACTGAATATCGTTCTGAAAAAGAATAAAATCGAAGGCTATCGTGGTATTCTTTCATCCAAATATGTGCAGACCCAATATGCGAAAGGCGTTTTTGGTGTTTCACAATATTTTAAAAAAGATAAACTTTCCTTAATGGGAAGCTATTATAAAGGGCTGGGAACGTACTACCGGGAAGGAACAGATTATGTAAACTATCCGGAAAGCCAAACCAGATGGGTGAGTACGATGAACAGGAAGGATAAAAACAATAACCAGAATACCCTGAATTTTAATGCGGAATATGAATTGGACAGTCTGACTAATCTAAGCCTCAACTACTCAGGGTATTTTTCTCCAAAGTCCTTCGGAACCTACAATGTTCCTACGCTGATCTATAACCAGCAGGATAGAGTAGAATCTGATTATACCACTATCAATGATCACCGTTCCCGTTCCATCAATAACTCTGTGAGCTTTCAGATAGACAGAAAACTGAATAAAAAAAGCAGTCTTTCATGGATTAATTATTTTACCGGAAATAATGCCGATAAATATCAGAATGTAATCACCTACCTGAATTTTGCCGGACAGCCACCGAAAGAAGATAACTTCCTTACCCGGAATAAAGCAGATGTTCAGCTGTATTCCACCCAATTCGATTATCAATGGAAAGGGGAAAAACTGGAACTTGAATCGGGAACGAAGTATAGTTTTGTAAAGACCGGCAGTACACTTGATTTCTCCGATAACGAGAACGGAGCATTACAATACAGACCGGAAAAAAGCAGTATTTTTGATTATAAAGAACACAATTTTGCCCTGTATTCTTCCTTAGCCTACGATATCGGGAAGTGGAGTTTCAAAGGAGGGCTCCGTGCAGAAATGACAGATCTTGAAGGCGTAGTTTCCGAACCTTATGAACTGAATAAGACCAATTACTGGAAATTTTTTCCCACTTTTTATGCACAATATACCACAGCAAACAAACAGGAATTTGGGTTCTCCTATGGAAAAAGAATCAGCAGACCTTCCTATTCATGGCTGAATCCTGCAAAATCTTACTACAATCTGTTTTCCTATTATCAGGGAGATCCCAAATTAAAAGCAACCATTACCCACAATCTTAATCTTACTTATTCCTGGAAAGACTGGAATATGGATTTGTACTACAGAAAAGAAATATATCCTTCCATGGAAATTTCCTATCAGGAACCAAGTACCAATAGTCTGATCTATTATTTTACCAATATTGAGAAAGGAGAAGCTTTCGGAGTAAGTTTGTATAAAAATTTCCAGGTGAAATCCTGGTGGAATATTATCCTTTCTGAAAATCTTGAACATAACGAAAATTATTTCAAAGGAATTGATGGAATATTGTATAAAAATAAAGTATGGAACTGGGTTTCCAATATTTCCACAAGCTTGACGCTGGATAAAAGCAGCGACTGGAAAATGGAAATGGGACACCGCTACTATTCTCCCGGCATACAGGGAACTTTCAGGATATCTTCTCTGTGGTCAGCCTATTTTGTAATGAACAGAAAATTCTTTAGTAAAAAACTGGAAGCCAGTCTTGTTTTTAGTGATATCTTCAGATCCACGGGGCAGAAGGTCAGCACAAAATATGCGAATCAGGATAATTATTTTCTTGATTATACCGATACTCAGGGAGTGACATTTTCATTGAAATTCAACTTTGGAAATCAATCGGTTAAAAATGCAAAAACAATTAAGAAGACAGCTGAGCAGGATAGATTGTAGAATATTTTAATTAAAAAGTCAATTGTTGTGAAATATTATCGTGAAATAATGGTCTTACGATGGTGTATTTTCGTTATTTTTGATACTTATCTTTAAAAAGATTGCTATGAAGAAAATTTTTTCCGGGATGCTGATCGCAGTTTCTTTACTGCAATTGTCAGCTCAGGAATTGTATATGCCGAGGAATATCAAAAAAGCGTATGAAAGAGGAACGCGTGATATCTCCGGAGCGCCAGGAAAAAACTACTGGCAGAATAAAGGAGTCTATAATGTAGAGGTGAGAGTAGATGCTGCTACAAAAGTAGTTTCCGGAAAAGAAACCATTGTTTATACCAACAACAGCCCGGATCATCTGAATGAACTGGCTATTCGATTTGTGAATAACCTTCACAAGCCGCAGTCGCCAAGATCTGGTTTTGTGTCTAAGGATTTCCTTTCGTCTGGACTGAAAATTAAATCTTTTACGGTAAACAATGTAAAATATGAGATCAACAGTGATGATTGGAGTACGGTTGAAAAAGTAAAATTAAAATCAGCTCTGAAAGCTAAATCAAAAGCTGAGGTTAAAATAGAGTGGGAATATCCATTATCAGTTCAGAGTGGAAGAGAAGGGCAGATTGATCCTGAAACATTTTATGTGGCATACTCTTTTCCGAGAATTTCCGTGTACGATGATTACAACGGATGGGATATGCTGCAGCACTCAGACAGACAGGAGTTTTATAATGATTTCAATGATTACAGTTTTGCCATCACCGCACCGAAAAATTATGTAGTCTGGGCAACCGGAGATTTTCTGAATCCGGAAGCTGTCCTTCAGCCCGAATATTTAAAAAGATATAAAGCTTCTCTGAAAAGTGATAAGCTGATGCATATTGCCACAGAACAGGAAATGAAGTCCGGAAAAGTAACCAGGCAGAATAAGTGGAACGTCTGGAAATTTAAAGCCAGCCATATTACAGATTTTTGTTTTGCGATGAGTAACCATTATGTGTGGGATGCAGCCAGTGTTCAGTTAAGAACAAAAAGAGCCAGTGTTCAGGCCGGATATAAAAACGGAGCTAAAGATTTTGAACATTATGTAGACTGGATGCGCTACAATCTGGATTGGTTCTCAAAAAACTGGCCGGGTGTGGAATACCCTTACAACGTCATGACGGCTATCCAGGGATACGCAGATATGGAATATCCTATGATGATTAATGATACCAGCATTCCTGATGATCTTAATGATGCAAGGCTTACGGCAGATCATGAAATTGCCCATACGTATTTCCCTTTCTATATGGGAATCAATGAAACAAGATATGCATTTATGGATGAAGGCTGGGCAACTACGCTGGAATATCTTATAGGTATTGATGAAAACGGAGAAGCGGCTGCCAAGGAATTTTACAAAAACTTCCGCGTTAAAAGATGGATCAATGATCCTTCTGCAGAACAGGATCAACCAGTGATTACGATGAGTACACAGGTAAGCGGTACCGGATATGGAAACAACTCTTATGTAAAATCTTCATTGTCTTATCTGGCGCTGAAAGATTATTTAGGAGATGAACTCTTCAAAAAAGCATTACATCACTACATGGATAACTGGAACGGGAAACATCCTGTGCCCTGGGATTATTTCAATTCTATGAATACAGGCTCTGGAAAAAACCTGAACTGGTTTTTCCAGAATTGGTTTTATACCAATAATTATATTGACTTAAAAGTAACAGGTGCATCCCAGATGAATGACATGCTTACTATTAATGTTGCAAATGTAGGGGGCTTTGCCATTCCGTTTGATGCTCTATTATCGTATGATGACGGAACAACAGAAAAACTCCATTTTTCACCTTCTGTGTGGGAAAAAGATCAAAAACTGACTGACCTTGTAATTCCCATTAAGAAGAAAATAAAATCGGTACAGCTGGACGGAGATATCTTTATGGATTATACTCCGGATGACAACCGTAAAAGCTTATAAAAGTAAAGAGGCTGTCTCAAAAGTCAAACAATCTGGCTTTTGTCATTCTGACGAAGGAAGAATCTCATTGATAACCAAACATATGAGATTCTTCACTACATTTCATTTCGTTCAGAATGACACTTTTGAGACAGCCTCTTTCTTGTTTTAAAAATAGGCAGTCAATCGTAAACCTAGTGTAATATAATTGATTTTTTCTTTAGCAATCAGGTTGTTCAGTTCCTGATCCAGTTCAGCACTTTCCTTAATATCATCACTGAAGTAATAGCGGATAGTAGAATTGATCTGATTGTAATCCGTATAGAAAGTAAGACCTAATCCGGGGTTGAACTTGTAGGTCATAGAAGCACCAGTATTCCATCGGAAAGCTGGTTTTGGTTTGTAGCTGGCTATCTGAAGCTCGTGGTTGGGAGCATCAATACCCTCTCCTCTTACAAATACTTTTCCATTGGCAGTAGCAGCGTATCCTCCGGTAATCTTTACCGTAAGCTGCCATTTATCTGATATTTCATGAGAAAAATAAGGTCCTATGCCGGCAGAAAGAAATCCCATGGATTGTGTTTTGATTTCATGATCACCAAAGTCCTGCCCGTCATCTAATGTTATTCTTTGAGATTTAATAGGGAAGCTGCTGAAGGATATATCGGCCCCCACGCCCCATTTTTTTGAAAAGAAATAAGCACCCTCCAGTCCGCCCTCAAAACCTATTTGTTTTTTATCATCCAGTTCAGATTCTTTCAGGAAGTTGGTTGTCCCTAAAGCAGTCCCCATTTTCAGCGCAAGAAAAGATGGGTAATCGTTACCCTGTATTCTGGATAACATACTTAAATTATCCCCCTTGTTTTTATAAATTTTGTCAATAAAAAAATACCCCAGTTCTGTTGATATAATCCCGATACCGGCACCGGCAAGAATATCCGGAACCCAGTGTCTGTTATTTAAATTTCTTCCAAGCCCTGTAAGAGTAGCAGAACCATATCCGGCAATACTGTAGGCCGGATTTACCAAACCATATTCTTTGTGGAGAAAGCTTGCATTGGTAAACGCCATAGCAGCATGTCCCGATGGAAAAGAATTGTTTTTGGATCCATCCGGACGTTCCACTTTTGCTGTATACTTAATAGAATTAACTAAAATTGCCATGATGGCTAAACTTGTACCATAAGATAAAGTAGCTCGTCCAATATTGTTACGGCCTTTTACACCTGCCAGCTTTAATCCGTAAACAGCTACAGCAGGAGCGTATTGCAGATAATCATCATATTTGACTTTGAAGTTGGGAAGATAGCGGTTTCTTACCTCTCGAATATTTTCTTTTTCTCCCCAAGTTGCTGCGGCTGCAGTAAAAAGAAGGGCAGGAGCTACTGATTTTTTTACCCATTCTTTTTGGAAAAAAGGAGTTTTCTCCTGAATAGTATACCCTGAATTGATGACTGCCAGATCTTCCTTGAGATTTCGGGATTGAATAGTATCCTGTGCTTTAATAAAGCATAATTGCAATAGTATTCCGGATGCTAATGCTATTTTTTTCATCTTGGTAGTAGTGAAATTTAAATCGCGTAAAAATATTAAAAAAATCTATCCCAAAAATTGAGATAGACTATTTTAATATTATTATAATATTCTAGCTGAGCTTTTTGATTACCTTAACCCTGCTCTTGGTCCAGATGCTGCTACTACAGCCTGCATTCTTGTTCTTTGGTTGGCAGAGAACATAACCATAGATTTGTCATCCACATAATCCATGTAGTTCATGAACATCTGAGAACGGCTTACCCCTCCGCACACTCTGTTCAGAGGATAAGTAGGATTTCCATAGTTAGGGCCGGGAGATGTAGGGGTATCATTAGAGTAATCCGTCTGGCATCCTGCATCAGATGATCCCCAAAGGTGCGGAAGGTTTAAGTAGTGTCCTACTTCATGTGTTACTGTTCTTCCTAAATTGAACGGAGCAGAAGCACCAGTTTTACCTATATACTGATATCCTATGACAAGACCGTCATACCATTGCCCTGCATGTTCAGGGTAATAGGCGTAGCCTAAGGTTCCGGGTTGGTTGTTTTCATCAAGGATTGAATTGACAACCCAGATATTCATGTTTTTTGTTACATCAGTGGCATCAATTCCTCCTGTGCTGGCTTTTTTCATTTGTTCCAGATCAGATCTCCATCCTGTCTTTGTACTCTGTTTGCGGTTGGTTGCTACTAATTTGAAACGGATTTTTACATCACCTGCTGCGGCTGGTTTAAATGCAGAAGGAATTTTCGTAATATCGGAATTGGTTGCTCCATAATCGGCATTTAAGACTGCAATTTGTTCTGCAATTCTTGCATCAGAAACATTCTGAGCAGAAGTGTTGTAAATTACGTTAAAAACTACTGGGATTTCAACAGTTCCATCTGCCAACACTTTTCCTATTTTAAGATTTTCTGCAAATTTTTCAGTACTGAATTCAATATCAGCTATTTTTTGCTTGAGTGAAGGGTTTTTCAGAAGCATTGCTTGTCTGATTTCTTCTGACGGACAGCTTCTTCTAAGTGCACTTGGAACAGTATTTTCCTGATCCGGAGAAGTCTCGTTTTGATGAGTTAAGTTGTCGTTGTTGCACGCCGACATAAAGCCCAGAACCAGGGCTCCAAATAAGAATTTTTTCATATCGTTATAATATAATTTGGTTGAGGATGTGAAATTATAGTATTTGAAATTAATATGCAAGCTATTTTTTAAAAATACTTAACGAATGTTTAATTTATAGGCTGTTTGATTGAATTTAAATCATGTAAATGATGAATGTATTGAATTTAGTTAAAATCAACTACTTGTTTTATATTTCACATTTAAGTATGTTTTGGGTGTAAATAATTTTAGTATTTTGCTGTTTTTTAGAATGTTTTTTATAATAAATCGGGCTGAAATGTTTTTTTTAAAGAGTCAGAAGACACTTATTTTCTTGGCAGATTATTCCAGTAGGTCCAATGGCAGATCTGATTTCAATATTTTTCATTATTATTTGTATTTCTGAAATGAAAACAAAGTAGGAGACAAAAAAATCTGTCTCAGACTTGAGACAGATTTCAAATATGTAAAAGGATTATAATTTTAATATACTCTTAATCCGGATCTTGCACCAGAAGAAGCTACTACAGACTGCATTCTTGTTTTTTGTCCTGCAGAGAACATAAACATGGCAGCATCATCTACATAATCCATATAATTCATAAACATGACGGATCTTTGTACGCCGCTGCAGGTATTGTATAGCGGGTAAGAAGGTTTTCCATAATTTGCTGTAGTTTGTGTAGGCGTGTCACTTACCTGGTCGTTTCCACAATTGGCATCTCCCCAGATATGTCTTAGGTTTAGGTAGTGGCCTACCTCATGTGTAGCGGTTCTTCCCAGGTTGAAAGGTGAAGAAGCTCCGGTTTTTCCAAAATATGGAGCGGCAATTACAACACCGTCATTCCATAAACCTGCAGATTCAGGGAAAGTGGCATACCCAAGAATGGTACGTCCCTGGCTGGTCATTTTACCAACCACCCATAAGTTTAAGTAATTGGTAGGATTAGTAGCATCAATTCCTCCTTTAGATGCTTTTTTCATATCATCATTAGTTGCCCAGCTTGTTTTTGAAGTGGATTTCCTAACGGTGTTTACCAGTCTGAATTTTACTTTTGTATTTCCTGAGCTTACCGTCTGGAATTCAGTCGGGATTTTGCTGGCATCAGTGTTGGTGCCGGAATAATCAGCATTCAGTACAGCAATTTGTTCTGCAATTCTTGTATTAGAAACGTTTTCAGCTGTTGTTTTGTAGATGACATTTACGATAACCGGGATTTCTACAGTACCATCGGCAAGAACTTTTCCAAACTTCACGTCATTGGCGAATTTTTCTGTGTTGGTTTCTAATGCTGCAAATCTTTGTTGGAGTTCAGGGCTTCTTTTTAATGCTTCTTGTCTGATTTCCTCAGAAGCACAGCCTCTTTGAACCAGACTTTCGGTAGTTACTGCTTCGTCAGTTGTGTTTTCGTTTTGATTGGTGATGCTGTCATTGTTACATGCAGCCATTACACTGAGCATAAAAGCTCCAAATAATAGTTTTTTCATATCAAAATCATTTAGGTTGAGAATATGAAATTATATTATTTAAAATTAAAATACAAGAATTTTCTTTGTTTTATTGATTTATGGTTAATTTTTGCTTGTTTTGCTTGTGTTTTATTTAGTGTTTTTGCTTATTTATTGATATTTGCTTAATTTAAATGAATTCGCTGATTCATTTTTGGTTTTTAATTTTTTTGTGTAAATTATTTTCTTTTAAAATCATATTTAAAAGAATTTTTTCACGGTAAAACTTAATTAGCGAAACCATTTTTAATGGCAAAGACGGCTAGTCCTACACGGGTTTTGAGATCCAGCTTTTCACAAAGCTGGTCACGATAGCTTTCCACTGTTCTTGGGCTGCAGCACATTCTGTCTGCAATTTCCTTATAGCTGAGTTCGGTTACTGTGTATTTTAGAAATTCTTTTTCTCTGTCGGAAATTCTTACTGCAATCTCAGTTTCTGTCTCTTTGTTCAAATTGGAAAATATGATTTTGGAAGCCCAATCCGGGTAAAAGAAACCATCGCTATTAAGTCTGGTAAGTGCGGTTTCCAGATCTCTTGGATGGGTGTTTTTCAGCAGATAGCCTTTTGCTCCGCTCCTGATCATCTTAATTACACTGTTATCATCTCCCTGCATGCTGAGTGCCATAATTTTAATATCAGGGTGGTTTTTTGTAAGCCATACTGCCGTTTCAAAACCGTCCATGATAGGCATGCTGATATCTAAAAGAATAATATCAGGAATCGGGTTGCCCTCTTCAAATTTCTGGATAAGATCTTTCCCGTTTTCACTTACATAGATCACTTCAAATTCACTGAAATTACCAATAATTCCTTCCAGAGCTTTAGCAATAAGTATATGGTCGTCAACAATGACAATAGATTTTTTCATGACTGTTTTTTTAAGATAATATTGATTTGAGTTCCCCTATTTTCCTGGCTTTCCATACGAAAACCTGCGCCTATGATTTCTGCTCTGTTTTTCATATTGGTAAGGCCTATTCCATTGGATTTGATCTGTGAAGTATCAAAACCGATTCCATCATCACGAATATCAAGTTCCCAAAGGATATCTTCTGAAGTATTAAGGCTGATAAAAATATTTTTACAACGGGAATGTTTTATACTGTTCTGAATAAATTCCTGAGTAATTCTGAGAAGAACATTCTTATGAACAAAACCTAAATCCAGTTGTTTAAAATTGTGTTCAAAACTTACATGACATTTTTTAAAGGAATTGGTATTATCTACTTCTTCCTGTATCAAAGTTACAATTTCCTTCTGGTTGATGTTGTCATCCGTTAACGTTTTTGACAAGCTTCTGAGATCCTGCAGAGATTGATTGATAATCTGCGAAACCTGATCAATTCTTTCACTTGCCTCGGATACCTTATTTTCATAAAGCATCTGCTGTACATAAAGGCTTACGAGGGTGAGTTTCTGGCCAATGTTGTCGTGCAGTTCTCTTCCGATCTGCTGCATCGTGGCCTGCTGAATTTCCAATTGGGTAGAAAGGAGCTCTCTCTGATGAAGTTCATTTTTTCTTTCTATTTCATTCACGTGTTCCTTCTTGCGTTGTTTGTAACTTCTGATATAGACCAAAACTGCCGTTACAAACATTACAAAAAGTATATTGAATAGAATAATAACTATTAAGAGCTCTGTTTTCCCCATATAAATGAACTTGCAAATAAAATATACATTACTGAAACTGAGATCAGGAAATAGCTAAAATATATGTCCCAAATTTCCTTATATTTTACCAGAAGTGATAAAAATGACATAAAAGGCAATGTTCCTATATATGATAGTGTAATCCCAAGATTAATATAAAACATTTTGTTTTTACTGAAATTGAGAATTTCTTGTGAAGTAATTTGTTTGTAATACTCCATTATTACCAAAAGCATCAAAATAAGACAGCCAAACGTATAGTTGAATGCAAATACAATTTTACTTTTGGAAAAATATAATTCGTTGGGAATAAATGAAAGCAGATATAAAATAGATATTATCCAAAATAATTTTGGCTTTCCTAAAGATTTTGCAGCGTATAACCAGTAAAAGAATACGAACTGAATTGGCATTAAAAGGTAGTTATAGTACTGAGCTTTTGTAAAATGTACAAAGCTTCCCCACTTGCCATAAGCTTCCCCAAGAAAAATAAATACCAGATAAAACACAAAAAATTTCCAATGTTTTTCTTTTAAACGGTTATAATGGAAAATGGCTATGACTGCAGCAAGTCCTTCAGCCCAAAGCAAACTTTTTTGTGCAAATTCCTGGAATTCTGTCATACAGTTCTAAATATATTATATTTACAATTAAAAAGACTCACCTAATGGAGTTTTTGGTGGAACAAGTATTCCATTATTTTCTCCAAGCCCTGTGTCATCATCTTGTTCGATACCTTTGGCAGAATGCGTGTTTAATGCTAAAGGTTTGCTGTCTGTATTTTGGAAAGGATTGAAATCATAATCAATAAGTTCCCCTGTTTCATCGGCTTTTTTCAATGTTGGAATCAGTACCAGGGTGTGTTTTCCGGCATATTCTGCAGGAACAGGGTGAGAGTCCATGATAGACCAGTTTTCCTGTTTCGGATAAGTGGCATAATAAAATCTGATTCCAAGATCTTCCTCAGAAGCAGAAGGATCTACTTTTGCAGCTTCTTCTTCGATCTTTGCAATAAAGCTTTTTAATTTCGGAAGGTCAAACCAGATGGAATGAGCATCATCTATTCCTAAATTGGTATTGATAGCATTAAGGTGATTTTGACGGTAATTGTCGATCAGAGCCTGGATAAGACCGTTTGACATGATTCCAGGTTGTAATGGATTGTTTGATTCTGTATTCATAGCTTAGTGGTTTACGGTAAAACTCAATTAATATGCAAATTTCGTAAAAAATATTCGAGAAAATGTATTCACAAATTGGGAATTACACTGTTATTTTTACCGTGATTTTACGGATTGTATGTGAAGGATAACAATTTCTGATAAAGAAAATTCAATTCATTCTATAAAAAAACGGAGAAAGTATATTTCCCCGTTTTTCTTTAAATACATGGATATTTTCTCCAGTCCCTGCAAATGTATCCTGAAGTGCAGCACAGATTGGCAGGGCAGTTCATATTTTCGTCACACATAATGACAGGAGCGATAAGGCCGCCATCAATTTTCCTTAAATCGTTTCTTTTAAGCTTTTTCATACTGATTCTGTTTTAGTTATTAGTATTGTAAAGATAAGTTTATTTCACATAATTAGGATAAAAAGTGAAAAAAATAAGTGCTGCAGATTTAATCTGCAGCACTTATTCACAAAAATAATGTATATGAAAAAAACTATTTTATTGTTCGGCAGGTCGGAAAACCAGTCCTGTTTCTACAAAATAATCCAGAGTAATTCGGTCTCCATCGTTTACGTTTCCTGCAAGGATTTCTTTAGACAGTTTGTTTAAAACTTCCTGTTGAATCACTCTTTTCAATGGTCTTGCTCCGAAGGCAGGATCATATCCCTTATTCATCAGATAATCTACGGCATCCTGAGTGAAAGTCATAATAATGTTTCGTTTGGATAACATTTCATTGAATCCTCTCAGCTGATACTGAACAATTTTTCCTATTTCTTTCTTTCTTAAAGGCTGGAAGAGTACAATTTCATCAATTCTGTTCAGGAATTCCGGACGCAGAGTCTGTTTCAAAAGATCAAAGACCTCGTCTTTTGTTTTATCCACAATTTCATCCTGATTTTCCTCCGTAAGATTCTCAAAATTCTCCTGAATCAGATGTGAACCTAAATTGGAGGTCATGATGATGATAGAATTTTTGAAATTCACCACCCGCCCTTTATTATCCGTCAGACGTCCGTCATCCAAAACCTGAAGTAATGTATTGAAAACATCCGGATGCGCTTTTTCAATTTCGTCTAAAAGCACTACGGAATAAGGTCTTCTTCTTACGGCTTCAGTCAACTGTCCTCCTTCATCATAACCTACGTATCCCGGAGGCGCTCCTACCAGTCTTGACACACTGTGACGTTCCTGGTATTCACTCATATCAATTCTGGTCATATTGTTCTCGTCATCAAACAGGAATTCTGCCAATGCTTTTGCCAGCTCGGTTTTACCTACGCCGGTTGTTCCCAGGAATAAGAAGGATCCGATAGGTTTTTTATCATCGCTCAAACCGGCTCTGTTTCTTCTGATCGCATCTGCAACCGCCTGAATCGCTTCGTCCTGTCCTACCACTCTGTGGTGCAGTTCAGCCTCAAGATTCAATAACTTATCTCTTTCAGACTGCAGCAGCTTGGTGACAGGAATACCTGTCCATTTAGCAATCACTTCAGAGATATTTTCTGCCGTAACTTCTTCTTTGATTAGTTCATTCTGATGATTCTGCATTTCAAGTTCCACTTTGGCAAGCTCTTCCTCTTTTTCACGAAGTTTTCCGTATTGGATTTCCGCTACTTTGGCATAATCTCCTGCTCTGGAAGCTCTTTCTGCCTCATGTTTCAGAGATTCAATATCTTTTTTGATCTGGGTAAGATCTTCACTTTTCTGTTTTTCTTTCAGCCATTTGGCATTGATCTCATTTCTCTGTTCAGAAATTTTGGCAATATCTTCTTTAAGATGATCAATCTTGGTCTGGTTGCCTTCTCTTGAAATGGCGGCTAATTCAATTTCCAGCTGCATTAATTTTCTGTCCAGAACGTCCAGTTCTTCCGGCTTTGAATTGATTTCCATTCTAAGCTTTGCAGAAGCTTCATCAATAAGGTCGATAGCTTTGTCCGGTAAAAAACGGTCAGAAATATATCTCTGAGACATTTCCACTGCAGCAATAATTGCCTCATCTTTGATTCTTACCTTGTGGTGAGCCTCATATTTGTCTTTGATACCACGAAGGATAGAAATGGCAGATTCAGTATCCGGTTCTTCCACCATTACTTTCTGGAAACGTCTTTCCAACGCTTTATCTTTTTCAAAATACTTTTGATATTCGTTCAGCGTAGTAGCACCAATGGCTCTTAATTCTCCTCTTGCCAAAGCTGGTTTTAAGATATTAGCTGCATCCATTGCTCCTTCACCGCCTCCGGCTCCTACCAAAGTGTGGATCTCGTCAATGAAAAGAATGATCTGTCCATCTGATTTGATCACTTCATTCACAACAGATTTCAGACGCTCTTCAAATTCACCTTTGTATTTGGCTCCGGCGATTAAAGCTCCCATGTCAAGTGAGAACAACGTTTTATCCATCAGGTTTTCCGGTACGTCACCGCTGATAATTCTATGAGCAATTCCCTCAGCAATTGCAGTTTTACCCACACCGGGTTCTCCGATAAGGATCGGGTTATTTTTAGTTCTTCTGGAAAGGATCTGTAAAACCCTTCTGATCTCTTCATCACGCCCTATGACAGGATCCAGTTTCCCTTCTGCTGCTAACTCGTTAAAGTTTTTAGCATATTTATTTAAGGATTGATACGTTTCCTCTGAACTTGCAGAAGTGGCTTTGCTTCCTTTTCTTAATTCTTTGATAGCGCCTTCCAGCAGGTTTTTGGTTACGCCCATATCTTTCAGCATTTTGGATACTTCAGAAGAAGTTTCCAGCAGAGATAACCATAAGTGTTCAATCGTTACATATTCGTCACCCATTTTCTTTGCGATATTGGGGGCGTCCAGCAGTACTTTGTTGGCAGATTGAGAAAGATAAATGTTTCCTCCCTGCACTTTTGGAAGTTTCTCTAAATTTTCACGGTTGCGCTCTCTTACCAAATTGGCATCTGCTTCAGATTTTTTCAGTAAGAAAGGCGATATATTTTCATCCACCTGGAAGATTCCTTCAAGGAGATGTTGAGGTTCGATACTTTGGTTGCCCAATTCCATAGCAACCTGCTGTGCTGCCTGGATGGCTTCCTGCGATTTTACAGTATATTGGTTTAAGTTCATATCTTTTATATTTTTAGTAATGGTTTGTATTAAGTTTAGTTTTTAAAAACATCAAGAAACCAAATTCTGAGGCTCAGTTTCTTAATGCCATCAATTATTTAATCATTTATTCGATGAGTGTATCGCAAAAACTGTTCAATTATTAAATTTACAAAAAAATAGGACAAATTTTCCGGATATTGTATTTTTAACGGTAATTTAACTTGACAAATTTTCCGGTTTTGCAATTATTTCTTTGAAATTCATGAACAAATAGTCATAGTAGAGTAAAGTATCCTGATAATTACAATGAAAATAAAGCGTCTTTTTCTTTTTCTGAGCAAAAAATGAACAGTTTAATTCAGAATAATTACTTTTGCATTTTACCAGATGGAACTAAAAGAAAAACAGAGAAAAATACTCAACGTAGCAGTAGAACTTTTCAAAGAGAAAGGATATATGGGAAGCTCAGTAAGAGATCTTGCTACCAAACTCAATATCAAAGCAGCATCACTGTACGCCCATATCCGTTCAAAGGAAGAAATTCTGGAATGGATTTGCTTTGGCATTGCTCAGGAGTTTTTCGATGAACTTCAGGAAGTAAAAAATACAGCTGTTGCACCGAAGGAAAAACTGAACCTGCTATTGGATAAACACCTTTCTGTTGTTCTTAAAAACCGTGACGTTACCCATATCTATTCCAATGAATGGAAACATCTTGAAGAAAGACTTCCCGAATTTGTAGAATTAAGAAAAAACTACCAGCAGGAAGTTGAGGAACTGATTTCCGAGATCTATAAAGCTGAAAACTGGGAGTTAAAATCTCCGTCATTTACCACAAGATTTATCCTTCATACTTTAAATAATTCCTATTTCTGGTTCAAAAGAAGCAGCGATTCTACCGATGAAATTACCGACGAAATAAGGGAGAAAATTCTTTTTGGATTGTTAGGAAATCAAAAAAAATAACCATTCTGTTTGTCATTCTGGAAAAGTAAGAATCTCGTAATAGAATGTAGATTTTTAAAAGATTCTTCTCTCCACTTCGTTCCGCTTAGAATGACAGTGAGCATCATTTTAATGACTTCTTCTTATTTAGAATCATTCAAAATATGATAAAAATCATAAAAATTTTGCCAGCTTCCAAAATCTTTTTAAATTTACACCTAACAAATGTTAGTTAGTTTTATGGATTTTTCAGTTGAATATCTGGAGCTGGATCAGTTGAGACAGCTTCAATCCGACCGGTTGATCAGCCTGATCAGCTATTTGGGGGAGAAGTCGGAATTTTATAAAAAGAAATTTGATGCATTGCAAATATCTCCTCAGGATATAAGGTCAATTGAGGATATCGCTAAACTTCCTATTACTTACAAACAGGATTTAAGAGATAACTATCCGTTCGGATTATTTACCGTTCCTAAAAGTGAACTTCAGCGGATTCATTGCTCAAGCGGAACGACAGGAAAACCGACTGTGGTAGGATATACCAAAGAAGATGTAGACCTTTTCAGTGAAGTGGTGGCAAGATCTTTACATGCCGCAGGAGCAAGACCAGGAATGCAGCTGCATAATGCGTATGGTTACGGGATTTTTACCGGAGGCTTAGGTCTTCATTACGGAGCTGAAATGCTGGGAATGAGTGTTCTTCCTATTTCGGGAGGGATGACGGCAAGACAGGTAGATCTCATTGTAGATTTTAAGCCGGAGGTCATTTGCTGTTCGCCGTCATACGCTTTAACCATTGCAGATGAATTTACAAAAAGAGGAATTTCTGCAGACGAAATCAGTCTAAAATATGCAGTGCTGGGTTCAGAACCATGGACGGAAATTATCAGAGGACATATTGAAGAAAGATTAGGTGTTCATGCAACCAATATTTATGGTTTAAGTGAAATTATCGGCCCGGGAGTTTCCATGGAGGATTTTGAAGAGAAGGGAGGCGCTTATATCTGGGAAGATCATTTTTATCCTGAGATTTTAGATCCGGTTACCCAACAGCCGGTGCCTTTTGGAGAAGAAGGTGTATTGGTCATTACCACTTTAACCAAGAAAGCAATGCCTCTTTTAAGGTACTGGACGAATGATATCACCAGCCTTTATTACGATAAAAGTGCCAAAAGAACAATGGTGAAGATGAAACCTGTTGTAGGAAGAGCAGATGATATGCTGATCGTAAGAGGAGTGAATGTATATCCAAGCCAGATTGAAGATGCTTTTTCTTATGTAAAAGGAGTGGTTCCAAACTACTATCTTACGCCTGTAGAGAAAGAACAGATGTGTGTCGCTTTGGATATTGATGTTGAAATCGATGATGAATTGGTAAAATCTCAAAAAATAGAATCAAATACCGATGATTATTTTAATTTTGTCGGGAACTTTGGAAAAAATATAGAAAACGAAATAAAAAAGAGGGTAGGAATTACTACGAAAGTGAAAGTTCATGCCCAGGACAGTTTGCCGAAGTGCGAAGGTGGAAAAATTAATAGAATACTAAAAAAATAATGAATTCATTTTATAAACTTAAAACAGTTAAAGTTCAGAAAGATACTTCCGAAGCAGTGAATGTGGCGGTAGAAATTCCTGAAGAACTGAAAGACAAGTTCAGGTTTAAACAAGGACAGTATCTGAATTTCCGAATGATGATCAACGGAAATGAAGAAAGACGTTCTTACTCTATCTGTAATGCTCCCAGTGAAAAAGGCAACACACTGGAAGTATTGGTGAAGCTGCTTGAAGGCGGGAAAGTATCCGGTTATTTCAACGAACATCTTCATATGGATGAAGTGCTGGAAGTAATGCCTCCTATGGGTGGTTTCAATACTTCTTATCACCCTTCAAACGTGAAAACTTATGTGGGGCTGGCTGCAGGAAGCGGAATTTCCCCTGTTTTGTCCAATATTAAAGAAAGCCTTTATCAGGAACCGAATTCAAATGCTTATCTGTTCTACAGCAACAGAAGTATGAATCACGTGATGAAGAAAGCTGAAATTGATAAATTGGCAGAATCTTTTAACGGCAGATTGAAAGTAGTTTATTTAGTGAGCCGTGAAAAGCATGAAGATCCTGTTTTCGAAGGAAGAATTTCTGCTGAAAAACTGGAACAGCTATTTGAAAGATATACAGATATTGATGTAAAAGAAGCTACTTATTTTATTTGTGGTCCTTCAGAAATGATTAAAGGGATTGCAGACTATCTGAAAAAGGATAAAAAAGTACCTGCTATTCAGGTGCTATTCGAATATTTCACCGCTCCGGATGAAGAAAATACGGAGGAAATGAGTGATGAATTCAAGGCGATTGCCAATATTGAAAGCATGGTAACAGTAATCATTGATGATGATGAATATTCGTTCCACCTTAATTCTAAAAAAGAGAGTATCTTAGATAAAGCATTGAAAGATCAGCTTCCGGTTCCTTTCGCATGTAAAGGAGGCGTTTGCTGTACGTGTAAGGCGCAGGTTCTGGAAGGAGAGGTTTTTATGGAGAAAAACTACGCGCTTACCGAAGAAGAAGTAGCCAGAGGCTTCGTTCTTACCTGTCAGTGTCACCCTACAACCAATGTGGTGATGCTAAATTATGATGTTTAAAAAATTAATGTAACAATGTAACAATTTACCAGTGTAACAATCATTGGTACATTGCCAGACTGGTATATTGCTAAATTGAAAAAATTATGGACTTAGAAAAATTTGTTCAATACGTTCACGAAGAAAATAAAGTAGAACCCAAAGATGTAATGCCTGATGATTACAGGAAATTATTGGTTCGTCAGATTTCACAGCACGCGCATTCCGAAATTGTAGGAATGCTGCCGGAAGCTAACTGGATCTCCAGAGCGCCTTCATTAAGAAGAAAAATGGCTCTTCTGGCAAAAGTTCAGGATGAAGCAGGTCATGGTTTATACCTTTACTCTGCCACTGAAACGTTAGGAGACGGAAGCATCAGGGCAGACAGAGATGCTACCTATGATGATATGCTGGAAGGAAAAGCAAAATATTCAAGTATTTTCAATTATCCTACCTTAAGCTGGGCAGATATCGGAGCCATTGGCTGGTTGGTAGACGGTGCTGCAATTATGAACCAGGTAATGCTGATGGGGAATTCTTACGGTCCTTATTCAAGAGCGATGGTAAAGATCTGTAAAGAAGAATCTTTCCACCAAAGACAGGGATATGAAATTCTTATGGCATTATGCCGTGGAACAAAACAACAGAAAGAAATGGCTCAGGCTTCATTAAACCGTTTCTGGTGGCCGGCTCTGATGATGTTCGGACCTAATGATGACAGCTCACCCAACTCTAAAATCTCTATGAATTACAGAGTAAAAAGAGAAAGTAATGACAGTCTTCGTCAGAGATTTATCGATGTTACTGTTTCTCAGGCTGAATTCTTAGGATTAACCATTCCTGATAAAGATCTGAAATGGAACGAGGAAAGACAGCATTATGATTTCGGAGAACTTCCCTGGGATGAATTCATGGAAATCTTAAAAGGAAACGGACCTTGCAACAAAAAGCGTATCGAAACTAAGAGAAAAGCGCAAAGAGAAAATTCATGGGTAAAAGAAGCAGCAGCTGCTTTTGCAGAGAAACAACAAAAAGAAGTAATATAATAATGTAACAATATACCAATGTGGAAATGTAACAATCTTTGTCATGCTGAGCTTGTCGAAGCATCTCACTGTTAAACTGGTACATTGATACATTGTTAAATTTATTTGACTATGGCAAATTTAGATATGTGGGAAGTGTTTATTCAGACTAAACCGGGATTATCTCACAAACATGTTGGAGTTGTACAGGCACCCACAGCAGAAATGGCTTTGCAGAATGCAAGAGACGTTTATACAAGAAGAAAAGAAGGAACTTCTGTTTGGGTGGTTCCAAGTAAATATATTGTGACTTCAGAGGGAGTAGATAAAGAAGCATTCTTTGATCCGGCTGATGATAAACTTTACCGTCACCCAACGTTCTACGAGATTCCAAACGACGTAAAAAATATGTAGATTAATAATTTGAAAATGTACTAATTTGAAAATTTGAAAATGACCTTAACCAAGTTAATTATTCTCAAATTTTTAATTAAGACGATTCATTTATTTTCAAATTAACTCATTCTCAAATTTTCAAATAAAAAAATAATGAACCCATTATATAATTATTTATTAAAACTAGCAGACGACAGTTTCATTATGGGACAGCGTTTGTCCGAATGGTGCGGTGAAGGCCCTTACCTGGAGGAAGATATTGCATTGACGAATATTGCGTTGGATGAACTGGGACAGGCCAATAACTTCTACGTTTATGCTTCACGAGTGATTGACAATGGCAAAAGCGAAGATGATATCGCATTTTTAAGATACGAGCATGAATACGTTAACGCACATTGGACAGAACTTCCTAATGAAGATTATGCACAGACTATTCTTAAAGTATATGTATTGTCTGTATATCAAAAACTGATGTATGAAGCTTTATCCAATTCTGCTAATGAAGAATTAGCTGCCATTGCTCAAAAATCATTGAAAGAAGTAAGATATCACTATACACACGCTGCATCCTGGATGAAAATCTTCGCGCAGGGAACAGAAGAAAGTAAGTCCCGTTTGGTAAAAGCTATTGAAAATATCTGGGAATATACAAAGGGGCTTTTTGCTAAAACAGAAGGTGAAGACGACCTTGTTGCCTTGAACATTGCTCCCAATGCAGACGTTCTTTACGAAGAGTTTCTTTCCATTACAAAGAAAGATTTTGCAGACTTCGGTTTAGAATATCCGGAAAATCCTTTCATGCAGCCAAAATCAAGAACAGGATACCATACAGAGTATTTCGGATATATTCTTTGTGAGCTTCAGTATATGCAGAGAGCGTATCCTGGCTGTACGTGGTAGTAAATTATGAAGAAGTTGCTTCTTGGGATATTGGCTTTTTTTCTTGCAGCCTATGTGATACTATGTGTTGGAATCTATTTCTATCAGGAGAAAATTATTTTTTATCCTGAAAAGTTACCCGAAAATTACAAGTTTACATTTGATGGTGACTTTGAAGAAGCACCCATTAAAATGCAGGATGGAAAGCATTTGAGCTCTGTTTTATTCAAAGCACAAAACCCAAAAGGAGTCATCTTTTATCTTCATGGAAACGGAGGATCAATAAAAGGTTGGGGTGAAGTAGCTCCATTATATCGGAGTATGAACTATGATACGTTTATACTTGATTACAGAGGATATGGAAAAAGCGAAGATAAAATTAACAGTAAAGACCAGCTTTTTTCGGATGTTGAGAATGCTTACAAAGAGCTTTTAAAACGATATCCTGAGAATAGAATTATTATTTTGGGATATTCTGTAGGAACAGGATTAGCTGCAAAATTAGCATCCATGCATAATGCAGGATTATTGATTTTACAGGCACCATATTACAGTATGGAAGATGAAATGAATCAGAAATTTTCATTCCTTCCAAAGTTTTTACTGAAATATAATTTTGAGACTTGTGAATATTTAAAAACCGTTAAGTCACCAGTCGTTATTTTTCACGGTGATAAAGATGAGGTTATTAACTATAAAGCCTCTTTAAAACTTAAAAATAACTTTAAAAAAGGTGATCGTCTGATTGTATTAAAAGATCAGTATCACAACGGCATAACAGATAATTTAGATTATCAGAAAGCAATGAAAATAATCCTTGATTCTGATAAAAAATAAAATATGAATCAGCTTTTAGATTTATTAAAAACCATTCCCGATCCGGAAATTCCGGTTATTGATATTGTGGAATTAGGAATTGTAAGAGATGCACAGATTACAGGTGAAAATACCTGTGAAGTGATCATTACACCTACTTATTCCGCTTGTCCTGCCATGTTTACCATTGAGGAGGATATTATCAAAATGATGAAAGAAAACGGATGGGATGCCAAAGTAGTCACCAAGATGTTTCCGATCTGGACAACAGACTGGATTACTGATGAAGCGAGAGAAAAGCTCCGTGTTTACGGAATCACTCCTCCCGAAAAAGGAGCAGACGAACACCACATCGGAAAACCGAAAAAATGTCCGCGCTGTGGTTCCGAGCATACCAAACAGATCAGCAGATTTGGGTCTACTTTGTGTAAGGCCTCTTATCAATGCTTAGACTGCCTGGAGCCATTTGATTATTTTAAATGTCATTGATGAATAATCAACCCATACACAACAAATTTTACGGCTATGCAAAGCATAACGAAGGAATTGTTAGAATGTTAAATTATTAGACCGTTACATTGATTTATATTGTTAAATTAGTGCGTTGTTAAATAATAAATTAATAAAAACTATGTATACACAACTTGATATTGAAACGCATTTTGACGGAAAGCTGAAAATCGCATATCTTAATCAACCGGAAACGATGAATGCTCTTACCAAACCTGCTTTATCAGATCTTAGAGATTTTGTTAAAGAATGCAGCGAAGATGAAACCGTTAGATGTGTGGCCATTTCCGGAAGAGGAAGAGCATTTTGCTCAGGTCAGAATCTGGATGAAGCTTTTGTGGCAGGCAAAGAACACCATGATCGTGACATTATCAGAAAAATTGTGGTAGACTACTATAACCCTTTGGTAATGGAAGTTACCCGTTGCAAAAAACCGGTTATCGCTTTAGTAAACGGCCCGGCAGTAGGAGCCGGAGCTATGCTGGCTTTAATCTCTGACTTCGTTTTAGCTAACGAGAAAGCATATTTTGCTCAGGCATTTTCAAATATCGGTTTGATTCCTGATACAGGAGGAACATACTTCTTACCTAAGCTTTTAGGCAGACAATTAGCCAATTATTTAGCATTTACAGGTAAAAAATTATCTGCAGAAGAATCTAAATCTTATGGTCTTGTAGCGGAAGTTTTCAGTGAAGAAGAATTCGTTCCAAAATCTATGGAAATTCTTGAAAGAATGGCAAACATGCCGACAGCAGCCATTAAGCTTACGAAAAAAGCATTTGCCAATTCTTATAACAACACCCTGAAAGAACAGCTTGAGCTGGAAGGAGATCTTCAGCAGGAAGCCGCAGAAACAGAAGACTTCATCGAAGGGGTAAATGCCTTTTTACAGAAAAGAAAACCTAATTATAAAGGAAAATAAGAACTAATATAACAATGTACCAATGTAGCAGTTTATCAATGAGATGCTTCGACAAGCTCAGCATGACAATGATTGTTACATTGTTACATTGATACACTGTTACATTATGAAATATGTAGGAATTATCGGTGCCGGAACCATGGGAATCGGCATTGCACAGGTAGCCGCAACGAACGGATGCAAAGTATGGGTATATGATGCCAACGCAAAACAAGTAGAAACGGCAACAGTTGGTTTGGAAAAAACGCTCACCAAATTGGTGGATAAACAAAAAATTTCGGCAGAGAAAATGACTGAAATTTTAGCTAATATTTCCATTGCTACAGAATTGAAAGATTTCAAGGATTGTGAATTAATCATTGAAGCAATTATTGAAAACAAAGATATTAAAACGAAGGTGTTTACAGAACTTGAAAACTATGTTTCAGAAAACTGTATCATCAGTTCCAATACCTCATCTATCTCTATCACCTCTCTTGGTGCAGAACTCAAGAAACCGGAGCGTTTCATCGGAATTCACTTTTTCAATCCCGCTCCATTGATGCCTTTAGTGGAAGTCATTCCGTCCTTATTAACAGAAAAAACATTAGCAGAGAAAATCTACAACCTCATGAAAGAATGGGGGAAGACTCCTGTTATTGCTAAAGATATTCCCGGGTTCATTGTCAACAGAATTGCCAGACCTTATTATGGGGAAGGCCTTAGAATTGTTGAAGAAAACATCGCAACACCGGAACAGGTGGATGATGCCATGAAAACATTGGGTAACTTCAAAATGGGACCTTTTGAATTGATGGATCTTATTGGAGTAGACGTCAACTTTGCCGTAACAACCACTGTTTACAAAGATTATTTTTACGATCCGAAATACAAGCCCTCTTTATTACAGCAAAGAATGTCTGAAGCCAAACTTCACGGCAGAAAAACAGGAAAAGGTTTCTACGATTACAGCGAAGGAGCAGAAAAACCTTTAGCCGTGAAAGATGACGCCTTATATCAGCAGATCTTTTTGAGAATCATTTCTATGCTGATCAACGAAGCGGTTGAAGCCAAAAGATTAGGCGTTGCCAATGATGAAGATATTGAACTGGCCATGCAGAAAGGCGTTAATTATCCAAAAGGATTATTAAGCTGGGGGAAAGAAATCGGGTATGGGAAAATCTCTGAAACCCTTCAGAACCTTTACGAAGAATATCAGGAAGAAAGATACAGACAAAGTCCATTACTTCGTAAAATGAATTAGATAATTTGAAAATGTACCAATTTGAAAATTGATTATAACAAGTTCTCATTTTCAAATTCTCAAATTTATTTAATTTTCAAATTGATATTATGAATATAGATGAATTCAGAGCAGAGCTGGAGACCAGACTTTTAATTGAGAAACAGTATTTAACTCAGGAAGCCTCCTCTGTTGATGAGCAGGAAAGGCTTGAGCTATTAGGAAAGTTTAATGAAAAATATAAAGAGTTGATCAAAAGATTGGCGAACGAAAACGGGATTGATCTAAATGCATCCTATCCCTCTGAAAATTCATCAGATTCAGAAAGACTTTCATACGAGCAGATCATTCTGGGGAAAACCATGAGTGTTTACGACAGATTATCCGATGAGCTGTATGAAGAAATAACAAACATATAATTAATAGAAATGAACCCAAGACAAGTTGCAGATTATATGTTCAATCAGGATTTTTTTTCCCAGTGGATGAATATCAAAATGATTGAAGTAAAAGAAAATTACTGTTTAATAGAAATGCCAATTAAGAAGGAAATGCTGAACGGGCTGAAAACGGTTCATGGCGGAGTTACCTTTGCGTTTGCAGACTCTGCGCTGGCATTTTCTTCCAACAATACCGGAGACGCTGCCGTTGCGTTAAACTGTATCATCAACTTTACCAAAGCAGGAAAAGAAGGTGATACTTTCAGAGCAGAAAGCATTTTGGTAAATGAAACCAGAAAAACGGCTGTTTATGACATTAAAATTACCAACCAGAATGAAGAACTGATTGCAAAATTTGTAGGAACAGTTTACAAAATCGGAAAAAAAGTAACAGAATTATAATAAACAGTAAGCTTGAAGCAATAGGCAGTAAGCTTTTTTGAAGCTGATAGAGCCTACTGCATATAGCTTAAAGCCTAAAGCAAATAAAAATGAACAACGTATACATCATAGACTATGTCAGAACTCCCATTTCAAAACTGCAGGGAGGATTATCAGAAGTAAGAGCAGATGATTTAGCTGCTATTGTAATCAAAGAAGTAGTAGCAAGAAATCCTGAAGTCCCTGTAGAGGAAATTGAGGATGTTATTTTCGGATGTGCCAATCAGGCAGGTGAAGATAACAGAAACGTTGCAAGAATGGGACTTTTATTAGCTGGTCTTCCTTACAAAATAGGAGGGGAAACGGTTAACAGATTGTGTGCTTCAGGAATGTCGGCGGTAGCCAATGCATTCCGTTCCATTGCAGCAGGAGAAGGAGAAATTTATATTGCAGGAGGAGTAGAACATATGACACGTTCTCCTTATGTAATGTCTAAGCCAAGTGCAGCTTTTGGTAGAGACAGCCAGATGTTTGATACTACTTTTGGATGGCGTTTCATTAACCCAAAAATGAAAGAAATGTATGGGGTAGACGGAATGGGAGAAACTGCAGAAAATTTAGCAGATATTCACCAGATCAACAGAGAAGATCAGGATAAATTTGCCCTTTGGTCTCAGCAGAAAGCTACAAAAGCTCAGGAAAGCGGAAGACTGGCAGAAGAGATTGTAAAAGTTGAAATTCCTCAGAGAAAAGGCGATCCTATTGTTTTTGAAAAAGATGAATTCATTAAACCAACCTCATCTATGGAAGGATTGGCAAAACTTCGTCCGGCTTTCAGAAAAGAAGGAACCGTAACGGCAGGAAATGCTTCAGGAATGAATGATGGTGCAGCTGCTTTGATTTTAGCAAGTGAAGAAGCTGTAAAAAAATATGGTTTAAAACCAAAAGCAAAAATTCTGGGATCTTCCGTAGCAGGTGTTGAGCCAAGAATCATGGGAATCGGTCCGGTTGAAGCAACACAAAAGCTGTTGAAAAGATTAAACCTTTCTCTGGAAGATATGGACATCATTGAACTCAACGAAGCATTTGCTGCACAGGCACTGGCGGTAACAAGAAGCTTAGGGTTAAAAGATGATGATGCAAGAATAAACCCGAACGGAGGTGCAATTGCAATCGGCCACCCATTGGGAGTTTCCGGAGCAAGAATCGTAGGTTCTGCTGCAATGGAACTTCAGAAGCAAGATAAAAGATATGCATTGTGTACCCTTTGTATCGGTGTCGGACAGGGGTATGCGATGGTGATTGAAAAAGTATAATGAATTTGAAAATGAGTTAATTTGAAAATGTTTAAAACCATTATTAATTTTCAAATTATCTCATTCTCATATTTTCAAATTAAAAAATATGAACATCTACTCATACCACGGGATTCGTCCCATTATAAAACCCTCTGCCTACATTCATCCGCAGGCAGTGATTATCGGAAATGTAGAAATAGGTGAAGAAGTATATATCGGTCCCAACGCAGTCATTCGAGGCGATTGGGGAAAAATTATTATTAAAGATGGAGCCAACGTACAGGAAAACTGTACTCTTCATGTTTTCCCGAATATAGAAACCATATTGGAAGAATCCGCACACATCGGACATGGAGCAATCATCCATTCCGGACACATTGGAAAAAACTGTCTGATCGGAATGAATTCTGTGGTAATGGACAAAGCTTATATCGGTGATGAAAGTATTGTCGGAGCACTCGCTTTTGTACCAGCCAATTTCAGATGTGAACCAAGAAAACTGGTGGTAGGAAGCCCTGCAAAGATTATCCGTGATGTTTCTGACGAAATGATTCACTGGAAAACAGAAGGAACAAAATTATATCAGGAGCTGGCAAGAGAAGGAAAAGAAGCTATTCTGCCTTGTGAGCCTTTTACGGAATATGTTCAGCAGATCCCAACCAAAATTGTGGATTACAGCATCTGGGATGATATAAAATAATAGTATAACTTATTTTTAATAATTGTTGATCATTAAACCAAACGGGGTTTTAAAACCCGTTTGGTTTAAAATTTAAAATACCAGATTTAAAATGATTAATACAGAAAATTTTGAATTTGAAGGTGTATATCACGTTTTCTCTCATGTAAACGGGACTGAAGTTATTTTTCGTGAGCCATCAAATTATCATTTTTTTCTGGAAAAGGCAGAAAAATATATTCTTCCGGTCGCTGATATCTATGCCTATTGTCTATTACCTAATCATTTTCATTTGTTGCTAAGATTTAAGAATTTTGATGATGTGAATAGTGAAAATGAGCATCAGTTTTTAATGAAGCATTTTGGTAATTTATTGAATGCTTATGCTAAAGCTTACAACAAAAAATATAATAGAAAAGGGGCTCTTTTTCTGAATGCGGTAAAACGAAAGAAAATATCAGATGAGAAATATTTATTGAAAGTTCTCCATTACATCCATAATAATCCGATTAATCACGGATTTGTAAATAAAATTGATCAATGGAAGAATTCTTTATATAATTCATATGTAAATCCTGAAAAAGAAAGTAAATTGAATAGAAAGGAAATCATGCAGTATTTTGATTCGCTAGAAATTTTTAGAAATTATCATAAGTCGACTGTTGAATATGATTTTTTAAATTTTGAATAATTGCTAATAATCAACCCTAACGGGTTTTTAAAAACCGTTAGGGTTAAAAAATTAAATATGATTAAAAAAATTGCGCTTGCATGCAGCATGATGTTTACGGTGGGGTGTACGCTCTCAGCACAGACGGTTACATCAAAACCGCTTACAATAGGAGAAGTGAGGATCATTAAGTCCAAAACATTAAATGAAGACAGAACGCTGAATATTTATCTTCCACAGGGATATGATAAAACAAAATCATATCCGGTGATCTATCTGTTGGATGGAAGTATGAATGAAGATTTTATTCATGTGACAGGGTTAGTACAATTCTTTAATCAGATGTATTCCATGCCGGAAACCATTGTAATAGGAGTTGCTAATGTAGACAGAAAAAGAGACTTTACTTTTCATACGGATTTAAAAGACTTGCAGAAAGATTATCCTACAACAGGGCACTCTGATAAGTTTATTGAATTCATGGAAAAGGAATTAAAGCCTTATGTGGAAAGTCAGTTTAAAACAACAGATAAATACCTTTTTGGTCAGTCTTTGGGAGGACTTTTGGCGACAGAAATCCTTTTGAAAAAACCGGAAATGTTTAATAATTATTTTATCATCAGTCCAAGTTTGTGGTGGGATGACGAAAGTCTTTTAAAACAGACCCCACAACTGCTTTCAAAATTACCGGATACGAAAAAGTTTGTTTATGTTTCTGTAGGGAAAGGAGAACATCCTGTAATGATAAAGGATGCTGAAGCTTTCTACGATGTTTTGAAAAAAGCAGGAAAGAAAAATTGGACACTGGAATATAAAATGATGGAAACAGACAATCATGCAACCATTCTTCACAGAAGCTTATATGAAGGATTAGTGAAAATGTTTCCCTATCAGGAACCGAAATAAAAGATAAATGTAACAATATACTAATGTAAAAATGTAACAATAAATTCGTAATAACCAATAATTGGTAAATTGTTATACTGCTACATTGATAAATTAAATATTTTATGGAAAAGTTAAAAAACTATATCTACGGACAATGGGTAGAAGGTACCGGAAGCGGAATTCCTTTGTACAATGCCGTTACAGGAGAGCAGGTGGCTGTTTCCGATACAGAAGGACTTAATTTTGAACAGGCTCTTGACTATGGGAGAACTGTAGGATACAAAAACCTTTCTTCAATGACTTTCTATGATCGGGGAGAAATGCTGAAAAAAGTAGCACTTTATTTACTGGAAAGAAAGAAAAAATACTACGACTTATCATACAAAACAGGAGCTACCCATGTGGATTCATGGGTGGATATTGAAGGAGGTTTCGGAACTTTCTTTACCTATTCCGGATTGGCAAAAAGAATGCTTCCTAATACTTCATTCTGGGTAGATGGAGATACTCAGAAGATCTCCGCTAACGGAACTTTCCTGGGGACTCATATTTTAACGCCAAGTGAAGGGGTTTCTGTACAGATCAACGCCTATAACTTTCCAGTGTGGGGTATGTTGGAAAAATTATCCACCTCCTTATTAGCTGGTGTTCCTTCTATTGTAAAACCATCTCCTTTCGGATCTTATCTTACCAATGTGGTATTTCAGGATATGATTGAAAGTGGAATATTGCCTGAAGGTGCTGTGCAGTTAGTTTGCGGAGAGCCGGGAAATATTCTTGATTATGTTCAGGATGGAGACTCTGTCTTATTTACCGGTTCTGCTCACACAGGTAGAAAATTAAAATCACTGCCATCTATCGCAGGAAATGCCGTTCGTTTCAATATGGAAGCAGATTCCCTGAACTGTTCAATCCTTGGATTGGAAGCCAAACCGGGAACTCCTGAATTCGATTTATTCATCAAAGAAGTTCGTAACGAAATGACGACAAAAGCAGGGCAGAAATGTACGGCTATCAGAAGAATTATCGTTCCCGAACACTTAATTGGTGACGTTCAGAATGCTTTGTCTAAAGCTTTGGATCAGACGAAAATCGGAAACCCATTAAGCAGGGAAACCAAAATGGGATCTTTGGTAGGAAGACAGCAGTACGAAGAAGTTCTGAGAAAAGTAAATCTATTAAAATCAGAAACAGAACTTGTCTATGACGGGAAACATGAACTGGTAGATGCTAACTACGAAAATGGAGCATTTATGAGTCCGAAACTATTCCTGAACGACAAGCCTTTCGAAAAAAATATCTCTCACGATGTAGAAGCTTTCGGGCCGGTATCTACATTAATGCCATATAAAGATGCTGAGGAAGCTGCTGCATTGGCAAAAAGAGGAAAAGGAAGTTTAGTGGGATCTATTGTTTCTCATGACGAGAACTTTATCGCTGAAACTTCATGGAAAATGGCTTCCCAGCACGGAAGAATCTTTGTACTAAACAGAGATAATGCTAAAGAAAGCACAGGCCACGGTTCACCACTTCCTACATTGATGCACGGAGGTCCTGGTAGAGCAGGTGGCGGAGAGGAAATGGGCGGACTGAGCGGTCTTCATTTCTTCCTACAGAAAACAGCAATCCAGGGATCTCCGGATGTACTGAAAGCAATCACTAAGATTTATCAGCAGGGAGCAGAGAAAAAATTCTCAGACAAGCATCCTTTCCAGAAATATTTTGAGGAAGTGGAAGTAGGAGACTCCTTAGAAACAGCAGGAAGAACAGTTACTGATGCAGATATCGTCAACTTTTCCAATGTTTCATGGGATCATTTCTATGCCCATACAGATGCTACAAGTTTAACAGGTACAATCTTTGATAAAACTGTTGCTCACGGATATTTCATCCTTTCAGCAGCAGCAGGATTATTTGTTTCCGGTAAAAAAGGACCTGTTATTGCCAATTACGGATTGGAAGACTGCAGTTTCTTCAAACCTGTATACGCCGGAGATACCATCACGGTTTATTTAACAGCAAAAGAAAAAATCAACAGAGGCGTAAAAGGAAGAAACATTCCTTCCGGTGTTGTAAAATGGCTGGTTGAGGTTGTAAACCAAAGAGATGAGGTGGTTTGCGTGGCAACAATCTTAACATTGGTCGCAAAACAATCACCTTTCATCGACCTGAATGTGAAAAATGTTCAGAAAATAGTAAACAGTTTAACGGAAAATACTGCTGCACTTTGGGGAAAAATGTCTCCGCAGCAGATGATAGAACATCTTGAGCAGGCTTTATTGGTAAGTTTTGGAGAGCCTGAAGCAGATAAATGCTTCACCCCGGAGGAACATCTTGAAAAATGGCAGGATTCACTTTACAACCACAGAGCAATGCCAAAAGAATTCACCGCTCCGTTCCTTCCGCAGGATGGTTCACTTCCTGAACTAAGACACAAAAACCTGGAAGCTGCAAAACTGTCATTCATGGATAACCTTAAGAAGTTTGTGATCTACTACAAGGAAAATCCACAGGCAGAACACATGAATTACGTTTTCGGAAAACTGAATAAAGAAATGTGGGAACTGATGCACAAAAAGCATTTTACCCACCACTTCCAACAATTTGGATTGATTTAATTCAGAATAAAATATAAATTTAGAGTCCCTTTCATCAAATGAAAGGGATTTTTTGATAGATTTTTATCCATGTCAAGGTTTAAAACCTTGGCATGGATAGTGCAAATGGGAATGTTGTTTATTTACAATAGAAAATGATTTTATGAGCAAAACTTTTGCAGACCATGTTATAAAGTTCAATGAAAACCTGAGCTATACAGGAAATTTACCTGAAGGTTTTGATGTTCTGAATCCGTATCTGGAAAACCCTGAAACATTAATGGTAATGCAGACGTTTTATCATAAATATTATAATGATTCATCCCGAAGAAAATTTATTATCGGAATCAATCCAGGCCGTCATGGAGCTGGAGTAACCGGAGTTCCGTTTACCGATACAAAAAGATTGGAAAGTGTCTGCGGAATCAAAATGGAATCTGCCCATACTCATGAAATTTCTTCCGTTTTCATCTATGATATGATTGAAAACTATGGAGGTGCTGATCTTTTCTATAAAGATATTTATATCAATTCTCCATTTCCACTGGCTATCGTTAGAAAAACAAAAAATGGCTGGCTTAATGCTAATTATTATGACGATAAAAAATTATTCGAAGCTGTAAAGGATTTTATGATTGAATCTTTGAAGAAACATATCAGTCTCAATCTTGATGTATCAGAAGTTTTTATTCTTGGTAAAAAGAATGCCGGTTTTATTTCAAAACTAAACAAAGAAGCAAAACTGTTTGATAAAATGACAGTTCTGGAGCATCCACGCTATATCCAACAGTATAAATCCAAAGAAAAACAGATTTATATAGATAAGTATATTATAGCTTTGCAGAAATGACAAAATCCCTTCGTAGAAAGGGATTTGTCATTCATGAATTAGAATCTTTATGGGAATGTGGAACTTATGATTAATTTTCTGAAGTTAGTTCTTAATTACTTTGGTAGACTCTGTTGCTGTTTTAATAATGTAAACTCCTTTTGGAAGTTCTGAAATATTGATTTCATTATTTCCCTTTTGAGTTGGTACAGCCTTCAGCATTTTACCGTCCAGGCTGTAGATTTTAGCTTCACTGGCTTTTTCTGTAGTGATAGAAATTGGCCCGCTGGTTGGATTAGGATAAACAGTCAAGTCTTTTTTAGTGCTTTTAGCTTCCGAAGTTCCCAATACCAGATTGCTGTCTTTTACCCAGGTGAAAGCATCCAAACCTACATATCGGAAGGCTCCGTTCGCGGTGATCTGCAACTCGTCAATCACAATGTTTGAGTAGTTTTGCCCGTTTAAATTGGTCAAGTCAATCAAAGTGAATCCGTTTGTAGTACCTAAACTTGTAGCAAATCCGGTAGTTTTTGTTTGAGTAAATTTTGTTACTCCACTTAATTTTCCGGTTACAGTAAGTGTTCCTGCCACATTCAGATCCAGGTTCAATGCAGAAAGATACATCCAGAATCTGTTTACTTTAAACAGATTAGACGTGGTCTTAATACTAAATGATGGCGGAAATTGAGAATCATTGGAATTATCAATATATCTGTTGTCATTGGCTGTTCCGTTCCAGCCAGTTCCGGGAAAATTTCCCTGAATATCGAAAACGCTTGTATGGGAAATGATATTGAATATAACCCCATTATCGGTGAAGCTTGTACTTGCGTTCGATTCTGTCTCAAATTGTTCTGTACTGGTCTGCCCGAATGAGAAAATTGAAATGAGCAGACTACAGATTGCTAAAAAAGTAGTGCTTTTCATGATTTTTGTTTTAAATGTTAGGTTGTTGTATGGCTATTAATCCCTTGGTGGGTAAATACCTTCCACACAAATGATATAATTTAAGCCAAGATAAGGCGGCATATTATTCACAGGCTGGCTTTGGCCGATGAAGCTAATGCTTTGATTATTAATAACCGTATCAGGGTTAGCATTATTCACAAAACTAGGTACTGCATTGAAATCTCTTCCCACCTGTGTTCCTGAGATAGCAATTGTTGAAGTGGCCGTTGGAGTAGATGAATTGGCATTTTTATTCGCTACTTTAAGCTGAAACCCTGCCCCTACGCTTGGAAGGTTTGATGCTAAAAGTGTATTTTGTGTAGTACCTGACACTGCGCCCAAAGGATAATATTCGTTGGCATTTACATTTCCTGCGCCTAAAGCCATACGCCCTTTTAAGTTGGGCAGAGCAAAAGTAGTGATGCCGTCTCCACCATAAGTTGTTCCTAAAATAGAGAATAAGGCAGAATTTCTTGAGATGCTTATTAAACTTCCATCGCAAAACATCCATCCTCTAGGGGCAAAATTCCCTGCAAATAATTTTACAATTCCAATGTACTCGTCCATGATAATATTTTTTTTAGTTTTAGATTTCTTACTCTTTTACAGGCTTTTCAGACTCCGCCTTTTGGTTGTTAATTCTCAGTTCAAAGGAACGATTAATAACAAGGAGGTACTAGAGTAGAAAATACCAAATTTAAAACTCCGTATTTCTACGTAATAACATCTTGAAGTATGCTTATTCAAAAAGAAAATTTATATTTTAAGTTTCTCTGAACGAGCTATATTTCGTATTTTTGTAAGAATCCAATAAAAATAAAAATGAGCGAATTTGTAGCATCAGAAATTAAAAATAATATTGCCGAAATCAGTTTCGGAACCCCAAAAAGCAACTCTCTTCCGGGAGCAATTTTAGAAAAACTGGCAGAAACTATCCTTGAAGAAGGAGCAAAAGAAGAGGTGAAAGCTATTTTAGTAAAAAGTGCAGGTGAGAAAGCGTTTTGTGCAGGAGCAAGTTTTGATGAGCTTTTAGCAATTGAGGAACTGGAAGCTTCCACAAAATTTTTCGGAGGTTTTGCTAAAGTTTTAAATGCAATGAGAAACTGTGGGAAAATTGTAGTGGTAAGAGTGCAGGGAAAAACTACCGGTGGAGGAGTTGGAATTGCCTGCGGAGCAGATTATTGTTTTGCCACTAAAGATTCAGCTCTGGCGCTTACGGAAATCAACCTTGGAATCGGACCTTTTGTAATTGGGCCTTATGTTGAAAGAAAAATAGGGAAGTCGCAATTCTCCGCAATGGCTATTGATGCAGACTTCAGATCTGCAGAATGGGCTGAGCAGCATAATATTTATCATTCTGTTTCTGATAGTATTCAGGAAATGGATGATAAACTGGAGAAATTTTTAAAGACTTTAGCTTCAAGAAGCAGTGATGCTTTGTCATTAATTAAAAAGGTTTCATGGGAAGGAACAGATCACTTCAATGAACTAATGCCGGCAAGAATTCATATGAGTGCAAGTCTTATTCTTGAGGACTCAGCTAAGAAAAATATTGAATCCATCAAAGAAAGGTTAAGAGCAAAGTAATTTGTCTTTACTGGCTAGAAAATAATTGGATTCTGATCCAGACTTTATCCGTAGAAATATTTGTTTTCTACGGATTTTTTGTGCCTTTTGGTTTTTTAAAAAAAGAATACAGTTTTTAGATTTTCAGATGCCGCTAAAATAATTCTAATATATCGGGTAAGAATTATATCCAAAATTTTAAATAAAAACTTGGCGAATTGAAAATAATTTATAACTTTGTAATTCAAAGTTCTTTTTATGAGTTCAAAAAACTATCACGAAGACTTATCCCACATTCGTTCTATGATGGAACGGTCTTCCAGATTTATTTCTTTAAGTGGCTTATCCGGAGTTGTGGCCGGGTTAGCGGCAATTATTGGAGCTGTATATGTGTATTTTGTCTTTCAGAGAGAAGGAATTAGCTATTTTGATGGAGACAGAAATATTTTAGGCCCTTCCTTAGTGAAAGAACTTGTCCTGATTGGAGCTATTATTTTGGTTGTTGCAGTCTTTAGCGGTTATATTTTTACTGCCCATAAAAGCAAAAAGAAAGGTTTGAAGATCTGGGATGCCACAACAAAAAGACTTTTGTTTACCTTTGCAGTGCCTTTGTTAGCAGGCGGTGTCTTTTGTCTCGCTCTCCTTTATCATCATCTTTTTGTTTTCATTGCTCCGGCTACACTTATTTTTTATGGATTGGCTCTGGTAGCAGCAGAACGATATACATTAACGGATGTAAAGTATTTAGGATATCTAGAGATTATTTTAGGACTTGTTTCTTTGTTCTTTTTAGGATGGGGATTGCTGTTCTGGGCTATTGGTTTTGGAGTTTTGCATATCGTTTATGGATTGATCATGCATAAGAAGTATAAATAATGGGAATCGGTTTTGTCATATTAATACACCTTTTTGCTATATCAGTTTTCAGTTTTATATGTGCTGCTATAGGTTGTTTACTTACTTATTTTATAAGTGAAAAAGAAGGAAAGAGGAATAAAATGATATTGGCATTTATAGGACCTTTTGTGGCATTTTATACGTTCTATTTTGTCGGAATTATTGGTTTGTCCATGGTATCCGATAATAAAAAAGTGGATGTTGGAATTGGTGATGCCTGGTATGTTCCTTTGAAAAATGACCATCAGCTTTTATTTATTGATTTACCAGAACAGGCGAGTATTAATAATGGGAGTGGGCTGACATTGGTTTCACAAGTGGCTAAAATGGAAGAGTTGGGTAGCTATGTTTTTGGAAAGACATCTGACAGCGAATATTTTTTTGTTGATTTAAAAACAAATGAGGTTAAAACTTTTCAAACAGAGAAGGAGTTAAGTGCCTTACATGTAAATAAAAAACTCAATCTAGTAGATGCAACCAAATTTTATTCAGAGAGGAAAAATGATATTATGGGCTATTGGCCTTTGTTGATAATTTTTTTATCTCTTATTGTTAGTATTGGAGCAGTATACATATGGAAGTTACTATTAATTTTTTAATTGTAAAATTGCATTAGGCTGAAGTTACAGAGAAGTAAAAAAATGAAAGATAGTCAGATTTTGACTGTTTCAGAATAAATAAGAAAAAGTAAAATGATCAAAATAAATCAGCTCAATAAAGAATTCGAAAGCCGTGTAAGACTGGGGATTATGTCCGTTCTTATGGTCAACGACTGGGTTGATTTTTCTGAAATGAAAAGCCTGCTCGAAATTACAGACGGAAATCTTGCAAGCCATAGCAATGCTCTGGAGAAAGCTGGTTATATAGAAGTGAAAAAAGAATTTGTCGGGAAGAAGCCTAAAACCTCTTATCGCGTTACCCAAAGTGGAAGACAGGCTTTTACTGAACATTTGGATGCACTGGAAAAATTATTAGGGCGATAGCCTTATATTTTTTTGAAAATTAACTTTGAATTGCAAAGTACTTTAAGTAATAAAATTAATAAAATGATGACACAAAAACAAAAAACACTCACAATTTATGTTCTTCCTTTGGCATTACTCAGTATTCCTTTGGCTGGAAATCTATTTTCTAAAGAAGTAAACTGGTCAGCTTCAGATTTTCTGATAGCAGGAGCTTTACTTTTTACAGCAGCTTTTCTCATTAACCTGGTCCGAAATAAAATCAAAAAGCAAAGCCACAAAGTCCTGATCTGCATTTTTATTTTGCTGGCTCTTGCTTTGATCTGGGCCGAGCTGGCAGTAGGGATTTTCGGAAGCCCGTTTGCGGGAAGCTAAAGCCGGATTTATTCAGTATTTAATATGACTAGAAAAGAGTTCATTAAAAGACTAGCTTATCTTTCATTGGCAGGTGCTTTCCCGGCATTGTATTCGTGGCAGATAGAACCTTTTTGGGTGGAATTTGTACAAAGAAAACTTCCTGTTAAAAACTTGCCAAAGATTCTTGAAGGAAAGAAATTGATGCAGATTTCAGATCTGCATGTGGGAAATCGTTTCGACTGGAATTTTCTGATTGAATCTTTTCAGAAAGCCCAACAGTTTAAGCCGGATTTTGTAGTGTATACTGGCGATTATGTAAACAAGGGAACACCAGAAGAACAAAAAGCACTTGAAACTGTAATGGAAAATTGTGTTTTGGGAACGTCAGGCACTTTTGGAATCCTCGGTAACCATGATTATGGTGAAAATTGGAAAGATATAGAATGCTCAGATAGTATCTGTGAAATTCTTAAAGACAGAGGTATTACAGTGCTGAGAAATGCTCAGGAGGAAATCCATGGACTGAATTTTATAGGACTTGAAGACCTTTGGTCGCCTAATTTCTATCCCTTAGATGTGATGAGTGAATATGACTCCTCAAAAGCCAATATTGTATTGTGTCACAACCCAGACGCCTGTGATCTGGATATTTGGAACAGCTATCAGGGATGGATTTTAAGCGGACATACTCATGGCGGGCAATGTCGGATTCCCGGTATTATTACTCCGGTTCTTCCTGTAAAAAATAAAAAATATGTGTCGGGAGAAATAGATATGGAAGATGGAAGAATGCTTTACATCAATCGGGCCATAGGACATTCTTTCCAGATAAGATTTATGGTACGCCCGGAAATTACTGTTTTCACCTTAACTCAAACTTAATAATGATGAAAGATTCAGAAATAATAAATCAAAAAACAAAGGAAGATCAGAATATCTTAAACTTTGGAAAAATCATTTTTGTAATATTCTTTTTAGCTGGAAATAGCTGTCTTTTCGGATATATTTTCACAAAGGAGTTTTGGTTTGCAGATTTAGGATTTATGCTCATTACTTATGGAAGTCTTTTCAACCTTGTTATTATGTTGATTTTGCTGATATGTGCTGCTGCTAATAAATCTAACCGTAAAGCCTATTTACATTCTGCGGCAATACTCTTAATCAATATACCTATAGCTATACTTTATGCCATAATAGGATTCAATCTTGTTATTTTTAATTAATTCACTATGAAAAAAATACGCGTTCAGTTTCTGCTTTTTGTGTACGATAAAACGCAAAAATTATACAGAAAATATTTTAAAAAGAAAAAAAGACAGTGGCAGTTCAATGAAAAGCAACTGCTGGAATTTCAGGAAGATTCATTAGGCAGGAAACTGGGAGAGTTTTACAGGAAACATGGCTTTTCAATGATCCCCAAAATGGAAAATCATGACGTACACCATCTGATTACCGGCTGCGGAACCAACTTTGAAGATGAAATTGCCATGCAGTATCTGTTGCTTGGAAACGGTAAACTCAATGCGCACCTTCTGGCTGCAATCGTATTAGGAACAATTATTCTTCCTGAATATGTGAAAATTTATATCAAAGCATATAAAAAAGGACAAAATATGAGAACCTTTCATCACTGGGACTTTGAAGGACTGCTATGGCAGAATTATGAACATGTGAAAGACTTCATTCAACAAAAAGAAACAGCCATCCTCCATTAAAATTTAAAGATGATGAGAAAAATAAAATTCAGTCCGCTGGGAGCAAAAACGTTTCTGATTTCCTTTTTGCTGGGTACCTTATTACTGCTTTTATTTTGGATTACAAAAGCTGAATTTCTCGTGATATTCGGATTTTACTATGTGGTGATCGCGGCAGTAGTGAATCTGTTAATCATTTTATATGAATTGATGGAATACCTGAGTGATATTTCCGGAAAGAAAAGGAACGGAAACTCTGTACTTCTTCTGTTGCTCAATGTTCCTGTTGCTTTAATCTACCTCGTTTTATACTTTGAATTTCTTTCAAATCTCTCAGATCTTTCAACCTTTTAAATCTTTAAATAATTAACCTCATGAAAACACATCATTATATATTTCTTACAGCCATTCTCTTTGTTATCGTCTTTTATGAACAGGATGTAGGGCTAAACCTTGGAATCCTGGGAATAGTCTACGCAGCATTAACCCTTTTCAGGACACCTGCAAAAAATAAAACAGGAATATTTTATGTTCTTTTTGCAACAAGTATTCTTTCCAGTATTGCATTTGCCTGGTTTGGAGATTTTACATCATTTATTGCTGTGATGAGTTCGCTGCTTTTGCTGGGATACAAATCAAAGAACAGAAGACTGAAGATCCTCTTTTTAATTCCGGTTTTTATCTTGAATAGCTGTACTTCCTTCTGTCGTTTTTTTAGCTTTGATGAATGGCTGCCTAAGAAAAACTTTTCAGGACTATGGCAAAAGACATTGGCTTTCTTTTTGATTCCGCTGGTGCTGGTTTCTGTTTTCTTTGGGATATATTCTGCAGGAAGCGACCATTTTGCAGCCCTTTTCACAGATTATGAGCTGGATATTAATCTATGGCAGGTATTCTGTCTCTCTGTGTTAGGATTCTTTATTGCCTTTAATTACTGGAATTATGCGGTGGAAAAGTTAATCTATAAAAACAATCATGTTCTGGATAACGATTTCCGCAAAGATTCCCGGATTCCCAAAGCTACTTATTCCTTTCTTGATCTTGACGCAGAAAGAATGAGTGGAGTAATCTCTTTTGTTTTGCTGAATATTCTATTGATTTTCTTTATTGTTACCTACAATTATGAACAGTTTTATGAAGCCGTAAAAACACCTGTTCAGCTTTCAGAAGAAACCCATGAAAGAGTAAACGCAGTTATTATGTCTATTGTCATGGCAATTCTGGTGATTATGTTTTATTTTAAATCAGGATTTAATTTTGATCCAAAAGCAGGTTCACTGAAACTATTAGCCAAAATATGGATTTTTCTCAATGCTGTTCTTGTTGTTTCCGCAGCGCTTAAAAACTATGAGTATATTGTTTATTATGCATTTACCTATAAAAGACTTGGTGTATTTGCTTTCCTTCTTTTATCACTGATCGGCCTGGCTTTGACTTATATTAAAATTCAAAAGCAAAAAAGAAACATTTTCCTTGTTAATACAATGATCTGGTATTTTTATGCAACCGTTCTTGTATGCAGCTATTTCAACTGGGGTGGTTTTATCACTTCCCAGAATATGAAACGAAAAGATTTTGCGGTTAATTATCACCGAACTTCTATTAGCTTCAGTGAAAAAGCACTCCTGAAATATGCAGATGAAAAAAATGATCAGAAACTAAAAAAGACTTTGCAGGATAAAGTGAAAAATGAGAGATCCAAAACCTTCCTTTCAAAGATTTTGTATTATCAGACCATAAATATAGAAGATCATGAAAAACCTTATTGAATCCTCAGGATTTAAAATTAATGTATTGTTGATAATGATGACTATATTCTGTTTCAGTCTCTCTGCTTTCAGATATTATATCAGTGATACAAAAGTATTTTTGTTTCTCAACTGGAATCTTTTTCTGGCGTGGATTCCTTTATTATTAAGTTCATTCATTCTTGCTTTTAGGATCAGAAGTACAATTTCACTCATCTTTATTATAGTAGTCTGGATATTGTTCTTCCCCAATTCTCCCTACATTCTTACGGATCTTTTTCATCTCAGAGCAAGAAATGGCATACCAATCTGGTATGACCTGATTGTGATTCTTTCCTATGCATGGACGGGGCTGATCTGTGGTTTTATAAGTCTTAATGATATTGAAAAACGACTTTCTGATTATGGAAAAACAAATATTATCAATGGAGTAACTGTGCTTTTCCTTTTCATGAGCAGCTTTGGGGTTTATCTTGGCCGATTTTTGAGATGGAACAGCTGGGATGTACTCAACAATCCTTTTGGTCTGTTCTCAGATATTGTGGTAAGATTCATCTATCCCATGGAATATACCAAAACATGGGGCGTCACCCTTTTGATGGGAATTATGCTCAACTTTATGTACTTTACATTTAAATGGGCAGGAATCAATAATGAAAAAGAATTGCAGCCGGAAGATAAATCATTAAACGGAATGGAACAATTTTAGCATTTAAATGAGCTCAGCATAATAAATGTTGATCCACTTTTAAAATTAATATTATGAAAAAAAGCCTATTGTTAATTCCTTTGATTATTGTTGCCTGTAAAAAAGAACCTGCTGTGGCAAACGTTCCGGAGAAAGATTCTGCAGTGGTAACAGAAATGCCGGATTCTGTAGTAAAAGCAGATTCTGCAGCATTAAGAAAAAAAGATTCAATTATTAACAATGCTCCGGTCACTAAGGAAGTTTTACGCAAAGGGGTAATGAGAAATGAAAAAGATGGTCAGATTATAAGAACGGTGGATGCTAACCAGCTCCCTTTTACAATTGGAGAAGAGTTTACGAAAGATGATCAGGATTTAGTCTTAAAGCTGACCCGTTACGACCGTCCCAATATTAAAGCGAAAATTTCAACAAAAGAGAAAGATTTTAATATTCGTTTCAATCAAATCAGGCTTCCTAACGGAAACTATGACGGACCTTTTGGAAGAGAAATTACTTATGATACTCCCGGACAAGGTGAAGTGTGGCTGATTATCGGAAAAAGTAATATGGCTTCAGGAAATACCAAAGGAAGTTTCACAGTAACGGTTGAATAATATTTAATCAATTTGGTACAATTTCTGTAAACTAAACTCTGAAGTTTAAAATTTTAAATTATGAAAAATATAGTTCTAACAGCAATGGCTGCCTCAGCTGTACTTGTAAGTTGCGGAACCGTACAGTCATTGGTTCAGAATACATTTCCATACACAACTAATGTTTTGGTATCTACGGGAGTTCCTGCAGATAAAGAAGTTTCTTCCACTGCAACGGCTACCAATGTACAGACATGGTTCGGAGGAAATAACAATGCAAAGATTAAAGACGTAAGAATTTCAGACGCGAAAATCTCTGTTGCATCTCCTTCAGGAGGGAATCTGAGTGCCTTTAAAACTGTAAAAATATACGTTTCTTCTAGCGGAACAGGAGAAAGATTGGTGGCTTCACGTTCCAATATCTCTAGCAATTCTTCCAGCTTAAATCTTGATCTTAATGATACAGGATTCCTGGATGAAATTGTAAAAAGTTCAGGATTAACTGTAAGAACAGTGTATGAGCTGAAGAATCAGACTTCTTCAGATATGAACATCAAAGTGGCGCTTAATTTCAGCAGCGTCCCTGCAAAATAAGTACATAAAAATACTATTAAAAACCCTCTTTCAGTATTCTGGAAGAGGGTTTGATATGAAGTAAAATAGGTAAAAAAATATTTTATTTAGAGTTTTGTCAGTTTCTCAACAACTCTTCTCTGGCCTTCATTGATGTTAATAATATACTGACCTGCTGGCAGCTGTGAGATGTCAATTTTCTCATTTGGCAAAACTGAATTTTTGATAACAGTGCGCCCCTGAAGGTTAATAATCTCTACATCCAGTTTTTTATTTTCACTGCTTTTAAGAGCGATAGAACTGCTGGACGGATTAGGATAAATTTTAACCTCTAAGGCAGATAAAGTTTTAACAGGTGCTGCAAATTTACTTTCCAGCTGAAGAATGGCATTCTTCACATTAGGAAGTGGGCCAATCTTTTGACCCGTTACAGTTCCTCCCTGAGGAATTCCCGTTGAAATTAAAAGGTTTTTCATTGCCGAAGGCGTTAAATACTGACCTGTAGTCTGACGATAAAAAGACTGGATTAAAATAGCTGCAGAAGAAACTACCGGTGTTGCAGAACTTGTACCGCTGAAATAATTATAAGTTCTGTTGTTGTCATTGTCATATTTCGCATAATATCCATAACCTGCCGCCATCACACTGCTTCCCCAACCCTGAACATCCACTCTGTTTCCAAAAGTACTGAAGCTTAATTTCGAATGGGTAGTATTAGGAGATCCTGCTCCTACAATAATAGCACCACTGTTTCCTCTTGCAAGATAGGCTGCATAAAACGGATCATCCAGATTCTGGTTTCCATTACCTGCTGCTGCAATGATAATAATTCCAGAATCAGTAGCGGCTTTGGTAAGATCCCAGATTACTTTATCATATTCCGCAGGACAATACTGACCGTCTTTTCCGCCAGTCTGCATTTCATATAAAATAATATCTCCGGCCTGAGATGCATTAATAGATCTGCTCACTGCAGAAGCCCGGTTGTATCCCACAGTGGTCCATTCCATATAACCTTTTATTTCAGAAGCACTGTAAGCAGCTCCGGTAAGTCCTGTATTATCTTTTACTGAACCTAAAATACTTACCACAGCAGTTCCATGATCACGGTAATTATTATTGGCTAATCCTGCATTAGGAGAATAACCGGACTCAAGTTGTATTGAATTTTGGTTAGACAGCATCTCATGAGTTTTATAGAAGCCATATTCTACATCACGCACACGGATATTCTGTCCTGTGATTCCTCTTGACCATGCATATTTAGCATTGATTCCCGGATTGTCATTCAGATAGGTCTGCAGGCTTTCCAGATCAGGAGTTGACACAAAAGCGTTTACCAAAGGTGGTTCGATAGGTTCGGCACTCATTACGGAAACATATTCTATTTCAGGAAATCTCTCAAGAGCATGAATGATTTTTTCTGAAGCTTCTTTATTCTGAAGAGGAATATCAGCCTTATAGATTCTTTTCAGCTTTTCCACAGACTCTCCGGAATTACCGATGGCTTTGCTGCTTCTGGCCATTTCATCAAGTTTGCTGTCTGTAAAGTCCAGATCATACTTAAATGTGATGTGGTTTTCTCTTGAAAATCTTTCCAGATCAGCATTTCTGCTGAAAGCTGTTTTTTCTGAATTGATGCCTTTTGAAAAACATACATAAATAATTGAATTTTGATCATCAGCCATTTTAGACTGGCTGTCCTGCCCGAAAGACAGCGTAGAACAGAACGCAAATAATGCGAAAAGGTTGGTTTTTGTTTTCATATAATTTTGTTAAATGGTTGTAAATCAGTTTTTATTTGCATCAAAAATAATAATAAAACAAAAACAAATCACATTTTTGTGAATTTATTTTTTAAATTTTTACTCCTTCCTTTTCTATAAAGGATTTCTTTGTTCATGAATGGTACACCTCACAGGTTTTCAAAACCTGTGAGGTGTAATGACAGATATTTTTCTGCTTACTAACCAAAAAAAATACGCTCAATAAATTGAAACGTATTGCGTATGTTTTGCCCCTTTATCTTCTCCGCTTAGCTTTTGGTAATGGAATCCATTACAATGGTAACCGGTCCGTCATTGATAAGAGAAACCTTCATATCAGCTCCGAAGATTCCGCTTTCGGTTCTTAATCCCGATTTAGCTGTTTCTTCCTTAAAATAATCAAAAAGCGGTACAGCTTTATCCGGTTTTGCTGCCTTTATGAAAGAAGGTCTGTTGCCTTTTTTATAATCTGCAATCAATGTAAACTGACTGATGCAAAGGATTTCTCCTGAAATATCTTTCACAGAAAGATTAAGCTTGTCATCTTCATCTCCAAAGATTCTCAGGTTTAAAACTTTTTGTACAAGCCAGTCAGCATCTGTCTTTTCATCATTTTCATCTATGCCTACAAGCAGCATTAGTCCTTTTCCGATTTCTCCAACAATTTTTCCTTCTACTCTTACAGTGGCTTCAGAAACTCTTTGTATAACGATCTTCATCTTATATTTTTAATAATAAACATTTAAGATTTTACTTGCGGCATCGTAACTGTAAGGATAAGTTTTAGGCGGCAGAGAAGTTTTGGCTCCCGATTCCGGCTGTCCCGTACTTAAGATCCATCTTGTATCATCCTGCGGACATATGATGGCAATATTGTCTTTTACCTCAAGAGTGGTGTTATTATCAGGACATATATGTGGAGCATTCCTGTCATAGACTTTAAATCCGTTTGCGGTTCGAACAATAATAAGTCCTCTCGTGCCAGATTGCTGTTCATTCACATAAATCCAGCCGTTGATATTGTTCAAAACGTAGTAAGCAGGAAGGTTTAGATTAAGTGATACATTGATAGGAACATTGGGGAAGCAGTTCACCGTATCTTCTCTGCTTCCACAAGAGTTTATGGTTAAATTACTGAAAATCAATAAAATGAAAATGGATAAGATTGAGAAAGTTTTTTTCATTTCAATTTAAATTTTTATATATTTGTAAAAGTTAAACGATTACAACACGAAAACATTGTCCGGCAAATGTCGGATTATTTTTTTATACTAAAACTAAATTTTGAAAATTATGGCAAGCTATGTAACTAAGGAGGGCCTGGAGAAAATGAAAGCTGAGCTGGAACAGTTGGAAACTGTAGAGAGACCAAAAATTACTCAGCAGATCGCAGAAGCAAGAGATAAAGGAGATTTGTCTGAAAATGCAGAATACGATGCGGCTAAAGAGGCTCAGGGGATGCTTGAAATGAGAATTTCCAAGCTGAAAGACGTAATTTCTACTTCTAAAATTATAGACGAAAGCCAATTAGATACTTCAAAAGTTTCCATCTTAACGACAGTGAAACTTAAAAACAATGCTACCAAGCAAGAGCAGGTATTTACATTGGTACCAGATAACGAAAGCGATCTGAAGACAGGAAAGATTTCTGTGAACACACCTATTGCAAAGGGGCTGTTAGGAAAAGCTATTGGCGAAGTTGCTGAAATTACTTTACCAAACGGAAACAAACTGTCTTTTGAAGTATTAGACATCTCATTATAGTCTGATATTCCCTTTTATTTCTAACCTTCTAAATATCTAACCCAAACTTCTGATAAAATGAGCACTATATTCACAAAAATCATCAATGGCGAAATTCCCTCTTATAAGATTGCAGAAAATGAAGACTTCATTGCATTCTTAGACGCAATGCCTTTGGTGAAGGGACATACTTTAGTAGTACCTAAAAAAGAAGTGGATTTGATTTTTGATCTTGAAAGTGAAGAATACAAAAACCTTTGGGGATTTGCTCAAGAGGTAGCCAAGAAGATCAAAACTGCAGTTCCATGTGTGAGAGTAGGAGTAGCAGTGGTTGGGCTTGAAGTTCCTCATGCACACATCCATCTGATTCCTTTAAATAAGATGGAAGACATGAATTTCAGAAATGAAAGATTAAAATTAACGAACGAAGAATATACAGAGATTCAACACTCAATAATTAATTCTTAACAACCAGAAAATCGTAAAAAAGTAATTTTTTACGATTTTCTTTAACATATACATATATTATATCATATGAATTCGAACCAATGTTCTTTCTGTGGCAGAAAAAGAAATGAAGTACAGATGCTGATTTCTGGGCAGAATGGTTTTATTTGTGAAAATTGTATAGAGCAGGCACATGCTATTGTAAAAGATGGTGCATCAAAAACAGGATATTCACCTGCAAACAGCATGGATGAGCTTAAAAAGCCGAAAGAGATCAAAGAATTCCTTGATCAGTATGTGATTGGACAGGATCAGGCGAAAAAGCAGCTTTCAATTGCTGTTTATAACCACTATAAAAGATTGCTTCATGCTCAGGACGAAAACAGAGAAGTGGAGCTTGAAAAGTCAAATATTATCATGATAGGAGAGACGGGAACAGGTAAAACTCTTTTGGCAAAGACAATTGCCAGAGAACTTAATGTTCCTTTCTGTATTGTGGATGCTACTATTTTAACAGAAGCAGGATATGTAGGAGAAGATGTCGAAAGTATCCTTTCAAGACTTCTGATGGTAGCAGATTATGATGTGGAAAAAGCTGAAAAAGGAATTGTTTTCATTGATGAGATTGATAAGATTGCCAGAAAATCAGACAATCCAAGTATTACAAGAGACGTTTCAGGAGAAGGCGTACAGCAGGGATTACTGAAACTGCTGGAAGGAAGTATTGTGAATGTTCCGCCACAAGGAGGAAGAAAACATCCGGATCAGAAATATATCCAGGTCAATACTCAGAACATCTTATTTATTGCAGGAGGAGCTTTTGACGGGATCAAGGAGATCATCGAAAGAAGAATGAACAAGCAGGCAATTGGTTTCAGCTCTGAAAAAATCAATAAAACTGACGAGGACGAATATATATTAACAAATATTAATGCGATTGATCTTCGTACTTTCGGATTAATTCCGGAACTTTTAGGAAGATTTCCAATCATTACTTACCTTGATAAACTCACGAAAGAGACGTTGGTAAGAATTATGAAGGAACCTAAAAACTCTATCGTGAATCAATTTGTGGAACTTTTTAAAATGGATGGCACAGATTTGGTAATTACAGACGGAGCAATTGAAAGAATCGTAGAGGAAACTATTGAAAAAGGATTAGGTGCTAGAGGCCTTAGAGGTACCACCGAAAAAGTTCTAGAAGACTATATGTTTTCAATAGGAGAGGAGAAAGAAATTATCCTAACTGAAGATAATGTTTTGATTAATAGATAAAAAATTTTTTTTTTAAGAAAAATAATAATACCTTTGCGGGTGAAGATTGTATTAACACACAAATAATTTATACAATGAGAAAAAGTTTATTTGCTATAGGTCTTTTAGCAATTGGTTATTCTGTTCAGGCGCAGATATTATGTCATGTTGACACTAATGCTAATATGTATGTGAGCGAAGGCACCCTAGTTTATAGTGGTGGAGGTGTACAAACAAAAGGTAATGGTCTTTTGGACGTACATGGAAATATCATGGTTGTAGGATCTGGTACGGATCTCTTAAAAACAATTGATGCCAGTGGTGCTGATAAGACTGATGGCGGAAATATAATCTTAAGACTTAATACCCCTGCTTCCTTTGCTACTTCTACGTATGGTCAGCTATACGTTGACGGATTATCCCAATCTAATGTTACAGGTATTGTTAGTAAAGAGTATAGAAATGCTAAGCATGGTAATGGTGATTTTTACCAGCAAATGGCTTTGCCTTTTAATGATAAAGTATTATCATCTCTTTCTCCGGAATTAAACAAAACTTTCAGTGGGGTAAGATATTCTGGTAATGCTATTTTTATGTGGAATAATGCTACAGTTGTATCAGATACAAAACCTGTTGCAACAACTACTAATGTAGCTACTGCTCATGGTTATTATATGCTGGGATCAAAAAACAATAATTTAGATCTTAGTAATCCTCCTGCAGCAAGTGGAGTCTACACAATTAATGGTAAGCCGTATTCTACTTTAGCGACTGCCAACCTAGTTAACGCAGGTAATGGAGTTAACTTTGGTACAAACGGTAATTTCACCAACTCATACAATGAGAAGTACAATACTTATCTTTGGGATCAGTTTGAAGAAACTAACAGTCTATGGGCTGGAACCTTTGGTAAGAACATTTACGAATTTGGAAATCCTTTTTTAACGAATTTAGATTTGTCAAGAATCGGATATGTTGAAAATGGGGGAGTTACTGATGGTAATGCTATCAGTAATATTTGGGGAATTCAGTATTCTCCCGGAACTGTTCAGTATGTTGCCGGTGTGGGAAGTACATTTACGAATCCTCTTACGATGACCTTTGATGTGAGTACACATATTCCGGTAGGAGATGTTAATAATTTGATCGTAAAACCGATGGGGGTTTTCATTATGAAATTAAGAGATAATACTCCTCAAACCTTAAATTTTAACACTCTCAGAAGATTTAGTAATACCGCTAGAGCAGCTGGTACGGATTATAATGTAAATGCAAGTAAATCGGCATTTAAAACTAATAGCGGTACTGTAAAACAATTAGGTGTAATTGGTTTAGATGCTAATGGTAAAGAAGTAGCAAGAGTATATTACGTAGTTACTCCAAACGCTACAACAGGTCACCAGGTTTCTAATGCAACATCAATACAGGCGGCTACAGATAACAGCAATAGTCTTGTTACATATGAAGAAGCCTTAAATGGCGGACAAGATCCTAATTACTCTGGCCAATATAAGTTATACATTAACGAAGCTAATGAAAATAACTTTTTAGGAAAGGATATCGTAATGGATAATTTTGATTATGGTACTGCAGGTCAGAAAATTACATCTTATAAATTTGAAATCAGAGAAAATGCTGAATTGATTCCTGCAGGAGTACATCAGTTATCTTCAGGAATTGGTTTCTACTATAAATCTGCTAACGGAACCCCGCAAGAAGCTAAACAAGGAGCTGTAGTTCCTGTAGGTTCTAAGATTTATAACTTATACTATGGAGAGCCTAACAGAGGTACGCTAATAACTAAAGATACTAATAATACATTGTCTAAAACAATGGTTGTTTATAATCCTACAATTAGCAATTATATAGTTAGATTTGATCCAAGCTGGAAAAAAGCAGATATTGAAGTTTATGATATGAGTGGTAAGCTTATTATCTCTAAGAAAGCAGTAAATACATCTACGGATTTTGTACTTGAACTTGATAGTTCAGTGAAAAGTTCATATGTTGTAAAAGTGGTTTCTGAAAAAGGAGTAATTATTAACACTAAAATCTTAAAATAACAACTATGAAAACTATTAATAAACTAGTATCGGCTCTTTTGCTTTTTGTGATATCATTTGCATATGCAGAGAAAATACCGCCTACACCTGGTGCAACAGCAGCTAGGGCAGGAACCGGAGGTGGAGGTCCGGGAGCACCAGCATCCTCAATCGATATGTATGTATATGTACTGGGTATCATGGCAATAGGATTTATTGTTTACTTTACAAAAAAGTACAAGAGCGTAAAAGCATAAAATTTTATTAAAATAATATTAAACTCTCTGATTAGTCGGAGAGTTTTTTTATTTTTACTCTATGAAAAAGATTTATACGCTATCAGCGGTTTTGGCTGCATTTGCTTTGCAGGCTCAATTTACTGTTACAATTCAGACTCCGTCAGATTTTAAAGACCAGGATGCCATTCTATATACACTAAACGGATCAAAAGATATTATTGTTACCAAAGAACAGAGTAAGAATAGTACGTGGACTTTTAAATATCCCAACCATTATATGGGGATGATGAAAGTTTATTTTCCAGGTTCTAATAATACCGTAAGCTTTATTTCTGAAAATAAAAATGTCAGCATTAAACTGGATATCCAGAATAGCAAAGTAAAGGATGTTACGTATCTGGATGAAGCCAATAATCTGATGAGTAAACAACAAGAAGGTTCACAAAAGAAAGAGCTTATTTTGCCGGCTTTAGCACAGATCAAAGAATATTACAAAGACAATACTGATTTTGGAAAAGCTTTGAAAACAGAAATTGAAAGACTTTCCGGTACTTCAGGTTCTATTGATGCAGCACAACATCCGTTTATTGCTTATTATAATACGAATTACAGCAAGTTTCTTTCCAATTCACCGGATTCAGCTAAAAAGGCAGATCAGGAAGAAATAATCAACTTTCTGGATAAATCAGGTGATATGCTTGAAAGCTCATCATTATTGAGACCTGTATTGGTAGCATATCTGAATTCAGGGGGGAATACCAATGTTACGGCTTCTGTTGATAAGTTGTTAGATCGTTTAAAAGTAGAGACTCCAAGAGGCCAGACTGTATTGTCAGAATTGATTGATATTTTTGATGTCTATCAGATGGATGAATATAAGAGTAAATATCTGTCTCTTGCCAAAAATCTTAAATGTACCATCACTGATAGGCTTGCTTCCACATTGAAATCCAATGCGAATATTGAAATGGGGGCTGTTTTTCCTAATTATAAGTTCCAGTCACCCGTTAATACCACTGCAAAATCATTACACGATATTAAAGCAGATAAAAAGGTGGTTGTCTTTTGGTCATCTACATGCTCACACTGTGAAAGTGAACTTCCTAAACTTTTGGAAAAATATAATGATCTAAAATCAAAAAATATTCAGATTATAGGGCTGTCTTTAGATGTGGATAAGAACTCATATACCCAAAAAATTGCTGCATTTCCTTGGGTGAATGATTCCGAATTGAGAGGATGGAACAGTAGTTACACAGATTTGTATAATATTCATGCAACTCCCACGTATTTTATTTTAGATGCTAACAATAAGATAATCAGTAAGCCAGATCATGTTGGTGATGTTTTAGAATATTTTAAGCTAAAATAATTTTGGAGGTAAAGAAATATTTTCTATATTTGCACCACCAAAACGGCGAGGTAGCTCAGTTGGTTAGAGCGCAGGATTCATAACCCTGAGGTCACGGGTTCAATTCCCGTCTTCGCTACAATAAACCGCAATCATTGATTTAATGATTGCGGTTTTTACTTTTAAAAAAATTGCCACTTTATCTTTTAAGGATCAAGCTTAAAAGGGATCAAGCGCAAAAGTTGGGGACTAGGCAAAAAGTTTAGCTAAT
>NZ_SDLV01000062.1 GCF_004916905.1 Chryseobacterium candidae
GCCAGAGGAAACTCTGGTGGAGGCTCGAAGCGATTCTGACGTGCAAATCGATCGTCAAACTTGGGTATAGGGGCGAAAGACTAATCGAACCATCTAGTAGCTGGTTCCTGTCGAAGTTTCCCTCAGGATAGCTGGCGCTCAACGACGAAGTTTTATCCGGTAAAGCGAATGATTGGAGGCCTTGGGGACGAAACGTCCTCAACCTACTCTCAAACTTTAAATGGGTAAGAAGTCCGACTCTCTCGATTGGAGCCGGGCAACGAATGCGAGTGCCAAGTGGGCCACTTTTGGTAAGCAGAAC
>NZ_SDLV01000019.1 GCF_004916905.1 Chryseobacterium candidae
TAAATATTGTCTAATTTTATGTCAACCTATTTTAGGACTAGTCATGGATTTATTTCTGATCGTTATTCTCCATCTGAGAACATGGAGTTTGCCAGAGAGGTTACAATTGACAATAATATACTGAAGATAAATGCCCACCAGAATCCATCTACTACCATGCTGTCTATGAAATAATCTGCAATAAGAACAATTGCAGCATTAATTACCAAAGCAAAGAATCCTAAGGTAAGAATGGTCAACGGAAGGCCAAACAGGCTTAAAACAGGCTTTACAAATATGTTAAGAACCCCAAGTACAATAGCAAAGATGATCGCTGAAGAGAATCCTTCAAACTGTACTCCCGGTAAAATTTTAGTTAAAAGGTAAGCGACAATCGCTGTGATAAATAGTCGGATAATTAAGTTCATTGTGATATTTTTTAATGTTTATGGGATTTGTGGAGCAAAAGCCATTCCATTTCGGAAAAAAGAATTCTCTGAAACCCTTTATTGAAGGAATATTCTGTCTTTTTTTTCTTAAATTCTTATTTTATTTTCATCATGGTGACTAATGAGGTGGCCACATGACTTTCTGAATCAGAACCTTCGGTCTGAACATAAATTTCTGTTCTCACTACAACAATTTTTCCTCCACCTTTGATGACATAAGATTTTGAAACCAATGCATCTCCCATGGCAGGGCGAAGGTAATTCACTTTCAGCTCAACGGTCACTACATAACAGTCTTCCGGATAATGGCTCACAGCGGCATATCCAGAGGAAACATCTACCAAAGAGGCGATCATTGCGCCGTTGAACATTCCTGCTTTTCTGGTCATCATTTCCATTTTAGGGATCTTCATGGAGATAAAATCAGTTTCTGCTTCCAGCAGTTCTGCCTGATAGAATTTCAGGGTTTCTGAACGGCCAAAGCTGTCTGTAATGAGTTTTCTTTTCTCTGGAGTCATTATTTTTTGAATTTGCATGTAAATTTAAAGATTGATTTAAAGAGTAAAGAATTTAAAGCGTAAAAAATTTCTAAGGGCATGAACTTTTGAGCAGGCAAACTCATTATTTTTGCTTTATCAAAATTCCGGTTCAAAGAGTTAGCTTTGTAATAAAGGAATACTTCTATGGATATCAAAAAAGCACTTCTGTTTTTAAGTTTTCTGGCTGGCTGTATTTTTCATGCGCAAACGCTGCATTTGTATGGCGGTGCAGATCATGATCAATATTTGGGATGCCTAAACTGTGATAATTTTGATAAAAATTCGATCTGGAACAAGTTTAGCGATTACGGAAATACCTTCGGTTCAAAATCTATATGGAATACCTATGGAAACTACGGTAGTACATATGGTGCATATTCTCCATGGAATGCTTATGCTTCTTATCCTCCGGCAATTGTTGATCAGGATGGAAATTTCTTCGGATTTCTTACTTTGAATCCTTATCAACCTGAAAGGTCTGAGCTGGAGCTGGCAGTCATTTTATGCAGGCATCATGATGAGATTAGGAGTGATGTTGATGGCTGGTACAGGAGATTGTTCCGGTAAACCACTCTTTCAGAGAAAGTATAAAACTGCAACCCGCGGAATGACAAATACAGCACTTAGTCTATCCCTACAGCTTGTCATTCCCAATAGAACTAGCGTATACAAAGATTTACCACGTTTGACCGGCAGTCAAAAGGTCACGGGTTCGAATCCCGTATTCTCCACTTAATCATTCTCGTTAACTGTTTTTCCGAATGGAATTGTCGATTTGAAATTGATCAACTAAGCTGTACCTGAAAATCATCATTTAAAGTGAGAACACCTTCTGTGATAGCTTCCGGATGGGTAGAAAAACCTTTTAGTTTTGAGGTTTTTCCTTTTAATACGAGATCCAGGAGCTGTTTATCTGATAATTTTTTACCGAAAATTTCAAAGGTGATTTTAAAGCCGCAGTTTTTGAAATCAGAGCAGCCTACCGCTGTTTTTCCTTTGATCAGATTGTGTCCTTTACATTTAGGACATTTTGTTTCTTCCCAGGACTGAAGTTCTTTTTTCTGGGCAGGTTCTCTTTTTTTCTTTTCCTTCACTTCTTCTTTTTCTTCTTCCTGAAGGGTAATCACTTTTCCTTTTCCGTACACCACTTTTTCAGTCAGTTCTGTAACCATCTGAATCAGTTCTTCTTTGAAAAGATTGGCTTCATACTCTCCTTTTTCAATTTTACGAAGTTTAGATTCCCATTCTCCGGTGAGTTCCGGGCTTTTTAACAGCTCGTCTTCGATGGTATCGATCAGCTGTATTCCGGTTTGGGTAGCGATGAGATTTTTCCTTTTTTTCTCGATGTATTTTCTTTTGAAAAGGGTCTCGATGATGTTCGCACGGGTAGATGGTCTTCCGATTCCGTTGTTTTTCAACATTTCACGAAGCTCTTCATCTTCAACCTGCTTTCCGGCTGTTTCCATGGCTCTCAGCAAGGTTGCTTCTGTATAAGGTTTTGGAGGTGTGGTTTTTCCCTGGTGAATCATCGGATCGTGTGGTCCGGTTTCTCCTACAATAAATTCAGGAATCGTCTGTTCCTCCTCTTTTTCTTTTTCCTTATCGGTAGCTTCTTCTTTGGGTTCTTTGGCATAAACGGCTCTCCATCCTGCTTCAAGAACCTGTCTTCCGCTTGTTTTGAAAGGAATGGTTCCTACTTTTCCTTCTACCAGGGTATTGGAAATTTTACATTCCGGATAAAATACAGCAATAAAACGTTTGGCAATCAGATCATAAATCAGTTTTTCTTCCCTGCTCAGATTCTGTGAAGGTGGAATTTCCGTAGGAATGATCGCATGGTGATCGGTTACTTTTGTATCGTCGAAAACCGCTTTCGATTTCGGAATCGGAGCTTCCAGCAACGGAGCAATCAGATCCTGATAAGGATACATTTTCTGAAGAATTCCTGCAATTTTCGGATATAAACTATCGGATAAGTAGGTGGTATCAACACGCGGATAGGTTACGTGTTTCTTTTCATAAAGACTTTGCACATAATTCAGCGTATTTTCTGCTGAGTATCCATATTTTTTATTGGCTTCCACCTGGAGACCGGTAAGGTCAAAAAGTCGTGGATTTTTTTCTTTTCCTTCTTTAATTTCGAAAGAAACAATTTCAAATGGATTGACTTTAAGATATTCCAGCCCTTTCTCTGCCCGTTCCAATGTTTTTAAACGATCGATCGCTGCATTGAAAATGACATCACGGTATTTGGTCTTCAGCTCCCAGTATTCTTCTGTGGTAAAAGCATCAATTTCTTTCTGACGCTGAACCAGCATGGCCAGTGTGGGAGTCTGCACTCTTCCAATGGAAAGAACCGCTTTATTTCCCCCGAATTTCTTGGTAAAAAGCCTGGTAGCATTAATTCCTAATAACCAGTCTCCTATCGCTCTGGCATTTCCGGCCAGATATAGATTTTTATAATCTTCGGCAGGTTTTAAACTTGCAAATCCTTCTTTAATAGCATCTTCCGTCAATGAAGAAATCCATAAACGCTGGATAGGTTTGTTGCATTTTGCCTTCTGCAATACCCAACGCTGAATGAGTTCTCCCTCCTGCCCGGCATCCCCGCAGTTGATGACCTCATCACATTCTTCCACCAATCTTTCAATCACTTTAAACTGATTTTCCACTCCTTTATTCGGGATCAGCTTGATTCCGAAGCTGCTGGGAATAATCGGCAGTGAAAAGAGATTCCAGGATTTGAACTGTGGACCGTAGTCATGAGGTTCTTTCAGGGTGCAGAGGTGTCCGAAAGTCCATGTTACACAATAGCCGTTTCCTTCCATATAGCCTTGTTTAGGCGTGGTAGCGCCCAATACTTTGGCGATATCTCTGGCAACACTGGGTTTCTCGGCAATACATAATTTCATGAACTCGGGTTTATTGAAGGAGTGCAAAAATCGGGATTTTTTTTGACTTTACAAATTCAGTTGATTGTAGAAGCCTTAAAGTTGAAATAGAGTAAATTAGGTTCTATCTTGTAAAGATGATTGTATCCGATCGGTTCTAAGGGGTTCGATATCATCAATGTCATTTTTCATAGCGCCTGCCAGAGAAGCTGATGCTAAAAACATTTCTGTTCCCCATAATCCTTTCTTTAAAAAATCTTTTCTGTCCATACCAGATTTTTATTGGTTCTTATTTAACAAGAGAAATTTAGAGAGACTGGAAGCCCTGCACATTTAACTGGTTGAATAAATGACTTTGCTGCAAAAAAAAATGCCGGAAACTTTTTGTATCCGGCAGTATGGTTAGATAGGATTGTTGTTTTTGGAAAACATACGGGTATGTTTTACTCTTAAACCTGTTTAATTTAAAAGAATAACTTTATTTAGATTCGCTGTAGTACTGTAAATTTCCAACCTCTTTAATAAGGAGAAGAGCTTTTTGATTAATGTATTATTCTTAACGCTGCCTCCCATGGCTTTTTTTACTGTATTTTACAAATCCAGAATTAAAAAGAATACCCCACTTTTACTCCATAGTTAAAAGCTGGTAATACAATTTTTGAACTTCTGTTTGAATTACCGTCTTTTTTGAAGTTTAAGTTTGGATTTAAATTATTTACAAAACTATATTTTTCTTTAATAGCAGCTGCCAAATCAGTATAAAACTGATCTTCGATGTTTACACCAGAAGTATCTAAGGTAACTTTATTAAAACTCACCCCTGGTCCCGCTATTATAAAATCAACAAACAAATTTTTATAAACAGGAAGCTTATAGCCTACTTCAAAGCCTAAGGTATGAGATATAAGACCAGATTCAAGGTTGTAATTTTTAGAATCATCGGCTGAATTCGGTCTATATACAATAGCAAGTTTGTTATTGTAATTCCGGTATCTGTAATAACTTCCTAAGAAAAATCCGGTGTAATTTTTTACATTTTTCTGTAAATACCATCTATATTCTGGTTGCAGCTCAATACCTTTATAATTAAAATCGTCGGTTTGGATTGCATTTGTATTTAACCCGGAGATTTTAAAAACACCTGATGACATCTTTGCCCCGATAGTTAAGCCTAAAGTCATGTTAGAATTAATAGGTCGCTCATACCCTACCTGAATTTTTCCAAAAGCGAGGGAAAAAGGATTAAACATAACGTTATTCTTCTGAGCATTGATAAGAATGGATAAGAATAATCCACTAAAAATAATTGTTTTTTTCATAAAGATTCTATTATTTAAAAACAAAAAGCCATTGATTTGGCTTTCTGAAATAATTCTAAATTTGTGTTTTATTATATGCAAAAAGTACTTCAAAAATACTGGTTTCTCCAACAATATTTCATTATATTTTCACTTGCATGATAAAATTCATACTATTGAAACCTCTGTTTTTTTACATGGAAAATATCGCATAACCATGTATTGAAATTGTTAATTGGTTATTAAGACAGAAGGCGGGATTTCGGGATTCGAGTTGATAAGTTCGAGCGTAGTTTCAGTAATGAATATCCGATATGGATAACCATACCACTTCCGTTTATTCCTTTACCTATTCCTTCCCATGGAAAAAAGTAAGAATCGTTCCCGGTGTTCCGTTTTCATTTCCAAAATAAAAGTGATACGTTCCCGGATCATCAAAATTTATGATTTTTTTTACCTGTCTTACTCCTAAAACTTTAGTATGAAAATCTAAATTTATTCTAGCATTGTCTGCAACAGGAATAATATGACAGGCCTAATATTCTACCGTTCATTTCTTTTAATTTTGATGCTGAATTACTTTGAACAGAAATCCTGTGCATTTAACTGGTTTAATAAATGCAACACCTGTGTTTCTGTAATCACCTTTACCGGCATTTCACAATTACATAATTCTCATAAATTTCAATATATTTTGACTTTTTCACAACATCTGTTTTAATGAAATTTTGATATAACTGGAACAAAAAGACATAAAAACAATATATTTCACCAAAAAAAATTAAAAATAAAAAAACATACAATAACCTGAAAAACAACAATTTAAATCATTAACAATAATTTAATATTCAAAATACCTACTTTTTTAGTAGACTAATAAAAATTATATTCTATATTTGCAAACGTATTCAGGAAATAAAAAAAATGAAGGCAGAATTAAAGAATAATCCAAAAAAGAAATATACCATCAAAAATATGATGAAGGATATCTGTATGCCTGTACATGAAGAACACTGTGGTTGACCTTACTTTTATTTAGATATATTTTCAAAGGCTTTACCACGTGGTAGAGCCTTTTTCTTATTAAATACAACAACATTAAAAACATAAAAATGAATAATTCCAAAAACAAATGGTTGATTCCATTAGCTTTTACAAACATCTATGTGATATGGGGAGTTACTTTTTTAGCTATTTCATTTGGCTTAAAAGGTTTTCCGCCATTCATTCTTTCGGGATTAAGGTTTCTGGTTGCCGGAATTCTAATGATCGGATATCTTCTGTCTAAAGGAGAAAAAGCAAATTCTCTGGTCAACTGGAAGAAAAATGCAGTTATCGGAGTTCTTATTCTTACAGGAGGAACCGGACTTGTTGCGTGGGGAGAACAATATGTAACGGCTTCAGAAGCGGCTATCTCTATTGCAACCGGCCCATTCTGGTTTATTGCGATCGACAAAAAGAACTGGAAGTATTATTTTTCGGATAAATTTATTCCGATAGGACTGGTCATAGGATTTGTAGGATTAGTACTCTTTTTAAAAGGCAGCATAAATTCTGATATTCATGTAGTTGCTGACGGAAGTCTGCGTATTACTGCGTTTATAGTTTTGGGATTAAGCTCCATTGCCTGGGTACTTGGAGCTCTCTATTCAAAGAAAAATCCTGCTTCCCAATCTACGTTTATGAATATTGCCCAACAGCTTATAGTAGCAGGATTAGCTTCTTTTCTGATTGCTTTTTTCCGAAAGGAATGGACTGATTTTTCAGTTTCTGCGGTTCCGTTATCGGCATGGTTTGGGGTTCTATTTTTGATCTTCTTTGGATCGATAATCGCTTATTTGTCGTACATTTGGCTTCTGTCCGTAAAACCCGCTGCCTTGGTAAGCACCCATACCTACATCAATCCTATTGTAACAGTGATTGCAGGCTGGATTGTTGCGAATCAAAGCATCAATGGAGGTCAGCTGTATGGTTTATTTATTATATTGCTGGGAGTACTTCTAACCAATGTCACCAAGTATTTCAGACTTTCAAAACGGTCCAAGGTCAAAATCAGAAGAGTAAAGAGATTTTTAAACAAAGCAGGCAGACCCTATCAGCCTATTTAAAAAGTATATAAAATCAGAATGATAGAAATCAGAAACATATCCAAAACATTTCACCAGAAAAAACAGTCTTTTAAGGCACTGGATAAGGTGAGTCTTACTATCGATAAAGGAGATATTGTAGGAATTATCGGTTTTTCAGGTGCAGGAAAAAGTACGCTGATCCGTACGGTCAATTTATTGGAGAGACCGGATGAAGGACAGATCATTATTAATGGAAAAGATTTCACCAAACTTAGCTCCAAACAACTGGCTGAGGAGCGTAAAAAAATAGGAATGATCTTCCAGCATTTCAATCTTCTTTCTTCAAGAACTGTTTTTGATAATGTAGCGCTTCCATTGGAACTGGATCATACCAGCAAGGACGATATCAACAGAAAAGTAAATGAACTCCTGAAGATTGTAGGACTTGAAGACAAAGCCAATGATTATCCCAAAAGCCTTTCAGGAGGGCAGAAACAAAGAGTAGCTATTGCCAGGGCTTTAGCCAACGATCCTCACCTTTTACTTTGTGATGAAGCTACCAGCGCACTGGATCCTGCTACAACGCAGTCTATCCTGCAGCTTTTAAGGGATATCAATCAGAGACTGGGAATTACCATTCTTTTAATTACCCACGAAATGGAAGTCATCAAAGCGGTCTGCAACCATGTGGCCGTTATCGACAAAGGAAAATTATTAACAAAAGGAACTTTAAGCGAGATTATTTCGGATAAAGAAAACCCGATCATCCGCCAGTTCATCAATTCAGACATCATGACCCTGCCGCAGGAACTCATCAACAGACTTCAGAAAGAGCCTAAAGAAGATTTATTTCCGCTGATCGAAATAGAACTTAACGAAAACATCAGTGTTGAAGAAATTCTTTCAACGCTATACAACCAATATAAAATCCCTTATAAATTGTTAAAAGCAGATGTAGAATATTTTGGAAATTCCAATTTCGGTAAACTGCTTTTGCAGCTTCAGGGTGAAGCGGAAGAAAACCAGCAGGCGATCTATTATTTCAACCAAAATAAAATTCAAAATACAGTAAAAGGATATGCTTAGTGATACGGTAATTGCCCTTTTGGCAAAAGGAACCTGGGAAACGGTTTATATGACATTTTTATCCGGATTTTTTGGATTTGTATTGGGACTTCCGGTTGGGATTATGCTGTTTTTAACCAGAAAAGGACAGCTGCTGGAAAATGCAGTCTACCATAGGGGACTATCTATTCTGGTTAATATTTTCCGTGCCATTCCCTTCATTATTCTCATTGTATGGATGATTCCTTTCACCAGAATTTTGGCAGGAACTTCTATAGGTGTGAATGCCGCATTAGTTCCGCTAAGTGTGGGAGCAGCACCTTTTATTGCAAGACTGGTGGAGAACAGCCTTATTGAAGTTCCTCACGGTCTTATAGAAACAGCAAGAGCTTTGGGAGCTTCTCCGTTACAGATCATCAGAAAAGTATTGCTGCCTGAGGCACTTCCTTCATTAATCAACAATGCTACTATCACTTTGATTACTCTTGTAGGGTACTCTGCAATGGGTGGTGCTGTAGGCGCAGGAGGACTTGGACAGGTAGGTTACCAATACGGATATATCGGGTATGACATTGTCATTATGAATACCGTTCTGATTCTTCTGGTTCTTTTGGTTTTCATGATCCAGTTTATGGGTGACAGATTATCAAAAAGATTTGATCACAGGTAGTTTTGAGTTGGAGGGTTGGAGAGTTTGAGGGTTTGAGGGTTTGAGTGTATGAGAGTTCATCCATCTTTTACCTCAATAGCATTTAAAATAAAAAAATAGAATGAAAAAAATAAAGTTTTTTGGTTTACTGGCTGCAGGAATATTGCTGTTCAGTGCGTGCTCGGGAAGAAAAGATGACCCGAACTTTATCCGCGTAGGCATTACGTATGGTCCGGAACAGGAGATTGCCGAAGTGGCCAAAAAAGTAGCTAAAGAAAAATACAATCTGGAAGTGGAACTTATCCCTTTCAATGATTATGTAGTTCCCAATGAAGCACTGACTAACGGAGATATTGATGCCAATGCCTTTCAGCATATTCCATATTTAACAGAACAGTCAAAGCAGAGAGGTTACAACCTTGTGCCAGTGGGGAATACATTTGTTTATCCTATTGTAGCTTATTCAAAAAAAATTACTAATATCAGCCAGTTACAGGAAGGCAACACTATCGTTATACCGAATGATCCTACCAACGGAGGACGTTCCTTACTTCTTTTGCAGAAAAGCGGTCTTTTAAAATTAAAAGATGGTGTCGGACTTCTGCCCAAAGTAACCGATATTACAGAAAACCCGAAACAACTGAAAATCATGGAGATTGAAGGTGCTCAGATTCCACGAGTGCTGGATGACAGAGATGTTGTTGTGGGAGTGATTAATAATAATTTTGCCGCTCAGGCCGGCCTTGATCAGGAGAAACAAGGTATCCTTGTTGAAGATAAAGACTCTCCATATGTCAATCTAGTAGTGGCCAGACAGGATAATAAAAACAGCCAGAAAGTAAAAAACTTTGTAAAAGCCTATCAGTCTCCCGAAGTAGAAAAGAAAGCTAAAGAAATCTTCAAAGGAGGGGCTGTGAGGGGCTGGGATTGATGAGTGAGAGGGTTTGAGAGTATTAGAGTTGTGAGAGTGGATCCGGGATTCATAGTATTGCTTTTCACTCGTATGCTTCTCTTTATTTTTTTCGTCATTACAAATAAAATATTTAATAATGAGCTGTCTGTAAATAAGCAGGCAGTTTTTTATTCGCTAAAATTTTATTTTCTCAATTTGAGATAATAAAGAAATTTTCTTTATTTTTGCTTTTAATCAAACAGAAAGGCATTATGTTAAAGAAAACCGTCATTATAAGTTTATTCACTTTTATTTCTGCTTCTTATATGGCTCAGACTAATACTACCATCCCTGTATATCTGGATGAATCCAAACCTGTAGAACAGCGTATTCAGGATGCATTATCAAGAATGACCCTGGAAGAAAAAGTAGCCATGCTTCATGCACAATCGAAATTCAGTTCGCCGGGTGTACCAAGATTGGGAATTCCGGAATTCTGGACAACAGATGGACCTCACGGAGTTCGCCCCGAAGTAATGTGGGACGAATGGGATCAGGCGGGATGGACCAACGACTCTATTATCGCCTACCCTGCCCTGACTGCTTTATCTGCCACCTGGAACAAAAAAATGTCATGGAACTATGGGAAAGCTTTGGGTGAAGAAGCCCGTTACAGAAAAAAAGATATTCTTCTTGGACCTGGAGTCAATATTTACAGAACTCCGTTAAACGGAAGAAATTTCGAATACATGGGTGAAGATCCTTATCTGACTTCAAAAATGGTGGTTCCTTATATCAAAGGGGTACAATCCAACGGAGTGGCAACTTCTGTAAAACATTTTGCCCTGAACAATCAGGAAATGTTCCGTCATACAAGCAATGTGAATGTGGATGACAGAGCGCTTTATGAAATCTACCTTCCTCCCTTCAAAGCCGCAGTAACAGAGGGTGATTCCTGGACCATTATGGGTGCTTATGATATGTACAAAGGCCAGTATGCCAGCCAGAATCAGTATCTTTTAAATGATATTTTAAAGAAGGAATGGAATTATAAAGGGGTTGTAGTCTCAGACTGGGGAGCTGTCAACAATACTGAACAGGCCATTCATAACGGGCTTGATCTGGAATTCGGATCATGGACCAACGGACTTTCTGCAGGAACTAAAAATGCCTATGACAACTATTATCTGGCAAAACCTTATCTTGATCTGATTAAAGCAGGGAAAGTAGGCACCAAAGAATTGGATGACAAGGTAACAAGACTGCTTCGTCTTGCCTATAAAACGACGATGAACCGCAACAAACCTTTCGGGAATATCGCTTCTGAAGAGCATAAAGCTGTAGCCAAAGAAATTGGAGAAGAAGGAATCGTTTTATTAAAAAATCAGGGAAATATTCTTCCAATTGATATTAATAAGGCTAAAAAAATAGCCGTTATCGGAGAAAATGCTATCAAAATAATGACTGTAGGCGGAGGTTCTTCATCTTTAAAAGTGAAATATGAAACCCTTCCTCTTGACGGAATCAAATCCAGATTTGGAAAACAGGCAGATGTAGAGTATGCAAGAGGCTATGTAGGGGATATCGGAGGAGAATATAACGGTGTAAAATCCGGCCAGGACTTAAAAGATACACGATCTGAAACTGAATTACTGAATGAAGCCGTAGAACTGGCCCAAAAATCAGATTATGTCATTTTTGTAGGCGGCCTGAATAAAGCAGACTTCCAGGACAGTGAAGGAAACGACAGAAAAAGCTATGGGCTTCCATACAGTCAGGATCAGGTGATTACTGCTCTTGCAAAGGCAAATAAAAATCTTGCTGTAGTTTTAGTTTCCGGAAATGCTGTAGCCATGCCATGGATTAAAGAGGTTCCAACGGTTGTACAGGCCTGGTATCTGGGTTCTGAAGCCGGAAATTCAATTGCTGCAATTTTAGCAGGAGATGCCAACCCATCAGGAAAACTTCCGTTTACATTCCCTGTAAAACTTGAAGACAATTCAGCACATCAGCTTGGAGAATATCCGGGACAGAAAGATGAACTGGCGGCAGGAAAAGGAAAAGATCAGAAAAATCCTATCAATATTACCTACAATGAAAGCATTTTTGTAGGATACCGCTGGCATGATACTAAAAAGATAAAACCTCTGTTCAGTTTCGGACATGGCCTGAGCTATACCACTTTTGAATTCGGAAAAGCGAAAGCCGACCAGACTACTATTTCACAGGATGGTAAAATCACATTTACAGTAACCGTTAAAAATACAGGTAAAAAAGCAGGTGCTGAAGTGGCGCAGCTTTATATCAGCGATTTAAAATCCTCTGTTCCCCGCCCTGCAAAAGAGCTGAAAGGTTTTGAAAAAGTGTACCTGAATCCGGGAGAACAGAAAGAAGTGACTTTTACCATTGATAAAACGGCTTTAAGCTATTTTGATGCTCAAAAACACGATTGGGTAGCTGAACCGGGAGACTTTGAAGCGCTGATCGGAAATTCTTCCGATGCCATTAAAACGAAAGTGAAGTTTACTTTAAAATAAACTATTCACAAAATATCAAAAGAGGCTGTCTTATAAGAACAGCCTCTTCCCTTGAAATACCCGCAGAAACATACCCGGTGCCAGGCTGAAAAGCCTATTAAATTCAGCCATGGCTGCTTCTGCTATGAAAGTCTTTAATGATTTCTATCTCATATCCTGATCATATGGAAATCCTGTTTTTATTTTCTGTTTCTGTTCTTCAGATCATCCATAAGAGAATCTTCTTTTTTAATTTCCTTTAATTTCTGATTACCGAACGTCCAGTATAATCCCAGCCGTATACTTCTGCTGTCATTGTAAGATGAGTTTTTATACACGATAGGATATATTGCTTCATCATAATTTTTCTGCCCTCTCAGCAAATCTGTAACTACAAGATAAGTGGTAAGATTAAGATGAGGAATTTTCTTCTGTAAGGTAATGCTTAGATTATTTGTTTTTCCATGTTTGAAAAATCCGTCATAAAAATCCGTTGAAAAGGAATAAGAAACCTCAGCAGCATACCCTTTTTTAAGAATAATCCCCAAAACAGTTCTGTTATCAAAAGCAAAATTGGTTTTTCCTTTTTCAAAACCTTCAAACTCCATGATCGGAAGGTAGTTTACCGTGGAATAGTTTTTAACAATATATTTATTATTGAATACTTTGTTCAGGGCAAGGCTTGCATACAGTGTCATCATTTTAAAATTGTTATACTCCTGCACCAGATAATCACCACGCTTTACAATCAGGGTACTGATGTAATTGGGAGAATAATTCATTCCTACAGATAACATCTGGTTTTTGTAATACAGGGAAAGATCTACTTCATGCTCCACCTGAGGTCTCAGATTGATATTTCCGGAGGTGTACAGCATACTGTCATCACTGTTCTTTCTTCTCAGCTGATTCAGCAAAAAATAATCAGGTCTGATGAGTGTTTTTTTATAACTGGTTTCCGCCTGAAAATTATCTGAAAAGCTATGCTGAACCAAAATATTAGGGTAAAACCCATCTATTTTGAATGAATTTGAAGTAAGATCCTGATCAAAAAAATTGGTGATATTACTTTCATAACGCATTCCCAGCCTTACATATGTTTTATTAAATTCTTTCTGTCCCTCTAAAAATAGTGCGTACTGCTTTTCGCTGTAATTCTGTACACTTTCCTGAGAGTCAACATCATTTACTGTTATATTAATTGGGTTATTGATGTCACTGTACGAAAACCTTCCTCCTGCAGACCATGTTCCCCATTTCTTTGTCTGCATAGTATAATTGGCATTTCCGATGTACATATTGATATTTCTTGAAGAGGAATCATCTATCCTGTTACCATCAAGATAAGAAGGCTGCTGATAAAAGTAATTTCTGAAGCTGTTGTTCGTTTTTCTGTTGGCATTTGAATATTCAAACTGAACAGTAAGCTTCTGAGTGGCAGAATCATTTTCAAATTTATAATTAGCCTGAACATTTGTACTTCTTCCCAAATCTTTAAACATTGAATTGTATTTAAAAATAGAATCCTTTCTCGAAACCCTTTCTGCTGTAGGCAAGCCATTATCTGCATTAAGCTCGCTCTGTGTATTGACAGGATTATACTCTCCATAAATGCTGAACTTATTCCTTTTGTCTGCAAAATAATTCACCAGTAAAGAATAAATATTAGTAGATTTCTGAATATCCTGATTCTGAGCAATATCCCAGATATTATTTTTATATTCTCTCTGAGCATTCACCTCAGTAAGAACATTGGAATGTGTACTGCTTAAAAGGGTATTGATTTCAAATTTTGCAGATTTATAATTCAGATTGAGATTCTGAGACATGTTCATTTTTTTGGTAAAACCAAGGCTGGAACCAATTCCTAATTTCAAACCTTCCATATTACTGTTCACGAGATTAATCTTAATGACCGACTGTTCATCGGCTGGGTAAGAAGAATCCGGAGTTCCGATTACTTCAATGTTTTTTATCAGCTTGGCAGGGATAGACTCAAGATAGTTCTTAAGTTCTATACCTGACAAGCGGAGTTTTCTGTCATTGATATATACAGTGGTATATTTTTGTTTAATTTTTATTGTTCCTTCCTCAGAGGCATCTGCATAGCCTGAATTTTTGATGAACTCCCAGGTGTTACTTGCTTCTGCTGTAGCAGTACCGGCAGGAGTAACAATGATTTTTCCGTTTTTAAATTTTACTGCAGAGCGTGTAATTTTAATTTCATCAATTTTCTTTTCATTTTTTAAGGTGTCTTTTTGTTGTGCGGAGGTTAATATTACTATCAGTGAAGATAGTAATATTAAGGCTCTGCTGGTTATATGATGAAGATAAATCATGATGTTGCTGCGATTGGTTTTTTGGAATCCTCAAGGTTTAAGAAGGCACTTAAGTTTAAAAGGATCATTAATGCTCCGAAGAAATATAGATTCATAGCGATGATAATTCCTGTATGTAAGGCTACCACCATCCAGATAAATACCTTTCTTGTGCTTTTCTTCCACATAAAATAAGGATAGAACAGCTCAATAATAATGGTTGAAATCCCTATAAATATCGGAATAACCGGAAAACTTACGAAAATATCATAACTGCTGTTATCTAATATATAAGACTGGAAGCCTGGTAAATGTAATGCCTTCCAGATAGACTCTCCGTTCCACCAGTTGATTCCGAACGCCTTATCCAATCCTGAAGTAAAGTACACAATACTCATATGTATTCTCAGAAGATTCCTGAAAGGTGTAGGATTAATATCATTGTATTTGAATATTTTAGAATCCAGAGAATAGAAGCTTCCCAGGGGGAACAAGAAACAGTAGAACATAGCAATGGTCTTGAAAAAATCTATCCCATACATAAAAGTACTGGAAGACTGGAAGATCAGCAGGTGCAGGATCAGGATAATCCCGGCAGAAAGCCTGCTCATAAACCCTACGGTTAAAGAAACACATGTCAGAATGTATATTACGATATATCCCATTATTACGGCACTTTCTGAAATATTCATGGTCCCTAATAATTTGATTACAAAGAAAAAAGACGGCATTTTTTCTGACCCTAGAAATCCTACAACTTCCAGTGGTATCAGCCCCTGATCTGTAAAAAGAAGATTAAAATCAGTAAGCGTGGAAACAAAGTGCACTAAGAAGAATAATCCCATGGAAATTCTAAAAAATGCAAAGAACAGTTTATCTTCCGGTTTATATTCGTTGAAGAATTTATAAAATTCAGTTGGAAGCAATGTGGTTTTTCTTAATAGGCTTAGCATCGATGTCAAGGAGTTTAATTAATACTGGTTTAGTTTTATTTTTTGTTTTTATTTCCTGCAGCATTGGGTGATGGTGCAGATAAAGTGTACAAGAAACGGTATAGGTATCAGGATTATATTCCTTATAATAATATCTTCCGATACTTTTGATGAATATATCCAGGAATTCACCGTATTTGTCAGATTCATTAAATTCTGTAGATTTCTTTTTCTGCATCTTATTTTCAAGAATCGTCAGTCTGTCCTGAAAGTATCCTAGCAAAGTATGGTATCTGTTGAGTCCTTCCTTAGATTTGAATGGAGGAAAGTAAGATTCTTTCACAAGATTCCTGTTTTTGTCATAGACGGACACCTTTAAGATATAGGAACTGGCGACATTGGGTGCAAAGAATCCATATCCTGCATTAATCCCTGCAATAGCCTGATACTGCTGAATAAGAGGAACGGAATTAAATTCTCTGATGCCTTCTTTTGTATCTTTCAGAGCGGCAGTTAAATCATTCTCTACATATGAGGTTGATTTTTCATAGGAGTCTATTGTACTTGAAGTACATACAATCAGTATTAGCGCAATATGAACCATACTGAATATGAAGAAGAGTTTTGGGTATTTCATAGTAAGTAGTATAAAATTAGTATCTAAATATTGCAGCTGTCATTGTCACAATGAATGGGGATGATCTTCCGGTTTACAGCAAGATGTATGTAAATTTCCTGGCCCGTTTTTGTAATGTGCAGAAACCACAGAACCGGAAGTAAAGGCCACAGCAATGGCAGCCTTGCCAATATTCTGAAAATAGATTCATAACCATAAGCCCAGGTATTGGTGTAAGAAGCCATTTGTTTTTCAGCAAGAATCAGGTCAATTCCTTTTATAGCCTGCCCTCTTTCTCTGAGAGAGCGAAAATCTACCAGATTCAGCCAGTCTATTTTTTTTACAGTCTTCATGAATCGGGTGCATCGCGGACACCAGCTGTCATAATACACAATGAGCTTTTTCATGATTTAATTTTTAGGAAGCTGTTTTTTTATGAAAGCCTTTATTCTGCCGCTATTATTCAGGATCTTCAGTCTGAAAACACTTTCACTGGAAGCGGTGTTGACCACGTAAAATTCATTGGCAAAATTGATTCTCGTTTTTACAGAGTCGTTTTTTGGAAGAACTTTCAGTTCATTACTGCTGTTCATATATTTCAGATCGCTTGTCTGGGAAGGATTGTACAAAACAACTTCCAGATCTTCTTTTGATGAATTTTTGATCTTAAGATTCTGCTGTGCAGGAATTGTCCAATGATTCCGGTAAATGTGTCTGCCTCTTTCCATGGTAAAAGAACAAAGAAAAATTACAGTACCCACAATTAATAATAAATACAAATAAAGGCTTTTCATAATAATGATTATTTATAGGTTGAAACAATTCTGCCTAAATCCATTTCCGGGGCGTCTATGGCAGATACAATTTTAGTTTCGAAAATGCTTACCGCATCTCTTTTGATACAGTTGTCTACAGAACATTCTTTTTTGAAAGTTTTGTTAGTGATAACCGTACTTTTGATGAACGCTCCTACTTCATTTTCTAAAGACATATTTCTGCTAAGAGTATCATATTTGATCTTATCTGTATCGTCTGATACTTTGTCAAACGATAATAAAGAAACCGTTGTCAGTAATAAAGCTGGTAGTATTAAAATATATTTTTTCATAAGGTTTAAAGTTTTTTAAGAAACACATTCAGTTGAAAGCTTCAACTGAATGTGCAGGTTGAATCATATTATTTGTAGTTTTCTACAACTTTGTTAAGAGTAAGAACAGGATCAATAGAAGTGCTGATCGCTTTTTCACTGGCTACACTTACAGTTTCCACTGTTTCTTTAGAAAGTACTTTTCTTTTAGTATTTACGGTTACAGAGCTGCTTACAGCAGTTCCACCAATAACTTCTATAGAAGAAAAATCATTTGTGTTTGCCTTTCCGTACGTTAAAGAGTTATCTTCTGATGTCCATGAAGAAAGAGCTAAAGGAACGATTGCCAATCCTGCTAATAATAGTTTTTTGTAGTTGTTCATGATAAAATGTTTTAGTTTTTAGTTGTTATTTATAATCGTTAAGAATTTCATTAAATGAGCGTGCAGTTTCAAGAGAAGTACTGATTGCTTTTTCGCTCGCTACACTTACAGTCTCCACTGTTTCTTTAGAAAGAACCTTCCTTTTAGTTTTTACGGTTACAGAGCTGCTTACTGCAGATTCACCGATAATTTCTATGGTAGAAACAGAAGCTGCATCTCTGCTGCCATAGTTTACTGTCTGATCTTCTGACGTCCATGAAGAAAGAGCTAAAGGAACAATTGCAAGTCCTGCAAATAATAGTTTTTTGTAGTTGTTCATAATAAAAAAGTTTAAATTGTTATTTGTAATCGTTTAAAATTTCGTTGAAAGAGCGGGCAGTTTCAATAGAAGTACTCAAAGCTTTCTTTTCTGCAACGCTTACTTCTTCAACAGTTGATACAGAAAGTACTTTTCTTTTAGTTTTCACGGTTACAGAGCTGCTTACTGCAGACTCACCGATAACTTCTATGGTAGAAATAGAACCGGCATCTCTGCTGCCATAGTTTACTGTCTGATCTTCCGACGTCCACGAAGAAAGAGCTAAAGGAACAATTGCAAGTCCCGCAAATAATAGTTTTTTGTAGTTGTTCATAATAAAAAAAAAATTTAAATTGTTATTAATTATTTTTAAAAAGTTTTTTTGTTTTCAGTGATGGCCCCTAAATGTTACTGATATGTTTTTACAATATCCTCTATAGAAAGAACATTTGAAGGCTCAAGGGTTTTAGTAGTGATTACCACCTTTTCCTGAGAAGGTCCGAGATCAAACTTATCCGTAACGGAGAAAATTGTTTTTTTGTTTACATAGGACTGAACGACAACCCCACTGGTCTCCCCTATAGTGTCATGTTGAGAAAATGTCTGTTGGTTTTCAGCATTCCGAAAATCAGGTTCGGAGGGCTTGGAATTCCAGGAAGAAAGAGCAAGAGGAACAATTGCCAGTCCTGCAAGGAGCAGTTTTTTGTATTGTTTCATATGATAAATGTTTAAAATGTTTTCAGTTGGTTATTTTCAGATATACCCTTCCCTGTTCCTTTTATTGAAAAAAGAAATCGGTATATTATTTTTTGAATTTTCTGAGTTAGATAAAGACTACTTTTCCGCCGATAAGAATAAACGGCCTTTTTGAGTTTATCTGAGTATCATTTTCCAATGCTGCAAGATAAATCCCATCCTGATATAAGGTTTTGAATGATAGTTTATTGCTTACAACAGACTTCGTCTCCTGCTTTTCCCAGCTGCCGTCTGTAAATCTGTAAAGGGTATATGATGCTCCATCCTGGAGCTTCGAATGGATTATATTCTCTGCCAGTAAACGGATATCCGCTGGATTTTTATGCTGAGAAGCCAGGTTTTTCATTCTTTCTGCCACAGATTCTACCTGGGAAATACTGATGAGCGATTTTTTAGATTTATCAAAGGATAACAGTTTCCCCGTTTTGTCTACATAGAAAAGAGATTTCTTTCCCGAACTTTCCGGAGTATGAACCAGATAAAGCGCCCCTACTCCTACTTTATCAAATATCTTCTGCTTATGTTTCGGACTTATGGCTGCCACAGGAAGCCATTTGTTGAAACAGAACACAGAAAGCAGACCAAGCTCCGTTTTATCATTATAAAAGCCATTCACATTATATTTGATGGTCTTTGTATACTGATCCGTAACATCAATATCGGAATAGGTGGAAGTAAATCCCATTTTACTAAGGGTTTTGTAATATTTCAAATACACTGAAGCGGTATCCGGTACAAATCCTCTTCTGTATACTTTAGTAATGGTATAAGAATTATGAAGACTGTCTTTTATACTATTAATAATTCTGCTGGGGTTAAAGCTTCCTATATTTTCCGTTCCTCCTGAAAAAGGAAAAGATTTTTTCTCATTAAGAACCAAAGCATTCCAGGCCTTCCCTCCATTTACATTGCCCCAAACCGGAGCATAGTCAATGGTTACCGGCAGCCCGTTTGCTTTATTAATGTAATTAGCAAGATTTACCATTGCAATATCAGAACCTTTATTTTCTTTCAGCAACTGGGCAAAAGACCAGTAATCTTCCTGTGGGAAAGGATCAGAATAAGGCATTTTTACATCCTTCAGTTTATTATTTAAATAATTAACGGATTCAATTACAGATTTTTCAGAATTTAATGTATAATTTGAAGGAAGTTTATAGTTTTTCAGCACCATTTGTCTCCAGTTAAAATCATCAGAAAAGTTTACTTTATAAGGAAGTACAAAATTGACAAAGCTGTAATCTGAAATTGCATCAGAGTGAATCAACTCCTTAGACTTATCATAAGAAAGCTCTATATTTTCTTTGATATCAGCATCTTTAATCCATTTTGAGTCTTGTTCCTGAACACCTTCTGCATTGATATGGAAATTTAAAATAGCATTTTTCTTTAGGAATTCAAAAGCATTCTTATAATTAATGCTTTTATCGCTGTTTATAATCCCATAATTATTGGTCTTATCAGAACATGATACCAAAGAGCATACACTCAGGGCAAGCAGTAATTTTCTTTTATTGAATATAGATGTTTTTTGAATTTTCATGATTAGCTATTTATTGTTTTGTTTTTCTTTTACAATATTATTTATTCTGAAAAACAAACAGACTACACCATCGTGTAGTTCGCTACTACACGATGGTGTAGTTTTTATACAGTCTTATAATAAGGGGGTATCTTCAGCATTCTGACAGCACACAAACTCACATCTATGGAAATAACATCTTTCCCAGCCAAATTCTCTATCAATACAAAAGCAGATTCCCAATTGGAAACCTGCTTCTTTTGTATCTGAAAAATCTTGGGTTATTTTCCGCCGCCGCCGTTTTTCTCTACGTCGGTTTTTGTATTTTCTTTTACTTTCTGGTTTCCGAAACGTTTTACAAAAGTAAGGGAAACACCGTACCAGTCCCATTTTGAGTACTCTCTGAAAGTTCCATCCGCACTATACGTTGTGTTATCACCATAAGGTATTTTAAAAATATTCATCAGCTGCATACTTAGCTCCATTTGAGTTTTCGGGAATATTTTAGTCACTGAAATATTATGGAAGACATTGGTATTGTTCGCGTATGAATTTCCGTTGTTCTGATTGGCAAGTTCCATCCATGCACTTACATTAATGTTTTTGTTAAAAAGATTCGTATAAGATATATTGGCGGAAGCTCCCCAATAACTGATATAGTCTTTGGCTCCCAGTTTATTTTTCTCATTAAAATCTTTATTATTAATGTAATACCATCCAAATCCGGCATTCACATTCAGTTTATTTTTCAGGAAATTCTGATTGGTATTGGCAAAAAGGTAATATTTTTCAACCTTTCCATCGAAGTTTCCGGGTAATGAAACCGTTCTTCCGTTTTCCGTTACATAAGTTGTCCAGTAATCCTGATTGGTATGCATATATCTTGCAGAAATAAAATACTTCTTCAGAATACCTAATTTAAGGTAAAGCCGGTCATTCGGGTTGGGATTCAGATAAAGATTTCCTCTGGAATACGTTCCGTTAATTTCAGGCATCAGGAAAGGATTAAACTCAGAATACCAGGGTCTCCAGATGCTTCGGTTATAGGTAAGACTCAAGTCAAATTTCTCCGAAAAATTATATTTCAGTAATAGATTGGGAAGAAAAGTGCCGTAAGAATCTCTCCTCTCTGTACCTGCTACCTCCTGTCTTACTTTATAGTCAATATATTCGTATCGGATTCCGATTCTCGTTTCCAGTTTTTCGAAAAATGTCTTACTGTAATTGGCATATAAAGAACTCAGATGATCCTCATAATGGAATCTGTCATTTTGGGATAGATTAGCAAATTCCGGGGTAGGATTATTCATGCTGAATCCATAAAGGCTATTGGAAATTGCATGATTATTTATTTCCGTTTTACCACCCACTTCCATTGTACCGCCAGATTTACCAAAAGGTTGTGTATAATCCACTTTCAGGTAATAATTACGCATCTGATTTGAACTGATAACTCCTAGCTGCTGGGCTGTTTTCACTCCCTGCTTATCAATTAGTTTATCTATGAGGTTATCATTGTTATCACCGGAGTAATTGGTTCCCAAATTAATATCTAAAATTCTGTTCTTTTCTTTATCATAGTATTTATAGAAAGCATTTGTTCCCAGATTACGGCTGAATCCCCAATTGTTCTGGCTTTGGAGGAAAGATTCTCCCGGATCTCCATCTTTTGAAGTCATCCCATCAGATTCCGCTGAAAGTAGATTTCTGTTTTGTGAATACTCCAATACAAGTCCGAAATTATTTTTATCATTAATTTCAAACTCCGAGGTAGAAGAAATAGAAGGACTTTCATTCCTCATTAAGTTTTCCAGGTTGAACCGGGTAAGCTTATTTTTTTCATAACGGTTATCCCAGGTTTGGGTTTTCTGTACATAATTTCCGTTATTGTATCCTCCTGTAAGGGTTTGGGTAAACTTTTTCTTATGGTAGTTCAGGTTGAAATTCGTGTATTGTGAATTCTTGGTACTCTGCCTGTTGTTAAGAGAAATACTGCCTTTCAGGCCCTCGTCATCCCTTTTTTTAAGAACAATATTGATAACGGACCCTGAAGTTTCATATCGGGAAGACGGGCTGGTAATCACTTCAATTTTCATAAGGTTATCAGCTGGAATTGTTTTAAGGTATTCCTTCAATTCTTTCCCTGTAAAAACAGATTTCCTGTCGTTAATGTATACGGTAACCAATTGTCCCTCGGCTTTTACCTCATCATTGTTATCGATGCTTACCAAAGGGGTCATTCTAAGAACATCCCATGTTGTATTTCCTGCCAGAATTGCACTATTCGCTACATTGAATACAGTTCTGTCTACTTTAGATTCTACTGTTGGCTTTCTGGCAACCAGAGTAACAGCTTCTATTTCTTTTGCATTTCCCTTTACAGTATCTTTGGCTGCGGGAGCCGGAGTCTGCTGAGCCATTGCTAATGAGCCTGTTAATATTGCTATAGGAAATAATATTATTTTCATGTGAGATAATAGTTTTATCTATAAGACCACTATCTCCATAATTTCGTTACATCAAAAAATAAAATAAATACTTAATTTCCAGCAATATAACTAAATATATTTTAAACATAAATTAAGAAAAGATACAAATTCCACAAAAAATAAACTTAATCCAAATCATATTCATACCAATTATTCTTAAAAACAGTTTTTATCTTCAATTAAAAAAAACTTTAAAATTTGTCCTAATTAATAAGCAGTTCATGAAAAAGCGTGAATCATCTCTTGATATTCAAAAAATAAGAAAAAGAAAATAATTGGATTTTTTCTTTTTGCTGATTTACTCAACAACAATAATCAGTTCCTTATCATATCCGTTATATTTTTCATCAATATAGCCATGAGGATTACAAATGACTTCTGTTTCTCCGATCTTATATCTGCACGGGGTATGAATATGCCCATGAATCCAGTATAATGGCTGGTATTCTGTAATTAAATCTTCCAGATCAGAAGCGTACGCTGCTGTTAACGGATCTTCTCTGTAATGCTCCGGAACAGATTGTATGTTGGGTGCATGATGAGTAATAACTATATTTTTAAATCCTTTTGAATCTTTAAGATTTTCCTGTAACCATTGTTTTGAAAACTGGTGGATTTTGAAGGTATCCAGTGTTCTCATTTTTGAATAGGAAGGATCCCTCCTGATCATTTTATAATCATTCATCTTCGGCTGACAAAGCATGCCGTACTGAACAGGATTTCCGAAGATCGAAAAATCCGTCCACAGGGTTGCTCCATGAAAACGAATACCGTCAATGTCTATAGATGAATTTTCCAGCACATGAACATTGGAATCAAGCGCAGCTTCTCTGATCTTATGGAGTGTTTTAGGATATGAACCTTTATAATATTCATGATTACCAAGAACGTAAATTACAGGTTTATCAGGAATTGCCTTTTTAATCCATTCAATCCCTTTGGTTCCCAAATTGACATCACCCGCCAGCACAATCATATCCGAATGATCAAAACATAATTCCGTACTTCCAAATTCCCTGTGAAGATCGCTGATAACCTGTATTTTCATGATGAAAAGTAAAAAAACAAAGATAGTAAAGGGAAACAGAATCGCAAAAAGCCAAAAAAAGAACCGATCCCTAAGCACCGGTTCTTTCGTCATATAGTTTGTATATTTTTAAGACCGTTTATTATAAAACAGCAACTTCTGCCGGCTTCACTTTCAGGCTTTTTATTATAAAAAAGAATAACATTCCGAGAGCCAGCAGAGCGTAACTGATCAAAATAATCAGATTCAGGCTTCCCACTGATAGTTCCGAAGGAAAGATCTGACTCATTAAAGTCATGAATGACAATCCAATTCCTGCTCCCAAAAAGTAACTTGTAGAGCTTAAACTTGATGCCAGTCCGTAATGCGCAGGTTCAACATCCTGGATCCCCATTACTGAAAGTGCGGTAAAACAAAATGTCATTCCAACTCCGGAAATACATGCAGCTCCCAATAAAACTATCGTTAGCGGGTGTCCCGCGTAAACAGAAATCAAAAGCAGCAATCCTCCCGCCAGCATAAACGACCATCCTAAAACACCCATTTGAGAAGAGTTCAGACGTTTTGTTACATGTGGCAGAATAAATTTAGCCGTTAAAGCCGATATGATACTGAACGGAACAAGCATTAATCCTGCAGAAGCAGCACTAAATCCCATATCTTTCTGAAGCATCAGTGAAATAAGGAATAAAAATCCGATAAAAAATGCTCCCAAGGTAAAGAATACAGCATTGGAAACTACTAAGGATTGATGTTTAAACAATTTTAAATCTACCAAAGGCTCTGCTACAGATTGTAAACGGTAGTATACCATAACAAGCAGTACCAATGCTAAAACCAAAGAACCCGCTATCAGCAAAGGCTGTTCTTTAATATGAACCAATTCATGCGTACCGTAAGTCAGACTTAAAAGTCCAAATACCATCAATATCCCGGATATGATATCTGTTTTCTGAGCGGCTTCATTTTTATCATCTGCCGGCAGATAATAATACGATAACACCAATGTGATTAAAAGAATGGGAACATTAATCAGAAAGACCCAATGCCAGCTCAGGTATGTACTGATAATTCCTCCTACCGAAAGACCACTTCCCGAACCAATAGCAGCAAATGAACTGAAAATTCCGATGGCCCGGTTTCTCTCCTGTTCTCCTTTGAAGGTATTGGTAACGATAGACAATGCAGAAGGCATTACCAATGCAGCTCCCAATCCCTGTAAAGCACGGAATATCGCCAGTACTTCAAAATTCGGGGACAATCCTGCCCCCAATGAAGTGAGCATAAAAATCAGAGCTCCCCATAAAAACATTTTCTTTCTTCCCATCTGGTCTGAAAGTTTTCCACCGATGATCAGAAATCCTCCAAAGAACAATACATAGAGTGTCTGCAGCCACTGAACAGTCTCAGCTCCAATCTGAAACTGCTGCTGGATAGAAGGAATTGTTAAATTAATAATGGCAATATCCAAAGCCTCTACAAATGTTCCTACCGATGCTAAAATTAATACTAAATTCTTCCTTGTATCCATGTTTTAAATTTCCTGCAAAATTAAAATTAACAGAACGTATTTGGAAATTTTATCATAAATTTGGAACAATATTTAATATATTAAATAATTAAAAGAACAAAAAACCTAAAACACCAGATAAAACCTATAAAAACAGAACAAAATGGCAGCAGAAAATTATATTCCTGATGAAAAAGACCTCTCCATTCTCCGCCTGCTTCAGAAAGATGCGAAGATGAGTGTCCGCGATATTTCAGCAAGAATCAATTTGAGTCCTACGCCTACTCACGAACGTATCAAACGTATGGAAAAGCAAGGAATCATTAAAGAATACACGGCTGTGGTTGACCGCAAAAAGGTCAATAAAGGGATGATGGTGATCTGTATGATTGCTTTAAATGTTCATAATAAAAAAACAGCGGGAAAATTTATTGAGGAAGTTGGTAAACTGAAGGAAGTTGTAGAATTTTACAATATCAGTGGAGATTTTGATTTTATGCTGAAGATCCTGGCTCCCAATATGGATGAATTTCATGAGTTTTTCGTCAACAAATTATCAGAAATCGAGGGAATAGGGCAAACTAAAAGTATTTTTGTGATGAACAGTATCAAAGAAAGCGCGCAGATTATTTAAGCCGCAAAAGCAGCTGCGCCTATTCATACAGCTGCTTTTTATTGTAAACCCAATCTTTTGTATTAATCTCTTATCATCTATTGCCAGTAATTCCAGACTGATCCCTCAAATACCGTCAGTGTTTTAATTACTGTATCACAGCACATCATCCCCGGATAAAGATTTGTACATTGAAATGCGATTTACATTCAACAGAATTATTTTATATATTTTAAATTTAACATGGCGTTTTCAGTAGCTGTTTATTCTTTATTTGCTAACACAGCAAGCACACTTACTATGTACCAACATTTAAAACATGGCAGATTTCAAATCTTCCTTGTTTTAAACTGAATAAGGCAATAGATAATCTGAATAAAAGACCTGAATGAAAATTTACATTAAAAACCGTAAATTTGCAGCATGAATAACGATACGATATGTGCACTGGCTACTGCCAATGGAATAGGTGCTTTAGGCATCATCCGGGTTTCAGGAAATGAAGCTTTATCTGTAGTTCAGAAAAGTTTTCCGGCAAAAAATCTGGAAAAACAAAAATCCCATACCATTCATTACGGTTATTTTATGGATGAGGAAGAAGCTATTGATGAAGTAATGCTTTCCATCTTCCTGGCACCGAAAAGTTTCACCACTGAGAACTCTGTGGAGATTGCTTTTCACGGATCCCCGCATATCGGAAAACGTATTCTTGAAACCCTGATCAAAAACGGAGCGAGAATGGCCAAAGCGGGAGAATTTACCCTTCGTGCCTTTATCAACGGCAGAATTGATCTTTCTCAGGCAGAAGCAATTGCCGATGTCATTGCATCTGAAAATGAAGCTTCGAGAAAGGTAGCGATCAATCAACTGAAGGGAGGAATTACCAATGAAATATCAGTATTAAGAACTGATCTTTTAAATTTCGTTTCTTTAATTGAACTGGAACTTGATTTCGCTGAAGAAGACGTGGAATTTGCAGACAGAAGTGCCCTAAGCGGATTATTGGATAAAATTGAAGTCAAATTAAACTCTCTGATTGAAAGTTTCCAATACGGAAATGCCATTAAAAACGGAACAGCCGTTGCTATCATCGGAAAACCGAATGCCGGAAAATCTACGCTGCTGAATTCGCTTTTGAAGGAAGAAAGGGCGATTGTGAGTAATATTGCGGGAACAACGAGAGATACGATTGAGGAAGTTCTTCATATTAAAGGTAATGCCTTCCGATTAATTGACACTGCCGGACTTCGTGAAACCATGGATGAAATTGAAGCGATCGGGGTAAAAAAAGCTAAAGAAAAGGTAGAAAATGCCAATATTCTTGTGTATCTGGCGGATGCTGCTACTGAGGATTTTTCTGAGGATATTGAGATGATTCAATCCTTGTTACGAGAAGATCTTAAGCTGATTATCTGTGCGACAAAAATTGATGAAGTGATTCCTACCCAATACGAAATGGTAGAAAATATTTTCAGAGAAGCTATTTCTCACGAATTTGATTTCATCAAAATCTCAGCAGTTGAAAATCAAAATATTCAGGATCTTAAAAATGAACTTTCCTCCTATGTAGAGCATTTAAAAACTGAAGAAAATAATGTTGTGATCACCAACCAACGTCACTTTGAAGCCTTAAAAAAGTCTATGGATGCCGTTCACAAAGTAAAAGAAGCAATCTCTTTCCAGATCTCTACAGAATTACTGGCTTATGAGCTTCGAAATGCCCTGGAACATCTTGGCGAAATCTCCGGAGAGGTGACCAATGATGAAGTGCTGGGGAATATTTTTTCCAAGTTTTGTATCGGAAAATAGCCTATCTCTGTAAACCCTTATGAATACTGCGTTTAATCAATATTTTACAAATGCTGCGTTAAATGACATTTTTTTACACTCGGAGAAATTATCAGTAGTGAATACTGCTAAATAATGGCAAATACTGAGTGAAATTATCTAACATAAAAATCTGAAAGTAAACCATAAGCACTAACATCAGGAGTAATCGTATTTGTAGCTATTATGATAAAAACATTCATAGCCAAAACATTCACCACGAACTACTGTTCTCACACCTGTAATCAAAGGGATTACAAGAAAAAGTCAAGGAGGAAAAACTTCATCAATCTAAAGAAGAATTCAGTACAGATTCAAAAATTAATACACTAAAAAAACTACTGCTACTTTTGATATATAAAAGCTGAAAGCTAAATATTACCTAAGCATATCAGAAGTTTGCGTCCTTTTGAATATCAGGGATTCTACGGTAAGGAAATTGATTAAACAGGATAAAATTAAAACGTTCCGGCTTGGGAAGAAACATATTATTCCTAAATCTCACTTGGAAGGATTCATTTAATTCTTTGTAGAATGCTATTTATCTTAAGTCACCACAATTTTAAATCGGAGATTTAATATTTGAAGAAATATTAAAAACAAAGTTCTATCTCACTTAAATGGTGTTTAAATATATTTTATATAAATATTTGAATTCCATTCGAATAATTTATATAACATTGATTTTCCTTCATCTTTTTTCTCAAACGATAAATAATTTTACGGCTTGGAACATTCTGTTTTTTACTCAAAGAAAACTTTTTCACAAAATACCAATACCATTTATTTGTGAAAATAACACCACAAAATCTCTTTATACAATCAATACTACAGATGGTAGTACGGAATCTTTTAGCTACTTCTGATATGATCATTCAGCGATTTCAAAAAACGGGCAGTTATATGGATTTAAATATACTCCCGGTAATCATCAGATCGTAGAATTAAATACGTCAAATTGTAAAGAAATTAAAACCATTAAATCAATTGGAAGCGAGTATTTAAAGAATATGTTCTATTTAAATTACATCGCTGAAATTATTGGGGATTTAAGTGTTTCCTCTGCACATCATTACTTTAAATGTGAAGTTCTGACGGTAGTTCAAATGTAACCAATTTTGGAAAATATGATTTTTTTATTTTTTGATTAATAAACAACCTATAATTAAAATCAAAAATAGAAAAATTTTAATCCATAAGTTAACATATCAGTAAATGGCTCAAAAACTTTTAAGATAATGAAAATATTTCCAACAACTATGAAATATTTAGTTACCTTTATCCGTCTCTTAGTAAGGGCTGCAAGAAACATTAAAAACACAAAATATAAAACCATGAATACTATTCATAAAATTACACTGAAAATTATCATTATAATTTTAGTTAATTTTTCATCAGTAATATTCTCACAAATCACAGCAAATCGTTTTTTTTATGAATTAACATATAAGCCGAGTAAGGATTCCTCGAAAATAAAAAAGGAATTGATGGTACTAGATATTACTCCTGAGAAATCCATATATCGTGATTATTCAATCATATCACAAGATTCAATTATAAAAGTAATAAAGGAGAAGGCAATAAGGTCTGGACAAACAATTGATCCACAGAAAATGAACTTTAAAATGCCTGACTTTACGTATAAAATTGAAAAGAAAATTCCGATAAAAAATATTGAATTTACTGATAGAATATTACAAGATAATTTTATCTATAAAGAAGATATTAAACTTAATTGGGAAATTAAACCGGAAAAGAAAAAGATAGGAGAATATAAGACACAAAAAGCTATTTGCAACTATGGAGGACGAAAATGGGAAGCATGGTTTTCTACTGATTTTCCATTTCAGGATGGGCCATACAAATTCTTTGGATTACCTGGCTTAATTATAAAAATAAATGACTACAATAACGACTACACTTGGGTACTTGTAGGAAATAAAAAGGTAGATAATTATAATGAAAAAACCAGAATTGAGGAATCTACCAAAAATATTATCCCAATTTCAAAGGAAAAATATATCAAAATTTATAAGGATTATAAAAAAGATCCTTTTGGAAGTGTCAGACAAACATTAAAACCAGAACAGCTCCAACATAGGATGCCTAATGGTAAAACATTCGCAGAAAACTTTAAAGAGGAAGAAGAAAAAGTTAAAAGAATACTTAATGAAATTAACAATCCTATAGAGTTAGAATAAAATATTTTTAAGAAAGTTTTTGTAAAAAAACCAGAAGGGAGAGAATTGTCCGAAATAGAAAGAAATTATGTCTAATATTAAAATTTTTCAAAATGAGATCAAAAATCACTAAATCTTTAGTAGCATTTTTATGCGCTGGAGCATTTTGCACGACTGTTTTTGCGAATGCTACCAACACAAAAGTTTCTTTAGAGAAGCTTTCTGTTAAAAGTTATAATGCTTCTTCTGAAGAAAGTATTGACGCAAATGCAGGATGGTATGTTGCATTTGGACATGACTGGGTTCTAGTTGTAAAATAACTAAAAAAAAATAAGGCTGTTAAATTAACAGCCTTATTTGTACTAATACATATGAAAAATACACTAAAATTTCTTCTAATACTTCATATCCTTAGTTTATTGATTATAAACTATAATGCATTAACTGTATTAATAGAGAAAAAAACTAAATTCAATAAAATATCAAATCAAATTGTTCCTTATTTGAAACAAAACAAGATATCAAAAAATACTATTGAAGCAATAGGGATTTATGAAAACTTTTTAGGTGCAGACAGAGGGTTTGAATTTTTCTCTCCCAATACATCTAATGTAGAAAATAAATTGATTTTTATAGGTAATAATAAAGAACAATTGTACTTATTAAACTCCATAGAAGGAAGTTTAAAGTATTATACTTTTAATAGCTACATAAACCCATTGTTAGCCAATACCGGAAGCAGAGATTTTATTCTTAGAAATATATGTGCTCATTTATTCCAAAAACATCAAAAGATAAATGAAATAAGCGTATTTATAGTTACAACAACCGTTTCAGAACTATATAACAGAGAAGTTTCAGAAAAAAATAATAATACTCTAATAGCTAAAATTAAAAAAAATGAATAGTTATTTATTTGAATATAGTTGCAGAAACACAAAACTATATTCGTTACTTATTTCTCTTTTTTGTTTAATCAACTTATTATTAATATTTCCTGATTATATTTATATATATGTGGATAACTCTTATATTCCTGCAAAATATAATGGATTTTATATTCCAAAATATTACTTAAATTTTTCGCACATAACAGAGTTAACTCAAACGATTGGAGTCAGCTCAAAAGCTACTATATTAGTACTACTATCTCTCTATTTTTTTTCCTTAATCTCTATAATTTTAGATTTTTATAAATTTATATTTGCTATAGCAGCATTACTCCTACATACCATGATGATTAATAGCAGCAATATCTTTTCTTATGGTGCTGATTTTTTTGTGAATTTTGCTCTTTTTCTAAATGTCTTTTTTTCATATTCAGGGAAAAACAATATTATTTTAAAATCTTTCATACAGCGACTAACACAAATACATTTATGCATAATTTATTTTTTTGCAGGACTTGGAAAGCTATTTGGTGTTGATTGGATCAATGGGAGTGCCTTTTGGAAAATCTCACATCTTTATTTTGCAGAGCATATCAGTTTTAAAAATTTACCTTCTGTGTTTTATTTATTTTCCAGCTTATTTGTAGTATCACTACAGACATCATATTCTGTATTAATAAATATAAAACAAACAAGAGTTTTTACTTTTTATTGTATCATTATATTACATCTGATGATAGCGATTACAATGCAATTTTACACGTTTGGTACTGTAATGATTTTATTAAATTATATAGCATGGGGTAATTATATAAATATTGATTTTACACTTTTAAAAAAATATAGATTAAATGACAACAAACATTGAGCTTGATAATATATCTTATAGAATAAAAGATACCCAAATATTAAAAAATATTTCTTTTAAACTGTCACATGGACTTCACATATTAGCAGGCAGTAATGGATCTGGAAAGACTACCATTTTAAGGCTCTTGAGTACACTAACGCCTCCTACTTCTGGTATTTATCAATATAATCAGATAAGTGTAAAAAAAAATCGCCAAATAAAAAAGGAAATAGGGTTTATGCCCCAACAACCTAATTTATATTTAGATTTAACAGTTTATCAAAATATCATGTATTTTGGGCTGCTCAAAGGGGCTAAAAAAAAAGATATCGGGGCGAAAATAGATTTATTTTTAGAATCCTTTAGTATACTTCCATTCAAAAATATTAGAGTTCAAAATTTATCCGGAGGAATACAGCAACGGATATCAATCATTATTTCGATTATCAATAATCCAAAACTATTGATATTGGACGAACCTACTAACAACTTAGATGAAATAGAAAGGAATCGTTTATATCAATTGCTAAAAAGTATAAGTGTTAATACAATCGTTATATTTTCAACCCATTTAATAGATGAGGCTATTAAGCATTGTGATAAAGTCATAGTAATGAAGGACGGTAATATTTCACTAAATGAAAGTATAGCGAATATGAAAAATTTAGATATAAAAAATTATTTTTAAATGCTGTTGTCTTTTTTACAATTAACCACAATCTATTTCAGACACTTAATTAATAAAAAAATATTTTTATTATGTGTTATGTTATCAGGCTTATTAGGCTTTTTTCTCATTCCTAATGAAAACTCAAATTATGTTACTTTTTATTGCAATAATTCATCCATTGTTAGTAATAAGTATTGGATTGGTAATCTTTCAGGTGTTTTCTCTAATTTAATTATTTATGTATTACTTTTTTTTATCATAGCAGGAGATAAAGAAAAAGACATTGTTGCTGGTTATTATATAAATGAAGATTTGTCTCCATTACATCCTTTTTTTAAAAACTTATACAAAATTTCAGCAATATATCTAATCTCATTATTGCTGCTTTTGGTATTAAATTTATCATTAATCTTAGCCAATAGTCAAAATGTTAATATTGTATTATTTATTACCCCTATTTTATATTTTTGTATTCCATTTTTGCTATTTGTTTCTGCGCTTTGTTATTTCATAGAATACCTTTTAGAGAATAAGTATATCAAATATTTTATTTATTACTCTTTTTTTATACTGCTTATTATTTATGATGATAAGCTTTTATACATTACAGGCCATTCAGAACTTTTTCTTTTTTATAAGAACCTAAATGTTCCTGTGAAAAACTTTGCAATTGGTTTTATTTCTAAAGAAAAAGTACTAAATCTAATAACAGTAAAACATTTTATAAAACCCAACTTTACATTTTATAAATTATTAATAATATTTTTAACTATCCTTATTACTTATATTTTGTCCTTTATTAAAATTAAAAGGATTTTTACCAATAATAATAGTAATGATGATCTGATTTATTTGAATAATTCTTCAACTGATATTAAAAATGATGATTTTTCAATTGAAAATAGATCTAATGGTAATCAAACAGACTTATCCTTGATTAGTTCTTTAAAAAAAGATTTCTTTTTATTCAGAATTAGCGTTAGTAATAAATCATTATCGTTTTTTTTCCTTTTTTGGATTCTCTCATTTATTGTACAGGAAAATTTTTTCCTTTTTACATTAGTGATATTGTTATTATTAAGTACTAAGGTAAATGATTTCTTCTTAGGTAAACCCTATTTTTATAATACGTTTATTTATGAAAAATTATATAGCTTTCCGTATATATTATATTTTATATCAAAATTTATAATTGTTTTGAGTTTTTATTGTTTATTACTTGTCCCATATTTTTTTCGTATTGGAGAGATACATGTTATTTTATTACTTATATTAAATTTTTCAATTATTTCAATTTTCCAATTAGCAAGTATTCATTTATTAAAAAATACTACTGTAGCAAATATTATATTAATTGTCATGTATGTAAGCTATGTTTCAAAATCTCCATTAATTGATATACTTTATTATAAATTTTAAAAAATCCCTTACAATATTTATGATAGAAATAGATCAAATTACCTATCTATTTTAAAAATGTTATACAGTAATCGGGTGAATGTATGAAGTACTTCATTGTAATCAATTTTCAGATAACATCATAATCATTCATTATTGTTACGAAATAATGTTCAATTATTTCCTTAGCATTTTGGCACATCACTAAAAGGTCTTCTTTATGCGTATCTTCAAAAATAAAATCATCATGAACCTCAATAATAAACTCAGTCACTTTTTCAGTATTCATGAGATCATAAGCGATTAAATCATTTAAGTTATCTAATCTGCATTCTTCCTTAAAAAAGGGAAGCTTTCGGGAAATGGAATTTTTAAACTGAAAAAGATGTATTGTTTTCATAGCTTCTTCTATTGGGTTAATAATATAAATCTGTTTATCGTATAAACTGTATGAATGCTCAAACAGGCTTTTTTATGGATTCAGCGGTTAGAATTTTTTATCGTAATAAACAGGGATAAAAAGTTCTATATATCCAGAATAGTTTTACATATATCCTACCTTTTATAAGTCTTCCACATTTCCAAGACGTCTTTGTTTCAATTGTTTATAAAAACAATTGCAAAGCTTTTCTTTTTTAAGGGGTCAAATTTACCGTTACAAAAAAATATTTCACTATGTCAAAAGAAAAAGACGGAAAAAAGAAATCAGATAAAACTCCACCTGCGAAATCTCCAAAAGAGAAACGGGAAGATAAAATAAATAAAAGAAGATACAGGGAAAACGAAGCCCGAAACAGCCATAACTGAATACGATCTCTGATCAAAAACGACATTAGACTTTGGGACTGAAGCTGTTTGAAATCCCGGCTATGCAGTCCGGCATAATCCCTTAGTTTGAATACAAGGAACTTATGGCACTATCGTAATGAAAAGGTAAATTAAAAATATAGCGATCAGTACAATTCCCTGCATGATATTCGTTCTGCCCGTTGCCAGTGAAACGGTAATGATAAAAAGGGATAGTCCCAAAAGTATTGTTGATTTAATGTCTATTCCTAATGACATTCTTATCCCGGTTATTACAGATATAATGGCAATGGCAGGAATACTCAGTCCGATACTTGCCAAAGCAGAACCAAAAGCCAGGTTGAGTGAGGTTTGGATCTGATCACTTTTTGCCGCTCTGAATGCTGCCAGCCCTTCCGGAAGCAAAACAATTCCGGCAATAATGATACCCACCAGAGATTTTGGAGCTCCTGCTGAAACTACTATATGTTCAACATCTTTTGAAAGAAGTTTTGCCAGTAAAACGACTATTCCAAGAGACAAAACCAACAATAAACAACTAATAAACAATTGCTTGCGGGAAATCTTTTCATGAGTATTCTGTACAGGCTGACTGACGGATCGTTTATTTTGTGGAGAAATGAAAAAGCTTCGGTGTCTGAAGGTCTGGATCATGGTAAAGCCAAGGTAAAGCCCTAAAGAAATCAAAGCAATAAAAAGCAACTGAAAGGAAGTATACTCTCCTCCGAGATGGCTAACCGTATAATTAGGCAGAATAAGCACAAAAATAACAACAGAGGTAAGAGTAATGAGTGCAGTACTTACCCCCTGTAAAGTAAAACTTTGTTCCCTATATCTTAAAGAGCCAATTACAATGCAGCCTCCGATAATTCCGGTAAGGATTATCATCACTGCTGCAAAAACCGTATCCCTGGCAAGAGTAATAGTTTCTAACCCTTTAGCTCCCATCATGATTGAAATAATAAGTCCTACTTCTATCACTGTAATGGCAAATGCCAGAAGCAAAGTTCCGAATGGTTCACCCAGACGATGGGCAATGAGTTCGGAATGATACACCGCAGCCAAAACACTTCCCATTAAAAATAAAGCCAGAAGTACGGAGTAATACCCTGAAGAAAAAACAGAATTTCCAATATAAGAAAGCCATGCCAGAATGGGAACCAAAAACGTCCACATTCCTAAATATTTTTTTGTATCCATATAAAACAGTAATTTTTATTGCGATCAACTGTATTCTTGAAAAAATTAACAGGATATATATTTCCATTAAAACAGTTTTTACAAAGGATTTGAATATGCTCTTAAAGAATATCAAATAATGAAAGAAAAAGAAGTAAATAAAAACAAACTTATAGACCTGTTCAACAGTTCAGAATAGTTATTTAACAAGATACGAATAATCAACCACTTATTTTAGAATTATATATTATTAGTATTTTAAATTTTCTGATTCTTGTCTTTCCTCTTAAAACTCAGATCATATTCCTTCTTTTTTGAACCTCTGTCCCAGACACCTAACAATCCGAAAATTTTATAAAGTGTGATATGTGCAACAATAAAAAAATAATCTGTAATACAATAGATGAAAAAACATCCAACTTTGTAGTGTAGCAATTATGTTACACTAAAATTCAACCTTATGGACACAAACCGCAACAAAGGCGAAAAATTCTTTAAAACTCCCGGAGACTGGATTGAACAGTCAAAACAATTGAAAGAAAAATTTTCAATATTAACGGATCACGACCTGAAACTTGAAGAAGGCAAAGAAAAGGAAATGCTGGAAAGAATCGGAAACAGACTAAGAAAAAATCGTGAAGAGGTTCTCAGTATTATAAAAGAAATTAATCTTTCATAAATTGTCTCAAAAAACAATTAAACACCACGAAAACAGATATTTATAAAAACTTCTAACTGTAAAAAAGGATGGAATATTAGAGAGTTGTATCCCTTTTATGTTCAGTAGCTTCTACTCTTTCAAATTTAAATAAATAGCAAAAAAGGGTAATGTTTTAGTATTGTTTTACAGAGATATTTTTATCAAAAATAAAATCTAATATCAGAGATGTTGGATTTTATTTGTCTTTGAAAATATAACAGATCACTTAACAAATCAACAGCAGCCTGTACTCTCCATCATTTTCAACAGGTGCTCTGTGAACACAAGGTAAAGCCTCCTGATCAGGATGATCTACTGCAATGCGCCAAAGATGGCCAACCCCTAAATTGAAAGGCTCTGCATTGGGTTTAGGCTGATAATGCAGATCAAAGAAATACTCTTTCAGGAAGTCTTCAAATTCTTCTTCAGTACCGTCATGTAATTTTCTGAGCTGTTCCCGGATTTCAGGAATTAAAATTTTCTGTTCCACCTGATCATTGGATATGATATCGCTTGCTGCCCCGTAATAAGTGCATAAAAAAGTATCTGTCCCAACAGGTGAACGGTCCACATGATAGGAGTACACATCTGTTGAAATAAAACCGAGTTCCTCATCGCGCTCATAACATTTAAGCAAATTAAGAACCGGAGATGCTCCGAAATCTGTTAATAACTGCAGGTCATTCAGGATAATTTCTCTCGCCATACTCCCCTCTTCCGACAATTCCAATGCTAAGAGATCTTCGCCGGAAACTTCTGTAATATCATCTTTCAGCTGAAGCTTTGCGGCAATTTCTTTAAAGTCACCCACTAAATTTCTATGCCAGCAGACTGCATTCACAGTGCCTTGAAAATGGGTATTCACAAGTTCAGAAAAGGAAGAAACCATACCTACTTGATGATGGCCGGAAAACGTTTTGCTCATATGTTGGAATAAACAATTTCGCTGCTTAATTCTTTACAAAAATACGGAATAGATTTTTCAATTACATCAGATGAACTCTACAAAAAAACAGCATCCTTTGCAAAGAATGCCGTTTATATATAAGGATATTAATTTTCAGTTTTGTTTTTGTTACTTCTTTAGTATTTTTTCCGTTACTGTAGAAGATTTTGTTTGAAGTTTGATGTAATATACTCCTGTTTGAAGAGAAGATAATACGATCTGTTCCTGCATCATATTCAAAGTTCCCTGTTTTACCAGCTGCCCGGCTGCTCCAAAGATTTCATAAGAAACCAAAGGCTCTTTGCTCCTGATGGTAAGTACATCCTGAACCGGATTAGGGTATAATTGCATTCCGGCCTGAGCAGCAGTTTCTTCTACTGACATCTGGCTGCACGCTGATTTAGCAAATTTTGTAAAAAAAGATTGAGATTTCCCTCCTGCTACATTAACAGCCATTGTATTGACATTATCATTGGCATCTGTAAATAACTGATCATGAAAAAAGCCTCCCACTACATAGTTACCGTCATTATCTGCTGCAACCGCCGTAAATTCATCGATAACATAAAAGTTACTGCGAATCTCTCCTGTTCCCAAAACATCTCCGGTATCTTTGTTAAGTCTCACCAATAAAGGATCTGATCTGTCTCCATCAGGACGTACCATTGCATAGCTGCCCCAGACATCAGACCAGCTTCCTTTGGCGAATGCTATCTCGTTTCCATTAATGGCAATTGTTCCTTTGGTAAAACGATAGCCAAACTGAAGACCAGACATTGCTTCCGGAGTTCTTGCCCACTGTACTGCACCTGAAGCATTCATTTTCATAACAAACGGAACGGCCTCCACATAGCTTCTCAGAGGAAAAGTATAACTTCCGAAAGTAGCAGGCACCGTTATTCCGTTGTAATAACGTCCGGAAATATAAATATCTGAAGTCACCGGGTCTTTTATAATAGAATGAATTTCGTCATCCGTACTTGTTGTACCATTATTAAGTTCTTTTCTCCATACCTCAGCCCCTGTAGTACCGTCAAAAGCAAATACATAAGCAGCTTTCGTAAAAGGAACATTATTATAGGAAAGATCAACCAGATTACTGAATCCGGGATCCATTCTTTTACCGGCAATATAATAACGATTCAAGCTTTCATCGTATACAACATTCACTTTTCCCTCTCTTCCAACAATATTTATTGCATTTCCTGTGATAGGAAGAAGCAAAGGAGCCGCCGGGGTCATATTTCCATTATCATAATTGAACTTAACCGCATAATACTGATAGGTTGACGTAAAGGTGGAAGGTACGGTAATTAATCCGTTTAAATGGGTTCCTGCTCTGAATCCCATTACAGCGTGAATATTTTTGGATGAATCCATATACATCATCTGAACATCGCACATACGGGAGAAATAGTTAACATCTCCCTGTAAAGATTTGCTCCACGCCAGTGTACCATCCGAAGTATTATATTTTAACAGAAAAGCTGCTTTATGGGCAGGCTCTATTGTTTGGTCATAATAAGTATACAAGGGCTGTGTATGAGTATCATCAAAATGTACAGGAACCGCATCAGGATCTCCTACATAAGAATTGTTATAAAGGGTTGCCATCACGTATAATCCTCCGTTGTTATCCACTTTAATATGCCATGCATTTTCTCCGTCTCCTGAACCACCAATGGGTCTGGACCATCTTATATTTCCCGCACAATCAGCAGAGAACAGAAAAAGATCACTCAGCCCGTAATTGGTTACAGAAGTACCATTCAGGTTTTGTCCCTGTTCGCGCATCGTTGCAAGATAATAAGTGTTATTGTTGTTGTCCACTACAATATCCCTTATGGATTCATCAAAGACATAATGAAAGCCCGGATCTGCTGAACCTGTTAATCCTCCTGCCTGTTTTCCCCATTGCCATTGATAAGCCTGACTAAAAGATAATCCCGGTAGTATGAGAAGGAGTGCCCAAAGTTTGTTTTTAAATTGTATCATAAAAATTCTTTTAATTATCACATACTATAAAAAACAGTGTTCTCCGGAGAGAACACTGCTTGATAAGCTCCTAATTTTTAATTAGTTTTCCTTGTAATGAGATATCTCCCGTTTGTACAATAACAATATAAACACCCTGCAGCCAGCTGGTAACTTCCACGTCTACCTCTCCGGAAGCCGTTTTCAGTTCCTTACGGAATTTGACATTGCCCATGGCATCAAAAACCGTAACCTGTTTTGCCAGTAATTTTTCATTGCCCGTATTATACGAGATTTTCACTTTTTCCTTCGCAGGATTTGGGGTCATTTTCAGAGAAGAAACTGAAGTTGCCATCACACTTCTTCCTGCATTTTTCATACCCATCCAGTTAGGATCTACCGCTTTGGTAGTAAACTTACATGTTTCATTGGAGAATAAAATCTCATCAGCACCCTGGAAGCCTGAGTTTGGATAGAATGCCAATGGATTAGCGTTCATATCATACACTCCGCCTGCCGGAATCGTAATAATGGATGGAAGATAAATTCCAAATCCATTAAGACTGGAAACGGTAAGGCTGATCGGCTGGCTTCCGCCATTGTGGATAATACCATACACATTATAGTGATCTCCAACCCATTTCATATCTTTGATACTTGCTTCCAGTTTACATTCTGTTTCGAATCCACATTCTTTACCTGGATAGTAATTCATGGTTCCGGAAGTAAACTGACATCCAAGATGATCAATCTGTAACTGATAGGTTCCTGCAGCACCAATATATAAAGGATAAATATAATCATTGTTTCCACTCTGGATACTGTTTCCGAACAGCTGCCAGTCATGATGATCAAAGACTCCTTTTGGTCCTAAAACATAATTCTTTCTGAGACATTCATCATAACATCCTGTCGGGAATACCCACATCAGACTCTCAAGACTTAATGGCACCTGTGTATTACCTACAACTTTACATCCGCTTGGTGCAGTGTAAATAACCTGATAAGCACCACCTTCGTATACTGTGATAGACTGACCTGTCATTCCGTTGCTCCAGTTATACACTCCTGCAGACGGTCCTGATGCTGTTAACACAACCTGATAAGGCTGGCAGCTTACCATATTATAAGTTACCGAAACTGGTGCCGGAGGGCTATTTACAGTAACTGTAAAGCTTTTACTGCTTGTACATCCTAAAGTACCCGGAGTTCTAACTTCCAGTGTATACACATAAGTACCTGCAGATAATGGTCCTGTACTTAGAGCAATCGGATAAGGAGCAGAAGTCCATGGTACGACTACTGAATTTCCTTTTTTCCATTGATATTCCAATGTATTATCCGTTACAATACCAGTAAGTACTGCTGATGATCCTTCACAGATATTAGCTGTTCCTGCTATATTAACATATGGAGGGTTTTTAAGCGTTACAGGTATGGCTTTAGTACTCATAATACTTGTTCTGCATCCGTCTGATGATACCAGCACCGGCCAGTAGTTACCAGATTGTGTTGGAGTAAATACAGGAGAGTTTGGTGCACCTGGTACAGCCTGAGAACCATTCATCCAGATATATTGGTTAGGAGATCCAAGCGTACTGGTAAATACGATATTAGGAGCACTTCCAATACAAGCTACCAGAGCAGGAGGCGCCATATCACCATCCAGAGTCGCCTCTTTTACATTAACACCAATTACACCAGAACTATATTCACATCCCATAGGAGTTTTAATTTTCAGCTGAATGGTTTTTGTTCCTGCAGTATTATATGTTATTGTAGCATCTGGTCCTGTTGTAACGTAAGAGGTACCATCAAAGATCCAGGTATATGTATTTCCCGGAACATAGTTTATAGGACTGAACGTAACAGGTGAACGTGCACATAGCCAGCCTGGAACCAGGAAGGTGGTATCAGGAACAGGAGCTAATGTAATTGTCTGTGTAGTGGTACACGTTGGTTTCCCTGGTGTAGACATTGTCATTGTAAAGGTATAAGTACCCGGCGCAAGATTATACGTGGCCGATTGTCCTGTTTGAGCAGGCTGTCCCGGCGAAGTAAATGTATAGGTTATAGACGCAGGATTGATTTCAAATATCGTAGAGGTATTGAAAAGCGTTACTGTATATCCGCTTCCGTTACAAACTGTACTGATATTGAATTTAGGCTCATAGTTCTTTCTCACTTCTACCCCTTTACTGTACCAGCATGAACCATATCTCAGACGTACAAAAACAATGTGCGCGCCTGCAAGATTAGTCTGATATACCGGTGAAGCCGTTCCCTGACCGGAAACTAAAGTAAGTACAGTATCTGACAACCATTGGATCTCATCCGGAGTTCCGTTGTATGTTAAACCTGAAACAGTAATCGTGTTACAAGCAGACCATGCCGGAACGAAGTTAATCTGAGGGTTTGCCGTACAACTTCCACTGCTCGGGCAAGACTGAGTCACATTAATGTTCTGTGAAGAAACCACACAACCGTTAATATCTACAGCCTGCACTCTGTACGTTCCAAAAGCACCTGCTCCTGAGATGGTATATGAGTTGGTAGTTGCTCCTGGTATCATACTATTATTTTTATACCATTGCCAAGACAAGATATTTGTAAGTCCTGTAGAACTGTTAGCCGTAATAGTATACGGTGTCATTGTTGCAGGATCACAAACTGCAATATTATATACCGGAGAAACAGTAATAATAGTTTCAGGATATACAATAAAGTTAGCACTTGCCGTAGGCTTATAATTACATCCATTAGTACCTGTATAAGTTACAACAACCGTTTGAGAAACATTGTTTCCTGAATTGTTCTGGATATATCCGTTATTCGGGAAGCTGTAAATTCCGGCAGGATTAAATGCTGTAGTATACGTTCCACCAGGAAATGTGAAAGTCACACTTGTCGCCGAAGTAATGGTTCCCTGATTTACTGTAAAAGTAAGATTTGAACCCAAACAAATTCCACCAACATTGGTAAAGCTTACTACCGGAAGCTTTATTAAAGATACCGGCATCGTGATGATTTTTGTCACTCCGCATTTTACTACTTTCAGAATCAGATCAGTAGTATCTGTTGAAGAAATCTCGTTGAAGTTTACCGTGATATTAGCTGTACCCTGTCCTCCCACTACACTTCCGAAATTGGAACTTGCAAATGACCATTCCATAAAATCCGGAACAATACCATTCAGATTAGCACTGAATGTTTGGGTACTACTCGGGCAGAAAGGTCCTGAATTAGCATTAATACCAATAGTATTAAGGTCCAACTTCGTTACATTAAACGATTTCGGAGCTGAAAGACATGCGGCACTGCTGATAGATTTGTTCTGTGCAGATACTGTATATGATGTAGCACCGGCATTAAATATAACCGTAACAGAAGATCCTGCATTACTTCCCTGAATGGTTCCGTTGGTAACATTCCAAACCGGTACCATACCAGGATCTACTGAACTGATGGTATAAACATAAGGTTTTCCGGGACATACTTTTGTTTCTCCGGAAATGGTTCCGTTAGGTGCCTGTGGAATTGGTAATACCTTAATAATTCTTCCATTACTTTCACAACCTCCTCCTTGCTTGGTAGCCGTCACAGTATACGTTCCCGCTGTTGCAAAGTTGTAGTTGAATATTCCTGTCATTGGTGGAGAAGTATAAGTAGATGTTCCCGTTGTCACCTTCCAGATCACCGGTACATTAGGAACTGCTGTAAATCCCTGGCTAGTTCCTGCACAGATTTCATCCACACCACCACTTACCAATACTGGTACTTCTACTACGATATCTATAGAAGCCTGTCCTTCACATGTCAATAAAGTATTGAAATAATTTGCCGTAAGGTGATAAGTACCTGGCTGATTTGCTTTGAAAACAATTTCATTTCTCTGCTGGGTGTTCGTCAGCTGACCTCCTGCCGGACCTGTCACATTCCACTGAACGCTCGTTGTAGGCCACTGAGGAATTGAATAGGTATACTGTCTGCCAGTACATATCACTTCCTGTCCTTTAATTTTTGCATTTTTTAAAACAACAGGAATTTTAATTGTCGTCCACTCAGGACAAGCACATTCTGACATGTACATTACATATCCGAAGCCGTCAAGCGGATCAACCTGATCCCAAAAAACTTCGATTTCGTTACCGTTATTGTTAACAATTGATCCTCCGATAACTTTCCATTGTCCTTTGTTGCATCCATCCTGTACATTATATTTTTCAGTACTGCCTTCACATACTACGGAAGCACAGTTGATCTGTACAGGATCTGCTTTTAATACCTTGATTTGTTTTTTAATTCTATCCTGGCAGCCACACTTGTTCGTTACCGTCAACTGAATAGTATAGTTTCCTGGATTAGCATACAAATGAGAAGGCTCAAAAGCGGTAGAAGTTGTACCATCTCCAAAGTCCCAGAAATAATTAACAATATCCGACCCGCCGTTCTGTTCAGAAAGGTTATCGAAATAGATTGTCGTATTCTTACATACAGTATCGGCAAGATTTAACATTTCAAATTTAGCAATTGGCCTGTTAATCTTTTCAATACAAATAGTCTGTGTTTCCACTGTTCCGTCATTATAGGTGATGACAGCCTGTAAAGATCCGTTACCTGCTGCTCCCCAGCTTACATTGGCCACGGTGTTCGAGGGTCCTGAAATAGCTGCAGTACCTCCCGAAACCGTCCATTGCACATTGGAAACATTCGGTCCCTGAATCTCATATTTTACCGTTGATTGTTCACAGACACGGAGACATTGGGATGAATTGATATAGGAATAGGCGATTCCGTTGTCAGGGATCTGACCGTCTTTTTCGCCGCGGAATTCCTGGCATCCAACCTGGGCGGTCCATGTAATTCGAGCTTGTGCTTGTAGTACCCAAGGTACCAGAAGCCAACATAGCAGGAGCCATCTGAAGATGTGCTGCCTACCAAAATAGGTGTTGTTTTTCATAGTTATTAAAAAAGTGTTATTAATTTTTTGTCAAATTAATAAAAATAACAATACAAAAATCATTTAATCGTGAAAAAACAACATTATTTCACAATTGAATTCCAACAATATAGATTAATTCATGATTATATGTTATTTCACCAACCTATTAGTTATGGAAAAAAATCCTTGTCTTTGCTCAATTTGAGAGCAACAACCTGATTTCAACAGAATAAAATCATACATTTTAACCTATTAAAAACCAAAATCAACAACAAAAAATCAAATTAAATTATTTTTATACTTAAAATTGACGATTAATATTAAAATTAATCACATTAAAAAAAGATAAAAACAGCAAACTTTTTATCCATTTCTTCTTAAAAATCTCCAGTGTTTTCAACAATGCAATCTTCTCCTATAAGTATCACCCATTCTTATCATAATCTGCAAGAAAAATCATGAGAATTGCCGACAAGATTAAAATAATTTATCTTTGTTTCCTGAGGATTATCATAAACATTATATTTCAACACATCCTATATGAAAAACAACAGCTTTTTACTCTCCGCAAAAGGAATCTGTACTGCAGCTTTTCTTTCCTTAAACACAATCCTTTATGCACAGAAAGCAGCAGATATCTCAACCCTTTCAGAAAAAACATTAAGTACCATTCTGGAAAAAAACAGAACGTATTATACTCAGGGAAAAGTAGCAGATTACATTCCTGAGCTAGGGAAAATGGATGCTAAGGCAATAGCTTTTTCAGTAGTTGATAAAAATGGAAAAGTATTCAATGCCGGTGATGTTAATAAAAAATTCACCATGCAGAGTATTTCCAAAATCATATCATTAATGGTAGCAGTAAACGAAAAAGGAGAAGCTCATATTTTCGACAAAATGGGATATTTCGGATCAGATAAACCCTTCAACCACTTTTCAAACCTTGAGACTACGGGAAAGCCGCTTAATCCAATGATGAATGCCGGAGCAATTCTTACCACTTCACTAATCTCCGGAGATGGCGAAAAACCATTCCTTAAAATACTGGATATGGTAAGATACATTACCAAAAATCCATCCCTAGATTATAACAAATCAGTTTACGAATCTGAAAAATCAACAGGCCACCGAAACCGTGGTATGTTTTACATCATGAAAAACAGCGGACTTATTTCCGGAAACGAAGACCAGCTGGACAATTATTTCAAACAGTGTTCCATTGAACTTACCGCTGAAGACCTCGCAAAAATAGGTTACTTTTTTGCCAACCAGTGCGTTAGATTCGACGGAGATGCCACTTATAAAAACGCAGATACAGCAAAATTAGTAGAATCACAAATGCTGACAGCCGGAATGTATGAGTTCAGCGGTGAATATTCAAGAACAGTGGGCTTGCCAAGCAAATCCGGTGTCGGGGGCGGAATTACGGTAAGTGTTCCGGGAAAAATAGGAATCGGGGTATTCAGCCCTGCTTTAGATCAACATGGAAATTCTCTGGCCGGGTATCATATGATATTAGATCTGGCAAAGCAGTACGGATTAACTATATTTTAATATTTTCAGTAAACCTATTAGTAAGCAGATCGTTTATCAGCTATTCAAATCAATAAAAACGACACAATACATCCGTAAAATGGCTTATTAGTCAAAAAAAACATCAACAATCAACACATACAAAAACAGTAAGCATATCAGATACTTACTGTTTTTTTTATGAATTTCGGAAAGATATTTAAATTATTATTAAAAATATCTATCTGTTTATTTATCAAAAAGATATAAAAAATTCATAAATAATTCAAATTAAATCACAATATATTGATTAATTTTAATTAAATTAGCTTTTTAATTTTATCAGATTCACAAAGGTATTTTTTACATTTTTGAACCTTATCTAGGGTATATTATCTTTTTGTAATATACCTGAAAACAATTCTCTTGTTTTTGAAATATTTTATTTTTTATTCCTATATTTGACTAACATTTTTTTAACTATAACTATTTATAGTTAAAAAATATAAGATTGTACCGGCCATGTTTCTAAGAATAAGGAAACAATAAATATACTTTAATAGCATTTGAACAACAGATATTTTTACATTAAAAAATTGTTATCAAATAACATTTATGATTAAAGATATATTACAGTTTCATTATTTTTATTTTCTCATCATCGCAAATTGCTATTTATACATATAATATAAGCTTTTTTGCAATGAGATATCATTAATCATTTCTATACCGTAAATGCTATGAAAAACCTGACCAAAACCTGGCTATTATCCTTTGAAAAGCCAGATATAATTACTATAACCCAAAATCTATCTGTAACTGACAGATCATTAAATAATTATCATAAAACAATATCAATTTTTAGCGATTTGATAAAAACCAATTTTATTATATCCTAACAAAAAGTAATGGTCTTACTATGCAAAGACCTTGCATTCTGTTATTAAACTCTTGCTATCATTCAATAATTCAATTAACACGCCATGAAAAAATTAACCATTATTGGACTGACGCCTTTTGAAAAGCCGGACGTTAACCTTGTATCCCGACTGCACCAGGCAGGTGCATTGCCCGTACTAAGTTTAGGAAATGAGCTAACGAAAGCCCAGGAAGCGTTACATCAACTTGATCAGATAAACGTACCATCCTATGGTATTTATTTTTCTAACGATGATTTCACCACTCTTCAAATTCCTGAAAAAGTAAGATTTGCGATCCTTCCGTTCGGAATGTCTAAGCCACTCAATATACCTGTTATTTTTCAGGTAACCAGTTTGGAAGAGGCCACACAGGCTGAACAGTCAGGAGCAGAAGGAATCATTATCAAAGGAAATGAAGCGGGTGGATTAGTAGGTTATGAGTCCACATTTGTATTATTCCAGCGTGTGATCAAAGAAATCCAGAGCATTCCGGTGTGGGTACAGGGAGGAATAGGCATCCATACCGCAGCAGCAGCAAAAGCTTTGGGAGCAACAGGAATTGTACTGGACAGCCAACTGGCTCTGTTTCCGGAAAGTTCGGTCCCTCAGGACCTGAAAGAAATCTGCTCAAAACTGAATGGTACAGAAACTAAAGTGATTGCTAACCATCGTGTACTGGTAAGACCCAATTCACCGGTTTTACCTGAGAATGCAACTGCCGAAGATCTGAGACAATACTTTACAGGTCTAGACCTCAGTACATGTTACATCCCAATGGGACAAGATATTTCATTAGCAACAGATCTGTATGAAGACTTCAAAACCCTGAGAAAACTGATTTTCGGTTTCAAAGAAGCCATGTATGGACACCTGAAGCAGGCAAAGGCACTGAAAGTAATTGATAAAAACAACTCTTTAGCTCAGGAATTGGGTCTGAACTACCCTATCGCTCAAGGTCCAATGACCCGTGTAAGTGATGTTCCTTCATTTGCCAATGCAGTAGCAGATGCCGGAGCCTTACCCTTTGTTGCTTTATCCTTATTGAAAGGAGAATCTGCAAAATCTTTGGTAATGGATACCAAAAAGCTGGCTGGTGAAAAAACATGGGGTGTAGGAATTTTAGGATTTGCTCCACAGGAATTAAGAGATGAACAGACATCATATATATTAGAAGCAAAACCTCCTGTAGTTTTGATTGCCGGAGGAAGACCCGCACAGGCTAAAGTATTTGAAAAAGCAGGAATAAAATCATTCTTACACGTTCCTTCCCCTGCCCTTCTGGATATTTTCCTCAAAGAAGGCGCGAAAAACTTTATTTTTGAAGGACGTGAGTGCGGAGGTCACGTAGGTCCTTTGTCCAGTACAGTTCTCTGGGAAAAACAAATTGACCGTATTTTAAAAGAAGATCATCCTGAAAACATCAGTGTCTTTTTTGCAGGAGGAATTCATAACGCCTTTTCAACCGCATTCGTTTCTATTATGGCTGCACCATTGGCTGCAAGAGGAGTGAAAATCGGGGTATTAATGGGTACAGCTTATCTGTATACCCATGAAGCTGTACAAACGGGAGCTATTCAGGAAGAATTCCAGTCTCAGGCCATGCAGGCGAAGGATACCGTTTTACTGGAAACTGCTCCCGGACATGAAACCCGTTGTTTAAATACAGCTTTTGCTCACCACTTCAATACAGAAAAAGCAAAACTGCTTGCCGCCGGAATGGACAAAAAGCAGGTATGGGAACAGCTTGAAAAATTAAATGTAGGCCGTTTACGTATTGCCGCTAAAGGAATAGAACGTCAGGGCGACAAATTGGTCAATATTCCTAAAGATGACCAACTGGACTTAGGAATGTATATGATCGGGCAGGTAGCCACCATGCAGAATCGTGTGATCTCATTGGCTGCTCTACATCAAAGTGTGGTAGACAATTATGAATATATTCAGGATGCAGTATTACCGGAAGAACCGATTTCTACGGAAAAACCTCTTGATATCGCCATCGTAGGGATGGAATGTATTTTTCCTGGTGCTAAAAACCTTGATGAATACTGGAGAAATATCATTTTAGGAAAAGACAGTGTTACCGAAGTACCGGATGAAAGATGGAATAAAGACCTTTATTATAAACCTGATTCCAACGAATCGGATGTATCTCATTCCAAATGGGGAGGATTTATTCCTAAAATCGATTTCGATCCTTTGGCATTCGGGGTTCCGCCACAATCACTCGCAGCCATTGAACCTACACAGCTTTTAACCTTATTAGTTGCAAAACGTGCAATGGAAGATGCCGGTTATGGCGAAAAGCACATCAACAGAGAAAACATTTCTGTTATTATAGGTGCTGAAGGAGGTAATGACCTTGCCAACAGCTATAGTTTCAGAGGATATTATAAACAGGTCTTCGGAGAGCTTCACGAAGAAGTAAAAGAAGCCTTTCCACATACCACCGAGGATTCTTTTCCAGGTATTTTGGCCAATGTGATCGCAGGTAGGATTACGAACCGTCTGGATTTGGGCGGAAGAAACTTCACAGTAGACGCAGCCTGTGCTTCTTCTTTGGCCGCTATTGATCTGGCTTGCCAGGAACTTGTATTAGGAAAATCTGATATGGTTCTTGCCGGAGGTGCAGATTTACACAACGGAATTAATGATTACCTGATGTTCTCCAGCACGCATGCCTTATCCAGAAAAGGGAGATGTGCTACATTCGACAGTGATGCAGATGGCATTGCTCTTGGAGAAGGTATTGCCATCCTTGTTTTAAAAAGATATGAAGATGCTGTAAGGGATGGAGATCGTATTTACTCAGTAATAAAAGGAGTTGGAGGATCCAGTGACGGAAAAGCGTTAGGTTTGACCGCTCCTAGAAAAATAGGCCAGGTAAGAGCCTTAGAGCGTGCTTATTCCCAAGCTGGGATCAGTCCAGCTTCCGTAGGTCTTGTAGAAGCTCACGGTACAGGAACAGTAGTAGGTGACAAAACTGAATTAAGTGCATTGACTAATTTGTTCAGCCGTTCAGGAGCTTTACCGGGGCAGACTCATCTAGGTTCTGTGAAAACACAGATCGGGCATACCAAATGTGCGGCAGGATTAGCAGGATTAATCAAAGCTTCGCTTGCGGTATATCACGGTGTAAAGCCGCCTACCCTTCATCTTCAGCAGCCTAATGCCTATTACAATGCTGAAACCAGTCCATTTGCATTTCATTCAGAAAGTGGATTATGGTCAGAAAAAAACCGTTATGCAGGAATCAGTGCTTTTGGATTTGGGGGAACCAACTTCCATACGGTCATTGCCAACCATCCTAAACAGGATAATTCCATTGCCATGCAGTCGTGGCCTTCAGAATTGTTTGTGTTCCGCGGAGATAACTATGAAGAAGCGAAAGAACAGGCAAGTCAGGTTAAAGTATTATTAGAAATTAACGATGGTATTCCATTAAAAGATATTGCTTACAGTTTAAGCATCAGTTCAGAAAAGCCAATTCAGTTCAGTATTGTTGCAGACACTGCCGAAGACCTGATGATGAAGCTTGAACTTGTATTGCTGGGAATTGAGACAAAAGACACTTTTACCGTGAATAAAAAAGAAGGTAAAGTAGCATTCACATTCCCCGGACAAGGCAGCCAGAGAATCAATATGGCCCGTGACTTATTTGTTGTTTTCCCAGCCATGCGTAAGATTATTGATGAGTATCCTAAACTTGAAAAAGTAGTTTTCCCATCAAAAACCTTTAATGAAGCTGATTTAAAACAACAGAAAGAAACCATTAAAGATACGCGTTTAGCACAACCGCTTTTAGGAATTGTAGACCTTGCACTGGCAAAATTCTTAGAATCATTGGGCATCGTTCCTGATATGCTGGCAGGTCATAGCTATGGTGAAATACCAGCTTTATGTTTTGCAGGAGTGTTTGGAGAAGATAAACTGGTTGACTTAAGCGTTCAGAGAGCTCAATCTATTTTAGACTCAGTAGAAGGTGGAGATCCGGGTTCCATGCTGGCGGCAAGTGCTACTCCGGAACGTTTACTGCCAATCATTGCTAAAGTAGAAGGATGTTATCCTGTGAACTTTAATGCTCCTACTCAATGTGTTATCGCAGGAAGTACGGAAGCCATCAATACATTACTTGAAGTACTTAAACAGGAAGGAATCTCTGCTAAAAAACTGGAAGTTGCCTGTGCATTCCACAGTCCGTTATTGGCAAAATCCAAGGATTTGTATGCGGAAATACTGAAGGATATTCCTTTCAGTGAAATGCAGATTCCGGTGTGGTCCAATACCACGGCGGAAGTATATCCTACGAATCCGGTAGAAATAAAAGAAAGACTTACCGACCATCTGGTACAGCCTGTAAGATTTGTAGAACAGCTTCAGGCCATGTATAACGACGGTGCAAGAATATTCATTGAAGTAGGACCAGGAAAAGTACTTACCGGATTGACCAAATCCTGTCTTGAAAAAGATCAGCTTACCCTATATGTAGAAGACAACAGCCGTAATAAATTCAGTCACCTGCTTTGCATGCTGGCACAATATTTAGGAACAGGTCGAAGCTTTAATATTGATAAACTTTTTGACGGCAGAAGTGTTACGATTATCGATCTTAACCAACCTGAGCTTTACAAGAAAAGCCCTGCTATCTGGCGTGTTAACGGGCAGACAGCCCACCCAACTACCGGTAATCTGCCATCTAATGGTGCATTGCCACTAATAAACCCTATTCCCATGAACAATTTTACCCATCAACCACAGACACCAGCAACTGAAGCTCAGTCTACCGCTGAACGTATGCTGCAGGAATATTTAAACAGTATGAAATTAATGATACAGGCACAGCGTGATGTGATGCTTTCCTTTATGGGACAGAATCCTCAGGCATTCCCTGCTCCTGTATACCATTCACCAGCACCAGCTGCTGCACACCAGCCTATATCTACGATTCCGGTTCAGCCTGTTCATCAGCAACCCGTAGCTGCAGCTCCTGTAAAGCAAGCTCCGTCAAGAGATATTAAGTCTTTATTATTACAGGTGGTAAGCGACAAAACAGGATACCCTCAGGAAATGCTGGGTATGGAAATGGACCTGGAAGCGGATTTAAGTATCGACTCTATCAAAAGAGTAGAAATCATCGGAACACTTCGTAACGAACTGGGAACTCTGGGCAATGGAAATACCAGTGAAGACACCGTTATGGAGCAGCTTGCCGGAATAAAAACTTTAAGTGGTCTTGTTTCATGGCTTACTGAATTTTCTGGAGCTGAAACCACTGCTGCGACTGAAAAAAAAGGATCAGCTACTGAGCCTGCAGTTTCAAAATCACAAGCTCAGCCGGCATTCTCTCTTGAAGACCTTCAAAATGCAATCCTGAATATCGTTAGCGAAAAAACAGGATATCCAAAAGAAATGTTAGGAATTGATCTTGATCTGGAAGCAGATTTGAGTATAGACTCCATTAAACGTATGGAAATCATCGGTGATCTTAAAACTAAGATCGGATTTGGTCAAAACCTTGAACAGGCTGATGATGTGATGGAAAAACTGGCGGCCATTAAAACTCTTCGTGGTCTGGCAAGCTGGATCAGCGAAATGAATGGGGAAACCAACGAAACCACTCACGAAGCGAAAGAAGAAAATACTGCAGAGCCAACCCAAAATGTACTCTCACGTCTTCGTTTTGACATCACTCCTACCGATGCTTCTAAAATACAAAATACAGAAGTATTGCAGGGAAAACGCTTTGCGATTACACAAGATGACAGCAAGCAAACCTCAGCCATCAAAGATGCGTTAGAAAAACATGGAGCTATTGTAGAGCTGGTAGATACATATAAAGATCTTTCAAATATCGACGGATTAATTATGTTAGACCTATTCTCTGCTGCTGACAAACCAAGCATCATCGATCACGTAGATCTGATCAAAAAACTGGATTTTGACAAAGCAAAATGGGTATATCTTATTTCAGATATTCCAGCACACCTTCAGGAAATTACAGATGCAAGCATATTACGTCATCATCAGGGATATCCGGGACTTTTCAAAAGTTTAGCAAGAGAATTTGATAATACAACTTGTAGATTAATCAGCCTTAGTACGCCTCAGGAAGTAGATCAGATTGCTGAAATTACGTTGAAGGAAATCCTTACCAATGATAAACCTGCTGAGGTGATTTATAAAAACGATCAGAGACACCAGGTAGACATCATTCCTTCTCCATTATCAACAAGCTTACATGAAGCGCATATCCAGTTAGATCAAAAATCTGTGGTATTGGTATTGGGAGGCGCACAGGGAATCACTGCCGAATTGGTAAAACACATGTCTCAGGCGTATCCTTGTACTTATATTCTGGTAGGAAGATCAGCGGATCCAAGAAATGTTATTTCTGCGAAAGATTTTGAGGGAATGAAAACCAAAGAAGAAATCAGAGGTTTCCTGATCAAGTCAGGTCAATTCACTTCTCCTGCAGAAATAGAAAAAGAAACAACGAAGATTTTCAAAAACAATCAGATCCTGCGTACGATCCGTGATATGGAAGAGCTTGGAAATACCATCATTTACCAATCACTGGATCTTTGTGACGAAGAAGGTTTAAGCAATCTGATCAGCAGTATTTATGAAAAATACAACCGTCTGGATGGAGTGATTCATGGAGCAGGTCTTTTAGAAGATAAATTATTCAAACAAAAGACAACAAGCTCTTTCGGACGTGTATTTGACACCAAAGTGAAACCACTTCGTGTATTGGCAGAACAGCTTCGTTCAGACTGCCAGTTTGTAGTTCTGTTCTCAAGTATTGCTTCTGTATACGGCAACAAAGGCCAGACAGATTATGCTGCGGCCAACAGTGTACTGGATGATTACGCCAATGCTTTAAACAAAAGATTAAAAGGAAAAGTAATCTCGATCAACTGGGGACCCTGGAAAGGAGCCGGAATGGTTTCTTCCACTCTTGAATCGGAATACAAACGCAGAGGTATTTCTATGATCCCATTGGATGAAGGAAAAGAAATCTTCCTTAACGAGATTAAATACGGAACAGAAAGCCAGGTGCTGATCATGTCAGGAAATAATTGGTAAAACGCTGCATAAACTCAATATGAAACAAACAGATGTTGCTGTAATTGGCCTATCCTGCGTCTTTCCCGGGGCACAGGATGCCAACACTTTTTGGCAGAATATTGTCAATAAAGTTGATTCTACCGAACTCGCTCCGGAGCATCGGATAGATCCGGTTCATTTCAGTGATGCCACCAGTCCAGTTGATCGTTTTTACTGTCAGCGTGGAGGATTTATCCCTGAGTATACATTCGATCCTACCGCTTTTGGTATTCTGCCATTAGCCGTTGAAGGAACGGAACCTGATCATCTGCTTACCCTTGATCTGGTGCAGAAAGCCCTGGAAGATGCCGGCGTATTCCAAAAGAATACCTCTCTTGAAAAAGCGGGAATTATTATCGGTAAAGGAAATTATACAGGTCCAGGTGCGACCCGAGCTATAGAAATTGTAAGAACCGGAGAACAGATTTCTTCGTTATTACAGGAATTGCTGCCTCAGGTTTCTTCTGTGGATATTGAAAAAGTAAAACACGCTTTCCAACAACGTAAAGGACGTTTCGCAGCCGATACTGCGATGGGATTAATACCCAATCTTGTAGCCTCTCTTGTCGCGAACCGCTTCAATTTAGGAGGCGCTGCATTCACTGTAGATGCCGCTTGTGCCTCTGCCTTAATTGCTGTAGATCATGCCGTACAGGAACTTCAGAGAGGCCGTTCTGATATCATGATCGCAGGAGGCGTACACACAGGACAGAATGCTGCTTTCTGGAGTATTTTTGCCCAGCTGGGAGCCATGTCCCGTCAACAGCAGATCAAACCCTTCAGTGTGGATGCTGACGGCCTATTGATCGGTGAAGGCTGTGGTTTCGTCGTGTTAAAAAGACTGGAAGATGCCGTTCGTGATCAGGATAAAATCTATGCGGTAATCAAAGGAGTTGGTGTAAGCAGTGATGGTACCGGAACCAGCGTGATGAGCCCATCCGTAAAAGGTCAGTTAAAAGCTTTAGAACAGGCATGGATCAATGCTGGTTTAGATAAAAATAAAGTGGGATATCTTGAAGCTCATGGCACAGGAACTCCCCTTGGAGATAAAACAGAACTTCAGACCTTAGCCCAATTCTTCGGGAAAGAAGAAGCAGCTCCGGCTGCGGGTATCGGATCTGTGAAATCCAATATCGGGCATGCTATGCCTGCAGCCGGAATTGCAGGATTAATTAAAACCTGTTTAGCCTTACATCATGATACTTTACCACCAACCTTGTATTGTGAGAATCCAACCTCGGAGATGCAGAACACAAGGTTTGAACCTGTACAGGAAGCCAGAAACTGGTCAAAAACAGGACTTCCAAAAGTAGCCGCAGTGAATGCTTTCGGATTTGGAGGAATCAATGCTCACGTTGTTCTGGAAGGCTATGATATGCCGAAAAAAGATCATGTACTAATCTTGGCAAGACCTACCCATGAAGAATTGCTTTCAGCATTACAAAATAATGAAACAGCCATTGGTGAAGGGAATTTCAGAGTTGCGATATTCGATCCGATACCTGCCAGAATAGAAAAAGCCATTAAAATTGTTTCCAAAAATATCACGTGGAAAAACAAACAGGATATCTGGTACACCTCTGCTCCGTTATTAAAAGATGGCGGTAAAGTAGCCTTTGTATTCCCTGGTTTAGATGGACTGGCAAAAGGTGAAGTAGAAACGGTAAGCCGTTATTTTGGGCTTACAGCTCCTATTGAAACGGAAGGTGAAGGACTTTTAACCGATGCTTTAAACGTTTTCAACAATTGCAGTATCCTTGATAATTCATTGAAAAAACTGGGAATTATCCCGGATATGAATGCAGGACACAGTTTAGGAGAATGGCTGGCAGGATATTCATCAGAGTTAGCAGAAGCCAACTCTGTAAAAGCCTTAATTGATGTCCTTCACCCTGAAACTTTTGAATTAAAAGACTCCAAGTTCATTGCCATAGGAGCCGGAATTGATATTATAAAACCTTTTATCACTGAAATTTCAAACCTCTATGTATCCAATGATAACTGCCCTAATCAGGTGATTCTTTGCGGAAGCAATGCAGCTTTGGATGAATTGGTTCCCTTGTTAAAAGCAAAACAGATCTTCCATCAGGTATTGCCATTCCAGTCAGGATTTCACTCTCCTTTTATCGCAGATAAACTGGATGTGATTCTTGCGGGAATGGAAAAAGCACAGTTCCAGCAAACAAAAATTCCATTGTGGTCTGCCACAACACTAGAACCTTATCCTGCAGATCAGGCAGCGATCAGAAAACTGAGTGCCGAACACTTAGTTGAACCTGTTCGTTTCCGTGAACTGACAGATAAACTATACGAAGAAGGTGCAAGAGTCTTCATTCAAGTCGGAACTGGCGGTCTGATTGGATTTATTGATGATACTTTAAAAGGAAAAGATTTCAGCACCATCGCTTCCAGCGTTCCTACCCGTTCTGCACTGGCTCAGTTACAACGTGTAGTGGCTTCCTTGTTTGTAGAAGGGAAAACAATCGCCCTTGACTTTTTAGAGATTCAGAATCATTCGAAAAGACCATCAGGAAAAGGCATTAAGCTGGAATTAGGTTCACCTATCATCCGGAATTTTAAAGAAGTAAAAGCGTTGGCTCAGTCATTGGATACGCCAAAACAATATACAGCAACGGCTTCAGCTATTGCTGCAAAAAGCGGCCACCCGCTCGTACAGGCATTCCAGGATAACGTTGCAGATATGATCCGTATGCAGGAAGAAGTATTGACTTTATTCCAAAACCGTCCGGAGATCACCATCCAACGTCCGGCAGCTTCAATAACACATGTTGCTCCAAAAGCACCAAGAAATACAACCTTCTCAAAAGACTTATACGTAACGCTGGAAAGTCATCCTTACCTGATCGACCACAGCTTATTGAGACAACCAAAAGGATGGGCTCATGTAGCAGATATGGAGCCGGTCATTCCGATGACGATGATCTTTGAACAGCTTGCAGAAATTGCAGAAGCGGAAATTCCGGGAACACAGGTTCATAAAATCATGAATGTAAGCGTATTCCAATGGATGAACGTTGCCAAACCGTTTGAAAAAACCGTAAAAGGAGAATGGCGTTCACCGAATCACGCTTATCTCGATATTGAAAACTTTGCGAACGCAGAAGTAGTCTTAAAATCAGCTCTTGTTCCAACGCCTGATTTCAATCTTTCCATCGGTAATCTTTTGCCTATTGAAAGAACTCCTGAAGAAATCTATGACATGCACATGTTCCATGGAGAAAAATACCAGGGAATTACTGAAGTTTCAGCCGTTGGAGACAAAGGAATCATCGGAAAAATAAAAGGAAACGGCGGCAAAGGTTCTTTACTGGACAATGCAGGACAGCTGTTCGGACTTTGGCTTCAGCTTACTTTAGTGAAAGACCGTATTGCATTTCCTGTAAAAATCAGAGATATTGAATTCTTCGGAGATATGCATGACCAGGAAGGTATTTTTGAATGTACCTGCATACTGACCGAGCTTAATGATGAATTCGCCATTGCAGATATCATCCTGAAAAGAGACGGAAAAGTATGGTGCGCCATTACCGGATGGCAAAACAGAAGACTGGAAATAGATGCTCCATTATGGAATGTTTCCATGTCACCGCTGCACAACCGTCTTTCGGAAGAAATTGCTCCTGAAGTTTTCTTTTTCCATCAGGCCTATACCAGAGTCGCTTCATGGGATTTTATCCTGAAAAGATATTTCAACCAAACGGAAAAACAGCATCACCAGCAGTTACTACCCAACAAAAAGAAAAACTGGATGGTAAGCCGTGTAGCGGTGAAAGATGCCGTCAGAAATCTTCTCCGTCAGGAAAAAAATCTTGCCTGCTTCCCGATCACCTTTGAAATCCGTTCCGATGAAGTGGGGAAACCTTACCTCATCAGCGATTTTACAGAAGACATTCATATTTCTTTAGCTCACAAAGGAAAAGAAGCCGTTGGGATCGCGAGGTATGGAAAAGCTGTAGGAATTGATATGGAACTGATGGAAGAACGTAGTTCAGGATTCTACGACATGGTATTTACCGACAAAGAATTAACCTTATTAAAAGACAGAGATCAGGCAGAATGGACCACCCGTTTCTGGGTAGCCAAGGAAGCTTACGGAAAATTCCTTGGAACAGGACTGAAAGGAAATCCAAAAGCCTTTGAAATCGAACTTATTAAAGATGATCACCTGTGGATCAACAACATTGAAATCAAAACTATTAAACATAAAAATTATATTATCGGATGGACACTGTAAACGCAACATTAAAAATGAACCACGAAGAACTTTTTACTTTATTAAAAGGTTTTATTACTGAAGTGATAGGTGCTGAATTTGTAGAAGAGATGGATATTACTCCTGAAAGTTCATTCACCAGAGATCTTGAAATGGACAGCATTGAAATTGTCTCTTTCTCTGAAAAGATCAAGGCGCATTTTGGCGATCAGATCGACTTTACGGGTTGGTTATCATCTATGGATCTTGACCAGCTGATTAATCTTGACCTTAGTATGATCATCAATTATATCTACGAATGCCAATAATCACTGTCAATAAAAGACAAGTTCACATACAGGAACTCAACAAAGGAGCCGGACAAACCGTGGTACTCATCCACGGTATGTTCAGCAACCTGTCCATTTATTATTTTAATATTGCCCCTGTGCTGGCAAAGCATTTCCATGTGGTGATGTACGATCTGAAGAGTCACGGTATGAGTGAACGCTTTCCGGATGGGTACGATCTTGACAACATGTCATCCGATTTAATAGGTTTAATAGATCACCTTCAACTGGAAAAAGTACACCTTGTAGGCTATAGTTTTGGAGGTCTTATTGCGTTGAAAACAGCTTTAGAATATCCTGACCGCGTCAATCAGCTCGTGGTGATGGAAGCTCCGGATCCTCAGGATGAAAAAGCCCGTAAGATCATTGATGAATACAGCAAAGAATTTCTGGAGCATTACGTAACCAATTTTACAGACACCACCAAAGTACAGATGGGTAAAAGACAAATGGAAAAGAACCATCGTATGTATGAATTTCTGTTTAATCAAACCACCATTAAAGCAGATATGATCAGGGAAAAACATTTCCTTGGTGAAGCCCGTTTCACTGGATTGGCAGCTCCTACTCTATTGCTTTATGGAGCTGATTCCAACTGCAGACCTACAGGTGAATGGCTGCAATCTCAAATCAGCCAGTCTGAACTTGAATTAATTCCGGGCGATCACAATATTCCTATCCAGGAACCTCAGCTCATCGCTGAAACGATCACTCAATTCTTATCTAAAATTTTAACACAAAACCATGGCTAAATTTGCATTTATAGTTCCACCATTGACAGGACATGTCAACCCTACCTTAAGCATCGGTGCTAAGCTGCTGGAAAGAGGACATGAAGTAGCCTGGATCAGCCTTGACCCGACTTTAGAAGCTAAACTTCCCGAGGGAGGAAAATTATTACTGATCCAATACGATCAGACCGACGAAGAAAAGAAAGAAAGTGAACAATATCTCGATATTATCTCCAAAAAAGTAGTGTATGGTATAGACAGCGTCAAGTTCCTGTATGAAGAGGTTCTTATCCCGTTGAACAGACATTGCTATAACGGAGTTGTTGCTTTATTAAAAATAGAGCAGCCCGATTTGATTATCGGAGATCATCAGTTATTTGCAGCTCCGGTTGCCGCCAAAACTCTTGGTATTCCTTATGCCACTTCTGTTACCGCTCCGGCAGCCATCAAAATTATGAATGAGCTTCCAAAAGTACACGAATGGGAAGTGAATCAAATCATTGATCTACAGAAAGAACTCGGTTTCCAGGAAGAACGCTCCCTGGCAACTTCAGATCTGTTGACACTTGTTTTGACTTCCAGTTATTTCTTTGGTGAAATGGATGATCTGCCTTCTCAATATCAGTTCACAGGTCCGGTTCTTACGGAAAGACGTATCTCATGTGAGTTTGATTGGGACCGATTAAAAAGTGCTGACAACAAAAAGATTTTAGTAAGTATCGGAACAACCTTCGATCATGATCATAAAAAAGCATTTTTCCAAAAGGTCATTGATGCCTTTAAAGATGAAGATCTGACTGTTGTAGTAGTCTCCGATCCACAACTTTTCGAACAATGGCCGGATAACTTTATGGTGTATCAACAAGTTCCGCAACTGGATCTGCTGCCTCATCTTGACGGCGTAGTTTGCCATGGCGGTCATAATACCGTTTCTGAAACATTATCCAACGGAATTCCTTTGGTTGTGATTCCGATTGCGTATGATCAGTCGCACGTTGCAGGACGGGTGGTGCGTACAGAAGCGGGTGAACGTCTTAATTTTAACCGATTTAAAGCCCATCACCTGAGAGAAGCTGTACAGCAGATTCTGAATAATCCAAGCTATGAAGATGCTGCCCGAAAAGTTGGACAGTCTTTTGTGGAAGCCGGAGGTTCAGCTACAGCAGCCAATTTATTGGAACAGGCTTTATCAAGAGCTTCAAAACCTGAAAACCCGTCTAAATTTTTATTTGTAGTTCCTCCGTTTTTCGGACATGTAAGTCCTACTTTAAGTGTGGGAGCAAGCCTGATTGCCCGCGGACACGAAGTAAAATGGTTTGGAATTACGCCTTTAGACAGCAAACATATTCCCGAAGGAGGTTCTTACTTCTATCCTGAAGAAGATCTTATTCCATACCAGGAGGAAATCGCCCGGATTTTAAAAAGACAGGATGACGGACCCGCATGTTCCGGACCTGAAGTCATGAAACTGGCACTGGAAGAAACCTATGTTCCTTTCGCTAAAATGATGATGCCGGGATTAACGAGACTTACTGAAAGCTGGATGCCGGATGTGATTGTAAACGACTGTATCACTTTCGGAGGTGCTCTTTTCGCTCATAAACATCATATTCCTTGTGTAACGACAACTCCGGTTCCTCCGGATGTGATGGGAGACACGGAAAAAAGTGCCCCTAAAATCTGGGAGTGGCAGCAAAACCTCATCAAAGACCTGCAAAAAGAAGTGGGCATTCATGAGGAAGGCATTTATATCCATTCTCATAAACTGAATATGGTGTTTACTTCACAGGCTTTCGCCGGATTTGAAACCGTTCCGCCTCATATGAAATTTGTAGGCCCGGTAAAAGGCCGTCCCAACGATGCTCCATTCGATTGGGATAAACTGAATGCTTCTAGCACTCCAAAGATATTTGTATCGTTGGGAACACTGCTGGTAGATATCAGAAAAGCGTTCTTTGAAAAAATCATCGCTGCATTTAAAGACGAGCCGGTTACCGTAATTGCCGCTACTCCACCGGAAATTTTTGAAGAATGGCCGGATAACTTCATCGTGAACAGCTTCGTTCCTCAGTCTGCGGTGATGCAGCAGATGGATATGGTGATATGCCACGGTGGTTTCAATACCGTAAATGATACTTTCCGTAACGGATTACCCATGTTGATCACGCCAATCGCTTACGATCATTTCCATATTGCAAAACTGATCGAACAGGCAGGCTGCGGAATCAGTATACGATACAAAAGACTGCGTGTAGATGCCCTTCGTGAAACGGTTTTTGAATTATTGGAAAATCCTAAATACAGAGCCGCCGCTCAGGAAGTCAGAAATACATTTACTATTGCCGGAGGTAATGATAAAGCGGTAGAACTGTTAGAAAATTTTGTACAGGAACATTCAACATTAGCTTCTGTGTAGCCTATGAATCCACCTATAAAAAGAAGACTGTTATTTGGTGAGCGCATGTTGCTGGGAGACGGAACAGAACCCTTCAACGTTGTCATTGCGTTCCGGCTGAGAGGTTCTTTTACATTAAAAGAGATCCAGCAGGCTCTGGCACGAATCCAAAATAAACATCTATGGCTGAGAGCATTGATCAGTTATGACGAAAAAAATATTCCCTGGTTCAATGTTCCTGAAAAACCTGCTTCTATCCCTGTAAGAATCATCACCAGACAAAGTGAAGATCAGTGGCAGGAAGAATCCAGAAAAGAATGGAACACCAATTTTAATTACGAAAAATTGCCCCTGATCCGGTTTATCTGGATCAAGGGTGAAAACGTTTCTGATATGCTGTTTGCGTTCCACCATTGTTTATGCGATGGTGGCTCTGCTATGGCTTTTTCACATGAATTCCTGAAGGTACTGGAAAATCCTGCTGCTGAAATCGGGGTAGAAAAACCAATTTTAGGCATCGAAGATGTAGTTCCGGCCAGTATTCTGAACAGCCGCCGGCAGAAACTGAAAGCCAGATTTATCGGAAGGCTGGCTGCTACTGCCATCAAATGCATTCCCGTAGGTAGGAAAGCCGTGGAAAGACAGAATGACTATCTGATCCACTGGAAACTGGATGAAACGGTGAGCAAACAATTAATTGATTACTGCAAATCTCAGAAAGTAACCGTCAATACATTTTTGAGTGCAGCAGTATTGCAGGCATTTAAAAAAGTAAGAGGAGAAAAATCTTTCAATAAAGTTTCCTGCCCGGTAGATATCAGACGTTTCGCCAGGCAGATTAAAGAAGATCATATTTTTGCTTTTGGATTAATGATAGTGGTTTCTTCTGATGAAAAACTGAGTTTTTCAGATAACCTTCGTGCGATGCAGAAATCTGTGGAACAGAAGACCTCAAAACTGAATCCTTATATCACGATGATGGTGATGGAATCCGGGCACGATGCGCTGAATAATTTCACCAGGCTTTTAAAGAACGGGAAATCTTCCAACGACTGTATGTTTTCCAATCTGGGACGTATTAAGATTCCTCATCAGTATAAAGCTTTCAGTGTAGATACTATTTTCAGCCCTACAGTAATAGGACCTTTAGGAAATACAACTACGATGGTGACCTCAACCTACCGTGGTGAAATGGATTTTTCATTCATGGGAAGCGAAGGATATTTACCTTACACCGATGCATTAGCCGTCCGTGATGAGGTAATACAGACCATTCATTCACAACTAAAACAAATGGCAGTATCATGATCAAAAGACCTTTAATGATGGTGGAAAGGATCATGTATGTAGATCCGGAAACGCCCTTAAACTGTATTTATACGGCAAGAATCAAGGGAAAAATTCCCGAACAAAATTTTAAAGCTGCTTTAGTAAGAATCCAGCAGAAACATCCTATTCTGAGAACGAATATTGATCATAATATTGGATGCTATCCTTTTTTTATGGGACAAAGAGATATTGAATCTATTCCCCTTCGTATTGTTGAGCGTAAAACAGATGAAGACTGGTTTAAAGAATCTGAAAAAGGATGGTTTAAACTTTTTGAAACGCCCAAAAAGCCATTGGCCGAAGTAGTATGGGTAAAGGGACAGGATACTTCTGAAATTCTTTGGATCATCCCCCACTGTATTTCAGACGGAACAACCGGAGTAACCTTAATTCGTGAACTTTTAAGCTTGCTGGACAATCCATATGCTCCATTAATTCCTTATGTTGCTTTTGAATCTGTTGATGATTTCCTGCCTTCAGATTTTAACACTGTAATAAAAAAATACAAAGCCAGCCTTTACCTGCTGTTTGCTAAAATATTCTTTTCCATCCAAAGAAAAAGTAAAAAGAGAAACCAGGGAAAAAATTATGCGATTCACTGGAAAATGACTTCAGAGGACACCAAACTGATCACTGAAAAATGTAAAGCTAACGGAATTTCTGTGCATGCTTTGTTGTGCTCTTCCGTAATTCAGGCCTTCCGTGAAGTTCAGGGAGACCGTGCCAAAGGCAAAGTGATCAGTCCTGTAGATGTGCGGCATTTTATTCCGGAGATTAAAGAAGATCATTTATTTGCTTTTGCTCCTACAGTAGAACTTTCTGTGAAAAAAAACAGCAAGGATGTTATGAGCAATGCCAAAGAGATCAAAAAGGATCTTACTGAGAAAATCAACAAGATGGAAGCCCGTGAACTTCTGTGGATGGGTGAGCACATGCATCCTGTTGTGGGGCGTATGATCAATATGCTGAAATCCAGTGAAGGCGGACATGATATCACCTTATCCAATATGGGAAAGGTAAATATCTCTAATGATTACAAAAATTTCAGTCTGGAAACAGTCTTTAGTCCTACCGTAGCTTTCCCATGGCTGAATTCAAATACTTTAGTCACCAGTACATACAACCAACAGATGGACTTCACTTTCATGTCCAATGAAAACTTTCTTCCCAAAGAAGAAGCTCATCTGATCAAAGATAAAGCCATCGAGCTATTGACCCTCTCTCTATGAAATTTAAAATAAAGCCTCCGAAACCCAGACCTATAAAGAAAACCACCCTCAAACGCTTTCTCATTAAGCGTACGATTTACTATGTCCTTCCGAATGTATTTTTTAATTTCATTATTGCCTATGCCAGTTTCAAAGAATTGGGCTACACGCATTTCTTTTCAGGAACTCAAAACCTGGCCCGCCTTACCCTGCCGATGGCGGTCTTCCTTCCGGTAGTTCTTACTATTGATATCATCAAAAGAGTAACGGATGCCGCCAGCCAGGAAGCCATAGAGTTTACGGTAGACGAACAGTTGAATATCAAAAAACTGATGACCAAACTAAGCATTTTACATGGTTTGATTACCGGATTATTGGTATTATCCATCCTCTATATAGGACAGTATAATTTCTCAAAGGATTATAAACTGGATGCAACAGCAATGGCTGTGGTAGTGGGAATACTGGCGGGAATATTATCTGTGATTTTTGTGTATTTACCAGTATGGAGATTAAGAAGATGGATGTGCAAAGTAACACCAGTACCAGCAGATATAAACCCATAATTTTAAATAAAAACTGCTACAATCCTGGATATCATTTAATTAAAAATAAAAAAAAATAACCATATCCGGATGATCATGAGGTAACAGATCATTTTTATGCACAGATTTAATTAATTTTTTTCTATGAAACTTAATATTTGATAAATTTTTTATATTTATATGGAAAATTTGCAAGAATTTTTCTTGAACAGAATGACCCACAATGTATGTACAAAATAACGGATCAGTTAAAAAATATAGGATTCAGTATCAATCGTTTAGATTACCTTATCAACAGAAATAACAACAAAAGAGAATTCAATACCTTGGAATATTTTTGTATCTATATTATTCTGGAAGATATCCAGTTAACGATAGATAATGTTCCCTACCCATTAAAAGGGGGAAATATTGCCTTCGTAGGCCCGCAAAAGAAAATCGTTTTCGGGGAAACCAAAAGATCAGATGTCTATTCCATTGCATTTTCATCCAGTTTTTATGAAAGATCAACCAAAGACAGCCTTTTTATCAATTCCCAGCTTTTTTATAATTATAATTCCGACATATTTATAGCTCCTTTCCTCGATGCAGAACAGATGAGAGTGATATTCCTGGAACGTATGGAAACTTTCCGGAAAAAAGATGAAAGCCTGTATATCTCTGCTGCCCATAATGCCATAGAAAGACTGATGCTGGACGCCCTTTTACATATTCCCACTGAAGAAATCAAAAAGGATATCAAATTTGACTATATGTATTATGTGAACCGCTTCAAAGTTCTGCTGCAAAGAGACTACAAAAAGGCAAAGAAAGTAGCATACTATGCAGAAGAACTTAATATCTCACCAAGGAAACTCACTGAGATGACAGAGTATGTACTTGGCAAAACAGCCAAACATATCATCATTGAAAAGCTCATTATCGAATGCAAAAAAGCTCTGAGTTTCTCAAACTCCACAATCTCTGAGATATCTTATGACCTGGGTTTCAGCAATGAAGGAAATTTTACCAATTTTATAAAAAAACATACGGGAAAAAATCCCTCCGAAATGAAATAATTTGTATATTTACATAAGTAACCTTTTGGGGAAAAATATAGGTTATATGCTTGCAAAGTACATTTTATTCATTTTGTTATATTTTGCTTTTACAAAATCTTTTGCACAGGCAGCAGACGGTTTAAGACTTAATGTAAGGCTTTATCCGGTGCAGATGCTTGCTGTGGGTACAGGATTTTCGGACGAGGGGAATGAGTCTTCCTTCCGGGAGGTTCAGTCTGTAATGATCTCAAGTCCGTCAGGGTTTCAGCTTAATGCACAGTATGATGAATATTTAGGTACAATCGGTAATACCGATACCAACAGAGAAAGATCTGAAGAATATCATCTTATCAGCCATCACAAAGGAGTGGTGCAAAAGAGATATATTATCGATCATGAGTTAGAAGATGCAATAAAAAATTTAAGCTCCAACACCAACTATGAGCAAAATTTTTTAATACTAACTCTAATTTCTCAGTAAAAAATCAAGCAAAGCCTTAAAAAAAATAATTATGCACTGAATAACAATCTTGCAATTTATTCATTCCCTTTATATTAAGTAAAATTAATGTTTAATATCAATAAAGCATTTTTTTTACTTTATGGTGATTTTATCAGCACTTAAATGATACTTTTTATGTAATTATTCATAAAAAGAATTTATACATGTGCGCTTATTTCTCTGTAAAAATTCACAAATAATAAGTATTTTTTCACAAAGATCCTGATGTTCTTTGTATTTACCTTTGCATCCGCAATTTTAAAATAATTAATACAAAAAAACGTCTTTAACCTTATGAAAAAATTTATTTTAGCATCTTTCGCTATCGTAGGATTCTCTACATTAAAAGCACAAAATGTAACACTGAACGTTAGACTTAAGCCCATCCAGACTCTTGTCGTTAACAACGCTCAGAAAATCGTTAACTTAGACTACGTAACTAAAGATGACTACGCAAACGGTGTAACTTCTGTAAACGCAGATCACTTAAGTATTTACAGTACAGGAGGATTTCAGGTAAAAGTAAAAGGTGGTAACGATGTATTAGAGTATGGAGGTAAAAACATCCAGGCTAACAGCATCCAGATTAAAGCAAGCGCAGGTTCTGACGCTGTAAACGGTGCTCAATATGCTCAGAATGTACAGTTATCAACTAACGAAGCAACTTTGGTAACTTCTTCTGCCGGAGGGGTAGACAAAAAAATTAACATTGAATACACAGGAGCCGGAGGTAACACTTACCTGAACAATTATATTGCCGGACAGGATCCTACAGTATACACTACTCAACTTACGTATACCATTATTTCTCAATAATAGCTATCATTATGTAATGATAAAGTGTTGTACCTACCACAACACTTTATCAACACTTAAAAACTAATCTCCGTCATGAGCAGACTTTCTCTTCTCCTTTTCAGTCTTCTTTTCCTATCCTCTTTTTACGGATATGCGCAAACAGGAGTTTCGGTTTCGCCGCCAAGACTGTATTTTGAATCGGGGAACGGAAACAGCAATACCCAGACCATAACGGTAACCAATGTAAGTGCCAAAAATTCTCTGGATCTTGCCATAAGCCTTGGAGACTGGGAATATGACGGCAAAGGTGAGAATGTAACATATCCTGCCAATACCCTTCCCTCTTCCTGCGCAAGTTGGGTTTCAGTAAAAAAAGAAGATAATTACTTCACGCTGGCTCCGGGAGAAAAAAAAGATATTGAGGTAACCATTACAGTTCCTAATGTGCTTTCAGACCAATTGGCTGCCCATACGGCTGTTCTGTATGTAAGCCAGATGAATCCGGTAGATGATGTGGATCATAAAGGCGCCAACATCAAAGTAAGCATCCGTTCAGGAATCAAATTATTCCACAAGATGCCTGCCGCCAAAACTAAAAAACTTGAAATCCAGAATCTGGTATACGGAAAAACAACCAATACAGTCAACCTCTTTTTTGACAACCAGGGAGATGTATGGGGTGACGGAAAAATATACACTGACTTTGTGAATACCCAAACCGGAAAAAAAGTGTCACTGGACCCTGTTATCTTTTATACTATGCCCGGAAACAAAAGGGAAATGGATATCCCGCTTCCGGCAGGCCTTGAAAAAGGAAAGTATACCGCTTCTGTAATGATTGATTACGGAGACAACAACAATCTGGAATTAGGAGAATTAAGTTTCAGCTATGAATAGTAAAACATTCTTCTGTTTCTTGCTGTTGATTTCCCTGAACTGCTTCTCACAGATCAATTACAACTCATGGGTGAACAGTTACCTGCAGATTAATTCTTACAGCGGAAATACCAATCCTGACGCTTATACTTTTACCCTGGCTGGTAATGGAGTGTTTAACATTCCTTACTGGAAAATATCCATGAGGCTGAAACAGCCTATCACCTCTACGGACGGGAATTATACGATGCCTGCCAACAAAATATCATTTCAGCCGGTTTCCACTTCAGGACAGGCTTATCCGGGGCCTGTGCCCACCATTCCTCAGATCGGAATGCCGTTAAATACTTTTCTTCAGGCCAACCAGGAAGTCTTTTTAATTCCACAATCCAATGCAGCGCTGTATAATCAGCCGCCCCAGCCCAATGGCTACTACAACCTGCAGGTAAAATACAGTCTGACTGTTATGGGAGGATCTTATCTGGGAAGCTACCCTTCCTGGACCAGATTTAACGCTCCAATACAGTTTACGGCGTATGACCAGTACAACAATATTATTGGCAGGGCTGATCATAATTTTCAGATTCACATCGGAACGCTCAGCGGAACTCCGACCGATGTACCCGAAATGTCGCTTCAGTTTTCTGCAAAAGCAGTCAACGGTTCACTGGAATTCAGGAGCATATCTGATTATGTTAACGGAGTAAGTGTCATCTATTCTAATGGACTGATTGTAAAAAGCAATACCAATTATCAGATCAAATTACGTTCTCTTCAGGGACAGTTCAGTTCTCCTGCCGGAAATTTTATTCCTTTGGAAACCGTAAAACTTAATCTCACCCCCGTTTCAGGGAACACAGGCAATGTATATCCCATCTTACTGAGTGCTTCTCCCCAGCTTATCGCTACAGGAGGTTCCACCGGAAATTCTAGTCTATATTATGATATCAGATATTCCACCAAAGCCAATGATGAAAGGCTGATTAATGCCAAATCGGAAGAATATTCCACCACCCTTCAATACGAGATTATCCCCCAATAACCATGCTTCAAGACCTGTTCAAAAAAATCTTTTTCATTTTTTTGATTTCGTTTCAGATATGGATTCCGGCACAAAGCAGCTCCGGAGTAAGTCTTGATATCCGGAATGAATCCAGAACAGATAAAACAGGGATACTGGATCTGATCATCGTCCTTGACAATCAAAGCACAAATGATTTCAAAGGAAAGCTGAACATCACGATTCCTCAAGGTTTCAGAAATATTTCAGGAAACAATCTTCAGGTTGAAATGAAGCCTGGTGAACACCTTTTCTTACCTGTAAAAATACTGGTCAGCAATAATGCCGTTTCGGGAGAATCCCGTCTGGGTTTCCGTCTTTCGGACCTGCAGAATAAAACAATGGCGGAAAAAGAAATACCTTACACCGTTACTGAAAACAATGCTATGCGCATCACTGCGGAAAATCCTCTGATCTATGTGAATAAGCCTACGGATTCAGTAGAAGTAAGGGCAAGGGTTTCCAACCTTGGGAACAGAAAGCAGAATGTAACGGTAGTCTTTAAAATTCCGGAAGCTGAGCAGGGAAATGCTTTTATAGAAAAAAAAGGAAGTATTGGTGTACAGAAAGACTCTGTGTTTGTGTTCCGTTTTCTGCCTTCCGGAATCAGATCCCGCAGTCCTCAGATTTCCGTTACTATTGCAGGCTTCAGAGAGCCGGACAGAGAAATATTCGGTAACACTACGGTTTCCGTACAGAATGTTTCTTCAGTGCAGCGTTATGAAGATATGGAATCCACCGCTTTTTCCAATTTTACCAGGAACACCATCACTGCAAGCTACAGACATGCCGGAGAAAACCTTGACATGTATCAGTTGGTAGGTTCGGGAGGCTTCAATCTTCCTTCAGGATATATTTTCATCCGGGGGAATATCTATACCATGACGAATCAGAGCGATCCTATTGTGAACAACACCTATCTTACCTATCACAGGGAAAAGAGCGAATTCACGATCGGAAATATCAATAAATTACTGGAACTCTCTATGTTTGGAAGAGGACTGGAATATGCCTACACTTCTCCAGATAAAAACAAGAAAATTGAAGCTGGTTTTGTAGACCAGACGTACAGCCTCATCGAAAGAAATTCTTTTCTGAAATATGGCTATGGATTTTACACCAGAGGAACTCTTGGGGCTCAAAATGCTTCCCGTAATATCTCCGGAACGTATATTTTCAGGGATGATCCTTACGAAAAAGCCAGACATCATGTAGCCGGAACAGACCTTCAGTATGCCTTCGGCAAAGACTGGAAAACGAATACCAAGTTATATGGCGGACTGAGTTTCTACGAAAACAACCAGCCCGCGAAGCCTTCCCTGGCTTTGGAATCACAATATTCCGGAATGATCAAAAAGGTGAATCTGAACGGAAATTATTTCTACAGCACAGATTATTATCCCGGAAACCGAAGGGGAATCCTGCAGATCCAGCAGAATTTCTCTGCAATGGTCTTCAAAGACCATTATGTATATGCCAACATCATGGCTTCCAACTTTTCGCCTAAATTTTACTTTTACAACAACACCCTGAATTCAAGCAATATAAGACTGGATACAGGAATCAACTTCCCTAAGAAAGGGAATTTCGGGATGGGACTTGGATATCAGTATCAGGAAGAAAACTCCAACTCTTATAATAATTTCTTCAATGCACAGCCTTATGAAAAAACGAAACAGCTGAAAGCACAGCGTTTTACGGAATACCTTACCTGGCTGAGCCCTAATAAGCAACACTCCTCTATCTTAAGCATGGAGACAGGATTGGTTCAATATCCGGACAACGACAAACAGCAGTTCCAGATGAAAGTAAGCGGAACTTACAGCTACAAATGGCTTACCGTGAACGGGATCTATCAGCACGGAAGTTATTTCCTTTCCGAATATGCTTTTTCAAAAATGATGAACCAAAGCATTCCCTACGAAAAGCTGTCCCTTTCTGCTTTTGTGAATAAAAACTTCTTCAACCGTCAGCTGAATGTCACCTCAGGGGTTTCTTATACGGATGATGTTCTGTATGGAAAATCACCTTCCGGCTTTATGAACCTGAAGTACTCAAGGGAAAAGTATGCCCTGTATCTGAACTCTTCCTACTTCAGCTATACTGCAGGAAGTTTCACCAATAATCTGCTGACCGTTGAAGCCGGTGTAACCGTCAATCTTAGAAACAGCACGCTGGATCCGGGTAAAAAAGGCAATATCAAAGCCTTTGTTTATTATGACCTGAATGAAAATAATGTCTATGATGAAGGCGACAAAGAAGCGGCAGGCTACCTGATTATGCTCAACAATATTTCATTTAAAACCGACCCGTCCGGTTCTATCAGTTACCGCTCCATTCCTTACGGAAAGTATGCCCTGAAACAGGTGATCCAGCAAGGCTGGTATTATGATGAAACCGAATTTACGGTAGACAAGCACCACTACTCTTTTGAGATTCCTCTTCATCAAAACGGAACTACCCAGGGAAAGGTAACCTATGATTTTGATTCCAAAACCGCAGTAGATTTCACACCCAAAACCGGAGGGGTACTCTTCAATATTTACCGCAACGAACAGTTAGTACAGCACATCATCACCGATGACAACGGGGAATTTGCCTCCTTCCTGCCCTCCGGAAATTACAGGATTGAACTGAACAAAAACTCTCTGCCTTCCAACACCTATTGCGAACGCTCTACAGATACCTTCAAAGTGGAAGCCGGGAAAATAGTAAAACTGGAACCTTTTGTGATTAAGGTGAGGGAGAAGGTGATCAGGGTGAAGAAGTTTGGGAATTAAAGTAATCGGAATATAACTCACCATTTACTTACATTATTATGAACTTTCACAGCAGTATCTATGTATAAATTAACTAAAAGATTAAGAAATGGATACTTAAATACCAATAAAAATTGAGTAGAGATTTTAACTATTATAAAGTTTCCTTGATTAGGTTTGTAATGTTAGGTAAATTATTTGTAAACCAATCCGGAAGATCAGAAACTTCAACAGAGATTGCAGGAATGCCATTTTCTATCTTTACTAATTCAATATGCTCAAGTCCTGAGGTATCATAAATATCTACAGTATCAAACATATGAAAATGAATATCTAGTTTTTCAAGATTACCATAAAAATTAGCAGCAATTGTCGCCGGATCAACATAATGCCCACCTTCCTTTGATCTTGTAATTACTCTTAATTCGAAATATTTGTATCTGTTAATCCAAAGAAAATAAGATGAATATTATATCCAAAATTTTTAAATCTTCTTGGAACATCCCATGTTGCTTCGTTGGTAAAATGTCCCTCATAAGCAAAATTCACTTGATTAGCAAGTGCTGAATCTGTTAGGTTCTCAAAAGTTGTGTGTACAATTTCTGCAGCCCGCCGGGTACATTCTTTAGATGATTTAATTCCACTATCCCAAAACTCCTTCTTCTTTATCATCAATAGCTTATCTCCGTCAAAAACGTCTTCTCGTAATGATTCAGGAATATAGGCTGTACCTAAACTCGACTTTCCTGCTCCATTAGACCCAGTGATAATATATAGATTGGGCATTTTTATACAAGTTCGGCAAAACTCAATTTTTTTCGCAAACCTTTTGCTTCATTATCAGAAAGCCTTCTCAGAATATTAATATCCGTTTTTGATTGTTGAGCTGAAACTACTACGATAGTTCCATCAGGATATTCAAGATAACATTCTTTAGTTCCTAATTCCTTTGTATTGATCATAAAAGGTTGCCCTGCACGAAGTTTTTGTTCACGTAATTTTTTTACAAGAACTTTACTGTTATTAGGTGGGAATTTTACTTTCATAATACTCTCGAATTTACAAATAAAATTTGAATTATACAATAAATGGTTCTAAGAATGTGTAGACCAACCAAACTGTCTTTTTAGACTTCAATCACTAGTTTATTTTCAAAATATCTAACCGGTTCTCATATAAATCCCTATCTTTGATAGTATCATATGATACTATCAAGAATATGAAAACTCCCTATACCATTACAGACACCATTTTATTCTTAGTGGCTTCTATTTCTGAGAAGATAGGAGAAATCAATGCATCACATCTTTATAAACCTGTCACTGAATTAAGAAAGAAAAACAGAATCAAAACCATTCAGGCTTCATTGGAAATTGAGGGAAATACTATTACTGAAGAGCAGATAACTGCTTTGTTGGAAAATAAAAGAGTCATTGCTCCTCAAAAAGATATTCTTGAAGTACAGAATGCGATACAGGTGTATGAAGAAATCAATCAGCTTAATCCTTATCACTTAAAAGATCTGGAAAAAGCACATTCCATTCTGATGAAAGGTCTGGTTGCCCATCCCGGTAAGTTAAGAACCACTAATGTGGGCATCATTAAAGGTTCAAAAGTAGAACATATAGCACCGGGAGGCACCATGGTAAAAGGATTAATGAAAGACCTCTTTGCTTACCTGAAAAAAGACAAAGACCTGATTTTAATTAAAAGCTGTGTCTTCCACTATGAGTTTGAATTTATACATCCTTTTACAGATGGTAACGGAAGAATGGGCAGGCTCTGGCAAACCTTGATTCTGATGCAGCAATATCCTGTATTTGAATATCTGCCCGTAGAAACCCTAATCAAACAAAAACAGGCTGAATATTATAATACCTTATCAGAATCTGATAAAAAGGGAATTTCTACCCCTTTTATAGAATTTATGCTCGGTATTATCCTCGAATCTCTACAGGAACTTTTACAATCTCAAAATAAAACATTGTATACAGAAGACAGAATTTTCTTATTTAAAGAGAAAGTAAAACAAAATACGTTCAGCAGGAAAGACTATATGCAGAACTTCAGGAGTATTTCCGCTCCCACTGCAAGCAGAGACCTGAAATGGGCGGTTGAACAGGGTATTTTATTAAAATCCGGAGAACAGAGGCTGACAGAATATTGGTTTAAAGAATAAAGAAGCAATATTAATTTAGACGATCAATAAATCCTTCAAACTCTTAAATATTGATAATAAAATAATAGAAATTTTAACACTAAAAAATAGAAATTACTTGTCTTATTTCTTCGTTTGAGGATCTCGGAATCTTATCTTTGCCGAACCAAAATAATAACAGAAAATTTCTAATGGCATTTAACGAAAATTCCAGAGTTAAAATACCGGCCCTTCTTCATCTTATGAAGTTGGGCTATAAGTATATTCCATTTTCAGAACAGAATCGTAGAGATCAAACTAATATTTTTGAAGAAATTTTTGTAGAAAGTCTTTTGCGCATCAATTCGGATATATCCAAAGAAGATATCTTACGTGTATTAGATGAAATTACTTTAGAATTAGACTATGAGGATTTAGGAAGAAAGTTTTTTCAAAGACTTACTGCTAACTCTGGCATTAAACTGATAGACTTTAAGAACTTCAACAACAATAGTTTTCATGTAACAGCTGAGCTAACAGCCAAAAACGCAGACGAAGAATTCAGACCAGATATTACAATTTTGATAAATGGTATGCCACTGGCTTTTGTAGAAGTAAAAAAACCACACAATAAGCAAGGGGTACTTGATGAAAGAACTCGTATAAATAGCCGTTTCAAAAACAAACATTTCCGACGTTTTGCCAATATCACGCAATTGATGGTCTTCTCCAATAATATGGAATATGAAGATGGTATCGTAGAACCTGTTTTTGGAGCTTTTTATGCAACAACAGCTTATGCTGATCTACACTTTAACTATTTCCGTGAAGATGAAGAATTTCCAGTTAAACAAAAATTTGGAATAATTTCAGAGTCTGAAGAAAATACAATTCTAAAAGACAACAATTTATTAGTTATTAAACATAGCCCTGAGTTTAAAGTTAATAAAGAACTTTATACACCTACGCACCGTATACTTACTTCTTTATTTAGCAGGGAACGTCTGGCTTTTATATTACGTTATGCCATTGCTTATGTAGAAGAAGAAAATGGTTTGCAAAAACATATTATGCGTTATCCGCAGATTTTTGCAACCATGGCGATTACTCAAAAATTAAGTGAAGGAAAAAACAAAGGAATTATCTGGCATACACAGGGTTCAGGAAAAACGGCTTTGGCTTTTTTTAATGTTAAACATCTGACCGATTATTACCAGAAACAAAATACTATTCCAAAGTTCTATTTTATTGTAGATAGAATTGATTTATTGATTCAGGCTTCTACAGAATTTTCTAATCGTGGTTTAAAAGTTAATCAAGTTAATTCCCGTCAGGAATTTATTAAAGATTTGCAGGTTGTAGGTGCCATTCATAATGATAGTGGACAAGCAGAAATTACAGTAGTCAATATTCAGAAGTTTAGTGAAGATTCAACCATTATTAAACTGCCGGATTATGATATTAATACACAACGTGTTTATTTCTTGGATGAAGCTCATAGAAGTTATAATCCAAAAGGTAACTATCTTGCTAATCTTATCAATTCAGACAGAAATGCTGTAATAATTGCATTAACCGGAACTCCATTGTTAAGAGAAGTCACTAAGGAATATGATTCTAAACTACTCTTTGGGAACTATATTCACAAATACTATTATAACCGTTCCATTGCAGATGGCTACACCTTACGTTTGATTCGTGAAGAAATCGAAGGCAGCTTCAAAATGGAAATGAAGGAAGTAATGGAGCAGATCAAATTACTGAAAGGTGACATCAAAATATCGGACGTTTATGCCGAAAGACCATTTGCACAAGGATTAATTAATTATATAACTAAAGATCTCATAGAATTCAGAGATCGCTGGAAAGATGAATCTTTGGGAGGAATGGTTGTTTGTGATTCTTCTAAGCAAGCTAAAATGTTGTTCCAATTATTTGAAGAACAATATGGCAAACAGGAAACAGATGCAGATAAACTACCATTAGTTGCGGAAACATCTGCTCCTTATAGTAAACGCAAGAAGGACAAATTAACCGCTGCATTAATTCTGCACGACGAAAATGATAAATCCACTCGTAAGGAACTGATAAAAGCGTACAAAGGGGGAAAAGTAGACATCCTTTTTGTATATAATATGTTATTGACTGGTTTTGATGCCAAACGATTAAAAAAACTTTATTTAGCACGTGTTATTCAGGATCACAATTTGTTGCAGACATTAACCCGAGTAAACCGTCCTTACAAAAACTATCAATATGGTTATGTAGTAGATTTTGCCGACATATCTAAAGCTTTTGACCGTACCAATCAACTGTACTTTAAAGAATTGCAGGATGAGCTTGGCGATGAGATGGAAATGTATTCTAACCTGTTCAAATCAGAAGAAGAAATCAGAGAAGAGATTGAGAATATCAAAGAAACACTTTTCCATTATGATACTGAAAACAGGGAAATATTCTCACAGCAAATAGCTCAGCTAACGGATAAAAAGGAATTATTACAGTTGGTAAAAGCCTTACGTACTGCAAAAGAATTAAAAAACCTGATAGCATTGCAGGACCTGCAAGGGCTGGGAGAACTCATAGACTTCGAAATTCTGAACCGCTTATTAATTGAAGCTCAAAATCGTTTAGACAATCTCAATCTTCTTGAAAACCTTGCTAATGCCGAAGAAACCCAAAATCTTCTGAGTATTGCATTAGAGGATATTGTTTTCCAATTTATTAAAGTAGGAGAAGAAGAACTAAAGCTGGCAGATGAACTGAAAGATCAGCTTCGTAAAACACGTGAAGCTCTGCAAAACAATTTTGACCAGAACGATCCCGTTTTTGTGAGTTTAAGAGAAGAATTAGAACGTATCTTCAAGAAAAAAAATCTCACCGAAACAACGCAAGCTGAAATGGTAGAAAACTTACCTTTGCTGCGTAAAATATATGATGAAGCCAAAGAGCTGAACCGTAAAAATGCATTATTGAAAGCCAAGTACAACAACGATGAAAAATACGTCCGAATCCATAAGCGATTGATCGAGAAAGGAAAACTTAATGCTAAAGAAACTCAATTATACAGAGCACTGATGCAGGTGAAAAATGAAGTAGACACCAGACTTGAAGGACAGGAAGATTATTTAAATAATGAAGAACTATTCGAACGTTATTTGGTTCGGTTAGTGGCTCAAAGTTTTGTGATAGAAGAAAAATTAGATTTAGATGCAGGTGCCAGACAAAACATTGGTAACCTTATTGGAAAAGAATATTTACAGCTGTATAACAACAGAATATAAAAATGACGCAGGATATAACATACACAACAAAAACCAAACAACTTATTGACAACCTAAAAAGTGTCTGTGCTAATTTTGGCCTTGGAAACGACGGTAACGAATTCAAGATTATATCACAGATGTTTCTGTATAAATTTTTAAATGACAAATTTAACTACGAAGTAAAAAAAGAGCAACAGAAATTAGGAAAAGATATAGATTCCGATCTCCTGATGGATTTATTGGATGAAAATGTCCCAAGATTAAGACAAGATCAATTAATATCACATCTGCACAATATTCAAAACGATGGAGATTTTGCTAAAACATTTGACGATACACTATTAGATATTAGTAAACAAAATGCAGGGATATTTTCTATCAAATCTTATCTGGGTGCTAAAGATAAATTGTTTGATGAATTGAGCCAGTTTATTTCTGATGCTTCACAAAGAGATGCTTTCTGCAAAGCATTGATTAATAAATTATTTGAATTTAGTTTTGAGTTCGAGGATTATTTCAGTGAAAAATATGATTTCTTTAAAGATATTTTTGAGTATTTAATCAAGGATTATAATTCAGATTCCGGGGGGAAATATGCAGAATATTACACGCCTAATGCTGTTTCTCGTATTATTGCAAACATTTTGGTTCCAGAGCCCGTTAAACAAGCAAAATGCTATGATCCAAGTGTAGGATCGGGTTCATTATTAATGTCCTTGGCTCATAAAATTGGAGAAGATAAGTGTACCATTTATTCTGAAGATATTTCGCAAAAGTCGAGTACCATGCTGCGACTGAATCTAATCTTGAATGATCTTACGCATAGTATTCCTAATATCATTAAAACCAATACCATTTCACAACCTTATTATCTGGAGAAACAAAAGTTTGACTATATTGTATCAAACCCTCCTTTTAAACTGGATTTTTCAGATTTCAGAAATGATTTGGAAAAAGATAGTTTTAAAGAACGCTTCTTTGCAGGTATCCCTAATATTCCGAAAACCAAAAAGGAATCCATGGCTATCTATCTGCTATTTATCCAACACATTATGTACAGTTTAAATGATAGTGGAAAAGCAGCTATTGTAGTTCCTACCGGATTTATTACAGCACAAAGCGGTATAGAAAAGAAAATACGCGAACGTTTAATAGATAAAGGCTGGCTACGAGGTGTGGTAAGTATGCCTAGCAATATTTTTGCAAGCACAGGTACTAACGTATCTGTATTGTTTATAGATAAAAAAGCTGATAGTAAAAATATTGTATTAATGGATGCCAGTAAGCTTGGTGAAACCGTAAAAGAAGGCAAAAATCAGCGTACTGTCCTTACCCGTAAGGAAGAAGCCAATATAGTAGAAACTTTTAACAATAGAATAGCTGTTGAAGACCTTTCTGTAATTGTAACCACAAAACAAGTAAAAGAAAAGAATTATTCCTTTTCTGCCGGACAATATTTTGAAGTAAAAATAGAATATACAGATATTACAGCTAATGAATTTCAAAAGAAGATTCAAGGTTTCGAAGAAAGTCTGAATCTTCTTTTTGCAGAAGGAAATCGTTTAGACACTGAAATTCAGAAACAATTAAAAAGATTAAAATATGAATAAAGATTATCAACTAGGTAACTTGTGTTCTGTTGGATCTAGTAAACGCATTCATTTATCTGATTATGTAGAAAAAGGTGTCCCTTTTTATAGGAGTAAAGAAATTATCGAATTGTCAAAAGGAAATAATATATCAGATACATTATATATTTCTAATGAGAAATATAATGAAATAAAAGAAAAATTTCCAGTCCCTCAAGAAAACGATATCTTAATTACATCAGTTGGAACAATTGGTATTTCTTATTTGGTTAAGGATGCAAATTTTTATTTTAAAGATGGTAACCTTACTTGGCTAAGGAATATAAATTCAAATATAGTAGATGTAAAATTTCTAATCAAGTGGCTGAAATCTGATTTTTTTCTAACTCAAATATACAATAATAATATTGGAGCTGTTCAAAAAGCTATTACTATAGACTATTTAAAACAAGTTAAAATATCCTTACCAGATCTTCTTACTCAACAAAAAATAGCATCTGTCTTATCTGCATTAGACGATAAAATAGAACTCAACAATAGTATCAATATTAAACTAGAACAAATAGCCAAAACGCTATATGATTATTGGTTCGTACAGTTTGATTTCCCTAATGAAGAAGGCAAGCCTTATATATCTTCAGGCGGTAAGATGGTCTATAATGAGGTTTTGAAAAGAGAGATTCCAGAAGGTTGGAAAATAAAAAATATTGAAGATATTTGCGAAATTGTAGATTGCTTGCATTCCAAAAAACCTAATCACGTTTTTGAAAATGATAAATATTATTTATTACAATTAAACAACTTACTAGATAATGGCTTAATTGATATAAGTAAAAAATATTATGTATCTAAAAAAGATTTTGAATTTTGGACTAGTAGAATAACTATTAAAGAACATGATATTTTATTTACTAATGCAGGAAGAGTTGCACAAACAACTCAAGTTTCTAAAGAAATTATTGCTGGAATTGGGAGAAATATTACTGCAGTAAGACCCAAAAATATCAGTCCTACCTTTTGTTATCTTTCTATAAATGGAATTGATATTCAAAAACAAATTTTAAATAATATTGACCAAGGTGCCTTTTTTCAAAGTTTCAATGTTAAAGGTATAAAGCTACTGAATTTCATTTATCCGCCGATAGATATTCAAAAAAGATTTGAAAAAATTGTATATCAAATTAGAAGAAAAAGAGAACTAAATCTTCAACAAAACCAAGAACTTACTTCTCTCCGAGACTGGTTACTACCAATGCTAATGAACGGACAAGTAAAAGTAACAGATTAACAATACAAAAAAGCTCAACAATCCTGTTGAGCTTTTCATTTATAATAGCTTAAACTATTTATTCTCAATCAACCTTTCCAGCCTCCCCATCATCTCATCCTTTTCCTTCAGCATCCTTTCATAAAGTCCCATTTTTTCTTCATGCATCTTAAGGATAGCCTCTACCGGATTAAAAACAGGATGAATATTGATCGCAGAAGCTCCTTCTTTGAAATCACTAAACGTATTAGAAATAATATTCACCGCCTGCTCCTCATCAAAATTCTGAAACGCTTCCACCGGAATTTTCAATACTTCAGAAATTCTTTTCAGTAAAGGATCTTCAATAATTTCTTTCTGTTCCAGCAGAGAAATTTTCTTCTGGCTCCAGTCGTCCCCAAGGTCAAAAGCCAGTGCTTCCTGCTTGATGCCCAGCATTTCCCTGAATCGTTTCACATTGCGTCCCTGATGTATTTTATGTTCCATGATCAATCAATATGTATGAAGTTTTAAATATAGAAAAATATTTATAAAAACACGGCTTAAAAAGCAGCTTAATTACAATCTCAGTTCTTCACCATGATACCCTGGAAACGGACCTCCTCACCTATTTCGCCATTTCCGTTTTTACAGCCTATTTTTTTCATCAAAAACAACAAAAAAACAAAAGCTGTTATCAGGTTTTCACTTTCTGGTGAACACCTTCTGAAAATCTTACAACACTCTATTTTTCTATGCATTACACTCGCTATATTTGATCCTGCAAACCCAAAAAAGCACAATATTATGGCACTGGACAATTTAATTAGTGTAAGCTTTTCAGAAAGCGATTTACAAACCATTGACAAAGCAATTCAGGACATCCAGACCGTCCTTACAGGCAAAACCATCAACCTCACCCCGGACCAGAGACAGCAATACGGAAGAATTGCAGAACAGAACAAACTCTTCGTGAATAAAGCCAAAACCTATATGGAACAAAATACTCAGTATGTTCCGGGATTCCTTGATAAAGCAGAATTCGACAGAGATTATATCGCAAGAGAACAGATAGAACAACGCTTACAGCTATTAGATTCACTGGTAGAGCAGCTTTCAGACACCAAGGTATTGCTGGATCACGATAATTATCACAATGCCATCAGTTTCTACCGAAGCGTCAGATACCTTTCTGAAGAAAATGTACCTGGTACCAATGTGATTTACGAAGGAATGAAACAATTTTTTGTAACGGGACAGACTTCAGGACAAACTGAAACCCCTCCCCCCACTTCAAATAATAATCAGTAAGAATAAACCCTTTTTTTTGAGAGCACGTGAAAGCGTGCTTTTCTGTTCTCACCTGTTTGCTATATTTTGGTTGGAAGTCGCAAGTCCTTAATTATAATGACGCTTTTTAAGGCGCAAGGATTTTATTTCCGATAAAATTTCTATATCCTAATATACTCACTTGCTGAAAATCTTTGATTTTCTTACGCCTTAAAAAACAGATCAATATTTAAAACTTTGCGACTTTTCGTTTAAAACAAAGGAATAAGTCTATGATTAGAGGGAGCAAAGGAATGATGGCTGCACCACTGATGAAGCCAGGTGGATAGCACATGATTCTTATAACAGTATTTTAATCCTCTTACCTCCTTTATTAAACCCTCCAGGTAGTATAGCAACGGTCTCTACCCTCTTTAATAACGGTCTCGCCCCCCTTATATAAGCACCGGGAGCCCCTTAAGCAACCCCCTCTACCCCCTTACCCAAGGGGGTAAAGCCCCTTCATGTAGGGGGTAGAGACCGTTCATGAAGCCTCTCCAGGGTCTTATTAAAGGGATTGGAGGAACTTTGGAAGGGGCGAAAATTATTTCTGAGCAATATTTTCAGTGATTTTAAAGAAAATTTACGTTTTCCCGTAAGCGGGAGCTGGAGATTTTTATTATTATTGCAATCTTAATTGGATAATACAGCCTAAGCTGTTCATCAAAATATGAAAAACTATAACCAAAAATGACTTTTACAGAATTAATTGACGAAATAGAGATCTGGGAACCTTGGCAGGGAGAATATAATCGTTTTGTGCCTCAGTTTGTAGCAGAGGCAAGCACAGGGAAAAATTGGGAAGATTGGGACACCGAACTTTTTTATGAGTTTTTTATGCGTTCTGCAGACCAATGTGTTTCGTCTCTGAGACAGGGATATTTTACCCATGCAGAAAAAGACCTTATCAAACGTAGCTGGCCTGAGCTTTCCGCATTATTACAGAAAATTGCCTTAAGCCAGGAGCAGCCTTTATTTGAGACCTACCATCAGATCAAAGAACTGATCCGAATGTATACCGGCAATAATAAAAAAGCCGCTACCAACAGACTGATCGCCGGTTTGCAGCCTCAGCTGTTGTGCACCATTGTCAATCAGGACAAATTGGGACAGCTGGTGTATCTGCTCAATACCCATGTTGAGGATTTCAAAATGGAACTTACCTATGACTGGTTTGAGGACAGCTACCATCTGCTTCAGATGTTCAAAGAAAAACTCAATAAAGACGGCTTTGAAATTGTGACCCTTCCATGGCAGGTTTACGATTATTTTCAGGAACAAAATAACCCATCTTCCAAAGAACAAAATGATATGAGCGAAAATAAGCTGGAACAGCAGATCCAAATTTTAGAATATAAAAAACAAATCATCCTGCAAGGTCCTCCGGGAACCGGAAAAACGAGACAGGCCAAAGAACTGGCTGTTCAATTATTGGGATTGAATAATACTAAAGAATTAAAAAATCACCCCCAGTTTAAACTTATCCAGTTTCATCCTAGCTATAGTTATGAAGATTTTGTAAGAGGAATTGTAGCGAAACCTGACGAGGAGGGAAATGGAATTGTCTATGAGGCTGAAAACAAAGTTTTAGGTGATTTCATCAAAAGAGCGTGTGAACATTCTCAACTTATCAACGAATTCCCACATGCTGAATGGCTTGATGAAATGTTTGAACATTTTAAAACTTCCATAGAGGAAGAGTTGATTGCCAACGATCATAAAATACAACTTACCAATAAACTCTTTCTGACACATATCGGAGAGAATTCTTTTCACATTTCCAGTGAAGGATGGAAAGGAGATCGATTAAAGTTCAGTGAGATTAAAAAATTATATAAATATAATATCACAACAAAAGGAGAGACAATAGGATTTGATGATCTTGCAAAAACAGTGTATCACAGAACATCATATTACTTTCCAATGGTAGATAAATTCAGAAATTTTTTGGAAGGTAAATCTGCACCTGTTGATAATAAACCGCAATCTCATTCAGAGAATTATGTTCTAGTAGTCGATGAAATCAATCGTGCTAACCTGTCATCTGTACTAGGAGAATTAATTTACGCTCTTGAATACAGGGGCAAAGCAGTAGAAAGCGTATACGAAGTGGATGGTAAAAGGGATCTCATTCTTCCTCACAACCTTTACATCATTGGCACTATGAATACCGCAGACCGTAGTGTAGGACACATTGATTATGCGATCAGAAGACGTTTTGCTTTTGTTGATGTGTTACCTGAATCTTTGGAAGACGATGATAGTATTCATTTTAATACTGAAGGCTTCAAAAAAGTTTCCGAGTTGTTCAAAAATGGTAATGTAAGTGGTGAATTTGAAGCGAAGGATGTTCAGCTGGGACACAGTTATTTTATTGCCAAAAATGAAGATATACGAGCTGGGCAGACAAAAGAAGAAATTTTCAGAATGAAGATGAATTATGAAGTAGTCCCTATTCTTCTGGAGTATGTGAAAGACGGGGTTCTTATCGGAACCTTCGAGGATAAGAATGACAACAATAAAGAATATAACATCAAAGACTATATCAATACCTTGAAAATAAATAATTAATGGGAATTTTACTTTCGGAACATAAAAGTTTTCTGATCAAACGGGTTGCTGCAGAAGAGTCTTTTACCAATATAGCAGATGAACTGCTGCATCTTGATGATGACTCTTTTCAGCTGTTTGCGGCTTTGGAAAGTAAAAAGTTCAACCATCAGTCTTATTCTTTTTCGGTGGTAAAAAGAGAAAATCATTGTGAGATTAAGGCAGATTATTTTGTAGGTATTGACTGGCTGGGAATTACCGGCAGAACCATTTATGTAGAACCCAAGATTAATGCAGGTTTGTCACAGTACTTCCGGAACTGCCTTAATGAAGACGAAGACTCTACCAAAACTCCGGAAGCATTTGAAAGTAAGGAAAAGATGGAGACTAAAGAAGTCAATTATCTTAAAATTCTTTTGGATGTCATGGCTTTGCCACAAACTGCACAGTATTCAAAAGATGTTATCCAAATAGACTGGGATGCAAAATATATTGAAATAGATCAAAAAGATGATCGTTTAACCCCTTTTCTTATTATACAGTTTTTGCAACATTTGAAAATAATTGTAAGAAAAGGACTAAAAAAGGCATATTATAAAGTCCAGGAAAATCTTAATAGTAGAGTGAAGGGCAAAGTATTAATAGGTCCACATATAAAGAAGAATGTTTTTAAAAATAAACCCACCTCTACTTTTTGTGAATTTCAGTTTTTTGGTGAAGATTATTTTGAAAACAGATTTCTAAAGAAAGTATTGGTGTTTGCAACCAGCTATATTGAGAACAATCCTTCACTATTCTCCTCCAATATAGAATCTGTTCAACATATCTTAAATTATTGTAGGCCAGCATTTGAACATATCAGTACCGATGTTGATGAACTTCAATTAAAACATGGTAAAAAAAATCCGTTCTTCAATGAATATGGAGAGGCCTTACGAATAGGGAAATTTATTTTGAAAAGGTTCTCGTATACCATTACGAAAACGACGCAAAAAAAGATAAAAACTCCTCCCTTCTGGATTGATATGCCCAGATTATTTGAACTGTACTTTTATTATCAATTGATCAAAGCTAATCCCGAAGATGCCCATCATATTCATTATCAATTCAAAACATACGGAAATCACCTGGATTTTTTGATTAGTAAACCAGGCTATGAAATGGTCATTGATACAAAATATAAGCTGAAATATACCAAAAGTCATATTCACAAAGATATCCGTCAGGTTTCAGGGTACTCCCGTTTAAAGAAGGTTATCAACGAAATGAAAAGTAAAAATAAAGATTGGAAAGAAGATCAGATATTGGATTGTTTGATTATTTACCCGCATCTTCACCAGCCTGATAATGAGGAATCTAATAATCCACCCTCATTACTGCATAACTTTTCAATTGAAAACATAAAAAGACAGTTTGATAATACTGATAATCAAATCACGGCTTATCATAAAATTTTTAAACTGGGAATAAATTTGCCTGTAAGCTAGTAAAAAAGCTTAATGACAATGAAGGTTTAAAATAATGTGAATATAATATTTAGATTCCTACGGAATGACAAGGTGGGCGCATGATGATGCATGTAATGATACTTATCTACTCCGGATCACCATACAAACTATCCGCTTAGACTATCCACTCCAATTGTCATTCCGTAGGAATCCAGGCACAGAAAGCTTTCTGATGATAAATGAGGATAAACTATTGTTTAGATTCCTGCGGAATGACAAGGTGGGCGTTTATTTGTACGTGCATTACCGCTTATTTCCTTCAGACATCAAATTTTTTGTAACTTTTGTAAAACAAATACACAAATGACTGCATTTTCAAAAGGAAGATATACCTACTATATCTATATTCTTACCAATAAAAACAGAAAAGTACTTTATACTGGTGTTACAGGAAACCTCCATAGGAGATTGTATCAACACAAAACAAAGCTAAATCCAGGCAGTTTCACAGCAAGATATAATCTTGAATTTCTAGTTTATTATGAAAAATATAATTGGATTCACCATGCTATTCAAAGAGAGAAGGAAATCAAAAACTGGTCAAGAATGAAGAAACTTGAACTGATAAGGAGCACAAATCCTAATTTAGAATTTTTGAATTACCTTTTTGAAAATTGGATTTAACACTTACATTTCATATGAATTACCAAATTGGATATCGTCAGATTAATAAAGTAAACAGTTCGTAGAGAATGTTTTAATTCGGAGGGTAAAATAAGAGCTTAGATTCCTACGGAATGACAAGGTGGGTGCTTATGTGCGTGTAATGATACTTATCAACTCTGCAGCGCCTTACAAACTATCCGCTTAGACTATCCACAACGTTTGTCATTCCGTAGGAATCCAGGCACAGAAAGTATTCTGATGATAAATGAGGATAAACTATTGTTTAGATTCCTACGGAATGACAAGGTGGGCGTTTATTTGTGTGTGTACATGTGCATAGTTACTTGCTTCAGACATAATACAAACTGCTCGCTTAGCCTATCCACAACGTTTGTCATTCCGTAGGAATCCAGGCATAGAAAGTATTCTGATGATAAATGAGGATAAACTACTGTTTAGATTCCTACGGAATGACAAAGTGGGCGCTTATTTGTGTGTGTACATGTGCATAGTTACTTGCTTCAGACATAATACAAACTGCTCGCTTAGCCTATCCACAACGTTTGTCATTCCGTAGGAATCCAGGCACAGAAAGCTTTCTGATGATAAATGAGGATAAACTATTGTTTAGATTCCTGCGGAATGACAAAGTGGGCGCTTATTTGTTTGTTTGTTTGTTTGTTTGTTTGTGTGTGTGTGTGCATAGTGAACGGATGAAGGAGTGCGTCAAGATACTTATTGCACAGTTGTTTTAACCAACTCCTACGCCCCTCATAATACTTTAACACCCTTTATAGCCTCTCCCCCGATAAATTTTCGTTCTTTTGCAAAAAGTTTTAATTTTTACCCAACCGCATGTCTAAGTTTGATGAAATCCGGTATTTCAATGATCAGGAAGTCAATGAGAGATTACAGAGCATAGCCCGTGATCCCATGATGAAAGCCTTTATGAATTTTACTTTTCCTGATACAGATGAGCAGGTTTGGCTGGAACAGTTTAAGAATGTTCATTCCATCAGTGATTTTCAGCATCAGTTTGTAGCCTATGCCGTTCGCCAGATCCTTTCAAAAAGTTCTGACGGTTTAACGACTTCAGGATTTGATAAGCTGGAGAAAAACACCTCTTACCTTTTCATCTCGAACCACAGGGATATCGTCCTGGATACTTCATTGCTTAATCTGGTATTGCTGGAAGGCGGTTATGTAATGACAGCTTCTGCCATTGGGGATAATCTTGTCCGCAAGAATTTCTTAAACGTACTGGCTAAACTGAACCGTAACTTCCTGGTACAAAGAGGACTGCCACTTCGTGAACAACTTACCAGTTCACAGACGATGTCTGAGTACATTAAAGAGCTGCTCCTTCAGGAAAACCGTTCTGTATGGATTGCCCAGCGTGAAGGCCGTACCAAAAACGGCAACGATTCTACCCAGCAAGGGGTTTTGAAAATGCTTGCCATGGCATCCGGAGATCAACCTGTTATAGATTATTTTAAAACATTAAAGATTGTTCCGGTCTCCATCTCCTATGAGTATGATCCTACAGATTCGTTAAAAATGCCTCAACTGCTGGCACAGCACAGGGATGAGGAATACATTAAAGGTAAAAATGAAGATTTCACCAATATCATCAGCGGAATCCTGGGACAAAAGAAACGCATCCACCTCCATGCAGGTGATGTTCTGGACAAAGAACTGGATGAAATTGCAGCTGCCATTGACAACAAAAATAAACAGCTGCAGGCCATTGCACAGGTGATTGACCGCTCCATCATCAGTAATTATAAGCTTTGGCCAACCAAGTACATTGCTTATGATCTTCTGCACAACACAAATACTTACGCTTCCAAATACACAGAACAGGAAAAACAGTTATTTGTCCGCAGGCTTGAAATGCGTATTGATCCTTCAGATCCTGTTTCCAGAGAGTACTTCCTGGCCATGTATGCCAATCCTCTGGTGAATAAACTGAAGGTTGAAGAGGGTTTTGAAAGCTAGCTTTAAATAATAAAGTGGCTGCCTCCTATGTTTGCAGTCAGTTACGAGCGTGGGCTGTCGCTCCTGCTGGGATTAACAAAATTTAAAATAGCAAAATGTTAAATGTTTAGGTTCTTTCTATCCGCTTAATACCGGATTATTGGCTTTATAACCCTTACACCATCTTTCTGCCGGAATAATTCGTGATGGGTAAAAAAGTACCACATCTGTTAAAAACATCAATATTATCATTCTATTAAAAGTAAAATTGTTTATATTTAGTTAGATATATTCAAAAAAATCCATGCTGTAAAAGGCAGGATAATTGCAATAATCTACAAAATCACACAAAATAATACTTATGAATGTACAGCTGGACCCACAATCTAAGACTGAAAAGAATGCTGATCATTTCCGTTCAGATATTTTGAACGGACTTAAAAATACTCCTAAAAAATTATCTTCAAAATATTTTTACGATAAGATAGGAGATCATCTTTTTCAGCAAATTATGGATATGCCTTCCTATTATCTGACCCGTTGTGAACTGGATATTTTCAAAAATAAAACAGATGAACTTATTGATCTCCTTATTCCCGGAAATGAATCTTTTGACCTGATTGAATTAGGGGCAGGAGACGCCATGAAATCCACCTATTTACTTGAAAAGCTGATCAGCAAAGGGGTTAACTTCACTTATATGCCGATTGACATCTCAGGAAATATTCTTTCCATACTTCATAAAAAACTGAGCAGCCAGTTTCCGGAAATCAAAATAACCTGTCTGGAAGGAGATTATTTTGAAATGCTTCAAAAAGCAGCTTCATTATCTGACCGGAGAAAAGTTGTGTTATTTCTGGGAAGTAATATCGGAAATATGACTCCGGAAGAGGCCGAAGATTTCTGTCTGCATCTGAATAAAAATTTATCTCAAAAAGATCGTGTCCTGATAGGTTTTGATCTAAAGAAAAATCCGCATATTATCCTGAATGCCTACAATGATAAAGAAGGAATTACAGCTTCTTTTAACCTTAATCTTCTTACCCGCATTAACAATGAACTGGGCGGTAATTTTGATCTGAAACAATTTCAACATTACCAGACTTATGATCCCGTTACCGGAGCCTGCAGAAGTTTTCTGATAAGCCTTATCAGACAGGATGTGACTATTGACAATACCAGGATTTCTTTTGAAGAAAACGAATTGATCGATATGGAAATTTCCCAAAAATTTTCTTCCGAAAAAATCAGGGAATTAGCCAAAAAAACAGGTTTTACCATCACAGGAGAGATCAATGATTCTAAAAAATGGTTTGTAGATACCATCTGGCAGGTACAATAAAAAGAGATGATACACACAACGCATCTGCAAAAGTGAAAAAATAAAATATCCTTCTTTCATTGAACTTCAATCATTAAAAACTAAAAGACATGACCCCAGAGATCATCACAAAAGATATTACTAAAAAGTATATGGACATCCGCAGACGTTCTGAAGAAATCTGTGCCCCGCTGGAAATAGAAGATTATGTGGTACAGCCGATTGTAGATGTAAGCCCTCCGAAATGGCATCTTGGCCATACCACATGGTTTTTTGAAACCTTCATTCTTACCCAGCATTTTCCGGATTACAAGGTTTTTGATCCGCAGTATAATTTTGTTTTCAACAGCTACTATGAGACTATCGGAGCGCGGGTGATCCGGACCGACCGCGGAAACCTCAGCCGTCCTTCTGTTTCAGAGGTGTATCAATATCGAAAATATGTAGATGAGCATATGGAAGCTTTTCTTGAAAGCTCATTTCTGACAGAAGCCCTTAAACCGCTTTTGGAACTGGGGCTTAACCATGAGCAGCAGCATCAGGAGTTATTAATTACCGATATTAAATATATTTTGGGACATAATCCGCTTTTCCCAGCCTATACAAAAGAAAAATCCGGACAAATGAACTCCGGAGATCTGGAAATGCTGAGGTTTTCTGAAGGCATCTATGAAATTGGATTTAAAGGAGATGGATTTTGTTTTGATAATGAACTGGGAAGGCATAAAGTATATCTTACAGACTTTGAAATTGCCAGCCGGCTTGTTACCAATAGTGAATATTTAGAATTTATGAAAGCAGGCGGATATGAAGATTTCAGATACTGGCATGCTGAAGGATGGGACTGGGTGAAACAGAATTCCGCAAAATCTCCACTGTACTGGCATTATATTGAAGACCAATGGATGTATTACACACTCCATGGCTTACAGGAAATAGACCCTCATGCCCCATTGCGCCACATCAATTTCTATGAAGCATCTGCTTTTGCCTCCTGGAAAGGAATGCGTCTGCCCACTGAAGAAGAATGGGAAGCGGCTTCGGATTATTTTGACTGGGGAACACGCTGGGAATGGACAAATTCTGCTTATCTGCCCTACCCTCATTTTAAGAAAGAAGCAGGAGCTGTAGGTGAGTACAACGGAAAATTCATGATCAATCAAATGGTTTTGAGAGGGGCTTCAGAAGCTACTCCCCCGGGACACAGCAGAAATACATACCGTAATTTTTTTCAGCCTGATTTAAAATGGCAGTTCACAGGAATAAGACTTGCCCAGTAATTTTTCACCGATGATCACAGTAGAATCCATTTCAAAGAGCTTCAACGGAAAAAAAGCAGTAGATCAAATTTCTTTTCAGGCACTTGATCAGGAGATCCTTGTTCTTTTAGGAACCAGCGGGTGCGGGAAAACGACTACGCTTAAGATGATCAACCGTCTCATAGAAGCAGATTCCGGAAATATTTTCATAGATGGCAAAAATATCCGTGATCAGAAAGCCGAGGAACTGAGAAGGGGAATTGGTTTTGTCATGCAACACTCGGGACTATTTCCCCATTATACCATTCAGCAGAATATTGCGGTAGTTCCTGAGCTATTGCAATGGGACAAAAAGAAAACAGAAAGAAAAACATATGAGCTTTTGGCCAAGCTTCACCTTTCTGAAGAGATACTTTCACGATTTCCTCATGAATTAAGCGGCGGACAGCAGCAACGGGCAGGCATTGCCAGAGCACTGATTGCAGACAATCCTGTTTTGCTGATGGACGAACCTTTCGGAGCACTCGATAATATTACCAGGGCTGATATTCATTCGGAATTTAAATCGTTGGAAGAACTTAAAAACAAAACCATCATATTGGTTACCCATGATGTACAGGAAGCCTTTGAACTGGGCCACCGGATATGTCTGATGGATCAGGGAAAAATTGTACAGATGGGTACTCCCAGGGAAATGCTTTACCATCCTGCAACCCATTTTGTGCGCAATTTTTTTGCTGAAAACAGGCTTTTACTGGAATATAAGGTAACGGCTCTACATCATATCAGCCCATTTCTCCCTTCGGAAAATTCATACTTAAGGCCATACAGTACATCCAATACCAGTGTGTGGGATATTTTACAGCAATTGAGTTCTGATCACCAAAACGCTGAGGTTTACGAGCAACTGGTCAGAGCGTTTAATCAGTATAGAAAATCACAGATGGTATGACGCAGCAACAGAGTTTTTGGCAATTTATTGCTGAACAGCAGGAAAAGCTCACCACCCAGATCATTCAGCATCTCGGGCTTACGTTTTTGTCTTTGCTTTTGGCCATCCTTGTTGGAGTGCCTTTAGGAATACTTATTTCCAGAAAAAAAAGACTTTCCAGCCCGGTGCTGGGCATTGCCGGTATTTTACAAACCATTCCGAGTATTGCATTGCTGGGATTTATGATTCCTGTTTTCGGCATTGGTCCGAAGCCAGCCATTGCTGCTTTATTGATCTATGCTCTTCTTCCCATTATCCGGAATACCTACACTGGAATTATGGGTGTAGATCCCGCAGTGATTGAAGCTGCTAAAGCAATGGGGATGAACAAAAGCCAGCTTCTTTTTAAGGTAAAACTTCCTTTGGCCATGCCGGTTATCATTGCCGGTATCAGGACTGCTGCTGTAATTAATGTAGGAGTGGCTACACTGGCTTCTTTTGTGGCAGCAGGTGGTTTGGGAGAGTTTATCTTCGGAGGAATCTCTCTCAACAATACGAATATGATCATGGCTGGAGCCATTCCGGCAGCATTATTGGCTGTTTTTCTGGATCAGTTCATTGCCATGATCCAGAAATCAGGTTACCGTTTCTTTCAAAAACTGAAATATATTCTTCCTGTTATCCTTATTATTCTGGGAGCAGGCTATCTTCTGACTTTTGTATCACACCGGACAATTAAGGCGGGTTTTACACCGGAATTTATGGGTAGACAGGATGGGGACATCGGGCTTCGTTCAGTATATGGGCTTAACGTTAATCCCCTTGTGGTAAGTGATGCGATTATGTATAAGGCTGCGTATGAGAATGAGCTGGATCTTATCAGCGGATATTCTACAGATGGCAGAATCAAAGCTTATGATCTGTATGTGCTGAATGATGATAAAAAAATATTTCCGCCTTATTATGCAGCCCCTATCATCAAAACCAAAACGCTGAAAAAATTTCCGGAATTGGAAAAAACCTTAAATCTATTGGCCGGGAAATTCAATGATTCTATCATGACGGATCTGAATTACAGAGCTGATCATCTGCATCAGAATCCTGAAAAGATTGCAAAGGACTTTCTCATCAGAAATAATCTGTATAAAAGCCCAGGAAAAGGAAATGCAGGAACTGTGAGAATTGGTTCAAAAATCTTTGGTGAACAATATATTCTCGCAGAAATGTATACTATGCTTATTGAAGGGTATACAGATTATAAAGTGGAAACCAAAACGGGTTTAGGGGGAACAAAAATATGTTTTGATGCCTTAATGAATGATGCCATAGACTTTTATCCTGAATATACGGGAACAGGGCTTCTGGTGCTTTTAAAACCTACAGCAGAGACCATCAGAAATGTTTCCAAAAGTCCCGGCATCACCTATCAGTATGTGAATTCAGTGTTTCAAAAACAATATGGGATCCAATGGCTGAAACCGTTGGGGTTTAACAATGCCTATGCCCTGATGATGCGAAGAAAGCAGGCAGAAGAACTTCATATCAAAAGCATATCTGATCTTGCCCATTATTTTGATGGAAACTAAATTTCTGTTGACAGCCCGGATAGATTGAACAAAGACTATCTGTATTTTTTCTCAACAACAGGAAAAGTCTTCTGAAATCCCTCATTTTTTTCAAAAGCCCTATCTTCGTACCTTAAAAAATTGACAAAATGAAGAAATTCCTATTGCTGGCTTCGGCTGTATTTTTTTTACAATCCTGTGTGGTAAGAACTGCTACAAAAGTAGTATCAGGTGCAGTAAACTTAAGTTATAAAGCGGTAAAAGGTACAGTAAACGGAATCAGCTGGGCAGTAAGCAAGGCGAAGGGAAAAATAGATGAAGACCGTTTGGATGGTACGTGGAAAGTAGTGGGTGTTTATCGTGGTTCTTTTGAGGACTTTTCAAAGGATCAGAATCCTGATGGTTCGTTTACGTCGGAATGTACGGAAGGTTTTGACCAGATTGTTTTCAAGGCCAAAAAGTCTAAATTCAAGCCGGTGCACTGCAGCACACAGGATGAAGATTGGGTGAAATATTCTATGGAGTTTGGAAAAAATCCTTCTACCAAAGAAAAGGAAAATTATATAGAATACAATTCCAGCAATTATATTTCTGTGATAGATGTCACCAATAAAACAATGGTTCTGGAAGGCAATCTGATGCCTAAATTAGGGTTTTCCGGTGGTAAATTGTATCTCCTTGAGAAAGTAAAATAGAAATACAAAGGGTGAGGTTATTTCAAAAACTGCTCTGCAATAAAATAACCTCCTCCTGTTACTGAATGACTCCTGCTGCAATGATGATATAATATTGCCACATAGCTTTCGTTTTATTTCTGTTCATCCCATTTCATCCTGAAAACAAACACTTATCTATTTCAGATTGACACTCCGATTACACAAATATTTTTATTGTATAAACAGTTATCTGGTTTCTGTCTCTACGATCTTCTTTCCTTCCTTACCCAGATAATGTAGAACCAGCTTCTCATACACTTTATAACCATCATCTACATTGGTAAAAATTACAATTCCTTTTCCTGAATTGGGCAATACGATGGTAATACACTGCGTGCCAAGATCGGCGCCGCTGTGGGATAAAGCATAATCACCATTTCCGAGATCATAGATTTCGAATCCCAATCCGAAGTATTTATTTTCTTTCGTTTTTACCTGTTTTCTGATCATTTCCTGAAAAATTTCCGGTTTCAGATTCTTCCCATTCATGACACTGACCATAAAATTCCCGTAATCTGTTATCGTGGTATGGAGATCATCGGCGGCATTAGCCGTTTTATTCTTCACGGTTGGATAAGCTTTACCTTCTTTATCATATCCTATGGCAAATCTTGATTCATCGGTATTCTGATCCCAAACATAATTGGTATCATTCATCCTGAGTGGCTGAAAAATAAGTTCATTCGCAAGCTGATCGAGTGATTTTCCAAATTTCTTTTCCAGAGCCTTCCGAAGGTATTCAAAACCTTCACCTGAGTATTGGTATTTTGTGCCGGGATCAAACTGAAAATTCAGTTTTTTGTCTGCATTCATCCATCTCCAGTTGGGAAAGCCAGTCTGATGGCTCAGGATCAATCTGGTGGTTAATTGGGTATGCCTTGGATCAGCCGCAATATCAGGATCAGTCCAGTATGCATCTAAAGGCTCATCAAGCTTCCATTTCCCAAGACTTATCAACCGTAAGGCAACCATTGCTGTAACAGGTTTGGTGAGAGATGCTACATTGAATAAGGTATTGGAAGGTGCTGAAATTCCGTTCTTTATCCCGCCAAAAACTTTTACCTGCTTTAGCTTCTCATCTTCGATAATTCCCAGTCCCAGAGCAGGAATATTGTTTTCTTTCAGCCAATTTTGCATCGACTGATCGTTATCAAACATGGTTTCATTATCGGTAGTCTGCTTCGGATGGTGATTAAAACTCAATGAACTTTTAAGCTTCCACTCAGCATTTTCCAATATCCATAAATGGGTAAACTTTGCTTCCCCGACTAATTTCTCAGCCTGACTCCCCATTTTTTCATAAAACAGATGATCCCCGTTCTGAATGGCTGCGTAGATCTTTCCGTCTTTATACATGGGATAAATTTCTGTGCTTTTATTAATCAGAACTCTTTTTATCTGGTAAGTTTCCGGAGATTTGCATAATCCGTTTTTAAAGTCAGTGATAAAATTTTTCCTGTCCTCGAAACCGCCTTTATCGTGATAAAATTCAAACCTGTCGCTTAACAGACTTTCCATCTGCTTTATATTGCAGGTATTGTAGCCCACAGAAAAAAACAGGCTGTCTTTCGATATAATGGTTTTGTAAAGAGGATCGGTTTTTTCTGTCTGTGCCTGCATGATGTTCACAAACAGAATTAAAAAAGGAAGGATCAACCCTGAAGACTTTGTCATTGTTATTTTTTTTGACAAAGATTCAATTTCATTTTGTTTTTCTGCTAAAAATGAACCCGACAAAAACCCGACAAAGGCCTGACAGGATTTATATCATACTGAATTTCAGCCTGAAATAGAGTTTTTTATTTTTATCGATTTCTGCTGCATTGCGAAGGATAATCAACACATTGGAAAGCACAATCAGAATCATAAGGATCAGGGTAAACTGTTTTCCGAACTTTAAAAAGATTCCGAGCATGAAGGTAATAGGAGCCATTACTGTCCAGATCATCTGAACCGAAATAATCTGCCTTGCCAGACTGTTTCTCTGTTTCATACTGTGCATGAGTATGAGCGGAACAAAAATATTCAGTGGAGGTAAAAGGGTAAAAATTAATGAGGAAAGATTAATGATTTTAATATAAGAATAGTTGATTGGATTCTCTTCTTCTTTTACTTCTATTTCCACCTCATTTACTTCTGAAAGTACTTGAGGCTGTTCCTGCTGTAATTCAAACTCTTCTATTCCTAAAGTCTGCGCCAGTACTCTGAGCGTATGTCCTTTAGGTTCTGTTCCTGCTTCTATACGTTGAATGGTTCTTACAGATATTTTTGATTTTTCTGACAGTTCTTCCTGAGTCAGATTTTTTTGTTCTCTTATGGCTTTTAGCTTGGACATGGTATGCCTTCCGATTAATTTTCGTCAGCTAATTTACATTTTTTCAGGTCCGGAAACAAGATACAGATTACTCCTGTTCTTCCTTTGACTTCTTTTTTAAAGTTTCCGCTTCAGAGTTTTTCCCTCCGAAAAGCTTTTGGGTATAGGTATACCAGATTCCGCATAAAGAGATGACTATCAGTAATGAAATAGTGAGCCACAGCATTCTGAAACCGTAGTTTTCAGCAATAAAAGATCCTAAAAGTGGGGAAAGGAATAAAGCAGCCGAAAATATTCCTCCAAATAGCCCCATATAAGCCCCTATATTTTTGTCTTCCGCCCTTATAGACGTGATTGCTGATAAAAAAGGGATTACCCACACATTGAATTCCTCCGTCAAGTAGACCCGAAGAAATGGCAGAAACATTGATCCTGAAAGGTAGATCTGCATAATAACAGAAGGCATCCAGGACTCCCTTGCTAATCCTTTATAAGCATCTGAAAAAAAGTAATGATATTGCTCATGTCACTTTAAGGCCAGTATTTCTTGAATAATTTTTCCGGAAAACACATATACTGCTTTCTATGGTAATTGAACTGAGTAATCTCCGAAACCCTGAAAAATATCATCTGCTCTTTCCGGGATATGAATGGGCAAATAATAATCCCCCAATGAATGAGCAAAAAGTTTTCAGGATTCCGGAATTATTACACATTAAACGTTCCTGATCAGCAGATAGAAATGATGAAGATCATAGAACTGATTGTTTTTATAAACAGCATCAATAGAAATTCCTTCTTCAAGAAAACCGTTGTTTTTCAGCACTTTCATAGAAGCTGTATTATATTCAAAAACTCTGGCAAAATCCGGTTCAGATCCAGGTTGTTTATGGCATAGTCTATGAGTTTTTTCGTTGAATTGCTGACTATTTTCTTTCCCCTATCCAGAATCCGGGCTCTGCGCTTTTTCTGTACACTTCAGGTTGCTTAATAAGACTTATCATTCCTGCAAAATGACCATTGTATTCTATCGCAAACGTAAGCTGAGGATCTTCCGCAGATACGATATCAATAAATTGAAGGGCATCTTTAAGGGTATAGGGATGAGGAAATATATCCCTCATATTGTCCCATACTTTTAAAAATTTCGGGCAGCTTATTTTTGTTTCTTTCCAAGCTCCTTTACTTTCTTCAGCCATTGGGACCGCTCTTCATCCTTAGAATTCCGGATTATGCCAATATAAGTCAGTTTAACAGGTTTTACCCCACAATATTCCAGTACAGATTTTTTAAGCTGATTCACGCTGGGCCTGCCAAAAAACAGACGGTAATACCAACCCGGCTGGTCTAAAGTGGTAATAATGTGAGCGGTCTTTCCTTTCAACAGCTTGTCCCACCACACAGAATTTTCACGGTATTTATAAGCCATTCCCGGTAAAAAAAGCCGGTCTATAAATCCTTTCATTATGGCAGGAAATCCTCCCCACCAAACCGGATGTACCCAAACGAGATGATCTGCCCACTGAATAATTTCCCAGGCTTTCAACAGATCCGGCTCAAGCTCCATTCTTTTCTGATATCCAAACTGTAAGTTGGAATTAAAGTTTAAATCCGTAATTACTATTTCTTTTACTTCAGCTCCAGCTTCTATTGCACCTGATCTGTAAGCTTCTGCTATCCCAAAATTGAAAGAATCTTTGTTGGGATGTCCGTTGATAATGACTGTTTTTTTCATGATTTCACCTTAATATTGATGGAATCATAGGCATTAAGCTGTGCCATTAATGATAAAGGCTCATGCAGCTGGTGGCTGAAATACACTTTATTTTGATGAGGGTTTCTCAACAGTTCCTCGGTATGCAGAACGGCAGATAAAGCGGTTAGTTCTGCCTGCCCTTTTTCACTTTGCAAACTCAGCTTCTTTTCTCCGGAATGGCTATTAACTACAATTTCAAAGACCGCCTGATCTCCGTTACCACTGGATCCAAAAATCATTTTTCTTTCCTTTAATGACAAAATATTGTAGATTCTGAGATATTGAAATGATCCCAGCAGCCAGGTAATGAATCTTGAATTATAAGTCATTTTCACACTTACATCGGAAATCCTTTCTACTTTGTTGAGAATATACAGATCGGGCACATCAAAATTATAGGCATTTCTTTTCCCTATCCCAAAAGAAAAATTAAAAGCTTCTGTATCCAGAAAATGCCTTATAAAAACCGGCTTATCATTCTTATAATGCACAAAAGGAACGGCTACGTTTTCTGCCATAAAGTGAGCTGAACTCTCGCCTGCAAGATCTTTCACAGAATAATAGACAAAGAGTTTTGCTTCAGTAATATCACCTGAATCCGCAAGAATATTAGCCAATCCAGGGACAATTCCGCCCATCCAGCCTGAACTGAAGACAATTCTGCTGTTGATATCTGATTTGCCGGCAATATCATACGCCTTCACCAAAGCAGGAGTAGGTTTGGTAATATCCAGATAATCTATGTGATGATCAATCGCAAAGCGAAGTACATGATCTTCCTTGTCATTCACGGAAAGAATGATGAGTTGTATTTTCTTCTCAATAATCACTTTAAAAGAGGAAGGATCTGTAACATCGATTTTCAGGTCTTTGTCTGTTTTTCCCCCTTTTCTTCCTCCGATGAAAACAGTAAGATGAGGATTTCTTGATTTCAGAATCCTGGAAATTGTTTTACCAACCAATCCATTGCCACCAATAATTAAAATATTTTGCTCCATAACTTTTTTTGACAAAAGTAGAGAGCCGATGTTTCAATAAGCAGGACAAATGTCTAAAAAGAAACTTCCTTTCTGATGCGGCTCAGGTGACGTTGGGTAATGCCAAGGTAGGAAGCAAGATACTGTAATGGAATATTTTGAATATAATCAGGATGTTTTTTTAATAATGTTTCGTAACGCCGGGCAGCGCTGTCTCTTTGCAGCTGAAAAAACCGTGTTTCAAGTTCAAGATATTCCTGTTCAGCAATAATCTTTAAAAATTTTGTCCAGTTTATGCTATTCTTTACCAGTTCATCTACCGCTTCTTTTTTAAGGATAATCACCTCTGCATTAGTAATGGCCTGCATACTTTCTTTACTCGGGCATCCTGAAACAAATGAGGAATAGGCAGCGATCATATGATTGGGAAACCGGAAGCAGTAGGTCATATCTTTTCCATCATCAGAAGTATAAAAAGAACGGAAAATACCAGACTTTACCAATCCTACTTCCTTACAAAGCTCTCCTTCCTGTATGAAATATTCATTTTTACTGATATGTCTGACTTCGGAAAACTTAAGGAGTTCTTCAATTTCATTCTCTGAAAACAGATTAAAGCTTCGAAAATATTCATGTTCCATTCTATAAATAAGTTTCAGCGAAAATAAATAAAATACTTCTTTGTAAACGCTGCGTTTTCATTTTTATAGAATTCTATTTTAAGAAAACAAAGACGGATACTGAATCTCAAAAGTCCACTAGGACTTTTGTCATTGACTACGTCGAATCTTCGATTTCTGACGAAGGAAGAATCTCAATCATAAACAACTAGATGAGATTCTTCACTACATTCCAGAACTTTGCTCGCAGACTTTCAGTCTGTGTTCAGAATGACACTTTTGAACTTCTTTTAATCGGAAGCCTTTTGATACATTTCAATTAACAACAAAAAAAATCATCTCAGGACGAGATGATCTACCGTTTTGAATTTACTTGAGTTATTTATGAAGATATGAATGATGTTTTGTTGTAACAAAGATAAGTCAACCTTATTTTTTATGCATCAGTGAAATCCCCAGAATTATATCCGTAAAAATACGGTTGTATAAAAAGAAAAGTCCTGCAGGAAATACCTTACAGGACTTTGGATTATCTAACAATATTCAGTTTAATATTTACAATTCAGGGTTTAAAGTTATGATGGTCATCTGCTTTCACCTTTGAATCTTTATTAAAGAGGGCTTACCAGTTGAAGGAACCATTCTTTAACTTCACCTTCCAAGTATGGAGCAAGCTTTTCCTCACAGGTTTTATGGTAACCGTTCAGCCAGGCGATTTCGCTTTCTGAAAGCATTTCTTTCACCACTGTATCTTTGAAGAACGGACAGAATGTTAGTGTTTCAAATTCATAGAATGTTCCGTGAATTGTTGTTTCTGATTCTTTTACGACAATAAGATTTTCGTGACGAATTCCATAATGTCCTTCAAGATAGTACCCCGGTTCGTTTGAACATACCATTCCCGGAAGAAGTTCCTGAGGATTCAGATCTTTTCTGATATTTTGCGGTCCTTCATGTACATTCATGAAACTTCCTACCCCATGTCCCGTTCCGTGGTTGAAATCTTTCCCTTCCATCCATAGCGGAAGCCTTGCAATAGCATCCAGTTGTACTCCTTTTGTTCCTTTCGGGAATTTTACCATTGATAAACGGATCAGTCCTTGTAATACCAATGTTGAATTTCTTTTAAACTCTTCCGATGGTGTTCCTAAGGCAAAAGTTCTTGTAATATCTGTAGTTCCTTCAAGGTACTGACCTCCTGAGTCTACCAGGATTGTTTCCTCGTTGGTTACTTCTTTGCTTCCTTCTTTTTTGGCAGAATAGTGCATAATAGCACCGTTATCTTTATATCCTACGATAGAACCAAAGCTTTCTCCGACAAAATTTTCACCTTCTGCACGGAATCCTTTCAGTTTTTGTCCTATAGAATATTCATTCATCGTTTCTTTTCCTGCATTGTGCGTTAGCCAATAAAGGAATTTTACCATGGCTACTCCGTCTCTTACCATTACTGTTCTGAAACCTTCCAGCTCAGCTTCATTTTTCTGGGCTTTCATCAGGTTGCCGGGAACCGGAGCTTTGATAAACTGATTGTCTGATTTTAATGTTTCAAAAATCTGTTGGTTGCTGTTCGGAGAAACCAGAACTTTTTCGTTTTTGAAGGTCTTCAGGTAATTGTAGAATTCTTCGTAAGGCATCATTTTTACAAAGGAATCATCCATTTGTTTTCTGGCTGCCACTTCCATTTTCTCTAATCCTGTGAACAGAACAGCATCATTTTTAGTGATTACAATATATCCTAAGAATACCGGATTGCTTTCTACATCACTTCCTCTCAGATTCAGTGTCCATGCCACATCATCCAGACTTGAGATAATGTGTACGGTAGCTTCCTGCTCTTCCATTTTCTGACGGATTGCAGCAATTTTATCGGATACTGATTTACCAGCTCTTTCTACCGGATGAACAAAAATAGGATTAGCAGATGGAGTTCCTCTGTCTTTCCAGACTTCTTTTAAAAGCGGAGCATCTGCAAGTGTAATATTTTTGGAATTGAATTTTTGAGAAAGCAGTTCCCAGTTGGCATGAGAGGCTGCAACAGCATTTACCGCCACTTTACCACCTGCTGGAATTTCTGAAATAATCCAGTCGATATAATTAGGAGTTCCTTCCATCCCATCTTTAAAAAGATCAATTCCGGAACCTTCCAGTTCAATAGCAGCTTGTGTAAAGTATCTTCCGTCTGTCCAAAGTCCCGCTTTGTCTTTGGTAACTACCACAAAACCGGCAGAACCTAAGAAACCTGACAGCCAGGCTCTCTCCTGCCATTCTTCAGGAAGGTATTCGCTCATATGCGGATCTGCAGAATATACTATAAATGCATCAACATTATTTTTCTGCATTTCTTCACGAAGTGCAGCAACTTTTTCCTTTGAAGTCATTCTTTTTATTTTTAACCACCGAAAGTTACAAAAAATTTGATGTCTGAAGGGTAAATCTACCGCTATTTTGCTTAATAATTCTTTATTGTAAATGAGTTCAAATAAAATCAAAATACTAAATATATTTCATAAAAGAAATCATTTTTAAGAAAAAAAAACTACCACATTATCAAAATAATAATTTTTTGGAAAGATTATTGCTTCATTCTATAACATGAAACAGCAAAACTATAATAACCACAGGAAATTTTATCCGCCCTATCATTTTATTTATCTTCCATTACTTATAATACTGGAGATTTTAGGAATTTATAAAATCTGGGACGACCCCGGAAATCAGCTGATCTGGATATTATTTTCTGTTGTAATTTTTCTGCTTTTTTATCTGGCATTCATGACAAGACAGCATTACGCGCTGGGACTTCAAAACCGGATGGTGATCCTGGAGTTTAAACAGCGTTATTTCGAGATTTTCAATAAAAGATCGGATGAAACTGCTGAGAAACTGAAGTTCGATCAGATTGCTGCATTGAGATTTACGTATGATGAAGAGTTCAAAGAGCTTTTATACAGAGCACTTCATGAAAATATCTCAGGAGACGAAATTAAAAGGTCTATCAAAAAATGGAGAGCAGACCGACTCCGAATCTAGTACACCCACAAAAATTGAAACCTATGAAAAAATGGAGCTTTTACAGTATTACAATATTAATGTTGTTGACACTCACAAGTTGTGAAGCTGTAGAAACGATTTTTAAGGCAGGAATGTGGTGGGGAATAATCTTAGTCTGTGTGATAGCAGGGATTCTTTTACTGATTTTTTCGAGGGGTAAAAACTCTTAACCATGTTTTATGGAGAAGAATACAGACTTGGAGATGATTTCTCACCTTAAGCCTTCAAAAATTGTTAAAATAATGAAGGATCCGGAAGCTTCTGCAAAGGCGGTGCATCTTGTATATACCACCGATGCAGAAACCGCCGGAATTACCCGGAAAAAAACCGGAAAAAAATACTCTTATTATAAAGACGGAGAAAAAATAAAGGATAAAGAAGAAATTACCAGGATCAATAAACTGGTCATTCCACCTGCCTGGGAAAATGTCTGGATCTGTGCTCTTGATAACGGCCATCTTCAGGCAACAGGCTTTGATGTAAAAAAAAGAAAACAATACCGCTACCACCCTCTGTGGAGTGCTTTAAGAAATCATACAAAATTTTACAGGATGCTTCAGTTCGGGTATGCATTACCGGACATGCGTCTGCATATAGAACAGGATCTTGCCCTGAGAAATTTTGAGAAAAGAAAAATTCTGGCTTTGATTGTAAGCCTTATGCAAAGAACCAATATCCGTATTGGAAATAATGTATATGAAAAGCTGTACGGTTCTTTTGGCCTGACCACATTAAAGGATAAACATGTAAAGGTAAAAGGACAAAAAATTTCTTTTTCTTTTAAAGGAAAGAAAGGTATTATGCATAAAATTGACCTCAGAAGTAAAAGGCTGGCAAGGCTGGTACAGAAATGCAAGGATATTCCCGGGAAAGAGCTTTTTCAGTATTTTGATGATGAAGGAAACCGCCATTCTGTAGATTCCGGAATGGTCAATGAATATATCAAAGAGATCAGTGGTGAAGATTTTACGGCTAAGGATTTCAGAACATGGTCCGGAACCGTAAGTGCTCTGATCGCTTTTAAAGAAATCGGGTATGCAGAGAATGACACTGAATATAAAAAGAAGGTAAAAGAAGCCCTCGACATTGTTGCAGAACACCTGGGAAATACATCGACGGTCTGCAGAAAGTATTATGTTCATCCTTTAGTCATCAACCTTTACGAGAACAATACGATCAAAAAATATCTTGATGAACTGGAAGTCATAGAAGAAAATGACGGAAAAGCCGATCTTACAAAAGAGGAAAGACTGGTTCTGAAGATTCTGGAAAACGAGAAGATGTAGAATATGGAAGAATGGAAGCTGGGAAAGGGAAGTTATGAAACTCCTAAAACAGTTTTCTGAATTCTCAACTTATTTTGATCAGACTAATGCACAATATTTCCGGCATCTGACTTCCCGCTTCCATCCGGACTATATTGAAATCCTATTGTTATTCAAAAACTGAACTCTGTACTCTTTTGGGGTAATCCCTGCAATCTTTTTGAAATGTAAAATGGGAATGATTTTTACGGATTGGTATTGACGTGATTACAAACCATACCGGATCATTAAAAATGAAGAAAAGGGATTAACAGCCCGCTATCTGCAGGCAATGATATAGAATGTATCTTGGCGCTGTAATATAATCACCGTTTTGAACAGCAGCAACCTGTGTATTGTAAGTATAGCCTGCAAAGAAATAGTGTAGCCAAGGCTGTGCAAGTAATGAATCAAATTTCACTTTCTCCCAGTCATTGGAATCCTGCACATCCTGTATATCTGAAAAATTGTAAATTTCAGTCTGCGTCTGCTGAAGAAGATTAATTTTTGAAATGATTTCAGAGTATGAACGAGTTTTTCCTTTCTGCGAAAGAAGAACCGCACACAACGCTGAGAAAAATAAGACTTTTTTTCATACTTGTTTAATAATGATGTAAAATTAGAACAATCCCAACCCTTCGCCTTTCAAAAAGATTATTTAAAATGTTCAAAATTGCAGTAAAAGTGAATTTATATAAATTTAACATTCTGCCATAAATCCTTTATTTACAGCAGTTAACAGTTGTTTTTAAACCAGGACAAATCATTTATTATCCTTATTACTATAATTACAACAAACGGATGATTTTTTTTGTTTAATCTAAAAAACAAGATAAATATGTTAATATTCCATACCGTTTACAATTAAAAACGAAGTATCTATTATTAACTGTGCTGCATCGGATTTTATCTGATAAAAACAGGCGGTATTTTTTCTTTCTTTATAATTATTGTAAATTTGTATACACATCTTATTTAAATTTAATAAAATAATAAAACGTAATATGTCAAAAGCAATTTCGCAAGTACCATTAGCGGTAAACGAGCCTGTAAACTCATACGAACCGGGATCTCCGGAAGTTAAAAGCCTTATCGACACTTATAAAAAAATGTGGGCTGAAAAGGTAGAAATCCCAATGATCATCAATGGAAAAGAAGTAAAGACTGATACAAAAGTACAGCTTCAGTCTCCACAGGATCACGCTCATGATTTCGGGTTTTACTACCAGGGTGGTATGCAGCATGTGGATGACGCTATCAACGCGGCATTGGCAGCTAAAAAAGAATGGAATGAACTGGGCTGGGAACAGCGTGCAGCAATTTTCTTAAAAGCAGCTGATCTTTTGGCTGGTCCTTACAGAGATGTAATTAATGCTGCAACAATGATCGGACAGTCTAAAAATGTACATCAGGCTGAAATTGATGCAGCTTGTGAGTTCATCGATTTCCTAAGATTCAATGTAGAGTTCATGACAGAAATGTATGCTGAGCAGCCGGTTTCTGACAATGGAATCTGGAATCGTGTTGAATACAGACCATTAGAAGGATTCTGTTTTGCCGTAACTCCATTTAACTTTACCGCAATTTCCGGAAATCTTCCGACTTGTATGGCAATGTTAGGAAATGTTGTGGTTTGGAAGCCATCTGACAAGCAGGTATATTCTGCAAAAGTAATCATGGATGTATTAACAGAAGCGGGTCTTCCTGCAGGGGTTATCAACATGATCTTTACGGATGGTAAAGAAACGGCTGAAAAAGTATTGGCTCATAAAGATTTCGCAGGTCTTCACTTCACTGGTTCTACAAAAGTATTCCAGGGAATGTGGAAAATGATCGGTGATAATATCCACAACTACAGAACATATCCAAGAATCGTTGGAGAAACTGGTGGTAAAGACTTCGTTATTGCTCACTCGTCTGCTAACGTAGAAGCAGTAGCAACGGCATTGGTAAGAGGTGCTTTCGAATATCAGGGTCAGAAATGTTCTGCGGCTTCAAGAGCGTATGTGCCGAAATCTCTTTGGGCTGATGTGAAAAAAGTAATGGAAACTCAGATGAGCTCTATTAAAGTAGGTTCTCCAGAAGATACTTCAAACTTCGTAAACGCTGTAATTGATAAAAATTCTTTTGAAAAATGTAAAGGATATATCGACAGAGCAAATGCTTCTGACGAAGCTACTGTGGCGATCGGTGGAAAATATGACGATTCTAAAGGATGGTTTGTACACCCAACGGTAATTGAAACTACAAATCCTCACTACGAAAGTATGGTGGAAGAGATCTTTGGCCCGATCTTATCAATCTACGTATATGAAGATCAGGACTGGAAAGAAACGCTGAAACTGGTAGATTCTACTTCTCCTTATTCATTAACAGGTTCTGTATTCTCACAAGACCGTTACGCAATCAGCGAAGCATACAAAGCTTTAGAAAATGCATCAGGTAACTTCTATATCAATGATAAACCTACAGGTGCCGTAGTAGGCCAGCAGCCTTTCGGTGGTGGCAGAGCATCAGGAACCAATGATAAGGCAGGTTCTAAAATGAACCTTCTGAGATGGGTTTCTGTAAGAAGCGTAAAAGAGACTTTCGTTTCTCCTAAAAACTACAAATATCCTTACCTAGGGTAATTAATAAATAATGATTAATAAGTAATAGGCAATGAGTAATTGTTGTCTGTTCTTGGAATACAGCCTCGGAATTTCGGTTTCGGGGCTTTTTTGTGGAGTGCGAGACACGAGGTTTGAGAGTGGGAAGGTTTGAGAGTTTGAGGGTTATAGCGTTTGAGAATATTAGAGTATGAGAGTATTTCTGGTAATAAAGTATTTTTTGGACTACAATCAACATTAAACACTATACGTTAAACTCGCATATCCCGTATCTCGAAACCCAGTATCTCCACTAACATCTTTTAACAAAATTTACCGATATTTTACGATTCTCCCAGCCTTGTTAGGAATAATTGTTGATTTTTTTATTAATACAACACCACAAAATAAAATAATATGAAAAAGTTATTGCTAACAGCCGTCGGAATAGGAATATTTACAGTGAGCTGTGGAACCAAAGAATCGACAATGTCAACCAGTAGCCGTGATTCAGCAACAGTAGAGAACACACAGAAAAATATAGATCCTGCAGCTACTGATACCATGACTACAAAAATGAAGAATCCCGACTCTATCCAAATGAAAAAGGATTCTGCGGCAATGTCTCCTGTCAAATAGTATTTTATACCTCTAATTTAAAATGTAAATCCACAAATCACTCATTGTGGATTTTTTTATACTTTCTACTATCATTTTTTTATCTTTGATGGAAACAACACAACAATGATAAAAAAAATTCAGCTGCCTTATCTTATCAAGATATCAAATTTGATAATGGTGCATTTCCTGAAATTATATCCAAAGCTGAAAAATACTATAAATCAGTATTTATTAATGCTTATACATACTGGTGTGATCCCTGTAAACTCATGGTTAAAAATATATTCATCCTGCAATCTGTGAGTGAATACTATATCCAGCATTTCATAAATGTAAACATTAATACAGAAAAAGGTGTAGGGATTGAATTAGTAGAAAAATACCACATAAACTCTTATCCCACTTACTTATTTATTAATGGAAAGGTGAGCTTATTCACAGAGGTTTAGGTTATTTTACAGAAAAAGAGTTTATTCAACCCGGCAAAGATGCAGATGATGCAAATAAAAAGCTGAATGTCTGAAAAAAATTAATTTTCTTCAACACTAAAATGATCTGTAGCCTTATTCAGGGTATATAAAGATCTCTTTAGGTAATATACAGATCCTTCAAAAAAGATCATGGAGAAAGGCTGTGGCAGCAATTCTTAACATCAGAAAATATAAAGAGCGGGGTTTTATTTCCAAAAAATGTGTTTGTTTACAATTGCATTCAAGATTTATTATATTTACTCAAGAAAACCAGTCAAAAAAATTACTATGAAAAAATTATTCTGTACAGGAGCAGTTGTTGGACTTCTTTTCCTTGGAAGTTGTGCTCAAAACAAAGAAAAAAGAGAAGAATATAAAGAAGCTCATAATAAAGATTCTCTAAGAAACAGGATGGGAGACTCCGCTGTAGCCAATTCTATACCGACTCCGGCAGCTGCCGATACGTCAAAAACCAAAACCGACAGCACAAAACTTAAATAAAATCACAAATCCACAGATTACTGTGGATTTGCACTTAAAAAAACTTGACTGAAAAAAAACCGGGCAATCAACCCCGATTATGATATATGATTTTCTTCCTGCTCAGAAGAATATATCATTAAAAAGCTAAAAATGGGAATCGCAGTTTGTCTTATAATGATCTTAATTCAGAAATGAAATAAAAGTGATAAGCTGTAACAGAATTGTGTGTGTACTGTGAAACTGGCGCAAAGATATGATAGCAAAGGTTTCCTTTCAAATAATAGGTTGTTCATTTTCGTGAAAATGGCAAGATAGAATTAAATTAAGCCTCTCTTTTTAATCATTTTCAGGAAAATGAACATTTTTATCTGATGTGTTTTCAGCATCCAGATATTTGATATATGCTGATGGAGAATAGTCTGTAACCGCTTTAAAGACGGCGGCAAATTTGCTGTGTGAAGAGAATCCGCATTCGTCAGCCAGAATACTTATTTTATATTGTCTGTACTTCTCATCATTAATTAGTTTGTCTACAATATAGTTGATTCTTAAACGATTGATATACGTTTTGAAATCTGCATTTTTATGCTGATTGATTACGTAAGACAGATATTTTGTATTGGTATTCAGTTCCCCTGCAAGAAAAGACAAAGACATTCCTTTATTGTTATAAAGATTACCTTTTTCAAAATCTTCAAGCAGTTCAAGTAATTTCGATTCGGTTTCGGAAGTCATCAGGGAATCATTCCTTCTTCGGTCTGCTTCCGAGTCTTTTTCATCAACTTCTTCCACAAATATATTCGAAAACTCAGAATCGCCGGATTGAGCTAAAGGATAATGAGTTCTGCTACTGATCATATGTAACTGAGTTCTTATAATATTTCTGAATTTTGAGCGTTGTTTTCTCTGCTTTGTCCTGAATAAAACAAGTAAGCCAACCAGCGAAGTAAACAGAATGACAATGGCAGTATTTTTCACCAGATTCATCTGCCCTCCTTTCTTATTGCTATTCCCTTTCAGAGTCTCAGCTCCCATTGTTACAAAACTTTGATTACGGGCTGCTATGCTGTCATAAGCATGCATATATTTCACCGCATATAATGAAGCTTTAAAATTATCTCCTATTCCTTCATAGTAATCATTTATATTGGAATAAACTGCTTTTTTTAGTTTAAGACTTCGGGATGTATCTGCAATTTTTTCTGCTTTTTTAAGATACCGTTCAGCATCGTTCCAGTTTTTCTGCTTTAGGCGGATCCCTCCTAATCCATTGTATACCAATCCCAGGGTACAGCTTCCATTTTTAAGCAATCCTTCTGCTTTTCGGTAATAACTTTCGGAAACAGAATAATCATTAAGTTTGAAATAGACATCTCCCAACAGCTGATAAGAAGCTGCTGCTGTTCTGTTCTTATTATTGCTGTTTATTTTTCCAAAATATTTCAGAGAGGACTCAATATTCCGTATTGCATTGGGAAAATTCCCCATCTCCATTTCATAGAAGGCCATTTCCTGATTCAGGAGTCCAGCCGCTTCATTACTTTTCTGAAAATCAACAATCTGTCCTGAAGCATACAGTCCTTTTACAATATATTTTTTGGATCTTTCGTATAACCCTACCTGTCTATATTGCCTCGCAAGTAATCTGGTCACCACAGCCATCCATTCCGGATCATTAATCTGATTGATCACAGAATGGGCATTTTCACTGTAACAGATTGCTTTTTTAAGTTCACCTGCATGCTGATATAGTTCTGAAGAGAGCACAAGGCATTTTATTTTCTCTGAGGGTTTTTGTGCCTTCATGTAGAGAGAATCTGCAGTTTTTATTGCTTTGGGTAAATCCTTATAGGCTGTTACGGAAGAAGTTCTCTCACAGATAAGGTCAAAGTTACTTTTTTTCTGAGCGAATAGGGGGACTGATATTGTCAGCAGAAACAAAAATTTCAAAAGACTTTTAGTCATAGAAGAACAAATTATTATTTTGATTTTATAATAATTCATCATTATTTTTACGGGAGTGTCTTTTTGTTTTTTACAAAACTAGTGATATTTTATTTTTTATTAAAACATTATATTGAAATTTAATCATTTAACACAAAACAATCATTTACGTTAATTTTAATAATAAAACCAAAATAATAAAAGATTATCTTTAATACAAGCTGACACCTGTATTAAAATCAAAGTTCCTGTGTAATTATTTTCAATATGAACGGCTCATGTGTCATCATATTTATTACATTTGCAGGGAATAAAAAGTTTTATGAAAAAAATAGCAATACTTTCCTCAATCTTTATAGGAGCCCTTGCATGGGCGCAGGGAATCAAATTTGAAGAAGGCAATTTCGCCTCTATTCTTGCCAAAGCAAAAAAAGAAAAAAAACTGGTCTTTATTGATGCATATGCCTCATGGTGTGGACCTTGTAAACTGATGGTTAAAAACATTTTCCCTCTTCAGTCTGTAGGAGAGTATTACAACTCTCACTTTATCAATGCTAAAATTGATATGGAAAAAGGAGAAGGAATTGAGCTGGCCAAAAAATATAATGTAAAAGCATTTCCTACTTATCTTTTTATAGACGGAAACGGTGAAGCGGTACACAGAACATTAGGATATGTGGAAGAAAAAGACTTTATCCAGTTTGCAAAAGACGCAGAAGATCCAAACAAAAGACTCACTTCTCTGAAGCAGCAGTTTGAAAAAGGGGAAAAAGATCCTGAGTTTTTAAAAAATCTTGCGGTCCTTACCATGTATAACGATGCTGAGTTTGCCGGGAAAGTTCTTAACCGTTACTTTCAGCAGAAAACAAGTTTAGATCAGGAAGATATCCAAATGCTTCTTTCAGGAGTACAAATTACAGATAGTCCTTTGTACAAAATTTTCCAGGATAAAAAAGCTGATATCATTAAATTCTTCCCTGAGGATAAATATGAAAAGTTTGATAAAAATATTAAGCTGAACACCATTTCTAAAAAAGCCTATAATCCGGATACAAAGAAATGGGATGACAGCTATTTTATGGCTGAAACCCAGAAATTCCTGAGCAAAGAAGAAGCTGATAAGATCTTAAAAAGAATGAAAGCCAACAGAGCTTTAAAGAATAAAGATATTCCTGAGTATGAGAAATTAATTCTTGACCTTTACAAAGATTATTCTGCAGTTGGTTCTGATGAACTGAATTCTCTAGCATGGAACTTTTTTGAAAATGTAAGCAATAAAACTTCTCTGGAAAAAGCCATTGCCTGGGCACAGGAATCTGTAAAGAAAGATCAGAATTTTGCCAATACAGATACTTTAGCGAATCTTTACAATAAGGTTGGTGATAAGAAAAATGCAAAAATGTGGGCTGAAAAATCTATTGAGCTGGCCAAAAGTACAGGACAGGATTCTTCCGACACGGAAAAGCTATTGAAAAGTCTTTAATTGGATAGACATTAGTTAATAATAAAACCGCAGAACTGAGGTTCCGCGGTTTTTTATTTATTTTGTAAATGCTTAGTTATTATATACTAAAATCTGCATCTTAGTAAGCATGGATTCTGTATCACCATTATAACCTCCATAACCAGAAGGTACAAAATTCACCGTTGCAGATCCGAACCATGCAGAATATTGTACTTTAAATGTATAAGTTCCTGCTGTAAGGGTTACTGATTTCAAAAATGTCACCGGAACCGGCATACTTCCCAAAGCTGTGCCTCCAGGAAAGCTTCCTGCTTTAGAAGCAAAGGCTGAAGAAATTTTTGTTCCGTTTTGTACAAGGGCAAAAACCCCCTGACTCGAGTTACCGTCTACCAATGTTGCATATCCCAAAACAGTAAATAAAAAGGTCTGAGTTCTTCCTGCAGGAACTGTCAGAGTAATTGTTGCGCCTGGCACATCAATTGTCGTTCCCTGTGCGGCTGTAGCAGCAGTAGTTCCCTGTACATAATAAGCGCCGTTAATAGTTCCGCTTATTGTATTCAGGGTTTGCCATGTTGGTGCTGCTCCTGCCCCGCCGGATGTTAAAATCTGCCCTGAAGTACCTGCACTGCCCGCAGTAGTGCCATTACCTCCCACATTGATTTCATTGGTAACCTGTAAGGCACCATTAACGTGTAGAGCTCTTTGCGGTGTAGATGTTCCTATACCTATTCTTCCGGAATTAGCATCTGTAAGATACATCAGCTCGTTGGGAATCCGCCCAACACTAAAAGACAGGTAACGATCCCCTGTTGCCGTTGTTGTGGAAACATCACCAAAGTTAATACGTGAAATAGGTCCTGTAAATACTGAAGATGAAGATTTCATATTAATACCGAAATTATCTGTACGGTTACCATAGCCAAACCCATCTTGTCCAACATTAATATCCAATGCATTTTTAGTCTGGGCTGTAGTAACTGCTGCATTAAGCAACTGACTGCCTTCTACGTGTAATTTACTTGAAGGAGTAGTGGTTCCAATTCCCAGACGGTTATTGGCAGCATCCACAGATAAGGTAGTTCCATCTACAGAAAATGCATTGGTCTGTGTTCCTGTAAATGTAAGGGTATTGGCTCCCTGTGTTACCGTTCTGTTCCCTGCAAGAGTACCGTCTGCGGTATAGATATTAGTAGGGGAAGCTCCAGCTGCTCCTCCGTCGGTAGACCTCCAGAATGAATTGCTGAAAACAAATTCCAATGCTTTGCCATTAGGAATAGTAACGCCATCCAGTGTAGCCCCAAATCCACCTGTGGTATTGTTATAAACAATAAGCCGCTGGCCCGGGTTGGGAGCGGCAAAGGCAGAAATGGCCACCGTAGCTGTAGCGGCTCCGGTAAGCTGTACCTGGCTTACATTAACCGGAATAGTAACAGCATTACCCGCAACGGCTAAAGCAGTTTCACGGTTGGTAATGGCCCCATTAACATCCAATGTAGTACCGGGAGCAGTAAGCCCGAGCCCCAGATTACCATTAGAGATCATCACCAGGTCATCTTTAGCCTGAACGGCATTAGGAACTCCTGTTGTCGGATTATTCTTTAACCCGTCAATATTAAATACTCCCTGAGGATTGGAAGTGTTAATCCCAACTTGTGATTTTACCACTAAAGAAAATGTGGTAAACAAGCCTGCTAGTAATAAATTTTTTCTCATAATGTATATATTTAAATTAATATTTGCTCATACAAACTTCTTAATAAGCCACTTGTATTACTAAACTGAATGGCTGGGAACGATCTTTCAGTTTTATAAATATTTTTAAAGGAATAATTTTATTTAAAGTTACAAAAAAAACATACACAAGTAACTAAATACCTAAAAATCTATCACTTAAATATAAAATTTAATATATAAACAGCAAATTATCTGAAAACAAAACACAATTAAGTGAAATATTTATAAGAGCAAATAGACTTTAATAATGTAAAAATTATTTAAAAAAAATCCTTATAAAGGGATATTACCCATCAGTAAATGAACAAGAAAATGGACAAAATCATAGCCGGAAATGTATAAAGCCATTCTCTATGCTAACGAAATTTGTATAGCTGGCAGCAACACCACATTATGCCTGGTTAATAGTTTTTTGACAAGAAAGCTTTATCTCAAAACCTAATAATGCCGGCAGATCATCCTTTGCATGAAAATTGTTCCCCGGCAAAGAGTGTGGGGAATAATAAAAAAGTCCTTTTTAACTGGTTGTAAAAAGGACTCTTCTAATTTTCATATAGGAATAAATTAATATTCAAACAAGACGCTTCCCCACGTAAATCCGCTTCCGAATGCTGAAAGAAGTACAAGGTCTCCTCTTTTGATTTTCCCTTGTTCAATCGCTTCGCTTAAAGCAATGGGAATAGAGGCTGCTGTTGTATTTCCATATTTCTGGATGTTATTAAAGATTTTATCCTCCGGTAATCCAAATTTTTCCTGTACAAACTGAGCAATTCTCAGGTTGGCCTGATGTGGAATGAACATGTCAAGATCTTCAATGGTTTTTCCAGCTTTATTCAATGCCTCCATCATCGTTTCAGGGAATCTTGTTACCGCATGTTTGAATACGAAGTTTCCGTTCATAATAGGATATACTTCTTTGTTTGTTACATTTTCAGGATCTCTTCTCATTCTGTCACTCCATCCGTATTTTGATCCCGGAAACTGGGTACAAAGATCGTCTGCATATTTTCCTTCAGAATGCATATTCACCGCTAAAATATCTCCTGCATTTTCATTTTCTGATGCAGAAAGAACAACAGCTCCTGCCCCATCACCGAAAATGACCGATACACCTCTCCCTTCGTCAGAAAAATCAAGTCCGAAAGAGTGAACCTCTGCTCCCACCACCAGAATATTTTTATAAGTACCTGATTTGATGAATGCATTGGCAACGCTCATAGCATATACAAATCCTGAACACTGGTTTCTTACATCCAATGCTCCAATGGTATCACATCCCAGCATATCCTGAAGTAATACCCCACACCCCGGAAAATAATAATCCGGCGAAAGCGTTGCAAAAACAATATAATCAATATCTTTTGAGGTAAGGCCGGCATTATGGATGGCTTTTTCTGCAGCTTTAAACCCCAGATAAGCGGTAGTTTCCTGAGAGTCATCTCTGTTTTTTCTATGTCTTCTTTCCTTAATACCTGTTCTTTCTGTAATCCATTCGTCATTGGTTGTCATGAGTTTTGCCAAATCATCATTTGTAACAACGTTATCTGGAACATAAAATCCGAACCCTTTTATTGTACTTTTAATCATATAGTTTTTTAATTTTGGCAAAGATAAAACTTATTTAACACATAGTTTTTCAAAATATTAGTATTTTTACTTTATGCCAATTGATACGATATACAGAACCTCCCAGTGCGAATGGGTAGATGTAGAGGCTCCTACTTTAGAAGACCTGAAATTTCTTCATGAAAGATATGAAATCAACAATCTTCTTCTGGAAGATACGATGGATCCTAATCACCTTCCGAAATATGAAGAAGACGGGAATGTAAAATTCTTTTTACTCCGTGAAAGTACAGAGCTGGAAAGAAAGAATTTGAACACCATCAGTGATATCAGTACCAAAATCGGGATTTTTCTGGTGGAAAATACCATTATTACCATCCACAGGATGAAGACCAGAAGTATTTCAGATACCAGAAAAAAGGTTTCTTTGATTCAGGAAGATCTTAAACCTCAGCAAATCATTCTGATGATTGCGATATTGATCATGAAAAGCTTTGATGATGAATCTTTAAGTCTGTTCGAAACAATGGACAATATAGAGAATGAAATTTTTCTTAAAAACACCAATCATACCAGCCAGATCCGCCGTCTTTACAAGCTGAAACGAAAATCAGGATTAAATTCCCGTGTATTGGTAATTTCTACAGATGCTATTGATAAATTTAAACTGCTGAATTTACAGGACTCAGAAACTGTTGATCTAAAAGATAAACATAAAGATGTGGTTGCCGATTTTGATCATTTAAATATTCAGATCACCAACCTTATTTCTATGTTTCTGGCACTTTCGGATCAAAAAGCGAATCAGGTGATGAAAGTTCTGGCGATTTATTCCGTTTACTTCTTACCAATTACCTTTATTGCCGGAGTTTATGGGATGAATTTCGATAATATGCCTGAGCTTCATCATAAGTACGGATATTTTATAACATTGGGAGTAATGGCAACGGTTGTGATCAGTACGTTTATTTATGTGAGACGAAGACAGTGGTAATTTAATATAAACACAAAGTTGCAAAGAAGAATATGTTATTATATTCTCAGTAAAATAAAACACTGTAGATTACTTTTTGACTTTAACACACCATCAAAACAAAATACCATGGCTCCTGAAAACCTTAACAAAATTCTGGAAGATTCTTCTCTGTCAGATGCATCCAAGGACAAATTGCTTGCTTTACACAGGAATATCTCTGCCAAAGAATTCTCTGATCTTCTGGATCAGAATGGTAATCAGTATATAGAATTTGTACAGGAAGGAGGTGGCGTCTGGGGAAGTGCATTGGTAGGCTATCTTTATGGGTTGGAAATATTTGGAATCCGTTTTCTGAAAGTAGCAGGAACGAGTGCCGGAGCTATTAATACCATGCTTATTGCTGCCTGTAAGACCAAAGAAGAACCTAAAAGTGAACTTATTAAGGATATTCTTTTCAGCTGGGATTTTTCGGATTTTATGGATGGAAAAAGTTATGTAAAAACGACTCTCCATGCGATGCTGAACAACAAAGATTTCTTTAAGATCAATGCTGTTATTGCCGCTATCCTTTTTATTATTCTGATCAGTATTCCTTTTCTGGCATCATCATCAACAATACTGAACGCCAAACTGATGTTTCTGATTCCCCTGATTCCGGCTGTTATTCTCTCTTTCTGTATCCAAAAACTGTATAATAACTTCAGGAAAGAAAACAGCGGACTGAATCCCGGAAATACCTTTCAGAATACCATGCAAAATGCACTGGATCAATTTGGAATACAAACAGTTGCCGATCTCAACAAAAAATTCATTCAGAAAGGACAGGAACTCAATCTCAGCTACCGCTATGGGAACGGGCAGGAATATTATCAGATGGCTTTGCAAAACATTGAAAAAATTAAAATCAAAAATCAGGAACATATCGACCAGACCCGATACAGAATTTTCTATGAAAGTGCGGTCAATAATGACTATTATAAAAACAATCCGTTTTATCTTCTTACATCAGAATATGTTGTTATTGCCACTGATATCAATGCCAAAATTAAAGTAGAACTTCCTACGATGGCCAATCTCTACTGGTCCGAAGAGGAACTGAAACATATCAGTCCTGCCGAATTTGTAAGAGCTTCTATGGCAGTTCCTTTTTTCTTTGAACCTTTCCAGAAACAAATCAATAGAGACGATGATTCCGTAAAATATGCCTGGAGATACTGGATGAATACGAAACCCGAAGACATTAATCCTTCAGGAGTTTTCATTGATGGTGGCAGTATTTCCAACTTTCCTATTGACCTGTTTCATGCGGATGAAGTTTTTTATCCCAGAATGCCTCTTTTTGGAGTGCAGCTAACCAGTGATTCAGCTATTCTCTCTGAAAAAGGAAAAACAAGTGAAGAAATCCTTAAAACACCTTTCAGCTATGCCGGAAATATCATCAACACTCTGAAAGGTTTTAATGATAAGACATTCCTTACCAAACATACTTTTTACCGTTTATACAGCATACAAAGCGTTAATTGCGGTACCAGCAGCTGGCTGAATTTCTTTATGAAAAAAGAAGAAAAGGAAGATCTTTTCAACAGAGGTTTTCAGGCTGCCCTTGATTTTCTCAACACATTTGATTGGGAAAAGTACAAATATGAAAGAATGATGCTTACCATGAAGGAGAAAAAAATACTGAAAGAAGAGGATACGCCTACTGTGGGATAAAGATTTTATAGTAATATGAAATACAAGAAAATCAATAGAATCTTTAAATAAAAAATAGATGAACTGGATTATAAGAAGTACAAAGAAAGTAAAATTCCATACTAATCTTCAGGAAGTTTTAAAGCCTATATGGGATGATCTTGCCATTTATAAATGGATTTTGACAGATTTAGATTTTATATCTGATCAGACTCTTCCCATTAATTTTGATGAAGATTATTTTGTGTTGGATCATCCGGAATTTGAACTGCTCTATCAAAGCAATACTCAGATCATTTGGGGGATCATTTCAGCCGTTCCAAATAATATTGAACCCGATACTTCAGCCATTTCTATCTTATCTGCTGAAGATACAAGTGTTTGGGAATCTAATCAATTTTTAATACCAGAAAGTATTTTAGAAATTATTGCTTTTGACAGCGGGTATACTATTGTAAAATTTAAAGATAAAAGTCTCTCAGATCAATTTGAAAACTATTTTAAGGAACAAGTAATAGATCTGCAAAAGTTCAATGAGAAATATATTAATCGAACATGAAAAAATTGATCTCAGAAAAATTTCATATTATTCTTTTGATACTCACTTTTGGATTTATTATATTCTGTTTAATTAGTGCTAATTCAGGAATTAATGATCTGCTCAAAAGTCCGAAATATACCATTGGAGAAGCTATATCGGACTGGCATCACAAAAACAATAATGGTGTAGGAATAGATTATAAATATCATGTTAATGGTATTACTTATTCTAAAACTGCTAATGTCTCTTATCAGAAAGGAGATAAATTCCTGATCATTTTTGATTCTATAAAACCTGATAATTCGGCAATACTTGACATCTACTCTATTGAAAACTATCTTATAGATTTAAAAGTTCCTTCAAAAGGTTGGAAATATCAGGATGTTCCCTTTAATATTGATAGTAATACCATAAAGAAATATATTCAGGACTGGAATCCAGAGCCTTTTGAATATATTCAGAAATAAAGTTGAACTCTTGAATTCCAGAGCCCAACTTCATTTTTATATTGTTATAAATTATCCAAGAATTCCAGATACATCGGAACACTTCTGTTGATCCATTCATCGGAAGAATCTCTTTCAATTCCGTAATAAACAAAGGGTTCTTTATAATCGGCTTTTATATAATCAAAAGTCAGTTCATAAGGTCGGAGAAGTTCCTTCATCGTGTATTTATATTCTCCGGCTTTAGAATATCCATCTTCATCTATTCCTGCGGTAACAGCCAGTGATATTTTCTTTCCGGCCAGTTTGAAACCGCTTTTGCTTCCATACGCCCAGCCATATAAAACCACCTCATCCAGCCATTGTTTGAAAAGCGGCGGACTGCTGAACCAGTAAAAAGGAAACTGAAATACAATCTTGTTATAAGATTCCATCAGCTTTTGCTCTTCTGCTACATTGATTTTTCCATCAGGATAAGCCTCGTACAGCTGATGAACAGTATATTTTTCAGGGTGTTTTTTTAACTCGTCGATCCATTTTTTATTGATCGCTGATTTTTCAATATCAGGATGCGTCACAATCACTAATGTTTTCATTATGCTTAAATTTCTGATACAAAATTACTGAACGTTACTTACATTTTGTACATTAGCAACCTATTGTATGGTACTATAAAAAATGTAAGTAATGACAAAAATAAAAGAAAGCTCTACCAATTTTGCCAATAAAAAAGCCCTTGCAGATGAATGCCCGGAAATCTATGCATCCAACATTATCGGAGGGCAATGGGCATTGGCAATCTGCTGTTATCTGATCAATGGAAAAATGAGATTTGGTGAACTTAAAAAAAAGCTTCAGAACATTACCGAACGTATGCTTACCCTTCAGCTTCGCAGGCTTGAAGAAGATGAAATCATCACCAGAACCGTGTATGCCGAAGTTCCTCCAAAGGTAGAATATGAACTTACAGAAATCGGGTACAAGCTGAAACCCATTATCCTCGAACTCGAAAAATGGGGTAACGAACATAAACAGATTATGGAAAAGAAATAAAAAGATTGGTTAAAGAATTTTCATAGTATAATTTTTTACCTAATTTAATTCTTATTAAATATTAAAACAATCTCTATGAAAAACCTTACTTTTTTTCTCTCTTTTACGGCTCTCACTTTTTTAGGAAATCTTCTGAATGCACAAAAAATTTCTGATGGCCAAACACTTGAAGTCAACGGTATGGCTGTTACCTTTACTATCCTCAATAAAGAAAGTATAGAATCCGGTGGAAAATCCTATGACCGTTATAAAGTTTCTGCAACCATAAAAAATACATCAGATAAGGCATACAATATCAGACTCTCTGCTTTTCCTCAAATTGTAAGCGGTATAGGTCTTGTGGAACTTGACTGCATAAATGCAACAGGAGCCAGGCTGACCTCAAAAAAGATAGAATTAAAAATGAAAGCCCAGATGATCAATGTTACTTACTCTGCCTACGACAAATCCGGAAAATTTGTTAACAGTACAATCCCTGTAACCGGAAGTTATTACTTTGATCCGGGAGATACCATCAGTGATGATGCAATTTTCATTGTTCCTCAAGGTGAAAAACCGGATGTTTCCGTAAGAAGTATGAAATAGAACAGCACTTTATACAATCTCTTTGTACCCTATTCAATCAGTTTAGAAGTTGATTGAAGCTTTGAAAGGGTAAAAAAAATGGATTCCTCCGGAATGACACAGTGTATGCATAATGTCAAACAGTCCTATATGTCATTCCGGAGGAATCCAGGCTTATTAATTGAAAGAATAGCTGTATTCTACTTCCTCTCAGCCTCTTTCCAAAAAGGTTTTTGATCCAATACTTTCGAATGAATTGGACAGGATTCATGGTGAGCTCCCTTCAGATATCCGGTGCTCATAAGAAATTCATTGACAATCTCTCCTCCTGTGAATTTGAACGTTTTCTTGAATAACTTCATCCATTCCTGCAATGTTTTGGGGTGATGATGTTCCAGCCATTTTTCGAATGAACCAAATTCCTTTTGAAGCTCAACAATTGTTTTTGCATTTTCAATGGCAGCATTCACTTTCAGTTTGTTTCTGATAATCCCCGGATCATTTAAAAGTCTTTCACGGTCTTCCTCCGTATAGGCCGCTATTTGCTGAATATTAAAATTGTCATACGCTTTTCTGAAGCTTTCTTCTTTTTTCAGAACCGTTTCCCAGCTTAGTCCTGCCTGGTTGATTTCCAGAATCAGTCTTCCAAACAGTTCATTATCATCATGGATAGGATATCCGTAATAGTTGTCATGGTAATTTTTGTGCAGTTCTTTCCTGCTTTCAGGCTGCATTCCTTCTATGGCTAAACAATAACTCATTGAAATATTCTGTTTAAATTCTAAATAATATGGTAAAGATAAGACAGCTTTGTGACAACTGTCCGTCAGCAGTATTTTAAAGTTAATAATAATTCTATCTTCAAGATAATTTTCTGCAATTTATTAAACTTACATTGAAATAAAGTGTAGTTTTGTAATTATGCCCAATTCAGGACTTCATATGAAAAACTATAAAGCAGTCATTACGCTGCTTATATTGGTCTTTTCATTGTCTCCGTGCTCTGTAAAAAGAAATGTTCTTGATATTTTTGATGTTCAGCTCATCAGCGGGCTGAATAAGGCAAAAACAACTACCTCAATTTCCTTCAGCTGTGATTCCGCTTTTGCTTCTTCAGAAGCTGCCGTTTCAAAAACCAAAATTCATCACCGATACAATAAATTTTTATCCGGTTTTAATTCTGGTAAATCCAATTTTTTTGAAGAAAAGGCTTTTCTCAATAACTATTCCGGGTATTCTACTGGTAACAGCCCTCCGAAATATATTCTGTTTAAAAGACTGAGACTTCATCTGATTTAATTTTTTCAGATCAAATTATAAAAATCAGTTTTTTACAATACAATAGTAATTTCAATGAAACATATTTTAAACAGCCGGTCTACAGACATGGCCGGATTATATACTTTATCCCTCCGCATGGTGATCGGATGGACTTACTTTTCAGCGTTCTGGCGCAGATTGATCCTCGAAAACAAGCTTATTCCTGATGAAAAGGGATATATCGGGGAAAAATTCAATCATTTTTTACCCAATGCACTCGGAATAAAACCTATTATTGAATATCTGGTGACTCATCCCGATGCTTTACAACGCTCTATGATGATTTTTACCATTATTGAAGCGGTTGTAGGATTATTCATTATTCTCGGATTATTTACACGGTTAATGAGTATCGGAATTTTCAGTCTTGCCCTCGGAATATTACTGGGTTCAGGCTGGCTGGGAACAACCTGTCTTGATGAATGGCAGATCGGAGTTTTAGGAATTGCCGGCGGATTCGTACTGTTTCTTACCGGAAGCGGTCCTTATTCACTGGATTATTATTTCATGAAGAATAACAAAAGCTTCACTCAAAAAAGATGGTTTCAGTGGCTTGGCTCAGGAAATGTTCCTGTCTCAAACCCAAAAGTATTTGTGCTCGCAGGCTCAATTATTATATTTGGATTGACTCTTTTTACCAATCAGTATTTTCATGGAGGTGTATGGGGAGCACTGCATAATAAATCGGTAAAACCAAAACTGGAAGTTTCAAATATCTCTCATCAGCATTCAAAGTTAACATTTGAAGTCTACCGGACGGAAGGAGCTGATGTATATGGTTCTTTCCTGATAGGAATTCATATTCTGGATAAAAACGGAAAAGTTTTAAAGGAACTTGATCATAAAGAACTGGCCGGATTTTCTAAAGAAAATATTCAAAACCATTATGTTGCCAAAGTAAAACCGGGAAAACACAGTCTGGTAATTCCATTGGGAGCAAAAGCTGATGTAACTTTGAATATTGATGATATTTTCCAAAAAAATGATATCCACAGTCTGAAACTGATTGATGTAAGTGGTATTGAATGGATAGAGAAAATTGATTAGGAGTTCGGGATGCAATGCGTTCGTAGTATGTTTTGGCTAAAAGCCAATCCATGATTATTAATAGCAAAAGAGGCTGTCTCAAAAGTCAAACAATCTGGCTTTTGTCATTCTGACGAAGGAAGAATCTCATTGATAACCAAACATATGAGATTCTTCACTACATTTCATTTCGTTCAGAATGACACTTTTGAGACAGCCTCTCCTATTGAATGCTGTTGTACAATTTCCGGGTATTATTCATGTTGGAGGCTATTTCCCGGAGACGATGACATGATAGCTGCATGTGCTGTCCGGATCAAGCCTGAGTACTTTAATATCCAATAAAACATCCAGTCCCATAGTCTCGCAAATGCCCTGTATAAAAAGGTTTGACCACTGACCATTTCAACAGACCTGCAATTTGCAGACTATGAGTGATTTTATGGTAACGGTCTACTCCTTTAATGAGCAATTCGCATTTGTAGTCATTTAATTCTTTAAATTCAAAATTATATTCGGGACTGGATGTAAAAATGGCTTCCATCAATATTTTTGCAACAGCAGGAATTCCAGGCTGCAGGTTGGGTTTCGCTTCAAAAAATCATGGTTAAGTTTAAATAATAAGTCTAAATACAATATTCAATACAGCTTTCCTGAAATTAGAAATTTGTCTTCATAAAATATGAAAACAAATAAAAAAAATCCTTCGGTTGGTATTAATATCCGATGTTTAGATGAAGATCCGGTACTGTATTCCTGTAAGTCCTTTTTGAAAAAACTGCGGAAAGGTGAGGGAATTTATTCATATCTTTTTCATTTGGTGATGTAAAGCTAGAAAAAATAAATAAACTCTCCAACAAGTGATATTATTTTTTATTTAACAAAATGAGAACAAAAGGTATTGTTTATCATTATTTTACAACATAAACAAAATAAAAAACCTTCGAGAATTTCGAAGGTTTTTTTATTTAAAATTTAGTGCATGGCTTCACTCAAATCTATTTTTTCTTTACTCTTTCTTTCTTTTACGAGTAAGATAAACGGAATACATATCAGGAATACGATTCCGAGGTAAAGAAATACATCCATATAAGATAAAACAGTGGCCTGTTTTGTTACAGATAAGTCGAGCATTTTATAGGCAGCATTCATTGCGGCATCAGGAGTCATTCCTTTCGCAATAAAATTGGCTTTCAATGCGGCCAGCCTTTGCTGAACATCAAAACTGTTTTCGTCCAGATGGGAAATTAAGTTATTTCTGTACTTCTGTCCTGCATTGGCAATAAAGGTAGTGATGGCTGCAATCCCGAAAGATCCTCCCAGCTGTCTCATCATCCCTGTAAAAGCCGCTCCCTGCCCAATCTCCTGTCCTTTCAGGGTACTTAATGACAAAGAGGTAATCGGAATAAATAATAATCCCAAGCCTGCTCCTCTTACAATCAGCATCCAGAAGAAGGCATCTTTGCCGGTATCCGGTGTCAGAATTTTGTATCCCCAGAAGCTGTAAACGAAGAAGATAAAGAGTCCTAATGAAACCAGGATCTGCTGTTTTGCTCCTTTTGCCAGTAGTCTGCCAATGATAGGCATCATAAAGGCTGTCGTTAAAGCAGCCGGAATCATCAAAGCTCCTGACTGAAGTGCCGTCCATCCCAAAATACTCTGGGTATACAATGGAACAATGAATGTAGAACCGTACAATCCAAATCCAAGAACGAACGACATCATAGTTCCGATTCTCAGGTTACTGTTTTTAAGTACTCTGAGCTCAACAATCGGATACTTGAAGGTAAGCTCCCTCCAAAGGAATAGTATAAATCCTAAAACTGCTGCTACAGTGAAGGCTACGATCATTCCGCTTTCAAACCAGTCTTCTTCATGTCCTCTTTCCAGAATAAACTGTAATGAACCTACTGTTACTGCCAGTAAAGCAATTCCAATCCAGTCTACATCGGAAACTTTACGTTTTTCTGCATATTTCGGACTTCTTACAAACTGAAGGGTCATCAGCGTAGCTGCAATTCCAATCGGAATATTAATATAGAAAATATACGGCCAGCTGAAGTTATCAACGATATATCCTCCAAGAGGCGGCCCTAATGTAGGACCAATAATTACTCCCAGACCATAAATTGCCTGAGCCATACTTCTTTTTTCAATCGGATAAGATTCCGTAATAATCGTTTGTGAGGTTACCAATAAGGCTCCACCTCCGATTCCCTGCATCAATCTGAAGAACACAAGTTCCCAGATATTGGTCGCGTTTCCACATAAGAATGAAAATACGGTGAATATAATGATGGATGCCGCAAAGTAATTTCTACGCCCAAACTGCTGTGAAAGCCAGCTCGTCATCGGAACAATGATAACGTTCCCGATGGCATACGCTGTAATCACCCACCCTACTTCTGAAAGCGTAGCTCCAAGATTTCCCTTCATTTCATTCAAGGCAACATTAACAATCGTGGAGTCTACAATTTCAAGAAGGGCACAAAGGATAGCTGTAATCGTAATGATCACTCTCCGCGCTCCATATTCTACTAATGAATCCTGCATAAGTTTTTTTCGATGTGAAAAGTCAATTGTGAATTGTGCTTCGCAAGTGAATAGTGAATTTTAAACAGTCCATTTAAGTTGACTGCAAAGATGATTCACTACTGACAACGAAGTTCATTGACTTTTAACAATTTTAAATGTTATTTCAAAGCAACTTCTGCCTTCACGTTCATTCCTGTTCTCAATCTTTTGGCAATATTCTTATCAAGATTTACAAAATCGATTTTTACAGGAAGTCTCTGAACTACTTTTACGAAGTTCCCACTTGCATTATCCGGAGGAAGAATAGAGAAAGTAGCTCCTGTAGCCGGAGAGAAAGAGCTTACTACTCCTTCAAATTCCTGATCAGGAAAAGCATCAATCTCAATTTTCACTTTCTGGCCTTCTACCATTTTATCTACCTGCGTTTCTTTAAAGTTGGCCACCACCCATTTCTGGTCGTTTTTAACCAAAGCAAACAGTTGTGCTCCCGCCTGCAGATACTGACCTGCCTGTGTAGGGACTTTTCCAACGTATCCATCTTCAGGGGCAAGAATTACGGTGTATGATAAGTTCAATTTTGCATTTTCTACATCTACTTCTCTTTGTTTAGCCACAGAACCTGCCACGCTGATTTGTTGTGAGCTGGCAGCCGTCTGAGAAGAAGCAATATGTGTTTGCTGGGCAATCTGATTTCTCTGGTCTACCAACACCTGTAACTGTCTGTCTGCAGATTGTTTTGCTGCCAAAGCCTGCTCATACTGCTGTTCTGTAATAGAGTGATCTTTTACAAGATTGGCATATCTCTTCAGATCCTGAGAAGTTTTCCAAACATTTACTTTTGCCGCTTCAATCTGGGCATTAGCCGTTACTACTGCTGCTGCTGAAGAGCCTATATTTTTTGAAGTAGCTGTGGTAGCAGCTTCTGCATTGGAGATATTGCTTTTGGCAGTAGATAATGCTGCCTGAGCCTGTTCAAGAGCCATTTTCTGATCTCTGTTATCCAAAATCACCAATGTATCTCCTTTCTTCACAAACTGATTGTCTTTTACTTTTACCTGAGCTACATAACCGGAGATTTTAGAAATTACCGGTGCCATATTGGAAGCAATCTGAGCATCATCAGTCTCTTCGTGATACTGTCCGTAAGTATACGCTCTGTAACCGTAGATTCCTCCTCCAATTACTACTGCTGCTAAAATGATAGGAAAGATTAAACTTTTTTTCTTTTTAGGTTCAGCTGCCTGTGTATTATTATTTTCCATTTTGGTTTCGATCTGATTATTTAATTGTTAAAGTTCCTGTTGTCTGTAATAGTTTTCTGTATGCCAGTGCGGCATCTGCCTTAGCATTGATCACTCCAACGTTGGCAGCAATCTGTGCAGCGTCTGCATCCAATAATTCAGTCATGGTTGCCAACCCGTTGTCGTATTTATTTTTGGTAATTCTGTAATTTTCATTAGCCTGTTCCGCCGATTTTTCAAAAACAGCAATTCTCTTTTTTGAATAGTCTGTGTTTTGGTACTCTCTGTTCACATCAAGCTTAATATTATCATTCAATAATTCATCAGTAGCAGCAAGCTGTTTCTCTCTTGCCTGTGATTGTCTCAATGAAGAATTTTCTTTCCACAGGTTGGATAAGTTATAAGAAACCCCGATTCCTACATTGATGGCATTGTATACCGTAAGAAACTTAGGAATGTCTGCAGCTACATAACCTCCTGTAAATGCGATGGAAGGAAGGTTTTCTGCTTTTGCAGCTTTGGAACCCAGTTCTGCGGCTTTTCTCTGCTGTGCCAGCGCCTGTAAATCTTTACGGTTTTCTCTGGCTTCAGTAACGTAAAAATCAACAGGTTTTACGTCTGATCCTTCTTCAATATAATTTTCATCTACTGTAAGTTCTGTCGTTTCAGGAAGACCCAATAAAAGATCCATATTGATGTTGGCAATATTGTAGTTATTCTTAGCTTCCAACAGCTGAAGTTCAATATTTGAGGTCTGAAGATTTGCCTTTAATCTGTCGTTTCTTGCAATCAAACCATTGTTTTCCATTTTAAGGAAGGTTTCATCTCTTTTTTGGGAAGCGGCAAGATTTTCTTCAAAAACCTTGATGGACTGGTTAGCCTTAAAAAGGTTATTATAAGCATGGGCAACGTTATAAGCAATGGCAATTTTATCATTCTCAGTGCTTAATTTGGAAGCTTCTACCAGATATTTAGCAGACTGAATTCCGTACTTGATTCTTCCACCACTGTAAATAGGAACGCTAAGATTTGCTGAACCGTAAACTACCTGATGTATCTCAGGTCCGCCAGCTCCTCCTGCAAGACCAGGAAGTTTGATATCAACATTCGGTTTTATCGGAAGATACATATAGCTGCCCGACACTTTTAATTCCGGTAGTTGTCTATTTTTAGCCTCCAAAAGATCAGCAGTAGCCTCTTCGATTCTGGCTGCATCGATCTTGAGATTCTTGCTGTTCTGGATTCCCAGCTGCACGGCCTCGTCAAGAGTAAGTGTTCTTTTCTCCTGAGCATTTGCATTTGCTATTCCTACGAATAGTGATAATGCAATCACTGAGTTATTTATTCTCTTCATAACCTAAAAGGTCTTTTAGTAAATATTTAATATGTTTATTAAGTTCTGTATAGTATTTTTCATCAAAAGCCTCTTCGTCTTCTGTTTCATTCAGGAACTCTTTATACATTTCTTTCGCATTGAATGCATAAAACAAGGTTCCGCTTACGGTAGAATGAAGCAGATAAATGGGCGGATTTTTGGTAAAAACCCCATTTTTAAGACCACTTTGCAATATTTGCGAATACATGGAAAGGAATCCCATTTTGATTTGCTTCAAAAATTCTACAATCTGAGGATTCTTGGTATGCAGCTGCTCTCTCTGCATAATCCTGTAGAAGCATTTTTGAGTCCGGATCCTGTGCGAAAACTGATCAATTACTCTTTCAATCTTCTGCCATTCGTTGATGTCTGTTCTTCCCAAAAGATCTTTTGAAAAAAACTGACCTTCATTCATTCTGTATTCCACTAATTTCTCATAAAGTTTTTCCTTAGAGCCAAAATAATATGAGATCATAGAGATGTTTACATTAGCTGCCTTTGCAATTTCCCGGGTGGAAGTTCCTTCGAATCCCTTTTCTGCAAAGAGCTTCTCGGCAGCGAATAATATATTTTCTTCTTTTGAAATCATGTTAGTGTTCATTTTTCAGGGCGCAAATGTACACAAGTTTTTATTCAAATCAAACGATTGATTGATTTTTTAATATAGATTTAATTTATTGTAAATAAAAGACTATTTCTATAATACGATACGAAACTGACAGGAGATGATTCATTTCCTGAAAGAACTCTCAATAATTAGCAGATATAGTTAAAATTTTATCAGTGTTAAAAAAAGTATTACATTTATCCACTTTAAAAATTTTATATTATGAAAAAAATGCTTTCAATGGCAGCAGTAGCTTTATTCACACTAGGATATGCTCAGGAGAAACCAAAAGAAGGAGGATGCTGCGCTGGAAAAGATAAAAAAGAATGTTCTGTAAAAGACAAAAAGGCATGCACAGATAACCATCATAAAGATTGCGGCATGAAAACAAAAACAGCGGAAAATACTCCTAAAACAAAAGATAAAAAAACGGTAAAAATAAAGAAAGCTTAATATACTCTTAAGTATAGAAAATAAAAACTCCGGTGAAAGTACCGGAGTTCTGTTTTATGTGCTTTTGTGAATATACCTTGATAATTTTATCCCAAGATCGGTCCAGACGATTTTAGGATTTCCGTTTCTGGTCAGGTGCAGGTCGGCCGTATTGATTTCTTCTAAGATGTTTTCAATATTGGCTCCACTGATAAATTTAGAAAACCCGGCCCAATTAAACCCGTTCGCATTGATCTTTTTATACACCAGATTCTCAGACTGATAGTTCTGAAGTAATGCAAGCCTGAAAATTTCAGAACAATAGTTGAGGAAGTTTTTTTGCTTTTCTCTGTTCCATCCTGCAATTTCCCTTGCCCAGGAAATGATACTTCTGAGATATTCCGGTTTCTTTTTTACCATAAATGCATCTCTTACCCATTGTACAAAAAGCTTTTCAAACTCATTGCTTTTGTCTCCTGAATTCAGAAGTTTAATGGCATCATTAAGATCTCCCTGTGCTTCATGAACAATCTCTCTCACTTTATCTTCTGAAACTGAAAAATTCTTTTTAAGATAGTTTTCAATATCTTCATCATTAATTCTCGGGATCTCTACAATCTGTGTTCTGGAAAGAATAGTAGGAAGAATGTCGTTTGTACTTTCTGCAGTAAGAAGAATGACAGTTTTTGCCGGTGGTTCCTCCAAAAATTTCAAAAACTTATTGGAAGCCGCGATATTCATTTTATCGGCCCTCCAGACGATAAGAATTTTGGTTCCTCCTTCAAAACTTTTTAAAGAAAACTTCTGATTCTGATCATCCACTTCATCCGCAGAAATAAATAACTGTTTATTTTCTGATTCTAAAAAAGCAGTCCAGTCGTCATAGCTTGCATAAGGAGAAGCCAGGATCATCTCTCTGAACTCGTCAAATTTATTTTTACTTAATGAGTTTTTATTGTCTGTAAAAACCGGAAAACTGAAATGCAGATCCAGGTGATTGAGATGCTCTACCTTCGCAGCAGCATGTTCGTTTTCCTGACTGAAAATCTCCCGTGCATAAGCCAATACCATAGGCAGTGTACCGTATCCCTCTTTTCCTACAAAAAGCTGGGCATGGCTCACTCTGTTTTCAGCAATGCTTTCTCTAAGAAGTTTTTTCAGATTTGTCTGTCCGGCGATGTTCTCCCAATTCATGTTTCAAAGATAAAAAATCTTACTTCAATTCATAAAATTAAGTCTGCTTAAAATAAAATTGTTGGAATATCTATAATAAAAATCCTTTTACACAAGCAATACATAAAGGTTTTTACAACTTAAAAAAATTAAACAGAAATCTTAAGAAATAAGAATATACATAAAGACTGTTCACTACAGAGCAACATTCTTCATAGCAAAACTGACATTTTCTATTGTTGAAAATTTGCATTTTTCTTTTAAAGAAAGGCCCTTAACAAACTTTAACCACATATAATTTTTACAATTCATTAATATTTAAGATATTTGCGCATTGTTTTAAAAATAAAGAATGAAAAAAATCTTTGTAGTATCATTCATATCAGTTGGATATTTTCTGAATGCACAGAGTCTAAGCAACTCTCCTTATGCAACTTATGGAATTGGAGATGTGAAATATGATAATACGATCGAAACTGCTTCTATGGGAGGTATATCTACTGCTTTTATAAGTGATTTTACCAGTAGTTTCAATTTTGCCAACCCGGCAAACAACGCCAATTTTGAACTTACGAGTATCAGACTGGAAGCTACCAACGAAAACAATTATTTCAAATCGAATTATAACGATATGAAATCTACAAAGCATTCTACGTATCTTTCCAATATTTCGATTGCATTTCCATTATCTTCCAAAGTGAAAATGGGGATCTCATATCAGCCATACAGCTCTAAAAGCTACGACATCGTAACTGAACAGTTTACCGCAGATAAAACTCCTCTTTACAAAAACAGCTTTAAAGGAAGCGGAACATTGAATACCGCTCAGATTGCTGTTTCTTATAAGATCAGTCAGGAATTATCCGTAGGGGCAAAAGCCAATCTTTATTTTGGAGACCTTAATGACCTTAATGAATTCCGTGCTTACAACAGTAATCTTGGAACCTATTTAGGTGAATATGTTAATGGTTATGAAACTAAAAACAGAGTCAGAAACTTTAATTTTACGCTGGGAACAAGTTACCAGACTTTAAATACACGTACTGATAAAAAGTTCACAGTAGGCGCTACTGCTACCTTTGGGAATACCAGTAATATGACTACTCAGTACACCAACAGCACGTACAGATATTCTGATGCTCAGGAAACCACCAAACTTAGCGGATCTGAAACCATTATTGAGCAAAAAGAAACAAAATCCAAGAACCTTCTTCCATTACAGGCTTCATTAGGAGTTGGATATGGAAGTGAAAACCATTGGTTTGTATCAGGACAGGTAGATTATAAAAAAGGAGAAGATATCTCTTATTTTGGTAAAGATTTTAGTTTCCAGGATACCTACAGAATTTCTGCAGGTGGATGGTATCTTCCAAACTATAACAACTTCAGAAACTACTTCTCAAGAGTAATCTACAGATATGGAGCTTTCTATGAAAGAGGAAATCTGAATCTGGAGGGAAACAGTATTAACAAATTCGGTATTTCTGCCGGAGTAATGTTACCATTCAAAAATAGTAGTATCACAAGAATGAGTGGTCTTGAAATCGGATTAGAAGTTGGTAAAAGAGGAACTCTTCAAAACAACCTGATCAACCAGAATTTCGTCAACCTGAGAATCGGCTTTAATTTTGCCGATAAGTGGTTCAGAAAGACACTTTATAACTAAAATGAGCTTTTCAAAAAAAATATCATATAAAAATATAGCATGCCTTTTTAGTTGTGCTATATTTTTTATACTGACATCCTGTGAGGAGGATCTTACCAAAAGAAATGGCAGCCAAAGCAAAAATTTCCCTTCACAGATCATTAACAACGCCAATATTATACAGCGTGACTCCGGCTTTGTTACATTAAAAGCCAAAGCACCCATCATTGAAAAATACGAATTGATTGACAGTCCGTATGTAGTAGCCAGAAAAGGAATTGATATTGAGTTTTTTGATAAAAAGAAGCCCAAAGTTCCAGGACGAATTACCGCTAAATATGCCCGAATTTTTGAATATAAAAAATTCTACGAAGCTAAAGGTGATGTAAGAATAAAAACCAATGAAGGGCAGAGGTTTGCCATGCAGAGTATTTACTGGGATCAGAAGAAAAACAGAATCTACACCAAAGACACGGTTTATGTTACCATGGAAGACGGTTCTACACTGGTAGGTGCCAATGGGATGACTGCCAAAGATGATTTTTCCGAATACACTTTCTATAACAACTCCGGAGATTTCAGTTCCAAAAGAATTTCTGAAAACAAAAAATAAATCCAAAAAGAATGAAAGCTGTGGCTATTGGACTGATGTCCGGGACAAGTCTGGATGGTTTGGATATCTGTCTTGCTGAATTTGAAAAGCAGAACACGTGGACCTTTCAAATCCTGAAAGCCGAGACCCTCTCCTATTCTGAGAATTGGGAAACCCAACTTAGAAACTCCATTCATCTTTCTTCTGAAAATTTATTGGAACTGCATTCAGCGTATGGCTTTTATCTTGGACAACAGGTTAAAAAGTTTATTCATCAACATCGGCTTGAAAATATCGACCTTATTGCCTCTCACGGACATACAGTTTTTCATCAGCCTCAAAAAAAATTCACATTACAAATCGGCGATGGCAGAGCCATTAAACTGGAAACCGGACTTCCTGTTATCTATGATTTCCGAAGCCAGGACGTATTGATGAATGGAAACGGAGCACCATTGGTTCCTATAGGCGATGAATTACTTTTCTCCGGATACAGCGCTTGTCTGAATCTGGGCGGATTTTCCAATATTTCTTTACGTTCAGAAGGAAAAAGAATCGCTTTTGATATCGCCCCGGTAAATATTGTTTTGAACCATTTGGCTCAACAGCTTCATAAAAATTTTGATGAAAACGGAGCACTGGCAGCAAAAGGAAAAATAGATGAAACTCTACTGAATCAACTTAACGTCCTGGATTTCTATCAGATTTCGCATCCAAAATCCCTGGGAATAGAATGGTGCCATCAACATATATTTCCCCTTCTTGAAAATATTGAAACATTGGATGCACTTGCTACTTTTACAGAACATGCTGCGCAGCAGATTGCCAATGTCATCAATCAATATAGTATAAAAGACATCCTTATCACTGGTGGAGGTGCTTACAATACCTTTTTAATTGAAAAAATAAGAGCGAAAACAAAGGCAGAAGTGATCATCCCTGAAAAAGAGATCATCGATTATAAAGAGGCACTGATTTTTGCCTTCATGGGCGTTTTAAAAATGAATAATGAAATCAATGTGCTTTCTTCTGCAACAGGAAGTACAGCTGATCATTGTTCGGGAGTTATTGCTTAGATATTTGGTCATGTTTCAAATATGTTGCTTTCCATTATTAACAGACTTTGACAAAGAAAATTATAATAATTGACTTATGCTTTAATTAATACTAGAGATTAATGATTAACAAAACCTTTCTTATTGAGAACCCTTCGGCAGCTCAGGGTGACAGGTCGAATACCAACCGAAATTTTTAAGCGTTGTCAGGCTGAGCCTTTCGAAGCTATTATTACTAAAAGAAATAGGTTAATAAATAATTGAAAAGCAGGTAATCTAAATGGTTGCCTGTTTTACTTTTTATCAACATTCCTCTAAAAACAAAAAAAAACCTTCAAAAATGAAGGTTTTTATTATTTATAAGCTTCGATTTTATCGGTAAGCGTATTGATAAAGTTCTGTAACGGCTTCTCTACCATCATTTTGATAAATGGATTGAATTTCCCTTCAAATAACATCTGAACCTCAGTCTGGTTTTCGCTGATCGGGCTTAATGTGGCTGTTAATGAGAAATCCAGACTTGAACTTGCAGATCTTAAAACAGCTTTGTGATCATCCACCTCATCAATTTTTAATGCGATTTCAGGCATTCCCTGTAATCCAAATTTGAATCCGTTATCTCTTGTTTCAAATTTCTGAAGACCATCCGGCATAAAATCTTTATAATTTTCAGGAGATTTCAGCAACTCTGTAAGTTCTTTAGATGATTTATTGACAATAATCTTTCGTCCTTCTAAATTCATTTTTTATTTTTGTATTTAAATTCTTAACTATTACAAATGTATAAAGTTTTTGTCAACGAAAAAAAATTATTACTATCTAAGCATCCTGAAGATCTTGAAAAAAAGCTTGGGTATGAAAATTATACAACTTTAGAGATCGCTCTGGATCTTCTGGAGAATACTTCTGTGCAGGAACTGAACGTGTATGGAGAGAATTTGGAAGAAATCTGGCAGGAATTTCAAAAGCTGTTCAGAATTATAGAGGCTGCAGGAGGTCTTGTTAATAATCCTGAAGGCAAAATTCTTTTTATCAGAAGACTTGGCAAATGGGATCTTCCTAAGGGTAAGATGGAAAAAGGAGAATCCAGAGAAGAGTCTGCAGTACGGGAAATAGAAGAAGAAACAGGTTTGAGTGATGTTGAGCTTGTAACATTCATCAATACGACCTATCATATTTATGTAGAAAGAAACGGGGAGAAAATATTAAAATGCACCCATTGGTTTGAAATGAACTTTGATGGCGAAGACACTTCCAAACCGCAGATAGAGGAAGGTATTACCGAAGTTGCCTGGAAAACGACATCAGAAATTGAAAATGAAGTTTTTCCCAGTACTTTCAAAAATATTAAACTTATTGTAAAAGAATTCTGGAATTTGAAGAAATAAATAATAAGGCTGGAAGCTGGAAGAGTGAAGCCGGAAGTTACGATCCGGCCAATTACTTCTTCAGGTGATTTTTAACAATGAAATTTTATAAGGCTGAATAAAGAACAACTCTTTGCCCATCAGGAACTTCCCTCTCCCAGCCTCCAGCTTCCTTACTTTAAATAAAGTCAATCACTTTCTCCAGAGCAATTCCTCTGGACCCTTTCAGCAATATATTCTCGGACTGAATTTTATTCTGTTTTAAATACTCTATTAATTCTGCTGTATTTTCAAAAGCAAGATCTGAAGAATTAACCGTTTTAAAATGTTTACCCACTGTAATAATTTCATTAAAATGAAGATTCTGAGCGAGTTTTAAGATATTCTGATGCTCTTTCTCACTTTCGTCACCCAATTCCAGCATATCGCCGATAATAATGGTTTTACGGCCTTCAAAACTGATAAAATTATTTAAGGAAGCGGTCATAGAGCTTGGGTTGGCATTATAAGTATCCAGAACCAAAGTTCTGTCCTCTTTTTTCACCACCTGAGATCTCATATTCGTTGGGGTGTATAGCTCCAGAGCGTGCTTTATTTTTTCAAAGCTGATTCCGAAATGAAGTCCTAAACTTGCGGCTGCACAAAGATTGGTAAAATTATATTCTCCTGTGAGCTTTGAAACAGCTTTTACTCCCTGATAAACCAATCCTACAAAATGTTCTTCTGAAAAAGATTCAAAATGATAATGAGAGGTTTCTGCTCCAAAAGTAATTTTAGGGGAATAGTTTTCAGTTTTCTCTACCTGAATAGGATCGTTTTCATTAACAACAATAGTTCTGTTATTGTTTTTAAGATAATCGTAGAGCTCAGACTTTCCTTTAATTACCCCTTCAAAACCTCCGAATCCTTCCAAATGAGCTTTCCCGAAGTTGGTAATATATCCGAAATCAGGCTGCGAAATGGTACACAGGAATTCAATTTCTTTCTGATGGTTGGCTCCCATTTCAATCACAGCCATCTCATGCTCCGGTTGAATGGAAAGAATGGTCAGCGGTACTCCGATATGGTTATTCAGATTTCCAGCGGTGTACTGAACATTAAATTTTTCAGAAAGAACCGCATGAATCAACTCTTTGGTGGTTGTCTTTCCGTTACTTCCTGTAAGTCCTATAAAAGGAATATTAAGTTTGCTTCTGTGATAGATTGCCAATTGCTGTAAAAATTCCAGGGTAGACGGAACATAGAAAATGTTTTTATCTCTGTTTTCAAATTCCGGAAGTTCAACAATCACTGCCAAAGCTCCGTCATCAATGGCTTTTTCCGCCAGAGTAGCAGCATTGAAATTCTCACCGGAAAAGGCAAAGAAAATATCATTCTCTGCTATTTTTCTGCTGTCAATAGTTACTTTTGCAGCCTGCAGAAATAAAGGATAAAACTGTTCTATATTCATGTGGAAATATATATTTTTTTAAAAGAAGTCACACGCAGTCGCCAAATCTATACAAGTATTTTAGACTTTTCAGCCAAAGCGATTTCACGGTTCAAAAATAAAAAAACCTTCCGAAAGTTCGGAAGGTTTTTTATAAGTATTTTTTGATAAATATTATCTTCTAGTTCTACTCTTATCGCTGGCTCTGGCATCCTGTGCAACACGGAACCCTACCCATCCATAAGCTCTGTTTTGATTTTTATATCTTCTTTGTCCCGGATCCAGCCAATATGCTGTATCCTGCCAAGAACCACCTTTCACAACTCTAACCTCGTTAGAAATTCCGGAAGTTCTTTCTTTGGTATCTTTCTGAAGTTTCACTCTACCGCTGGCATCTACAACGAAACTTGTTTTAGGAGCGTTGTACATATCGAATCCTGAAGCAGAATCAGAAGCTCTGTAATATTCTAATGAAGACTGTCTGTCGCCATCTCTGTAGTTTCTGTAGTCAGCAATAGTTTGTCTTTCAAATTGTCCGGGAAGTCCTCTGTAAACTAATCTTCCGTCAGCTAATGTATCATATTTGATAGTGCCTTCGTCGATCATTTTATAAGTTCCGTCACCATTTCTTACGATGGTCTGAGGCATGTTTCCTCTGTAGTAGTTGAAATCATTGTAATCTTCATCAATGATTGGTCTGTAAACGTCAGCGGTCCATTCAGAAACGTTTCCGTACATACCATAGATTCCTAAATCGTTAGATGGATATTGTCTTACATCAGAAGTTTGAGCTGATCCGTCGTTTTTCCATCCTGCGATACCTGAATAGTCACCTTTACCCATTTTGAAGTTTTCAAGGAACATTCCTCTGTCTCTTCCTTTGTTACCTCTTAATCTTTCAATTTGAGGTTTTTTTCCCAGATATTGGTTATATTCTCTGTTTTTAGCCATACCAAGAGCAGCATATTCCCATTCTACTTCAGTAGGAAGTCTGAACTTCTGTACCATTGCAGCATTAGGAGCTCTGTTAGCAGCAAGCAATCTCTGGTTTGTAGTTTTCATACCAGTTTTCTGCTGCATTCTTTTCTCATTGATATACCCTTGCATTTCAGGATCATTCGATTTGAATTTATCCATGTTGAAAGCAGTACCTCCCTGGTTGTTGGATTCGTTGATATACAAATCCTTAGCAATAATACCAGCCTGCATCAAAGCTTTTTCGTTCGCTCTGTCTGACAGCCATTCACAGTATCTGTTTGCCTGAGTCCAGGAAACTCCTACTACCGGATAGTAATCAAATTCCGGAGAACGCAGATAAGTTTCATTATAATCGTTTCTTGCTAATTTGTTGTCCCATAATAAGGTATCCGGTAAAGCACCGTTATAGATCTCCTTAAAACTCGGGTCACTTGGTGGGAATACATACTTCAACCATGTAAGGTATTCGCGGTATTCGTAGTTAGTAATTTCAGTTTCACCGATAAAGAATGAACTTACCTGCATTCTGCGAGGCGTGTTATTCCAATCGTGCATAACATCATCTTTCACTAATCCCATTGTAAAAGTTCCACCTTCTACATATACCATCCCAGGCCAACCCTTCTGCTTCTGTTGCTTTCCTGCAAAAAACCAACCCTGTTTTTCGTTTGGTTTCCAACCTGTTTTGCTGACAAATTTTTTGGTACCGCCACCTTTGCTGGTTCCTGATCCGCCACAGCTGGTTAATGCAAGTGTAGAACTTAATGCTATTAATGAAAACAACTTTAGTTTTTTCATAGTCGATATAAATATTTTCAAAGTACAAAGAAAAAATAAATTATTCAATAAATCAAGTAAACATTTGATTTTTTTGAAAAACGTTAACAAATTAATTTTATTGTATCACAATTTAATTCTAAAATTTTCATTTATTTTGTAATTTAGCAATTTCAATAGTAAACATGAAACGAAAAATTACGATTTTATATTTAATCGCTTTTGCATCAACACTTTACGCCCAAAGAAACACCATAGAATGGAATGGCTCTAAAATTCAGGATTTTGGTGACACAAAATTAAATCTTCCTAATTTTAAAAATGAAGGATTTTCTTACAGCCAAAATAATGTTTTTATTGTAAGCAAGCAAAAAATCGGGGAAAAGCAATTAAAAATCTCAGACCTTGTCTGGGAAAGCGTTTCTAATCAGGATTTATTTGAGCTGGATAAAGGCAGACTTCCGGATTATGATGTAGCAGATGTTTCCTATTATACTTTAGAGGGTGAAAGCTATGCCAGCATCAGTATTGCTTTATTTAAAAATGTAAAAGGCCGTGTCCAGAGATTATCTTCGTTTAATGTTTCAGAGGCTTCTTCTTTTATCAATACAACAGGAACTGTTAATAAAATAGGAACCACTGGTAATCCTTTATCAAGTGGAAATTTCTATAAGATAAAAGTAGACAAATCGGGAGTATTCAAAATCACTTCCCAGTTTTTAAAAGATAACGGAATCAATCCGAGTTCAGTAAATCCTAAAAACTTCAGAATTTATGGAAACGGAGGATTAATGCTTCCTGAATACAATCAGGATCCAAGATACGGGGCTTTACAGGAAAATTCCATTCAGGTAGTAGGTGAAGATGATGGAGTATGGAATGACAATGACTACGCTCTTTTCTATGCGCAGGGTCCTGACGGATATAACCTTTATGATACCGGTAATGGAAATGGATTTAAAAGACACGATACCCGATTCAGTGAAAGAAGCAATAATGTCAAAAACATTTATGAAGATTTCTCTTACTATTATATCAACTTTGATAAGGGGGCGGGAAAAAGAGTTCCTACTGTAGACGGAAATCTTCCTGCACAGCTGATTACAAGATATGACAATTACCAGGTGATCAACAAGGATCAGAAAAACCTGTTAAAAGTAGGAAGAACATGGGTAGAGGATACTCCTTTCACCAATGAAAAGACCATAACATTAACTACCAATTCACCTATACAGGCGAATGATGTAATACGATACAGAACTCAGGTGGTTGCGTACAATTCTCAGCAGAATACAATGGATTTTAAAATTAATAATTTAAATCCGCACCCACAGCAGGTAATTCCTATGGACACTCCTTCCTATCAGTATACCTTCTATCCTGTAACATACACCGGAACATTAACTAATCTTACCGGAAATCAGTTTACCCTGGTTTACAATCCGGATATTTCCAAGAATCCAAATGGAACTTTCTATTTTGATTATGTAGAGGTTCAATATAAAGAAAATCTTGCCTTCAATGGTTCACAAATGAACTTCAGGGATTATTCCATTGTAAGCGGAAGCAACACAGATTACGGTTTCAGTATCAGTAATGCTGCTAATATAGAACAGGTATGGGATGTAACGGATATTACAAATGTTAACAGAAGAGTGAATAAAGCAGGAGCAGGCTCTTTCAACTTTGCTTACACTGCTTCTGATCAGAATTTCAATAATGAATTTGTAGCTTTCCGTGCTGATGCGGCGTATAGTCCACAGTTTGTAGGAAGAATTTCCAATCAGAATCTTGCCGCAATACAAAACGTAGATTATCTTATCCTTACCGTTCCTGAAATGATGGGCCAGGCACAGAGAATTGCCAACTACCATCAAACCAAGAATAACTATAAGGTGGAAATTGTTGACATCAACAAAATCTACGAGGAATATGGCAGCGGAAGTAAAGATCTTACCGCGATAAGAGATTTCGTAAGCAAACTCAATACTCCTCTGGGCAGACTTCAGTATGTATTTATTCTTGGGGATGCTTCATATGATTATAAAAACAGGGTTCCGAACAATTCAAACGTTGTTGCCAGCTACCAGAGTGAACAATCTTCTGATTACGTATCCTCTTTTGTGACGGATGATTATATTGTAATGACCAAGCCGCAGAATACCTTATTAATTGAAAACAATTTACCGGATGTGCCTGTGGGTAGAATTCCTGCAGCCAATGTAAGTGAAGCCGGAGATATGATTAATAAAACACTGGCATATTACAATTCTCTTCAGGGGCAGTCATCTCCTTTTGGAGACTGGCGTATGCGACTTGACTTTGTAGTGGATGATAATGAGGAAGGAGGCGGTCCGTTCCATAATGTAATGAACAACTCCCTGGTAAATATATTTGAACAGCCAGGTCAGCAGGAACTCAAAGAATATAATGTAAAAAAATTATATATGGATGCTTTTACCGCTCAGAGTACCTCTGGCGGGCGGAGATATCCACAGGTAAACCAAGCTATTTCCAATGCTATCGGAAACAGTTTGTACTTATTCTATTTCGGACACGGAGGAATCAATGGCTGGGCACAGGAAAGAGTGCTTACCAGCACAGAGGTTCAGAATGCCAACAACTTCTCCAATGTATACAGCAGATTCCCTTTTGTTTCCACCATCACTTGTGAATTCACATTATGGGACGAGCCTGCAACCAACTCTGTTGGAGAACAGTTTATTAAAATGAAGCAGGGAGGTGTTTCTACCATGATTACTTCCAGCCGTGCTATTGGAGTAGATTACGGACGTGATTTTACCAATACATTTACCCAAAATATCTTTAAATTAACCAATGACGATTTTAATTCGTTGGGAAATGCTCAATTAATTGCCAAAAAACAAAAAGGACCCAACAGTAACCACTTAAAAGTAAACTTCCTGGGTGATCCGGCTATGAAATTAAGCAGACCTCAAAGACTTCTGGTTATTGATAATATTGAAACGCCCGTTCCGGGACTGATCAGAGGTCTGGATTTTGTAAAAATTAAAGGACACATCAATAATCCGAATGGAACGCTGAACAATACCTTTAACGGAAAAGTCAGCATCAATATTTTTGATAAGAGATTAAACAAAAAAACACTCAATAACAGTGGCATTTTAACTCCGGTTTTAGATTATACTGAAGAAGGAAGTGCTATTGTAAAATCTGCAGGAACTGCTGTAAACGGAGTTTTCACTGCTGAATTCTACGTTCCTAAAGATATTAACTATGCTGTAGGGCAAGGAAGGATACTAGCCTATGCTGACAACAAGTCAACGGATGTTTTTAACAACCAGGCTGTACAGGTAGGAGATATCAATCCTAATGGAATTAATGATAATCAGCCTCCAAAAGTAAAACTGTATATGAACAACACCAATTTTGCTGATGGCGGAATTACCAACCAGAATCCTATGCTTCTTGCCTGTCTTACCGATGATACAGGAATCAACTCAACAGGATCCGGTGTAGGACATGATATTACAGTATACCTTGACGGACAGATTATCAATACAGTTGTTTTGAATGATTTTTATGCTCCGGGAGAAGGAAACGGATGTTTAAATCCAAGTCTTGCCGAATATCAGAAAGGGAATGTAACCTACCCTTTCAGAAATCTGGCAATAGGACAACATCAATTAACATTTAAAGTTTGGGATATAAACAATAATTCGACAACTGCTACGTTAAATTTTGAGGTTAAAGATGAATCTGACCAACACCTGACAATCAACCGTCCGCTGAACTGGCCAAATCCATTTACCAATAAAACCTATATTCAGTTTGAACACAATTGTGATGATATTCTGGATGTAAACGTACAAATTTATACAATAACCGGAAGATTGGTAAGAACCTTATCACAGCCAGTGGTTGCAGAACCTTTCCTGCAGGGCTTCAGAACCCCTCGTCAGGCAATAGAATGGGACGGAAAAGATGATTTTGGGTCTACGGTAGCAAAAGGTACGTATATTTTTAAGATATTTGCAAAAAGTCAAAATCAAGAAAAATGCAAAGGAAGTGCTACAGCTGTAGAAAAAATGGTACTTTTGAAATAATAAAACAAGACAATAGACAATAATATTAATAAAAAACTGATAATATATAAAAGACAACATATGAATTTAACTACTAAACTGCTATTAGGATTTGGTTTGAGTGCTGGTTTTTTAGGCTATTCGCAAGATTTAGGTAAAGTAAACCCAGTTCTTACCGGAGCTCCTTTCTTAAGAATTGCACCTGATGCAAGATCGGGAGGTATGGGAGATCAAGGGGTGGTAACCTCTCCGGATGCATTTTCACAATTCTGGAATGCGGCTAAATACCCTTTCAGCAGGACAAGTTCTTCCGTAGGTCTTAACTATACGCCTTACATGGGAAAACTTACCAATGATGTATTCTTATTATATGCTTCGTTCCATAAGTTTTTGGGGCAGGAAGAAAGATCTACAATTTCTGCGAGTATCTATTATTTTAATATGGGACAGGTAGACCTGACTCAATTGGTAGGTACGGAAATCGCTTCCATGGGTACATCAAAACCAAACGAATTCTCCATTGACGTTGCCTATGCTTTGAAACTCTCTGATTCATTCTCAGGTGCCGTTACCGGTAGATTTATCCGTTCAGACTTAGCCGGAGGTTTCAATACAGATACCACTCTTAAAGCGGCCAACAGTTTCGCAGTAGACGTTTCAGCATACTATACCTCACCAAGATTCTCCAGTATTGGTGGATATGATGGTAAAGTGAATGCAGGTTTAGCGGTTCAGAACTTAGGTCCAAAACTGGATTATACAGGAAATGAAGAATCAAGATCTTATCTTCCTACTATGGCAAGATTAGGGGTTGGATATGACATGTACCTTGATGATATGAACAGAGTTGGAATTTCTGTGGAAGGTTCAAAGCTTTTGGTTCCAGGATCTGAGTATGCAGGAATAGACCCGAATACAAGACAGCCCATCTACCAGATCCCGAATGTAGGACCAATGGCTGGTATCGGAAAATCTTTCAAAAACAAAAACAGTATTATGTACAGTGGTGCTTTAGAATATTCCTATGACAATGCATTTTCTGTAAGAGGAGGTTACTTCCATGAAAGTGAAGAGCAGGGAGCAAGACAGTTTGCTACTGCGGGGGTCGGGTTAAGATACCGTTCTTTCGGACTTGATCTTTCTTACCTGATCAATATGTCTAAAATCAACAGTGCTTTGGATAACACTCTGCGTTTCGGTCTTACCTGGAACATTGGAGAAGAAACATCCAACAACGATCGTTAATAAAAGAAAAAGCAATATAAAAAAGCCTCAATACATTATTGTATGGAGGCTTTTTTATGTCAATCGTCAATCCGCTCCGCTTGTCAATTTTTGAAAACTTGAAAAAATTCACTATTCACTTTGCAAAGCAAGAATTCACTATTGACCTTTGAATAATGCAATGGTATAATCAAGGAGTTTTCCATCACCGTAGTCTCCATGTCCCGGAACTGCAATTTTCACATCAGGATATTCTTTTTTTACTTTTTCAACAGTAGCGGACCAGGCAGAAACATTGGCATCACCCAAATATCCTTTACCTGCCTCCAGCTCTTTTAATAAGCAGCCACCAAATAAAATATTCTCGCTCGGGAAATAACCTACTGCATTATCTTTTGTATGCCCTTCGCCAAAAAATTTTGCGATAACATCTTTATTCCCGACTTGTAAAATAACAGCATCATTAAAACTGTTTTCAGGAATAACAAAATTATTTTCTTGGGCCAGCTCAATTGTTTTTGTATAAGAGTAAGAAGGAATACGATGTTTATGAAACGCCATCAATCCTCCTAAACTATCATCATGAAAATGGGTTGGAATAATGGCCTTAATTTTTGCATTAAGTTTTTCATCAATCCACCGTATCAGCTCTTCTGAACTTTTATCATTGGTTGGGGTGTCCAAAACAATAGCTTCGTGATGATCTTTCACAACCAATCCATTACAGGGTACATTTCCAAAATCATTGGTCTGTTTAAAGGAAGTATGAATAAAAGAATTTTCCGAAATCTGGGTAATAATCAGGGTGTTGGATTTATAAACTTTCTTTGCCTTGAAGTTTTCCTTTTTCTGTGAACCGCAGCTCAGAATGAAAAAAGAAAAGAATATGATGAAGACATTTTTAATAGTATTTTTCATGAAACCTTTTTATTTAAACTTTGAGACAAGCTAAGGTAGGAATTCGTGGAATAAGATTTGTTACCTGTTCTGTTAAAAATGACCAATTGTGAGTGGTAAATCATTCCTATGTCTCTTCTTTCAATTTATTTTAAATAGCCCAACAGCAGAATTAAAAAAATATAACATAGAAGTTGAGAAAAGTCTTTTTTTTATGGCGATTTTCTTAAATTCAATAGCTATTTTTGTAATATGAACTATTCGGCGGAACTAAAAAAATTTGTAACCAGTCAGTATGTATATTCTGCCATCAGAATTACATTAGCAACTGTTCTGCCTTGTTTAGTCCTCGCCCACTTCGGGATTTTGAAAGAATATTTCCTTTTCCCTCTCGGAACCAGCTTTGTGGCTCTTACAGACCAACCCGGCCCTTTTATCCGAAGAAGAAATGCTCTTACTTTCGCTATATGCTGTTTTGTCTTTGTAGCGCTCATTGCCAGCCTTGTAATGAATATCAAAGTACTGGTGATTCTGGAGGTCATTGTCTTTGGGATGTTTTTTTCCCTCATTGGCGTGTATGGTCAGAGATTAACTGCTGTAGGTTCATTATCGCTTGTGGTACTCGCCATCTTTATTGATGGGCATCTTACAGGAAGCAATATCTTTAAAAGTTTATTGATTTTTGCTTCCGGCTGTATATGGTTTTTACTTATATTCCTTGTTGTAACAACTATTCGTCCTTATAAACTGGCAAGCCAGATGATTGGTGAAAATTATCTCCAGCTGGCTGATTTTTTAAAGATCAAAGCCAATTATTATCAGAAAAATCCTGATTTTAATAAGCTGACAACTCAGGTTATTGCCAGGCAGATTCAAATAAAAAATCTGCAGGAAGATACGCGGGAAACAGTTTTCAAAACCAGAACCATCGTCAATGAATCTACGACCACCAGTCGTTTATTAATGCTGATGTTCCTGAACTCGATGGACCTTCATGAAAAACTGATGACTTCTGAAAGTGATTATCAAAAGCTGCAGCAGAGCTTTGAAGACAGTATGATCCTGGTTAATATCCATGATTATCTAAACCTTTTGGCTGAAGAGATCACCAATATCGGAATTGCTCTTCAAAGTGGTACCAGAGCAAAGCCGATGTTTAATCTGGAACAGGAATTAAAAAGCTTAAATTATAATTATTTCGAACTTAGAAATAAGCAGCTTTCGCCGGACAATCTGGAAAATTTCATGATCCTGCGCCAGATCCTGATGCGTATCTATGAGATCACAAAGGAGATCAACGAGATCTATAAAGTATTTTCACAGGATATCAAACTGGCGAAAAGTTTATCTACAGGGTTAGACCTTAAGAAATTTATGCCTAATGAGCCTAAATTGAATGCCAAGGTTCTGAGAAATAATATATCATTATCATCTTCCCATTTCCGCCATGCCATAAGAATTACAACAGCTTTATTGCTGGGATATGTTTTTTCTATGTTCGATTTTCTTGGACTGGGGCACACGTATTGGATATTAATTACCATTACAGCAATTTTAAAACCAGCTTATTCCATTACTAAACAGAGAAACCTTCTCCGTCTCTATGGAACGATTGCCGGGGCAAGTATTGCGTATGCGATTCTGCATTTTATACATATTAACGGGGTTTTATTTGCGATTCTCCTTATCAGTATGATTATGTGCTTCAGCTTTTTGAAAGGGCGGTATTTCTGGGCAGTTTTATTCATGACAATTTATATTTTTCTGAGTTTTAATTTTTTAAACCCCGGGAAAGTCAATATTATTTTTAAAGACAGAATCCTGGATACTGCCATTGCCGGAATCATAGCTTTTGTGGTGTCTTATATTGTACTTCCGGTGTGGGAACATACACAAAACCTGGATCTGATGAAAAAGTCTGCCTCTGACAACCTTATCTATTTCCAGAGTGTAATTTCTAAATTCTTAGAAGGAAATTTCGATCTTGAAGATTATAAGGTAAAACGAAAAAATGCCATTATTTCTTTGGCTAATCTTTCCGATAATTTCCAGAGAATGATTTCCGATCCTAAAAACCAGCAGAAAAAACTGGAAGTAGTACACCAATTTGTGGCTACATCACATCTGATTACGGCCTATACCGCTTCCCTGTCTCAATACTCCAAAAGTAATGAGCAATATCCTGAAATAGATGCTGAAAGCTGGAGCAGAAAGATTGAGGCCGAAATGCAGCAAACCTCTACCCTTCTCAACGGAAACGATGTTAACGAAACACTGAAACGGGAAAGCCGTCTTGAGCCGGAAGATTCTTCCATTGAAGATATGCTTCTGAAAAGAAAAACCGAGATTGAGGAAAATGAAATCGTAGACAGAAGAGACCCTGATAAAATATCACATTTAACAGAGCTTAAAAATATCCATGATATCCTTGAGCTGATCTATGATGTAGCAAAAGAACAGAGAAAAGTGATCGAAAAATATAAAAACGAAACAGAATCTACCGCTACTCCTCCACAATCGTAAAACAGTAATCGTCAAAAAATTCTACTCTGGCTTTGAACTCATCTGAAAACTGATCATCATATACACGGCAGCTTATTTTATGAAGATGCTTCAGCCCGAATGGCTTTACTTCATAGTTTTTCTTTAAAGACCAGTATTTTGAGTGGTGGATTTTGTACATACTTTCCTTCACACTCCATATAATAGTGTAAAAAGTATCTGCCTTATCTTCAGGAATAAATCCACGCTCATTTTCATAGGTAAATTTATCAATCACCCTTAAAATCTTAGGGTTGAATTTTTCAATATCAATTCCTATTTTATTTTTCGAAATAGCAATCGCAGCAAAGGGAAAAGAATGCGTAATAGAAATTTCCGCATCGTAGGGAGAAAGAAAGGGTTCCCTTTCTTTATATAAAATTTTAGAATCCGGTTTTAATTCTTTCAGGAGCTTGCGAACCATCAGGACTTCCAGTAGTTTTTTAGGATGATAATCTTTTACCTTTTCGGCATTTTCCGGCTCCAGAAGTTCATTGATATCAAGTTCTTCACTTTCATCGTACTTCCAAACCAAAATTGTGGCATTGTCATCTGAAAAATCTCTGTAGAGGGGCATTCTTTTTTATATGAGACAAAAATACTAAAAAAAGCTTGAAGCTGTGAGCTGGAGGATGGAAGTTACTATTCGTTGTAAAAATAATTTTCAGATCAGATAAAAGAAATTGTTGGTAAAAAAGGCTAAGGAAAGGAAGCTGGGAGTGGGAAGATGGAAGTTACTATTCGCGCTAAAAATAATTGTCAGACTTTATAAAAGTAATTCGTTGATGAAAAAACAAACTCTTTGTTTCCCTAATCTTTACAAACCTCCAGCTTCATGCTTCCAGCTTACTTATTTAGCCTGATGGTTCACATCATTTCTGTGCTCTACTATTTCCAGATTAGCATCTACAAAATAAGCACTTCCGAAACCGTTTACATAAGATCCTTTTACAGGCTGCAATGCAATTAAAATGAAATCTCCCATTTCGGAAATTACCTCTACCACTTTACCGTGAGTTTTTCTAAGTTTCGCAACTACAGTATTCCCTATTTCAGAATCTTTTTCAATCTGAGAAGTGGCTGCTTCAATGGTCAGGCGTTCGCGGGCATAAATTTGTTTAGTCGCCGATTCATCTTTAATAAACATAATAGATGTTTTTCTTCCGTCTGCAAGATTTTTAGTATGTTTTGCCATGAAAGATACCAGAATATAGAATGTATGATCTAGCTGTACAAAAGGTGCATAGCTTGAATTAGGATTTCCTCCGGCATCAACAGTAGCAAGAATTACACTTTTTGAAGCATTAATCAGTTCCTGTACTTTGGGAGCAACAGGTTTGATTTTCTTTTCTGTATGGGTCTGATTCATAATATATTTGTTTATCAGCTAAAATTAATTATTTATATTAAGACTAAATAATATTAAATCATGTTTAATCTCATAAAATTGAACCTGGTTTGTCGTTTTTATATCTTAATTATTAATCGTAATTTTGCCTTTCGTTATCAATTGAATTTAAAACTATTCATTACATATGAGTACTACAACACAATACATTCCTTATAAAGTTAAGGATATCTCCCTTGCAGAATGGGGTAGAAAAGAAATTACCCTTGCAGAAGCAGAAATGCCAGGTCTGATGGCTATCCGTGAAGAATACGGACCATCTCAGCCGCTGAAAGGAGCAAGAATCGCCGGATGTCTTCACATGACGATCCAAACGGCTGTGCTTATCGAGACTCTTGTAGCTTTAGGAGCTGAAGTTACATGGTCATCTTGTAATATTTTCTCTACACAGGATCATGCTGCTGCTGCTATTGCTGCTGCAGGAATTCCGGTGTATGCGTGGAAAGGATTAAATGAAGAGGAATTTGACTGGTGTATTGAGCAGACTTTATTCTTCGGTGAAGACAGAAAGCCATTAAACATGATCTTGGATGATGGTGGAGATTTAACAAACATGGTTTTTGATAAATATCCTGAATTCACAAAAGATATTAAAGGTCTTTCTGAAGAAACCACTACAGGAGTCCACAGACTATATGAAAGAATGAAGAACGGAACTTTGGTAATGCCTGCTATCAACGTAAATGATTCAGTTACTAAATCTAAATTCGACAACAAATACGGATGTAAAGAATCTGCTGTAGATGCAGTAAGAAGAGCTACAGACGTAATGCTTGCTGGAAAAAGAGTGGTAGTTTGCGGATACGGAGACGTAGGTAAAGGTACTGCTGCTTCATTCAGAGGAGCTGGTTCTATTGTTACTGTTACGGAAATCGACCCGATCTGTGCACTTCAGGCTGCTATGGACGGTTACGAAGTAAAAAGATTAGACACTGTAGTAGACAATGCTGATATCATCATCACTACAACAGGTAACTTCAATATCGTAAGAGGAGAGCACTTCCTTAAAATGAAAGATAAAGCGATCGTTTGTAATATCGGTCACTTCGATAATGAAATCGATATGGCATGGTTAAACAAAAACTATGGTCATACTAAATCAGAAGTGAAGCCTCAGGTTGATATCTATACTATCGAAGGAAAAGAAGTGATCATCCTTGCAGAAGGTAGATTGGTAAACTTAGGATGTGCTACAGGTCACCCAAGTTTCGTAATGTCTAACTCTTTTTCTAACCAGACATTGGCTCAGATCGAATTATGGAACAACTCTGCTGCTTACAAAAACGAGGTATATATGCTTCCTAAGCACCTTGACGAAAAAGTAGCTGCTTTACACCTTAAGAAATTAAGCGTAGAGCTTGAAACTCTTTCTCCTGAGCAGGCTGAGTACATCGGAGTAGACGTAAAAGGGCCATTCAAGCCTGAATACTACAGATACTAAGATCTTAATAAAACATGATATGATCCCACTATTGGTAAGATAGTGGGATTTTTTTATGCAGCATATGAAGCATTTCTTATTTTTGCCGCTTAAAAAATAGCATGAAAAAAATATTATTTCTAGGATTAATGGGATGTGTTGCATTCTTTAACAGCTGCAACAGCAGTAATGACGATGCGGTAAATGAACCTACTGAGAAAAAATTATTATTAAGTAAAATCACTATAGTTTACTATGACAACCCATCTCAGCCACAGACCAGTATAGAAAACCTGGAATACAATAGCCAGGGAGAACTCATAAAAACGATATCCGCATCAGGAAGTTCTACAGTTGAATACAATAACGGAAAACCCGTCAAGATCAATTACTACACTAACAATCAGACGCTGGAATATTATTCAGTTTTTAATTATAATGGAGATCAGCTGGCAAACGTTAAAGCAATTTATCCCAATCCAGCCAATAACAGAACCGTTACCTACACCTATAATGCAAACGGACAGGTTGCTTCTTCTTCCCTTTGTCAGTCACCGGATTGCTCCAATCCAATGATTGATACTTATACCTATGATGGAACCAATATTTCATCAGAAACTTCAGAAACCGGAGGTTCCTTCGGTACTAGAATCGACTTCTCTTATGATGATAAACTAAACCCATATACGAATCTCAACAAATATCTTAGAATTACGATGAGAGGAGCTTATGTTATAAGCAAAAATAATTATTTGATAGAAAAAATAAGTTACAAAAGTAATGGCGTTTGGATACAAAATCAAACCAGAACTTCCACCATACAATACAACAGCGCAGGCCTACCTATTCAGGTCATTTCAAAAGAAGCCAACGGAAACCTTTCAGCTCAATATAATTACGAATATATCACTCAATAATACAAAGCTCTCCAGAAATTGGGGAGTTTTTTATGAGCTGATCCCGCTATCCGCTCATACTCCTCACGCAAGCACTGTCATTCAATAGGAACGGGCTTTAGCCCGTTTACAGTAAATAAAAATAAGATCCATTGGCTTTAGCCCAAACATAAATATACGTCATACAGTTATTCCGGGTTTTTCCCTATATTTTCTCTCTATTAGAGCTGTATTTATAAAAAATGAATATCTTAGCCCTCTTAAATAAAACATTAAACTATGAAAAAACAAAGAGTATCGAATGCATTCGTTGCTGCGTCGTGGGTAGCTTTGGGAGCAGGAATGATTGGCTTTATTGTTGGTCTTGCAAGAGCAGAAATGCTGCTGAATGAGAAGGGATATTATTTCACCATCCTTCTTTATGGTTTATTTGCCGTGGTTTCGCTGCAGAAAGCAGTACGTGATAGATTAGAAAACATTCAGGTGACAGACATTTACTATGGAATCTGCTGGTTTGCCACGTTATCATCTATCGTACTACTGGCAATAGGGCTTTGGAATGCAACTATTCTTCCAAGTGAAAAAGGTTTTTATGCCTTTGCCTTTTTACTCGCTCTCTTCGGAGCCATTGCAGTCCAGAAAAACACCCGTGATAACATGCTTCAGGAATAAAAAGAGGCTGTCCGAAAAAGTTTGGACAGCCTCAGTTTTTGCTGATTTTATTCCTATCCCTATACAGGAGGCATATTCAAATATTCTATTCTCAAAAGATGTATCTGACTTTTAGGACAGGACATTTAAAAATAAACTATTTATCAAAATGATTGGGATGCTGAGCTTTAATATCATCCACAGTTCCCAGTACTTTATCTTTTAAAGAATCCTGATATTTCTGAAGTTTTGCGGCTACTTCTTCATTGCCGCTTCCTAAGATTTTCGCTGCTAAAATTCCTGCATTCAGTGCACCGTTCAAGGCTACGGTAGCTACCGGAATACCTCCAGGCATCTGAAGAATAGACAATACAGAATCCCATCCGTCTATAGAATTACTGGACAAGATCGGAACTCCGATTACCGGAAGCGTAGTACAGCTCGCTACCATACCCGGAAGGTGTGCCGCTCCTCCTGCTCCTGCTACAATTACCTTTAAACCTCTTTCCTGAGCAGTCTTTGCATAATCGAACATTCTTTCAGGTGTTCTATGCGCCGAAACTACAGTTAATTCGTAAGGGATATCAAGGCTCTTAAGAAAATTTGCAGCCTGTTCCATGATCGGCAGATCACTCTGACTGCCCATAATAATTCCTACCATCTTCAATTTTATTAGATGTTCAAAGATAAAAAATAAAGATGGAAGTTGGAAGAAGGAGGCCGGAAGTTCTTTAAACTCCATGTACTATCTCTATTTTATTCTATCTGTATCAGTAAAAAACAAAGCAACTGTACCCATCATAATCATTTTAAAACGGCTAATTTTGTTGGTTACACTACTTAATATACATTGAAAGATTATAAACTTATTTTTGCTGTTCTTACCGTTGCTATCGTTTGGGGAACTACTTTTTTAGCTATTCGTATTGCTGTGGAAACAATTCCTGCATGGTTTGTAGCGGGAATCCGGCAGCTTCTGGCTTCTGTTATCATGCTTATTGTTCTTATTTCGAGAAAGCAATTCAAGTGGATTGGCTGGAAAAGTTTAGGATATCAGATTATTTTTGCATCCCTGATGCTGGTGGTAGCGAATGGGATGACTACCGTGGCTGAAGAAACTGTTTCGAGCAGTCTTGCCTCGCTGATCAGTGCATGCTCTCCTATTCTTGTGTTTCTGGGAAGTGTAGCTGTAGGATTGCAGAAATTCAGTGTACGCGCACTTAGTGGCGTTCTGCTTTGTTTCAGCGGCATTCTTTTTATTTTTTGGGACGGACTTAAAGATCTTGCCAATCCTGATTACAGAATGGGAATGATCTTCCTTTTCTGTGCCATCGCAGGCTGGGCCTCGGGAACTATTTTCACTAAGAAATTAAACATCCAAAGCGGAAATATTACATTGAATCTGTTCTATCAGTTCCTCTTTGCAGGAGTAGTTCAGGTTATTTTTGCTTTTCTGTTTTCTGAAAATTACAACTTCGGAAACTGGACAATCAAAAGTATTTCAGCGATGTTATACCTTGCTGTTTTTGGTTCTGTTGCTGCTTTTTTCGCTTTTCATTATGCACTGACGAAAATTTCTCCGGTTCAGGTTTCTATCCTTGCTTACATCAACACTATTATTGCCATATTTCTAGGCTGGCTGATTATGGATGAACAAGTAACGTTTAAATTTATTCTTGCAACTGTCATGATTATCTGTGGAGTTTTCATTATTAATTACAAACCGGAGATGTTCAAAAGACAAAGAATTGAATCTTAAAACAGAAAATAATATCAAATTATCTTACCCTATCTATTCAACTGTTTTCTAACTTATTAAATATAATTAAAATCAGATCTGTTCCTGCTGGGTTTTGTATTTCCTTCATTTTCCTTATATTGTATACTCCAACCGATACAATATGCTGAAAAACACATTTTTTTTATTGCTGGCTGCCTCTTTTCTATTGGTAAGCTGTAATTACAAAGAGAAGGAAAAGAACCTGACAGACAGGGAAAAACAATTATTAGAAAAAGAAAAAGTATTCGCAAAAAAAGAATCCGAATATCAGTCTCTTCTAAAAATGAGAGACAGTATTTTTTCCAAAAAAGATTCTGTAGTAATTGCTGCTGTATGGCCTACGGAAATTTCCGGCCCATGGAACGGTAAGGTAATCTGTACAGAATCCAACTGCAGCGAATATGCTGTGGGCGACCAGCGTACTGATATCTGGGAATTCGACAATGATTCTACCCAGCCCATCACCAAAATCATCAATAACAATAATCTGGTAAGGCTGTATACGGGCAAGTTTGAAAACAATGAGATCAGACTGTCTTTCAAAACCGATTCTACAGCCAAAAAGAATGTAGAAATGAGCGTTCTTCTTAATGATATTTCAGACAACAAGATCAAAGGAACCAGAACTATTACTTCTGATGGCTGTACCGCCAAGTTCTCTGTTGAATTAGTACGTTCCACAAAATAAACACATATGATTTTACTGAGTATACACAACCTGAGTCTTCCTATAGAAGACCCGGTACTGAAATTCCTGTTGGTACTGGTCATCATCCTTGCAGCACCATTGCTGCTTAATAAAATCAAAGTTCCTCACCTTTTGGGACTTATCATTGCCGGGGCCATCATTGGTCCGAACGGATTCAATGTTTTGTCCAGAGACAGCAGTATTGTGGTAACAGGAACTACCGGGCTTCTTTACATTATGTTTCTGGCTGGGCTTGAGATTGATATGGGCGATTTTAAAAAGAACAAATGGAAAAGTCTCACTTTTGGTATCTATACCTTTACAGCCCCTTTTGTATTGGGATATCTGGGAGGATATTATCTTTTACATTTCTCCATGCTGACCTCCATTCTGTTTGCCAGTCTTTTTTCTTCTCACACGCTTATTGCTTATCCATTGGTGAGTAAGTTGGGAATTGCGAAAAACAAGGCCGTTAATATCACCGTTGGAGGTACAATGATCACCGATATTCTTGCCTTATTGGTACTTGCTGTGATTGTAGGAATGTCCCAGGGTGAGGTAGGAACAGAGTTTTGGGTTAAATTATCGGTCTCTTTTGTGGTCTTTGCCCTGATTGTACTTATTGTATTCCCTATTATTGGCCGTTGGTTTTTCAAAAGAGTGGATGATAAAATCTCACAGTATATTTTTGTACTGGTGATGATTTATCTGGCGGCTATGCTTGCTGAACTGGCTGGTGTAGAAGCCATCATCGGGGCATTCTTTGCCGGATTGGCTCTGAACAGACTTATTCCTCACACTTCTTCATTGATGAACAGGGTTGAGTTTGTAGGAAATGCCATATTCATCCCGTTCTTTTTGATCAGTGTAGGAATGCTGATTGATTTCAAGGTGTTCTTCAAAAGCTGGGAAACCCTCGAAGTAGCAGGAATTATGCTGGCAGCCTCTATCGGAGGGAAATATCTTTCTGCAGTTGCCACTCAAAAAACATTCAGGCTGACCAAAGAGGAAGGAAAACTGATCTTCGGATTAAGCTCCGCTTCTGCAGCGGCAACACTGGCTTCTGTAATGGTAGGTTATAACATCATCCTTTCTGAAACCGAAACCGGAGAGCCGGTAAGATTATTAAATGAACACGTCTTGAACGGAAGTATTTTACTGATCCTGATTTCCTGTACCATCTCCTCTTTCATTTCTATGGCCAGTGCCCAGAAAATTGCGGAAAGTGATAATGAAGATACCGTTTCAGGAAATACCCACGAAGAAGAAAATATTCTCTTAGCCATCAATCACGAAGCAACGGTTGAGAGAATGGTGAATCTGGGAATTCTGATCAAAGCACATTCCAATACGGAAGATCTTTTTGCGTTGAATGTCATCAACGAAGACAAAAATGAATCTTCGGTAAAGAATGCGGAGAAACTTCTTCACCAGGCAGCAGATACAGCGGCGGCGGCAGATGTAAAATTACAGTCTTTAAAAAGATATGACAATGATGTCATCAATGGAGTGAATAATGTGATTAAAGAACAGAAAATCACCGATCTCATTATTGGACTGGAAGATGAAAAAGGGTTCTCCCCTTCTTTTGTATACAATCTTTACAACGGTTATCTGCAGAATGATGATGTGAATGTACTGGTTTACCATGCTGCACAACCGCTTTCCACCATTAAAAAATATGCAGTGATGATTCCCGAAAATGCTCATCAGGAAGCAGGTTTCTTCCATGCATTGCTGAGGGTGTGGAATATTGCCAGAAATTCCGGGGCCAAAGTTGTCTTTTATGCTCCTGAAAACATCATTGATATTCTTCAGAAAATCATTAAAAAAGCCAATATAGAAGCAGAATTCATTATCATGAGCACATGGCAGGATGGTGAAAGAACTGCTGCCCAGCTGAAAGATGATGAAGCCTTGATTATTCTGATGGCAAAACGCGGCATGAAATCCTATATTCCAAGAATGAGACTGATCCCTGAACTGTTGAACAGGAACCTGAAAGACAATAATTACCTTCTTATTTTTCCTTTCTCAGAATACGACAAAAACAGTCCGGAAATACGTTCTGTAGGAAATCACGGAGATTTTATGGAGATTGGAAATGTGATTCAGAAGATTTTTAAATAAAGCTGGAAGCAGGAAGAGGGATGATGAAAGTTATCGATGGACGAATAATCATTTTTTTTCATCAATAATCAATAGCGTCGGGCTTTAGCCCGATGTGAACCATAGAAATAAAATTGGTTTTAACCGAAACCTGGAATTAAGTTTTGGCTAAAGCCATTTGAATTGATAATCATTTGTAAACGGACTAAAGCCCTTTACTCTTAAATAATCTCATAACAAAAAAGGGAGCTGTTATCTTTAAAACAGCTCCCTTTTATATGTTTTAATTGGGTTATTCAGAAATTACTCTCACCATTCCTTTCACCTGTACAAGCTTTTCCATAAGCTCTTCCCTGGAATCTGCAAGAACGTTGATGTGTCCCATTTTTCTTCCCGGTTTGGTTTCTGTTTTACCGTATAAATGAATGTATGTTTCAGGAAGTTTAAGAACATCTTCCATTCCTTCATACACTACTTTTCCAGCGTATCCTTCTGCTCCAACCAGATTCAGCATTCCACTGTAAGTGATGGCGTCTGTATCAGCTAAAGGTAAGTTTTTCACCACACGGTACATCTGCTCAAATTGCGAATTAGTATTTCCTTCCTGGCTCTGATGTCCTGAATTGTGAAGCCTTGGAGCAGTTTCATTCACCCACACTTTTCCTTCTTTATCAAGGAATAATTCGATAGCAAACAATCCCGGTGAGTTCACAGCCGCCAGAAATTTCTCTGTAATAGAATCAATCTGGTTCTGAACATCTTCTGTAAGAAGAACCGGACATACATTGAAGTCTAAAAGATTCAGTTTTGGATCAGCTACCATTTCCGTTACCGGGAAAATATTGGTTTCTCCTTTTTCATTTCTTGCAACAATCACAGAAAGCTCTTTTTCAATGTCTACAAGACTTTCAATAACAGAAGCTTCAGTCCATAGATGCTGATAATCTTCTTCCGTTTTAATTACCTGTACTCCTTTTCCATCATATCCTCCTGTATTCATCTTCTGAACAAATGGCAGTGGCATGATGATCTTCTCATCACTGTTCCACACCACCTGAAATTCCGGACTTGGAATATCATGAGCTTTATAAAATTCTTTCTGAAGGATCTTTTGCTGGATTGTTTTGATAATATTGGCATTGGGAACTACTTTTACTCCCTGCTTTTCAAGTTCTGCCAATGCGTCAGCATTTACGTGTTCTATTTCAATGGTTACAACATCTTTATTTTTTCCGAAGTTCAGAACCGTTTCATAATCATTGAAATTTCCCTGTGTAAAATATGAGATATTATGACATGGAGCATCAGATGCCGGATCCAGCGTATAAAACTCATCATCATACTTCAATGCACTTTGTATTAACATTCTTCCCAGCTGTCCGCCTCCCAGAATTCCTATTTTCATTTTTTATTTTTATTAGATTTACGCTTATTGAATTTTATCGATTTTTAAATAGCCAAGCCCCATCGGGTTCTCCTGATTTTCTTCATCAGACTTTTGAAGGACGATAGAATACTTTTCTTTCATAGAGGCAGGAAGGATATCACTTACATTGAATATATCATCAATATCCACTCCATGTTTATCATCAATATGACTTACAGCGCCTTCAAATCCCATTGTCTGATAAAATTCGGTTACTTTTGCTCTTTTTACAATTTCTCCCATAGACTGCCCTACCATTAAGTGCTGCTCATGAAATTCTTCAAAAAAACCAGGTTTGTACCCGCCTAAATTCAGAAAAAACAACTGATTTTCCGAAGATTTCTCTCCTTTTTCTACAATCTCCACTTTGTACCCATCTGCAAATCTCACTTCCTGATAGCAGTCCAGATGAATTTTTCCTTCAGCTTCCTTCCAAAATTCTTTCATATCAGGAACCAGATCTTTAAGATTTTCCGCTATTCCGAAGAAAACATCGTGCTGTTCTATATTTCTTCCTTCAGGTGTTGCCCCGAGGATGATATAAAATAATTTCAACTCATTTTTCATGCATGCAAAAATACGTTAAATTTATCTTTTTCAAATGTTTGGCAGACTACCACAATAATTTTATATTTGTAATATTATTTGTAGTATGTCAGAAATCATCATACTCTTCCTTGGCGCAATTTCTGCGGGTCTTTTAGGTTCGCTTACAGGTTTAGGAGGAGGAGTTATTATCATTCCTTTATTAACGCTAGGTTTTGGTGTTCCAATGCATTATGCTATCGGTGCTTCGCTTATCTCTGTGATCGGAACTTCTTCCGGTGCGGCAGTAGCTTTCGTAAAAGAAGGCTTTACCAATATGAGAATCGGAATGTTTCTCGAAATAGCCACCACAGCAGGAGCTATTATTGGTGCCCTGGTTTCCGGAATGCTTAACCCCAATACCATCGGAATTATTTTTGCAAGTATTCTTCTTCTAACAGTTATTTTAAATCTTAAAGGAAAACCTGATCACCAGGAACCTTTAGTAAAAGGAAGTTTGGAAGAAAAACTGAAATTATACGGAACATTCCCTGATAAAGGAGTATTGAAAAGCTATTCTGCAAGAAATACTGTTCCCGGATTTTTGATGATGATGTTTGCGGGAGCAATGTCCGGACTTCTAGGAATTGGTTCCGGTGCATTGAAAGTTTTGGCAATGGACAATATGATGAAGCTTCCTTTCAAAGTTTCTACAACCACAAGTAACTTTATGATTGGAGTAACGGCTGTGGCCAGTGCACTGATCTACTTCCAGAGAGGTGAAATCATTCCGGTAATTGTAGCTCCCGTATTGATAGGAGTTGTTATCGGAAGTTTTATAGGTTCAAAAACGCTGATGGTATCGAAGACTAAAAAATTAAAAGTATTTTTTGCCATTGTTATTACCATTCTTTCTATTTACATGATGTATAACGGTATCAACAAAAGCTTCAGATAATGAAAAAGAATTTTACAGATGTAGATCTGAACCGTTCGGTAGGAAATCTTCTGAGACTGGGTGTTATTCTGTCTGTGGCTACATCGCTGATTGGTTTTGTCAAGTTATTTTTTGAGGGTTTTAAAATGCCTGAAAAATATACCAGTCTTGTGGTAGGAACTTCTTCTGAAAAGGTTTGGGGGCATTTCTGGGACTCTTTATGTAAAGGAGAAGGTACGGCTATTATTCAGCTGGGTATTCTTTTACTGATTTTCACTCCTCTGATGAGAATTGTTTTCGCTTTAATAGGTTATTTAAAAGAAAAAGACTACGTATATGTAGTCATTTCTTCTATTGTTTTAGCGATTATGGCGGTGAGTTTCTTTGCAGGATACGCCCACTAATTTTTCACATTTCATAAAACTCTAACGGCAGCTGGTCGGGATCCCGGGTAAAGAAAAATTCTTTTCCGGTGAATTCATCGATTCGGATTTCTTCACAGTTTAACCCTTTTTCCATGAGTTCATTTCGCTTTTCCGAAACATTTTCTACAGAAAAAGCGAGATGCCTTAAGCCACATGCTTCGGGACGTGACGGACGCTGTGGGGGATTAGGAAAGGAAAACAGCTCAATTACATAATGATCTCCTATGGCCAGATCAAGTTTATAAGACTGTCTTTCCTCTCTGTATACTTCACGGATGATATTCAGATCTAAAATTTCCGTATAAAATGCCTTCGAAACGGCATAATCTGAACAGATGATGGCGATATGATGAATCTTCATTTTTTCTGATTTTAAACTAATTTTTAATTTTATTACTGTATTTCTTTACAGTTATCTTTTCTTCTTGTATCAATAATATACTGAATTTTCCATTCGGTATTCTGTTTTACGAGCTGAAAACTATTAGCCCCGCAATGGGATAATTTTCCCTTTACATAAAAAGAATAAGGAGTAAATACACTGGCCAGATTTCCATCCGTATGAATGGCTTCTATAATAATTCTTTCATCCAGATCTCCTTTTGTAAATTTTGAAACCGAAACAACAAAATCCTGTATGCTGTCACTTTTTACAGTACCCTCTTTTGTAATGGTCTGCAGCACTGCATTCTCTGCAAAAGCGGATTTTACCAACTCAGAGTCTGCATTTTTCATACCAAGGAACAGGTTTCGGATAGGTTTTTCAATATCTTTATTCTGCTGGCCGAAACACGAAATACTGATCAGAACAAGAAATAAAATTATTTTATTCATAGTATGGATTTAGATAATTAAAAATAGATAAAATAAAATTTAAATTGATTAACAAATTTTAAAATTCATTTTCCTTAAATTGTAACCCAATTATTTCAGAGATTTTATATGTGGATTATTTACCTGACACTGGCCATAGTTCTTCTGGTCATGACTATATTACCAAAAATACAGCATTCTCACTGGATATTCAGAGTTCCTGAATTTGCTAAAATACAGGTCACCTACCTTATATGCTTTACTTTTCTATTAGGTTTCTTCATAGATTCTACAGAATATTTCTGGTATTATCAGGGTCTTCTGCTGGTTATGTTCATTTATCATGGTCAAACATTGATCAGATATACCCATTTCTATCCTGTAAAAAAACACAGACAGCGTCACAGGTCTTCTGATAAACTGCATTTTATTTCCGCCAATGTGTATCAGTTCAATAAAGAGTATGAGAAATTCATCGGACTTGTCAAAAAACATAATCCTGATTTTTTCATGACCATGGAAAGCAATGGCGATTGGGAAAAAGCAATGAGACCTTTAGAAAAAGAATACGGTTTCCAACATAAAGTGACTCTCGAAAACACCTATGGGATGCATTTTTATTCAAAAGTTGAGATTAAGGAAGCGAAAACCCATTATTTTGTAGCTGATGATATTCCGAGCATCGAGATCCACATGAAAACAGCTGATGGCTTTTCTTTTGTTTTCTTCGGGGTTCATCCTCCGCCGCCAAGTCCTACGGAGGAAGAAACATCAAAGGAAAGAGATGGCGATCTTTTAAGTACTGCCAAGCGTGTAAAAGAAATCCAAAAACCGGTTATTGTGGTAGGAGACTTTAATAATGTTGCATGGTCAAGATCATCTGTTCTTTTCAGAAAAACCAGTCACCTCATAGATCCCAGAATCGGGCACTCTTTTGTTTCTACGTTTCATGCAAAATACCGTCTTTTAAGGTTTCCTATCGATCTGATGTTTCACAGTGAAGATATTTTTATTCAACAGCTGAAGACATTGGAGAATTTTGGATCTGACCACCTTCCGGTCTACTGCGAGTTTTTTATAGATCATCACAACGATGAGCAGGAAGAATTGATAGAAACAGCAACATCTGAGGAGAAAGCTGAGGCTGAAATCATGATAGAGGAAGGAAAGAAAGAAGATGGCGAACGGGAAACGGTTGTTACTGAGGATTAAAAAAGTGGGCTAAAAAGCCCACTCCCATTGAATATTTATTCTTATTTAGAATCTCATCACATCCTTTACTACTCCATTTTTTTGAGTATGCTGTAATAATTCAGCTTCAATAAAGGCTTTCATCTGTTCCTCAGAACCATTACATGGAAACAGAAGGTGAACATTCGCTCCTGCATCCAGCGTAAAGAATAAAGGAAGACCGGTTTCTCTTCTGAAATCCCATATTTTATTGATAACTTCCAAAGTTCCTGTTTTCATCAGGATAAAAGCAGGATCACTCATCATCATCATCGCATGCAGTGTAAGTGCTTCATGTTCTACCAGCTTGATAAAACTTTCCATATCTCCGTTTTTCAGGATTTCTTTCATGGGAACAAAGTTTTCCCTTGCTTCCCGGAATCTTCTTTCTGCATAAGGATTGGTATTCATCAAACCATGTCCTACCGTTGAAGAAACACTTTTCTGTCCTTCATGAATCAGCAAAACCCAGTCATTAAAGTTTTTGAAGACTTCATGAATTTCTGCATCAGGATATTGTACTCCGAACAAATCTGAGCTTTCGGCTACCTCATCCGTTTTTCCCCACACCACAAGTCCGTTATATAAGCTTCTGCATGCACTTCCACTTCCTAATCTTGCTAAGAATGAAGCTTTTCTCAATGACTCTTCTTCAGATGTTTTTTCAGTAAAGGAAGCATCTAAAGCCATCAGACATTTTGCAATGGCTCCAAATCCTGAAGCTGAACTTGCAATCCCGGAACTATGCGGGAATGTATTCTCTGTTCTGATGATATATTTTCCTTTTAAAATCCACGGAAGATACTGCTCTATATTTCTGAAATATTTTTCAATTTTTTCGGCAAATTTCACTTCTTCATTTCCAGCCAGGAAAGTCCGTACTGAAAAAGGCTCGTTCGCTGTAAATTCCATTGAAGTATTGGTCTTGCAATGGTTTAAGGTATAACTGATGCTTGGATTAGCAGGAATCTGACCAGCATATTTTCCCCAGTATTTGATCAGGGCAATATTGGACGGACAGCTTTCTGTAACCGTTTGGGTATGAATGGTGAAATTTTCTTTTCCTATAAAATCTTGTGTCGTCATAGTTTAATTTAAGTGTACTGTTTAGTACATTTTCTCTATAATATCTGCGTATTTTTTAATCACTACATTTCTTTTGACTTTCAAGGTAGGAGTAATTTCTCCGGTATTGATATCAAATTCGGCAGGCATTAAGGTGAATTTCTTCACTTTTTCATAGTCTGCCAGATGGTTTTGTAATTCTTTAATTTTCTCTTTATAAAGATTGATTATCTTTTCATTTTTTATCGCCTCTTCCCAATTGGTAAAAGGAATATTATTCTTTTTGATATACTCCTGTAAAAACTCAAAATTGGGAACAATCAATGCTGAAACAAACTGTCTTCCTTCTGCAACCAGCATAATCTGCTGGATAAAATTATTGTTGGTCAGAAGATTTTCAATCTGTTGGGGAGCAATGTATTTTCCGTTGGAAGTTTTCATCAGATCTTTGATTCTGTCTGTAATGATCAGGTTTCCTTTATCATCAAATTTTCCTGCATCACCGGTTTTGAACCATCCGTCATCTGTGAATACTTTCTCGGTTTCTTCAGGCTTGTTGTAATAGCCTTTCATGATTCCGTTGCCTCTGGCCTGGATTTCATCATTTTCTCCGATACGCATTTCTACTCCAGGAAGTGGTTTTCCACTCGTACCATGTTCAAAGTGAGTGAGAGGGAAAAGCGTCAATGTTGCCGTAGTTTCCGTTAACCCATATCCTACTGTTACATGAATTCCCACTGATTCAAAGAAACGGGTAACTTCCGGCGACAAAGAAGCGCCGCCACAAGGCAGGAACCAAAGTCTTCCACCCATTTTATTTTTAATTTTACTGAAAACCAGCATATCAGCTACAGATTCTTTGAATTTTAATCCAAAAGGTACCGGTCTTTCATTTCTTCTTAATTCTGCGGTTTCCCATCCGGTTTTAATCGCCCAGTCGAAAATCTTTTTCTTCAATGATGAACCTTCTTCCGCTTTTTCAAGAACTCCGGCATATACTTTCTGGAAAAACCTCGGTACGGCACACATGGCAGTAGGTTTTACTTCTTCCAGTGCTTTGGCTACATTTTTAGGATCTTCAAGGAAATAAACACGTGCACCACCGTATAAACAAAGTAAACTCCAGCTTCTTTCAAAAACGTGGCTTAAAGGTAAGAATGCCAATGAAAGTTCTTCTTCAAAGTTTTTAAACTTAAAAAACTCAAAGTGTGAGTCGAATGCCCTGATGAAATTTCCATGGGTAAGCATTACTCCTTTTGGGATTCCGGTAGTTCCGGAAGTATAGATCAATGTGGCTGTATCATCATTTTCTTTTTTACAGATCTCAAGTTCTGATGAAGCTTTTGCGATAAAATCTTCAAGATAAAAACTGTTGAATTCTTTCTTGATCCACACTGCTTTTTTGGAAACAATAATGGTTTCCAGATTGTTTTCTTCTTTATGTAAAAACTCAAGACAGGCATCATACTGCATTTGATTTCCTACTAAAACAGCCTTCGCTCCGGAATCGTTGATGATATGTTCTGCCTGCTCAGCATTATTGGTAGAATAAACAGGTACCGTGACAGCACCAATCGCCAAAGAAGCCAGATCCATAATCATCCATTCCGATGAATTGTCTGAATAAATAGCGACTCTGTCATTCTCCTGAACTCCGGATTCTTTTAAAGCATTGGCCGTTTTAAAAATAATCTCACTGAATTTTTTCCAGCTCAGCTCTTTCCATGCTGCATCTTTCTTTTTAAATCCGATAGCTGCTTTTATAGGATGTTTTTCTACATTTTTAAGGATAATTGCCTCTGCAAGGTTCATTTCTTCAGCTTTTTGTCGTTAATATAATTATTCAGGTGAAAGTCTATGCTTTCTTTTACAGGGATAAACTGATAGTTTAGTTTTTCTCTGACTTTGTGATTGGAAATGGTGTTGAATGAAGAAATGGCCTCGATATTTGATCGGGTAACCATTTTCAGTTTTGGAATGAGCCATCCGAAAAGGATATTGGCAACTCTTCCGATATTGAGTACAGATTGTGAAAGAATTCTGGCATCTTTAAGCCCCAATCGTGTTCTTACCTGTTTGGCAAGGTCTGCATACCTCTTGTTTTCAGCGACAATAATAAAACGTTCCCCGAAAAGATTATTTTCCATTAATCCAATAGCTGTATTGGCTACATCTCTTACATCAACGTAGGCAGAACCTCCTGAAAAGGTAAAACTATTGTCTTCAAAGGTTGAGAAAAGCTCACCGCTGCTTTGACTCCAGTTTCCGCTTCCTACGATCATTCCGGGATTGATAATGATCACATTCAGACCTTCTGCTGAAGCTCTCCAGGCTTCCATTTCTGATAAATGTTTAGAAATAGCGTATGCAGAATGTTCCAGTTTCGGATTAAAGTCAGATTCTTCATCAAGTTCTCCTTTTTCATTGAAATTGTCCAGGACGGCAACGGAACTTACATGGAGAAATTTTTTAACGCCTGATCCTTCGCAGGCATACAAAAGATTTTCTGTACCATTGATATTCGTATGGTACATTTCTTTTTCATCTTTGGGATGAAAACTCACTTTTGCAGCACAATGATATACTTCATCTACATCTTGCAGTGCAGTTTTTAAGGAATCGAGGTCATCAAAATCCACGTTTACCCATTCAATTTTATTGAAAAAATCGTCGGGATTCTCCGTATAAAAGCTGTATGAATGCTTTACTTCGTTTAAATTGCTGCCCGGTCTTTTGGAAGCACGTACATTTTTTCCTCTTTTAAGAAGTTCCAGTACAATTATTCTTCCCAGAATTCCGGTAGCACCCGTTACAAAAATCATTAATTATTTTACTTGATTGCTGACTAAAATATAACAATATTTTCTATCCGGCAATTCTTCCGGATCGGTAAAAATTCTTTAGAAAAACTGTTTTTGCAAATTTGCGATTTTTAAAGCATAATTCAACTTAATTTAACCAATATTATCATTCTGAATACAACAAACCGGAAAATTTTAATTTCAGTAGATCATCCAAATGAAAAGTCCTGAAAGAATTGACAACTTTCAGGACTTTTATGCTCAAAAAGCACATTGTTTTTAAGCCATTACCTCATTATTTCTTCTTGGCGCTTTGTCGCAGAGAACATCTGCAATGCTTTTGGAAATAAGGTTTCCTTCTGTAAGATTATCCAGCCAGAAGAATTCTCCTGCCGCATTGATTTCGATAAAATAATATTCGTCTTCAGGAGAAACAATCATGTCTATGGCTCCGTAATCTACGTTGTACATATCAAGCAATTCAAGCAGTTTTGATTCCACATCTGCAGGAAGTTCTGTTCTGTTCCATTTATCAATAAGATTAACTCCGTCTTTTCTCCAGTCTACTTTTGCATCTTCAGACTGCTGGGAATCTATTTCGAAGGCATACACATCTCTTCCCACAATGGTAATACGAAGCTCTTTTTTCTTCTGAATCATCTGCTGAAACTGCATAGGACAATATAATAATGAATCCAGCTCTTCCAGCTTATCCTCGCCCACAACGTTCGTAAACACTACATTTTCCACACCGTTTTCATAAATAGCAAAACCGGTTTGCATTTTTGCCACCACATTTTGATGTTTCAGGATAAATTTTCTTGCCTCATCAGGATTATTGGTAAGACAGGTTGCCGGAATGGTAAGACCTAATTTATCTGCAATTTTCAACTGTTCTTCTTTACTGTCGAGCCTTCTGTAAATACTAGGCTTTCCTAAAGAATAAGCATCCACAGATTCAAAGAAACCAAAAAGGGTATTTCTGATTTCTCCCATAGCCGCACCGTAAAACTTAGAATCCATTTCTTCTTTTAGTCCTTTTCCGATATTGTAGGCTCTTCTGTACCAGATGGCAGAAATATCGTCCAAACGATGTTTCGTTTCAGGAGTTTCCAGGTAACTGATCCATTCTCCATCCTGGAAAATAGTGGACAGTTTGTTTTGTAATGGATAAACGTCTACATCAAAGCGAATGACTTCACAATTATTTTTTTCTATGTATTCTGTAACTTTTTCAATGGAAAAGTTATCTGCGGTATGGGTAATTATTAAAATTTTATTCATGGAAATTAATTCTTTTGATAAGGTTGTCGGCAATTCTTTCTGCGATGGGAAATCCCAGCTCTTTCTGAAGCATTCCCCATTCTCCCTGCGGATTGACTTCAAGGAAGTAATACGCTCCGTCTCTTCCTTTGATCATATCGATCGCTCCTGTATAAAGTCCCATTTCGTTCATCATGGCGGTGAGATTGGCTTTAACTGATTCAGGTAATTCATATGTTTCCCAGAAATACCCTTCACGGGCTACTCTCCAGTCTGCATTTTCACTGTTATTGATTTTTCCTGTGAAGAATTCACCATCTACATACATGATTCGTAATTCGTATTCTTTATCAATGTAGGGTTGAAAAATCATCGGACAGTAAGCAATATCTGAAAGGTGTTCAAGAGATTCTTCCTCAATAACTGTAGTAGAAATCATATTTTCTCCTGACATTGTTTTTGCCGTAACTCCGTGAAGCTTCGCAATGGCTTTTCCCTGACAGTATTGATGGAAAAATGTTGTTATTTTTTCTTCATCATTAGAAAAAATGGTTTTGGGAATGGTTAAGTTATTTCTTTGTGCTATTTTCAGCTGAAAGATCTTATTTCCATCTATTTTTTTTTCATTTTCGTAAGGGTTGATCCAGGGAATATCTTCTAAAGCTGTTATCAGATTATACCTCAGACTTCCATATTCATTGAGAAAGATTTTTTCATAATCCTGATCCAGTTCTTCGGGAGCGCTGATTCTCCAGGCTTTTCTATGCCATACTCCTTTAATGGCATCAGAATGAATGGTATTTCCGGACTCATCGGTCAGTTCAAATGAGTTTTCATAAATGCTGATTTTCTGAAGATGGTTCAGGCGGTCAGAATTCAGTCTGAAATAAGGAATATTTTTAGAAGCCAGATATTCGAAAAAGAGATCAATATTATAAAAATCCTGTGAGTGGGTGATGCAGAGAATCATTTGCCGGTTGTATTAAAAAGGGAAACTTAATGTCTAAGTTTCCCCTACTATTTTATTTAATATTCTTTCTGATCTTACAGTGGAACGTTGATTGTATCATCATCACCATCAGAAGGATATTTCAGCGTGTGCATCATATCGTCTTTTGGAGAAGTCACTGTATCTATTGCCGGTTTTGTAATGACATCTCTTTCAGGAATTGAGATATCTGTTCCTCCTTTTACTGTTTCAGGATCTTTTACCTGTTTTTCTAAAAATGATGCGAAAAACGGCTTTTTCTTTGAGTTGTTGCTTTTCATAATGTTTTAGTTTTGGGTTGATATATTAGCTTAAGCTGTATTTATATTTAGTCTAATTCTAAAACACCTTCATCACCGTCTGAAGGATATTTCATCGTTACATTGTCATTATTAGGCTTTGTAATGCTGTCTTCAAGCGCTGTAGTAGTGATATGATCCTTGATTACTGAAGTAATCTGATCTGCAGCAGCAGAAGTAAGACCTCCTCCTGTTATTGTTTCAGGGTCTTTAACCTGCTTCTCTAAGAATGACGCAAAGAATGGCTTCTTTTTTGAATTTTTGTTTTCCATAAGTTAATATTTTTATCGTTTTGACAAACGCAAAGTACAAAAATTTCAACTCATGGAGAAATAATATAAATTTTTAATAAAATTTTAACATAAAACTAAAAATCAGAGTATAAAATCAATTCAAACCAAGAAAATCCTTGACAACATTTGCAAAATCAACCGGATTTTCTGCCTGTACCCAATGTCCGGCATTCTTTACTGTCACAATTTTAGCTTTAGGAAATTGCTGTTTGATACCGAATTCGTCCTGTGGAAGGATATAGTTGGATTTTGCTCCTGCAATAAACAGTGTATCACCTTCAAAAACCCCGAATTTAATGGCATTGGAGACAAATTCTGTATATTTTTCAGATAGCGTTTTAAGATTGAATCTCCAGCCCAGTTTTTTATTATCATCCCAATACAGGTTTTTCGTAAGAAACTGTACGGTAGATCTTTCAGGAATATATTGGTTCAGGACGGCTTCCACTTCATTTCTTGAAGTTACCGTATTGAAATCAACGGTCTCCAGCGCTTTAATAATTCCCTGATGATGCGGCGGATATGCTTTAGGCGAAATATCTACAACGATCAGTTTTTCAACCCGTTCAGTATATTTTATCGCAAACTGCATCACTGCTTTTCCTCCTAATGAATGTCCCAGAACATGAGCTTTCTGAATACCATAATGATCCATATAACGGGCAATATCATCTGCCAGATCATCATGAGACATACTTTCTGAGTGAAAGCTTCTTCCGTGGTTTCTAAGATCGATCAGGTGTACCGGAAGATATTCTCCCAGATCCTTTCCGAAAGTTCCCCAGTTGTCGAGCATTCCGAATAGTCCGTGAAATACAAGAAGCGGCGTATTCGTTACATTTTCGCCGAATATTTTTGAGTTTAAGATTTCCATATTTTTTACCATTTTGCCAGTCTCTTCAGATAAGCCTGAACCGTATTTTCCAATCCCATATAAAGTGCTTCAGAAACCAAAGCGTGTCCGATAGATACTTCCAGAAGGTTCGGAATGGTATCTGAAAAATATTTCAGGTTTTCCAAGCTCAGATCATGCCCGGCATTGATTCCCAATCCGAATTTTGTAGCTTCTACAGCTGTGTCGTAATAAGGTTTTATAGCTTGTTCTTTATTGGTAAGATAATTTTTTGCATAAGCTTCTGTATACAATTCTATTCTGTCTGCACCTGTTTTAGCTGCATATTCTACCAATTCCGGCAAAGGATCCAGAAAAATAGAAGTACGGATTCCTGCTTTTTTAAATTCTGCAATGATGTCTGTAAGGTAATCGAGATGTTTCTGGGTATCCCAGCCTGCATTGGATGTAATAGCGTCATCAGCATCCGGTACGAGAGTCACCTGTTCAGGCTTCACCTCCAGTACCATATCGATAAAGCTCTGATGAGGGTTTCCTTCAATATTAAACTCAGTCGTAACCAACGGCTTCAGATCATAGACATCTTTTCTTGTGATATGCCTTTCATCAGGTCTTGGGTGGATGGTAATTCCCTGTCCTCCGAATTCCTGAATTTTTACAGCAGCTTCTGTAACACTTGGGGTTTCACCTCCTCTTGCATTTCTTAACGTCGCAATTTTATTAATGTTTACGCTTAGTTTTGTCATTTTTTATTGTAGATGTTAGATATGATATGTTAGAAGCTTGAAGCCTGAGGCTGGAAGTAAATCCAGACATTGTACTTCCTTTGGTCTTCTATATTCATGATCATTTAAAAATTTAATTAAAATTTGTTTTAAAGGTGCTGAAACTTCCAACTTGCCTCTTCTGCCTTCAAGCTTTTCTAAACCTTCACGCTTACCTGCATCACCTGAAGTTCAAATTCTTTCGAAGCCACCAGTAAATGGTCAAAAATATCGGCCTGAATCTGCTCAAAACGTTCCCATTGCGAATCATTGGCAAAACAGTATACTTCAAGTGGCAGCCCTTGTGGGGTAATCTCCAGCTGGCGCACCATTCTCGTTCCGTTTTTATCCACATCAGGATCATTTTCGATGTACTGTTGTGCATAGTACCGGAAAACTCCGATATTGGTAAGCTGTTTTCCATTCACAATTTTATCTTTATGTTCCAGGCCTTCTTTTTCTTTTCTGATTTCAGAAGTCTTTTCTTTCAGATAATCAGAAATTAAATTGATTTCTTTTAACCGTTCAATATCTTCATCCGTAAGAAACTTAAAAGAATTGATGTTAAAGTAAATTGATTTCTTAATCCTTCGGGTATTAGATTCAGACATCACCTGCATATTCTTGATCTCGGTGGTCATCAAATCATAAGTGGGAATCGTAGAAACTGTTTTATCAAAGTTGGTAATTTTGGTTGTCAAAAGGTTGATCTCCGTAATATTTCCTTCGATGCTGTATTTCGGAATACTTACCCAGTCTCCTACTTTCAGATTTTTGGAAGTAGCCACGTGAAGACCTGTTACAAACCCAAGAATAGTATCTCTGAAAACCAATACCAGAACAGCTGTAATTGCCCCAAGACTTCCTACAATAGTGGTTCCTTTGATTCCGAAAATCACACAGAGTCCCACTACTGTAAATATGAAAAGTCCTAAAATTTTTACAGTTTCGGAAATGGCATTAAGCGCCATTATTTTATAGAAATCCTGTTTAATGCTGAAATAATTCCTGAAAGCTGTCAGTGATCTGTAAAGCATTCCCGCTAATATCAGGACCAATCCCAGATTGATACATCTTATAATAAAGATGGTTGTTTTTGGCAGTGCATTTTCCGGAAAAACAGATCCCTGAATCCCGGCAACAGCAATCAAAGCAGCAAAATGAGCTACAGAATTGGTGATTTTAGACTGGTAAATAGATTTTAAGATCGGAAACTTCTGTTCATTATGAAATAACCTGAATACGGAATTGATGATGAACTTAAAAATAAAATCGGCAATAAAAAACAGGACAAGAAGTAAGCTCAATTTTACAATGATATGAAAAATCCAATCCAGCCCGGAAGGTGAAATCCGGGTAATGTAAATATAAAGCTGCTCGCTTAGCTCCTGTATAAAGTTTTTGGTTTCTTGTAACTGGTCATTCATCACGGCAAATTTATGAAATTAAGAATCATCATTTTACTATTCACAATCAATTTTCATCCCAAAAGCTATTCACCCTAAAATATTTAATAAAAATTATGAGCAATGATCTTAAAAAATAGTAAGTCTGCCGCAAACCACAATTATAGATGAAAAATTAACTATAAATTACAGATTTAAATAAAAAATATTAAAATAATTTCCACTTTCAATGTTTTAATATCAAAAATTAATTAAATTTGATTAAAACTAAACCCATCAAAACCAATTAAATATGAAACAAAACTACTTGTTCATTATGCTGTGCAGCCTTGTACTGTTAGTCAATTGTAAAGGCGGTGATGACTCGATCAACCCGGAAGTTTCCAAAACAGTATCCACTGGAACTGTAGAAGGCAAAGTATTTGCTAAAAACGGAACAAAACCTATTGGCGGTGCCATTGTATTTACTATTGACAGCAAAAATCAGGTTTATCACACGTATTCCAATGCGGATGGTTCATTCAACCTGACTGCACCTGAGGGAAATACAACCCTTCACATCCAGACTGGCAATGGCCTTAATTTCAGAACTGAAATTCCCGTTACGGTTAATAAAAATGAAACAACCAGTGTTGCCAGCAAAGATTCCAAACTGAATCAGATTGCAAAAATAGCTTATGTAGAAGGTAGTTATGACGAGATAGAGGCCATTATTACAAGTCTTGGTTACACCGCGACAGAAATCAGCTATCAGGATTTAAAAAATTTCAATACCATTTCTCAGTATGATATTATTTTCCTGAACTGCGGTTCACGTAATCCTGCACAGACGGGAACCAACTCTCCCGGTAATGATCTTTCTGTTTTCAGTAATCTTTCTACTTTTATCACGAATGGCGGAAGCATTTACACCTCAGACTGGGCAGCAGCTTATCTGGTAGGGGGAGATAAATACGTTTCAGGCTGCAGTACTTATGGAGGTTTTCTGGATCTCACAAAGATTTGTTTTACCAACACCGGAAATTCTGCCATGTATAATAACTGTAGTGTTACCAATACTGCTATGGCGGCAGCATTAGGGTTTAGCACACTGGATATTCAGTATGATATGTCTTTATGGGAAAAAATTCAGCATTATGATCCTACATTCTGGGAAGTACTGGTACAGAAAGGTAATGAACCTTTGATGATAAGAACTAATAAATATGTGGATAAAACGGCTCCTAAAATCTCAGTGGGAACATCTTTAAACAATAATCATATGACGATCTGCCATCATACGGCAGGTGGCAACAATGTTACCATTACCATTAATCAGAATGCCTGGAATGCTCACCAGGCGCACGGTGATTACGTGGGATCATGTTCAGGAACAACAAGTAGTGGAAATATCTACTATACCACATTTCATAACCATGCAAGCGGAAATATCGGTAAAGCAGGACCGATTCTGGAATACGTAATCTTAAATTTGTAATAAAATTTTATAACTCAGTTCTCAAAGTGGCTTTTTATAAGGTCACTTTTTTTATATTGCATGTATATTTTTTTTAAGAATGGATACAACAATTATTAATATTTTCTGCCTCATTTTATTATTTATTGGAATATTGGGTACTTTTCTTCCGGTATTGCCTGGTCTTTTACTGAGTATCTGTGGACTTTTGATCTATAAATTCGGAACGGATGCTGATCTTTCCATGATTTATATCTGGGCCTTCGGAATTCTTACCGTAGCTTCAGTAGTATTAAGCTATGTAATTCCGGCAAAGACCAACAGAAAATATGGAGGTACCCGTTGGGGAAGTATCGGTTCTGTTATTGGAACTATTATTGGAATTTTTATTCCGATTCCGTTGGGATTTCTGATAGGAATGTTTGCAGGGGTATTTATTGGTGAATTACTTCACGACAGCAAGGATATGAATAAAGCCTTACAATCAACCAAAGGAGCATTGATTGGATTCATTTATGGAACCGGATTCAGTTTTGTGGTGGGAGTGGCAATGTTTTTGGTAGTATTACTTGATATGTTTAACGTCATTTAATTAAATATAAGAAACTATGTTCCATAAAGTTATCATACTCAGTCTGGGAATATTTGCATTAACAGGATGTGATGCCCAAAAGAAATCCAGGATGAATACAAAAGCTGCTGAAATGTCTACAGGTACAAAATCAACAACTACAAATAACCAGAAAGACGGTGTTATCTACCTGAATGAAGGAGAAAACAAGTTTTTAAGAGAATACCAGATGAATGTGACATTCAAAGGGGTTTCTGAAGACAGCCGTTGTCCTGAAGGAGTCAATTGTATCTGGGCAGGAGTTGCTCTTGCCCAGGTGGAAGTAATGGGAACTTCTACCCGTCCGATGATTCTGAACCTCGCCAGCGGAGATTTCCCGGGAAGAAATTATCACCAATCGACAGAATTTAATGGTTACACTATTACATTGCAGGATATTGCTCCGTATCCGAAATCTCAGGATGGAGCAAAAGCATTAGCCGGAAAATATAAAATCGGAATTACGATAAAAAAAGCAGATCAATCAGCTGATTCTACCAGGAAATAGACTTTTTCCCTTTGGAAACAAGGTATTCATTGATTTTTGAGAAAGGCTTGCTTCCAAAAAAACCTCTGTATACAGAAAAAGGTGAAGGGTGTGCCGATTTAAGAATAAAATGTTTAGCCGGATCTATGAGTTCGGCTTTTTTTTGTGCAAAAGCTCCCCACAATACAAACACTACATTTTCTTTTTTATCTGAAATTTCCTTAATGATAAAATTGGTGAATTTTTCCCAGCCAAGGTCTTTATGTGAATTGGGTGAATGCGCACGAACCGTTAATGTAGCATTCAGCAGTAAAACGCCCTGTCTTCCCCAATCATCAAGTTCTTTGGAAGTTCTTACCACTCCCAAATCATCTTTTAGCTCAATAAAAATATTTTTAAGTGAGGGCGGTGCGGCAACCTGCTCAGAAACAGAAAAGCATAAACCATTTGCCTGATAATCGTTATGGTAAGGATCCTGGCCAATAATCACCACTTCAATATCATCAAAAGCAGTAAGTTCCAATGCTCTGAAGATCTGATTTTTTGGCGGGAAAACTTTGGTTGTTGCATATTCATTCTTCACGTTCTCCCAAAGGGTAGTAAAGTATTCCGTACTTTTTATAGGGGCTAAAATTTCTGTCCAGGTCATACTGCAAAAATAATAATATTAAAATAAGGGCTTCCATTATACTTTAAATATCTTCACTTTTCTTTCAATAAGCATATACGAAAAATAGGACAGCAATAGTGAAAGAGAGATTAACAAAAAATTATTAAGATGGTAATTATTCACAATAACAAAATCCTGCTTCTTCACCATATAATGGATAATGTATAACGAGTAAGAAATATTTCCTAAAAAATACACAGCTTTGGTTTCTAAAAATGTTTTGAGATAGTTAGGCTTTCCTTCATAGAGATATTTAATTATCAAAGCTGATAATAAAGGGATAAACAACAGCCCTTTTTCCACAAACAACATGGACACAAACAATAGGATAATGATATAAAGGATCTGGTTTTCTTTCTTCATTTTAAATGATGGTAAAAGAGCAGCTCCAATACCAAGAAAATAGGAAGAAACTGTTCTTAACAGGGAAACAAAACCATAAGGAAGATCAAGATATCTTGGTGACTCTCCTATTTCCATGGGATGTTCGGAGCCAATATATAAATGTCCGGGTAAATAAGGAAGAAGAAACCTCAAAACCAAACTTATGATGATTAAAATTTCGCTGCGTATTTTATAATACAGGATGAACCATAACATAAAAGGGAATATCAGATAGCAAACCCATTCTGTACTCAGTGACCAATAGACCACATTCAGCAGATAATCCGGGTTAAAAAAACACTGTAATAAGGTGGCGTTTATGAAGAATCCCGCTACAGAAGGCTTCATTAAAAACAATGCTATAAAAACTACTGATATAATGTACACAGGATAAATCCTGTTGATTCTTTTTTTATAAAAAACCTCTATTACTTTATAATTCAGATTCTTCAATTTTCCGGAATAAGAAACTGTTAGTAAAAAAGCACTTAACACAAAAAAAATATCAACTGCTACATATCCCTTTCCTACTACATCCTGAATGAATTCATTCCTAAAAAAACTAAAATGAAAAAACGCTACCCATAATGCAACAATCCCTCTAAGTCCCGTTAAAGATTTTATTTCATTTTTCATATGTAATGTCAATCGGCAATAAAGATAGAGAAAAACCTAGCAGATCTCATAAGAGTTGGCTGAAGCTCTTTTCAATCTAAAGATAATATTATCGGGAAAACCTTCATCCTGCTTTCCTTCCTGCAAAATAAAATGATGTTTTAAAAGAAGACCTTTTGAATTTTCATTGAATGTATTGGTAATAGCAACAATTTCATCTAAATGTAATTCATTAAAACCAACATCTAAAACCGCTTTTAATGCTTCAGACATAATTCCTTTTCGGTGATACTCCGGCAACAGTTCGTAACCAACTTCTGCTTTCTTCCGGTCTTCAGAAAAATTCCAGAGACAGATGGTTCCGATAAGATCCGGCTGATCTTTTAAAGAAATCCCCCAATAAAAAGTTTGGTTATTCTTAGTTCTCTCCTTAATGGTCAAAATAAACTGAAGTGCATCATAATTATTCTTCGGTGAGTTTCTTATAACAAACCGATTGATTACTTCATTACTTCGAATGCGCAAAATATCATCAACATGGCTTTCGTTGATGTTTTTCAATAATAATCTTTCGGTTTCCAGTTTCATGGCTCAAATGTAATAAAAGCAGCTCAATCCTATTAAATTCATGGTTAATTTATTCTGTACATCTCTCAGATATACGTAATAATCAAAATTCTCACTAAATTTGCACTGTGTATATAGATAAAGAAGATTTAGACGAATTAGAGTTTCCGCAATTGCTCGCGGAAATCTCCCCATTTGCGTATTCTCCGAAAACAAGAGAAAAAATTCTTCAACTTCGTCCGATGGAAATTGACGAGGCGGAACTTTCATTAAAAAAAACGTCAGAATATCTGTCGAGTTTTGAAAGTTCAAATGCGATTCCGTTTGATGAGTATGAAGATATTGAAAGTGAGCTGAAATTGATGCTGATTGAGAACTACCGTCTGGAAAATGCTGCTTTCATCAAAATAAAAACCATCACGGAACAGATCGGAAGACTTCAGAAATTCTTCCCTACCATGCCGGAAACGTTTCCTACGTTATTAGAAGAAGTTTCTGTACTGGAATTCAGAAAAGAGATCATTGAAAAGGTAGATAAGGTTTTTAACCGTTTTGGTGAAGTGAAAAATGAGGCTTCTCCAGCTTTGAAAGGGATAAGAACTGAAATTCAGCTTGCTAAAAAAGCAATCCAGGAAAATTTTAACCGTGCGCTTACCACGTATGGACAGAGTGATTTTCTGGACGATATCCGGGAAACGATTATTGATGACCAGAGAGTTCTGGCGGTAAAGTCAGGATTCAAAAAAAGGGTTGCCGGAAGAACATTAGGAATTTCCAAAACGGGTTCCATTACGTATATTCAGCCGGACAGTGTTGTAAAACACTATTTCAAGCTGCGTGAAAATGAAGAGGAAGAAAAAAAAGAAATTGATAAAGTTCTCCGTAAGCTTACTGCCGAACTGGCAGAATTTCAACCTCAGCTATGGAGATATCAGGTGTATATTTTTGACCTTGATCTTACGAGAGCTAAAGCAAAATTTGGTGAACTGATCAACGGAGTTCTTCCTAAAATCAACCATCATAAAACGCTTAGATTAAAAGATGCTTATCATCCTCTTTTATGGTTAAGAAACAAAGTTGAGAACAAAACAATTCACCCTCAGACACTTACCTTAACAGAACATAACAGGATTATCTGTATTTCCGGTCCGAATGCCGGCGGAAAATCAATTACCCTGAAAACAGTTGGACTATTGCAGCTGATGATTCAGAGTGGTATTCTTGTTCCTGTTCACCCAAAGTCTGAAATGTTTTTCTTTGAGAAAATCATGACGGATATTGGAGATAACCAGTCCATTGAAAACCATTTATCGACCTATTCATCAAGATTGAAGAAAATGTCAGGAATCATCCGTGAAGCAGATGCCAATACCCTTCTGCTTATTGATGAATTCGGTACGGGTTCTGATCCTGAACTTGGAGGTGCGCTGGCAGAAAGTTTTATGGAGTTTTTCTATGACAAAAAGAGTTTTGCCATCATCACAACGCACTATACCAATATTAAACTGGTAATAGAGCAGCTTCCCAACGCTCAGAATGCAGCCATGCTCTTCAATGAAGAAACCTTGGAACCGATGTATAAGCTGGAAGTAGGACAGGCAGGAAGTTCATTTACGTTTGAAGTTGCAGAAAAGAATAAAATTCCGAGATTCATTATCCATTCTGCCAAGAAAAAGGTAGAGCATGATATTGTGAATCTTGACAAAACGATTGTAAAACTGCAGCAGGAAAAATTTGAAGTTGAAAAACTGAAATCCGATCTTGCAGAAAGAAAAGAGTCTGTAGAAGATAAGCGTGATAACCTTCAGAAACTGAATGACCAGCTTCAGCAGAAACTGTTCAATTTCCAGAAATTATATGAAGAGGAACACCGCAAACTTCAGTTTGGAAATAAGATTGAAGCATTCATCGACAGCTATACCAAAGGGAAATCCAGAAAGGATGTTGTAAAAGATTTTGTAAAACTTCTTGAGCAGGAAAAATTCCGAAAACTGGGCAGTGATAAAGATGAAACCAAACGTCTGCAGGTTGTTAAGAGAAAAATAACCCAACAGCTGAAAAAGGAAGAAGTAATTGAAAAAATTGCTGAAACCAATGAAAGACTGGAAGAAAAACGTAAAACCGACCGCGCTGTCTGGATGAAGATTGGACAACGTGTTCGTATTACAGGAAGTACCAGTGTAGGAACTATTGAGAAAATCTCCAGAAACAAAGTGATCGTCAATTACGGAACTTTCAAAACCACGATTGATGCGGATGAACTTGAGAGAATTTAATTAATCTATCTAAGGATTAAGTTACACAAATACAGCGAGAGCACTTTTCAGTGTTCTCGCTTTTAATTTTATTTTTTAATGAATCTTTTAATTCTCTCTTGTATAAAGGTTTTTAATATATTTGAATTCATAAAGTATTAAACATTGTGAGAAACTTTACTATTCTTTGGATCTTTTATAAAAAAATACTGCTTCCTGCGTTACTGTTTTCATTACTTATTTGTTTTCTGCTTCCCTACAGGCTTGAAACATTTGGATTAAGTTTTCTTCTGATTTTACCTGTTCTTCATTACTTTATGTATGAAATAAGGTTTAAAAGCGAATATTACTTTTATGCCAATTCAGGGTTTTCAAGGATTTTTCTTTGGGCAGGAACAATAGTATCAGGGATTATTGTAAAAATTATAACATTGTTTTTATGAGTAAACTTCATGTTGATAGTGTAACAAAATCTTTTAATGAAAGAAAAATTCTGCAGGATATTTATATAGGATGTGAAACAGGGCAAATTACAGGGTTATTAGGCAGAAATGGTAGCGGAAAATCAACGCTTCTAAAAATTATCTTCGGGATTGAACATGGTAATACGCAGTTTATAAGATATGATCATACCATTTTGAAAACCATTTCCGATAGAAAAAACAGAATTGCTTACTTACCACAGGATCTCTTTTTACCCAAGTATGTAAAAATCAAAAACCTGATTCCTCTTTTTTGCAATCAAAAGAATACTGAACTACTTTTTACTTCAGAATTCATACAGCCTTTCCTCCATGAAAAACCTAAAAACCTTTCTAAAGGTGAACAGAGAATTATTGAAACCCTGATGATTATTTATTCTGAAGCCCATTTTATTTTACTGGACGAGCCATTCCATAGTCTTTCGCCAAAGTTTACTGAAGAATTAAAGAAAAATATACTGCGGGAGTCAGCACATAAAGGTTTTATTATTTCTGATCATAATTTTAAAGATGTTCTGGATATTTCTGAACGTATATTTCTGCTTTCAGACGGTCATCTGAAACAAATACAAGATTTAAGTGAACTGCAGCGGTATAATTATCTTCCGAAAAGCATTTAATTTATATATTTGGAAGATCAAAAATATTTCATGATGACTTTCATAAACAAAGCATTCTATTTATCCGCTATCAGTATCTTATCTATAACCTTTGTAAAGGCACAGACAAAAGTCCCTTTTGGAGTGGTAAAAGCTGAGGAAGGATATGCTAACGTACGTGTACATAAAGACGATTACCGAAAAATTGTAGACAAGATCCGTATGCGCAAAGGAGATGTATTTGTTTATGTAAAACCGGCTCCGGGAGAAACAGAATGGATCTGGATCAAATATCCGGAAAAACAGGATGACGACAAGCCTTTTGTACGGTATGAAACTCTTGATAAAGAAGGTATGGTGAATAAAGGGCGTATTGCATATGTGGACCAGCTTCCCGCCTATACTCCATCTAAATCTAAAAATGGAAGATCCCTTATTTTCACCGACAATTCGGATCCTAAAATCCCTACTGCCCAAAGAAGCAAAGTGGTGATTGATATTTATCCTTCCAATGCAGGATACCGTAAAAAGGAAAAAGATGCGGATGGAAAGATTCTTACCATTGATAAAGTAAAACCGTGGGGAATTGGAAATGACCTTCCTGAAGGAATGACCGAAATCAAATCCATCAGAGTGCAGCAGCCCGGAAGAGGATCTGTTTTTGTAAGAGAAGCTATCAAAAATATGTTCCAGCCTACCATGGATTTTGAGAACGTAGGAGTAACATCTCTTGACAATGATAACATCTTCCTTTACATGATCAACGGTTCAGGAGAAAACAGATATACTACCTTGTGGACAATTAAGAAAGGAAGAGTAATCAGCCAGATTATTTATCATAATCCGGAATAAATTCATTATTTTTGCATTCGAAAAGTTTTTACGCTTATTCATCACAGAAATTGGTTCTGCATCACTGCAGATTAAAAGGGAACCGTGTGAAAATCACGGACTGTCGCGCAACTGTAAGTAACTGAAGTCTTTATCAAAGATCCACTGTGCGAGGCATGGGAAGGAGATAAATGATGTTACAAGTCAGGAGACCTGCCTTTTTCTTAAACATGTAACTTTCGCGATTTGAAGTTGTATTGATCTGATGGATTGTTTCAGGAATTCTGTAAGTTCCTGTCATTATTCTGTTGTTTCCAATCATTTCTTATCGCTTTAATTAATAATGATATATGACTACAGAAGAAAGAATTGAAGCATCCGAAACCAGAATCTTTAAAGCGGTTTTCCCTAACACTACCAATCATTATGACACTCTTTTCGGAGGTACAGCCATGCAGCTGATGGATGAAGTAGCTTTTATCACAGCAACCCGTTTTGCCAGAAAAAGAGTGGTAACCGTAAGCAGTGATAAGATTGATTTCAAAAAACCTATTCCTGCCGGAACCATTGTGGAACTGATCGGGAAAGTTTCATACGTGGGAAAAACCAGTATGAAAGTGAATGTTGAAATTTACACTGAACAGATGTATTCCTATGAAAGAGAAAAAGCTATTGTAGGTGATTTTACTTTTGTAGCCATCGATGAATTCAAAAAACCAATTCAGATACTATAAATAAATTTCGGGCGGCCTTTGGCCGCCCGAAAT
>NZ_SDLV01000063.1 GCF_004916905.1 Chryseobacterium candidae
GGCAGGATCATTAATCTGGGTCATCCAGCCCCGGATATTATACTTGTAATCAATCTGCTGAAGCGGGGAAGAAGCCGTAACTCCTCCTACTTTCTTAGATTCCAGCTGGGAAAGTTCATTGTATTTATTCTGGGCAAGAATTTCTACCGGATTACTATCCACCTGATGCTTATGTGCCAGCAGCCTGTTCTGATGATCATACTCAAAGGTTTCTGTAATGATTCTTTCGGTATCAGAAGTAAGTCTTTTATGCTTTGTAATGGTCTGTTGTGATAATCCTGCAAAATCCAGTCTGGATTCTGTATGGGTATAGCCTCCCAAATGATTGATGGAATGAGTTCCAATCGCTCTTCCCTTCCTGTCATAATAGGTATAGTTCTTTGTCCAGTTATCATCCTCAATGTTCTTTACCAAACTCATCACAGGAAGTCCTTTGGTGCTTCTTCCGTCAGCCGTAGGAGTTTCAGTCAATGTAGATTCTCCCTGAATCGTTGAAGGAAAGGCTGGATTAAAGCTGTAGGCAGGATAAGAGTCGTAATAATTAA
>NZ_SDLV01000020.1 GCF_004916905.1 Chryseobacterium candidae
TAAATATTGTCTAATTTTATGTCAACCTATTTTAGGACTAGTCAAATTTAATTTTTCCGGAGGGTTTAACACGAAAAGCATTATAGCAGGAGGAGAAATCTGCTCCCGGCAATTATCAGGTCATTATTGAGGGCCGGTGTTATTGTATACCAATACACTATAAAAAAAGCAGCCCAAAGGCTGCTTTAATTCTATATCGTAGAGATTCTTTATTAATTAACTCAACATTCTCTGCGCTTTTCTGACACCTTCTACCAAAGCATCAATTTCTTCGAAAGTGTTATAAACAGCGAAACTTGCTCTTACCGTTCCTGCAATATTAAAGAAGTTCATAATAGGCTGCGTACAGTGGTGTCCTGTTCTTACAGCAATTCCCATTTTATCAAGGATCATCCCTACATCAGAGGCAATCCCCACTCCTTCCAGATTAAAGGAAACAACACCTGTTCTCCTTGCTTTTTCACCATAGATTTTAATACCCTCTATTTCCAAAAGCTGTCTTTGAGCATACTCTAATAATGCATTTTCATGGTTCTGAATATGGGTATGGCCAACTCTGTTCATAAAATCAACAGCAGCACCTAAAGCAATATTTCCACCTACATTTGGTGTTCCTGCTTCATATTTAAATGGAAGACCTGCATAGGTAGTTCCTTCAAAAGAACAGGTTGCAATCATCTCTCCTCCTCCATGAAATGGCGGTAAAGCTTCTAATATTTCACGTTTTCCATATAAAATACCTGTTCCCATAGGAGCATACATTTTATGACCTGAAAATACAAAGAAGTCGCAATCCATCTTCTGAACATCAATATTGAAATGCGGCGCAGACTGAGCTCCGTCTATCACAACATAGGCATCCGTATTTTTTCTTGTCTTGGCAATAATCTCTTCAACAGGATTCACAATACCCAGCGCATTGGAAACCTGATTTACAGAAACAACCTTCGTTTTTTCACTTAAAAACTGATCAAAATAATCCATCTGAAGAATTCCGTTTTCATCAATCGGAATCACACGAAGTTTTGCTCCTGTCCTTTCACAAAGCATCTGCCAGGGAACAATGTTAGAATGGTGCTCCAGATATGAAATAATGATTTCATCATCTTTCTGCAGTTTCTGGGTTAAAATATAAGCGATAAGGTTTAATCCTTCTGTTGTTCCTTTTGTAAAAATCACTTCAAAGTCATGCTCAGCATTGATGAATTTTTGAATCTTTCTTCTTGAAAGCTCCATTTCTTCTGTTGCCAGCTGGCTCAGCGTATGAATTCCTCTGTGAACGTTGGCATTAAGTTCTGTATAATATGCGTGACAGACTTCCAAAACTGAATTTGGTTTTTGGGATGTAGCGGCATTATCAAGGTAAACCAGGGGCTTACCGTTCACTTCTCTGTCCAATATAGAAAACTGGCTTCTTATTTCCTGAATGTCAAACATTTATTTATTATTTAAATTAAAACGTCCTTATTTAGAACTCTTCAAATTTACGGCTTTTTTTCCGAAAGGAAGCATGAGGTGAGGGACTGATCGCGGTCAGTTGATAGAAATATTCAATAATTTACAATAAAGAAATCCGATAAATAAAGATAAAGTTATTGAAAGACTAAGAGATTAAAGTTTTATCTCTATTCTTACTTTTAGAAAATAAAAAACCTACCAATAAATTGATAGGTTTTATATTGTTTAAATAAGCAATTCTTATTCTGCTGCAGTTTCTGCTGCTGCTTCAGGAGCTGCACCTTCTTCAGTTGCAACTTCTTCCTCATCATCATCATCCATTGCAGCTGCACCTCCTTTCATTGCATTTCTAGACATCTTAACAGCAACTACTACTGCATTGTCCGGGTGTACGAAAGAATATCCTTCTGTTTTGATACCACCGATGTAAAGTTTGTTACCAATTCTTAATGGAGTAACATCTACAACGATTTCGTCAGGTAGGTTAGCAGGAATAGCTTTTACTTTTAGTTTTCTGAAAGACTGACGTAAAACACCACCAGCAACAACACCTTTAGAACGTCCGGTAATTCTTACAGGAACTTCCATGATCACTGGCTTATCGTCAGATAACTGATAGAAGTCGATGTGAAGAATTTTGTCAGTAATTGGGTGAAACTGAATATCCTGAAGAACAGCTGGAATTGTTTTTCCGTCAACCTCAATAGATACCGTGTGTGCTTCAGGAGTGTATACTAATCCTTTGAAAGCTCTCTCTTCAGCAGAGAAGTTCAAAGGTGCTTCACCTCCATAAACAACACAAGGAACTAATTCAGCATCACGTAAAGCTTTTGTAGACTTTTTGCCCACGCTTTCTCTTTTTGTACCTTGAATTGTAATAGATTTCATTTATAAAAAATTTAAAAAATTGTTCTGATTTTAATTTGCAATTACCTTAAAATCAATTAAATAACAAATTTACTGCTAATTGATTTGTGCTCATGAACCATCGTCATAACGTCAGCAAATAATGGGGCGCAAGATAGCACTTTTATTTTAGATGACAAATTATTTTTAACAGGAATTGAGTCAGTTACAATAACTTCCAACAATTTTGAATTCTCAATATTCTCGTAAGCCTTCCCTGAAAGCACTCCGTGAGTAGCCATTGCTCTTACTGTTTTCGCTCCTTTTTCAATTAAGATATCTGCTGCTTTACAAAGCGTACCCGCAGTATCAATCATGTCATCAATAAGGATTACGTTCTTACCTGTCACATCCCCGATAAGGAACATTTCTTCTACAACGTTTGCTTTTTTTCTTTCCTTATAAGCAATTACTACTTCTGCACCCAGGTGACCAGCATAGTTTTTAGCTCTTTTTGCACCTCCCATATCCGGAGAAGCAATGGTAAGATTATCAAGGTTTAAAGATCTTATATAATCTACGAAGATACTGGAGGCATACAGGTGATCTACCGGAATTTCGAAGAACCCTTGAATCTGATCTGCATGAAGATCCATAGTCATAATTCTTGTTGCACCCGCAGCTGTAAGAAGGTTGGCAACTAATTTAGCACCGATCGGCGCTCTCGGTTTGTCTTTTCTGTCCTGTCTGGCAAGTCCGAAGTAAGGAATTACTACGGTAATGCTCTTTGCAGAAGCTCTTTTTGCTGCATCAATCATTAGAAGAAGCTCTAAAAGATTGTCTGCGGGAGGGAATGTAGATCCAATCAGGAAAACTCTTCCTCCTCTTACAGATTCATCCAAAACAGGCTCAAATTCCCCGTCGCTGAACTCCTGAAAGTTGATTTTTCCTAATTCTTTCCCATAATTCTGGGCAATTTTCTCTGCCAAGTCCCTGCTGGTTCTTGTACAAAATAGATAACTTAACTGATCGGCCATTTTTACTTTTTAAAAGATTTTGCAAATTTAAAAAAAAACCACAAGATTTACTCCTGTGGTTTCTAAGTTTTTATTTTATCAATTATTAAGGGAACTTAACTCCTGAATATTTGTTGGGATCTACCTGCGGAAGTGTAGACTTGTATTTAGCATTGATAGACTTAATAAATTCATTAGCAACAATACCGTATCCACGTCCTGTAAGGTGAACTCCATCTAAAGAGAAGGCTCCTCCTGTAACAAATTTCGCAGAATATTTTACACCATTAAATACAATTCCTGACTGTGCATTCAATTCAACCATCTTAGCGTTGGCATCTACAAATGCAAGTCCATAGGAATCAGCAAGTGATTTTATAGAAGCATTATATGCAGTTGTTGCTGTTTTCACATAGCCGGCTTCTGTTTTTGTTAATACATGCTGGTTTTGTAACGGATAAGAAATTCCATAAATATTTACCGGTGCAGAAACTCCTGCTGCAGTACTTCCAATTACAGAACTTGTAGTAAGCAAAATATAATCATCCGCCGTTGCCTGTCTTGCCTGTCCAAAAATCTGTCCGAAAGCAGCAGCCAACTGAGCCCCCAAAGAAGGAGTAAGTGCTGCTGTAAGCTGAGCAGAAAGATCCGTCAGCGCAACATCTTTAATTAAAACAGGGTTCGGACCTGCAGCGGAAAGCAAATTAATTCTATCCCCAGCTCCAAAAGCAGTAAGTGCCTGCTTCAAAGGACCATATAAACTCGTATTAAGAGTTGTCAAATTTGAACCTAAAAGAGCAGGTGTTAAAGGGTTATAAGGCACAGTAGTAAAGAAAGGCACTGAAGTAACAGAAGGGATATTGGCAATAACTCCTTTTGTTGTTCCTACACTTTTAAGACCGTCTAAAACCGCCTTAATAGATCCGGCAACAAGTGCAGGATCAGAGATATCATTTGATTTATAAGTTGTGGGATTTGTATTTCCTGTCTGAACTGTCGCAGTCGAATATGTTGTAACTCCTCCTACAGTCTGCGAGTTTGTTCCTCCGTTGGTAGCATATGACAATACATCATTATTTCCTATCCAAAGAGAGAAAAACGTAGCTTTCTGAGCCATAGCATCAGCCAGCACACTGGTTGTTGCAGAAGAAGCAAATCTTACAAAATAAGGATTGGCTGTACCAGTTGGAAGACCTGCCTGACTACCGTATCCAGGAGCTACCAAGTGGAATGACTTCGCACCAGGAACTCCCATGTTATTATAAGATCCTCCGCCAGACAATACATCCAATGCTGCTGCCGCGCCACTTGACACAGGAGCTAAAGATCCGTTAACAACCTGCAGAGTCAATTTACCAGGGAAGCCTGGAAGATTATTGAATCCACCTACGTCATTAGGCATCAAAGGTTGTTTAAAGTCTCCGCCGCCTGCAAGTTTCATCTGTGCAGCAATCATACTTGGATAAGATTCATTTTGACCACTGCTGTACAGTGCACCATCACGATATCCTGAAGTAAGGGAATTCCCTAAAGATATATATTTTGAAAAGTCTGCGTCACCTTTTGTTACCGGAATATCTTTCACATCCGTATCGAAATCCGTATTACAGCTTACTGTAAAAAGAAGTGCAGAAACTGCAATTGTCGATATTATGATTTTTTTCATAGTCTTCTAAAATTAAAATGGATTATAAGATAAACCTAGACCTAAGTAAAATGCTGTTGCTTTAGACTGTCCGTAGAAACCTAAATTAGCATTATTTACATTTCTGTATTGAGGCATTGCATATCCTCCCGCAATATCAACCCCAAATTGTTTCAGCTTAATACCGATACCTCCTGTAATAACATAAGTGTCATATGAAGGTGTTTCCGGAATAAAGTTATCCGTTGTATAAGGAGCTTCATCATAGTAAGCCCCCAAACGTCCATAGATCATATTGGTGAATGCGTATTGAGTTCCCAATCGGAATGTTTTGGAGTTTTTAAAGTTTTTAGGATTTGTAAGAACGGTCGGATCTGATGGATTGTTTCCAATTGGAGCATTCTCGAAATCCAATGTAAGTTTACTGTATCGCTCCCATCCATGGTAGTTAAAGTCCGCAGAAACCTGCCATTCTGGTGTCACCTTATAAGTTAAACCGATTGTATATTCTTCAACCAACGGAAGTGTGGCTGAAAAACCATCCTGCCCTGCTGCATTTAGTTTTAGCTGATTATAAACAGATTGTGAAGGGAACTGGAATGTAGCTGTCCCGTTTTTAGCTTTCATGTCTATTGCTGAACGGTAGGCAATACTTACATCTAATTTCGGATCAGGTCTGAAATAAAAACCGAACCCATATCCATGTCCGCTTGCTTTTTTATCATTGATATTCACCTTTCCGTCAAATTGCGTTACTGCCTTGTCCCAATCTACCACTCCTTTTGCATAAATATAGCTAGCCCCAAAAGACACCCATGGAGCAAGTTTCACAGAAATCATTGGCTGGAAATAGAAACTTTTCAGTTCTAATTTCTGAACCATTTCTTTCCCTTCCCAGTTATCAGGCCATTTGATTGTACTTCCGAAAGGTGTTGTTACACTAAGACCTACGGTAAGTTTCTCTATTGGTCTATAAGTAATCGCTGCATAGAAAGGAGTTCCTACAGGGTTATCTGTTTCCGTACTTTGCAAAGTATTGAAGTTTTGAAAAGTAACTTTGTTACTTGCAGCAAACCCTCCTGCCACTACACTCAGTTTGGAAGGGATAAATGACATACCCGCCGGGTTAAAGAATGTCACACTCGCGTCTTCGGCATGAGCACTAGTATGCGCCATGGCCAATTGTTTTACCCCCTGCAGGGAAACTCTGAAGCCTCCTGCGTAAGATAGAACTCCCGCCAATAAAGCAGTTGATACTAATATTTTTTTCATAGACTATTATTATATAAGTCAAATATAAAATTATTTTGAATACATCTGTTAATATTTGCTAATATTTTAAACAATATCCCCAAAGAAAACTATGTTTAAAATAACACATTTAAATAAAATAAAAGAAAACTATCATTATTAAAGGTTTAAGAACACACAAAAAAAGTATACACCCTACTGTTTAATTTTAAACAAATGTTTAATTTAAAACTATTGTGCCACAAAAAACAAGATTACAACAATGAAATGATAATAAATGTTAAAGAAAAAAAACACTTTTTTTATTACCCTGTATCAGCTTTTATACAGCCTCCAACGTTCATTCTTATTCAAAATAAAGAAATGTTTCATTCCGAATTCGGGTTATTTAAGTATTTTAGAATTGCATAAAGATAAAAATACATAAATTTGCAGATTATAAATAATAGAAATATGAGTTGTGGATGTAAAACATCCGGCGATTCTGCACATTCTTGCGGCCCTAAAAAAACCGCAAATGGCTGTGAAAATGTAAATACCTGCGGGAATAGTTATAAATTAAGTGTTTTTGACTGGCTTTCTAACATCAACAATCCGGCACCAAACAGGTGTGATTTTGTAGAAGTTAGGTTTAAAAATGACAGAAAATCGTTTTATAAAAATGTAAATAATATTCCTTTACATATTGGTAGTGTAGTTACAGTAGAATCAAGTCCGGGACACGATGTAGGCGTAGTAAGCCTTACGGGAGAATTAGTAAAGATTCAGATGAAAAAGAAAAAGTTTTCTGAAGAATCGGCACTCAAAATATACAGGCAGGCAAACCAAAAAGATCTTGAGGTATGGCAGGAAGCAAGAAAAAAGGAAGATGGCGTAAAGCTTGAAGCAAGAAAAATTGCACAAAGATTAGGCCTTGAAATGAAAGTTACCGATGTGGAATATCAGGGTGACTCTTCAAAAATCACTTTCTACTACACTGCTGATAACAGAATAGATTTCAGACAGTTGATTAAAGATTATGCCGGAGCATTCCGCACAAAGATCGATATGAAACAAATCGGTTTCAGACAGGAAGCTGCCAAAGTGGGTGGAATCGGGTCTTGCGGACGTGAGCTTTGCTGCTCTACATGGCTTACCGATTTCAGATCTGTAAACACGAATGTTGCAAGATATCAACAGCTGAGTATCAACCCTCAGAAACTGGCAGGACAATGTGGCAAGCTTAAATGCTGTCTTAACTATGAGCTTGACAGTTATCTGGATGCATTAAGCAACTTTCCTTCTTCTTCAACTACTTTGGATACAGAGAAAGGGAAAGCGTTCTGTATTAAAATTGACGTTTTCAAAAAGAAAATGTGGTTTGCTTATGTGGATAGTTCCATTGCATGGTATGATTTCGATATTGATCTTGTTAAAAAGCTGATTTCAAAAAATAAAAGAGGAGAAAAAACACTTCCTCTTGAAGACTTGAAACAGCCTGAAACCTCTACTCATACTATTGATCTGATCCAGGAAAACAATGTGGATCGTTTCGAGAAGAAAAACAGAGGAAACAGGAACAGAAACAACCAGAATAAGCAGAATAACAACCAACAGGGACAACAGGGGCAAGGACAAAAAAGAAACAGACCGGACAGACAAGAAAGACCGGAAAGATCTGATAAAACAGAAAACCCAAATGCTCAGTCTGCCAATCAGCCTAAACCTCAAAAGCATCACCCACAGCAAAAAGCACCTGTGGAAAAAGCTGTGAATAATTCTGACACTGATAAAAAACAACAGAGCAGCCCAAACAAGAAGAAATTCAAAAAGAAATATCCTCCAAAAAAAGATAATAATGCATAAAATTTTAGGATTACTGTCACTTATCCTTTTCTTTAGCTGTAACTCTTCCTCAGGAGGAGATATCATCATGAATTCCGTTGATAACAAATGGAATAAGAAAAGTGAACAAAAATTTAATCTTGAAATTTCAGATCCGCAGAATCCTAAAAATATTATATTTGTTGTAAGAAACAACAACAATTATCCTTACAGTAATATAAGGTTTATAGTGAATTTCACCAATCTCCAAAACAAAAAAAAGGAAACAGACACCTTGAATTATGTACTGGCAAAACCGAACGGAGAATGGCTTGGTACAGGGTTTGGTGATACGAAGGAAACTTTGTTTCAGTATAAAGTAAATTATCAATTTCCAGGGAAAGGAAAATATGAAATCGGCCTTACCCAGGCTATGAGAAATGACAACCTTCCGGGAATTGAGGATATTGGCGTAAAAATAGAAACGGCTAAACCGTAACCATAAATGGAAGAAAACAAAAAAAATGCAGGAAATAAGGGGAAAACATTTCCTCTGCCTCCCAAGAAAAAGAAAGACACCTCCTGGAAAAAATGGGTTTCGTTTATTTGGATCGGACTCATTGCAGTAGTTCTGGGAATTTCAGGACTTTTCTTTTCGGTTTCTCAAGGGTTCCTTGGGGAAATGCCTGATGTAAAAGAACTTGAAAATCCGGACATCTTTGTTGCTTCTGAGATCATTTCTTCAGATGGAGTAACTCTGGGTAAATTTGAAAAAGAAAAAACTCAGCCAATTGTTTACAAGGATCTTCCTCCTTATCTTATTTATGCGCTGCAGGCTAAAGAAGATGAGCGTTTCAAAGAACACTCAGGAATCGATTTATATTCCGTTGCCAGAGCCGTAGCGTATGGTGGTGGACGTGGCGGGGGTTCTACCATTACCCAGCAGCTTGCCAAACTTCTTTTCACAGGAAACGCTTCTCAGAATAAAGTTCAGAGAGCATTCCAGAAACTGAAAGAATGGGTGGTAGCGGTAAGCCTTGAGAAAAGATATACCAAAGAAGAAATTATCACTCTTTATTTTAATAAGTTCGATTTCCTTTTCAATGCTAATGGTATTGAAATGGCTTCCAGAGTTTACTTTAACAAGAAGACTTCTGAGCTTACACTACCTGAAGCGGCAACATTTGTTGCCATGCTTGAAAATCCAAGAAAAAACAATCCTTACCGATATCCTGAAAAGGCCAAAGAAAGAAGGAATGTCGTATTGGATCAAATGCAGAAAACCGGATATATTGATGCTGCAACCTATGAAAAAGCAGCCAGCACTCCAATTGAAGTAGATTTCCACCCTATCAAAAGCATCACTGACGGATATTCTGCTTATTACAAATTTTATCTGAGAAAAGAGATTGACAAATATCTTGAAGCTCATGAAAAAGAAACCGGTAAAAAACTTAACCTTTACAAAGACGGTTTAAAAATATACGTTACTCTTGATTCTAAAATGCAGAAATATGCTGAAGAGTCAATCAAAGAACACTTAACAGATCTCCAGAAGAGATTTGATGCAGAGCAGAGAGGAAGAAAGAACAGACCTTTCTACTATCTTAATGACAAACAAATCAAAGATGTAATGGTTCAGGCCATGAAAAGAACCGGCCGTTACAAATTGCTGAAAGCTGACGGAATGCCTGAAGATTCTATCATGATGGAGTTCAAGAAACCTATCAAAACTTCACGATTCACATGGGCCGGAGAAGAAGAGGTTGAAATGTCTCCTTGGGATTCTATCAGATATCACAAACAAATTGCACAGGCAGGTTTGATGTCTATGGTTCCGGGAACAGGAGAAATCAAAGCATGGGTAGGTGGTATAGACTGGCAGCACTTCCAGTATGACCATATCAAGCAAGGTAAGAGACAGGTAGGATCTACATTTAAACCTTTCGTATATGCCACTGCTATTATGAAACTGGGAATGACTCCTTGTTCGGCTGTTTCTAACGGAACTTATGATCATAACGGATGGCACGTACCGGGAAGAGGCGGAATGCTTACATTGAAAGATGCATTGGCACACTCACAAAACCCTGTTGCTGCAAGACTTATTGAAATGACAGGAGTGGACGCTGTCATCCAGACTGCAAGAGACCTGGGAGTAACAGAAGATATTCCAAGAAACAATACTATCGCTCTAGGTTCATCAGATATTACGATTTACGAAATGCTTGGTGCATACAGTACTTTCGCCAACTATGGAAACTACAACAAACCAGAGATGATCTGGAGAATTGAAGATGCCAACGGTAGAGTGATCAAAGAAGTAAATGTAGAACCGAAAGAAGTAATGAACCCAATGTATGCTTACACTATGATTGAATTGATGAAAGGTGTTGCACAATACGGAACCGCTTCCGGAGAACTGGGCAGAAGAGGAATTTCAAAAGCAGTAGAAATTGCTGCCAAAACAGGAACCACTCAGAACAACTCCGATGGATGGTTTATGGGAATTACTCCAAAACTGGCAACCGGAGCATGGGTTGGATGGGAAGACAGAGCGACTCACTTCTTTGGAACAGGTGAAGGTCAGGGTGCGAAAATGGCATTACCGATCTGGGCAATTTTCATGAAGAAAGTATGGGCAGATAAGAGCTTAGGAGTTACTCCTGATGATAAATTCGTAAAGCCTTCAGACTGGAAAGACGGATGTTCAAACCTTAAAGGACTAAGCGGAGGATATGGAGATGACGGAAGCCTTCAAACCATTGACGAAATCAAAAATCCGAGACCGGCAGATCCAACTCCTAAAAAAACAACAGAAAAGAAAGAAGATAACATTAATGAAAACCTTCATTCTAATGATGAAGTAGATTTCAATAAATAAATTCTCTTTTAGAAATACACAAGACCTTTCAATAATCTGGAAGGTCTTTTCTTTTATAATTAATACCTTTGGAGCATGAATATCGAACGTATCAGACAGCCATTTATTGAAAATTTTCCCGGCGATTTCTCCAACAACCCCATGCAGAGAAACACCCCAAAGGTTTTATTTGCCACCATTAACCCTGCCGGCTTTGACAAACCTGAGCTGATTGCTTTTAACGAAGCTTTATCACAGGAAATAGGGCTGGGAAAATTTGAAGATAAAGACCTGAACTTTCTTGTGGGAAATAATCTTCCGGACAATGTTCGAACCTATGCTACAGCTTATGCAGGGCATCAGTTCGGAAACTGGGCCGGACAGCTTGGAGACGGAAGAGCCATCCTTGCAGGTGAAATTATTAACGAGGCAGGAAAAAAGACAGAAATTCAGTGGAAAGGAGCCGGCGCTACCCCATACTCCAGACATGCCGATGGAAGAGCCGTTTTAAGATCTTCTGTAAGGGAATATCTGATGAGTGAAGCTATGTATCATTTAGGAATCCCTACAACAAGAGCATTGAGCCTGGCTTTTACCGGTGAAGATGTAATGCGTGACATCATGTATAACGGAAATCCAAAGTTAGAAAAAGGAGCAGTGGTCATCAGAACAGCCGAAAGCTTTCTGCGTTTCGGACACTTTGAACTCATGTCTGCCCAAAGAGAATACAACAACCTACAAGAATTGGCTGATTTTACTATTGAAAACTATTATCCGGAAATTACATCATCAGACCATCAGAAATATAAAGACTTCTTTGAAAATATATGTACCCGTACTGCGAATTTAATGGTTGAATGGTTCAGAGTAGGCTTCGTACATGGAGTGATGAATACAGATAACATGTCAGTTCTGGGATTAACCATTGATTACGGTCCTTATTCAATGATGGACGAATATGATTTGAATTTCACACCCAATACAACAGATCTTCCGGGAAGAAGATATGCATTCGGAAAACAGGGGCAGATTGCCCAGTGGAATCTTTGGCAGCTGGCTAATGCCCTTCATCCATTAATTAAAGATGAAAAGTTTTTGGAAAACACTTTAAATAATTTTGGAACCTATTTTTGGGAAGCCCATGACCAGATGCTTTGCAAAAAGTTCGGATTTGATCAGCTGCGACAGGAAGATGAAGATTTCTTCACCAACTGGCAAGGTCTTATGCAAGAGCTTCAGCTGGATTACACCCTGTTTTTCAATCAACTGGTAAAAACAACTCAAGAAACCAATATATCAGAGCATTTCAGAGATGTGTCTTATATTATTTTGAACGAAGAAAAGCTGGCAAAAATTAATAATTTCATCAAAAGCTACAGATCAAGATTAGAACTAAACTCTATTTCCCAAAAAGAATCTTTAGCCATGATGGAAAAATCAAATCCAAAATTCATCCTTCGAAATTATCTTCTTTACGAATGCATAGAGGAAATCAGCCATGGTAAAAAAGAGATGCTGGAAAAGCTTACCAAAGCTCTTGAAAATCCATATCAGGAAATATACCCCGAGTTGGCTGCCAAAAGACCATCTGATTATAATAATATTGCAGGATGCTCTACACTTTCATGCAGTTCGTAGTAAATTCACAACTAAAAAACTATTTAAGGATCATATTTTTATCATATTAAATATTTTTTACTACTTTTAGAAAAAAATTACTATGAAACGAATTATACTTTCTTTAAGTTTATTATCGGGAATCATTACTTATTCCCAAACTTTATTGTCAGAAAATTTTAATGGCACTATCTTTCCACCAACAGGCTGGAACATCTCCGCAAGTCTTGCCAGCAGACCATGGGGACCATCTAATGTAGCATCTACATTTCCTTCAAGCGGAAACGGAGCAATAACAACATACTCTATTAACGGAACTACATCAGCCGCAATTGATTATTCTGCACAGAGCAATACCGCCCAACTTGTAAGCCCGTCTTTCAGTTTAGTTGGAGCCACTGCTCCTGTATTAAAATTTAATGTTGTGGTAGGATGGTCATATATGATAGACCAGGACGCAGGAGACTTACTTGCTCAGATTTCTACAGACGGAGGAACTAACTGGACTACTCTTTGGGACGAAGATACAGAGTCTGGATTCGTGGATGACGGCGATAACAATCCAAATACAGACACCTACAACACTGTTGCTGTCCAAAAAGACCTTTCAACCTATGTGGGACAGTCTAATGTCATGATCAGATTCCGGTATGTTGCAACGGATGCAGATGCAGTTTCTATAGATGATGTACAGGTTCTTGCAAACGCCACTCTGGGAACCAATGAAGGTGTTTCTAAAAAGTCATCTTTAGAAATTTATCCTAATCCTGCAAAAGCAGAAATCAACATCAGAACAGACAAAAAAATTAAATCTTCAACTGTTTTTGATATGACAGGAAAACCTTTGCTTCAGACAGAAAACGAGAAAACAAATATCTCATCTCTTCCTAATGGTAATTATTTGGTAAAAATTGTATTTACTGACGGAAGCACATCAACAAGAAAAATAATCAAAGAATAACAACGTTCATACAATCTTTCACAACCACCATTTTTGGTGGTTTTTTTATTTTATTTTTGCAAAAAATTTGACCTGTGTCTTATATCAAAACAAAAATCACCGATTTTTTCAAACTGGTTTTTCCTTCCACCTACTCTGAAGTGGCAGTATTTCTGTTTTTTATTGTCTGTTATGGAATTTTAGGTTCATATATTGCAATCCATTACAGGATTATTTTTGACAATAGAATTCCATGGGATGCTTATTTCAGTTTTGACAATAAGTCTATTCTTATGACGGGAGGTAGTTTTGAGAGACATCCTCTATCCTACTATTTTTTCAACTGGGTAAGAGAGTTTTCATTATTTATTTCAGGAGGGAAAATGGACGTCAACTTCAGGCTCACGCTGGCATGGCTTAGTAACATCATCATCACATTGAACATTATTCAGGTATTTAAATATTTAAAGAATATCATTTACCTTCCTTTATGGTTAAGCCTTTTAATTACTTTGTTCTTTGGAGTTTTTTCAACTAATATCATCCTTTCTTTCACTCCGGAGAACTTTACTTACACTTTATTCTTGCTCTCATTATACAATTACTATGCAGCCATAAAACTGAGAAAAGAAGAAAAGATACCCGCAACTGCATTATCCCTGGCAGGGATAACCATTGGAGGGCTTACCATTACCAATTTTGTCAAAGTTTTTATTCCCCTTATTTTCGAAAAAGATCTTTTCAGAAGCTGGAAAAAATTTGGAAATGCATTATTTAGAGTGGCAATCACTATGATCTGTTTCATTGTTCTTTATTTGAACAGAATTGATTTTAAATACCAGAACATCTTTTCAAAAACAAATCAGCAGTATGAAAAGTTCTCAAATGTAAAGTCGATGCCAACATGGGATATGATTTTTTCTTTCTTCTTCGGAGGGAATATTCTTTTCCCGGGATTCATCATGTCAGACAAGCATAACATGAAAGGATTTAATTTCAAAGGACTTTATATGGATCTCTATTCATCAGTCATTCCTTACTTTTTCATAGCAATATTACTGATCCTGATAAGTTGGAGTTATATTAAGAATTTTAAAAACAAATGGGTTCAGATAATTATTATTTCGTTTTTGATTGACATTGTTATCCATTGTGTGATGAGGTTTGGCCTTCACACTTCCTATATCTATGGAGGACATTTTGTTTTTGTATATCCTCTGCTTTTAGGATGGCTCTTTTTTACTTACAGAACATCATCGAAAATGATGTCATTTTTAACATTAACTGTGGCAATATTATGTACTTATCTGCTGGTCAATAATATCTTTAGAATGTTAGAATTCTTCTGGTTTATGGAAAATTATTATCAATAAAAAAAGCTGAGAAATTTCTCAGCTTTATGTTTTTTATGTTGAAATAAGTTCTTCCTATTTTGCCTCGGCACAGAAAATTCTATACTGCACAGCAACTGCCGATTTAAAGTATTCTCTGATTTTGGAAAGATCGCTGGCAGCACTTTGTTTTGTAAAATAACTTCCGGCTAAAATTTTATAATTAGGTCTTAAAGATGCATCTGTTTCCACTTTCAGATTAGGAAATCTTTTTCTGAAATAAGACTTCACCTCATTAGCTTCTTCATTACTTTTCACTGTTGTAATCTGGATTTTAAACCCTAAAATTCTAGGATTTTTCCTACAGATTTCAGCATTCGTAAGCTCTCTGCTCGGCACAAAGATCTTAGGTGGTTTTGTATTGATTCCTGTAGAAATTCCAGTATCATTATTACTAAAATCTTTAGAAGAATTTGTTGGAGTCACTTTAGCACACTTCCCTTCAATTCCTTCCAAAGCAGCATTTATTTTGGAATCCATTGTCATAACAAGCTCTGTTCCTGACAGGGTGTCCTTTTTAACAACTTGCTGTGCTTCAATATTATAAAATCCAAATAATGATAATATCGAAAATATTTTGATTAGATTTCTCATTTAAACTTGTTTCCGCAAATTTATACAAATTAAAAAACTATACCAAACTGGTTATTTAGAATCAATACAAATTAAACGTAAATGATATTTTCCCTTTTCGATATACCGTTAAATTCCTGTTAAAAATATTATTTTTGCGGAATTGATTGAATGTTCAATAATTTACTAACATAAGATAATTTAAATGATTAGTTGGAGAAAGCATTATAAAAAAACGTTGATCGCAATAGGCTTATTGCTATCAACCAGTGCTTCATTTTACGGGCAAGACGGCGATCCTAAAAACGGAGAGAAACTTTTCAAAGCGAATTGTACTGCATGTCACGCGCTGGACAAACAGGTTGTAGGACCACCATTAAAAGGGGTTGTAGAACGTGTAAAGACAGAAGGTGGTGTAGGCAAAGATTGGCTTTACAAGTGGATCAAAGACAACAAAGCTCTGAGAGCTTCCGGGGATAAATACGCCAATGAGATTTTTGAGAAGTTTAACAAGACTGAAATGCAGCAGTTTCCTAATCTTACAGATAAGGATATTGACGACATTTTAGCTTTCACTACTAATCCGCCAGAGCCGGAACCAAAGAAAGATGATGCGAAAGCAACAGCTGATGCTGGCTCTACTGCTGCAGCTCCTGCAGACAAAACTACTACAAACGTTGTCATCATTTCGCTTTTAGCAATCGCAGGTTTACTGGTTTGGATCTTGGCTAAACTAAGACAACTGGTAAAATTAGGTCAGTCTGAAGATTTAGCCGGGCTTAATGAAACAAGAGTGCGCTCTTTCAGTGAAATGTATGAGAAGTTCCACTTCATTGGCAAAGGGTTATTAGCAATTCTTGCTATTTTAGCTGCTTACGGAGTATGGAACTGGTTAATGTGGATTGGGGTTTACAAAGGTTACAAACCTGAGCAGCCTATCTATTTCTCTCACAAAATTCACGCCGGAGAACAGAAAATTGACTGTCAGTTATGTCACTCCAGTGCCAAATACGGAAAAGTATCTGAAATTCCTTCTATGAACGTTTGTATGAACTGTCACAGAACAATTTCTGAATACAACGCAGATCACTACATGGAGCCAGGAAAAGATAAGGCATTCTATGACGGAGAAATCCAGAAGATCTACGCAGCAACAGGCTGGGATCCTGCAAAACAACAGTACACAGGAAAAACACAACCGGTTGAATGGACAAGAATCCACAACATGCCAGACTTCGTTTACTTCAACCACTCTCAGCACGTAATTGCTGGAGAACAGGCGATCATCAATTCTTTCAACAAAAAGAACCCTAACAACAAAATCGATGTTGTATGTAAAGCTTGTCACGGTAAAATTGATACAATGAATGTTGTTCAGATGGCAAACGACTTTACTATGGGATGGTGTATCGAGTGCCACAGAACGACTGAAGTTGATATGAACAACGGTTATAATAAAGAGTACTTCAAAAATCTACATGACAAGTTGAAAAAACAATATCCACAAGATGGAGGTAAGATCACTGTAGATGCAATTGGAGGTCTTGAGTGTGGTAAATGTCATTATTAATAACTAAAAAATTAGAAGTATAAATGGCTTCAAACAAAATACAATTCAGAAGTATTCATGAACTTAAAGATCCAGCTTTGAATAATAAGCTGGCTCAGAAAGAGTTTCAGGAAGAAATTCCGGTAGAAGATTTCCTTGGAGATGCTGAGAAAAACGGATCTAGTACTTCAAGAAGAGATTTCCTTAAATTACTAGGTTTCTCTACAGCAGCAGTAACATTAGCTGCCTGCGAAGCTCCGGTAATTAAAACGATTCCTTATGTGGTAAAGCCGCATGATATTATTCCGGGAATCCCTAATTATTACGCTTCAACTTATTTTGATGGTTTCGACTTTGCTAGTGTTTTAGTAAAAACCCGTGAAGGTAGACCTATCAAAATTGAACCCAATCCGGCGGGTGGTGATTTAGGTAAAACTAACGCAAGAGCTCAGGCAAGTGTTCTTTCTCTTTATGATAATGATAAAGTAAAGCAGCCTAAACTAGACGGTAAAGATGAAACTTTCGATAAAGTAGACAGTTTCGTTATTAAAGGGTTGGAAGAAGCTAAAGCGTCTGGCAAAAAAATTGTGCTTTTATCACACTCTTTTGCTTCACCAACTTTCAAAAAGTTATTCGCTGAATTCAAAGCTAAATATCCTACAGCTGAATTAGTAACTTATGATGCTTTCCCTTACGCTGCAGGATTAGATGCGGCTCAGGAAGTATTCGGACAAAGAGCATTACCTGTTTACGACCTTAAAGGTTCTGAACTGGTAGTTTCTTTCCAGGCTGATTTCTTAGGAGATTATAACGCTTCAAGCTTAGAAACATCTTATGCAGCAGCAAGAAAGCCAGGACCAAACATGTTGAGACACATTCAGGTGGAATCTAACATGTCATTAACGGGTGCCAATGCTGATTCAAGATACAGATTAAAACCAAGTGCTGTAAACAAAACTTTAGTTGAAGTTTACAATGCAATTGTAGGTGGTGGTACTTCTGATAAGACGGCAACCGAAATTGCAAACGAATTGAAAGCAAAAGGAAGCAAAGCTGTTGTTTTTGCTGACGGTTCCAAAGGAGCACAGGTTTTAGCACACTTAATCAACCAAAAATTAGGTTCAGTAGCTTTCACAGGTAAAGCAAACTTCCTTAAAGAATTCGACGGTGCAAGATATCAGGAGTTCCTGGGATGGGTAAATGCTGGACAAGTTGGTGTATTGGTTACCAACAACGTAGACCCTATCTACTCTCATCCAAAAGGAGAAGATTTCAAAAAATCTTTATCAAAAGTTCCTTACGTAATTGCAGTAGCAGATAAGAAAAATGAAATGTACAAAGCAGCGAAAGCTGTAATCCCGGTTGCTAACTGGCTGGAGTCTTGGGGAGATATCGAACCACAGACAGGAGTATATTCATTAATGCAGCCTACCATCCAGAAGATCTACAAATCAAGACAGATTGAAGAATCTCTATTGGTATGGAAGAATGGAAAAAACAATGCAGCAAACAACTACTACGATTATTTAAAGGCAAGCTCAGCTTCTCTTTTAGGTGGTACTTCTTTCAACAAAGCATTGTATAACGGTATCAACGCTTCCACAAACGCTACTACTTTATCTTATGCAGGTGGAAACGCTGCTCAGGCTGTTGCGGAACTAGGAAACTTTAAAGCTTCTGAATTAGAATTAGTATTATACACTAAGACTTCAATGGGAGACGGTACTCAGGCAAACAACCCTTGGTTACAAGAATTACCTGACCCGATCACAAGAATGTCTTGGGATAACTACCTTACAATTTCTCCTAAAGATGCAGAGAAATTTGCAATTGATAACGATCTTAATGCGAGAATGCAGTTAGATGGTTCTATTGTAAACCTTACTGTAAACGGAGTTACGATAAAAGATGTTCCTGTATTCGTACAGCCAGGACAGGCTGAAGGATCTGTAGGTCTCGCACTTGGTTATGGTAAGAAAAACTCAGGAGCAACTGCAGATACTGGTGTAAATGCTTATCCTTTATTTGACGGTTCTAACCTTGTTCTTTCAGGGGTAAAAATCGAAAAAACAGGAGAAGATCACGAATTCGCAGGTATCCAGCTTCAAAATACATTGATGGGTCGTTATGAAATCGCGAAGGAAGTTCCTTTGGCAGATTTCATCAACGTAGCTTTCGATGATGAGCACAAAGGATGGAACAAGCCTTTGGAATACCACACGATCAGCGGAGCACTTCCGGCGAGAAAAATCGACCTTTGGGATGCTTTTGATGATACGGATGGTCCTCACTTTAATTTATCTATTGACTTAAACTCTTGTACGGGTTGTGGAGCATGTATTATTGCTTGTCAGGCAGAAAACAACGTTCCTGTAGTAGGTAAAGAAGAAGTAAGAATGTCCAGAGATATGTACTGGTTAAGAATTGACCGTTACTACTCTTCAAGACAGAAAGTTGAAGTTTACGAAGGACTGAAAGAAGGAATGGCTGTACCAGAATTGTACGGTACTGCTTTCGGAGACGGAGGTGCATTAAACCACCCTGCAGACAACCCGGATGTAATCTTCCAACCGGTAATGTGTCAGCACTGTAACCACGCTCCATGTGAAACTGTATGTCCGGTAGCGGCTACTTCACACGGTAAGCAAGGTCAAAACCATATGGCTTACAACAGATGTATCGGTACCAGATATTGTGCAAACAACTGTCCGTACAAAGTAAGACGTTTCAACTGGTTTACGTATAACCTAAATGACAAGTTCGATTTCAACATGAACAATGATTTAGGAAGAATGGTACTTAACCCTGACGTAGTTGTAAGAACTAGAGGGGTAATGGAGAAATGTTCAATGTGTATCCAAATGACTCAGAATACTATTCTTGAGGCTAAGAAAGAAGGAAGAAGAGTGAAGGATGGAGAATTCCAGACTGCTTGTTCTAAAGCTTGTTCTACTGGTGCAATGACATTTGGAGACATGAATGATAAAGATTCTTCAATCAGAGAGCAGTATGCATCTAACAGAAGATATTATTTACTAGAGGAGATCGGAACAAAACCAAACGTGTTCTATCATACTAAAGTAAGAAACAGAGTAGAAAAATAAAGTTTAAATAATAAATAGGTAAAAAATGTCAGGACATTACGAAGCTCCGATAAGGGAACCTCTAATTATTGGTCACAAAACTTATCACGATATTACAGAAGATATCGCACGACCTATCGAAGAAAGAGCAGGTAAATTATGGTGGATCTCATTATATGCTGCACTAGTTCTATTCCTCTATGGATTCGGCTGTATCGCTTACACTATCGGGACAGGTATTGGAGCATGGGGGCTTAACAGAACTATTAACTGGGGTTGGGATATTACCAACTTCGTATGGTGGGTAGGTATCGGTCACGCCGGGACCCTAATCTCCGCAGTATTATTATTATTTAGACAGAGATGGAGAATGTCTGTAAACAGATCTGCAGAGGCAATGACGATCTTTGCGGTTGTACAGGCAGCAATCTTCCCTGTAATCCACATGGGTAGAGTTTGGGTTGGATACTGGGTATTCCCTTTACCAAACCAATTCGGTTCTCTTTGGGGGAACTTCAACTCTCCTCTACTTTGGGACGTATTTGCGATCTCTACGTATTTCTCAGTATCAACTGTATTCTGGTTCATGGGACTAATCCCTGACTTTGCAATGATCAGAGATAGAGCTAAAACTCCTTGGACTAAGAAAATTTATACATTCCTTGCATTCGGTTGGGGTGGTAAAGCAAAACACTGGCAAAGATTCGAAGAACTTTCTTTGGTTCTTGCAGGTTTGGCAACTCCACTTGTATTCTCAGTACACACAACCGTATCATTTGACTTCGCCACTTCGGTAATTAAAGGATGGCACTCAACAATCTATCCTCCTTACTTCGTTGCCGGTGCAATCTTCTCAGGATTTGCAATGGTACAGACCCTATTGTTGGTAGCAAGAAAAGTGTGTCACTTGGAAGAGTATATTACAATGTATCATATCGAAATTATGAACATCGTAATCATCTTAACTGGTGGTATGGTAACTGTAGCTTACGCAACTGAATATTTCATCGGATGGTACTCAGGTTCAAGATTTGAAGATTTCACATACCTTTCTCCAGGTGCTGCTGTAGGACCTTACTGGTGGGCATTCTGGTCATTGATCATCTGTAACCTTGTTATCCCGGCTTCTTTCTGGTTCAAGAGACTTAGAACGAACATTATCTGGACATTCATCGTTGCATTAATCATCAACATCGGTATGTGGTTTGAGCGTTTTGATATCATCGTTATCAACCTTTCAAGAGACTACTTACCAGGATCATGGACTATGTTTAAGCCAACGATCATTGATGTGGGTGTATACTTAGGAACAATCGGATTCTTCTCTGTATTATTCTTATTATATGCAAGAACATTCCCTGTAATTGCACAGGCTGAATTAAAATCGATTTTGAAAATCTCAGGTGAAACTTATAAAGCAAAAGAAGGAGATGAGCACCACTAAAATTGTATACGGACTTTATGCTGACGACGACGACTTAATGAACGGCGTTAAAGCATTCAACGATAAAGGAATCGCAATTAACGAAGTTTATACTCCGTTTCCGGTTCACGGACTAGACAAAGCTTTAGGTTTAAAGAAAACCAGAATTTCTGATGCCGCTTTCATCTATGCTTGTTATGGTGTAACTATCGGTGCTACTCTTACATGGTATGTGATGAATCACGACTGGCCTCAGAATATCGGTGGTAAACCCGCTTTTGACTGGGGACACAACATGCCTGCATTTGTAGTTCCAATGTTCGAATTAATGGTATTCTGTGCAGCTCACATGATGTCTTTAACTTTCCTGGTTAGAAACAAAATGTATCCAGGAGCTCCAGCTCAGAACCCGGACCCGAGAACTACTGATGATAAATTCATGATGGAATTCGTAACTGAAGATGTAGAATCTGTAAAACAGTTGCTTATTGAAACTGGAGTTGAAGAAATAACTGTTAAAGACGCTTAAAATGAAAAAGAATGTATTAAAAATTACAGCGGTTTTAGGTTTAACAACAGTTTTACTTAACTCTTGCGGACCAAAGGAGAACACTCCGCTGGTATATTTCCCGGACATGTATTTTCCGGTAGCTTATGATCCGTTGATGAAAGCTCAGGATGCTTATTCAGATCATGAAAATGAAATTCCTGCTTTTGTTAAAAATAATGGTGCAACAGGTCTTTCTCCGGTAGAAGGATCAGTTGCTCAAAATAAAGATGGAGTTTTTGAAGAAAGCTTATTACCTAAAAATGTTGATGAGTACAATGCAGGGTATGAAGCATCTAAAAAACTTACAGTATCTCCTTTGAATCCGGCTAACGCAGCGAAAGATCTTGAAAGAGGAAAAATATTGTTTGATCATACTTGTGCTGCATGCCATGGAACAGGAGGTGATGGACAAGGACCTATCGTTCAAAGTGGGGCATTCTCCGGGGTACCTAACTATGCTGACAGAGAAATTACTGTAGGATCTGTTCATTATGTATTAACAAACGGTAGAAATTCCATGGGATCTTATGCTGGACAATTGAACGCAGGAGACAGATGGAGAGTAGCAATGTATGTGATGAGTGCTTTCAAAAAAGGAGCAGCAGCACCGGCAGCAGCTACAGCGGCGGCACCAGCAACAACTGAAACGACTACCGAAACTAAAAAATAAGAAAAGAAATGTATAGTTTTTCACCAAAATTAAAATCAACTTCTATAATACTTCTTGTTGTAGGTTTAGTTCTTTTCGGTATTGGTTTCTTTTTGAACAAAGGAATTTCTACTGAGAAAATAGAACAAATGATGGAAGCTGTTCATGCTTCCGGTCATACCGCTCCTACACACTCAAGTGAAATGGTTGGACCTCAGGATCACGCGGCTCACCTTGAGCATGCTACCATGCAGGTACACAACCAGCCTTTAGCAGCAATACATTTTGTAGCTGTATTTTTCTTTGGAGTAAGCTGCTGCGTATTATTCTTCTATTCTATTCAGCACGCTGCACACGCAGGATGGCCAATCATCATTACAAGAGTAATGGAAGCTATTGCTTCTTATATTCCTTATGGTGGTGCAATCCTGGTAATCCTGATGATCTTAAACATCACTCATAATGGTCACTTATTCCACTGGATGGACCCTGCTTTAACAGATCCTGAAAATCCACACTTTGATGTGATCTTATTCGAGAAGAAAAAATTCTTAAATATTCCTTTCTATGCAGTAAGAACTTTAATCTATGTGATTGGTGCTTCTTTCTTCGCTTGGAAATTAAAAGCTCAGTCTAAAAAAGTAGATGAAACGAAGTCTAAAGTAGAGTATCAAATGCTTTACAGATGGGCAGTAGGATATATTGCATTCTTCGGATTTGCTTCTGCAGCTTGGGCTTGGGACTGGTTGATGTCTATTGACCCTCACTGGTATTCTACAATGTATATCTGGTATTCAATGGTTAGCTGCCTTTCAAGTGGTATCGCTGTAATCATTCTATTAAGTGTTTATCTTAAGAAAAATGGTTTCTTACCACAGTTCAATGACAACCACTTACACGATTTAGGAGTATTCCTTTTCGCTACAAGTATGCTTTGGACATATACATGGTTCGCTCAGTTCATGCTTTACTGGTATGCCAACGTTCCGGAAGAGGTTAACTACTTCTTCGGTAGATTCCAGCACTACTCTCCTACTTTCTTACCGATGTTGATCATCAACTTCTTATTACCACTATTGGTATTAGTAAGCAGCAGCATCAAGAGAAACTACAAAGTAGTTACTACAATGGCAGTAGTGGTGATCTTAGGACACATCTTAGATTACTTCAACATGGTAATGCCGGGAACGGTAGGACCATACTGGAACACTCCTGAAGTATTCCTGTTAATCCTTGGAGCCATCTTATTCGTAGCCGGATTATTTATGTTTACTGTACTTTCAGCTTTATCTAAACTGAAGTTGATCCCTACAGGAAACCCATTCTTACACGAATCTGAAATTTATGAGTATCCTTTCTAAGGACTTGTAACAAAATAAAATGATAAAAGACTGATTGTTAAAACGATCAGTCTTTTTTTATGCATACAAAACAACAGATATTTATGCACCTCTATGATGGGATCAAAAACTTAACAACACATTACTATGAAAACAAAACTTTTCATTTACTCATTCTTCCTTTTTTTATATAGTTTTATTTCTGCTCAGACAATCACTTTTGTTTCTGAAAAAAGTAATACTCCCCTTCCCAGAGTTTCAGTGTTTGGGAAAGATGGAACCATTGTAGCGTATTCTGATATTGAAGGTAAGATTGACAAACAGTTACTCTCGTCTTCTCAGGAAAAGTTTCAGCTTGTCTACAATAATTTTCCGGTTGCCACTTTATCTTACTCAGACTTTGATCAATCCGTTATAAAAATCAATGATCAGGTAAAAGAGATTGAAACCATAGTCATCAAAAATAATAAGCCTGCCAGGTATATTTTTATCAAAGGAAATTTTAATGCTTATGTAACGGTAAATAATAAGCTTAACAGCTATGCCGATGGAATTGTAACCTACATCTTTGACAATAAAACAAAAAAACTGAAAAGTACCAATGTGGAACAGTACAGAGTTTTCAGACTAACGGACTCTAAAAACGAGAAGAAAGAAACTTCATCATGGGATTATGGAAATTCTCTACAGATTCCCAAACTAAAAAATGTGGGAAATCCGGAAGAATATAAAACAAAAAGAAATACCATCAGAGAATTGAAAAGCGATCATAAGGATCAGATTGAGGTAACCGGCGGAGCACTTCAGGAAAAAGAGTTTTCATTTTTCGGATATAAATTTTATGATATCAGAACCATTTTGAATATGTCCTTTGAAAAGGGATCAGAAAAGACGCTGAAAGATTTCCAGGAATACAATGAACTTGTTTTTGTTAAACTAAAACATAAAAGCGAACCCGAATACAATCAGATTGCACTTTACACTAATTTCTATCCTACGGAACTCAGCTTCAATAATGACAACGATATTGAAAAGGTAAAATTCAATAAAGATAACAGCAGTTATCAGACATCTTACTGGAAGGATTCTTCATTCCCCAATATGCAGACCATCTTCAGTAATTTTTTCAAAGGAGACTTAAAAGAACAACCCAACAAAAAGTAAAAATATAGGATTATGACTTCCGTGATCAAGAAATAAAACAAGCCATAAAACATAAAGTGAAAATAAAATCCAGTATTAATAAAGGTTTTATTAAATTTGCAACAAACCAAATAAAAATGAAAAAGTTTTCTTTTCTACTTGTTTTCAGTCTGTTGCTTTTTACAGCATGTAAGAAAGATCATGTAGATGCTACGAATACTAAAACGCTGCAGTCAAGTATCAATGATATGACTTCCAGTTTACCTACCATTAAGCAGATTAAGTTTAATGAAGCTCTTTATATCCTTAAAACATTTGGAGTAGAGGCAGATGGTGATATCAATGAGCTAAAAGCCCTTGGAAAACTGATTAATGGGAAGAAAGTTCCTGAAATCATGTCTTTGGCTGACGAAGTTGCACAGAAAAACGGAATAGAATGGGCCAGTACTGCCCCGCCATCACTGGGAGAAATGAATATCTTCGGGGATGATAAAGCTAAAGAAAGCGATCCTAATGATGTAAAAGCAGGATCATTAAGCCTTGTGACAAGACCTACAGGAGATGACGGAACTGGAGCGCCTACGGCCATTCAGATTGTTCCAAGACTTGTAGATGCAGCCGGAAATCCGGTATCTTTCACAGGAGCCGGCCTTGAAGCCACTCTTGAAGTCTTCAGCAATGGTGTAAGATTGGCTACAGCTAAAAACCTGATGCAGGATAATAACTTTAAAGGATTCAATTTAAAGTTTTCATCTATTCCTGCTTCAAAAGTGGTAGATAATAAAATTGACATCACAGTTTCCGTAAAAACTACGGCAAAAACTTTCAAAATGTCAAAAATCGGACTTGATGTGAATGCAGCAGCTCTGAAAGTTCCGGCCATTCCAAAAACGGATTCTACAGCGGTAACAGAACAGCCAAGCGCAGTGGTGGATCCAAACAATCCTACAGCACCTTCCGGAACAACTACAGATCCTGCAACAGCTACTCCTGCAACACCAGCTGCACCCAAACAGCCTACTGCAGATCCTAAGAATACTGTAAGCAAGTTCCTGAACAGTGTAAGTTCTCAGAATTTAAAAGCCGCATACGAAACAGCCAGCAATCCAAGCTGGGGAAGCTATGAATCTTTCTCAAATCCTACTTCAGGTTTTGGATCTGTAAAAAATGTAAGTGTAAAAAACATTACAACAAGTGGAGCTAATGCTAATAGTGCCAGCGTAAATGCTACTTATGATGTAACGGATAAAAGCGGGAAGACAACTTCTTTAAAAGTAACTTTCGGACTTAAAAATGTAAATGGAGACTGGAAAATTTCCAGCTATAAAATCAATTAATAAATGGCTTCAGCAGAACTGATCAAAAGATTAGAAGAAACAATTGAAAATATCCCCGATTTTCCGATCCCGGGAATACAGTTTAAGGATATTTCACCCATCTTTCTAAACCCAAAACTTTATGAAGATGTTATTGCAGATCTTGCTGCTTTCAGTAAAGGGAAAATAGATGCAGTCTGCGGAATAGAAAGCCGCGGTTACCTTTTTGGGATCGCAATTGCTGTAGCATTGGAAGTACCTTTCGTCTTAATCAGAAAAGCCGGAAAGCTTCCTCCGCCTGTCATTTCAGAAAAATATGATCTGGAATATGGAAGTGCCATAATTGAAACCCGTGAAGGACAGATAAAACCCGGACAAAGAATTTTAATCCATGATGATCTCTTAGCAACGGGAGGAACTACTGAAGCAGCAGCAAAATTGATAGAAAAGCAGGGAGCAATTGTCTCACAGTTTAGTTTTCTTATCGGTTTGCAAGGTTTGAATGGTGACGAAAAACTGAAAAGATTCGGTGCAGAAATTTACCATATTTTAGGGTATTAAGATTCAATATATATGCTTCGACTCCGCTCAGCATGACAACGCTAATCATTTACTGTGAGATTAAACCAGGGAATATTAAAAGTGTCATGCTGAGCGGAGTCGAAGCGTTTTTTATAAGAATTTACATTATTTGTTTAAATAAAATCAACAATATAAACAAAGTATTTTGTAAATCTCTCAGAAACAATTAAATTTGCATTTCAATTTTTAAAAACTTATGGCAAAATTGGGAAAGAGTGCTCAGCATGAGCAAGAAGGTAAAGAAACGGTTGAGTTCTTTAAAGACCTTGACAGAGAAGCTTTAAACACTGAAAGATTTGTTGAAAAATATTCAAAACCACTGGGTTTAATATTCGGAGCATTGATTTTGGGAGTTTTAGGATTCTTTGCTTATAAGCAATTTGTGATTGCTCCAAAGAACACTGAAGCTGTAAAAAGTTTCCTTGCTGCTCAAAAAAATCTTACAGAAGGTAAAGATAAAGATGCTTTAGGTGGAAAGTCTGCTGCTAATCCTGGCTTTATAGGAACAGCCAACGAGTATTCTTCTACTGAAATTGGTAAACTTTCTGCTTACAATGCCGGTTTATTAAAATTCAAAGAAGGAAAATTTCAGGAAGCATATGATCTTTTGGATAAATTTTCTTCCAAAAACAAAACTCTGATGGCAATGAAATATGGAGCTATGGCTGATGCAAAATCAGGTCTTAACAAAAACGACGAAGCTCTATCTTTATTAGACCAGGCCGCATCAGCATCTGATGATCCTTATACAACTTATTATTTTACAAGAAAAGCAGGTATTCTTGCTTTAGGATTAAAGAAAAATGCAGAAGCTAAAAAATACTTCTCTGCAATTGATGAGAAATATCAGGACTACGACAACGGAATGTCTGATTCTTATATCGAAATGACTAAATATTATTAAAAAATGGCAACAGTTAATCTTTCCGATTACAAGCCACTTCATATAACTAATGCCGAAGATTTTTCTATCGGCATTGTTTTTTCTGAGTGGAATGATTTTGTAACGTACAATCTTCGTGATGCAGCTTTGGAAATCCTTGAAAAAGAAGGAGTAAAAACAGAAAACATCAAACTTTTCCCTGTACCAGGAGCTTTTGAATTAAGCTATGCAAGCATGCAGCTTTGCAAAGAGAGAAAATATGATGCAGTAATCTCTATCGGATGTGTAATCCGGGGGGAAACACCACACTTCGACTATGTATGTTCTGCAGTAGCACAGGGAATCAAAGACTGTAACATCATGACTGATACTCCCACAATCTTCTGTGTATTAACTGATGACACCAAAGAACAATCTGTCGCAAGAAGCGGCGGTGATCTTGGAAACAAAGGCGTAGAAGCAGCCGTTACAGCGCTAAGAATGATTGATTTCAAAAAAAAATTATCTGATAAAAAAGGAAATATCGGTTTTGGACACTCTTAACTGCTTATCCACTTTGACAATATAATGGACTATTTTTTAATAGTCCTTTTTTATTAGTAGATAAATAATTCTAAAATCTTACTAATAACAAGGATGTTTTTCTTTTTTTCAGTCAAAAGTTCTCTACAAAAACTATCTTTGTGAAAATTAATAAAGACGGTCAAGACATGTTTTTAAAAAAAATAAAACCCTTCCTGTATTTAGGAATTTTTTATCTTATTATTTCTTTGATAATAAGAGCAGTATTCTTTTTTCATCCAATTACTACCGCTAGTTTCGGATTTTTCGAAGTTGTAAAAGTTTTGCTGATAGGTCTGGTGAATGACGTTTTCGTCTTCATATTGGCCAGCTCTATTCTTGCCCTTTACTTCCTCTTTCTTTCGGATTCAAAATATAAAAAGCCTTACGGTTATACTATTCTGGGGGCGCTGGTTCTATTCTTCCTTTATATCTGGCTTGTTCCGAATAATATTTTCAAGCAGTATGGAGGTTCTGTTATGGAGATCGCTCTTGTTTTTGTAGGAATAAAGACGCTTTTCTTCGGATTGATGCTGTTTCTTCCTACACAAAGAATTAAAATCCGTAACACCCTATATTTCATCACATTACTATTATATGTTCTGCTGATCATTTTCAACGGAGTAAGTGAATATTTCTTCTATAATGAATTTGGAGTACGTTATAATTTTATTGCAGTAGATTATCTTATTTATACGAATGAGGTGATTGGGAATATTATGGAAAGTTATCCGGTTATTCCGCTGTTTTCAGCCATTATGATCGTTACCCTTGCCATCACCTGGTTTATTTATAAGAAAACAAAAAATGAACTGCTGGAACTTCCTGATTTTAAACAAAAAATGGTGCTGCTGGGCAGTTATATGGTACTTTGTGCGTTGAGTGCACTGGCAATACCTTCTTTGATGCAAATCAGATCCGACAATGTTTTTGCAGACGAAATTGAAGCCAACGGACTTCCCAAGTTCTACTGGGCATTTACCCATAATGAGCTGGATTATTTCCAGTTTTACTCTCAGATTAACCAGCAGCAGGCTGAAAAGAATTTCTTAAGCCAGTATCCACAACAGACTTTATCAAGGACTGTTGTTGCTGCACAGCCTGAAGTAAAGAAAAACGTAGTATTGATCTCCATTGAAAGTCTTTCTGCAGATTTCATGGAACACTATGGTAATACCCAAAAAATTACTCCTTTTCTGGATAGCCTTGCTGATAAATCACTGATGTTTACCAATCTTTATGCAACCGGAAACAGAACTGTACGCGGACTGGAAGCTTTGACATTATGTATTCCTCCTACAGCAGGAGAAAGTATCATCAAGAGAGATGATAATAAGAATAAGTTCACCACCGGGAGTGTTTTCAAGTCTAAAGGATATGATGTCAAATTTTTATATGGTGGATACAGCTATTTCGATAATATGCAGGACTTCTTTGGAGGAAACGGCTATGGTATTGTAGACAGAAATAATTTTAAACCAGAAGAAATCACTTTTGCCAATGTTTGGGGTGTTGCTGATGAAGATATGGCCAGAAAAGCTATTCAGGTGATGAATGCTGAAGCAAAATCCGGAAAACCATTTTTTAATCACTGGATGACGGTTTCCAATCACAGACCGTTTACTTATCCTGACGGAAGAATTGATATTCCCGGAACAGCAAAATCCCGTGAAGGCGGTGTAAAATATACTGATTACTCGCTTAAATTGTTCTTCGATATGGCTAAGAAACAAGACTGGTATAAAAACACAGTTTTTGTCATCATTGCAGACCACTGTGCATCCAGTGCCGGAAAAACAGAACTTCCTATGGATAAATACAGAATTCCTGTCATGGTATTTTCTGAAGGATTTATTCAGCCTCAGAAATTCAATGCCTTGATGTCTCAGATAGACGTAATGCCTACCGTTTTGGGGCTATTAAACTTCAGCTATCAGTCTAAATTCCTGGGCCAGGATGTATTCAAACCCGAATTCCAGCCTAAAGCTTATGTGGCAACCTATCAGGATCTTGGATTTATCAAAGGGGAACGTTTGACCATTATTTCGCCGGTAAAAAAGGTAAAACAATATTCTTTAGAACTGGAAAAAAGTGATCTGAAACCGGAGTTTAAACTGTACTACGACGAGAAATTATTAAAAAATCCAGATCAGAAACTGGTAGATGATGCGATATCAGCTTATCAGTCTACCTCTTACTGGCTAAAGACAAAACAACTCAACAGATAAATATCTAGGTATTTTCGCTTATAATCTGGCGTAAAATATTTAAATTAACCCATAAATTTATTAGTATGAAATGGACAGACGACAGAGGCGGAAACGTTGATGACCGCCGTGGTTCAGGAGGCGGAGGAGGCGGTATGATTGTTGGAGGCGGACTAGGAACTTTAATTATAGCAGCCATCGTATTCTTTTTGGGAGGTGATCCGTCCGGTATTTTGAATTCCGGCAGCATGCAGCCTTCAGGAAACTCTGGAGAACAAAGAGAACTTACAGCCAGCGAAAAACAAGTTGGAGAAATGGTTGATATGATGGCCAAATGGAATATTCTTACCTGGGATCAGATTTTTAAAGAAAATGGAATGACTTACAGTGCTCCTCAGGTAGTTCTTTTCGAAAATACAACTTCTTCAGCATGTGGTACTGCTCAATCTGCTATGGGACCATTCTATTGCCCTGCCGATCAGAAAGTTTATATGGATATGAGTTTCTTCGGTGAGCTTCAGCAAAAATTCGGAGCTAAAGTAACGGAATTTACGGTGGCTTATGTTCTTGCGCATGAAGTAGGACACCATGTTCAGACGCTTCTGGGAACTACTCAGAAAGTAGATGCGTTAAGAAGAAGCGGAAGATATTCCGAAGAACAGATGAACAGAGTATCCGTTGCTACAGAATTACAGGCTGATTTCTATGCCGGAGTATGGGCAAAAAGAACCAATGACAGCAAACACATTCTTGAACCGGGAGATATTGAATCTGCCATAGATGCCGCAGAAGCAGTGGGCGATGATAATATTCAGAAAAGAGCACAGGGATATGTAAATCAGGAAAGCTTTACCCATGGATCTTCAGCTCAGCGTAAAGAATGGTTCATGAAAGGCTACAACACCGGAGATATCAGGCAGGGAGATACTTTCAACCAATTATTGAAATAATTTTATCAGATTTATTGATTATATAAAACAAAAATGTGGTCTCATGTGAGACCGCATTTTTTATTACAATTCGATGGGATTAGAATTTTTTCTGGCTTCTTCTTTCACCCTTTCTTCCATTCTTTTTCTCATATCAGCAGGATTCTGATTTCCGCCACCGCCTCCAGGGCCTCTTCCTCCTCCGCCTATTCTCATCGGAGCACTGATACCTCCTGCACTCAGACTCATGAATGACATGGGATCAGTTTTAAACTTTTGCTGCTGCTTTACATAATCTGTTCTTTTTACCTTTAGCGTATTTCCAAACTGATTCAAAGTTGGAAATTCTGCAATTTTATAATTTTTCATTAAATCGAAAGAGTAATCTCCTTTGTCATCCTCTACTTTTACAATAAGTCCTGGAAGTCCTCCGAACTTATAAGGTCCATCCTGATAAGGAAGATCTGTGGTAAACCATGCCGTCCATTTTCTTCCTCCAAAATCGGTTTCTGCTTTCTGAACTTTATAGTCACCTATTTTCCTTGTCTCTGACTCTATTTTCCAGTTCAAAGGCCGATCTTCTTCGTAGGAGTAAATATCACGTCCGATTCTGTCTTTAAAATAGGTCTTTTGATTTGTTTTATCTTTTTCAATGGAATAGCTGATATTGGTTCTAAGACTTTCCATCTGGTCTCTGTTGATGCTTGCTCTTCCGCCTCCGCCCTGAAATGCCTTTTGCATGATAGAGTCTCTTTTGATTCTGTTTTCAGAATAAAACACTGATTTTTCCGGAGAAATATCCAGATAAGCATTTTCCGTTTTGATATCTGTTTTATTTTCCGCATCTGGCTTCATAGTGACCTGATACACAAACCTGTTTGTCTGTGCAGAAACATTCTGTATGAAGAGTGCCAACGCGATAATACCTAATTTTTTCATTTATATTTTTTATTTTTTTGAATTTAAAAAGAGAACTGTATAAAATGATGATTTCTATTTTTTATAGATCGAAAATACGATTCAAGGTTAAATCCGTAACGAAATCTTCACATTGAAAGACTGGATTTATCTTTTTTTAACATAATTTATGCCCCAGAAAATTGCTATTAATATCAGAATCATTAAAATAGATATCTTCGATTTGAGATTGCGGAAATTAGTTTGTATTTTTGCATCATTAAATCATTCTAAATAAATACAATGATAAAAGTATCAGACTATGCAAAGGAGAAAGCCATCCAGTTGATGACGGAAGATGGTTTTAACCCTGCTGAAGATTATATAAGAGTAGGGGTGAAAAGCGGCGGATGCTCTGGTTTAGAGTATGTTTTAAAGTTTGATAACCAAAAAACAGAAACAGATCAGATTTTTGAAGATAATAACATAAAAATTATTATAGATAAGAAATCCATCCTTTATTTAGCAGGAACAACTCTTGAGTATTCAGGAGGGTTGAACGGAAAAGGGTTTGTTTTTAACAACCCGAATGCATCCAGAACATGTGGATGTGGGGAATCATTTAGTCTTTAGTGAAAAGACATTAGATCCTAGATTTCAGACCTCAGAGCTATTCTGAATTCTGAAATCTATAATCTGAAATCTAAAAAAAAATAATGAGTAAATATACAGAAGACGATTTAAGAGTCGATCTAGAAAATAAAAAATATGAATTCGGTTGGGAAACGAAGATTGATTATGAAGACTTCCCGATTGGTTTAAATGAGGATATCATCCGTGCCATTTCTGCTAAAAAAGAAGAGCCGGAATGGATGACTGAATGGCGATTGGAATCTTTCAAAATCTGGCAGAAGATGGTAGAGCCTGAATGGGCAAACATCAAGTATGAAAAACCAGATTTCCAAGCAATCCGCTACTACGCTGCTCCTAAAGTAAAGCCTGAGCTGGCAAGTCTTGACGAGGTAGATCCTGAGTTGTTGAAGACATTCGCAAAGCTAGGGATTAATATCGAAGAGCAAAAAAGACTTTCCGGAGTTGCTGTAGACATCGTAATGGACTCTATTTCTGTGAAAACTACATTCCAGGATACATTGGCAGAAAAAGGAATTATTTTCTGTTCAATCTCTGAAGCTATTAAAAATCATCCTGATCTGGTAAGAAAATATCTTGGAAAAGTAGTTCCAAGGGGAGATAACTTTTATGCCGCTTTGAATTCCGCAGTATTTTCTGACGGAAGTTTCTGTTATATTCCTAAAGGGGTAAAATGTCCTATGGAACTTTCCACTTATTTCCGTATCAACCAGGCAGGAACAGGACAGTTTGAAAGAACGCTTCTTGTAGCTGATGAGGGAAGTTATGTTTCTTATCTTGAAGGATGTACGGCTCCATCAAGAGATGAAAACCAGCTTCACGCAGCCGTTGTAGAGCTTATTGCTTTAGATAATGCTGAGATCAAATATTCAACAGTGCAGAACTGGTATCCTGGTAATGAAGAAGGAAAAGGCGGGGTATTCAACTTTGTAACGAAAAGAGGACTTTGCGAAAAAAATGCAAAAATCTCATGGACACAGGTGGAAACAGGCTCAGCAGTGACATGGAAGTATCCGTCTTGTATCCTTAAAGGAGACAATTCTATCGGAGAATTCTACTCTATTGCGGTAACCAATAACCACCAGTATGCAGATACAGGAACAAAAATGATCCACATTGGTAAAAACACCAAATCTACGATTATTTCAAAAGGTATTTCTGCCGGGAAATCTCAAAACTCCTACAGAGGACAGGTGAAAGTAATGCCTTCTGCAAAAGGAGCAAGAAACTTCTCACAATGCGATTCTCTGTTGATGGGTAATGAATGTGGTGCTCATACTTTCCCTTATATTGAAATCAAAGATCCCACGGCACAGTTGGAACACGAGGCAACGACTTCAAAAATCGGGGAAGACCAGATTTTTTACTGCAACCAGAGAGGTATTGATACAGAAAGAGCAATTGCTCTGATAGTAAATGGCTTCAGTAAAGAAGTTTTAAATAAACTTCCGATGGAGTTCGCTATTGAGGCACAGAAATTATTGGAAATTTCACTGGAAGGTTCAGTGGGATAATAGAAAAAATGATTTTTATGAAGAGGTTTTTATTAGCATTTTTTGGATTTATTTCCTTAAGTTTTTCTGCTCAGGAAAATAAAGGGTTTCAGTTATCAAGTCATATTCTTGATATTTCGCAGGGAAAACCTGCCGGAAGTGTGGTCATAGAACTGGAGAAATATAATGAAACAAACAGACAGTGGGTTTCTATAGGTAAAAAGCAAACTGATAATAATGGCAGGGTTTCAGATTTTTTACCGTATCAAAAAGCTGGTAACAACGGAAAATACAAACTTGTATTCTTCATAGAAGATTATTATAAACATAAAAATATAGAAAGCTTCTATCCGTCTATTGAGGTAATATTCCAGATAAAAGATAACGAGCATTATCATGTTCCAATCACATTATCACCATTTGGATATTCCACATACAGGGGAAGCTAATACAATTATAAAAAAGCAAAAGTTAGCAAGAATGTTACAAATTAAAGACCTTCACGCCAAAATTGAAGATGGCGCAGAAATATTAAAAGGGATTAATCTTGAAATAAAGCCGGGCGAAGTTCACGCAATCATGGGACCCAACGGAGCTGGTAAATCTACCCTTTCCTCTGTAATCGCTGGAAAAGAAGATTATGAGGTAACTGGTGGAGAGATTCTTTTCGAAGGACAAGACATCAGTGAAGAAGCTCCAGAAGATAGAGCTCACAAAGGGATTTTCCTTTCTTTCCAGTATCCAGTGGAAATTCCGGGAGTTTCTGTAACGAACTTTATCAAAGCTGCTTTGAACGAGACAAGAAAAGCAAACGGACTGGAAGAAATGCCGGCAAAAGAAATGCTTGCATTAATCCGTGAAAAATCTGAAAAATTAGGAATCAAAAAAGATTTTCTTTCAAGATCATTGAACGAAGGATTCTCCGGAGGTGAAAAGAAAAGAAATGAAATTTTCCAGATGATGATGCTTAATCCTAAACTGGCTATTCTTGATGAAACTGACTCAGGATTGGATATTGACGCCTTAAGAATCGTGGCAGATGGGGTAAATCACTTTAAAAATGAAGGGAATGCAGTTCTTTTGATTACGCACTATCAGAGATTGCTAAACTATATTCAGCCTGATTTTGTTCACGTTTTAGCAGATGGAAAAATCATCAAAACAGGAGATAAGTCTTTAGCATTAGAACTTGAAGAAAAAGGTTACGACTGGCTTTTAAATTAAGAAGGAAGTATAGTATTTCAGAGATTAAATGTATAGCGCCCATTTATGAAGTGCAGCAAAATATGAATCTCTAAAGTAAAATTTGGATTCCTATCACTCGGAATAACAATATTTTAGTTCAAAAAAAAGAAAAAATGGTGCAAACCACAGATATACCAGTAATGGCATTAAAAGAACAAATTATAGAGAACCACAATGAATTTTTGGAGAGTCTTCGTCACAGATTTCTGGATGATGACAGAAAAATAGCACTTCAGAGATTTGCAAACCTTGGTTTTCCGACAAAAAAAGACGAAGAATATAAATATACCAATCTAAAGGAAATCACGGAAAAAAGCTACAACTTCTTTCCGAAAGAGAACCACAATATCACTAAAGAGCAGTTTGATGAACTGCACCTTGGAGAAGAAAATTTTGATTGGATTGTTTTTGTAAACGGTAAACTTCACAAAGAACTTTCTAAAGTTTCTATTGAGAATGCAGAGTTCCTTTCATTCAATTATGCATTGAATGATGACAAGCACAAAGAGGTTTTTGAACAATATTTCAATACTATTGCTTCCAAAGAACAGGCTTTTACGAACTTAAACCTTGCTTACTGCAAATACGGATTCTTCCTGAAAGTTCCTAAAAATGTAGTGATTGAAAAGCCAATACACGTTTTTTATATCTCTCAGAACCAGGAGGAAAATACATTCTACAATACCAGAAACCTTTTGATCGTAGAAGAAGGAGCCAAACTAGAGGTCATTGAAAGCCACCACAATTTTGACAGCACTTATGTATTAACCAACTCTGTAACAGAGATCTTTACATACCCGAACGCAAAAGCAGACTGGCACAAACTTCAAAATGACAACAATACAACTTACCTGATTGATAATACGTTTGCAAGACAGGAAAAAGACAGTTTAACCACCGTAAATACATTCTCTTTCGGAGGTAAACTGGTAAGAAATAACCTTGATTTTATTCATAATGGATCTAATGTCAATTCATTCATGAACGGAATCACCATTATCGGGAAAGATCAGCTGGTAGACCACCATACGGCAGTTCACCATAACTTCCCGAACTGTGAAAGTTATCAGAACTACAAAGGAATCTTTGATGGGAATGCTCACGGAGTTTTCAACGGAAAAGTTTTTGTAGACAAAATTGCTCAGAAGACCAACGCTTACCAACAGAATAACAACGTATTGCTAAGCGAAGGGGCAAGTATTGATACAAAACCTCAGTTAGAGATCTTTGCTGATGATGTAAAATGTTCTCACGGTTGTACAGTAGGCCAATTGAATGAAGATGCTTTATTCTATCTGAGAGCAAGAGGAATCTCTAAAAAAGAAGCACAGGCATTACTTTTATATGCTTTCGCTAATGATGCAATGCAAAACATTGATATAGAACCTCTAAAAGATAAAATTTCAAAACTTTTAGCTGAGAAATTAGGAGTTGATATAGAATTTTAAAACTTATATATTGATACACAAAAGCACTTCAAAATGAAGTGCTTTTTTAATGTATTTCAGATTTTTTCTATCTTATTTTTTCAACCAGCTTTGGTTATCTTTATTTTCTGAACGCTTCTTACCGTTATCAAAATTGTAGGCCAAACCTACTCCTAATGTCTGTTTCAACTGTGTTTTCCATATCTGGTTATGATCGTACAAAAGGTCAAGGGTAACGTTGGTAGAAATATATTTATTGATTTTCATACTTAAAACTCCACTATACCCAAGAACAAGCCTGTCCGGATGATCAAGATAGTTGGAGAATACAGAAGCCGTATTCAGCAAGGTGATATTCTCCATAATCTTCAGCTTATACATAGCTGTTCCCAGAAAACCGAATTGGAAAAGAGAAGAATCTCCATCATTTTTAAGACCATAAGTTCCTGCTTTCTGAAGATCTTCGTCTAAAACAAAAGTCCATCTGGCATTCGCCGGGCGTAAAGTCACTGTAAAGTTGTCATTGGGACGATAAGTAACCCCAGCCCCTACGCTCAGGTATCCGGGAGCCATAAAATTGGAAATCTTTTTGGCATCAGGATTATTTCCATCTTCATATCCCGGTGCAAACTGAGTCTGAAGCCCAGCACCAGCTGAGAGATACCAATGCTTGGCAAATTCTCTACCATAGTTTGTAGATAGGTTAATAACATCCTGAGTCTTTCTTACTCCAGTTCCCTGCGTGTTATTTTGTCCGTAACCCAGGATAATTATATTTTCCCAGAGATCTTTCCCTTTTTCATAGGTGAGGTTATAATTAACACCGGCAAGCCAGCCCACATTGTTGGCTCCCCCGCCTACCCAGTTTGAAAAGGCAGCCTGATTGAGCATTAAGGTATTTTGCCCCTGAATAGACCAGGCTTTAACGGTATCTGATGCCGGAGCATCTGTTTTAGTCTCTTGGGCAAGCGCTAAAGCACCAAGAGAAATAGAACTGATTAATAAAAGTTTTTTCATAAATGACGATTTATTACAAATGTATAAATAATAATCTATGCCATTATAAAATTCACTTTAAATTGAATTTAACATAATTTATTTAAAAACAGCAACGAACTGAAAATAAGACAATTAAATATAAATATTTTATCTCATAAACTTAAAGCAACTTAAAATTACAGTATTGTAAAAACAAAAAAAACACCTCATTTATGAAGTGCTTTTCCTGTTTAAGTATTTTATTCTACATCATTTTTTGATCCACCACTGGCTGTCTTTACGGTCGGAGCGTTTCACCCCATTATCCAGCGTATAAGCGAAACCGATTCCAAGAGTTTGTTTTAACTGCGTTTTTTCTATCTGATTATGATCGTAGAGCAAATCTACTGTCACATTGGATGAGATATATTTGTTTACTTTCAGGTTCAGTAAAGCTCCATAAGCAAGAACCAATCTATCCGGACGGTCGAGGTAATTCGAGAAAACAGAAGCTGTATTGGTTAAGTAAATATCTTCCATTATTTTCAGTTTATATATTGCCGTTCCCAGGAAACCGAATTGCAGTAAGGAGGTATCACCGTCATTTTTTAACCCATAACTTCCAGCCGTCTGAAGATCTTTATCCAATACAAAAGTCCATCTGGCGTTGATAGGACGTAAAGTGACAGTCAGATCATCATTCGGTCTGTATGTGATACCCATACCGACATTCAGATAACCTGGCGTCATAAAATTTGATATTTTCTTCGCCTCAGGATTATTTCCATCTTCATACCCTGCTGCAAACTGTGACTGTAAACCAGCTCCTGAAGAGAAATACCAGCTTTTTGAAAACTTCCTCCCATAATTGGTAGAAACATTGATCACATCCTGGGTTTTTCTTATTCCTAACCCTTTTGTGTCATTCTGCCCATAACCCAGTATAATAATATTCTCCCAAAGATCTTTGTCTTTTTCATAGGTTATATTGTAATTGACACCGGCAAGCCATCCTACGTTGTTGGCACCACCTCCTACCCAGTTTGAAAAGGCAGCCTGGTTAATCATTAATGTATTTTTTCCCATTACTGACCAGTATTTTACAGTGTCTGCAACTACGGAATCTTTTTTCAATTCTTCTTGTGCACTTGCATTTATTCCTATAAAACAGGAAAGAATCAATAAAAACTTCTTCATTACTCTAAATAATTTTCAATGCAAAAATATTAATATAATTTTTTTTAAGGTAAATCTGGCTTTAAAAGAATCTGATTTCAATAAAGTTTAATCACCTCATAACAAGATATTTCTATAAAATCAATGCCAAAATAATAAGTTCAACAGTTAAATTTAATACCTTTTGTCTTAAAATCAGCTCGGTAGAAACTTATTCATCGCCAAATTTTCCGAAATTTATCATTGGCTTTTGATTTGACGTAAAATCCACATGTTCAAAAATGTAATTTCCAAAAGAGCGGTTATATACCCATTGCTAATGCTTTCAGCGATGTGGTTCGGATATTTTTTACAAATGCAGGGCTTTTTTCAAAGCTGTTTTGGAGCCATTATTCCTCTCTTGCCCGAGGGATTATTTGGCATAGTTACATCTCCCCTCTTACATGGAAACATCGATCATATTATAGGAAACTCTATCCCGATAGCGGCACTTATGTTTTTATTATATCAGTTTTACCCTGTGGTAGCCAATAAAGTTTTTATTATCGGCTGGCTGGCAACGGGGCTTTTGGTATGGCTGCTTCCTCCAATTGACATTCTCACTGGCGAATATATGTACACTTGTACCATCGGAGCCAGCGGTGTGGTATATGTTCTTGCTTTTTTCCTTTTCTTCAGCGGGGTATTCAAATGGAATACAAAACTTCTTACTATTTCAATGCTTGTAGTGCTTTATTATGGCAGCTTGGTTTGGGGAATGCTTCCGGAAGAACTGTTTTATAATATGCAGGAACCGAGTAAAATTTCATGGCAGGCCCATCTTTCCGGAGCTGTAGTAGGCAGTATTATTGCGTTTGCTTTTAAAAACGTAGGAGAAAAGAAGAAAAAATTTATCTGGGAGTTTCCGAATTATTATAGCGAAAAAGATGATAAATTGTGGCAGGAATATAAGGAAAATCATCCTGAGGATTTTATGGAACTTCCCTACAAGAAAAAAGATGATATCTGGGATCATCTGGAGGAATTGAGAAAAAGATAAAACTTAATTTACTACATTTGAAGAAAAACACACATGATTTCCGAAGAATACTTATATTCAATCGCCCTTCGTGAGTGCAGCCAGATTGGCGACATTCATTTTCATAAGCTTGTCCGTACATTCGGAAGTGCTCAGGATGCCTGGAAAAGAGCAAAAAAAGAATATAAAAAACTGGAAGGAATAGGACAAAGAACGGTTTCAGACATTGGAAATAAGGCTCATTTGGAATTTGCAGAAGAAGAATTGGATTTTTGCGAAAAAAATAATATTCAAATAAGGCTCAGACACCTTCAAGAAACCCCATCCCTGCTTAATGAATGTAATGACGCACCGGCTATTCTTTATCAAAAAGGAAATATTGATGAGGCACAACCAAAAGTAAGTATTGTAGGAACCCGTAATATGACAACTTATGGGAAGCAGTTCATTGAAGACTTTTTTGAAGCAACACAATCTTCAGAATATACATCTGTAAGTGGTCTCGCTTTAGGCATCGACAAAGAAGTTCACGAACAGTCTATTCGTCACCGGAAACCTACCATTGCGGTTCTTGCACATGGTTTCAGGTATTTATATCCGGCAAAAAACAGAAAACTTTCTGAAAAAATTTTACAGGAAGGAGGCGTATTAATAACAGAGTTCAGCTCTGCAAGAAAACCAGACCGGGAAAACTTCATCCAAAGAAACAGAATTGTGGCAGGAATATCTCCGGCAACTATTGTAGTGGAAACCGGTTTTGGAGGAGGCTCTGTAAGCACAGCTGCCTTCGCTAATGATTATAACCGTGATGTTTTTGCGCTGCCTGGAAAAATTACGGACAGCTGCAGTCAGGGATGTAATCAGTTGATATTCCATAATAAAGCAACAGCCATTTCTACCTTAAAAGATCTTATCGGACTTCTCGGATTAAATGGTCCCAAAGAAAAAATGGAAGAGTTATTTCCTTATTGCGAGACTACTTTACAATTATCTGGCAATCAAAACTTAATATATCAATCTATTAAAGACCAGCCTCAGATTTCATTAGATGATCTGGCCCAGAGAATTGATCTTGCCACTCACAAAATTTTACCAATAATTTTGGAATTGGAACTTTTAGGGAAAGTAAAATCATTTTCCGGGAGACAATTCATCGCCATTTAAGATTTAATGATTTCTTAATACTGCATTATTTCACACATAACATTTCATTTTTAACAAAATTTGAACGCAAATTATTAATTTAATAATATTACGGAACATTATTATTTAATTTTTAACAATGTTAAAATATAGTGTTGTGAATCTTGAAAAAAAAATTAAATTTGTTGACAATAATATTCAACCTTAATATATGGAACAATATAATATTGACCAGAAAATCCAAGAGTTTATTGCAAAAATTGAAGCAAAAAATCCTAACGAACCGGAATTTTTACAGGCTGTAAAAGAAGTTGCCGTAACCGTAATTCCATTCATTGCTACTAAAAAAGAATATACCGGAATGAAGCTGCTTGAAAGAATGGCTGAAGCTGAAAGAATTATTATTTTCAGAGTTCCATGGGTTGATGACAAAGGAGAAATTCAGGTTAACAGAGGTTTCAGAATTCAAATGAACTCTGCTATTGGACCATACAAAGGAGGAATCCGTTTCCATCCTACTGTAAACTTATCCGTTCTTAAATTCTTAGCTTTTGAACAAGTATTCAAAAACTCTTTGACAACTCTTCCAATGGGAGGTGGTAAAGGAGGTTCAGATTTCGATCCACAAGGAAAATCTGATATGGAAGTAATGCGTTTCTGCCAGGCTTTCATGACAGAATTGTGCAAGCACATCGGTCCTGAAACAGATGTACCTGCGGGGGACATCGGTGTTGGAGCAAGAGAAATCGGATATTTATTCGGACAGTATAAAAAAATCAGAAACGAGTTTACCGGAGTTCTTACAGGAAAAGGTCTTGCTTACGGAGGTTCATTAATCCGTCCTGAAGCTACAGGATACGGTGTAGTATACTTCGCAGAGCAGATGCTTAAAACGATCGGACAAAATTTCCAGGATAAAATTGTAACGGTATCAGGTTTCGGAAACGTAGCGTGGGGAGTGATCAAAAAAGCAACTGAATTAGGCGCTAAAGTAGTAACGATCTCTGGACCAGATGGATACATCTATGATAAAGATGGTATCAGCGGAGAAAAGATCGATTATTTATTAGAGCTTAGATCTTCCGGAAACAACAGAGCGGAAGACTATGCTAAAAAATATCCTTCTGCTGAATTCCATGCTGGAAAACGTCCTTGGGATGTGAAGTGTGACGTTGCCTTCCCTTCTGCAACTCAAAACGAATTAGATCTAGATGATGCAAGAAAATTAGTTGAAAACGGATGTGTTTGTGTGACTGAAGCTGCGAACATGCCTTCCACACTTGATGCTATCAACTATTTCTTAGATAATAAAGTATTATTCTCTCCTGGTAAAGCTTCCAACGCTGGAGGTGTTGCAACATCAGGATTAGAAATGACTCAGAACTCTATCCGTCTTAACTGGACTTCCGAAGAAGTTGATGCAAGATTAAAGGAAATCATGATCGGTATCCACAAAGCTTGTAGAGACTACGGAAAAGACGAAGACGGTTATGTAAACTATGTAAAAGGTGCAAATATTGCCGGCTTCGTAAAAGTAGCAGAAGCAATGTTGGCTCAAGGAGTTGTGTAACAAAAAAAACAAAGGTTGGGAAAAACTCCCGACCTTTTTTGATATAGCCTGTTCCCGGGATAATGGGAAAAAAGTAAAAAGTGAAAGGAGAAAGCGCTGCTATATGCAGCGCTTTTTTTATTTTTATTGTCCCGTCCTAAAATAAGTTGACACTTAATCAACTTATAT
>NZ_SDLV01000021.1 GCF_004916905.1 Chryseobacterium candidae
CTCTGGTTGAGTTTTCACATCTGCAGTCCTAAGAGTACTTTTATTTACCTCTACAACTGTTTCACTTAAAGGCACAGGCGATGCTGGAAGAGACGATCCTTCTCCATGTGACTCTGCTTGAGGTTGAGGAGATTTCCCCTTAAAAAGATTAGTTGTTCGCTGTACGATTGATTGAGCTTGGACACCTGCATGACGAAAAGGATTTTTAAAAAACGATCTTATTCCACGTGACTCTGGCTCAATCTTTGGGGAATTTTGATTTACAGCTACAAAATCCATAATTTCATTTTGAGGTTTCGATGAATATTTTCCGTCTCTCGGCTTTATAGATTCTTCTGTAATCTGTTTTTGTAGTTCAGGCGTAAGTAAATTCAATTTAAATAAATAGTTCTCTGTTATTTCCTTTATCTTTTTCGCATTTAACGAATAAATATCGGTTCCTTCATAGCGAGCTACATAAGGCCCACTATCATCATTAAACTTTTTAACAAATTCTTGAATTACAGAACTCTTTAAATCCTTAAAACCCAAATCTATATTTTCTGATATTGGGCTTATACTTTCTATTGGCTTTACCAAATGATTTTTGGGCATGTGAAGATCGATTTTTTCAATATCCTTTTCATCATATACCGTTTTCCTAAATCCAAATTTAAGACCTGACCCTTGAGCTAAATTCGATACATAATTTTTGGAATAAATTAAATCCGCCAGGGCATATATCGCTTCTTTTTTTCCATTTAGTTGATTCAGTTTACTCATTTCCTCAATAATAGCATGCCGTTCTATCATCAAATAATCACTTTTAGATAATTCTTTTCGCGATTGTAACATCTTTTCGATTTTATCTCTCATCAAAAGATCTTTAACCGGAGCGGAACCGTTTCCCAAACTAGCCGCAATTTTTGACTGTATAGAATTTCTTTCCTCAAGGTTAATATTGCGATCATGTAGATTATCTATAAGCATTTTAGCGGTATCACCATATAAATTCTTTTCATAATCAGTATCAATAGGAACACTACCCATAAATTCTTTCATAAGATTCTTATGAGATTTTTTCAAGGTAACACTATTAGGATTACCATTCTTGTCAAAACCATGATTAATAATAATACGGTAATCTAAATCAGAATCACCTATCAATTTTTGCAAATTACGTTCTTTACCCGGATATATAGTTTCAAGGAAATTAAGAAAGCGAGTTTCTCTTGTTTTCCAAAATCTTAAAAAATCTTCAGAGCTTTTTTTAGTTTTTCTTGACAAAGGATTATCTATAAATTGTATTTGTTCGAGCATTCCAAAATTATCAAATTTAAAATCTTTAGGTAAATCCTTAATCTCATTATGTGACATAAACAGTTTGGTAAGGCTTGTTAGGTTCACTATACTCTCAGGTAAACTATTAAGCTTGTTGTGGTTTAACTCAAGCTCCCTAAGGTTTCTTAGGTTGCCTATACTCTCAGGTAAACTCGTAAGATCGTTTTCATCTAATCTAAGCGCCTTAAGATTTCTTAGTTTATCTATACTCTCAGGTAAACTTGTGAGCTCGTTGTAATCCAATAAAAGCGAATCAAGATCGGGAAGCTTAGAAATAATTTCAGGCATCACAACCTCTAAAGTCTCTGAATCTAAACCTAACCCTGACAAATCTAAAAATTTTGGTTCACTTCTCCTATTATGTAAAAAATTACCACGGACACACTCTTTTATTTGTTTTTGAACCTTTTTTAATGCTTGTTCATTCATATATGTATTCTTTTAATATTTAATTAGTAATTTTAATGTTTTTTTAATCTAAAGCATTTTAAACTGTTTACTATACTTAGACAGGATAATATTTCTTTTCACATTAACCAGACTTTTGCGTTTACTCAAAATATCTCATACTCTACTTGTATGGAATATTACTTAAATGTATACAATATCTCTTAAAAAAGAATATTGAATAAAATAATCTCATTATAATAAATGATCAAATTAATTATTGAACAGAGATACTGTTAGTAACAATTTAAAAAGAACACGACGGTAAGGAAGGATTTGTTATCAGCGAACACCTTTTCACATCAATTTTTGTAGAAAAAGTATTATTCGTTAAATCAGTATCTCCTATTTGACTGCTTGCTACGTTAGAAACCATTTTAAAATGATTATTACTTTTGATCTTCTTTTTATAATATTCACCGTTCAAGGTTATAATACCTGAGGATTTCGCAGGAAGTCCAACGACTCCATTTATTTCATTGGTCAAAAAATTTGAAGTTGGCAAATTAGAATTGGTAAAACCGCTGTTAACAGAAAGTGAAGTAATTTTGAATGTGGACAAATCCAATAACGTATTATTTTCATCAATAATCCTTCCATTAAAGTTAATATTATTTAATGCAGCATTTGTATCATTGGTAACCTCAATTTTAAAGGTGACTGAATTCTTTTTTTCATTACATACAAAACTTGAATCTGAAGTGCTATCCACTCTTATGTTACCGGGAGTGGTTAGGATAATATTCCGTATCTCCTGATAATTAAAACCACTACCCGTTGATGCTGAAAATCCCAGCTTAAGATTATTCGGCATAGGATACAAGGCTGCATCAAGTGTATAAGTTAATACATCTGTAAAATCTGATTGGTTTTCTTTTCTCCATTTAATATTTATAAGATAATCAGAAGCCAACTTTGAGATACTGATCTGAACTCGGCGATAAAAAACATGATCTGAAGGACGACTTGCCGTAATTGTGTTGTAATCTATTTCATTCCTTTTACGTATAGCTTCTAGTGTTCCACTTCTATCTCCTAATTCTTTCCTTGTCAAATAGATATTAGAATTATTGTAAAAGCTACTCGTAGGTCCACGAACTACAAATGCATTAGGAATAGCCTTTGAACTTCCCCCATTTCTGTTCTCTGTAGCGGCTGAATAATTACCATAGGCATCCAATCCTATACCTAAATACCCTCCTGAAAGACCTTTTGTTCCTGCTGGATTACTATAAGTAGCATATCCAAGAGAGCCACCATATCCTCCTAATTTAAAATCATTATCCGTAACTGAAGCATCAAACAAAAATACACAAAATCCATCTGCACCGTTATAATTACCGTCACTTGTATCACGCCAAGCTTTATACTCAAAATCCGCTACCACGCCTAGCGTGGTAGGAAATCCCTGTAAAACATACATATAACCTTTTTGATTGGCCTGTGCTTCGGTTAATCTAAGCCAGCCATCCCCATTAGGATCTGCACCTGTAGAAGCGGTCAAATAGGCATTATCTCCTATACGTAATCCAGTGCTCTCAGAAGTTTTAAAACTATTTGTAATACTAAACTGTCCTGAAAAACTACCCGCATTCCATAATAAAATAAAACTGATTAATAGTGAATTTCTATACTTAAGATTCATAATTACAATTTTATCTTACAACAAATACAATATTCATCAAACTTGTTTCGGAAGCATTACTATTTACAGTATAACTCAACAAACCATTTGCATCAATACTTACATTGCTAAAAAGATTGGTGTCATAATAAGTTATGTAATACTCTAAATCATTCTTTCCCAGAACAGGAATCTTTCCTGAAGCACCAGCACTTGATTTAGCTGGAGAAGTAAACTGATCATAATAAAGTTGATATAAATCCTTAGTTTTTGGTCCTAAAACAGTAGTGTCAAAAATAACAGAAGGCATATAAAAAAATTTAGGCATACTAAGTGATAGCCATTTTGATAAAACACTGTTATAGTAGTAAAATCCAGGAGAGTTTATATTACTGGTTTTTAAAGTAGGTGTTGTAGGCGTGCTGGTTACATACACTACTGTAGCATTTTGGTCCGTGCCATAATAATTATCTTTTCCAGCCAAAGCATTACCAGTCATTCGAACCGTTAAGAGGCCTTCTGCTATATTGGAAGAAGATGATCTTCCCAATTCTAATGTTGATTTCGGATTAGTGGTATTGATACCAACTTGACTATAACACTTAGCCATTGCGAAAATACTGTATATAAAAAAAAATCTTACCATATTTATTTCTTGAAAAATTTTGATACGTTTCCTTAAATTTGTTAATGAATCTTTCTCTAAATTAATGAAATGAATAACCACTAATTCATATAAAAAAACCGGGAAAAAGGAACAACTTGATTTGTGAAATAAGCTTATTTTTTCTTTTCCCGGCGTCTTTAAAAACAGATGAAAAATTTAATTAAATTTTCAAATCAATAATATTGATATGTTTATCCCATTAAATAAACACAAAATAAACAAGCAACTATATAAAGGAAGTTAGATGTGTTTTGATTAAATAAATCATTTTGAATTTCATAACAATGTAATTTATTAAGATTATTTATCATTTCTTGTAAGACTATAGAAAATCCTTTTCCATTTCGTAACGGTATTGCGGCTTAAATTAAATTGAGCTGCAAGTTGTCTGTTGTTGAGATTATGTTCAATCTGATATTCTAAAATATATAAAACAGTATCCTTGTCATAAGATCTCAGATTAGTGTTTAGTCTGATTTGATTATGAGCTACCCCAACTAAAATATTATTTAGCAAAACAACATCAAGAGAGTTTATAATATTTTTTTCCAATATTGCATGACACTGATCCATTTTATGAGGATATTTCATTAAAATCATATCAGTATAGATTTTTTTATAATTAGGTATAGTATTCATTGATATTATATTCTTAAATCACTTTAAAATTTAAATATTCGTTTAAATAAATGGCAATTACTATATTGAATGAATATCTTATAAATTTTACTTTATAATAAGCATTAAAAAATATTCAAAACTTATCATTAATCAGATTTTTACAAAAAGCTAATATTTTCCTCATCATTAAAAGTTTTTCTTTTGGTGATCCATTTATGCAAAGTTGTTTTAGGAATTCCATACTCTTCGATCACTTGAGTTTTTGTTTTGGCTCCTGAAATTATAAGTTCTAATAAAAATTCTATTACTTCATTGGTATAAATATTTTTACGAAACTTAGGAAGTACCGTATGATTAACTTCATTTTTCTTTCTGTTATGAAATCTTTCCTGAGGTGCATATAAAATTAGGTGCTGGCTATAAATTCTAAAAAAATCATATTCTAAAAGTTTACTCCAGCGCAAAAGATTTTTGGTATCAAGGTCTTCACATTCATACATATTCAAAATATCCTTTTCACTTGCATTAAAAAAATTACATATTCTGGAGGATTCAATTTCTCTATTTAGAACCTCTTTCTCGATTAATTTTCCAATATGAATATTTTTAAAATTCATTTTTGTTGACTATATTATTGATTAATAAAAAATATTGCTTCTACTGATTACCCATTATTTTCTTATATATATTAACTTCTTTTACTTGCATAAAAATTTTAGAGTTGTTTGCTAAATCAAAAAATAAACTGTACTTGATATTTCATCCACATTAATATTCATTTGGAACTCATGTTACAATTAATAAATTCTTTTTGATTTTTACATAACGTACAATTTTGCACACAATTTTGATATAAAATGATTAGTTGATTTCTAAAAGACATTTTTCATAAACTTATATCATTTAAAAATAACCTTCTATAACCAGATAAATATTATCAATGGTTACTTTTAATACTATAGAATATCAAAAAGATTTAATGATCGATAAGAGATACAACACTATAAAAACATTTATATCTTCCATATAAATCACACATAAAATATCATAAAACCGGGCATGAGAACTTAAAATTGAAAAATCAATAAGTTCTGTCATACCCGGAGCAACACAAAAACTAGTAGAGTTTTCAACAACTAAAAAAATCAAATACGTGTTTTAATATAAAAAAAATATAGAATCTGTTGCTTTTCTTTACATAATGGCTAATTTTACTAACAAAACGATTACAACATATTTATAGAACTTAATAAAATTGCTTTCTCTTTATTATGGATACACAGTCATTTCTATATATAATTCTATATTCTGTATAGCATTTCCAAAATCTTCTAAATAAACGAGAAACGAACCATCATAATTATTAATATCATCAGGATTAATTGTTTGTGTAATTTTCCTCCAGATAGGAGGCATGATATCATTATCTTTTGCAAAAGTATTTGATTTAGTAAGACTTCTCACAGAAATCTGTAGCGAAATATCTCGTTTATTCCAATTATTAAATAGTCTTGGTGCTATCCTTATAGTACATCCTCCTGCAAAAGACTCCCTTATTACAGCAAATTGAGCATTAGGATCGTAATTAGTTCCGTTAACTCTCATCTTAGAACTTTGAGTCAAATCTACAGGACTTGAAAAATAGGCATCAACATCATATACAGGAACCGTAAATAATACCTTTTGAGGCGCTCCGGCGTTATTCGCATTTTCTCCAATAGGCTTCCAAACTCCATTATTAATATTATTAGAAGCAGAAGGATTAAAAAAATAATAGAATCCTGGAAATACTCTAGTAGATTTATTTGTATTATTATTTCCGGTTGGTGTTAGTCCAGTGCCTGTATTATATACTATCATTCCGTCATAAGCACTTGGAAAAATAAGATCTCCCAATTTTCCTGTAAATGACCATTTTGTCAAGTCGGTTCTTGGAAAAAGTAATCCTTTACCAACTATATTGGAAGCACAAATATCCGGATCATAATTAGTCGAAGCATCTAAAAATACATTACTATCTGTAAACGCGTTCTGAATTTGACCATTTGACAATACTTGCGCATGTGAAAAGAAAGACACAAGTACTAATAAATAAAAACCAAATATATACTTATTATTTTTCATTTTACTATTTTTTATTTTATAACTTTTCATTTTATCTCCTTTAATATTACAAGAAACGATACTAAACACCAGAGATCACATACCATGCTGTACCATCAGAATATAGAGTCATTCCTCTATTAGGCTGGCAAGTAGTATTATTTATGGGTACATTCACAATAAATGTCGCAGTCCCTGCAACACCAGAAGCAGTACTATTATTTCTGTAGTATAAAATTTTACCGTTCATAGTGCTAGGGGCAGGAAGTTGAATATTATGAATACCAGCATTATTATCTAAAATTACTGTTTCATTTCCTATATATGTAGGATTTTGTTGATTGACACTTAGTAGAACATTGGCATTATATGACATCTTATTCCATAAAACACCATCAAAATAATAATAACCAGCACTGGTAATATTCTTTGTCTTCGTTGTTGTAACTGCGACTGGCGCAGTAGCATAAATAATTGTCCCAATCTGATTTGCCCCATACTGATTATCAGCACTACTAATCTGATCACCAGTAAGACGTGGAGGAATTAGACCTTCCGGTTTAGAACCATCAGTGGTTTTGGCTTTAACATCTATCGTAGCCTGAGGTGACGTTGTATTGATTCCGACTTGCGAAAAAACATACTCGTACGAAAAAAAAAATGTTGAAATAAAAAAAATTTTTTTTACCATGTTGTTTTTAATTAATGTAAATAATATTAATCTATGAAACTTTTATAAGTTTCCTTTTAATTTCTATTTAAAATGGATTAAATATTTAAAGTTATAGAGATGAATTTGAAATTTGTTTGTCCTATTTTACAATTCAACAATAGATATTGTATTGAATTTACTTAAATTACTTATAATATTTGAACCAATCGTATTGAAGTATGTTACCCATATTTGGTCTCCTGCAACTGCCCTAATAACAGTAGAAATAGTAACTCCGAAATAGTACGGAACCGAAGAAACTTGAATTAATTGTTCAATTCCTGCTGTAACTTTATAACCATTTTTTCGTATATGAGCTTCAAAAGAACCAATGTTCGTAGGTATCGCCGATGGCAAAAGAGAAGTGTTTATTAAATAATTCCCATCTCTAGGAGCGGTAAAGATTCCTGTTACTGGATCAAAATTGTTATTTGTATCTACTGTTTCTGTCCATCCAGAAACTCTTGAAAGAGGAGTTTCATTTACAAAAGTAAAAGAATTAGTGGCCAAATTTCCTACAACGATAGACTTTTGAACATCTGATGTGATACTATTCCAATGTGTTCCGTTGCTATACTGTAATTCTCCTCCAGAAGATGAGCTATATCTCAATGCACCAGCTCCAGAATGAAATGGACTAAAAGAAGTTTCCCCAATACCTAGAGCACCTTCTCCAGGTGAAGAAGATCCAGGCAGTGAGCGGATATCTATCTTTGTAACAGGAGAAGAGTTACCTATTCCAATTTTTCCATTTCCCGTAAAAGCAAGATTGTAAGTTTTAATATCAACAACTCTACTCTTACTAAGTATTCCGTCAGAATTATAAATATTACTAGATGAATTATCAATTCGTTGCCACATATTACCATCAAAATAATAAAACCCTATAGCTGTGATATTAGCTGTTTTAGCTGAAGCGCTTGTAACAGGAGAAATTACATAAATGAGACATCCTTTTTGCTCAAGATTATACTCAATATCACCAGATTTAATTTGATCACCTGTAAGACGCGGGACGATTATACCTTCAGCTTTATTAGCATTGCTATTTGATAAAATATCTAACGTCGCTTTAGGAAAATGATTATTAATACCCACTTGCGAAAAAACAAATTGATATAGAAAAATTACTAATATATATGTATATCTCATTAAATAATTTTTAATTAAATTTTAAAAAAGAATTACAATTCTGTTATTGATAAAGCGTTAAAATTGGATGTGTGACTTAGTCTGTTCGTCCCTAAATTATGAAAGTACTGAACTTTAACACTATCACCAGTATTCAAATGCAAAATATTTGAGATAGTAGCTCCACAATACATATAACCAGCAACTGAAGATTTTACTCCTGCGGTAGTTGACACATTATTAACTGAAACATGTATTTCAAAACGACCCTCAGTATTTAAAGTAACAGTAGGTAAAAGCGCAACATTAAGTATATAATTTCCTGTTCTAGGAGCTGTAAAAATACCTGTAACAGGATCAAAATTATTATTCACATCAACTGTCTCATTCCATCCACTTACATCTTTTAACGTTCCTCCGTTAATAAAATTAAAACTATTAGTAGCCAAATCTGCTACTACTATTGATTTTTGAATATTGGATGTTAGCGTATTCCATGTTGTACCGTTGCTGTATTGCAAGCGCCCACCTAAGTTAGAATTATATCTAATAGCTCCAGGACCAGCAATATTTGCTGCTACAGCAGTTTCTCCTATTGCTATGGCACCCTCTCCTGGAGAAGCATTACCTGGTACACTACGGGTATCTAGTTTCATTTTAGGATCAGAATTACCCACTCCTATTTTACCACTCCCTGTAAATAGTAAATTATTATTACCTATATTGACATTCCTATTTGTAGTAATTACTCCATCAGAATTATATAAATTACTATTCATTTTCCTCCATACATTTCCGTCAAAATAATAATATCCAATATCTGTAATATTAGCCGTTTTCACATCTGCAGTTGTAACTGGTAATGTTGCATAAATAATAGCCCCAGCTTGATCAATGCCATATTGAAAATTTCCAGCCTTAATTTGATCTCCGGTTAGGCGGGGGGCGATTAATCCCTCCGCTGTACTTCCATCCGTTTTATTTGCGACAATATCCAATGTTGCTTTAGGATTCTGTGTATTGATCCCCACTTGAGGAAAAGCAGGTTGAAATAAAAATAATAGGAATAAAAATAATATGATTTTTTTTTTCATTATAATTTAGTTATAAAAATAACAACATCTTAACATGATAACACGTAAGCTTTGGTTTGCAAACAGAATTCTATGAGGAAAAAGAACTTTACTTATCACTTTATATGTGTTTATATAAAATAATTTGAAAAATTTTCCCTAGAAAAAACTATAAAATAAGATAATGGCATTCAAAAATCAAATCTTATACAAAAAACATACTGTATTAATCTTCAGAAAAATTGTATTATACACAGTTAAAAATTAGATTAAAGACTCATACTAATGTATCTGCAATAAATTTTGATAATTATTATACATATTAATTTTTGTCACCACTATCTTATATTTCTTTTAATTAGCAGGAAAACTTCTAAAATCTAACTTTTTAACAGTAGTAGAAGTTCCTATTCACACATTTATGGTATCGTCATTCGCAGATTAAGAGCGATGCTGTTTTCCGAAGTTATATAAAAATCAATCTTACCTGGAGTAGAGTCTGCGCTGCAGCCTTTTGAAGCTGCCATCATATAGCAGAACCCGTGTAGATTCTGTGGTAGCATATACATACCCTTACCCCTTAATGATAATTGATTGGATTCTCCGCTCGGAACACCATTTCTTATCCCAACAAGCGTAATATACCTTAAGTACTATCCATTCTAACGTTTGAGCTTGTAGAATTAAATAATAGAATATTTCCATCCATGGTTACAGCTCTGTTATTTTTAAGTGTTACATCAGAATTGTACAGATTGGCTGGATCTGCCAATGTCGTGTCTCTTCTTTTAAGAAATTTGTATTGAATCCTGCTGCAGGAATTGGAACTATCCACCCAGTACCAGCTACTGTTAATGTAGCACCTGTCATTTCAGAGATGGCACCTGATAAAGACTTCCAAGTAACTCCATAATAATATCCCGGAGAGGGTATGGTTGCAGTTTTAATACTGACGTTTGTAACAGTTGCAGTCGCATATAAAATTGTACCTTTTTTAGATACTCCAAACTGCGCATCAGCTGCATTAATTTTATCTCCAGTAAGACGAGGGGCAATAATACCCTCAGCTTTTGAGCCATTTGTGGTACTTGCAACAATATCCAAAGTAGCTTTTTGAGTCTGTGCATTGATACCGACTTGAGAAAAAACAGATCCGTAAAAGAATACTGAAATAAAAGTATATAAAATTGTGTTTTTCATAAAAAAATTTAAAAATTGTCTATTAATATAATATTGTTTTCAAACTTCATGTAAAATTCATTAATTTTTGAAATTGCATTTTTACTAAAAAAGAAGATTGGTAGGTCGTAAATTTTAACTTTTTTATTGGTAATAATTTTAAAAATAAAATAATTATTAAAAATCTTTCTAAAATGAATCCTTGAAATTACACTATAATCAAATTCATACTTTTCGTGGAATTGTTTTCCAAAAAAACTAAAAAAAACAGGTTGAGCTATATATGTAACACCTAATCCGCTTATATCTATGTGTATAATTTTAATAACAAATAAAATTATATACAAAAGAAAAGTTAAAAAAAGACCAGTAATTACAATAAATAATATGAAAATAATAGAACTAAATAGGTTCTTGATTGTAATAATAAAAATTAAAAACGAACAAAATAAAATCCAAACAAAAATTAAAATTTGAAAGAAAAAAATTGCTCTATATTTGTTATTTAAATACATATTTAAATTATAATTAAAATTATTTTACATATATATATAAGTATGAAATTGGCACAAAATACATGAAATACTGTTTTCAACAACGTTACAAAAACCAATCTATAAAATAAAGAAATTGTAATAAATGACTTGAGTTTGTTTTTTCTATTATTGCACATAATTTAGAATTTTAATAATTCTAGCTCTTTTTATAACCTGCTAAACATAAAAGTTTAGCAGGCATAAAAAAGCATCATCGTGATTTTAGAATCATTTCTAAATTTTTAAAACAATATATAGATTAGAAAAATTTAAAATAGTTATGCTATATAAAAAATATTTTGTGATCAAAAACAATTATCTTTTAACAATTAAGAACTACAGTTTTTACAATCTAAAATGCGAAATATAAAAGCTGTATTTTGAGTAGATACAGACATAAAAACTTCAACTGTAAAAATAATTGATAAAATTTTGGTAATTTTTTTATAATCTTATTTAATTAACATATAGATAAAAAAATAATATCTTTATTATCACTGATTCAAATTCTATATTTCATATTTTTTAGATAGTATTCACTTAAATCTGTCGGACGATTTTCTTTTTTTGAACAATATAACCTAAGAAGCTGTTAAAAATATAAACAAATACCTAGTGAACAACAATTTATGGAGTGATTTTAACATAACTGATTGAAGTTCTACCATCATTATTATTCAGAATAACACCTTGATTAGTTGTACCTCCTTGACTAATTGGAGATACCACTGTAAAGACTCCAAGAGAAAATTTGGTTTTACCAGTAACAGTAACGATATAAGTTCCTGAACCTGTACCACCAATTACTTGTCGAGAAGAATCTGTTGTTGTTACAACTAAAATTTCACTATCTTTAAGACGGGTGTAAGTATTAGATGGAGATTCTGTTACTTGGTTCAAAAAACTTGTCATCCAACAACCTGCTGTAGTAGTAGCACCATTTTGAAACTCTCCTCTCGTTGTATAGCTAATTAAATATGTTCCCGCTGATGGCAATTCAATATTAATCAGATCATCATTAGTAGTATTACCATTAATCACAACACTATTAGGCAAAGTTACTTTCCCAAAAGCAGGCGTAAAAGCATTACCATTAACTGTTACAACTTCTCCATTTGCATTCACCCCCAAAGTAGCCCCGGAAGAAACAGGAGTAGAAGAATTTAGATTAGTAAATTTAAGACCAGAAACATTAGCTGTTCCCGAATTTAATTCTAACTTAGCTGTTGGAGCATATGTTCCAATACCTACGCTACCATCTGACTTAACAGTAAAATCATCAAGAGATTCAGCTGCGGTAGGTGGAGTTCCCTCAATTTGTGGATTATTTCTACTCCCATCTATATGAAAAAAATTCTGAGGTTCAGTAGTGCCTATTCCAATTTGACCACCATTTCGATTTGTAATATACATTAATTCATCATTCCCTGCACTGAAAGACAAATATCTCCTCAATTGAGGAGTAGTACCAAAATTAATTCTTGCTACTCTGCCGGAAGTAGTACTTGAGATAGAAGAGATATTTATACCATAATCGTCACTACGATAACCATACCCTCTTCCATCCTGACCAATATTTAAATCTAATAAATTTTTTTGAAGCCCTGAGGAAGCGCCATTAATCCATAACGTGTTATAGTTTAAATCCATAGCTCTAGGCCCAGTTAAATATCCATCACTATTGTAAATATTCGGAGGTGAGGAAAGAGATCTCCATACTAAACCATCAAAATAATAGTATCCAGGTGCATTAATAGAATTTGTTTTTATACTTGCAGAACTCACTGCGGAAGTAGCATACACTATTGCACCTTTCTGCAAAGCAGTATACATATTATCAGCTAATTTAATCTGGTCTCCTGTGAGCCTAGGAGCCAATATTCCTTCAGCTTTCGTACCGTCAGTAGTCTTTGCTACAACATCCAAAGTAGCATTAGGAGACTGAGTATTAACCCCGACTTGCGAAAAAGCATAATGTGAAAAGAATAATGAGCCGGCTAAAACTAAAAATTTTTTTTTCATTTTATTGATTTTTTAATAAATAAACATTTGATTTTTAAAAACAAAGAATGTTCAAAAGATTATCTTTGTAAAGAATTTACAAAAGAGGTGGTGAACGTTCATTAAGAGAATCTTCCTTAATAAAATAAACAAAAAAGTATCTAATGGAGACTAAGTGATTATTCTTATTCTCATTAAATAATCCAAATACAATTTCATCAACAATGTGCAACAATTTATTATAAATAAATACAAAACAACTTAAAACTAAACCACCAATCAAATTATAACTGCAAAACAAAACATCATCGAAAAACTGAATATAAATTATTTGATTTCGATTTTTACATTTTTGTGATTTTTTATAAACGTCATGATAAAATTGCTTTACTACTTTTTTTGATACTAAAACAGAGTAAACATTTATATACTTTTCCTTCAAAAAACAATTACCTAAACATAAATACGAAAAATCCTCTTTTACAAGAAGAACAGTATAGTTTAAGTATGCCATTATAGATATCATTTATTTGTTATTTTAAACATTAGTCAATAATAGACTAATGTTATAACTAACTGACTTATAATGTGTTTTTTTTTTTTTTTTTTTTTT
>NZ_SDLV01000064.1 GCF_004916905.1 Chryseobacterium candidae
TAACCGTAGTAATTCTAGAGCTAATACGTGCAACAAACCCCGACTTCCGGGAGGGGCGCATTTATTAGATAAAAGGCTGACGCGGGCTCTGCTCGCTGATCCGATGATTCATGATAACTCGACGGATCGCACGGCCATTGTGCCGGCGACGCATCATTCAAATTTCTGCCCTATCAACTTTCGATGGTAGGATAGGGGCCTACCATGGTGGTGACGGGTGACGGAGAATTAGGGTTCGATTCCGGAGAGGGAGCCTGAGAAACGGCTACCACATCCAAGGAAGGCAGCAGGCGCGCAAATT
>NZ_SDLV01000022.1 GCF_004916905.1 Chryseobacterium candidae
TGACTAGTCCTAAAATAGGTTGACATAAAATTAGACAATATTTAATCCGGAGAAGTATTTATTTTCTTCGGATTTTTTATGCACTTTATCTGGCGTTTGCATATTAAGACTTAAATGTGGTCTTTTAGTATTGTAGATATCAATACTTTCTTTTACCAATGCTCCTAAGTCGTGTATATTCTTTGTTTTACAAAACAGGAATTCCTGTTTTAATATTCCATTAATTCTCTCTGCCAATGCATTTTGATAACAATCATAACCATCAGTCATAGATGGTTTTATTCTGTTTTTATTAAGCATGTTTTGGTAATAGCCAGAGCAGTATTGTAATCCTCTATCTGAATGATGAATCAAAGAGGTATTTGAAACTCTGTTTTTCACTGCCATCTTTAAGGCTTTGGCTACATTCTCAGTATTCATATTTGAGCTTAATGAATATCCCATGATTTTTCTGCTGTAAGCATCTGTTACTAAAGACAAATAGCAGGTGGATTCCCTTGTTTTAATATAGGTTATATCGCTTACAAAAACCTGTTCTGCTTTTTCGATCTTTAATTCTTTCAATAAATTAGGATGTTTTCTAAGCCAATGTTTTGAAAAAGTTGTCTTAACATACTTTTTTTGAGCACGCACAAGCATATTTTCTCTTTTTAGATAAGCAAATAAAGCATCTCTTCCTATTTTGATTCCCTCATTTTTGAATCCTTCTTTAAGAAGGTAATAAAGCTTTCTGGTTCCAAGTCTGGGCATTTCCATTCGTACTTTTTGTACGAGTATCTTTATTTTTAATAATTCTTTTTCACGGGTTAAGCTCCTCTGTTTATTTTGATAAACTGCCTGACGGCTTATCCCAAACAATCTGCACAGTCTGGATATGCTTATTCCTTCTCTGTGGAGTCTGAAGATTGTTGGGAGGAAAACTTTTTTCTGATTTGGGTGCCATACTGCTTATCTGATACATCAATCATGGTATTAAGAACCTTAGTTTTTAGCTTTTCATCAGCTAATTCTTTTTCCAAACGCTTAATTTTTTGAGCCGGAGTTTCTTTAGAGTTATGCATAGTATGAAGTTTAGGTTTACTCCAATCTAAGTTACCATATCTTCGCAACCAAACCAAAACTGTACTTCTGCCTTGGATACCATACTCTTTTTGGGCTTGTTTATAAGTGTAATCGCCGTTTTCTACCTGAGAAACAACTCGTAATTTAAAGCCTATACTGTAATCTCTTTGAGTACGTTTTTCCTTTTTTAATTCTTGATCTTTCATAATATAAGTTGATTAAGTGTCAACTTATTTTAGGACGGGACA
>NZ_SDLV01000002.1 GCF_004916905.1 Chryseobacterium candidae
CATGTTTACTGTCACAAAAATACAAATTCTATTATTTATTTTTCATTACAAATGATTAAATACGCATAATTAACTCATAATCAAAAAATTAACATTATTTCTATTTTACCAAATTTGACCAATTTCGTATAGTAGCATTGTTAAATTTGATCAATTCCGATATGCTTTTCTTGTATCAGCAAAAAAGCCACTGCATCTTTGCTCCAGGTAAAAACACAATGATATTTTATTTTTTGTATGTGTACAGTACAAAAACTTAAATATAAAAGCTGATCGGCAAAACCCCATGCCAGGGATTATATGGCAAAATTAATTATCATAAAAAACAAAATTATCATGAACAAAAAAATTAGAAATTCAGTTTTCGCAGGTGGAATGGCATTCGTATTTGCATTAAATTTTTTAGTACCTAATGTAGTTAAAGCACAAGGTATCGCCTATGGAGATCAAGTACAGTCTTCTAACACTTCACGCCAGGCGCTACCTCCGGGTTCAAGTGTATCTGCTGTTGCCGCTAGCGTTCTTCTTGCTGTAATGGTTGTTTCAGCTATAGTAGATGGTCTTCACGCTACAGATGATGTTTCAGCAAACGTCCAGAACTTAGACTAATAATGATTTAATGGCTCATTGTATTAATGAGCCATTTTTTTCCTGCCAGTTATGAAAAAAGCAATTAAAATATTTATCGTTACCTGTGTATCAATTTATTGGCTTTTTACATTTTTATATAATTCACCCAATAATTTTATAAAGATTGAGTATCAAAAAGAAATGAAAATATTTTCTACTTTTTTTGCTCAGAAATGGAGTTTTTTTGCACCTCCGCCGCAATTTAACTACAAACTTTATTTTACTTATCTGGATGAGAATAAAAATGAAATTGCAGCTTTCGAAGTCTATTCTTCAATTATAGAATCAAAACGAAATACAAGGCCATTTAATGGAAGAGCCGAAATGGTAGATTATACAATTTATGGATCTATAGAAGGTATCGTTAATACAATAGTGAAAGAAAGAACTGAAATAAACACCCAACAACCCGAGCTAAGTCTTAACAATGCCAATCTTCTGGCAGTACAAAAACTCAATGAAGCTCCTGAACAAGTTCAGGGTTTTCTTCTCTTGAAAGACTATGCGAAGATTGTTGGAAAAGATAAAATGTCTGCAGATAAGTTAAAGTCAGTAAAATATGTAACAATAAATATAAATTCCGAGGAAATTAAAAAGTTTGCTAACAGAGAAAGTAAAAAGCCAAATGTTGAATCTAAAGTAATTGCTTTCAGCCCATATCCTTTTTAAAATGAAAAAACTATTCCATTCAAATCACTATATATATCTTTCGATTTTCAGGATACTGATATCAATACATGTATTTAAAAAATATTTACAATTATTTTTCAATAAGGATCTCATCACCGATGCTACATTTTTGAAAGCAGCACCTGTTAATCCCATATTTCAGATATTTGGAATTCAGCAATCCACTATTTTTCAAAATATTAACATTATTCTTAGTATTATAATGTTGCTAAGTATTTTATTTGCCTTTGGGATTTTCAGATATTTCACTCCCTTATTGTTATATATTTCCGTTGAAATTGTTCAAAGAGCATATCCTTTTATATTAAATGGTGGTGATAATTTATTGAAATTTCTCTTACTGTACATGATTTTTACGGATTGCTACAGATATTTCACATTAAATAACAGTACCGGGCAAAAAAAAGACAGTATCAGCTATTTTGTAAATCAAATATCTGTTTTATCTATAAAAATTCATTTATCTTTGATTTATTTCGTTTCTGCCATATTTAAACTCAATGCTAAAGTCTGGTTCAGTGGTGTTGCCACTTATTATACTTTACAATTAGAAAGATTTAAGGGAACTGAAATGAATAATATACTAGCAAAAAATGGAATTTTTGTGACACTCTCTACCTATATTACTTTAATCTGGGAGTTAGCATTTCCTTTTCTTGCATGGCATAAAACCGGCAAATATGTGGTGTTCGCTCTTGGAATAATGATTCATCTGGGGATATACATTTTTATGATGATCCATGATTTTGAGATCCTATTTATGATGTGTTATGGTTTTTTCATAAGTGATGAAGAATGGAAAAAGGCTGGAGCCTATTTTCAAAAAATTACATTGCTATTCAAAAGAAAAATATTTAGTAAAGAATATGCTTAAGAGATATCTGAAACTGAGATTAAAATTATTATTTAAAGCATCAAACCAGAGTATGGATATTGGTGTTTTAGTGAGTATAATGCTTTTATTTTTATTTTTATTTAAAACGAATCATAATGGCTATTATGCATTAATTTCATCAACAGTTTTATTTATCATTCATTTTACGCGAAAGGATATTAATTTTTTAAAAAATATTTTAGGAAAGCAATTCTATATAAGCCTTGCATTAGAATATTTGATAATTTGGGTTTTTATAAATTTATTTTTCGTTTTCAAAGAAAATAACTTTATCTTTTTAGGAAATGTTTTTATATGTTTTGTTTTACCTTTTATAAAGCTAAAAAAATACATCGCAAATCCAGGATTTATTAACAAAATCCCTAATGCATTATTAGAGTGGAAAGCCTATATACGAAAGAATATTATAATTTTCTTTTCCTTTGTATTACTTTCCGGTTTCTTAGGATATCATCCTGCAACTTTGATAATATTAGGATTATGCTGGTTACATATTCTTTTGCATGTTTATTCGCTACAGGAAAATAAAGAAATTCTCATTCTGCAATTTTCAAGATTAAGATTAGAAAAAAAAATCATATACTCTTTTCTGATGTGCCTGATGATCTCAATTCCTGCTGTAATCAACTTTGCGTTTTTAAATCCTTTGCAAAAAGATTATATAATTTATTTCATTCTTTATGTTTTTCTTTCAAATTATGTTATTGTTATTAATAAGTATGTAAATTATAATGAAAAAGTAAAGGTAATCCATGTTAATGATGCAGACTTTTTCAAATTTACACTTATTATTGGATTACTAATTCCAGCAATAATTTATATAATACACAACAGAAAATCAGCCTTAAAGAAAATTGCAAAGTATGTTTAGTATACAAAATATCACATTGAATTATAACTCCAAAAAAGTTTTAGACAACCTTAGTTTAAATATAAATGAAGGGAACATATTTGGTGTTCTAGGAAGAAATGGTGCAGGAAAAACAACTTTATTTGAATCTATTTTTCAAAATACAAAATACAATGGACAAATATTATTACAAAACCAACCTATAAATAAAAGAGATATTTCGTATTTGGAATCTGAAAATTACTTTTATCCTTATCTGTCAGTTAACGATATTTTAAATCTGTTCATTCATGAGAACGAAGATGAAAAGGTAACAAAACTTACAAGTTTCTTTAATATTCCAACAGACTCTATTGTTGAAAAACTTTCATTAGGAACAAAGAAGAAACTTGCCATCCTTTGTAATATTTTAATTGATAGACCCATATACTTATTTGACGAGCCATTTAACGGACTTGATTTTGAAAGTGTCGAAAAGTTCTATTTTATCATTGATGAACTAAAAAAAAGAAATAAGATCGTTTTAATAAGTTCTCATATTATGGAAACTCTTACAAATTGTTGTGATCATATCGGACATTTACAAAATGGAAAATTCGCTAAAATTTATCTTTCAGAAGAATACCATTTAATAAGAACGCATCTTACAGAAGATATTCAGAAAGATTGGGTCTCTTACATCAACATTTAGCATTTAAAAACTAATTTCTATGGACAACAACCTTCTTTCATTGGAGTATATTTTTATTACTTCAATAGTTATCGCTTTATCCTTTACAGGATGTATTTATGGCATTGCATACTCTATTTCTTATGATAATTTTAGTATGACTGCCGTTGCTTTTTTTCCTATTCTTTCAATGTTTATTGCCTTTGTGCTTGCTGCTACTATTTTGTTTCTGTCATTAAAGAAATATAAGAATGAAAAAAAAGTAAATCATATCGCCAATTTTTATTATGTGACTTGTACATTTATTCTTAGTGGCATCATGATTTTTTTGATCGATGTTTTCGTGTATGCTTTAATTGATAAAACTTTATCTTTAAAATATGCTGAAACTTTGCAAATGATATCCAGACAATATGCGGTAACCTCAAAAAATATTGATTACGTGAAAAAAATTCCATTTATTCTTCAAAGTGGAATCATGATATTTACAGGCCTGTTGGCAGGGTCATTTTCGTCGTTATTCATTTTATCACAATATAAAAGCCTAAAAAAACAGCCAGACTTACAATCCATTTAAAAATTCACAAAATGAAAGTTATTATTTATGATTCTGAATGTAAGTTTTGTACGAGGTTTTCTCAATGGAGCCAATCTCATGTTAAAACGCTGGAAATTATTTCTGTAAGAAGCAAAGAAGCAAGAAAAATTCTTCGTGATAAAGGAATAAAGTTTATAGATCTCCAAACAATCTATTTTGTGAATGATAATGAAGTTTGGGTACGGTCAAAGGCAATATTTGAAATATTTGCACACTTTACTTCTCCCTGGAAAATTATTTCTTTTTTCTCTTTTTTACCTAATTCTTTCACGGATTTCTGGTATAAAATTTTTGCAAAATACAGATACAACTTTTAAAAATAAACCTATGAAATACTTATTGATACTACCGTTATTCTTTTTAATAACTATCAAAACCAAAGCTCAGGAGATCAATCGTTTTTTCTATGAAGTACAATATAAACCTAAAAAAGATTCTACAAGAAATGAAACTGCAATGATGGTTTTAGATATTAAAAAAGATCAATCGATCTTTAAAGATTATCAATTAATCGTTTCAGATTCAATCTCCAACGAAGTATTTAAAAAAATGCAAAAAACAGGCATTTACGAAAATCAGTCAGCACCTCCGAATGTCAGATTTACCTATTCGGTAACAAAAAAATATCCTGATATGGAAGTTCAATATACTGAAGATATTATGAACGGATTAACTCCTCTTACCTTTGGTTATCAGGAAAAAATAAATTTTGATTGGAAAATTCAGAAAGAAAAGCAAAAAATCGGTGAATATAATGCCCAAAAAGCAATGTTAAATTTTGCGGGAAGAAAATGGATTGCCTGGTTTTGTCATGATCTTCCTTTTAATGATGGTCCCTATAAATTTAATGGTTTACCTGGACTAATTGTAAAAATAGAAGATGATCAAAACAATTATTCATTTACCTTAAAAGGAAATAAAAAAGCGAAAGATAACAGTGAAGATTCCCTTATTAAAAAGTTCACTAATGGTAATGTGAAAATAGTAGAAAAAGTAAAATTTACAAAAACATTCGAAAATTACAAACAAGACCCTTTAGCTGCTATGAGAAATGAGTTAACTCCTCAATTATTAAGTATGACAATGCCTGGAACTGATATGAAGGTAAAAGACTTCATTGAGAAACAAGGGAAAGAAATAAAAGAATCTTACAAGCTAAACAATAATCCTATTGAAAAAGAATAATAAAGTATTTAATAAAAATTATATGAAGGGCAGTATTGCCCTTCTTTTTTTAAAGAAGCTTTTATTAAACCTGATTCTATACTCAGTGCTATGATTTTTGGAAACAAAAAAGCACCTACATTTCTGTAAGTGCTTGATTTAAAAAGTGGTCCCACCTGGGCTCGAACCAGGGACCACCTGATTATGAGTCAGGTGCTCTAACCAACTGAGCTATAGGACCTCAAAACTTGGTTAAATTTTGTGTTTGCAAAAATAGTAAAATTTCTTTCACTACAAAACTTTTTATTGCTTTTCTTGGCAAAGTTCTACCAGCACGCCGTTGGTAGACTTAGGATGAAGAAATACAACTAATTTGTTATCAGCACCTTCTTTCGGTTCTTCGGAGATAAACTGAAATCCTTCTTTTTTTAATCTTTCTACTTCCTCAAGGATATTTTCAACCCCAAATGCGAGATGATGGATACCTTCTCCCTTTTTATCAATAAATTTAGAGATCGGACTTTCTGGATTACTGGCTTCTAGAAGCTCAATTTTACTTTCTCCTGTTTCATAAAAAGAAGTAACCACACCTTCCCTTTCTACGGATTCTTTTTTATAGGATTCTTTCCCTAATAATCTGGCAAAAAGCTCATCAGAAATACCTAAAGACTTTACAGCAATACCAATATGTTCTAGTTTCATAAATACTAATCAATATAATTAAATCGTAAATTTGATACTGTAGTTGAATTTCAAAGTATCAATTCAAACAAAAGTACTAAATTTGCAGAAATTATGGAAAGTAACAGACAAAGAAAAGTAGCACAGATCATTCAGGAAGACTTCGCGGAGCTTTTCCGCAAACAGGCTTCAGAAAGCAAACAGAGCATATTGGTATCTGTTTCAGATGTAAAAGTAACTGCCGACTTAGGAATTGCCAAGATTTATTTAAGCATTTTCCCACAGGAATTCCGTACCGCTGTGATGAAGGAGATTGAAGAAAACAAACCTCAATACAGAAACTTCATTGGCCAGAAAATGGCAAAGCAGGTTCGTATTATTCCACAACTTAACTTTTACCTGGATACCGCTCTTGATGATGTTGAAAGACTGGAAAGAGAATTAAGAGGCGAAGGCGACAATCCTGTTTTATAGATCTTGAAGAATATTGCATTTTACATAGCGTCCAGATACCTTTTGGCTAAAAAAGGGAGTACTGCCGTTACGTTCATTACGTGGCTGGCAGTAGGTGCCATGACGGTTGCTGTGGCTGCAATGTTCGTCATTATTTCGGTTTTTTCAGGACTTGAAGGCCTGAACAAAGACCTTATTTCCAATCTTCATGCTGACCTTACTTTAAAAAGCACTTCCGGAAAAACGATCAAAAATCTTGATAATGTTGCTAAAATTCTGACCAGCAATAAAGAAATCAGCAGCTTCTCCCGTGTTATTGAAGAAAAAGTATACATCAGTTTCAACGGAAAGGGTGACATTGCTTACTTAAGGGGGGTAGATTCTGCCTATGTGAAGGTAAATCCTATTAATAAAGAGGTATTCTATGGAACTTATCCAAGTTTCAAATACTCCAATGAGGTATTAATGGAGAATAGTCTTGACAACAGGCTTTCAATTCCTGTAGATTCTTCCAATCATTATGCAACAGTCTTCATGCCGAAACCAGGAACGGGGATTATCAGTAAGGAAGAAGATATCTATAATAAAAGAGATATTCTGGTAACAGGTGTATTCCCTGGGAAAGACCAGCTGGACAGTTATATTGTTTCTCCTATTGAGCTTACAGAAGAATTGCTTAATCTTCCTAAAAAGTCAGCTTACCAGATTGTTATTAAACTGAAAAATCCGGAAAATGCAGATGCAGTAAAACAAAGCCTGCTTTCTTCACTCGGAAAGAATATCGAAATCAAAACCAAGGAAGAGGAAAATGCCGCTTTCTGGAAAATGATTAACACAGAAAAACTTTTTATTTACCTGATCTTTGCATTGGTCATCTTTATTACCACCTTCAATCTTGCCGGAGCAATTATTATCCTTCAGCTTGATAAAAAAGAGCAGGCAAAATCATTGATATCACTTGGTTTTCCTTTAAGCCATTTGAGAATGACCTATTTCTATACCGGACTCCTGATTGTTATTTCAGGTGTGATTACCGGATTAATTCTCGGAACAGCACTTTGCTACTTCCAGCTTTACACAGAATTCTTCAGAGCCAATGAGGTTCTGCCATTCCCAGTGAAAATTGTAGGAAAAAACTATCTTATCGTAGCCCTTACAGCTTCCCTGTTTGGAATCACTATTTCATGGTTTTTTTCAAAAATCAGCAAGGAATATATTACTAAAAACTAATATACCGACTTTATATATTACATACAATTAACATACTTCAGTTTCATTTTTTCGTATCTTTACGCCCCAATTTTAAAAAATGAAACAACTTTTATCTTTCTTTCTTTTAAGCGTGACATTTATTGGCGCTTTGGCACAGGCTCCGGCAGGATATTATAATCAATCGCCAAGCTTAACAGGTGCAGCTCTTAAAACAGCCCTTAAAACCATTATCAGTAATGGACACATAGACAATGGTTATGGTGGCCTATGGACAGGATACGCTACCACAGACCGCGATTATTTCTATGAAAATGACGGAACAATTCTGGATATTTATTCTGAAAATCCAAATGGGCCGGATCAGTATAATTTCACATATGGCCCTACAGATCAATGTGGATCGGCAGGATATTCTAATGAAGGTGACTGCTACAACAGAGAGCACGTTATCCCTCAGAGTTTATTTAGCAGTGCTTCTCCTATGGTAGCTGATATTCATTTTATCCGGGCTACAGATGGAAAAGTAAACGGAATGAGATCCAACTACCCTTTCGGAATTGTTGGTAACACTTCTTTCACCTCTAAAAACGGATCAAAGCTAGGCACATCTGTATCTGCAGGATATGCAGGTACTGTATTTGAACCCATTGATGCTTTCAAAGGTGATATTGCAAGAATGATTCTTTATTTTGTAACAAGATATGAAGATAACCTTCCCGGTTTCTCTACGGGTGATATGCTTGGCAGCACAGCATTTCCAGGGCTACAGCCTTGGGCACTTAACCAGTATTTAATCTGGAATGCAATGGATCCGGTATCTCCGGAAGAAATTGCAAGAAACAATGCTTCTTATACTTATCAGGGAAACAGAAACCCTTTCATTGATCACCCTGAATATGTTACCCAGATCTGGGGCGCTCCGGTTGTTGATAACCAGGCTCCTACAGCAGCAACCAACCTTGTTGCCAGCAATCCAACTTCAAACTCTATTGCTTTAAGCTGGACAGCCGCTACGGATAACGTGGGAGTAACTTCGTACCAGATTTACGCCAACGGAACATTAAAAACTACAGTTTCAGGTACTACAACGTCTACTATTGTTTCAGGGTTATCACCACTTACTCAATATACATTCTATATAATTGCTAAAGATGCTTTCGCAAACTCTTCTCCACAAAGCACAACAGCTACAGAAACCACTCTTGACACACCTGCCGGAGGAGGAAGCTGCGGAACTGAAAATTTTGAAATGATCACCGGCCCTGTAAATACATACATGACAGTAAACTGGACCAACAATGGAATTTCATGGACTGCTACGGACGCAAGAGTTGACCAGACCATCAATAATAAAGCTATTACCATAAAAAATGGAACTTTAACAAGTTCAACTTTCTCAGGTGGAGTTCAGAGTTTAACATTAACAACTCAATTGAAATTCTCCGGAAGTGCAGGATACTTTAATGTTCTTGTAAATGACGTCAATGTAGGAACTATTCCTTACAGTAATGTTGTTACTACAACTACCATTAATAATATAAATGTAAGCGGAAATGCTGTCATTAAACTGACCAATTCTTCTCTTACCAACAGAGTTGCTCTGGATGATCTTAGCTGGACATGTGCTACAACATTAGCAACGGCAGAAACTAAAAATGACAAATCAGCATTTATTATTTACCCCAACCCGGTAAAAAATAATGAATTATCTGTAAAAGGAGAAAACCTTGGCAAAATTTCAAAAGCTGATATCTATGATCTTTCCGGGAAATTAATTGAAACAATTACCAACCCTTTCAGACATTCAAACAAGATCAACCTTAAAGGTTTGGCTAAAGGAATTTATATTCTGAAAACAGATAATTTCTCTACTAAATTTATCGTAGATTAATTATTAAAAAATATTTCAAACCAAGGCCGGATTTTTCCGGTCTTTTTTTTACTTTTGATCTATGGATTCCAATAAAAAATTAGGATTGATAGGCAGAAACATTTCCTATTCTTTTTCTAAAAAATTCTTCGAAAACAAGTTCCAGAAGCTCATGCTGAAGAACTTCTCCTATGATATTTTTGATCTGAACGAAATCAGTGAAGTAGAAAAACTTTTTGCTTCTCCGGATCTGTTAGGATTCAATGTAACCATTCCTTATAAAGAGAAAATAATTGATTATCTGGATGAATTAAGTGATGAAGCTGAGAAAATAGGTGCCGTAAACTGCGTTCTTATTCAGGATGGAAAAAAAACTGGTTACAATACGGATGCGTTCGGTTTTGAAAAGACGCTTCTTTTACACAAAAAACCCACACAGGATAAAGCTTTAATCTTAGGAAACGGAGGCGCTGCAAAGGCAGTAAAATATGCATTAGACAAACATAATATTCCATCTGTAACCATTTCCAGAAGTACAGAAATCAATTTTGAAAATCTTGATCACGAAACCGTTGCTGAGCATAAAATTATCATCCAGTGTACACCGGTAGGTACTTTCCCGAATGTGAAAGACTGTCTGAATTTTCCTTTTGACGGACTTTCTCCAGATCATCTGGTTATCGATCTGATTTACAATCCCAACTACACCCAATTCATCATCAATGCCTCTGAAAAAGGAGCAAAAACCGTGAATGGATACTATATGCTTGAACAGCAAGCAGAAAAAGCCTGGGAAATTTGGAATTTTCAAAAAAAATAACATAAATTAGTGCTTTAATTGGCCTTTCAGCTATATTTAAAGGATATTAACGCCACTCACATAAAAGATTTGCTATGACTACAGAAAACAATCTTTCTGAAAACGAAGAAAAGAAAAATCCAAACGAAGTATCTCAGGACCCATCAGAAAACACCGTTTCTCATGATGCAAACCAACATGAGGATGATGCTGAGCACCTGGATGAACATGAAGAAGAAATCTCCCTTGCCGATGCTTTAAAGGAAATGGAAAAAATCATCAACACTCCCAACGCCGGAGAGAATTTCAAAAGATTCAACCAACTGAGGGAAAAAGCAAGTCATTATATCCATGATGAAGTGGAGGACAAAAAGCATGAATATGTAGAAGCCGGAAATCCTGCCGAAAATTTCAGCTATGAACACCCTTCTCAGGCTAAGTATTCTGCACTGGTCAATATCTTCAGAGAAAAACATGACGACTTCCAGAAAGGACAGGAAGAAGAGCAAAAGAAAAATCTTGACCATCGTCAAAACATAATCGAAAGACTTAAAAATCTATACACCAGCTCTGAACCAGGAATTAATCTTTTCAGATCTATCCGTGAGATTAAAGAAGACTGGTCAAAAGCCGGACAGGTTGCCAAGTCTGAATTCAAAATTCTTAACAATAACTATTTCCACCACCTGAATCAGTTTTATCAGATGCTGGATCTGAATAAAGAGTTTTTGGAACAGGAATACAGCCACAACCTGGAAAAGAGAGAGCATATCATTGCCCGTGCTAAAGAACTGGAAAACGAACCGGTAATTCAGAAAGCGTTAAATGAGCTTCAGTATCTTCATAAACTATGGAAAGAAGAAGCGGAACCTGTGGCCGAAGAGTTCCGTGAAAAGACATGGGAAGAATTCAAAGAAATTTCCAATAAAATTCACGAAAGAAAATCTGAACTTTCTGCTTCTATTGAAAAAGAGCAGACGGTTAACCTTGAAAAGAAGAATGAAATCATCGCTGAAATCAGGAAACTGTCTGAACCTTCGGAAACACCTAACCACAATTACTGGCAGAACGCCATTAAAAGAGTGGAAGATCTGCGTTCTGAATTTCTGAAGACAGGAAGTGTTCCAAGAAAACTTTCCAACCAAAACTGGAATGATTTCAAAACAACTTTAAGAGGCTTTAATACAACGAAAAACAATTACTACAAATCGTTGAAAGGCTCTCAGCAGACTAACCTTGAAGAAAAATTAAAGCTGATCCAGACGGCACAGGACAATATGAATAATGAGGAATGGGATATTGCCGTTCCGTTATTCAAAAAACTTCAGGAAGACTGGAAAAAAATCGGCCACGTTCCCAAAAGCATGACCAATAAAATCTGGGATGAATTCCGTGATGCCTGTAATGCATTCTTCAACAACTACAGAGAGAAAAGCAATACTTCTACGGACAACTGGAAAGAAAACTATAAAAACAAAAAAGCCCTTCTTGATGAATTGAAAGAGGTTTCCAATGAAGAAGGCAGCATCGAAAAAATCGAGCAGATCAAGACTTCATGGAATAACATAGGAAAAGTTCCAAGAGATAAAATTTCAATCAACTCTGAATTCAACAAAACATTGAGAGAGAAATTGAAAATAAACAAGATCAACGAACTTGAACTGAAAGAAGAAGGCCTATCTGAAAATCAGCTAACCGATAAAGCAAGAAAGATCAAAAATCAAATATCTGATCTTGAGGCAGAAATCGTTAAACTGGAAAACAACCTTTCTTTCTTCAACAAACCGTCCAGAGAAAATCCTCTGTTAAAAGACACTTACAATACCATTGATGAGAAAAAAGCTCATCTGGAAACGTTAAAACAAAATCTTCACAGCATTATCAGTGGAGATTAACAGATAACAAAATAAATAAAGGCGGAGCAAAGCAATTTGTCTTCGCTTTTTCTTTTTATACATATGAACAACGACGAATTTTATATTAAAAGATGCATCGAGCTGGCCCAAAAAGCTCTTGGCAACACCTACCCTAACCCTCTTGTTGGAAGTGTGATTGTTCACAACGGAGAGATCATTGGCGAGGGATATCATCACAAAGCAGGAGAAAATCATGCGGAAATCAATGCGATCAATTCCGTTAAAAATAAAAAACTAATCCCGGAATCAACAATTTATGTATCTCTGGAACCCTGTGCGCATTATGGAAAAACTCCGCCCTGTGCTTTAAAAATTAAAGAACTGGGATTAAAAAAAGTGGTGATTGGCGCTATGGACTCTCATGATAAAGTGAATGGCAAAGGGAAGAAAATCTTTCAGGATGCAGGCATTGAAGCCGTTTCAGGAATGCTGGAAAAAGAATGTATTAAACTCAACAAGAGATTCTTCACTTACCATGAAAAGAAAAGACCTTATATCATTTTAAAATGGGCAGAATCCGGTGATGGCTTTCTTGATAAAGATTTTAAACCTACTGCCGTTTCCAATACACTGGTCAATCAGTTCGTTCATCAATTGAGAGCCGACGAACATGCTATTTTAGTGGGAACTCAAACTGCTTTAAATGACAACCCAAGCTTAACAGTCAGAAATATAGAAGGAACAAATCCAATCAGGATTTTAATTGATTTTGATCTGAAAGTTCCTGCCAGCTTTAATATTTATAACAATGAAGCAAGAACATTGGTTTTAAATTCTGTGAAAGAAGGCACTGAAGGACACGTTCAATTCATTCAAATCAATAAGGATCATTTTCTGCCGGAACTCATGGAAGCACTATATAAAGAGCAGATACAATCAGTTATTATTGAAGGCGGCCGTTTTACCCTGCAAGAGTTTATCAATACCAATCTCTGGGATGAAGCAATAGTAATTAAAAATGAAAATCTCATCCTTGAAAACGGAACAAAAGCCCCGGAATTTAATTATACAATAACAAAAACAGAAGTATTCAGAGATAATATCGTTTCATTCTACAATTTAAAACAAAACTATTCTATCACCGATAAATGAAATAAATTCTTTACATTAGTTTTACCAAATTAAAACTACCATGAAAAATTTGAAAAAATTATCAAGAACCGGTTTAAAAACAATCCAGGGGGGAGTTTTTGTAATATGTACACTCCCTAATGGACAACCTACCAGATGCAGAGATCAATGTCCTCAGGATTTTTGCGGTACAACAAGTTATATGTGCCTGATCCCGATGGATCTTTGCGGAGATCAAATGTAAGACCGTAATTTTATATCAAAAAACAGATAAGCCGTCAAGATTTGACGGCTTAATTTATGATTATGGTGCAGAATAGTAAAGCATTTAATATTTTTGCATAAACAAAGCAGGAACCTCCAATGACGTTTGAATACAAAACCATAGAAAAGCCTATAGAAAATACTCTTTTAAAAGAAAAAGGAAGCAAATTCATCGGATTTGCTTACCCGGTAAATAATGAAAAAGAACTAAAAGCAGCCTTGGAAAAGATAAGAGAAGAACATCCGAAAGCTACTCATCACTGCTATGCTTTCAGAATGGGATTAAATGGTGAGAATTATCGCGCCAATGATGACGGTGAGCCTTCCGGAAGTGCGGGATTACCTATTTACAACCAGCTTCTGGCTCATGAAATTACAAATGTTCTTGTCATTGTTGTTCGTTATTATGGAGGAACTAAATTAGGTGTTTCAGGGTTGGTGAAAACCTATAAGGAATCTGCCAGGATCACATTAGAAGAGGGCAGTATTATCACCAGAGAACTGGAAACAGAAGTAGAGATTCAATTTAAATTCAATCAGCAGAATACGATTTTCACCCTGCTTTCAAAATTTGATGCTAAAGTTTTGAACTTCGATGCTCATGAAAACTGTATTCTTACTGCATCCCTGAAACTGGCTCAAAAAGAAAACATCTCAGAAAAACTTTCTGAGATGCAATATGTTTCATTTGAATTTAATGATTAATCCCTTCGTCCACCAAGAAGCAAAGATCCCCAGTAAAGAAGCTGTGCCAGAGAACCTAATGCGGCTACCACATAAGTTCTTGCTGCCCATTTCAAACTATCCTGTACTCCTACGAATTCTTCTGCAGTTACAGTTCCCGTATCCTTAAGCCACTTCATTGCTCTGTTACTCGCATCGTATTCCACGGGAAGTGTTACAAAAGCAAAAAGCGTGGTCATTGCAAACATCGCTACGCCAATGGCAAGAACAGTTGTATTTCCATTTGGATTCTCAATTGTTCTTGACGCAGCCATTACCGCGATACCCGCGATAAGAACAAACTGCATCAGATTAGAACTTATATTCACAATAGGAACCAACTTTGATCGTAAATTCAACATGGAATATCCTACTGCATGCTGCACTGCATGTCCGCACTCGTGAGCTGCTACTGCCGCCGCCGCCGCGTTTCTCTGCATATAAACTCCTTCAGAAAGGTTCACTGTTTTATCTGCCGGATTATAGTGGTCCGTCAATTGTCCGGGTACCGATATTACCTGAACATCATTTATTCCGTTATCTCTCAACATCTTTTCCGCTACCTCTTTGCCCGAAAGGCCATTTCGAAGGTGTACATTGGAATAATATTCAAATTTCGATTTCAATCTGGACGAAACCCACCAGCTCACCAACATCGAAATACCAATAATGATATAATAACCCCCCATTTTATATAAATTTTGTGTTTAATTTTACCCATAATCATATAAAAACTGTGCCAAAGTATACAATATTATTATTTATATTTGTCCTTTAATTCCTCTCAAAAAACATGTCTACAGTTTCAATTATTGAAGTAAAAACAGCGGGTCAGCTCAAGCAATTCGTAAGATTTCCAATGGATTTGTATAAAAACAATCCCTACTATGTTCCGTCCTTTATCAATGACGAAATCAACATCTGGAATGCTGATGAAAATCCTGCGCTTCAATATTCTGAGGCAAAGCAGTATCTGGCCTATAAGAATGACAAGATTGCAGGAAGAATTGCCGTTCTGATTAATCATAAGGAAGAAAGAGAATTAGGCATTAAAAAGGTACGTTTTGGATGGATCGACTTTATTGATGATGCTGAAGTTTCAAAGGCATTAATTCAAAAAGCAGTTGATTATGCCAAAGAAAAAAATATTGATAAAATTGAAGGACCTATGGGGTTCACCAATCTTGACAAAGCCGGGATGCTGGTAAAAGGTTTTGATCAGCTGGCAACTATGATTGGGATTTACAACCACGAGTACTATCCAAGACATCTTGAAAATCTGGGGTTAATCAAAGAAAAAGAATGGGTGGAGTTTGAAATCATTTTCCCTGAAACCTTGCCTGAAAAAATCCACAAGTTCAATCAGCTTATTTCTGAAAAGTATAAACTGAAGGTTTTAAAATTCAAAACAAAAGAAGAGATTATTCAGTATGTAGATCCGATGTTTGATCTTCTGGATGAAACGTACAAACACCTTTCTACCTACACGCCTATTTCAGATGAGCAGCGTAAGACCTACAAAGAGAAATATTTTAAGCTCATCGATAAAGATTTTATTGTATGTATCGCTGATGAACACAACAATTTGATCTCATTTGCTATTACCATGCCTTCTTATTCCAAAGCACTGCAGAAATCCGGTGGAAAGCTGCTTCCATTCGGCTGGTGGCATTTCCTGCAAGCAGGTAAGAAAAATGACAGGGCTAACTTCTACCTGATCGGCATCCATCCCGACTATCAAAGAAGAGGAGTTACTTCTATTATTTTCAAAGAAATCTGGAATATCTTCAGAAAAAAGGGCGTAAAATACCTGGAAACCAACCCGGAACTGGAAGAAAATAAAAGCATTCAGCTCTTATGGCAGGATTACAATCCGGTGAATCATAAAAGAAGAAGAACGTATTCAATGGAAATCAAATAATTGATACTGTAATTTGTACAACGTAAACTTAAAATCTAAACTTTGAATTTTATGAAACCACAACTTATCATATTTGCTGTTTTAATCGCTGGATTTATCAGTTACAATGTCTTTTTCCAGTCACCTGATGACAAAACAAACACCGTAATCAATATTCTTTTTGCGAGTATTCTTTTTGGATACATCTCCTTTATGGCCTACACTCTTCTTAGAAAAATGAAAAAATAAGACCATAAAACAGCATCAGTGCGTGGTTTGATATGAACCTCTATTCAGTTTCAATGAATTCAAAATATTCCAAATGCAGAGAATGAGGGCCCATTTTTCCACAGTTTCTATAAAAAAAAGGGGGAAAAGACGATAAAAAAATAATCATAAAAAGCTAATTTTTATTGATTCTAAATTACCGATTTAACTCATTTTCATCCGACTTTTAAGCTGATAAATTTCATGCTTTCTTGTTTATTCGCTAAATTTGCAAATTGAGATAATAATGCAAAAATGAATTTACCTGAAAGTTATATTCCAATCCTTATCCAGGCTGGTGTAGCAGTAGGATTTGTAGCTGTTTCTTTGCTTGGGGCACATTTCTTAGGCCCACAGCAGAAAAAAGGAAACTCTGTAAAAAACCAAAGCTGGGAATGTGGGGTTCCTGTAGAAGGAAATGCCAGAACACCGTTTTCTATCAAGTACTTCCTGACTGCGGTATTGTTCGTACTATTCGATATTGAAATCGTATTCTTTTATCCTTATGCTGTTAATTTCAGAGAGTTCGGTATGGAAGGATTCCTTGCCGTACTTACATTCGTTGCAATTTTCTTCGTAGCGTTTTTCTACGTCTGGAAACGCGGTGCGCTGGATTGGGATAAATAAAGTAATTATAAATTTTAAATTAAACATTTTAGATGGTGATTTTAAGTTATACCGGTAAGAATTAATTTAAAATCTAAAATTTAAAATCTAAAATCATCTACAAGATGTCAGATAAAAAACCAGTAATAAGAACAGATGCACCTGCTCCCGAAGGCTATGAAGGAGAAGGGTTTTTCGCAACAAAACTGAGCAGTGTAATCGGGATGGCAAGAAAGTTTTCGCTTTGGCCGTTACCATTTGCAACCTCTTGTTGTGGTATCGAGTTTATGGCTACCCTGAACCCTACATATGATGCTTCAAGATTTGGTATGGAAAGAAACTCTTTCTCTCCAAGACAGGCAGATATGCTGATGGTTTGCGGAACTATATCAAAGAAATTAGGACCTGTCCTGAAAGAAGTGTACACTCAGATGGCTGAGCCGAAATGGGTGGTAGCAGTGGGAGCTTGTGCTTCCAGCGGTGGTATTTTTGATACATATTCTGTACTCCAGGGAATTGATAAAATTATTCCGGTAGACGTTTACGTTCCCGGATGTCCTCCAAGACCTGAACAGATCATTGAGGGCGTAATGCAGGTACAGGCTCTTGCGGAAAGTGAAAGCATAAGAAGAAGAGACATGCCTGAATATCAGAAATTATTAGATTCTTACAACATAAGCAACTAAACGGAAATGACAAACGAATTTGTATTAGAAGCAATCACAAGAGAATTTCCGGAATCTGTTATTTCAAGTTCAGAACCTTATGGAATGCTGACCATTGAAGTGAAGAAAGAAGATATCAAGAAGATTATTCATTATCTGAAAGATTCATCACTGGAATTTAATTTCCTTACGGATATCTGCGGTATTCATTATCCTGAATTCCCTGAAAAGGAAATTGGTGTTGTCTACCATTTGCATAATATGATGGCCAATTTCAGATTACGTCTGAAAATCTTCATGTCCAGAGAAAATATTGAAGTAGATTCTCTTGTAGATCTTTATGTGGGAGCCAACTGGATGGAAAGAGAAACGTATGATTTTTATGGGATTAAATTTAAAGGACACCCGGATCTGAGGCCTATTCTGAATATGGAAGACCTGGGATACCACCCAATGTTGAAGGAATATCGCCTTGAAGACGGTACAAGAACCGACAAGAACGATAGCATGTTCGGAAGATAAAAAATAATGCAATAAGCAGTAAGCAGTAAGCATTTAGCTTAAAGCCTATAGCCTATCGCCTAAAGCATTTAAATTATGAAAGATAACTCATTATCTAATATATTAAACCAGTACGAAAGTAAGGAACAGATTGACGGACAATTATATACCCTGAATCTGGGACCTACCCACCCTGCTACGCACGGGATTTTCCAGAATATCTTAACGATGGACGGAGAGAGAATCCTTCACGCTGAGCAAACAGTAGGATACATCCACAGAGCATTTGAGAAAATTTCCGAAAGAAGAAACTACTCTCAGATCACTACCCTTACGGACCGTATGAATTACTGTTCTGCACCCATCAATAACTTAGGTTGGCACATGACCGTAGAAAAACTGATTGGCGTAGAAGTTCCCAAGCGTGTAGACTATATGCGTGTTATCCTGATGGAGCTTGCCAGAATCGGTGACCACCTGATCTGTAACGGGGTAACCGGGATGGACTCAGGAGCAATTACAGGTCTTACTTATATGTTCATCGAAAGAGAACGTATTTATGATATGTATGAGCAGATCTGCGGAGCCAGAATGACTACCAATATGGGAAGAATCGGAGGATTTGAAAGAGATTTCACGCCTAAGTTTCATGAGTTGTTGAAAGACTTCTTAAAAACTTTCCCGCCAAGATTCAAAGAATTCTGTACTTTATTAGAAAGAAACAGAATTTTCATGGACAGAACCATCGGTACAGGAGCTATCTCTGCCGAACGAGCTTTAAGCTACGGTTTCACAGGTCCAAACTTACGTGCAGCAGGTGTAGATTACGATGTTAGAGTTGCACAGCCTTATTCTTCATACCAGGATTTCGACTTCATTATTCCGGTAGGAACTTCAGGAGACACTTACGACCGTTTCATGGTTCGTCAGCAGGAAGTCTGGGAATCCATCAAAATTATCAAACAAGCATACGAAAATCTTCCGGAAGGGCCATTCCATGCGGATGTTCCTGATTTTTATCTTCCTGAAAAGGCAGATGTATATCAGAAAATGGAAGCATTGATCTACCATTTCAAAATTGTAATGGGAGAAACCGATGTACCGAAAGGAGAAGTTTACCATGCTGTAGAAGGTGGAAACGGAGAATTAGGTTTCTATCTTGTGAGTGACGGAGGAAGAAGCCCTTACAGACTTCACTTCAGAAGACCATGCTTCATCTACTATCAGGCATACCCTGAAATGATTACAGGTTCTGTAATCTCAGATGCTATTGTAACGATGTGTAGTATGAATATTATTGCGGGAGAATTAGACGCATAACTGGAATTATAAATTTTGAATTATAAATTATAAATTGATTTTAGACCATTATTCAGTTAGAATTTAAAATCTAAAATCTAAAATTTCAAAAATGAGCGAAACAATAGCTTTTAAACCGGAAAGTTTAGCACAGGTACACAAAATTATCGCAAGATATCCTGAAGGAAGACAGAAATCTGCTCTTCTTCCTGTACTTCACCTGGCACAGAAAGAATTCGGAGGATGGTTAGATGTTCCTGTGATGGATTATGTTGCCGGACTATTAAGTATCCAACCGATCGAAGTATATGAAGTGGCTACTTTTTATACCATGTTCAATATGAAGCCGGTAGGTAAATATGTTTTGGAAGTCTGCAGAACCGGACCTTGTATGGTTTGTGGAAGCGAAAAAATCCTGAATCATATCAGAACCAAACTGAATATTAAAGACGGAGAGACTACTGAGGACGGTATGTTCACTTTAAAACCAGCTGAATGTCTTGGAGCATGCGGGTACGCACCCATGATGCAGCTTGGAAAATTCTTTCATGAAAATTTAACGATAGAAAAAGTAGATGAAATCCTTGATCTTTGCAGACAGGGACAAGTTGCTTTAGACTAATAGAAATTTTAAATTCTAGGTTTTAGATTTTAAATTATTCACTTAACGTTTAATCATAATTAATGCAAAAAGCCCAAAGCTAATTGCAATAAGCAAATAACAATGAGTAAAAAACTTTTACTTAAAGACGCACATATAGAAGGTATCCGCTACTTTGAAACCTACCGTAAACAGGGAGGTTACACAGCTGCTGAGAAAGCCTTGAAAATGACTCCTGACGAAATTCTTGAAGAAGTAAAAGCTTCAGGACTAAGAGGTCGTGGTGGAGCTGGATTCCCAACAGGAATGAAATGGAGCTTTTTGGCAAAGCCTGAAGGCGTTCCAAGACACCTTGTTGTGAATGCGGATGAATCTGAACCCGGAACATTCAAGGACAGATATCTGATGGAGTTCCTTCCTCATTTATTGATCGAGGGAATGCTGATTTCTTCTTACTGTTTAGGTTCCAATACTTCTTATATCTACATCCGTGGAGAATATTCATGGATTCCGGATATCCTTGAAGAAGCTATTGAAGAAGCCAAAGCAGCAGGATTTTTAGGTAAAAATATTTTAGGAACCGGTTTCGATCTTGAAATCTATGTACAGAGAGGTGGTGGAGCATATATCTGCGGTGAAGAAACTGCTTTGCTTGAATCCCTTGAAGGAAAAAGAGGTAACCCAAGATTAAAACCGCCATTCCCGGCTGTAAAAGGTCTTTGGGAAAGACCAACGGTGGTAAACAACGTTGAATCTATTGCGGCAGTAGTTCCGATCATTGATATTACAGGTGCTGAGTATGCTAAAATCGGAGTGGGAAGATCTACAGGAACGAAATTAATTTCTGCTTGTGGAAACATCAACAAACCGGGGGTATACGAAATCGATATGACGATCACTGTGGAAGAATTCATCTATTCTGATGAATATTGCGGTGGTATTAAAGACGGTAAAAGATTAAAGGCTTGTATTCCCGGAGGAAGTTCTGTTCCGATTGTTCCGGCAAACTTATTGTTGAGAACCGTAAACGGAGAGCCAAGATATATGAACTATGAATCATTGGCAGATGGTGGTTTTGCTACCGGAACCATGATGGGTTCAGGAGGTTTCATCGTTTTGGATGAAGACCAGTGTATTGTAGAACATACCATGACCTTGGCAAGATTCTACAACCACGAAAGCTGCGGACAATGTACTCCTTGCCGTGAAGGAACGGGATGGATGTACAAGATTTTAAAGAAAATCGAGAAAGGAGAAGGAAAAATGGAAGATATCGATCTGCTTTGGGATATCCAGAGAAAAATCGAAGGAAATACGATCTGTCCATTAGGTGATGCAGCGGCTTGGCCAGTTGCAGCAGCCATTCGTCACTTCAGAGATGAATTTGAGTGGCATGTGAAAAACCCGGAATTGTCTCAGACACAAAACTATGGATTGGCACATTATGCAGATCCTATCCCGGCTGTTGAAAAGAACGCATAGGTAAGATGAAAAAATTATTGGTTGTCGGCTTAATGATGTCGAATTTTGTATTTGCACAGAATAAGAAAACTGATACTGCAAATTATAACAGATCTGTTGAAGAGGATTTGTCATATTTAGTGAACGAGAAAGAGCAGATTAAAGCTGAGAGAAAGGAAAAGCCTTTACCATTAAGCAAAAAAGGTCAGGTTTTCGTATTTTACGGATGGAACAGAGCGGCTTACAGCAATTCTGATATCCACTTTAGCGGAAACGGATACGATTTTCAATTGAATAATGTAACCGCAAAAGACAGACCTACAAAATTTGGAATTGTCTATTTTGATCCAAGCTGGTTTACCGTAACACAGTATAATTTCAGAATAGGATATTTCATTAAAGACAATTTAGCATTGGTACTGGGGATAGACCATATGAAATATGTAATGGATCAGAACCAGACTGTAGGTTTCAAAGGTCATATTTCAGATCCAGAATATGCAGCAATGGTTCAGAACGGGCAGGTTAATCTTGCAGATGAGAAGTTCCTTACTTTCGAACATACTGATGGACTTAATTATGAAAACTTAGGTCTTGAGAAATACAAAAACCTTGTTCATAAGAAAAATATAGATTTAGTATGGTCTTATGGAGCCGGAATCGGGTTTATGTTTCCGAAAAGTAATGTAAAACTTTTTGGTAACGAAAGAAGTGACCGCTTTCACGTTGCTGGTATGGGAACCGATATCAGATCCAGTCTTAACTTGGTATTCTGGAAAAACTGGATGCTGAGATTAGAAGGAAAAGCAGGTTATATTAATATGTGGGACATTAAAACCACTTTGAATAACAAGCCGGACAAAGCACGTCAGGATTTTGTTTTCGGACAGGTTCTTGGAGGAATTGGATATACATTTAATACAAAGAAATATAAATAACAAAGCCTATTGCTTAACGCATAAAGCTTAAAGCATATCATATGAGCGAAGAAGTTAAAAAATTCAAAATAACTATAGACGGACAGACTACTGAAGTTTTGCCTGGTACTTCTATTCTGGAAGCTGCAAGACAAATCGGTGGTAAATCTGTACCTCCTGCAATGTGCTACTACAGCAAGTTGGAAACCAGTGGAGGAAGATGCAGAACTTGTCTGGTAGAAGTTTCTAAAGGATCTGAAGCAGACCCACGTCCTATGCCAAAATTAGTAGCAAGCTGCAGAACTAATGTAATGGACGGGATGGAAGTAAAAAATCTTACTTCTGAGAAAGCTCAGGAAGGAAGAAAAGCGGTTACCGAATTCCTTTTGGTAAATCACCCGCTGGACTGCCCTATCTGCGACCAGGCAGGAGAATGTCATCTTCAGGACTTAGGATATGAGCATGGTGTGGAAAACACAAGAACAGAATTCGAAAGAAACACTTACGAAGCTGATGATCTTGGGCCGAACATCAAACTAAATATGAACCGTTGTATTCTTTGCGCAAGATGCGTACTGACAGCCAACCAGCTTACAGAAACACGAGAACACGGTATCCTTTTCAGAGGAGATCACGCTGAAATTTCAACGTATTTAAATAAAGCTTTAGACAATGACTTCATCGGAAACGTTATTGACGTTTGCCCTGTAGGAGCATTAACAGACAGAACAGCCCGTTTTGCAAGCAGAGTCTGGTTTACAAAACCTATGAATGCTACTTGTAAGTGTGATAAATGTTCCGGAAAAGCTGTAGTCTGGATGAAAGGTGACGAAATTGTAAGAGTTACCGCAAGAAAAGACCAATGGGGAGAAGTGGAAGAATTCATCTGTGATACATGTCGTTTTGAAAGAAAAGCTTTATCAGACTGGAACATCGAAGGTCCTAGACATATTGACAGACATTCTGTAATTTCATTGAATCACTACGAAAAGCCAAAAGATGAGCTAAGAGTTTTAGACAATCCGATGGCTAAAGAAATCAGTGAAAAAGACGAAAAATAGAATAGTTGGAAGTTAGGAAGCTGGAAGCTGGGAGTTTAATAAATCCCCTAAATTTCAGTTTTAATTTTAGCTGTTTTAATAAAATATAAAAAATTTGGTAATGTGATGAAGAGTTGATGCCACGACGTGATAAACTTCCAGCTTCCAGCTCCCATCTTCAAACATTTAAAATAAAAAATGGATTTACTTACATTTAAACTTATACTTGTACTAGCGCTTTTCCTGCTGTCACTTACGATTGCAGCCTACTCTACATGGGCAGAAAGAAAAGTTGCCTCTATCATGCAGGATAGAATTGGTCCCAACAGAGCCGGACCTTTCGGATTGCTGCAGCCTCTTGCTGACGGTGGAAAATTCTTCTTTAAAGAAGACTTTACGCCTGCCAATGCAGAAAAATTCCTTTTCGTATTAGGGCCGGCTTTGGTGATGTTTATTTCATTGATTACAGGAGCTGTGATTCCTTGGGGTAAAAGTTTAAATATTGCAGGTACTTCTTTTGATCTTCAGGTAGCTAATATTGACGTTGGTGTACTTTTCATCATCGGTATGGCTTCCATAGGGGTTTACGGAATTATGATCGGAGGTTGGGCTTCGAACAACAAGTATTCATTATTAGGTGCTATCCGTGCTTCTTCTCAGATGATTTCTTATGAACTGGCAATGGGACTAGCACTTCTTTCAATCATCATGATGGCTGGAAGTTTAGACTTGAAAGAAATTACTGAAAGTCAGACTACCGGAAAATTATGGGGCGTTATTCCTTGGGTTTCAGGATTGAACTGGAACATTTTCTACCAGCCGATCGCTTTCCTTGTTTTCTTTGTAGCAGCCTTAGCTGAAACCAACAGACACCCGTTCGATTTACCTGAGTGTGAATCTGAATTGGTAACAGGATACTCTACAGAATACTCTTCCATGAAGTTAGGTTTATATATGTTCGGAGAATATGTGAACATGTTTATCTCTAATGCTTTCATGGTCGTTCTTTTCTTCGGAGGGTACAACTATCCTGGTATTGAATGGGTAACTCAGAACTGGGGAGAAAACACAGCAGGAATTTTAAGTATCGTAGCATTCCTTACGAAAACAGTAATCGGAATTCTGATCTTTATGTGGATCAGATGGACACTTCCAAGATTCAGATATGATCAGTTAATGCACTTAGGATGGAAAACTTTAATCCCAATGGCATTGGTAAACCTATTAATTACAGGAGCTGTAATTTTAGCGTTTGGAAATTAAATTATCTAAACCTAACAGATTTTTGAAACCTGTTAGGTTTGTGTAAATATTGAATATTAAAAATTAAGATAACAGACAAGATTAGTCTAAAATCTGGTGTCTAACATCTAATATCTATAATTAAATGAAACTTACAAACAGATCAAAAGTTGTTTCCAATAAAGAAATGACCCTTGCTGAAAAAATCTACCTTCCTGCCATCTTTACAGGAATGGGGATTACATTTAAGCATGCTGTAAGAACCGTGATAAAGGGTGCTCCCGCAGTATATTCGTATCCGGAAGTACAGAAACCAAGAACGACTATCTGGAGAGGCCAGCACGTTTTGAAAAGAGACGAGGAAGGCAGAGAAAGATGTACAGCTTGCGGACTTTGTGCGGTAGCTTGTCCTGCAGAAGCCATTACAATGACTGCTGCTGAAAGAACTAAAGAGGAAAAAGGTCTTTACAGAGAAGAGAAATATGCATCAGTATATGAAATCAATATGCTAAGATGTATCTTTTGCGGTATGTGTGAAGAAGCCTGTCCTAAATCGGCCATCTATCTTACCGACAGATTGGTAGACGTGGAAACCAACAGAGGTTCTTTCATTTACGGAAAAGATAAATTAGTTGAAAAAATAAATGAAAGGATTGATATCACAACAAGACAATCCGAGAAACAAAAAAATGCGGTAAAATAATGGATCAGTTTTTATTTTTCTTGGTGGCGTTTTTAGCAGTGGCAAGTGCTGTTTACTTTGTATTTGCAAGAAATCCTCTTTATGCTATTTTGTCATTAATTGTTACGATGTTTTCAATTGCCGGAATGTACATTCTTCTCAATGCACAGTTCCTGGCAATCATCCAGATTATTGTTTACGCAGGTGCTATCATGGTACTTTTCCTTTATATCTTAATGATGCTTAACCTTAATAAACAAGACGAAAGTAAGAAGAACAATACTTTAAAATTTGTTGGAGTTTTTACGGCAGGTCTTCTTTTGGTAGGTGTATTGGGAGTTTTCAGAGGAGTAAAAGACAATCACATTGTTGTTGAAAATGTAGACAGAGGGGTTGGTCTTACCAAAAATCTGGGTAGACTTTTGTTTAATGAATATGTTTTACCGTTTGAGCTTGCTTCCATCCTAATTCTGGCAGGTATTGTAGGTGCGGTATTAATCGGTAAAAAAGATTTATAAAATTATGGGAGAAGTAAATACATTTATACAAAGCATCCCTTTGGACTACTTCATCATTCTTTCCTCAGTATTGTTCTGTCTGGGAGTAATGGGAGTATTGCTTAGAAAAAATGCTATTGTGATTCTGGGCTGTGTAGAGCTTATGCTGAATTCTGTAAACCTTTTATTGGCAGCTTTTTCAGCATACAAAGGCAACGGCGACGGACAACTTTTAGTTTTCTTCATTATGGTGGTAGCAGCTGCTGAAGTAGCAGTAGGTCTGGCAATTATTGCGATGCTATATAGAAACACCCGTTCTGTAGATGTGAGTATATTTAATAAATTAAGAGGATAAGAATGGAGAATCTAGTATATGCAATAGTACTTTTACCACTTTTAGGGTTTCTTATTAACGGGCTGTTCGGAAAAAATCTTCCCAAAATATTGGTAGGATCTTTGGCTACTTTGATGGTTTTTGGATCTTTCTGTATTGCAGTAAGTATTTTCATGAATTTCAATTCTGAAAGCCAGCCTGTTATTGTAAAAGCTTTTGAATGGTTTAGAGTAAATGGAGTTCAAATCAATTTTGGATTCCAGATAGATCAGCTTTCTTTAATGATGGTAATGATCATTACGGGTATCGGTTCACTGATCCACTTATACTCTATCGGATATATGAGTCATGATAAAGGATTCTACAAGTTTTTTACTTATCTGAATCTTTTCATCTTCTCGATGTTACTTTTAGTAATGGGAAGCAACTACCTTATCCTGTTCATCGGATGGGAAGGTGTAGGTCTGTGTTCTTACCTGTTGATCGGATTCTGGTATACCAATGAAGAATACGGTAAAGCGGCAAGAAAAGCTTTCATCATGAACAGAATTGGTGACCTTGCGTTATTGATCGGTATCTTCATGATCGCTTCTCAGACCAATGCTGTAGATTATCTTTCTGTAGCAGAAAACGCTTCAAAATTTGAATTGGACGGAACAGTGATCATCTTTATCACAGCGAGTTTATTCATCGGTGCTACCGGTAAATCTGCTCAGGTTCCATTATATACATGGTTACCGGATGCGATGGCCGGGCCAACACCAGTATCAGCGTTGATCCACGCAGCAACAATGGTAACAGCGGGTATCTATTTAGTAGTAAGATCCAACTTCTTATTTACTTTAGCACCTACTGTGCAGGGAGTAATTTTATTCATCGGATTCTTAACGGCTGCTTTAGCAGGATTCTATGCTCTTCGTCAGAACGACATCAAAAAAGTACTGGCATACTCTACCGTTTCACAGCTTGGATTTATGTTTATCGCTTTAGGTCTGGGAGCGTATACAACGGCTATGTTCCACGTAATGACACACGCATTCTTTAAGGCCTTGTTATTCTTAGGTGCAGGTTCAGTAATCCACGCTATGAGCAACGAACAGGATATGCGTTTCATGGGAGGTCTTAAGAAATATATTCCTCTCACCCACGCTACATTCCTTATCGGAACATTAGCCATCTCAGGTTTCCCTTTATTATCAGGGATGATCTCTAAAGACGAAATTTTAGTAGCAGCTTTCGCTAAAAACCCTGTTTACTGGGTAATCTTATTTGTTTTAGCGGCAATGACTGCAACCTATATGTTCAGACTTTACTATTTGACATTCCACGGAGAATTCAGAGGTACTGAAGAACAGAAACACCACTTACACGAAAGCCCGTCTAATATGACATTACCATTGATCGTATTGGCTATTCTTTCTGTAATCGGAGGTTTTATCAACCTGCCACACTTCATCGGTCACGGGCATTATGCTAAACTGATGGAATGGTTAAAGCCAGTTCTTACAGAACAAAGCTACAGCCAGATGGAAGCTACTCTTTCAGGAGTACCTTTTAATACTGAAATGATATTATTAGCAGCAACAATCCTGATGTTCTTCACTGTATGGTTCATCGTTAGAAATACTTATGTAAGTAAGAAAAAGATGGCTGTTGCAGAGGAAAACTATACCGGATGGGAAAAGCTTTCTGCTAAGAAATTATACGTTGACGAACTTTACAACGCATTGATTGTAAAAACTGTTGAAGGATTAGGACGCGGAGGAAAAATGTTTGATAAGGGTATCTTAGACCGTTTTGTAAACTTTGTAGGTGATGGTGCTGAAGACAGCGGAAAAGCTATGAAGCGTGTACAGAACGGAAATGTAGAGACATATATCCTTATCATGTCTTTAGCGGTGGGAATTATATTAATTGTTAACTTTTTATTACAATAATAATGTCTTGTTTGTTATTAACATTATTACTATTACCTCTAGTAGGTTCGGGATTAGTTTTTGCCTGGAAGAGTAATTCCAGCAAATATTTGGCGCTTGGAATCGCATTGGTACAAATGCTCCTTACGTTCTATATGCTTTCGGATTTTGATTTTACTCCGACAGTAGACAGCGTATTGCAGCATGAGATCAATTATCCATGGTCACAATTTATGAAGAGCTCTCTTCACTTCGGTGTTGACGGAATGAGCATGCTTCTTTTATTACTGACCAATATTCTGGCTCCAATCATTATTTTATCATCTTTCAACGAAAGTGTAAACTACAGAAATACATTCTACGGATTGATTCTGTTGATGCAGTTCGGTCTTGTAGGGGTATTTACTTCTTTAGACGGATTGTTGTTCTACATTTTCTGGGAAGTCACTTTGATTCCAATTTGGTTCATCGCCGGACTTTGGGGACAGGAGAATAAAAGGTTCGAGTTCACTACGAAATTCTTCGTATATACATTCGTGGGATCATTATTTATGTTAGCCGGATTGATCTATGTGTACAACCACTCTGCATCATTCGCTTTAACAGATTTATATAATGCCCAGCTTAACGAAGTACAGCAGACTGTGGTATTCTGGTTTATTTTCTTTGCTTTTGCAGTGAAATTACCGGTATTCCCTTTCCATACATGGCAGCCTGATACCTATACCTACTCTCCTACTCAAGGATCGATGTTATTATCAGGGATCATGCTGAAGATGGCAGTATATGGGGTAATGCGTTATTTACTTCCAATCACTCCGCTTCCGATAGCAGGAATTTCCGGGCAGATTGTGATTATTCTTGCCATTGTAGGAATTGTTCATGGTGCTTTGATCGCTATTATCCAAACGGATATGAAGAGAATCATTGCGTATTCATCTTTCTCTCACGTAGGATTGATGGTAGCAGGGATCTTCGCTTCTGCAGTAGTTACTCTTAGAGGAACTTTCAATGTGGAAGGAGCTGAAGGAGCATTGGTACAGACTTTTGCCCACGGTATCAACGTAGTAGGATTATTCTACTGTTGTGATATTTTATACAAGAGATTTAAATCAAGAGACATCAGACAGATGGGTGGTTTAGCTAAAGTAGCTCCTAAGTTTGCTGTATTGTTCCTGATCATTATATTAGGTTCAATGGGAGTTCCATTGACCAATGGATTCATCGGAGAATTTATTTTGTTGAAATCAGTATATGATTTTAACGGAACAGCAGCAGTAATTGCTGGTCTTACGGTAATTCTTTGTGCGGTGTATTTATTGAGATTCTACGGAAAAGCAATGTTTGGAGAAGGAGATGAAGCCGTTTTAAGTACAGCAAAAGATTTATCGAGTGTAGAGTTTTCTGTATTGGCAAGTTTAGCGGTTTTTGTGATTTTACTAGGTATTTTCCCACAACCGGTAATTGACATGGTGAGTAGTTCGGTGAAGTTTATCTACCAATCAATGGTAAGTTAATTTGATATTTTAAGAAATGAGTGTTTTAATTATTGTTTTCCTAACGGCAGTTATTGCGTTATTTTCAGGAGTTTTTGAACAAGGAAAATTCGCAAGATACATTGGGATTTTGGGATTAATCATTGCATTGTATGTAAGTTTTATGCCGGAATGTTCGTTCTTCGACCATTACAAGCATATGTATGAGTACAGTGACAATACCGCATTATTCACTAAAATATCAATCGTAACAACTTTATTGTTATTCTTCCTTGGAGGTTTTGCATTCAGCAATCACAGAAGCCACCAGTCGGAATTATATGCATTGATGCTATTTGCATTATGTGGAGGGATCATCCTTTTCGGATACCAGAACCTGGTAACGATGTTCTTAGGAGTTGAGATCCTTTCTATTCCATTATATGTAATGGCTGGAGCTAACAAAACTGATTTGAGATCCAACGAAGCTTCTATTAAATATTTCCTTATGGGTGCCTTTGCAACAGGTTTCTTACTGTTCGGGATTGCGTTCATCTACGGAAGTGCAGGAAGTTTTGATCTTTACAAGATTCATGATTTTGGAGTAGCAAATGCTGGAAATGTAATGTTCATCTTAGGGGTATTACTGATTCTTTGTGCATTGGCATTCAAGGTAGCTCTGGCACCTTTCCACATGTGGAGTCCTGATGTATATGCAGGTTCACCTTCATTAATCACAGCATTCATGGCGAGTGTGGTAAAGATCTCAGGATTCTTTGCCCTGTTCAGATTGATGACGCTTGGTTTCGCTGGGGTAACCCACGAATGGATCAATGTTTTAGGAGTATTCCTAATCATTACTTTGCTTTTGGCAAACGTTATGGGTCTTGCTCAGACGAATGCAAAAAGAATGCTGGCATACTCTTCAGTTTCCCACGCAGGATATATCGGGTTGGTATTCTTCGGAATGACAAGCCTTTCTACTTATAACCTTGCATTCTATTTATTTGCTTATTCTTTATCTACAGTAGGGGTTTTCATGTGTCTGATCTGGGTAGAGAAATTAAAGAGAGAAACCTCTTTCGGAGCATTCAAAGGATTGGCAAAAACCGAACCTTTATTAGCCACTGTAGCAACGATCTCTATGCTTTCAATGGCAGGAGTTCCGTTAACAGCTGGTTTCATGGGGAAATTTGCTTTATTCTCCCAGGCTATGAACGGTGCTGCTTTCTTAGTACTGGTAGCTGTGTTAGGTTCTGCCCTATCTATTGCTTACTATTTAAGACTGATCATTGCGATGTTCTTCTTTAAAGAATCAACATTCAAATCGTCAGAAAAAGTAACCCTTACTTACAACATCATCGCAGTAGTTGTTATTGCTTTGATCATTATCCTTGGAGTTTTCCCGGATTTATTTGCAAGAATGTTCGGATTGTAAAACCTGAATTCTAACATATAAAAAAGCACAACTTCTCAGTTGTGCTTTTTTATGTTCATATCTGAATAATGAATATCACAAAATAGTATTTTTTATTCAAATTATTCAAAAAAAAAAAACACAATTTACTAATCAGTAACATTGATCATCATCCGTTCAAAAAAACAGCAAAGAATAGTAAAATACGTTATAAAATTTCCGAAATGCATAAATAAATTATGTACGATAAAATAAAAACATCCTCCTATTAATATTCTCCTTTTTTCATAACTTTACTCTAAATTTTTCAGCTCTTGGCTAATCTCTATAAAAAAGACTCTCCCTTTCAGGTTTATATATCATTCAAAAAATATTTGGATGTTCTGGAACATATCCGATATAATGACAGACTGGAATACAGAGTCAATTATGCAGAGTCTCTGATTGAGAGTACAAGAAATTTCAAAGAGCTCAGAGAAGGCTTTCAGGACACCGCCCTTCTTGAAAAATACGAAGACCTCATCAGACTGCTTCTTGCTGATCTTTTCCCAACAGGCCTTACCAGAAACGAAATAAAAGCGGCAAGCATTCCGCTTTCCAACATTACCTTCAACTATACTGAAAGGTTTAAAGATATTCTGAAAGATGCCGGAAAAGACTTCGAAATAGAACTCAGGAATATTTCAGATAATGAATTTTATGTGTTCTGCTGCTGTCTGATTCTTCAAAGCTATTTCAAAAAAGATATTAAAAGCATGCTTCCGTTTTATTATGACATTCCCAACAAACAGGGAATCATGAAGCATTATAAAATTACGGTCAATTCCGATTTTACGGAAATTATGCCTACAGAAGATGCCAAAATTCCATCGGATGATGTTCTGGATATGCTGCTGGAAAATCTGGATGACTTTAAACTGTGGAAAAAGTATTTTCCATCTCAGTCCTGGATATTGAAAGGATTTACTATTATTTCACTGGTAGACTGTACTTCTGAAGTAGCCCTTTCCGATCTGAAATCAAGCATGATTGAAATTGATCCGGAAGATATGAATCCCAACGAAAACCTGACCGAAATTTTCAAATCCTATTTTGATGTTCCTGAACTCAGCTTCGGGTTGATGACTTTCAACAAAAAGGAACAGAAACTCGATAAACTTCCGATTTACGAAAGCCTGCTCACGAATCATATCCTGGATTTCTGGATCAATGCATTTGATGAAGAGACGCGTAAAAGTACCTTTGATAATTTAAATCATAATTCAAAGCCTGTGGTTGTTTCCAATGTAAACAACCTGGACGAGAATGTCAAGCTGCTTCCTTCCTTCAGTATTCTAAAGGACAATAATATCAACAGTTTCATGGTAATTCCCATCATGAAAGACGGCGAACTCCTTGCGATCATGGAATTCACCTCTCCTATTGCCGGAAGTTTCAATGGCTTGAAACTGAAAAAACTGGAGTTTTTCACTGATATGGTTCTCTTCTCTCTGAACAGATTCTACTTTGAGAAAAATTATCAGATAGAAGCCATTATTCAACGTGAATATACAACCATCCACGACAGTGTGGTATGGAAGTTCAGAAATGAAGCTGAAAAATATTTTACGGCATCACTTGGAAAGAAAATATATACCTTAAAGCAGATCGCATTCAAAAATCTTACTCCGCTATTTGGAGTTTCGGATATCCGTTCTTCTTCGGAAAAACGTTTTAATCTGATGCTGCTGGATCTTAATCAACAAATTGAATGTCTGAATGAAATTTTAATACTCACGAATTCCGATTCGGAAAAATTTGTACTGGCTTTGGATGTTTTTGAAAATGAGATCAACAATGAGATCAAAGCAGATACGGAACAGCGTTTTCAGAGGTTATTAAGAGAAGAAATCCATCCTTTTTTACAAGGAAAACTGGAAATTAAAACATCCAGAGAAATAAAGGCAAAGATTAAAGACTATTTTTCGCACATTTTTACCTCTACGGATCTGTTTTATCATCACAGAAAAAAACTTGATGACTCTATAACGCTTGTAAACAGAAAGCTGGCCGATATGCTGGATGAAAGCCAGGAAAAGGCACAGGAAATTTTTCCACATTATTATGAAAGATTTAAGTCTGATGGTGTAGAACACAATCTGTATATTGGTTCTACCATCGCTCCTGAGCTTCATTATACTTCGAAAGTAGTCCACAAACTGAGATACTGGCAGCTGAAAACCATCTGTAAAATGGAACTTGAATTTCAGTCGTTCAAAAAGTATCTTCCTGTACAGCTGGATATTGCCTCACTGATCTTTGTATATAATGAAAAAATAGATATCCGCTTCAGAATGGATGAAAAACGCTTTGATGTAGACGGAGCTTACAATTCGTATTACGAAATCATCAAAAAACGTCTGGATAAAGCCCATATTAAAGATTCTTCAGAACGCATCACTGCTCCCGGAAAAATTACCATCGTCTATTTCGGAATGGAAAATCAGAAGGAATACCTGGACTATATTTCCAAACTCCAGAAGAAAGGAGTTTTACAAAATGATATAGAATTTTTAAGAGTGGAGGATCTTCAGGGTATTACGGGATTGCTGGCACTGAGAGTGTCTTTTACACTTCCGCAGGAGTAATGATTATCAACGCCGTAAGCATCATGCTCCTTTATTTCATCATGAAAAGCTTTAGTTTGGCATATCTTCAGTCAATCTTATAAAAATTCCGGGTGATTACTTTTTATCTATATTTTAATTAAAGACTCAGAAAAGCAGCCCCGAAAGATAAGACGGATATAATAATCCCTGCCATAAATATCTTATAGGTAATGGATAAAAGCCTGTATTTCCTGTTAAGAACTTTTCCCAGATAATACAGATCCTTCACCATAGAATCATAGATATAATCCCTGTCTTTAATAAGATCTTTCATGGCATTGTTATAATCGTCAAACAACATCTGCTGAAAGTTTCCAAAAAACAGCAGGTTTACTTTTCTGTTGGCAATATCCTGAGAAGTAAATGTTGATTTGGTTACATTCGGTTTTGTAGAGAGAATCGCAAATATAATCGTCAGTACGCTGGACAGCAATAATATGAAGCTTGGAAGAATCAGATGTGAATTCTTAGGAGCATCCAGTTTCGGAACCAGTACAGAAAGACAAACCGAAATAATAATTGCGTTCACAGATAAAAGAATATTGGCTTTACTGTCTGCAATATCACTTAATCTTGTATGATTGTTCAGTGTAACTCTGAATAAGGTATCCACACTTCTGTCCGATTTTTCTTTTTCTTTTTTGCCCTCCGAAGCTTCCTTTTTGTTTTCTTTTTTCTCTTCTTCTTTTTCCAGCTTCTTTTCGATCTTTTTGATATTTTTCTTTTTCAAAGGCTCCCAGTTCTCTTTGGCGTAATCTGTATAAAAAGTATGCTTGTTTTTCAGCATATCAAGATTTCCGGCATTCCATTCTTCATTGGAAAAGCATCTTACGTTGGTCAGTTCCCATTCTTTTCTCAAAGCATCAGAAATTTCACTGTAATCATGGCCTGCAAAATGGCTGAAGTCTGCGTCCTTTACAATTTTTTCCAGTAAGTTCTGAGGTTCGTAGTGTATTTTCGTAGCCAGAATCAGTTTTTCAACGTCTGCAATATAGTCTTCAGAATAATTTTCCTGGTGTAAAAAGGCTTTCATCACCTCTACACTCCTTTCCTCATGGTTCAGGGCACATTCTATATACCCTGTATCATGAAACCATAATGCTACAAGTACCTTCTCCTGATCTTCTTCAGAAACAGGGGTATTTTTCATGATTTCCTCAGCCTTATTGACTGTATAGGCAGTATGGATAAAATTATGATAAAAATATACCGAAGATAACTTATCTTTGAATAAGATTTCAACATAATTTTTAGCTTTGTGTAGAATGCTCATTCCTGAATTTTTGTTAATGTAAATTTATGAATTTATCCTTTAAAACTCATCTAAAAAATACTTCTATTGTTCTTCGGACGGTAATGTCCGCAGGAGCTCTTTATTCCTGTGCTACCTATAACGTGCAAAAGGGCAAAAACTTATTTGAAGTTAAAGATTCCGAAATAAAATCTGAAAATGATTTTAAACTCTTTCTTATTGGAGATGCAGGAAACTCAGATGAGCCTCAGGCACAAAAAACATTGAATTTACTGAAAGGCAAACTGGATTCTGCGGATAGTAATTCTATGCTGATCTTTCTGGGTGATAATATCTATCCTAATGGTATGCCCAAAGAAACAGACAAAGATTACTCCCTCGCAAAGCAAAAACTGGAAAACCAGCTTTCCATTACCAAAAATTTCAAAGGAAAAACATTAGTAATTCCCGGAAATCATGATTGGTATAGTGGATTGGAAGGGCTGAATACCCAGGAAGGACTGGTTAAAAAATATCTTGATGATAAAAAAGCTTTCCTACCCAAAAACGGCTGTCCTATTGATGATATCAACGTTTCTAAAGATATAAAGCTTATTGCCATCGATACAGAATGGGTGATTGCCAACTGGGATAATTATCCGGGAATCAACAAAAACTGTAATATCAAAACCCGTGAAGATTTTTTCACAGAGTTCAAAGATCTTATCATTAAAAATCAGGGCAAAAAAATAATTGTTGCTTTACACCACCCTATCATCAGCAGTGGAACCCATGCAGGTTTTAATTCTGCAAAATCCCATCTCTTTCCTTTAAAGAGTAAAGTTCCTGTTCCTGTAGTAGCAAGTGTAATCAATGTATTAAGGAGTTCCTCGGGAGCCAGCCCTGAAGATATTAATAATCAACATTATGCAGATCTGGCTAACAGACTGAAAAGTATTGTCCAGGATAAGGAAAACATCATTTTCGTATCTGGTCATGACCATAATCTGCAATATCACGAAGATGGAAACTTAAGACAGATCATTAGTGGAGCAGGCTCAAAAACAGATCCGTCTACCATCGTGGAACAAACAGACTTTTCTTACGGAGGTAGTGGTTTTGCGGTTTTAAATTTCAGAAAAGATGAAAGTACAGATGTGGAGTATTTTTCAACTAAAGATGCTCAGCTCCAAAAACTGACTCATATTTCCGTGATATCCAAACCGGATGTATTCATCAATAATTTCCCCAATTCTTTTCCTGCCACATTCTCTTCAACCATTTACCCTGTACAGCTTACTGAAAAAAGAAAGTTTTACCGCTGGCTTTGGGGAGATCATTACAGAAGATATTACGGAATTCCCATTGAAGCGCCAACCGCTAATCTTTCCGAATTAAACGGAGGGTATATTCCTTTCCGGGAAGGCGGAGGAAACCAATCCAATAGTTTGCGTCTGAAAGCTAAAGACGGACAGGAATTTGTTATGCGTGGAGTAAAAAAAAGTGCGATCCGTTTCCTGAACAATATGGCTTTTCAGAAAAGTACATTAGGAGAAGAACTCGCAGATACATTCCCTGAAAAGTTCCTGCTTGATTTTTATACCACCAATCATCCCTTTACTCCATTTACGATTGGAAATATGTCAGAAAAACTGGGTATTTTCCACAGTAATCCAAAACTGTATTATATTCCTAAGCAACAGGCTTTGGGAAGATATAATGAAAACTACGGGGATGAAATGTATATGATTGAAGAACGGTTTTCTTCCGATGCGAAAACATTAGCTGATCTTGACCATGCAAAAGATATCGTTTCCACGGATGATGTACTTAAAAATCTTAGCAAAAGCGATAAATATTCTGTGGACAGAGAATCTTATATCAGAGCAAGATTATTTGATATGCTTATCGGCGACTGGGACAGACATTCCGACCAGTGGAAATGGGCAGAATATGAAGCGGGTGATAAAATAATCTATAAACCTATTCCTAAAGACAGGGATCAGGCATTCAGTAAATATGACGGCGCAGCCTTTAAAATCATCATGAATGTTCCTGCCATCCGCCATATGAAAACCTTTACAGAAGATATCAGCAGTGTAAAATGGCTTGCCATGGAACCTTATCCGATGGATCTTGTTTTCTTAAAAGGTGCAGACCAGAATGAATGGGAAACCCAGGCAAAATATATTCAGGAACATCTTACTGATGCAGATATTGATGATGCTTTCCATAATCTTCCGAAAGAAGTACAGGATGACACCATTGCCGAAATCCAGAGAAAACTGAAAATAAGAAAGACAAAATTACAGACCTATGCCGCCCAGTATTATGATGTACTGCTTAAAAAAGTTCCTTTGGCGGGAACGGTACATCCTGATAAGTTTGTCATCACCAAAAACGGACATTCCGTGCTTGTTCAGCAATATTATCTAGGCAAGAACAAAGACCAGAATGAACTTGTTTTTGAAAAGACTTATCATGATTCGAAAACAAAAGAATTGTGGATCTACGGATTGGAAGATGATGATACTTATGTAGTAACAGGAAGTGGAAATCCTAAAATGACGATCCGGCTGATTGGTGGATACAATCATGATACCTATAATGTTGCAGATGGCAGAAAAGTAAAGATTTATGATTTTAGATCTCAGAAAAACACTTATAACACAGGCAATGCAACCAGGAATATTACAGATGATTATGATATCAACAGCTATAATTATAAACACCCTAAATATAATTCTGTTGCAGGGTATCCAAACCTGGATTACAACCCGGATGATGGGGTGATTGTAGGAGTTCTGGCCAATTATACAGTGAATAATTTTATACGTGATCCTTTCACTCAGAGACACAGCTTAAAAGCTAATTTTTATACGGCAACTGCAGGATTTAGCCTTACGTACAAAGGTGTATTTAAAAAAGCAATCTCAGGCTGGGATATTAACCTTGATGCATTTTATACCACTCCAAGGTTCTCTCAGAACTTTTTTGGGCTTTCGAACGAAAGTGATTATGACAAGGAGGATACAGAAAGAGAATACAACAGAGCCAGAATTTCCAAATTCAACTTTGCTCCTTCTATCTCTCAAAAAAGCTGGATGAACCTCAGCCACCAGTTTCAACTGACTTTTGAAGATAATAAAGTACAGAGAAAAGCGGACCGATTCATCAACCAGTCTCCGGATGTGAGACCTGGTGTATTTAATAGCCAACAGTTTGTGGGAGCCAATTATACCTTTGGCTATAAAAATGCAGATAATGCAGCCTTCCCTACTCTTGGACTGGAATTTATGCTGAATGCAGACTGGAAAGCAACTCTTTCTGATTTTAATAAGAATTTCGTAACGGTAAAAGGAAAACTTGCCATTGACCACAGGATTGATAAAAAAGGAAAATTTGTATTCGCCAATTCCAGCAATGTGATGTGGATTAATAATAATAATTTTGAATTCTATCAGGCCGCTGCTATCGGAGGAAATAATGGAATGCGAGCCTTCAGAAACGAAAGATTCTCCGGAAGATCCTATTTTACCAATAACTCAGAAATCCGGTGGGATTTTGGAAGGGTAAGAAATAATATTGTTCCTGCCAACATGGGAATTCTTATCGGATATGATATCGGCCGTGTATGGAATGACAATGAGAACTCCAGAAAATGGCATCAGTCTGCTGGTGCAGGTGTATGGCTGAGTATTGTGGAAATGATGTCTGCAAGGTTGAATTATTTCTATGGTTCAGATGGCGGAAGAATTTCTGCAGGAATAGGAATGAAATTTTAATTTGTGCCATTAAAAAGAAATTAATTCTAATTTCCGGGCTGAATACTGCTATTGCAAACAAAACATAAATCACTGCTTAACAATATGTTAAAATAATTCAAACTGAGTATTTGAAAAAAACTTCAATTTTAATAAAATTTAATAATTCAAACTTTCAACTCACATTTTTTACTGATAAAATAAATATGGCTTTTAAATAAGAGTCATATTTTCAGCTATATAAGTAAAAACAAGACATAGTTCAATATGTTTATGAATTCCTTAAAAAACAGACATTTTAAAAACATTTTATATTTGTGCCAATTAAAAAATCAACAAATGATGAAAAAAAAGCTATTGTATATGGCATTATTTTCTATGTTCATACATTTAAATGCACAGATAGGGATTGAAACATCAACTCCCCAAAATACTTTACATGTCAATGGCTCACTTCAGGTAGTTAAAGACCTGAATGTAGGCGGAGATGATAAAACAAGAGGTAATTCCGGAAACAAAGGCGAGGTCTTAATGTCAAATGGAGTGGGTAATGCTCCGGTATGGAAAACGATTGAATCTGAAAACTTCTTAAAGGTAATATATGTGGGAAACAAAACAAACATTAGTCCCGCAAGCGGAAGCTATACGGGTACTCATTCTACTCCGGTTAATACTCATGAAAGTTATTCACAGACTTATGTTTTCAATGTAAGCAATAAGATTGATACTGCTTATTTAACGTATAATTCTACCACCGGACTTTTCACAGTAGTAAAACCGGGATTTTACAATATTGTTCCTTATGTGACGTATGATCTCAATTTAAATCCATCAGGGCAAACTGCAGGAACAGCCAATTCCTATATCCAAAAAGTATCACCTACCCTTACAACTCTTGCAGGAATATCAACAGGTCATGGAGAGCGTACTACAGGATTGAATCATAATCTTTCCTCCATTAATTTTTTCAATACAGGAGAAACCTTCAGAATACGCTGTCGTTATACCCAGGATTTCAGATTATCAAGCGGAAATATTCATATCTCTTATCTTACTCCTTAAACACTATAAACTTCAATCACTTCAATAATATTCATCTATTTAAAAACCCCACATATTTCTCTTGTGGGGTTTTATTTTATCTTTTATGGAAATGGAAAGTACAATAGTACTTGTCCGTTGACATCATATTTATAGGTCCAAGTTTTTTTCGATATTTTTGGGGGAACACTGCTATTAGGATTTAATCTTTCAACAACAGATTCTTTTGTTCTGAAATTATTAGCAGATAAGCTTTTCTCATAGAAAACATCATTAATGAGATAAAGTTTTTTAAATGGATTTGCAGCATTATCAAAATCAGAATAAGTAGTAGTGGTTCGTTGATAAGTTACCCCATTTCCTGTTTCAAGCATCTCAGATTTGATAAGGTTATTTTTGTCGTCGTAATAATATGTTGTAGCATATTCAGTATTGGCTGCATTATTAAATTTTATAGAAGTCTTTTCTACTCTATCCTGCTCATAGGTGTAAGTTTTTGTATATACTATGGGAGAATTCCCTGTGTCTTTATTAACATAATAATATTCAGCTTTTTGGGGTCTGCTGTTTTCCATATAATACAGATATTCATCATGTTTGGAAATGCCAGCAAATTCTAAAACACTTACCTTTATTTTGTTACCATTATAAGATAATTGAGTAGTTAATTCGGAGAAAAACATGTTAAACATTTGAAAGAATACGGGCAAAAATCGTCCTTTAACATTGACTAAATTTCCGTTTTCATAAGTAAACTCATAGTATTCTTTAGGGTTAGGTACTGTTCCTACACCATCCGTATTATATACATAAGCTTTTTCTGTATGTACAATTGGAGATGGAGTATCTTCGGTCGTGTCATCACTGTTGCTGCAGGAAAACAAACTCAGCACAAGTGAAAGGTAAAGTAATTTTTTCATGGTTGGTTAGTTTATTTTTTATAAATATATATAATTTAATTTAAAGAAAAAGTATACACATTTCCACCTTCATTCTTCCCTTTCTCATCGGCAATCATTAGCGTTTTATCATCAAAGAATACCATAGCTTCTTTTTGGGAATTATGATTCAAAGGGATTTTCTGAATTTTTGCAGCACTGAAATTGTCTGCTGTAAATCCAGTAAGAACGTGTACATTTTTATGGGTCAGCAATACAATTTTATCTTTTGTACTGTTGATGGTAGCAGATGTAATAGCTGCATCATTATACCCTCCATCAAGTTTTAATGTTCCTATTAACTTCGCTTCAAAATAACCTTCTTTATTGGGTACCTGGAATACAAGGAAAGTTCCGTCAAAACCTTTGCTTCTGTTTTTGGTGAATAAGTAAAAATTCCCGTCTATTTCAACAAAAGCTTCACAGTCATACAGCAAATTTGATTTTTTTGGAGGAAACTCAGTCTGTCCCTGATAATGAAATTTTGTGGTCTGAACAACTTTAGTAACAATTTGTTTACTGTCTTTCAAATCTGTTTTTAAGATCACCAGATCCTTTCTGTTATTATCATTATTACCAAAATCTCCGATATAAATATTTCCCTGAGGATCAGATATAATATCTTCCCAGTCTGTATTTTCAGCATTTTCTACCGGTATTTTTGCCAGCATGTCGCCTTTATCACTCAGCCCGTATATTGCATTTTCATTTCCTCTGTCCTCTATTGCCCAGATTGTTTTCTTATCTTGCGACAAAGTAATTCCGGAAACTTCCTTCAACTTTTTAGGTAAGGTAAACTGAACTTTCAATTCATCCTCATTAGTGGGAGAATTCTGAGCTTTTGGATTGCAGCTTAATAAAAGCAAAGCAGGTAAAATAAGCAAACGTAACATATCTATTTTTATTATTTTAATTGAGTGTAAGAAGCATTAATTGTTCCCATCAGGAATTATGAAAGTTTTTTTGCTTTTTCCCAGAGAACGTCCATTTCTTCCAGAGACATATCTGCCAGTTTCAGATCCTGTTCCTCAGCCAGACTTTCCATCTTTTGAAATCTTGAAATAAATTTGAGATTGGTTCTTTCCAAGGCAGAATCAGGATTGATTCCTGAAATTCTTGCATAGTTAATCAAAGAGAAAAATACATCACCCAACTCCTGTTCTTTCTTATCCAGATCAGTCTCCGCATGAAATTCCTGAATCTCTTCATCTACCTTTTTCCATGCATCTTCTGCATCGTGAAACTCAAAACCTATTCCTTTCACTTTATCCTGAATTCTGTAGGCTTTTACCAAACTAGGCAGACTTTTCGGAACTCCGCCTAAAATAGACTTATTTCCTTCTTTCAGTTTCAATTTTTCCCAGTTCTGTTTCACTTCTTCTTCATCTTTCACTTCAGTATCACCATAGATATGAGGATGGCGGAAGATCAGCTTTTCATTAAGTGAATTGATGACATCTGCTATATCAAAACTTTCTTTTTCAGAACCAATTTTAGCATAAAAAACCAAATGAAGCAAAACATCACCCAGCTCTTTCTTTATTTCCTGTAAATCATTCTGCAAAATAGCATCTGAGAGTTCATAGGTCTCCTCAAGGGTAAGATGGCGAAGAGACTCTAACGTTTGTTTCTGATCCCACGGACATTTTTCACGCAAGTCATCCATAATATCCAGTAATCTTCCGAAGGCCTCCAGTTTCTCTTGTTTCGTATTCATTGTTTGAAAATTCAATCTTATACAAATGTAAGGGATATTCGGACATCATTACAAACGTTGGAAGTAAAAGTTGCGAAGTGCAGAATCCTGATAGATTCGATATGGAAACCTAACAGATTTTCAAAACCTGCTAGGTTTGGAATACTAGCATGTAATTATCTTTTGTTTGAAAAAACAAAAAACCTTGTCCGGAATTTCCGGACAAGGTTTTATATTTTAATTCAAAAATGAATTATCCTTGTTTTCTGTGTGTGCTTTTCGGAGCTGATTTTGCAGCTGAAGTAGCTTTTACTTTTGGAGCAGCAGGCTTTTCTGCTTTTGGAGCTGCTTTTTTAGTATCTTTTTCAATGCTTACTTCTTCTGCAGCAGGTTCACCTTCTAAAGTTTCAGGCTCTGCTTTTACAAAGCTATCAGGAGTGATGTATCCTGCTTTGTGAAGGATGTTGTACCATTGAGCCAATTTCTTGATATCAGAAGCGTATACTCTTTCTGTATCATAGTTAGGAAGAGATGCCAACATGAAATCTTTCAAATCTGCCTCAGAAGATTTGTGAGAAATAGTTTCCTTATAATTGTTGTTTTTAGCAATATTTTCAAATACTTCAAATAACGGAACTTCTTTCTCAAATGTAAACATGGCAATATTGTCCAATAAACTTACCTGGCTTGAGTTTCCAATGCTTACTTTTTTCTTGTTGGTAACATCTTCAATGATGAATCCGTTTCTTAATTGAGAAACTAATTTGAAAAGTCCTGGTTTTCCAGAAATTGAAATTATTTTTTCTAACAGCATAATTTTATTTTTTGTAAATTCTGCAATCAGCACTGGCTTTTTGCTTTTTATTATTCGTTTTAATCCTTATTTAATTACTTTGGAAATCTCATTTTGTAACCGATGTTTACGTCACCCTGAGAGATTTTAGTCAGCTTACCTTTTACCAGTTTCTTCTTCAGAGCGCTAAGGTGATCGGTAAACAGAACTCCTTCAATGTGGTCATATTCATGCTGAATTACGCGGGCTCTAATATCGGAAAAAGTTTCTGTATGTTTCACAAAATTTTCGTCATAATATTCAATAACGATTGTTCCTTTTCTTTTTACATCTTCCCTTACATCCGGAATAGAAAGACAGCCCTCATTGAACTTCCATTCTTCACCTGATTCTTCAAGAATCTGAGCGTTGATGAATACTTTTTTGAACTCTGCCAACTCATCTTTAATATCTTCATAATCTTCATCTTCTGCAAGAGGTGTTACATCTATCACAAACAGACGGATATCCAAACCAATCTGTGGCGCTGCAAGACCTATGCCATTTGCGCTGTACATGGTTTCGAACATGTTATCTATCAGTTCCTGTAATTCGGGATAGTCTTTTTCTATATCTTTTCCTACTTTTCTCAAAACAGGATCCCCAAAAGCTCTTATCGGTAATATCATCTTAATCTTTGTTCTAAAAAATTCTGCAATATGATGGTTGCACTTACTTTATCTATTAACCCTTTTTCCTGCCTCTTCTTTTTGTTTTTTCCACTTTGGGAAATAAAGAATGAAGCCATTTTGGAAGTAAATCTTTCGTCAAAACGGTGAACCGCAATATCCGAAAATTCTTTTTTAAATTCTTCTATGAATTTTAAAATATCCGTTTCTATTTCTGAAACGTTTCCTTTCAAATCTATGGGAAGTCCAATTACGACTTCATCGACCTTGTTTTCATTGAAATATTTTTTCAAAAAATCCATTAGAGAACGGTTCTCTACAGTCTCCAGCCCACTGGCTATAATCTGCATATCATCCGTTGCAGCGATACCACAACGAGCCTTTCCGTAGTCTATTGCAAGGATTTGTCCCATAAGTCTGCAAATTTAGTAAAATTTACTGATTTTATTCATAACGCAGTTTTTTTATATAAATCATGTTTTATTCCATTATTTTTTTTATAATTTTAATCTTCCAAAAAACAATTATATGAAGAAACTCATCCTCGTAAGACATGCAAAAAGCGACTGGCCGGAAGAAACGGAGGACTTTGACAGACCTTTGGCAGACAAAGGTCTGGAGGATGCTATGCACATGTCCAGATTCCTGAAAAACAATAATATTTCCATTGATCATTTTGTGTCCAGCCCCGCGGTTCGTGCACTGAACACCTGTAAAATTTTTAATCAGGCGTATCAGTTAAATTGTTCAACTGATGAAAAATTATATAATCCTTCGGAAAGAAGTTTTGAATCTGTAATTTATGATCTGGATGATAACCTGAATTCGGTAGCTTTCTTCTCACACAATAATGGAATTTCCAATTTTGCCAATTCCATTTCTGAGGATATTTTCCATTTCCCCACCTGCGGAGTGGCTGGTTTTGAGGTAGACTGTGAATCCTGGTCTGAATTTGATGGGGCTAAAAAGAAACTGCTGTTCTTTTATGAGCCTGGGAAAATATAATTTTACATCCTTATTTTTTTATGTCACAATAATTACTCTTCTTTTCTCATGTCAGAAACAGAACAAAACTTACTATGAGTCTATCGTAAAGAATGACATAAAACTTTCCTCTTCCCCCAACCCCGGAAGCTGGAGGTAAAATCATGATGAACATTTCCAAACATTTGAAGGTTTTCAGAAATTAAAAAAAATAAAACCCGAACCTGGAAAAAACACCATCTATCTTCAGCCTATCGGAACTTTTGATGAACTTCAGAAAAAGGAAATAGCTCTCACAAAAGAATACTTAAAAATATATTACAAGCTGGAAACAAAAATACTGCCTGCTCTGCCTAACACCATCTTTCCTGAAAAAGTGAAAAGAATTTCAAACGAAGGACAGGAACAGATTCTGGCAGGATATGTGCTGGATAGCATTCTGATCAAAAAAAAGCCTAAAGATGCTGTAGTCCTGATGGGAATTACCGAAAAAGACCTTTTCCCAAAACCGGAATAGAACTACGTTTTCGGACTGGCTTCTTATGAAGATGGTGTAGGAGTAACTTCGATGTATAGATTTGCCAATGGTCATTTAACTGATTCAAATTTTAATGAAAGTCTTTTAAGATTAATAAAAATCAGTTCACACGAAATCGGCCATATGTTTGGGATCAGCCACTGCCTGAATGCCAACTGTGTGATGAACGGAACCAATTCATTATCGGAAACTGATTATCACCTGGCAAGAGCCTGCTCGTTATGTCAAAGAAAACTGAATTCAAGCGTCCATTATGACAATAAAAAAAGACTTCTTGAATTAAAAAATTTCTTTGAAAAGCAACATTTTAACACAGATCTTTCCTTAGCACAGCAGGACCTTAACCTCCTTCAGTAAAATATTAGTGTTATTTGTGAACAATTAGCGCAATTCGTGTTTGAGCAACAAAAAAGAACGGACCAATGCCCGTTCTTTATAGAATATCTTTTATGCTTTCGTTTTTTACTTCTTCTTCAAATCCAGATCATCAAAATCAAAACTGAAATCTGTTACGTCAGAAATTGCTTTTAATCTTGCAGATTCTGCTTTTCCGGTTTCATCATAATTGAAAATAATGTAGGCATCCGCATCATAGCTTCTGTCGTCCCATTTGATAATGAAAGAATTATTGGAATAAGGAAGCAGCTCTCCTTTTAACCTTGGAGAGTTTTTGCACGCAATTCTGTAGCTATTTCCCTGTTGTGTAATTTCTACATCACCAAACCATACATCATTGTAAGTTCCTGTAAACTGTTCTGCTTTTGGCTGTAAAGATTTTTCTTTTTTAAAGGCTTCAGATTTTGCAAAAGCATCTTTCTTCTGTTTATTGAATTCAGCTTCCATTTTAGACATTCTGTCGCCATAGGTTTTCAGCCAGTTTCTGTCTGCTATCCCAAGATAAGAATCTTTCACGGTATTCGTAATGGTATTGAAAGCGGCTCCGGACTGTTGGTTCGTCAATACTACAATTCCCAGTTTCATATCCGGAATTAAAGTAAACTGTGTCACCGTTCCGATCAATCCTCCGGTATGCTGTACCTGTTTGTGTCCTTTAACATCGCTCAAAAACCATCCTAAACCGTATCCATAGAAACTTGTGTCATAAGGATTTTTTGCAGCCACTCTATCTGGAATCTGCAGACTCCAAAGTTGTTGAACATTCTTATCCGAAACCAGTTTTTTACCATCTTTTGTGGTGAAATTATTCAACAGACATTCTGCCCAGGTCGTCATATCTTTGATATTACTCATAATTCCTCCTGCTGCATTACCTGTTTCGTTCCAGTCGTGAGGAACAGCAATTGCTTTTCCATCTACCGGAGCGTGCGCATCAATTTTGTTTGCTATAGCTTTTGCTCTGTTATAACTTCCGAAACTTGAAGTCATTCCCGCCGGTTTCATAATTCTTTGCTCAATAAATTCTGCCCAGCTTAATCCGGAAACTCTGTGAATTACTTCTCCGGCAACAATAAACATGATATTGTTATAATCCAGTGTTGTTCTGAAAGGATTTTCAGGCTTCAGGTATCTCACGTTATGAACAATATCATTAACTGTTAAGCTTCCCCCTTCCGGAAAAAACATAAGATCTCCCTGCCCTAGTCCTAATCCCGCTCTGTGCGTGATAAGGTCTTTGATCGTTACATTTTGAGAAACGTAAGGATCATACATTTGAAATTCAGGAATATACTTTGAAACTTTATCATCCCAGTTCAGTTTTCCTTCATCCGCAAGAATTGCTAATGCCACACAGGTAAACCCTTTGGAGTTGGAAGCAATTCCCACTAATGTATTATCGTCCATAGGCTGCTTCGTAGTAAGAGAACGAACTCCAAAGCCTTTGGAATAGGTTACTTTTCCATCTTTTACAATTCCTACCGACATTCCGGGTACATCAAAGGTTTTCAGGGTGTTCCGGATCAGCTCATCCAGCTTTTTTTCTTCAACCTGCGCATTGGCCAATCCTACGGTCAAAAGAAAAATGAAAAAAGAAAGTTTCTGTTTCATTGTTTATTTTAATTTTCCCAAATTTACTAAATATTAAGCGATGCTAATTTTAGCCGTGCTAAAACTTTACGATAAATCAGCAGTATTCATGAAAAAGCCTATTTCTATCTGTATTTTCTCTCTTTTCACTATCAGTGGTATCAAAGCCCAGGACAGAACTTCTAATCCTTTGCTTTTACAAACCTGGAATTTAAGTAAAATGGATACTTATATCTATACTTATGAAAAGCAGGATGGTTTTGAGGCAAGAAGAGAAGGGATCAGATTTCAGAAAAACGGAAAAATTACAGGGAATCTGATTAAATCTACTTTAAGGTATGATACTTTGGAAGAACCTGTTACTAAAAAAAGTGAAAAACCAGACCGTTATATCGGGAGCTGGAAAAAAGCTTCAGATTCTACAGTGACTCTGGTCTTTCCTTCCAATACCAATATGACTGGTACTTTTGTTATTTCAAAGCTTACGGAAAATCAACTAAAACTAAAAAAGGTTTTCAGTGCAGCTATTGAAATGAAACTGGATTCTATCAGAAAAACAAAAAATATTACTGATTAGGATCTCCTGTGAATTGATAAAAGCTTCTTTATATTTGCAGTTTTAAAAATGGCAGTACATGACAAAAGTTCTTCTCCTTTCCGATTCTCATTCTTATATAGATGACCGGATCCTGGAATATGCTTCTCAGGCCGATGAAGTATGGCATTGCGGAGATTTCGGAAGTCTGGATGTGATTGAACAGCTTGAAAAAATAAAGCCTCTGAAAGGCGTTTACGGAAATATTGATAATGCCAAAATTCAGGCTGAATTTCCGGAAGTCAACCGTTTCTTTTGTGAAAACCTGGAAGTGTTGATGATTCACATTGGGGGTTATCCTGGAAAATACGCTCCACTCACTAAAAAAGAAATTGCTGAAAAAGCACCGAAATTATTTATTTCAGGTCATTCTCATATTTTGAAAGCAATGTATGATGAAAAAAACAGTCTTCTCCATCTGAATCCCGGCGCGTGCGGAAAACAGGGATGGCATAAAGTAAGAACGATGATGCGTTTTGTGGTGGACGGTGAGGAAATCAAGGATCTGGAAGTTATTGAACTGGGATCAAGAGTGTGATAAGTGAGAGAGCTTGAGAGTTTGAAGAAAAAGGAGTTTGTGTTCATTCGTTTTACTTTCTACCTTTGCACAAATATTGGGTTCAGACAAGTCTTAAAAAAATATGAAGATCGGTGATAAGGTTTCGGTAGTGGACGAGGATTTAAGCGGGGTAATTACTTCCGTGAAAGGAAATATTGCCGTTTTTAAAGATGAATACGGATTTACCCATCAATATCCCAAAGAAAAACTGGTTCCTAAAGATTCGGATCTCTATGAAAATATCAGAGTCGTAAGAAAAGCCGAGCCTAAAAAAATCATTTCTAAGAAACATCAGAAAAATCATTTGGTTTTAGACCTGCATTTTCATAATTTGGTAAAGAATCCCAATGACTATGACAGCTTCGAAAGACTATTTATACAAAAAGAAAGACTGATTGAAGTGATTGAGTTTTGCAGAAAGAACAACCTGAAAAGACTGGAAATTGTTCACGGCATTGGTGACGGAACGTTGCAGAGGATGGTTCGGGACGTACTGGAAAGCCAGGTTAATATTGATTTTTATAATAAGGAAATACTTCACCATCAATCGGGTGCGGTAATGGTAGAATTTCACTAAATTTGCAGGAATTGAAATATGAACGTACTTAATTTACTTTTTACCAAAGACGGATTGATCTATCAGATTGTTAAGAACAAAAACATTCTGGAGGAAAAGTCTTATTTCGTTACTGAAGAGACACCAGCCAATCTTATTGATCAAAAGCTGGATGAAGTTCTTATTAAGCAGCGCTATGAAGAAATCCATGTGATTTCAGCTTTTAATCATTTTACCCTGATGCCTGAAGGTTTTTCTGAGCATGAGGTAGGATTTGACCTGATCGCTTTCAACGCTCCGACTGACAGAGAAAAGGAAGAGCTGATGCTTTCTATTAACAAAAAATTCAATATTCAGTTTTATTATACTTTTCCGAAAAACTATTATAAGAAAATAAAAGAGCTGGCTATACCGGTTCATTTTAATTTCTCCGGAGAAAAGTTTCTAAGTTCAATTAATAATAAAACCAACAAGGAAATTCATATCAATCTTTATCATAACCAATGTGAGTTTTTTGCGATTGACAATAAAAAAATAATCCTTTATAATAACCTTGATGTCAACTCAGAAGTAGATTTCCTTTACTTCATTATGTTTACATTGAGTAAGATAGGTTTTGGAATCAATGAAACCAGCTTTTATGCTTATGGAGAAACTACGGAAAATGAAACCTTCATTTCCGAACTTCAGAAATTTGTTAAAAACCTGAAAATTGTTTTTGACAATATTCCAAACAAGAATTTTATACTTAACTAGGTTGCAGGCCGCAGGTAATAGGAATTAGATCCTAAACACAATCACCTGCCACCTATAATCTACAACCTAAACCCTAACAAAAAAATATGTTCAGAATAATATCAGGCAAATGGAAAGCCAAAAAGATTGCCGCTCCTAAAAACTTTGATGTAAGACCTACTACCGATTTTGCGAAAGAGGCTTTATTCAGTATTCTGGAAAACAAATACGATATGCAGTCCATCTCCGTACTTGATCTTTTTGCCGGAATTGGCTCTATTACCTTTGAATTTGCTTCCAGGGGATGCCAGAATATTACTTCTGTGGAAATGAACCCAAAACATACTGCATTTATCAACACTACAGCTTCTGAGCTTGACATGGCGCTTCAGATCAATGTACAGAGAGGTGATGTATTTGATTGGCTTAAAAAATTCAGAAATAAAAAGTCATTTGAGATCGTTTTCTCTGATGCTCCTTTCGAAATGGAAGAGAAAAAGTACCACGAGCTGATCTCTTTGGTTTTAAACAATAAATACCTTAAAGAAAATGGAGTTCTTATTGTGGAACACCAAAGCCGCATGAAGCTGGATCATCCCAATTTAATAGATACCCGAAAATACGGAAACGTAAGTTTCAGTTTTTTTGAACCGAATAAAGAAGATAATCAGGAACTTTAATTCCTGATTATTTTTTTTGATATGACCGGAGATTCTTCGCCCCATTTTGTTATCGCTTCCAAAACAGGTAATAAAGTTCTTCCAAAGTCTGTTAATTCATATTCTACCACTAAAGGAGGTTTTTCTGTAAAAACTTTTCTGTCCACAATTCCATCTTCTTCCAATTGTTTTAACTGTAAACTCAATGTTCTTTCCGTAATGGTAGGAATGGATTTTCTTATCTCATTATAACGTTTAGCCCCGCCAATAAGATGGTGCAAAATTACTGCTTTCCATTTCCCTCCTATAAATTTCATTGTGACACTGGTACAGCAGGGATAGGATTTATTATCAATTGTATACATTTTTTATACTATCATTTTTTACCGTTATTGCAAAGTTAGTAAACTTAAATTAATTTTGTAACTATAAAAATGATAGTATAAAATTATGAACTTTTTAGACAAAATGAAAAAAAGGTATACTGTAAAAAAGTATAACCCACAGGGAAAAATCAGTGAAGAACAAATTGCAACGCTTCAGGAGATTTTAAATTTAAGCCCCTCATCCATTAATAGCCAGCCCTGGAATTTTATTTTTGTAAATGATCCGGAACTGAAAAAACAATTGGGAGATAAGTCTTATTTTAATAAAGAAAAAGTGTTGGATAGCAGCCATGTTATTGTTTTCCAAGTGATCAAAAACATTGAAAACTTTGAAAAGCAAATTGAAGAAAACCTTCCGGAAGGCTCGGTTAATTATTACCGAACGATGGTAAAGCCTAAAGGAGAAGAGGCTATAAAATCATGGCTTGGGCATCAGGTTTATTTATCTTTAGGAGTGCTTTTATCTGCCTGTGCAGCAATGGGAATAGATTCTACTCCAATGGAAGGAATTGAACCTGAAGAATATGATGTTATTCTGAATAATGAAAAATATGAAACGTTATTTGCAGTAGCTATTGGGGAAAGAGATGAAGCAGATGCTAATCAGCCTAAATTTAATCCAAAGAAAAGACTGAATGCTGAAAAGGTAATTGTGGAAGCGTAATTTAAACACGAATTTCACAAAGAACACAAATAAAAAAGTCTGCTCTAAATAGCAGACTTTTTATTTATAATACTTTCAATTCCAAATCAATTGTTTTTCCGAAGAATTTCTTAGAGATTTTCTCAAAGTTCTTGGTAATATCCGAAAGATAGAAATGATAATTGGGTTTTGAGTTATGATCATTTAAGAGATTGTACTTATCCAGAATGATCTTTAGATGATTGGCTACAATATTCGGAGAGTCTATCACACGGACTCTGTTTCCGTAATACTGTTTGATTTCATCTATTAAAAGTGGATAATGGGTACAGCCCAAAATCAATGTTTCAATATTTTTTAGTTTATTATTACTTAAATAATTATAAATAATAGCGTGCGTGATCGGATGATTTTTAAAACCTTCTTCAATAGCAGGAACCAATAATGGTGTAGCCAGTTCGTCTACTTTGATCCATTTATTATGCTTTCGGATGCTCTTTTTATACAATCCTGAATTCACAGTTGCTTTGGTGGCAATCACTCCTACATTAGTATGGATTTCATAAGATACCTTTTCAGCAACAGGATTAATAACGTCTATGACCGGAACTTTTCCTGCAACTGACTGCATAACCTCATTCAAAGCATTAGCCGTTGCCGTGTTACAGGCAATTACAATCGCTTTACAGTTCTGCTCCAGCAGAAAATTGGTAATCTTGGTAGAGTATTCAATAATCGCATCCTTGGACTTTTCTCCGTAAGGAAGGTGCTTTGTATCTCCAAAGTAGATCAGATCTTCGTTAGGAAGAAGTCTTTTGATTTCTTTGGCAACGGTAAGACCTCCTACCCCGCTGTCGAAAATTCCGATAGGCTGGCTTGGTGAAAGATGTGAATAATCTTGTTTTTTCGTTTTCAAATGAGCTGAAATTTTATACAAAAATAATGAATTTTTAGTATACCATATACAACAAACTGTTATACAATAAACAAATCCGAAGCAATTCCATCGGCCATAAACCAATGCTTTTCAGGAATTTTCAAATGGTCATTTTCAATAAGTAAAATTCCGTCTTCTATTTTCGGTTTGATTTCTGCTTGAAAATGCTCCAGTTCTCTATCTGAGAATTTATTTTTTAAACTTTCCAAATCTACGCCCCAAATAGTTCGTAAGCCGATCATGATCATTTCATTAAACTGATCTTCTTTGGAAAGAATTTCTTCTTCTTTGGCTAATAATTTATCATTAAGCTTTTTGATGTATTGCTGATTATTGGCTACGTTCCAGCTTCTGACATCAAATCCGTTATAAGAATGTGCCGAAGGACCAATTCCAAGATATTCCTGGTATTTCCAATAAGCAGAATTGTGGCGTGAATAGAAGCCTGGTTTTGCAAAATTGGAAACTTCATAATGTTCAAAACCATTATCTTTTAAAAAGTCAGATAAATAATAGAATTCTTTGTTTTGTTCTTCTTCTTTAGGGCTTTTTATTTTCCCTTTTGATATCCAGTTTTCTAATGCCGTTTTGGGTTCTACCGTCAATGCATAGGAGGAAATATGAGGAACTTCCAGAGCAATGGTTTTATTCAGGTTTTCTTTCCAGATCTCAAGATTGGAAGTGGGTGAACCGTAGATCAGATCAATACTCAGGTTTTCAAAACCAAAATCCTGAGCCCTTTTGATAGAACTTTCTGCCTCGGAAGCACTGTGAGCTCTATTCATCAATTTTAAATCTTCTTCAAAAAAACTTTGAGTACCAATGGAAAGTCTGTTTACAGGGGTTCCAGCCAGCTGTTTTAAGAAATTCTTATCCAAATCATCCGGATTGGCTTCCAGCGTGACTTCTATATCTTTTTCAAAACTGAAATATTTTAATACTTCATCTATTAAGGAACTGATCTCATCTACAGAAAGAATAGAAGGAGTTCCACCTCCAAAATACAAGGATTTCAAGTTTTTGTTCTGCAACTCATCTTTTCTCAATAGTATTTCAGTTTTCATGGCACGAAGCATTTCATCCTTAAAATTCAGGGATGTTGAAAAATGAAAGTTGCAATAGCTGCATTTTTGTTTACAGAACGGAATGTGAATATACATCATAAAAAAAGCTCTGAAAAATTTCAGAGCTCAAATTTATTTAAATTAAATTAATTAGTATCTAAATCCTCTAGCATTAATGAAGTTGTCAAAGTTATAACCCAGACCAATCATGAAGCTGTTTCCTCCATAACTCTGGATGTCAGACAATCCAAGGTTATAAGTAGCTCCAATCATGAATTTGTTGAATCTTACTTTTACAATTGGAGAGATACTCAGGTTCTGATTGTCAAATCTGTTCTGAACCGTTCTGTAGCTTACCCCGAAAGAGAATGCGTTGATCTCATTAGAGAAAGTCGCCATTAAGTTCCAGTCGATCATTCTCGTTGAGTTTGTATTAAGGTTAATCAATGCTGATGGTGCAATGGTAATATTATCAGCAATGTTCCAGTTGTATCCTAAATTTAAGAAGAATTTAATTGGAGAAGGCTCATAGTTGTTTACGATAGAAGCATCATTACTTAATGCGATATCATTTACGGAAACACCCCCGAATAAGCCTCTGTAGGTAGCCGCCAAACCGAAGTTGGCATACACCATAAAGATGTTACTTTCTTCCCCTCTTAATAGTGGATCACCACCTTCTTCCGTATTGATTTTTGAATAGTCAAAATTCATATTATAGAAGTTAACACTTGTACCGAAAGAGAACTGGTCTTTTCTGTCTCCTTCACTACTTAGCGGAATAAAATATGAAGCACCAGCCGTGATACCACCCGCAGAGATCGGTCCGTTACTGTCTCTGAATACGGAAATACCAGCACCTACTCTATCAAAGATATTCGCATTAATCCCGATTGACTGAACATTAGGAGAATTACTGAATTTTGAAAATTGTTGTTGATAATTGGCGTTGAGCTGTACGTAATCTGTTTTTCCGTATTGAGCTGGGTTGAACAGGAACTCACCATCCAAAAGATATTGCTGATAGTATGGTAGTGATTCTTGTGCTTTGTATGCATTTGACAAAAGAGCTAAACATACGATAGCATATAGTTTTCTCATAACAAATCTTGATTTCAATTCAACAAATATAAAAAAATTCTCAATATATTTTTAGTTTTCTAAATAATTTCTCCATTTTTTTACAGCATCCGCCATATCTTTGGGCATTGGGCTTTCAAAATATAATTCCTTTTTTGTGGTTGGGTGTATAAATCCAAGGGTATGGGCATGAAGGGCATGTCTTGGCAAAATTTCAAAAACATTTTTAATAAATTGCTTGTATTTCGGAAGATTTATCCCTCTTAAAGGCGTATGTCCTTCATATCTTTCGTCATTAAACAAAGTATGCCCGATATGTCTGAAATGTGCCCTGATCTGATGTGTTCTTCCGGTCTCAAGTTTACATTCCACCCAGGTCATATATTTGAATCTTTCAAGGACTTTATAATGCGTCACTGCATGTTTCCCCTGGCTGCCATCTTCATAAACAGACATCTGCATTCTGTTTTTAGGATGCCTTCCGATATGACCTCTGATGGTTCCCTCTTCATCCTGCATATTTCCCCACACAAAAGCCCAGTACAGTCTTTTCGTAGTTCGGTTAAAGAACTGTTTTGCAAGGAAGCTCAATGCATATTCATTCTTGGCGATCACCAGTAGTCCTGAGGTATCTTTATCAATCCTGTGAACCAATCCTACCCTGTCAAGATCAGATTTCTCCCCGTTCTTTTCAAAATGAAAAGCCAGTGCATTCACCAATGTTCCGTCCCAGTTTCCGAATCCGGGGTGTACCACCATTCCAGCTTCCTTATCCACAACAACAAGGTCATCATCTTCATAAACGATATTCACCGGAATATCTTGTGGAATAATGACATTCTCTCTAGGAGGGTGGGTAAGCAGTACAGAGATCTGATCTCCCGGTTTTACCCGGTAATTCTGCTTTACTGCAGTTCCGTTCACTATCACATTTCCGGCTCTGCAGGTCTGTGAAATTTTATTTCTTGAAGAATTCTGCCTGTATATTAATAGGAACTTATCTATTCTTAAGGGTTCCTGCTTGCTGTCAACAGTGATATTAAGATGCTCATACAAACCTTTATTTTCCTCGTCAATATCGATATTTTCGATACTGTTGGAATCTAACAATTCTTCATCTAAAAAATCTTCGTTATCTTCTGACATTGTTTTATTTTTTTTTACACAAAAGGCCTCAACATTTTGCAGTTGAAGCCTCTGTTTATTTATAATAATTTTATATTAATCTATTTGCACTTTAGCTTTTTTAGGCTTTTGAGCAGGCTGCTGTGTCGTTGCTGAAGCAGCCGGTTTCGCTGTACTTCCAGCTGAAGGAGTAGTGGTAGAAGTTTTAGGCTTCTCTGTATTTTGACCTGCAGGTTTAGAAGTTGTAGTCTGAGGCTTTGGAGTCTCAGTTTTCGGCACTTCTGGTTTTGGAGTTTCTCTTTTAGGAGCAGAAGCCGGTACAACCGGAGCGTCATAACTTGGCTCACTGTGTACTTCTTCATATCGGACCGGAGGAAGTGAAGTATCCACTTTCATACGATAGATAGAATTCAACTGCTCTACTTTTGCTCTTAATTCTGCCGGAGTTTTCTTACTTGCCCAAAGGTCGATCTGCATTCCCTGATCACGAACATCTCCGGAAGCAGGATCCTGATAATAGATAATATCAGACTCATCTTTGCCTCCGTCTTCATGATCTACCAATCCTACTTCAAACATACTCCTGGCAATTACAGCTCTCGCTTCTTTTACCGTAAGTCCAACTACATTAGGAATGGAAATATTTCTCATAGGCCCGGAACCAACCACTACATCAATCGTTGAGAATCTTGGTAAGCGTGTACCCGGATTTACAGCATTTCCTTTATATAATATTCTTAAAAGAGCGTCCTTCTGAATACTAGGTTCATAAATCGTATCACCAATTTTAAGACCTACCTGATCCAGTCTCTGGAATGCCAGTCCGGAATATTTATTGATTACATTAGGAACCGCAATAGGAGCCCATGTTCTTGGATTTACCTTAAGTGTTATCGTTCTTCCGTCTTTTACACGGGAACCTGGCGCAGGATATACCTGTAACACCTGGAATGGTCTGTATTTAGGATCGTAATTGGCACTGTCTACTTCATATTCCAGCCCTGTATCATCTAAAATTTTAACGGCATCATGTACCGATTTATTTACAATATTGGGAACAGGAATTTCCTGACCGTGATTCGTATGGTACTCCAACCAGCGAAACGTAAGCCATACAAGACCCACGAAAATACCGATGGCTACTACTAAATTCAGTAAAACTTTCCAATTGAAAAGTGATTTAAGCATACTTAAAAATACTTTAATTATAACCGCAAATATAGCTAATAATTTTAGAATGGACTTTTTATTTAACACAATTCATTTTTGATTTTAAAATTTGCTGATTTCCCATATTGCATTGCATAAAATGATTAAATTTGCCTTAATTGATACTATATGGTTATGAACAAAAAAAGTGTTGCCGTAGTTATGGGAGGCTATTCTGATGAATACGTCGTTTCCTTAAAAAGCGGACAATTGATTTATGATTCTTTAGACAGAAATCTCTATGACGTATATAAAGTAATAGTTCTTAAAGATGAGTGGTATTTTTTAGGTGAAAATGATAAAAAATATCCCATCAACAGAGGAGATTTTTCGGTGACTTTAGATAATGGAGAAGTCTTAAAATTTGATGTTTGTTTTAATATCATCCACGGAACTCCGGGAGAAAACGGAATTCTTCAGGCATACTGGGATGCCATTGGACAAAAATATACCGGGTGTGATTTTTACCAGAGCGCCCTTACTTTCAATAAAAAAGACACCCTTGCTGTATTATCAAAATACGGAATTCCATCTGCTAAAAGTATTTATTTAAGAAAAGGTGAAGACATCAATGTGGATGAAATTGTAGCAGAACTGAATCTTCCTTTATTTGTAAAACCCAACCAATCCGGATCTTCTCTCGGTATTTCCAAAGTAAAAGAAAAATCCGAACTCATTGCTGCTACTGAAATTGCATTCAAAGAAGATAATGAAATTCTGATTGAAAGCTTCCTTGACGGGATGGAAGTTTCCGTAGGAGTTATTGATTTCAAAGGTGAAACCATTGTTTTGGGAATTACAGAAATTGTTCCTACCAATGAGTTCTTCGATTATGAAGCAAAATACGAAGGGGCATCTGAAGAAATTACGCCTGCAAGAATTGACGAGGAAACTACAAAAAAAGTGGAAGAAATCGCCAAAAGAGCTTACAATTCATTAGGAATGAGTGGCTTTTCAAGAAGTGAATTCATACTCATGAACGGGATTCCTTATATGCTTGAAATGAATACCAATCCGGGATTCTCTCCTGCAAGTATTCTTCCTCAGCAGGCAAAACATTACGGAATTTCCATTATGGATCTTTGCGGAAATGAAGTTGAAAAAGCACTTAATAAATAAAATAGAAGTTAGAAATTAGAGGTTAGAAACGAAATAAACATAAAGCTTTTAACTGATAATTCAAAATTCAAAATCATAACTCGTACAACATGAAAATTGCTGTTTTCCCAGGGTCTTTTGACCCGATTACATTAGGACATTATGACATTATAGAAAGAGCGGCACCGCTTTTTGATAAATTAATCATTGCAATCGGACAGAATTCTCAGAAAAAATATATGTTTCCTCTTGAAAAAAGAAAGGAATTTATCCAAAACTCCTTAGCAGAATTCCCCAATGTGGAAGTAGATTCATTCGAAGGCTTAACAGTAGATTACTGCTTTGAAAAAAATGCTCAGTATATCATCAGAGGATTGAGAAACCCTGCCGATTTTGAATTCGAAAAAGCGATTGCCCATACCAACAGAACTTTAGCTCACAAAAAGCTGGAAACAGTATTCTTACTGACTTCTTCAGGAAAATCTTTCATCAGCAGCAGCATTGTAAGGGAAATCATCACCCACGGCGGCGAATATGAACTGATGGTTCCGGACTCTGTGAGAGTGGAGAGATAAAAAAATATAATTAATGAGCGATAAATGATAATTGATATAATGGCCAAGAATTTGCTTAAGCAGAAATCATTCATCAATTATCATTCATCAATTATCATTTATCAACAATCATTTATAATTATATATGCACGAACAGTTCAATTTTGCCATAGAAGTCCTGGGGACCATTGCCTTTTCCATGTCCGGAAGTTTCGCAGCAATGCAGAAACGACTTGATCCGTTCGGGGTGCTTATTATTGCATTTGTAACTTCTGTGGGAGGAGGAACGGTAAGAGATTTATTACTGGACATACCGGTATTCTGGATGCATGATATTCTGATGTGTACCCTGATTCTGGTGACCAGTATATTTTCAATGATATTCAAATCTCTTGAGAAAAACTTTAAAGTAACTTTATTTATCTTCGACAGCTTCGGGCTTGGCCTGTTCACCATAATCGGTGTACAGAAAGGACTAAACGCAGGAATCCATCCTATGATCTGTATTGCATTGGGAACCATTACAGGCTGTTTCGGAGGGATCATCCGGGATATACTGCTCAACAGAATTCCATTAATTTTCAGAAAGGAAATTTACGCCACAGCATGTATCGTAGGCGGAGCAGCATTTTTATTGATGACCAGATATACAATGCTTTCCTATACTTTTATACAGATCTTCACTATTTTACTCATCGTTGCTATTCGAACATTTGCGGTAAAATACCATTGGCAGATACCTAAGTTTTATGGGTATGATCAGAATTCGGAAATGTAACCTTGTGAAACGATTACCTCTTACCATTCTTTCATTTTCTTTATTCTCCTGCCAACACGAGAGTCAATTTGATCTGAATAAAGATCTTTATCACTTTTCCGAAAGAATGGAAAACGGAGATACTGTTAGGATCATGACTGATCTTTCAGCCTGCATGTTCTTCGCATCTGAAACTTATACTTTTACCAAGCAGCATGACACTCTGTTTCTGGAGAAATACTCTGAAATAACATCATATGGTAAAACGACCCAAACTTTACCTAAAATACCTTACAAAGTAAAAGCAAGCGATCCTTTGTCTTTTGAAAATTATCTTAAATTTCTGAACAAAGAAGATAAACCGCATGAGAAAGGAGATTTTCCTTTGATTACTGTAACCTATAAAAAACAAAATCGGAAATTTTATGATGACGGACTCCAAGATAAATTTATGAAGCATGATAGTTTGTTTGCCGTTAAGGAAAACATTTACCCAAAAGACCCATTTTTTAAACAGGAAGCACCACCACCGCCTACAATCATAAAAAACAAAAAGTCCTGAAAAATCAGGACTTTTTATAGTATATGTTAGGTTGACTAGAAGAATTTTCCTCTGTTTCTCATATTCGGGTTATGCATATGCTTCTGCATGGTCGGCATTTTCAACTGATCTTTCATCATTTTGATCTGATCGGTCATCATTCCAGCACTGTCCAGTCTTTTTGCTTCTTCCAGTAATTTCTGCCCTTCCTGTTTTCTTCCTTTGGAAATAGCGGCTGCCGCAAGATTCAAAGTAGCCATTGCTCTGTCATGCTTCATATTCAAACCATACTCCAACGCTTTCTTCATGAAAGGTTCTACTTTAGCAGGGTGATCCTGAGCTTGTGTCAATCCTGATAAATAGTGAAAATATCCGTATTGAGTTTTATGAAGCTGAGTTTTATAATCTGTAATTTTTGACAGCCATTCTCCGGCTTTCTCCATATTTTGCTTTCTCAATTGCCAGAATGCCAATAGAATATATTCATTTTTAAAGAATAGTAAGATCGGAAATGCAGCCAATAGGAAGACAACAATACCCCACCCAAGATTTCTCGTGAAGAACATCATATAAAGTCCCAGTAAAATAAGGACTGCTGCTACTGCAATTTTTATGTATTTATTCATTATTAAATTTTAAAAGTGCAAAGATAATAAATTTAAGGCTTAAAGTTCAAAAAGTCAATGGTGAATGGTCAATTCGCTGCGTTTGTTAATTTTGTAACTGCGGAAAATTCACGATTCCCTTTACTAAGCAAAAATTCATTATTGACCTCTATGCTTCTTTGTTAATTTTTTCAAACGTCTGGAAACAAAAATCATAACCATTCTTTTCATCTTTCTCATAGCAGATTTCATTGGTCATTTTCCAGATTTTAGGATCTATTTTCGGAAAGAAAGTATCAGCATGAAGGTCCGCTTTCACCAAAGTAACTTCAAGCCTGTCCACAACATCCATAGTCTGTTCGTAGATATTTCCGCCACCGATAACAAAAACTTCCTCATCGATCTTTTTAGCAAATTTCAAAGCTTCTTTGATGCTTCCTACGATAAGAATTCCTTCTTCAAACCAGTCTTTCTTTCTTGACACAACAATATTGGTACGGTTCGGAAGGGCTTTTCCAATACTTTCATATGTTTTTCTGCCCATAATCACAGGATGCCCGGAAGTAATATCTTTAAAATGTTTCAAATCTTTTGGAAGATGCCAAAGCAACTGGTTTTCAAAACCAATTTCATTTTTCTCTCCCATTGCCACCACTATTGTTGTCATTCAAATAATTTTTTACAAAATTAGCACATAATTTGTATATTTGGTTAGCACAAAAAATTTAAAAAAATAAACTATGAAAAATAAAGGATGTCTGGGTGCAGGAACCATCGGTATTGCCCTTCTTATTATTGTTGCTGTTCTTTTCTTCTGGGGAAAAAGCGGATATAACAGTTTTGTTAACAAAGAACAGACTGTAAACGCAAAATGGTCGAATGTAGAGACCGTTTATCAGAAAAGAGCCAATCTTATTCCTAATCTGGAAAGAACCGTAAAATCCTATTCAAAATTTGAACAGGAAACTTTAACACAAGTTGTGGAAGCTCGTTCCAAAGCGACTTCTATCAATATTGACCCTACAAATATGACAGAAGCTGATTTGGCTAAATTCCAGGCAGCACAGGGAGAATTATCGGGTGCATTAAGCAGATTGATGGCCGTGGTAGAGTCTTATCCTAACCTAAAAGCAGACCAGCAGTATATCAACTTCCAGAGAGAGTACACTGCTATTGAGAACAGCATCAGAACTGAGACGGTTTATTATAACGATGCTGCAAAGGATTACAATACTTCCATCAAGACTTTCCCGAATAATATTCTGGCGAATTTCACCAACTTTAAAGAAAAACCTTATTTCAAAGCTGACGCAGGTGCTCAGAAAGCCCCTGAAGTATTCAAATAATAATGGGTAATTTCCTAACAAATCAACAGATCGCTTCCCTTGTGGAAGCGATTCAGTCTGCGGAAGATCATTCTACAGGAGAGATCAGGGTACATATTGATTCCAATACGGAAACCCGTGATGCCAGAACAGCATTTGATGTTTTCAAGAAGCTTGATATGGATAAAACTGCTGAAAGAAACGCAGTGCTTTTCCATGTCAATTTTGAACAAAAATATCTTACCATTATCGGAGATATCGGAATTCATGAAAAAGTAAAACAGTCTTACTGGGATCATCTTCACGATTATATCACCGCTGAATTTGCCAAAGGAAATTATTATAAGGCGCTGAAAAGTGCCATCCTGGAAACGGGACTTGAACTCAAAAAACATTTTCCTGTAAAAGGAGAAAACCCAAACCAACTTCCAAATGAAATTACGTTCTCTTAAAATAGTATTTTCATTTTTACTACTTTGCTTTTACACTTTTGTATCAGCACAGTACACCATTCCCGAAAAACCCTCGGTACTTTACCCTGTTTTTGATGAAGCCGGATTACTTTCCCAGCAGGAAAAAGATGCACTTAACAATAAACTGATCAAGTTTGCAGATTCTACCTCAACGGAAATTGAAGTAGTGATCATCCGTTCCACCAAAGGAGAAGATGTGAATTTTCTGGCAACCATGTTTGGGGAAAAATGGAAAATCGGAAAAAAAGGTGTTGATAACGGAGTGGTTTTCCTTATCGCGACAGAAGACAGAACCATGTCTATCCAACAAGGACGCGCTGTAGAGCAATACCTTACCGCTTCAGTAGCAGGACAAATCTTAGATTACATCGTTACTCCAAAGTTCAAGAAAGGACTTTGGTATGAAGGCATCAACGGTGGAACCTCAGCGATTATGGAAGCTGTTGAGGGAAAATTCAAACCTGTAGCCACCACAGCTCCTTCCGGTAATGGAAGTGCTTTTAAAGTTCTTATCATTGCTTTTATTATTTTCATCATTATTGCTATCCTATTTGGTAACAGAGGTGGCGGACGTGGTGGAAACAATGACGACGATGATGATGTCATCATTACCAGAAGAGGACGCAGAAACTATCCTGGAGGTTTTTTCCCATTCCCTGGAAGCTTCGGAGGCGGAGGATTTGGTGGTGGAAGTTCCGGAGGAGGCGGAGGCGGATTCGGAGGCTTCGGAGGTGGTGGAAGCTTTGGAGGCGGTGGCGCATCCGGAGGATGGTAAATAAAGAAACAATTTTAAATTATATAAAAATCAGATCATCACGATCTGATTTTTTTATTTAAAAACATAAAATAATGCCAATTCTTTAACTTTTATTAATACTAAATTGATATTTAGATAGTAAAAAATTAATAAAACCTCATAAAAACCACCTTTTATTCAATATTTTTTTATTATATTTACTGAAAACAGGATTATGAAGAAGACGCTGGTAGTATTTGCACACCCTTATCTGGAGCATTCCAATTCGAATGTAGAGCTCATCAATTTCTACGTTCGCCATCAGCATTATACCCTTAGAGATCTTTACGAAGAATATCCTGACTTTCATATCGCTGCTTTCCGGGAAAGAAAACGTCTTAAAAACTATGAACGTTTTGTTTTCCAGTTTCCCCTGATATGGTTCGGAATGCCACCGCTTCTCAGATTATGGATTGATGAAGTTTTCGACAGAGACTGGCTGAAAGAGGGCGAACATAATCCACTCGAAGGAAAAGAAGTCTATATTCTGGTAACCACAGGCGGAAAAGAAAGATCTTTCAGTAAAACCGGCACTTATCAATACACCATAGATGAACTGATCAGCGGGCTTATCGTTTCATTAAGGGTTTTCAAAGCAGATATTAAGCATATTAAAATTGTATACGAAGCCAACAAGCTCTCTAAAAAAGAAATCATTTTACATAAAAAAGAATTTACAGAACTACTCAATCAATAGCATATGGAATCCAGCTTAGCGATGAACACATTAATTTTCCTCGGTGTAGCCATCATCATGGTTCCATTGGCAAGAAAACTAGGGTTAAGTTCTGTAATCGGCTATATTTTAGGAGGAATCATTATAGGTCCTTATGTCCTTAAACTTACAGGAAACAACGTCAATGATATTATGCATGCCAGCGAGTTTGGCGTTATAATGCTTTTATTTTTGGTAGGTTTGGAACTGGAACCCCGCAAATTCTGGGAGATGCGAAAGAAAATAATGGGATTGGGACTTTCACAGATGGCACTTACGATTCTCTTGCTTTTCTTAGTATTCACAAGTGTAGGTTGGAGAGTAGACAAAGCGATTGCCATTGCCATGTGTTTCGCGCTATCTTCTACAGCAATTGTCCTCCAGACCTTACAGGAGAAGAATAATCTCAAGACTACTGCGGGAGAAGCTTCATTCTCCACCTTGTTATTTCAGGATATTTCTGTGATTCCTATTTTGGCGATATTGCCTATTCTGGCCAATTATAAAGCCAAGCATCATGATAATGAAATCCAGATTCTGATCCAAAAACTGCCGGAATGGCTTCAGGCCGGAACGGTAATTTTTGGAGTAGCATTATTGATTCTACTCGGAAGATATGTATTTGTTCCTTTTCTGCGCTATGTTTCAAAATCGGGAATGTCAGAGCTATTGACAGCTTCTTCGTTATTTCTGGTTATTGGGGTTTCGGAACTGATGGTGGTGATCGGCCTTTCACCTGCTTTGGGAGCTTTCCTTGCAGGAGTAATGCTTGCCAACAGTGAATTCCGTCATGAGCTGGAAGCGCAGATTGATCCTTTCAAAGGACTGTTACTGGCTGTTTTCTTCGTGAGTGTGGGATCAACTATCAATTTTAATATTATCCAGAAAGATCCTTTATTTATCTTCAGTACTGTTTTTGCTGTGCTGGCTGTAAAATTTATTGTCTTATATGCTATTGGAAAGTTTTTCAGGATAGATACTTCCCAAAGTCTTTTTTATGCATTTGCCCTTTCACAGGTGGGAGAATTTGCATTTGTACTGCTTAACTATGCTTCGGATCTTTATCTTTTAGGGCCGGAGATGAATGCACAGATGATGGCTGTCACTGCCATTACAATGTGTATCACTCCTGTTCTCCTAATCATCAATGACAAGTTTATTACTCCAAAATTTATTACAGAAATCCCGGAGGAAGAGCATGATTATAATATTCTCGACAGCAATGTTAGTCAAAAGAAAATTATCATTGTAGGTTTTGGGCACTTTGGAAGCACCGTGGGACGTCTTTTAAAAGCCAATAAAATACCCGCTACCGTTTTGGATCGTGATTCTGATCGTGTTAAATTGCTCAGAAGCTATGGTTTTAAAGTCTATTATGGAGATGCCACCCGAATACCTATTTTAAGAGCCGCAGGAATTGAAGATGCTGAAATTCTGGTTTTATGTCTGGATGATTCCGATGATAACAAATTCATTGCAGAACTTGTGCGGGAACATTATCCCAATGTGAAAATTTTTGTAAGAGCGAAAAACAGGATCGATGCTTATGATTATCTAAACAATGGAGTTAATCATATCTACCGCGAAACATTGGGAACAGCGGTGGATATGGCGGTGGATGTACTTCATGAAACAGGAATGAGGAAATATGCCGCAAGACGTCTTGGACAAAGATTTATGGCTATTGATAAAGCTTCTGTGAGAAAACTTGCAAAAATGAAGGAAAATAATGATGACATTACGCTATTTACCACAAAAGAAATGCTCCAAAGGGAGGAGGAATTGTTGGCGTATGATAATCTTAATTTTGATAATAAAAACTGGGAAGATTCCTCATCCGCCGATGAAGAAGATGAGGATGAATCCCAGGATTAGTTTATTGGATATTTACACTTCCACCACTGCTTTCCTCTTTGCTCACGCTCTTAAGCTCTCCTTTTTTAGAAATATCCACACTTCCACCGGATGAAGCGCCTGCTTTCACACTGGAAACAGCACTTATATGAATACTTGCTCCACTGGAAGCATCTGCTTCTACCTCATCAGCAATAACATTTTTAGCGGAAATACTGCTTCCTGAAGAGGCACTTACATCTGCTTTTTTTGCTTTTCCTGAAAGGTCAAGTGTTGATCCTGATGAAGATTCAATGTCAAGGTTTACTGCCCAGACTTTCCCATCGAAACTACTGCTGCTGCTTACATTGATATCCATATCATTAGCCTCCAGATCTCCGGAAATACTTCCTGCACTGGATGCTTCGATCTCTGTTTTCTCCTGGGTAAATTTATCTTTTATAATGATTCTCGCAGCCGAATCCGCAACAAGTTTAATAAAATCTTTTGTATAAATTTTAGCTGTCACTTTGCTGATGTTCATCACTCTGATTCCCGGCTTATAATGAATGTGCAGTTTTCCGCCATCATTATCTACAAGAATTTCATTGATGATGCTTTGAGGTGCAGAAATTTCTACTTTTTCTGTTTCAGATTTTATAACTTCTGCTTCAATGGCCTGTGAAACCTTAATTTCATCAAAATCTCCATTAAATTCTTTATGCTGTATCGGGCCGCTTTCCTTGCTCACTACTTTCTCTACCCAATTACCATTGTCTCCTTCCCTGTTTCTGTTCTCATGTTTATCATTACACGAGGCTAAAGCCACTAAGGCTGAAAAAATAAATAAAGTACTTGTTTTCATGCTTATTCCTTTTGTTAATTTTTTTTGTGGATATCTTTATTTAAATAACAACTAATTTATAAAAAATATTACATTACATTTGAAAATACTGTAATGGTCTTCAAGAGAGATTTTTTGGAAAGACTTTTCACCTCTGAAGGTACTTAACTGATTCATTGTACAATACCCACAAAATGACGTAAAGAAATACGTTCGCCAAAATACATTCTATGATACAAGTTTTTAATATCTTTATGCTTTAATAACAACTATATTTATGAAGAATATTTCATCGGTATTATTAATTTCTGCCTTGGCGTTCAATCAATCTTGTACTACAATGAAACAGACCGATATTCAACAGGAGCTTCCTGCACCTGATCCCTCTTTATCTTCAAATCCTTTTATGAAGAAGAGCAAGCTTCAATACGAAGCACCGGAGTTTGACAAAATCAAAAACGAACACTTCAAACCTGCTTTTAACTACGGTTTAAAGCAACATGAAGCTGAAATTATAAAAATTGCCAACAATCCGGCTGCCCCTACTTTTGAAAATACCATCGTTGCCTTGGAAAAAAGTGGTGAAGTGCTAAGAAGAGCACAAATTGTATTTTCAAATCTTACCAGTGCTAATACGAATCCTACATTACAGGCTTTAGATGAAGAATATGCTCCTATTTTTGCAGCACATTCTGACAAACTGTACCTGAATGAAAATCTTTATAAAAGAATACAATCCATCAAAGAAGATGGTCTGGATTCTGAAAGTAAAAGACTGGTACAATATTATAAGCAGAATTTTGAAATTGCAGGTGCTAACCTTTCTGCTGCTGATAAAGAAAAACTAAAGCAGCTCAATCAGGAGCTGGCTTCTCTTTCTACCCAATATGCCAACAAATTATTGGAAGCTAGAAAACAAGGAGGTGTATTTTTCTCCGATGCGAAAGAACTGGACGGACTTTCTGCCGATGAAATTGCAGCTGCAGCCTCTGATGCTAAAACGGCAGGACAACCTGGAAAATATCTTCTGGCTTTACAAAACACTACACAACAACCTCTTCTTCAAAATTTAAAAAACAGAACGACCAGAGAAAAGCTATTTAAAGCTTCATGGACCAGAGCTGAGAAAGGAGATGCCAACGATACGAGATCAACCATCGAACAGCTTGCTAAATTAAGATTAAAGAAAGCACAGATTTTAGGTAAGAAAAACTTTGCTGAATGGAAGCTTCAGGATCAGATGGCAAAAACCCCTGAAGCAGCTACTAAGCTGATGAACCAGATTGCTACTCCGGCAGTGGAAACAGCAAGACGTGAAGCAAAAGATATCCAGGATCTTATTGATCAGCAAAAAGGAGGCTTTAAAGTAGAACCTTGGGACTGGAATTTCTATGCTGAACAGGTAAGAAAAGCTAAGTTTGATCTTGATGAAAGTGAAATAAAACCTTATTTTGAAATCACAACTGTTCTTGAAAAAGGGGTTTTCTTTGCTGCTGAGAAATTCTACGGACTGACTTTCAAAAAGAGAACAGATCTTCCGGTTTATCACCCGGATGTAGTAACGTATGAAGTCTTCGATCATGATGGAAAATCTATTGCCATTTACTATCTGGATTTTTATACAAGAGATTCTAAAAACGGTGGAGCTTGGATGAGTAATTTTGTGGAGCAGTCTTATTTATTAGGAACAAAACCTGTCATTGTTAATTGCTATAATTATCAGAAACCTGCTCCGGGAAAACCTTCCTTAATCAGCTATGACGATGTTTCAACCATCTTCCATGAATTTGGTCACTCTATTCACGGAATGTTTGCCAGCCAGAAATATCCTTCACTTTCAGGAACGAATGTACCGAGAGATTTTGTAGAATTCCCATCTCAGATCAATGAGCACTGGGCTTTAGATCCTGTTGTTCTGAAGAATTACGCTGTACATTATGAAACAAAACAACCTATTCCACAGGCTTTGGTAGATAAGATCAAAAAGGCATCTACTTTCAACCAAGGGTATATGACTACTGAGTTGGTTTCTGCTGCTGAACTCGATATGGATTGGCATACGGTAAGCAATGAAAATCAGTTTATTCCTGTTTTAGACTTTGAAAAGCAGTCTTTAGCCAGCCATGGATTCAATTTGGCAACCGTTCCGCCGAGATATCACACTCCTTATTTTGCCCACATCTGGGGAGGCGGATATTCTGCAGGATATTATGCTTATTTATGGTCTGAAACTTTGGATAATGACGCATGGGAATGGATCAGTAAAAATGGAGGATTAACCAGAGAAAACGGTGACCGTTTCAGAAAATATATTCTTTCCGTAGGAAATTCTGTAGACCTGAACCAGGCATTCAGAGATTTTACGGGACACGATCCGGATATCAAGCCTTTATTGAGAAGCAGAGGGTTTATTAAATAAATTAACGGGAAGCATTCTTTAACTAGAGTGCTTCTTTTTTATGTTTCGGCTAAAGCCATGGATTTTTATTTGCTTATTTTTTAACGGGCTAAAGCCCGTTTCTATTGATATTCATTATTTTTGCATTTCAAATTTTAAATGTAATATATGAACTGTCCATGCTGTTCAGGAAAATCCTACGAGGAATGCTGTAAACCTTATCATACGGGAGAAAAATATGCTCCAACGGCTGAGGCTCTGATGCGTTCACGATTCTCTGCTTTTGCCATTCCGAATGGTGAATACCTGATGGAGACGACCCTTCCCGGAAAAAGAAAATACCATAATAAAAAAGACTTACAGGAATGGGGAGAAATTAACCAATGGACAAAACTGGAAATCATCCGTACTCCGGCTTTAAATCATGTAGAATTTAAGGCTTATTATACGGATCAGGAGGGTCATCAGCAGGTTCATCATGAGTTTTCTGTTTTTCAGAAAATGCATGAACGCTGGTATTATGTTTCCGGAGAATTTTTGGATTAACAAACAGGTTGAAGAAATGTAATGCAGACAATGCTTTGCGTAGAACCACCCCGTCAAAAATTCATAGAATTTTTGACACCCCTCCGGAAGAATGCCAAGCATTCAATAACTATTTGTACCTTAAATAAAAATAAGCCAAAGAATTATCTTTGGCTTATTTTGTATCATGTATATACTATATTATCCGACTTTTTCGGACATTTATTTTTTTAGTGAGCTTCGTTTCCGTCAACTCCGTGAGCGTGGCCATGTGCCAATTCTTCTTCTGTTGCAGGACGGGTGTTTAAAACTTCCACCTGGAAATCTAAGACTTTACCTGCCATTGGGTGGTTAAGGTCTGCTACTACAACTTCCGGAGTAATTTCTACTACAAAAGCCTGGAAGTTATTCCCTTGGTTATCTGATAAAGGTAAAATAGCTCCTACAGGTGGAAGTCCTGATTCGTTGAACATTTCCACAGGTAATTGTGCAATAGCATCCGGTTGTCTTTCACCATAAGCTTCCTCAGGCTGAATTGTAAAGGCAGCTGTATCTCCAGCTTTCAAACCAAGGATATTTTGTTCAAATTTTGGAATCATCATTCCCACACCATACAAAAATGTAAGCGGATTTTCTGTTGTTGTTTCTTCTACAAGAATCTTACTTCCATCTGGTTCGATAGTGTGAAGTATATACTTTACAGCTACAACGTGATTGTTTTCGATTGTCATATTTTTTCTTTTTTTCGTGATGTTGTTTCACGATTAATGGTACAAATATACTCTTTTTGAAATGATTCAGTGAACCTGGAAGCCGGGGGATGGAAGAAGGAAGCTATGAAAGGCATAAAGAAAGACAGATCTTCTTTTTTAGCCTTTATTTTTTTTACCCTCCTCTCTCTTTTTCTGTCTCAGGACAAAAAGATACAGGTTTTCTACTTTTGTTCTTGCCCACGGTGTTTTCCGCAGAAATTTCAGGGAAGAGTTTATACTTGGGTTGTCTGTAAAACATTTTATATTGATCTGTTCGCCAAGCCTTTCAAAACCTTGATAGTATTCTACAAGTTCTTCAAGGATAGCATCCAGTCTTTTTCCGTGTAAAGGGTCTTTGGACTGTTGTTCCATATTCTTTTTTATTTTTTTGAATCTTGAATATTTTTATTTTCTGCCTTCTTATTTTTTTCCAGTTGATAATTAGCTATCTTTTTAAAGTTTTCGGTTTTCATTACAAATGCCCTATTCGATTTATGATTCCATATACTAGCATATTTTTTTGAAACGGTGGTATAGGTTTCCCATCCTGTAAGATTTTGGTACAACATGAGTGTACAAATATCTGTAGGAGTAATCTGCTGCCAGTTATCCAAAACATGAGAATGAACTCCACTTGCATCACTTCCTTTGTTCATATCGTTTATATCATGGACAATTATTCCTTTATGTAGTTTTTCAACATTTTTTATTTCATCATTATTATTGAAAGTCAGCAGATAGTCATTTCCGAAAACAACTACATTATTTACAGAAGCTCCGGTTAAAACATATACTTTTTTAGAATCGTTCTTAATGATAGGAACCAGATTAAAGTTTGTATTATTATAATGCTTAAAAATAGTGTCATTGTTTATTCTGGCTAGAGCTTTCTGCCTGATGTCAAAATAATCCTGTTCAACAGCACTGAAATCCCTTTCAGACAAATCAATTTTCGCATTAGCTGTATTATAATTGGTAGGGAAAGAAATTGTAGCTACCACTTTATTCTGCTTAGAGAAGAAAATACATTTAGGTACATCGTCTAAATAAGAAAAATATCCTCCTATATTTTCCATATTTCTGTAATTCTCTTTTACGATATCTGTACCATACCAACTTGCCATTTCACTACGATATAGTGCTACTCCTTCTTCTGTTACCTCCTTTGATATTTTCTCAAGATCTTGAGCATTAATAGATATCCCTAATAAGGTCAATATTATTATTAAACAAAACTTCATGAATATTAATTTTCATCAAAAATACTAATAAAATAAATCTGCCTGAAAAAGATTTGTGTCGGGTTCAAATTTAATCATCAACCTATAATTTTTATATTTTGTTTCTTATTTTTGAAGAAGCTATTTTTCACCCATAAAAATGATCTGTTACCAAGTATGAGCAAAAATAACGAAGCAAACAGGAAAAAAAACAAAAAGAAAATTGATCAGAAAAAACGTAAAATACAGAATGCAGAATCAGAACGGAAAGCAAGATTAAAACAGATCCGGGAAGATTTCAAAGCCAGAGAAGCTGACAATAAACTATAAATTGTTTTTATCTGAAGTAAGGGAAACCTTATTTTTTTAAATGAAGTATTCTCTATATTTACATTGTAATACCTGCAAATAATTCTCTACCCAACAAGTTGAAAATTACGTTGCATATACTCTTTTTAATTCTCAAATTTAAATTATGAAAATCCTCCACACTGCCGACTGGCATTTGGGTAAACGCCTCGACCGTTTTTCAAGACTGGAAGAACAGGTTCTGGTGATGAATGAAATTGTTCAGATTGCTGACGAACAAAACGTGGATCTGGTTTTAATTGCCGGTGATCTCTTTGATAATTTCAATCCAGGTGTAGAGGCTGCTGAACTTTTTTATAAAACCTTAAAACGTTTATCCCTGAACGGAAAACGCCCTGTGATTGCTATTTCCGGTAATCATGATTCTCCAAACTTAATCGATGCTCCTGATCCTCTGGCAAGGGAATGCGGAATTATTTTAATAGGCCATCCCAAAGCGGAAATCATACCTTTTGGTACAGAATATTTCAACATCACCCATTCCAAAGAAGGTTTTATCGAGCTGAAAATTGAGGGGATAAATTTTCCGGTAAGAATTCTCCACACACCTTTTGCGAATGAAATCCGGTTAAAGGAATATTTTGGTGAAAATAAAGAGGAAGAAATCAACAAGGTTCTTTCACAGACATGGAAAAATCTTGCGGATCAGTTCTGTGATGATACCGGAGTGAATCTTCTGACGGCTCATTTGTACATGAATAAAAGAGGTGCGGAAATTCTGGAAGAGCCGGAAGGAGAAAAACCGATTAAGATTGGGAATGCAGATCTGATTTTTTCTGACAGTATTCCTGAGCAGATTCAATATACGGCGCTGGGCCACCTTCATGGTTTTCAGAATATCGGAACCAAGGAAAAGCCTGTTATTTATTCATCTTCTCCTTTGTGCTACAGTTTCAGTGAAGCCGGACAAAAGAAGTATGTTTCCATTATTGATGCAGAACCTGGAAAAGCAGTTTCCTACGAGAAGAAACTCTTGAAAAGCGGCAGAGCTTTGGTCAGAAAAACATTTACCTCCATTGAAGATACCGTACAATGGCTGGGTGAAAATCCCAATACATTTATTGAACTTACGCTGGAAAGTGAAACTTTTTTAACAGCTGATGAAAGAAGGTTAATTTATCAGTCTCACAACGGAATTGTTCACCTTATTCCAAAAGTCAGAAATCTGGAATTGGGAGAAAACCCAACCCATGAAATCAATTTAAGCCAGGATATTGATATTTTATTCAAAGATTATTTTAAATCTAAAAACGGCGGGCAGGAAGCCAATGAAGAACTGATGAATTTGTTTAACGAAATTTTAAATGCATAAGCCATGATCCCTGTACAATTAACGATCGAAGGACTTTACTCATACCAGGAGCGCCAGACGATTGATTTCAGAAATCTTACCGAAGCGGGTCTGTTTGGGATTTTCGGGGCGGTGGGTTCCGGAAAATCTTCGGTTCTGGAAGCCATTTCGTTTGCTTTATATGGGGAAACGGAACGTCTGAATATGCGTGATAAAAGGGCTTACAACATGATGAATTTAAAATCAAACAGTTCTTATATAGAATTTGATTTTGTGAATTATGAGAATAAGCTTTTCCGGGCTGCCCGTGATTTTAAGCGAAATTCAAAAAAGTTCGAAGAAGTAAAGCCTAATGCGGTTACATTTTATGAAAATATCAATGGCAAATGGCTTCCTTTGGATCACTCCAATGCGGAATCTATTATCGGATTAAGCTATTCCAACTTCAAAAGAACCATCATTATTCCGCAGGGACAGTTCAAAGAATTCCTTGAATTGGGTGCTGCAGAGAGAACAAATATGATGAAGGAGATCTTTAATCTTCAGAAATTTGATCTTCAGAACAATGTTTCTGCACTCAATGTAAAAAACAGATCTGAACTGGACCAACTGGAAGGACAATTAAAAGGTTTTGAAGAAATCAACGAAGAGAAAATCAACATTCAGAAAGAGCAGCTTGCGGAGGAACAGAAAAAACTTACAGAATCAAATAAAAAACTGGAAAAGGTTACCCAAGCCTACCAACAGCTGAAAAACTTAAAAAGCGACTTTGACAGTTTACAGCAGAATAAGGAAAAATTCAGCAAACTTTCTGAAGAAAAGCCCCAGATGGATGCTCTGGAAGCACAGGCAGAATTATACGACCGTATTTTCAGGATTTTCAATCCATTGATTATTGAGAAAAATAAACTCTCAAAAGAGATTGCTGCGAAACAAAACGAAAAAGAACAGCAGATTAAAGCATGGCAGGAAACTGAAAAGACTTTTACGATCGTAAAGGAACAGCTCACGGCTCTTGAACCACAGTTTAAAGCATTAGAACAATCCAGAATTCAGGAAAATGATCTGAGCCTCATCATTCAGATCCTGAAATTTTCTGAAGAAATTAAAGTTCTGAATGAAAGAACTCAGAAAGGTTCTGAAAAAGTAAAAGAAGTGGATCTTCATAAAGAGAAAATTCAAAAAAAGATTGATGAACTTTCAGCACAAATAAAAACTTTAAAGGAACAAAAACTTGATTCTGTGCTGCTTTCTGAAGTAGGCAACTGGTTTATTCAGCAAAAGAACCTAAAAAAATCACAGCAGGAACAAACCGAAAAGATTGAGAGACAGCAAAAACAGATCGGAGAAATTGCAGAAGAATTGAAACCTTTTGCTTACAACGAAAATTATAAAGAAGATTTCAAAAGCAGAAAAGAAACCTTAGAAACCCAAAAAAAGGAACTTTCCCAGAAACTGGATCATCTCAAAATTCAAAAAGAACTTTCCCGTTTTGCCAGTGAGCTTCATGATGGGGAAAACTGTCCTCTTTGTGGTTCTAAAGAGCATCCGCATATTGTGGAATTTCATGATGTGAATACTGAACTGCAGGAAATTCAGGAGAAAATAACATCTGTAGAACAGGAAATAACTGTTCTACAAAAGAAGGAAGCAGAAATGGATAAAATTCTGGACCGAAAAAAAATCTTTGAAGAGCAGCTTATTTCGGAACAAAAAATTGTCCTTCAGATTCAGAAGGATATTGAAAATCATCTGCTGAATTTCACCTGGAAGTCATTTTCACCCGACAAGGAAGAGGAATTTGAGAAAAAACGTTCAGATTCGTTTACGCTGGAGAAAAAGATTGAAGAAACGGAACGTACTATAACAGTTGAAAGGGAACATATTGACAGAGAAACCAAAACACTGGAAAAATATAAGCACGCCCTGGAAGCTTTCCGTCTGGAAGAAGTTTCGAAACAGGAGCAAATCAATATCAGCCGTTCCGGCCTTAAAATTCTCGACTGGAATCTGTATGCTCAAAATGAAATAAAAGAGATTGAGGAATCTTATCAAAAACTTGTACAATCTAATAAAGAGACTGAAGAAAATTACCGGAAGGCGGTAGAACAGGAAAAAATTCTTTCTCCAAAACTGGCAGAGCAAAAAGCAATTGTCAGCCAGTCTGAAAAACAAATTACAGAACTTGAGAAGGAAATTTCCGGTAATGAAGAGGCGATTGCCAAAGCTTTGACAGATCAAAATTTCACAGCATTTAAAGAAGTTGATAATATTTTACTGCAGGAGATCAATATTCAGCTGGTGAGAGCCAAAGTTCAGAATTTCAGAGTTGAATTCGAAGCTTTAAAGAAATTCATCACTGAGTTGGAAGTAAAACTGAAAGATCTTTCATTCGATAACGAACAGTTTTCTCTTGCTGAACAGCAGTTCGTTGAAGCACAGAATGAGCAGAAAAAAATCAGCGATTCCGTAGTCACAAAAACCGCAGAAATAGACAGGCTGGAAAAAGAGTTTGTGAAAAAAGAAACCCTTTTAAAAGAACTGGCAAAGCTTCAGAAGCGTTCAGAAAATTTAAAAATCATGATGAACCTGTTTAAAGGTGCAGGTTTTGTACAATATGTTTCGTCTATTTACCTGAGACAGCTTTGTGACCATGCCAATGTCCGTTTTCACCGGATGACAAGAAACCAGCTGAGTCTTCAGCTGAATGAAAATAACGATTTTGAAATCATTGACTACCTCAACGAAGGGAAAAGCAGAAGTGTAAAAACACTTTCCGGAGGACAGGCCTTTCAGGTATCCTTGAGTCTGGCGCTGGCACTGGCAGAAAGTGTTCAGGCCAATGCGCAGGCCGAAAAGAATTTCTTCTTTATTGATGAAGGTTTTGGAACGCAGGATACGGAATCGGTGAATATCGTTTTTGAAACCCTTACTCATCTGATGAAAGAAAACAGGATTGTGGGTATTATTTCGCACGTTGAAGAACTGAAAGAAAAGATTCCTACCGCTCTTAATATTATCAAGGATGAAGAAAGAGGAAGTCTGATTGAGATTGTTTAATACCAGATTTACAACTACAAAAGCCACAAAAGAGATGTTCTTATGTGGCTTTTGCTATCAATAAAGTTCCCAGTTACAGTCCTTTTACAACGGGTTTTACTTCTTTTCCAAACAATTCAATAGATTTCATCATCACATCATGAGCAGGATCTCCCACATCCATATGCCCGATAAATCTTGTAATTCCGAAAATTTCCTTCATATACGCAATCTTATCTGCTACTTCAGCCGGGCCGCCGATAAACAATGCACCGTCTTTGCTTCTTCCCCCATCATACTGCGCTTTTGTATAAGGAGCCCATCCCCGGGAAGCACCTATCCTATCCATCTGAGATTTATAATTATGGAAATATCCATCCGCTACTTTCTGATCATCACTCACAAAAGTATGTGAATGAATGGCAATCTGCATTTTTGAAACATCGTGTCCCGCTTTTTGGTATTCCTGCTTATAGAATTCAATCAGATTTTTAAACTGGATTGGCATTCCTCCGATGATGGCTACCACTAAAGGCATTCCAAGCTGCGCTGCGCTTAATACAGACTGCGGAGTTCCTCCAACAGCTCTCCAGATGGAAAGTTTTCCGTCATTTTTTGCTCTTGGATAAACAGTTTGGTTCTGCATAGGAGCACGAAGTTTTCCAGACCAGCTTACGTTTTCTTCAGCATTGATTTTCAGCAATAATTCTAATTTTTCATCAAATAACTGTTCATAATCATTCAATGAATAACCGTAGAGAGGAAATGATTCTATGAAACTTCCGCGTCCCACAAATATCTCTGCTCTTCCGTCTGAAATTAAATCCAGCGTTGAAAAATCTTCATATACCTTAACCGGTTCCGAAGAACTCAAAACAGTAACTCCACTGGCCAGTTTTATATTTTTTGTAACACTTGCTGCTGCTGCCAAAACGATTTCCGGAGAAGAAACAGCATAATCCGGACGGTGGTGTTCTCCCATTGCGAAAACATCTATTCCTACCTCATCCATGAATTTTACCTGATCCAGTATTTCGCGGATCTTAATCCCTGCATCTCTATATTTTCCGGTAGACTGGTCTAAGGCCAGATCTCCAAACATTCCTATTCCTAATTCCATATTGTTGATTTTAGTCATACAAAATTACCACTATGAAAAATCAAAAACATTGATGTTTGTTAAGATCGAAAAGTTACTTTTTTAAAACACAAATAACACTAATGTATCACCAATAAAACGAAAGTGTCATTGCAAACAAAGCGAAGCAATCTCAATCAAGTTATACAATAACATTAAGGTAATATCAAAAAAAAATCCAGCCGTTCCCGCTGGATTGTAATATTATTTTTTCAAATATAGATCAAAATAATCTGTTATTTTCTGCATCAGGTGAACCCTGTCTTTCCCGATCACATTATGGGGATGTCCCGGATAGGTAAAGTAATCAAGCTGAACTCCGTTATCAACCGCTGACTTGATGAATTTTATAGAATGCTGCCACACTACTACATCATCCTGTGCTCCATGGATCATCAATAACTTCCCTTTCAGATTTTGTACTTTATCCAAAAGATTGGCAGTAGCATATCCTTGTGGATTTTCCTGTGGAGTATCCATATATCTTTCTCCATACATGATTTCATACATACTCCAGTCAATTACAGGTCCGCCTGCTACTCCTACTTTGAATACATCCGGTTTACGAAGCATAAAACTTGTTGTCATAAATCCTCCGAAGCTCCATCCATGGATTCCCATTTTGTCTCCATCTACATAAGGAAGAGATTTTAAGTATTCCACCCCTTTCATCTGATCGTTCATTTCTGTAGTTCCCAGATTTCTGAATACAGCCTGCTCAAACTTCATTCCACGGTTAGAAGAACCTCTTCCGTCCATTGTGAAAATGATGTAACCGTTCTGAGCCATATATTCGTACCAAAGGTTTCCTGAAGCCGGGAAGCTGTTTGTGATCAGCTGTAAGTGTGGCCCGTTGTACAGATAAACAATAGTTGGGTATCTTTTATTAGGATCAAAATTGGTAGGAAGAATGATCTTTCCGTACAAAGGAGTTCCGTCGTCAGCCTTTAATGTTACATTTTTAATTTCCGGTCTCTGGTAATTCTTTAATGGATTTTCAGAAGTAAGGATATTTGTAGATTTTAAATTGGCTGTATTGATAATGTTGGCAACTCTTGGTGAATTGGCATTGCTGTAAGCGTCATAGAGATAATTTCCGTCACTGCTCAAAGTTCCGATGTGCATTCCTTCTGCATCGTCCAGCCTTTGCATCTTGAAGTTGGTCCAATTTATTCTGTACAAATGTCTTTCCAGAGGAGTTTCTTTAGTGGAGGCAAAATAGATTTCCTTTTTCTTTTCATTAAATCCTAAAATATCGGTTACCAGCCAGTCACCTTTTGTGATTTGTGCTATCAATCCTTTTTCAAGACTGTAATGGAACAAGTGGTTGTATCCTGTTCTCTGGCTCTGCCAGATGAAGTCTGTGTTAGAGTTCGGGAAGAAAGTAAGCGGATGCTGTGGCTCCACATATTTACTGTCTGTTTCTTCGAATAAAGTTTTCACCAATTCTCCTGTAGCAGCATCATACTGATTCATTTTCATATGATTCTGGCCTCTGTTCAGCACCCCTACAAAGATGTATTTTGAATCTGGACTCCATGTAACGGCCGTTAGATACTGATCTTTTTCACCTTCCACTTTTAAGAAAGTAGTAGATTGATTTTTAATATTGAAAACGCCTAATGTCACCTGATGAGAAGTCTGGCCAGCCATTGGGTATTTAATATTGTGGTTTACGGCAGGCGTTACAGACCAGTCGATGACCGGATAATCTGCTACCATACTCTGATCCATTTTATAGAAAGCTACGCTCTCCGAATTCGGAGCAGGGAAAATTCCGGTATCAATTCCGAATTCATTTCTGTGAACCGCCTGTCCGCTAATTATATTTTCATTGCTCTCATTGGTTACAGCAATCGTTTTTCCGTTCCTGTTTACAAATAAATTATTCTTTGCTGTGAAGGCAAAAGTATGACCGTCACCAAACATTTTCACATTCGCAGCATCCTGATCGATGGCAGCTGTATTTTTAATTTTCCAGTCGTTTCCTGATTTTTCAATCCACGACATTTTGCCCTCTGTAGTAAAGTACCCATTGGAATTTCCTGTAAATTTAATGGGTGGAACAGCTTTCAGCTTATTGTTGGAAAGATTTCTGTTCAGTTGGCTTAATGAAATCAGCGTATCCTGCTTATTCGTTTTCAAATCTGTAATCAGATAGCCGCCTTTCACTGCCTGAATGTAAGATTTTCCGTCTGCAGCCCATGAAAACTGGGAAATATTTTTTACGGCAAGGTTGGTTCTCATCCCATTGACAGCCTCCGCCATGGTAAATTTCTGGGTCTGGGCAAATGCTGAACTTCCTAAAACCAGCATTAATAAAGAAAATTTATGTAATTTCATTGGATAAAATTGAATTCTCCAAAAATAAGAAATAAAAACCATTCGTTAAGAAACGTTAAATTAAAACATTCATAAAATGGAATTCATACATTCAAAGGAATTATTTCTTAACTTAATAATAAATTTTGACCTATCCCTTTTAGTAATAATAGCTTCGACAGGCTCAGACTGACAAGGCTCAAAAATATCGACTGGTATTCGGATTGTCACCCTGAGCCTGTCGAAGGGACTCATCAATAAGAAAATCTTTGTTAATTATTAATTAAAGGGATAGGTCAATAAAATTTTTAAAGGCATTATTAGCATAGGCGAATGATGGATCGTGAATGGTCAATCTGCTTCGTTTGTCAATTTTTAAATTTTTGAACACCTATAATCATTCAATATTCACTTGCGAAGCAAAATTGACAATTGATCTTAAAAATCTCATTTCTTATCCTATATCAATGACTTGTATAGGTACGCTGTCCTAAATTTGCATTATTAATAACAAACAAAAAATACAAAATACAATGGCAACAAAATGGATTTTAGACCCTACGCATAGTGAAATTACTTTCAAAGTAAAACACATGATGATCTCTAACGTAAAAGGAAGTTTCAGAACTTTCACTGCTGAGATTGAATCTGAAGACGAATTCTTTGCAAATGCAAAAACTACTGCTACAATCCAGACGGATTCTGTGTTCACCAACAATACAGACAGAGACAACCACTTAAAGTCTGCAGAGTTCTTCAATGCTGAAGTACATCCTACAATTACTTTTGAATCTCAGGCATTAAACAATTCTATTGTTGGAAATCTTACCATCAACGGAATTACAAAACCTGTGAATCTTGATGTAGACTTCGGAGGAATTAATGTAGATCCATGGGGAAATACAAAAGCAGGTTTCTCTTTTGAAGGAAAAATCAGCAGAAAAGATTTCGGATTAAACTGGAATGCAGCTCTTGAAGCAGGAGGTGTAATGGTAAGCGATGATGTAAAAGTAGCTGGTGAATTACAGTTTGTAAAACAGGCATAGTAAATAACATATATTTTAAAAGGTTCAGGGATTTGTCTAAAAGCCTTGGACCTTTTATTTTTTATAATCTTCAATATTTATGAACCTCAGCGATCTTCAAAATATAAGCAACGGTTTTAAAAGCACACAGAGAATGCCTGTTTTATTTCTTGGACATGGTTCACCAATGAATGCCATTGAAGAGAATCAATTTGTACAGGGTTTCCGGAAAGCTGCTTCAGAAATTCCTAAACCTAATGCAATTCTCTGTATTTCTGCCCACTGGTATACAGACGGAACTTTTGTAACGGCTATGGATATGCCGAAAACCATTCATGATTTTTATGGCTTTCCAAAAGCCCTTTTTGATGTGCAGTATCCCGCTCCCGGCAGTCCGGAACTGGCCAAAGAAACCGCAGAGCTTCTTCTTCCTGTAAATGTGGAAGAAGACCACAGCTGGGGACTGGATCACGGTGCATGGTCGGTTATCAAACATATGTACCCCGAGGCAGATATTCCTGTTATCCAGCTGAGTATCGATCATACAAAACCTCCTCAGTATCATTATGATCTTGCAAAAAAGCTGAATAAACTTCGTGAAAAGGGCATCCTGATTATCGGAAGCGGAAATATTGTTCATAATCTCCGCCTTATCGACTGGAAAAATATAAATACAGTGGGAGCCGGCTGGGACTGGGCAGTAGAAGCCAGAGAAAAAACCAACAACTGGCTTCTGGATGGAAATTTTCAGAATATTATTGATTATCAGAAACAGGGAACTTTCTTACAATATGCTGTTCCTACGCCTGATCATTATCTTCCTTTACTGTATACTTTAGGGTTAAAAGATCAATCCGAAGACCTTGCGTTATTTAACGATGAGCTTATCGGTGGATCATTAAGTATGACAAGTGTAAGGATCGGATAGCCATCTCTATATTAAAAACAAAAAAGGAAATACCTCAGCTGAGATATTTCCTTTTCTTTTATAAGGCTATTATTTATTGCACGGCTTTTAAAACATTGATGTTTCCATAACCATAGCTTGAATTCACATTAGGATAATAGGTTGCAGACTGTCTCATTTTAGTAAGAACCTGATCTCTTGTCCATGATGGATTTTTAGCCCAAACCAGCGCTGCAATTCCCGCCGTAGCTGCAGTAGCTACCGAAGAACCACCCACATAATCTGCCTGGCCGTTGTAATAGCTCAGAACCGGAACAGTATTTCCTGAAGCTCTTTCCATCTGGAAGGTAAAATCAATCTGGCTTCCTGAATGGCACACATCACATTTCTGATTGGAAGTATTCTCTTTTACACCGGTTATCGCCTGAGTTTCCGGCATTGATGCAGGAAAAATTACTCCAACAAAGCTGGTAAAGCTGGTTGAAGTACCTCCGGCACAGAAAATCAGTTTCCCTTTAGAATAAGCATACTTGACACCGTCCTCAATTTTTCCAACGGAGAAGATGTGCCCCATTGACATTGAGATGATCTTCACATTGGTATTGTTACCCAGTTCCGTGAAAGCTGTTTTTACAGCAGTCTGCTCACTGGATGTTTCAAGAACAACATTTTCTGCTGCTCTGTAGGCGATCAGATTGGCATTATAAGCTACTCCTACAGGTAATCCTGCATTATTTCTGGGAGCTGCCATTACCGAAGCCATTTTCGTTCCGTGCCCGCACTGATCTCCGGATCCGTCTGAGTTATACACTCCGTATTTACTGATTGTTCTTCCCGAAGAAGCTCCACTATTAAAACTTCCTCCCAATAAAGACTGTTCTGGTGAAACTCCCGTGTCAATAAGGCCTATTGTAACACCTGCTCCGGTACTGTAGCTCCATGCATCAGGAATATTGTGCTTAGCAAAAGCCCAGGGTATCTTTGCACTTGGCGCCGTTGAAGTATAATCTGCAGTGCTTAATGTAGATGATGAAAATCCGCATCCCGACGAACCGCTTCCTGAAGATTTTGCAGCTGCATTATATTGAGCTTCAAATTCAAAATAATGATAATCTGCAGGTTCTACATATCGGATGTTTTTCATTTGTCGAAGAGCGGAAACAGTTTCTTCATTTTCTATCACAACATCCATCTGATTAAGATACTGATCTGAAAGAAGAAGGAAATTTCTCTCTTCTTTTCCTTCATATTTTTTGATTACAGAAAGAACTTCTTTTTCGATATCATTACTGTTTGGAGATTTACTTCTGTCGAAATCATCTTTTGAAGTTCCAAAACCGATAGATACCATTTTATTTCCACGGAAAATAGCACTCCATACGAAATGATCAGATTCATTCTTCCAATTAAAAGTACCGTCCGTTTTAATTGCCTGATTGATCCTTTCATTGATCTGTTTTGCTGTCAGCGGATCTTTCTGAGACATTTCAGTTCTTACATTTTCGTTCTGAAGATCTTCTCTGGAACACGAGTTTAGGGCAAAAAATATTGCCAGTAGGAATACAGTTTTTTTCATATGTTATAATTTTGATTAGAACCACAATATAACACTTTAATGAGAATTAAAAATTTAAAAAAAATGAATTTAGCATGACATGAATATTAAATTATAATACTTTCTCGTAGCAGACACTTTGCTCTATTCCAACATATTGCCCATAATTGGATATTTTGTAAAAACCGTTTTTCTCATACACAGAGATGGCGCTTTTAAGGTCCCGGGAAGTTTCCAATATGGCTTTTTTAAAGTTCAATTCTGCTGCCCAGCCTGCAAGTTCTTTTACAATAGTGGAACCTAATCCTTTTTTTCTGAACTCCGGATGGGTAAACATCCTTTTTATTTCTACGCTATCTTCTGAAAAGGGCTTGAATGCTCCACACGCTGCAGGAATACCATCTATATAAGCTACGAGACAGTTTTTAATGGTATCAATTGTATTGAACTGAGCAAAGAAGCCATCATCTTCTCCATTATGCTCAGCTAAAGTAGCATCAAGGGATTTTACAAGGTTTTGAAAATCTGTGTTGGCGGAATCTGTTCTGAGTATATGCATTTAGTTTGATTAAAATATTAATGAAAACAAAAAAAGCTCCCATTTCGGAAGCTTTGATTTTATTTGAGTTAATTGACAATGAATTTTCTTTCATTGATCAACTCTGCAATTGCTAACATATCTTTCCCAATCAACCTGTCATCTTCCAGCTTGGCAACTTTGGAACGAAGAATAGTGAAGTTTTCTTCAATTACTTTAGAACATTTTGCAGGTCTTCTGAATTCAAGTCCCTGAGCGGCAAACATCAGCTCAACAGATAAAATATTCACAAGATTTCCAAGCACCTGATTGAATTTTCTTCCTGAAATACTTCCCATAGAAACATGATCTTCCTGTCCTAAACTTGTAGGAATAGAGTCTGCCGATGCAGGGAAACATAATGTCTTATTCTCTGTAACCAAGGCTGCTGAAGTATATTGAGGGATCATAAATCCGGAATTCAATCCTGAGCTTTCTGTTAATAATCTTGGAAGTCCATACTTTCCTTCTAGCAATAAGTAGCTTCTTCTGTCTGAAATATTCCCCAATTCTGCGGCGGCTAAGGTAGCATAGTCTAAAGGAAGTGCCATCAGCTGTCCGTGGAAGTTTCCGCCTGAAATAGATTCTTCAGCACTTAATACAATCGGGTTATCAGTAACGGAATTTAATTCTGTTTCTGCCATTCCTTTAAGGTGCTCAAAAGCATTTCTGCTGGCTCCGTGAACCTGTGGTACACATCTCATGGAATAAGGATCCTGAACTCTTTCACAATCTTCGTGAGCTTTTAAATTTTCTGATCCCTTTAAGAACTTAAGCATTCTTGCAGCTACTTTTTTACTGCCTTCAAAAGGTCTGATCTCGTGAAGCTCTTTTTTGAAAGGGCTTGCAGAACCTCTGTACGCTTCAATACTCATGGCCGCAGTCATATCCGCCAGGTCCAGTAAATATTCAAATTTCTCAAGTCCCTTGATTGCATGAGCAAGGATAAACTGCGTACCATTGATCAATCCTAATCCTTCTTTGGGACCTAAAGGTAATGGTTCAAGGTCGTGTTTTTTAAGAATATCTATTGTTTCGAAAACCTGATTTCCTTCCCAAACCTGTCCTAAACCAAGCAAAGGCAGTACAAGATGTGCTAATGGAGCAAGATCTCCTGAGGCTCCTACAGATCCCTGTTCAGGAACCACCGGAATGATATCTTTCTCAAGCATCAGAATCATTCTTTCAATTACTTCCAGGGAAACGCCTGAAAATCCTTTCGAAAGAGCATGTACTTTGGCAATCATCATAATCTTGGAAAGCTCTTTATCAATAGGCTTCCCTACACCCACTGCATGAGAAATGATCAGGTTATATTGTAACTGAGCGGTTTCGTCCGCTGAAATTTTAGTATCACATAATGGTCCGAATCCTGTATTGATTCCATATACACATCTGTCAGACTCTACTATTTTCTGTACGTTTTTCTGAGATTTTAAGATTTGTTCTTTTGAAGCTTTATTAAGCTTTGCTTTATTTGGTTTTTTACAGATTTCCAGAACATCATGGAAAGTAAAAACATCTACTCCGTATATCATTTCTAAAAAATTTTCTTAAAATTACGCATTTCACCATTACTGTTAAAACTAAATTCAGAAGAAGCTTATTTTTATGTAAAAAATCTGAAAGGCATCTTCATTTTCTATATTTCATACTACATTATTCGTACAAAGCATATGATTCCGGCTCAATGGATTTAATAAACTCAGAAGGAGTTTTGTTTTCTATCTGTTTAAAAGCTCTGTTGAATGTTGACTGATGCTTAAAGCCTGCTGTCATATAAATATACATCAAAGTATATTTGGGATAATTTACCTTTATTTCCTCCTTGATGTAGTTAATACGGTATGAATTGATCAGGTTTTTAAAATTCATTCCGGTATTAATGCTTATGGCTCTTGAAATATAGGTGGTGTTGATCCCAAAATTGTAAGAAAGATCCTGAATGCTGTAATCATGCTTTTTCCAAGGCATCTGATGATCGAGATAATCAATGATTTTTTTGTAAATTTCATTATACATTTCTGTGTTTTTCTCCAGTACATCATTTGTATCTTCCGCTACTGAGGTAAATGCATATTGCGGACCATCAGTAAAACTATTCCGAACGATAAACTTTTTCTCCGTAATCTTGCTATTGTAAAAAATAAAAAACAACGCGACTACAAGGAAAGTAAATAATATTTTAAACTTACTGAACTCTAAAGCACTTTCATTTATAAGCACAGGAAAAAAAGACTGTGGTATTATGGTAAAAAAAATAAGAAAGACTCCAATAATAAGTGTACTTAATACTAAAGCGCGGAATCTGTATAAATTATACGTCCCCAAAGGCAGTAATGCAAAAAACAGAATGATTTCCGGGGCTTTTTTCCAGAATAAAAACAAAATCCCATATAAAAAAATGGTCTTTACAATCATATAATAATTTAGAAAATACTTCAGCACCTGATATTCCAATCTGTAAATAATCATAGTTAGCATAGACAAAAAAAGCAGAATACCCAGCATGATGAAAGCAACAAGATTTTGTCCTTCACAATAAAAAACAACTGTGTGAACAGACAGCACAACAAGAAGCAGAAGATTGTAATGAAAATAGTACATCTTAAGCAACTGATCCAGGGATGAGGGACCCGAATCAAGGAACTCTTTTACATTTAATTTCATAGGTTTTATGTTTCAGAGGTTATCATTTTCATAAAGGTAGAGATTTCATTTCACAAGCACGAAATAATTGCCAACGAAAACGACAATAGCAATCAATTTATAAATTAACTAATTTAAAAATTTAAAAATCAGTCATTTACAATTTATTAAGTTAAATAATAAAACTATAAAATTTACATAAAATGGTTTATATAAACACCTAAATTTGCAATACTATTAATGAATCTCTAATCATATTCTATTATTTTCCTGAAAAATGATTATTAAAGTCAAGTGAAAATATGTGTTCAGGTTGGGATAAATACCACAAGTGTTGAATTAAAATTTATTGATGATGTCTTTTGATATAAAAAATATCCACATCGGAAAAATCATCCGGCAAAAAGCAGAGGAAAAAGGAATTGAAACCAAACGGATACAAAATTTTCTCAACTGTTCAGAAAACGAAATACAGAAGATGTATGAAAATCCAAGCATTGAGACCGATCTCCTATTGAGATGGAGCAAACTGCTTAAGTACGATTTTTTCAGGATTTATGTGCAGCACATCATATTATTTTCACCACCTGAAAAAATACAAACTGTAAAGAAGCAAAAACAGTCTGTCCCTGTTTACAGGAAAAATATTTACACAAAAGAAATTATAGATTTTATCCTGGAACTGCTGAATGAGAAAAAGAAGACCAGAACACAGATTATCGGAGAGTATAGAATTCCTAAAACAACATTATACAAATGGATAGAAAAATACAATCACTCAAAAAAAATCTAGCCGCTCCTGATTACAGGAAGATTTATACCGATATGATTGAAATGAAATACCAGGAAAAGAAAGAAAGCTGTAAAGCTCTGCTGGATAGACCTAATATTTCTTTTCTGGAAATTATAGAGATTGAAAGAAAATTAATGGGTGTAAATATCTCTGGTCCGGAGGACAATGGAAAATTCAGGGCGTATGATGACAAAGCTATTATTCAGATCTTAAAATATCAGAAAAAGAACAGATTAACGAACATCGATCTTTCCAGAGAATTTAAAATCAGCAGAAACTCTATTGCAAAGTGGAAAAAGATGTTTGTTGAAATATAACCTTCCATAATAACGAAATCTTTCGTCATGATAAAAATAAAATCACCAGATCGCAAATGGATCGCAAGCTTTTCGAAAAGCCTGCTGGTGATTATATTCTTATTCCTATGCCAGAAGGCAAAAACACAAATTTATATTGGTGAAGGAACCTGCGTTTATGTACTGGATGATACTGCACTCGACGCTGAAGCCATTTCTGTGGAAGGAAAGGGAAAATTGATATCCAATAAAACAGCAAATGATGAAAAGGCTGTAAAAGTTGCTTTACAGGTTAAAAAAAACAGGCCAGACGAGCAAATAAAGAAAAGCGAGACCAAATCAAAAAAAGAAAAGCAATATGAAAAGATTGTAAAAAATTCATATATCTTTCAACAAAAGAGAAATAATTCGCAAATTAGTGTTGAAACCTCTTCTTCATGCTGTTTTGTTATTCCATCTCCTTTAACTATAAAAAAAATAATACATCCCGTTTATTTTGCAAAAAATTCTCTTGAGTTATATGTCTATACCAATCATGCTGTAAATCCAAATTTCAATAACTCAAAGATAGGCTCTTCAGATCATAAAAAAAGATTTGATATAAGACCTCCCCCACTATATTTTGTTTACCCTCGATAATAATAACAAAATAATTTATCTTCAATTAAAAAAAATAAAAATGAAAAAAATATATTTAGCTTTACTAATGGCTATAGTTTCCCCTTCTTTTGTTTTAGCACAAGTAGGCATTAACACTCCCACTCCGGAAGCCACACTTGATATCCGCGCAAAAAACCACACCAGTTCAGGGCCGGGTGCTGTTACTGCAAACGATGGTATTTTAGTTCCAAGAGTGAATGACCTTGCCGTTAATGGAACAGTTAACGGACAGCTCGTGTATCTTATCACGAATGCAGGCACTTTTTCACAGGGATTTCACTATTGGAATGGTACGGTATGGAGTCCTCTCGACATGACCAATGATGCTTGGACCAACGATATAACTTCATCTAGCGTTAAGATCGGTACAAAATCGGACGGCACTGCAAGAACTGCCGGAACTGAATTTGTTGCGACAGACACAGGAAGAGTAGGAATTGGAACTACCGATCCTAAGGTAACATTACAGGTAAATGGTCTAGCTTCTACAGCAACTGTTCCTGACGGATTTACAACACCGAGATTAACCCGCTCTCAACTTTCCGCAAAAGACGCTTCTTACGGAACAGACCAAAACGGAACTCTTGTTTTTGTAACTTCATTAGACGGATCTGCCATCAATAAAGTTTCTAATGTAACTTCTGTAGGTTTGTATTTTTACGATTCTCCAACAAACAAATGGTATAATGTGCGAAATTCGTCTTCCGGCCATGTAGAAGGATTCAAAATCATTACCGGAACATACAGCCCTGCAACACCTTATACCATTCAGCCAGATGATTACATCCTTATTCTGAGATTCAACACAGCGTCTACCGGAGGAGCTTCATCTGGCAATATCGGGAACACGAGTCCTTTTATTAATACAACGGCGAATATGATTTTGCCGGATCCTACCACGTGTCCGGGAAGAATCCTGCATTTCATTAATGACAGCGACAGGCTTGGTTCCAGCACAGGAGAAAGCGCGTTTACAAATTATCCCATGCTTGGTGCTATTACCGAGACCAACAGTTACAATACCAAAAGTTCATCATTGAATTATGAAGTCCAGACCGGGCAGAATTATTCGCAATGGAGAATTATCAGCGATGGTACAAGATGGATTTCTTTACAGGTCGTAATTGTATAACACAAATATCAACAACACAAATCTATGATTAAAAGAGAGAGGCTGTCTTTAAAAAGCAGTCTCTTTTTTTATGGGAAATCAACACTTCCGAAAAGCATTTGTTTTCTGCTGTTTTTTTTCTGAAACTAAATTCCTTAATTTTGTTATATGAATCCTTCTTTAGAACTACAGCTCAAAACTTTACCATCCGAACCCGGCGTTTATCGTTATTATGATAAAAACGAACAGCTTTTGTATGTTGGGAAAGCTAAAAATCTTAAAAAGAGGGTTCTATCTTACTTCAATAAAAACCTTTCCGGATACAGGATCAAAATAATGGTCAGCAAAATCCAGAGACTGGAAACCACGATTGTCAACAGTGAATATGATGCTTTGCTATTGGAAAATAATCTGATCAAGGAGTATCAGCCGTTTTATAATGTCATGTTGAAGGATGACAAGACCTATCCATGGATTTGTATCAAAAATGAAGATTTTCCTCGAATTTTTCTGACCCGAAATATGATTAAAGACGGATCAGAATATTACGGTCCGTATGCAAAAGTACGTCCTGCAAAAATATTGCTGGATACTATAAAACACATTTATAAGCTTAGAACATGTAACCTGAATCTTTCTCCAGCCAAGATTGCGGATGGAAAATATAAAGTCTGTCTGGAATATCACATCAAAAACTGCGAAGGGCCATGTGAAGATCTTGAAAGCAAAGAAGATTATGACGAAAAAATAGATGCCATCCGCGGAATTATTAAAGGAGATTTCCGGAAAGCAAAAGATTATCTGGTGAATCAGATGATGAAACTGGCTTCCAGTCTTAAATTTGAAGAGGCTCAGATTATTAAGGAAAGACTGGATATTCTTGAGGATTATCAGGCCAAAAACACCGTAGTAAATGCCAATATTGATGATGTAGATGTTTTCGGAATGACGAGTGATGAGACCGCTGCTTATGTCAATTTCTTTAAAATCAGAAACGGGAATATCATCCAGAGTTTTACTACTGAGATCAAAAAGATTCTTGAAGAAACCGATGAAGATATTATGGAGGAAGCTCTGATTGAGATTCGCCAGAAGTTTTCTTCCGATTCTAAAGAAGTTCTTTTACCATTTCATCTTTCTGTAGAAATCCCAAATGTAAAGCTGATTGTTCCTAAGGTAGGAGACAAAAAGAGAATTGTAGAGCTTTCTGAAAAAAATGCTAAAGAATACCGTCTTGAAAAACTGAAACAGGTTCAGATTGTAGATCCTGAAAGGCATACCAACAGAATCATGGCCGAAATGCAGAAATTGTTGAGAATGCCTGTAGAGCCAAGACATATTGAAGGTTTTGATAACTCAAATATTCAGGGAACGAATCCTGTGTCTGCATGTGTTGTTTTTAAAGACGGAAAACCGAGTAAAGCAGATTACAGAATTTTCCATCCTAAAACAGTGGAAGGACCAAACGATTTTGCAACAATGGAAGAAGTGATCTACCGCCGTTACAAAAGAATGCTTGATGAAGGAGAAAGTCTTCCTCAGCTGATTCTTATTGATGGCGGAAAAGGGCAACTGTCTTCTGCTGTAAAAAGCCTGAGATTACTAGGTCTTTATGGAAAAATTACTATTGTAGGGATCGCTAAGAGACTTGAAGAAATTTTCTTCCCGGAAGATCCTATTCCTTTATATCTGGATAAAAAATCTGAAACATTAAAAATCCTTCAGCGTGTCCGTGACGAAGCTCACCGGTTTGGGGTAAAACATCACAGAACGAGAAGAAAAAATTCTACTATAAAATCTGAACTGGAAGAAATTCCTGGGGTGGGGGAAAAAACTATTGAACTGCTTCTGTCTAAATTAAAGTCTGTAAAACGTATCAAAGAGGCCAATCTGGAGACTCTGGAAGAAATTTTAGGGAAAAGTAAGGCGAAAGTAATCTGGAAATTTTTTAATACCAATTAATTATTGCGTGGTACCTACTGTTAAATTTTCTTAATAAAAATCCTCTCTTCATAGGATTTTACGGCTATTTGCTATTTCATTAACAGGGGATAAAAAAATCAATTATTTTTCAACATAAAATGAAATAAATCAATAAAAAAGACATATTAATAAATATTTTACTAAATAATAGCATTATTTATATTTTATTCGTAAATTAGTATTATCAACTAATGACGATAATACTATGAAAATGATCTCTAATTTATCAATCTTTTAAATTTAACATTATACATCTTTATGATAATCGTTTTTTCTAAAAAAGATAAAACCACTTTCAAATTTCCGGAACTATGAAAAACACATCAGCATATATATTATAAAAGGCTCTTTTTTTCAAGAGCCTTTTATGTTTTTATTTCTGCTTGTGAAAATTATTTTGCCACAAATACTTCTTTGGAATACCTTCCGTCTGCCAGCGGAATATCTATCACAATATTCCTATTTTCAAAATATCCGATGGTGGTATTCCCATCAGCCATTTTTACAAGGAAAACAGAGCTCTTTGAAGTTGCTTTGAAAACAGCAAACGGTACTGAGCTTCCGGATTTTGCCAGAATAAACTGATTAGGCTCAATCTGTATTTTCTGAAGATCCAGTTTTCCGTTTGAGTAATCGCTCCCCTCCTGATTTGTTGTTGATGCCACAGGCTCAGACTGTGAGGAATTCTGAGCAGCATTACTATTGTTAGCAGCAGGCAGCATTTCTACCGGGTTGGAGAATGCTACATATGTTAAAGCCTGCTTCAATGCATCAGGAAACCCCTCTTCAAATTCTTTTATATCTGAACGTCCTTTAGATTCAAAAATCACCTTTTTGTTGCAGTCTCTGAACTGTAGAATTACTTTATTTGTAAACAAGCTCTTATCATTCAATACTTCAGCATTAGCTACATTACATGAATTATTTTTAGCCTCAGATGGCCATTTATCCATAGCCTCAGTTAAAATTTCATATTTCTTTTCCTGTAACACTTTAGCAAGATAAGCTTCCAATCCGAAACTGCTATTCTTAAAGGTTTTAAATTTTTCAGGAATCACCACATATCTATAGTCGGTAATCTTTTGGGTAAAAGCCAATGTTGAGCTTACTACCAACATCAGCATTAATAACTTTTTCATTTCTATAGTTTTAATCGTTTCTGAATGCTCCCATATCCAGTTTTAAAGAGAAGAAATTGGAATAGAAATTAGATCCGCCAATCCCCGAATTCGTAATGGCATAATCCAGCGTTAGCCCTCTATATCTGATCCCAAGACCCGCACTTGGCTGGAAAGAAACTTTTCTTTTAAGATCCTCTATATCTGTAATAGACTGGAATCTGTTGATCCCCAATCTTACAAAAATCATTTTCTGATAGCCTAATTCAGCTCCGGCATATGGACTGATACTGGCAAAGTCGGTAGAAATTAATGACGCTGTTTTAGCAAAATCCACATTGATCCCGGCTTCCGGTAATACATAAACACTGCTATTGATTTCGAATAATTTGCTGGCACCTACATTGAGTTTAGGCATTGTAAGTTCCAGTTTATCTTTAGGAGCAGGGTTGAATTCCTCACCGTTTACAACAGTAGAAAGTTCTTTCTGATTGATCGTCCAGAAGTTTACGGTAGTGGTGATATCTCTAACCATTCCTCCAAACTTCCAGCCGTTATCTGCCTTATAAATTGCTCCAACATCGAACCCAAAACCATAACCACTCGCAAATTTACCCACATTTCTATAGACAATTTTAGCATTCACCCCAACATCCAGTTTAGGATTCCCTCCCGGTCTGAATGCATAAGAAAGAATAGCTGCATAATCGGATTGGGAAAACTTGGTAATTTTATCATAATCAATGTTCCCTTCAGAATCGATCATCTGAGTTGTATTCAAAATATTATCTACCCCAAGTCTTACTACGGAAACTCCAAATACGCCTTCTTCAAGTACTTTTGCATAAGCCAGATAATCATACTTTGCGATAGACTCAAAGTATTCAGCATGCATTGCCGCTCCCTGCCAGTCTCTTTCAACAGACATCAAGCCTGCCGGGTTCCACATAGGAGAATATACATCATCCTGGTTGCTAATTACCGCCCCTCCCATAGCAAGCCCTCTTGCTCCAGCTCCGATATTTAAGAACTCATTGGAATATTTCCTGATAATCTGAGATTGAGAAAGCCCAAACAACAGTGAAAATGCAAGTAAAAAATATTTTTTCATCATATAAATTTGATGCTTAGTTTAAGTTTTTAGTTTTTCTGGCTTTTATTAATCCATTTGCAATGATTGCCAGTATCATAACACCTGAAGCGACATAAAATATCGGGCTCATATGTTCTGATTCCCCAAAGATAAAAAAAGCTAGTATAATTCCGTAGACCGGCTCTAAATTAACTGTTAAAATTAACGTAAAAGGTGATATATATTTCATTAAATTAACAGATTCCAGCATTGGAAAAGCAGTAAAAACACTGGCTAACAAGCATATTAACGCCAGATCACTATAGTTTATTTCGTTCATCTGAAAAATTTGCCCCGAAAGCAAATAAAATATCATTAAAATAAACCAACCACAGAAGATTTCATAAAAAATTATGTTTCCAGAACTTGTTTTCCCAAACATCTTACCATTAAAAACAGAAAAAACAGTACCGAATACAGCACTCAGAATTCCATAAATAATGCCTTCTTTAAAATGAAACTCTGTCTTAAAGATCAATAATATACAAGCTACGATAACACTTCCCATTACCACTTCAGATACATCAATCTTTCTTTTAAAAATAACAGGTTCCAGAATGGAGGCAAAAAGTGTAGATAAGGAAAGACAGCTTAGCGCAATAGAAACATTGGAAACTTTAATAGAATAAAAAAAGCAATACCAATGGAGTGCCATGGCAAAACCTATTGCCGCCAGCTGAAAAAATATTTTTTTAGAAACCTTTATGCTTTCTTTTTTAAAAAACCTGATAAATACATACAGAAAGATAGAAGCAAACAACATTCTGTAAAATACAAGGATCTGGGCATTGGCTTGAATCAATTTTCCTAAAATTGCAGTGAACCCCCATAAAAAAACTATTAAATGCAACCTGAAAAGTGCCAATTTATGCATAACCTAACCCCTTTAAATTTTTAACGTGCAAATTTACAAATAGCAAACGCAAAATATTGATAAAAAGATAATTTTAATCTAAAAAAAGTTAAAAGAAATTAAAATAATAACTACACTGCCCAAAAAAACCCTGAAAATTTGTTAAACTTTCAGGGCCTTCAAATAATAAACTATTAAAAAAATAAACTAGGAACTTAGAGTATTTTGCAGAGAATACCATCTCTGTTACTCTAGTGTAAAGTTAGAAAAAATATAAATTATTTAAAAATATTTTTTAGTTAAAAATTTCACAATTTACTAGAAACCAAATAATTAAACATCTGTTTTACTTCCAATTTATATTCCTCATAAAAATAGTATCTTTAAGCGTAAAAAATTGAAAATTTTATGGACATCGAATTCAATAAACGAGAAGATCAGAACAGATTAAAATTATCTGAAATAAATCGCTTACTCACCGAAATTAAAAAAGGTGGTGGTGAGAAGAGGCTTCAAAAGCTTCGTGATGAAGGAAAAATGACAGCAAGAGAAAGAATAGATTATCTTCTCGATAAAGATTCAGATTCCATAGAAATTGGAGCATTTGCAGGATACGAAATGTATCAGGAGCATGGAGGATGCCCTAGCGGAGGTGTTGTAGTGGTTATTGGCTACGTTTCCGGAAGACAGTGTATTATTGTTGCTAATGATGCTTCTGTAAAAGCCGGTGCCTGGTTTCCTATCACAGGAAAGAAAAACCTGAGAGCACAGGAAATTGCTATGGAAAACAAACTTCCAATCATTTATCTGGTAGACTCTGCAGGAGTTTATCTACCTATGCAGGATGAGATATTTCCGGATAAAGAGCATTTTGGAAGAATTTTCAGAAACAATGCTAAAATGAGTTCCATGGGAATCATCCAGATATCAGCTGTTATGGGAAGTTGTGTAGCCGGCGGCGCCTATCTTCCCATCATGAGCGACGAAGCTATGATTGTGGATAAAACAGGCTCTATTTTCCTTGCAGGAAGTTATCTGGTAAAGGCCGCTATCGGAGAAAGTATTGATAATGAAACATTGGGTGGAGCAACTACCCACTGCTCTATTTCAGGTGTTACGGATTATAAAGCCAAAGATGATAAAGATGCTCTGAACAGAATCAAAACCATCATGAAATCTGTAGGAACTACTGAAAAAGCAGGTTTTGACAGAATAGAAAGTTTCCCGCCAAGAGAAAATCCTGAAAATATTTTCGGAATTATGCCGGTTTCAAGAGCTGAACAATACGATACCTATGAAATTATCAAGTGTATTGTGGATAACTCCGAGTATGATGAATATAAACCAGACTATGGTAAAAGTATTATCTGCGCAACAGCAAGAGTGGACGGCTGGTCTGTAGGAATTGTAGCCAATCAGAGAAAGCTTGTTAAAAGCGGTAAAGGAGAAATGCAGTTCGGAGGAGTGATCTACTCTGATTCCGCAGATAAAGCAACCCGATTTATTGCAAATTGTAATCAAAGAAAAATCCCTTTAATTTTCTTACAGGATGTTACCGGATTTATGGTAGGTTCAAAATCAGAACATGGCGGTATTATTAAAGACGGAGCTAAAATGGTAAATGCGGTTTCCAACTCTGTAGTTCCTAAATTTACGATCATTACAGGCAACTCTTATGGAGCAGGAAACTATGCAATGTGCGGAAAAGCTTATGACCCAAGATTAATTGTTGCATGGCCGTGGGCAGATTTAGCGGTAATGGGAGGTGCACAGGCTGCCAAAGTACTGGCTCAGATTCAGGAATCTACCTTAAAAAAGCAAGGAAAAGAAATCTCAGAAGAAGAGCACAACGAAATTCTGGATACCATTTCAAAGAAATATCAGAAACAGACTGAATCCACCTACGCAGCAGCAAGATTATGGACAGATGCAATCATCAATCCTGCCGACACAAGAAAATGGATTTCTATGGGAATTGAAGCTGCTAATCATTCTCCTATCACTGAGAAGTTCAATCTTGGAGTCATACAGGTATGATATAATTGTTATCCTTTTCAATAAATTAATCCCTTATCATATTGGTAAGGGATTTTTCATACGTATTAAATAAATTGACAATAAATAATTTACAGCCTCATATCTAATAGACAAAAGCTTATATCATATAAAAAGTAAAAAAATAAAATTTACAGATAATAGTATATGATCATTTTTTATATTTTTAATATTGATAATTACAGAAAATTATACATTAAAATCAGCATTGAAAAGAAAAACACAACTCAATAAATACTGACAATCAATACGTTACATTTGCATTTGTGCTATTGTACTATATTTTTTTTATATATTGCAATAAGCAAATGATGAACAAAATGAAACAATTAAATACAAGACATCCCTTGGCTGTTGGCGTTTTTTGTTTTCTATTGAGTACAAACCACCTAAGCGGTCAAAATGCGAAGAAAGATTCTATAAAGAATAAACAAATTGATGAAGTTGTTGTTACTGCACTTGGGATCAAAAGAGATCAGAGAAAACTAGGCTACGCCATTACCAAAGTAGAAACCAAAGACATTACCCAGGCTGGTGTCGTTAATCCTATGGAAGCCCTTCAGGGTAAACTTCCGGGTGTAGAAATTACGGCAGGCTCCGGAGGCCCGCAGTCCAGTGCCAGGATTCAGATCCGGGGAAATACATCATTAGGCAACAATAATCAGCCTCTGATAGTAGTTGATGGAGTAGTTATTGACAATGGAGTAACGGGTGCGGACTCCTGGGGTGCGGGTTATGATTTCGGTAATGAAATGAAAAACCTGAACTCAGATGTTTTTGAATCCGTTTCCGTATTAAGAGGAGCTGCTGCATCTGCTCTTTATGGCTCACGGGCTGCTAACGGGGTTATTGTCATTACAACCAAGAAAGGAAAAGGAACAAATGGATTGAGTGTCAGGATAAATTCTTCTCTTACTACACAGCATGTCTATGGCGGTCCCAGGTTTCAGAATGAATTTGGCGCCGGTATTGGACCCAGTTTTTCAACGGATGCTGACGGAAACCGTTTTATCGATCCAAACAATTTTTTTTATAGCTACGGGCCAAAATTTGACGGAAAACCAGTACAGGATATTGATGGCAGGACCATTCTGTGGAATCCCCAGCCGAATAACTATAAGAATATTTATCAGGTAGGGTTTGATCGTAAAAACTCATTTGAACTCTCAGGAGGAAATAAAAAATCTACTATTTTATTCAATTATACCAATCAGGAAGCAGACGGTATTCTTCCCCGTAATAAGTTTATCAAAAATGCCTATTTTATCCGTGGAACCCATCAGTTTAGTAAATATTTGCAGGTAGATGCAAGTTTCAACTATAACCGGTCTTTCGGGCAGAACCCCGTACCTCAGGGAGGAAATGAAAGTCCGCTCTTCAGCTTTATCTATGGCACTCCCAGAAGTTTTGATGCGGTTTATTGGAAAAGCAATTATATGGATCCTGTAAATGGAGGAATGAAACTAGACAATGCAGATCCTTACGGTATGGCATCTACTTATTTTAATATTTTCCAGAATACAAGAACCCAGAAAGAAAACAATTATATAGGCAGGATCGAACTAAAATCCCAGCTAACAGACTGGTTAAACTTAATGATAACCGGCAACTTCAATAATTATAATTTTCTGAATGAATCTAAAATACTTGGAGAAAGCCCAGGATTTAATGGCGGTGGCTATAGTATTTTGGAAGGAAGAAAGGAACAGTATACTACGAAATTTTTATTGAATGCCAACTTCAAATTGTCGGAAAATCTTACCCTTAATGCATCTGTTGGTGGAGAAGATTTCAGATCCAAATACAAAGCCACAAGGCAATGGACTAATGGAGGACTTAATTCTCCGGGCGTTTTCCAGATCCAGAACTCAATAGATCCGGCAGAAAGTGAGGTCTATTATACTGATGGTAATCAGTCCCCAAAAAGAATTCAGGGCCTGTACGCTTTTGCTAATTTCGGATGGAAAGACCAGCTGTTCATTGATATCACAGGCCGTAATGACTGGTCTTCCACACTGGCATATCCTGATGGACATGGAAGTATAAGCTATTTTTATCCTTCGTTTGTGGGAAACTGGATATTTTCCAATTCTTTTAAACTTCCAAATTGGATAAATTCCGGAAGCCTTAGAGGAAGTCTGGCATGGGTTGGAAGAGATACTTCACCATACAACACAAGCTCCGGCCTTTACTACAGACCTGATCCTTTAGCTTACAATTCCCCCGATGGAACCCGCATTCCGTTAGTTGGCTTCAATAGTAACTCGCTTGCGAATTTAAATTTAAAAAATGAATTGAGCAGATCTGTAGAATTTGGATTAAATATGTCTTTCTTCAGTAACCGGCTGGATTTTGATGTTTCCTTTTATAAAACCAATACAACCAATCAGCTGTTAACTCTTTCCTTACCGCAAGAATCAGGACTCCGCCAGCAGCAGATTAACGCCGGAAATCTGCAAAACCAAGGTATAGAGGTAGTTGTGAACGCCATTCCGGTAAAACTTCCCAACTTCAAATGGAATACCACAGTTACATTCTCTCAAAACAGGGATAAACTTATTGAGCTGTATCCCGGTGTTACTGAATATGTATTAAACTGGGGTATGGGTACTGATGTAAAAAGTATAGCAATACCTGGCCAACAATATGGTTTGATACAAACCCAATATGCCTATGCCAGATATCAGGCACTGGATGCGAATGGTAATAAAATTGATGATCCCAGAAACGGAATGAAAGTTCTTAAAGCTGATGGTTCTTATCTGAGGTCAAATTCCTACCAAAATCAGGAATATACTACAGTAGGGAAATTAACTCCTGATTTTTTAGCCAGCTTCAGAAACACTTTCAAATATAAAAACTTATCTTTAAGTGTACTGATAGATGCAAGAGTAGGTGGTGATATTCTTTCTGCAACCTACAATTATGGTGTTCAGTTTGGCAACCTTTCATCCACATTAAAGTACAGGGATGAGGAAAGAGGAGGAATCAAATATATTGATTCACAGGGCAACACTCAATATGGGGTAATTCCTGATGGAGTATTTGGCCAAAATTCTATCATAAAGGATAAACAAGGAGTCACCAGAGATGTAAGCGGTATGACTTATCAGGAAGCTTATGAAAAAGGGTGGATCAACCCAGTAAAAACATCTTCCTACTACAACAGATTAGCCTCATGGGGAAATGGCATAAGGGAGCAGGCTATATTTGAAAATACATGGGTCTCCCTACGTGAAGCACGCCTTACCTATTCCTTTAAACCTGAAATGATCAAATCTCTTGGAGTAAATACCCTGAACCTATCCCTTATAGGCAGGAACCTATTTTATATTTATAATAAATTACCGGATGGAATAAACCCTGAAGGAAAATATTCCAACAGTGCAGGCAGCTTTGCGGAATATGGAGGCTCTCCTATGTCCAGATATTTTGGATTTAATCTGGATTTCTCATTCTAAATATTATAAAAAATAATCAAAAATGAAAAAAATACTTATACTTATTTTACCACTTCTCTTTTTCATATCCTGTACACGCGATTTTGCTGAGATTAATACCAATCCTGTAGATCAAATAAATGCTACCCCTGAAGAACTTCTTCCTTTAGCCATTATGAAAGGATATAATGCGAGTTTCGAATACTATTACGATTATTACCGTAGAATTATGCCATGGACCCAGACCCTGGTTCCCAGTACGGGTAATTCTTCACAGTTTATGAGTGACGGTTCCAACATGAATCAGAGGAAAGATATTTTTTATGGAGATCATGGTGCTTTACTTACAGACATCATTTATAAAATAGATCATATGCCCGCTGAAGAACAAAAAAAATACGTGAACATCAAAAGCATTGCCACAATTTTAAAAGTTTATTATGCATGGTATGTAACAGATGTGAATGGAAGCATGGCCTATACAGAAGCTTTTCAGGCACGCTATGGAGGTACACAGACTCCGGTATTTGAAACACAGGAACAATTATATGATGTTTTTGACAAACAGCTGAATGATGTTTATACGGCCATACAAAGCGCAGATCAATCTGTACAGATAAACCCCGGAGACAAAGATCTGTTTTTTAACGGAGATATAAGCAAATGGAAAAGGGTTGCCAATTCGTTAAGATTGAAAATTGCATCAAGGCTTATGAAAAGAAATCCAGCCAAACTGACCGCCATTGCTGCACAGGTTTTATCAAGGGATGAGATTAGCAGTACAGCATCAAGCTTCCTTTTACGCGCCAGAAGATTTACAGAGCATGGTAATTTTAATCCTGTAGGAATGTCTGCCTCAAAGCCTATGGTTGATTTCATGAACGAAAATAAAGATCCCAGAATATCTATCTTTTTTCAGCAGAATGATTATTCCCAAGAAAATATAAATAAACTTGTAGCTGCCGGTAAAATGAAAGCCACTATGGAAAATCAGCGTTATGTTGGCGGCCCAGTAAGCCCCAATATGGTTTCAGCCGATATGAGCCGTTATTATACTTCAGCAAAAAGATTATTAAATGGCGTAAATTATGATACGATTTCCAGATTGCAATATAGAATCTGGAGGCCGGAAAATACTTCAAAAGGTATTATTGGAACAGGAAATGCTATATTCCCAATTCTTACCTACGCAGATTATTCTCTGTTGAAAGCAGAACTTACAGCAAGAAATCTTATTCCGGGTAATACAAAAGATCTTTACGAACAAGGAATCAGAGCGTCTATTGAAACCTATAACTATATTGCCAAAGAAGCACTGGTAGATGATTACAAAATAGCGAGTGATGCTGATATTATAGCTTATCTCAATGAAGCACAGATTAAATTTACACCGTCATTGGCATTGGAACAGATTATCATTCAGGAATATTTAAATTATTTTAAACAGCCTAATGAAGTATGGTCCTTGATCAAAAGAACCGGAATACCTAATATTTCAACTGCTCTTAAGCTGGAAAATCCAATCAGTGAAGCCGGAATTCTATTAATAATGCCTAGAAGAATTGTTCTTCCCACTCCTTCAAAAGATAATCTGAATTATCAAAATCAAAAGAAAGCATTGGAGCAAATGAAACAGGATCCTGAATTTGGAGCCAGTGAAAGTGATATACAAGGCCGTATATGGTGGGATAAGAAATAAATGTACTGCCAACAATTAGAGAAAAGTTAATTTAAAAAAAATTTTTCTATTTGTACTCTATAAAAAACACATTATACAATCTTCATAACTATTTAACTAATTGAAAGACCACCTAAACCAATAAAATTTATTGATTAGCAATAGGATCTTTACAATTTATTGTCGTACTAAGGATCTGATCCGCCATAACTTACAATCTTCATAATCTTAGGCTATTGGATCCTTATACGACTATAACTTTGGAGTTGGGTAATGAATAATGAATTTTAAGGATTCCAAAGGGTATGTATAAATTCTTTATTTAATTGTTTCACTTGCGCCGCTTCTTTCTACTGTGTCATTCCGCAGGAATCCAGGCTTGTTTATTAGAAGCTTATATTTTGTTACAGAATATAAAATAGATTGTTCAGACTCCTATGGAGTGACAACTGGAGTGTATACTGTCCATCATAAG
>NZ_SDLV01000023.1 GCF_004916905.1 Chryseobacterium candidae
CCAAGCCTTAACTTTTTAACTTACACACTTTTCGGAATAGTGTCTTCAAAATACACTTATGATATGACATCACATTTACTTTAGGATTTACCTGCTATATTTCTAATCCAATAATTTTTATAAATAAAATTGGCGGATAATTCGCTTCACAAATTTACTGATTGATAATGAAATAAAAAAATCACTCAACAATGAGTTTATATGAACTATTTTCAACTTTGATAAAATAAGTTCCTTTCGAAATATCATTTATTAATAACACATCACTATTTAAAAGTAAATTTTTCACTAATTTACCTTCAGCGTTGTATAACAAAATTCTCTCAATTTTTGATTTGAAGTGCAGGATTTCACCGCTTTTAACAGGATTTGGATAAAATGAGAAGTCATTAGTTTTACTAAATTCATTTGTTGATAATGTTTCTGTGTAGCAAGTCCAAGAAAGATCATCAATAGCAACTCTCTGTCCTGTATTAGGATTTACAAGTTTAACAGTAATATTTCCTGCTACATTTATATTATCAATTGTTGTTGTCACAACTTCGGAATTAAAAGGTATTGTCCCAACCTGGATATCATTAATTTGCAGAATTAGGTTTCCCGGATTTCCTGAAAATTTTAATTGTGTAGTGACAGTAAGACTTTTAATTCCTCCTGTAATAATAGAACTCGTAAGACTACCATTTCTGATAACAATTGCTTTACTATTAATTGTTTGATCGGTTCGGGAATCAGAAGCCGTCCATGTGATATTATTATTTACCCAGCTGTTTGTTTCAAAAGAACTGGAGCTTGTAGGAATATTTTCAAAATTTTCTGATCCGCAAGAAAAGAACATTTTAAAATTCTGATCAGTAATTTCCTGATTGATTGAATTGCAGTAATCTGGATAGATTATAACCCTATATACGAAGGAAATCACAGTTCTCAGATTGTTATTTCTTTTAAAAGAATCTTAGAGCAGCATTATCGTGATCTGAGTTCGGGAAAAGCAGATCTAGCTTTTCGGGTACAATACTATGCTAGTGCGCTCAATCTTCACCCTAATTATCTAAGGTGTTATTAAAAGTAAAACAGGAAAAAACATTACCGCATGGATTGCGGAGAAGATACTTTTGGTGGTCAATTTGAGCAGGAATACCCTGCTCAATTTTGAGGGATTATAGATTATATTTTGATATGATATAGTTTTTTCCATTTCGCAATAGTATTTCTACTAAGTTTATAAATACTGGCAATCTGGCTATTGTTTAGATTGAGTCTTTTTTGATGATGCAAAATTTTAAATATACTTTTTTCATCATAGCAACGGTGCTTTTGATCAAATGACTCTGTATCTTTATCTCTTGTTTCAAAAATGATTTTGTTTAAAGAAATGACATCTAGTGTGCAGAAAGATTCCTTTTGTAAAAGACTTTTGCATAGATCAAACTTATCAGGAAATTTTTGCTGAATTAGATCCTTATAAATCTTCTGGTAGTTGGGAGCTGATATTATATTTTGTACTTTTCCATCCATTTATATAAAGTTGTTTTAGGAATACCATATTCATTAATGATCTGAAGTTTTGTTTTCTTTTTTGTTTCTATTAATTCCAGAATAAACAAGATCAGTTCACTGGTGTATATGTTCTTTCTTAAAAGAGGTAAGGCGTTACTATTTTTCTTTAAAGCCCTATTGATGTTTTGATTGGAATGAGGAGAATATAATATGAGGTGCTGTGTATACAGCCTGAAAAAATCATAATCTAACAATTTACTCCAGCGTAAAAGGAGTTCAGAGTCTAAACCTTTCTGATAGTACATTTTTTCTATCTCAGCTTCTGTACACTTTAAAAAATTACAGATACGGGACATTTCTATCTCGCTTTCAGTAACTCTTAATTGAATAAGTTTTCCAATATGTATGTTTTTAAAATTCATAATAATATTTAGTCGTTTTTATTGATATATGGACTGACAGAAGTATGGAAAAATTTATGAATTAAGTATATATACTATACAGGAACTTGTCTCAGTGTCCATAAATTTTAATTTAATGAAAAATTATTGCAGAGGCGGGATATTTCTATTCTACCTCTGCAAAAATTCTCCATCATTCGTATTATTAGTAAGAAAATATTGTTGTTATAATTCTAAGGTGCATTTTGATTTTTCTGAAATTGTCCCTTCCAGATAATCAAAGCCTTTACAAAGGCATATAAGTCACAAAAATTGAAGAACCTGGCGCTGTCTGGTATCGCTGGTTACCTTCTCTTACACATATGGATTCGGTTGATATTACTTGCCCCTGATTTAAAATTACTGTTTTTGTGAAATTAGCCGTTGCTGCTCCTTCACTCCATCGGTCTCCTATCTGCTGAAATCCATTTCCTGCTACCGTTAACTGTATACTACAGCCTCTTCCGGATCCCGGAGCGGAACTGTATGGAACATTGGCAAACATGCCCCAAACCTCTATACTATAGATGCCATTTTTTTTCACCCGGAACTTATTGCTATCTATCCTTTCAATATAAGCGGAGTAAATTTTATTTGTCACGTTCAAATTCAATTCCCTATGAACATTATCGGCATTTCTCCAAACATAACTATTACTTGATGCATACAATGCAAAAGATGGGGATGGCGGCAGATCGAGCCCTTTTTTCTTCACTGTACCATCATTAGCGATTACAAGAATTTTATCATCACTATCGCCATTGGGTACATTTCTCAGTTTTGCTGTTCCGTTTATATCTAGTCTTTCATCCGGGGCAGATACTCCAATTCCTACATTTCCATTATTTTGGACTGTGAGTTGTTTGGTATTGGATGCATTTGATAATACTAAAATAGGTTCGGATGCTACACTGTTGACCACAGACAAACCGGCCCCTGTCCAGTTGGAACCTACTGCCAATTTTTCAGAAATTCTAGCATTTCCCATCACATCTAGTTTTTGGAGAGGACTGCCCGTACCAATGCCCAATCTTCCTTCCGAGCTCAAAACCATATTTTGATTATCGGCGTCATTGACAGAAAAACGAAGATCCGCAAGTGTATTTGAACCATTTCCCACATAGGTTGCTCTGATACCCGCCAGATATTTATTGGAACCTCCAACTTTACCACTGAAATTAATCTTACCAACAATTTGATTGGTAGGAAGGTTTGTTCCATTATTATCCATATGAAGGTAAATTTCAGATGGACTGCTATTTTTAGATCTAATTCCTATTGTCGAAGACGGACCTTCAAAAAACATATTTTTTCCATCAAGATTTACAGTTCTGTCACTGGTAAGGGTACCATTTGTGTTGTAAATGTTGGTATCAATATCTGACTTGAGAGTGGAAACATTCACTTTTTTTCCTGTACCATCATCAGATAATATCATTATGCGGTCGGTCGGTTGCAGATTAGTTGCTCCGGGAACGTTTCTTAATCGTATATTTCCATCTACATCCAGTTTCTGTGAAGGAGAATTCGTATTAATTCCAACATTACCGCCATCTTGAACATACATTCTGTAAATATTGTCAGAACTTGCAAGCCCCAATATGGGCTCTGCAGCAATATTATTTTTGACATATAGGGCTGCAGAGGTGTAATTGGCACCAATAGCAACTTTATCAGCTTTTGCAATTCCATTGACATCCAGTTTTTGTGAAGGAGAAGAAGTTCCTATTCCAACATTACCGCCATCTTGAACATACATTCTGTAAATATTGTCAGAACTTGCAAGCCCCAATATGGGCTCTGCAGCAATATTATTTTTGACATATAGGGCTGCAGAGGTGTAATTGGCACCAATAGCAACTTTATCAGCTTTTGCAATTCCGTTGACATCCAGTTTTTGTGAAGGAGAAGAAGTTCCTATTCCTGTATTGCCGTTGTCTTTTACAACAAAATCTGCCCCGGTTGCTCTTGTATTTCCACTTGAAGAAGCTCCCAGTTTAACCATTGCATTGGTGGGATCGTCAATAAAAGCGTCGGGAGTAGGGTCGCTGGATTTCATGTCTGTTTGCATTTTAACCCATTTATTGCCATCAAAGTAATAAAAACCCTGAGAGGTAACAGCAGCGGTTTTTATGGTAGGTGATGATGATACTGCTGTGGTGGCATATATGATTGTTCCTATATGCTCTGTACCATATAAGTTATCTTTGAGTTTTAGCTGATCTCCTGTCAGCTTTGGCACTATAATACCATCTGTTTTTGATAGATCACTGGCAGATGATCTTACATCCAAGGTTGCATTTGGAGTTGCTGTATTTACCCCAATTTGGGAATAAGTTGTAATACTGCTGAAAAGGAGAACAAGTCGTGTTAAATTTTTTTTCATTTTTTGTCTTAGAATCGTTTGTGTAGTTTTTATAAAAGCTTGTTTTCACAAGTTGAAGAATGACTCTTTTAAGTCTGAAATAATGATCTTATGTGTTTTAGTTTTAAAATTTTGTTTATAAATTATTTTTTATAATGGTTTTTTGAATGTCTGTACACTCATATTAGATTTTCCCCAGTTGTAATTTTCGCCGGAAGCAGAAGCCATATTATATTTAACTGTGCATGGAGAAGAAGTTATAGTTCCTGATTTAAATTCAAGATATCCATTGAGACTGTATGTTATATTTAATGAGTTTGTAGAATTATTAACGATTTGCTCTGTGTATGACGCTGTAACAGTACTGACCTGTGCACTTGTTGATAAATTTGGAAAAGAGAATTTTCTCGAGCCTGCAGGTCTCTCAACCCCATTTTTAAGGAATCTTATTCCATAATAATTTAATACATTATTGGCACATTGGGAGTTGCCATCCATGCCTAGAGGGACGGAATAATTTACAGCAATCATTGTTGAAGTATTAGGAGGAATTACAATTAGTTGACTCATTCCTATATCTATATTATTGATTTTTTGTTCAGTGGTCCATGTACCTTCAATGTTTCTTAATACTGGAGAAGTTGCAGTTACGGAGTAAATGTCATCCAAAGCAAATTTTTCTGCTGGTTGAAGTGATTTTACATCTACTTTCTTTGCAGTACCATCTTCCTGTAATACCATTATCTTATCTGTAGTCACAACTGAATTGCTTTCCGGTACGGTTCTAAATCTTACATTTCCATTTACATCCAGGTTTTGTGATGGAGATATGATACCTATCCCAACGTGTCCGTTTTCAGTCACAACGACATCATTTTTTTCTTCTGTAGTTGATGGAATATTTGTGGGATGGTTGTCTTTTTTTCCATCAATATGGAAAACTGTTTGTGGGTTACTTGTATTGATTCCTACCTGTGAATAAACTGTAACTGATAATAGTGTAATTATCAAATAATTAATTTTTTTCATATGCTTTTATTTAGAGTTACAAATCTTTATATTTTTTTTTATATGATGAAAAAACAAGGTGTTACATAGGTGTTACAAAATTATAACTAACTGAAAATCAAAACACTTTTTATTCTTTTTGGGAAAATATGATTCGAATAATTTGTGCCGTTGACAATACTTTGCTTAGTATGCAGGTACAGCGTAACAGTAATTTTCACCATAATTTCCACGCGTTGAGGGGATTGGATTAGTACCTATAGAGGTATAGTCTTTTGTTCTTAAATAAAGACGAGTTACAGAAGAACCATTTATTTCAACCGGAATTGTTCCGCTTAAAAAAGTATATCTGTTATTAGCCGCACTATTAACAGTTAACCAGCCAGAAACAAGTTTTGATGATAAAAAATTAAAACCACTTTCCACATTAGATGTAGAGCTACTGCTCAATGTCATCCTAATCCAGGTGTTATTAGCAGCTGATGTTTGATTAGAAAGAAATAATTGACCGATATAAATTATCCATCTGCCTTTAGGGAGATCAATATAAGTATTTAAATATGTATCACTTGGAACATCGTATGGTGTTTGAGCATCACCAATATAAGTACTAAATTTAATTGGTGTCAAAGGATTATTAATCCATGTGCCTTTTCCATTTTCATCACTGCTTAAAAGTCTTCCTGTTCCCTGGCTTCCATCCTGCATTTGGAAAGCTCCATATGTTTGGTCACTAATTATATGTATTTTAGCAGAGGGACTTATAGTTCCTATCCCCATATTACCGGACGAGGTCACAACAACATCATTTTTTTGTTGTGTAGTTGATGGAACATTTGTTGGGTGATTGTCTTTTTTTCCATCAATATGAAAAACTGTTTGTGGGTTACTTGTATTTATTCCTACCTGTGAATAAACTGTAACTGATAATAGGATCGTTATAAAATAATTAATTTTTTTCATATGCTTTCATTTAGTGTTGCAAATAATTATTTTTTTTTTGTACGATGAAAAAATAAGGTATTACATAGATGTTACAAAAGCGTAAGTATCTGATAATCATATTTTGTTTTTCAGGATTAATTTCTTTGCAACAATGTTTTTAGATTATAAAATGCTACTTTTGCAAACAAGAAACGAATAAAAACAACCAGAATATATGATGAGATTTTTATCTTTTATAATTTTTCTGTCAGGGATTTCCTATGCGCAAATTGGAGCAGTCAAAAAAATAGATTCCTTATTGTCTTTATCTGCTAATTATGAATTTAAGGATGGGCTTCAATCACTCAAATATGCAAAACAGGCAAGTATACTTGCAGAAAGTATTAATGATAATGAGTTGCTATTTGGAACATATTTACAGATGGCTGATTGTCTTTACACCCTGGATATGTTCGATAAAAGTTTAGAATATATAAAGAATATTGAAAAAAAAAATATTCTAAATAATCCAATAAAAAGGGCAAGATTGAAAGAAGTAAAATCAAATAATTTTGAAGCTTTAGGACTTGATGAGCTTAATTTAAAAGAGCTCAATGAGATTCTTGAAATTCTTTCTTCCAATGAAACAAATGATGCCCGAGAAATAAAAGCTCGTGTTTATGCTTATTTATCAAATTATTATGAAGTGAAGGGGGATTTTAAAAAAGCTGACGAATATATAAATAAAACGCTAAAACTTAATAAAGAAATTTTGAAGCCAAAGCCTATAGATACTTTTATTGCGAAAGCTTATATCTGTTTAGCGCTTAAAAAGACGGATTCTGCTTTTTATTTTATTAATAAGTCATTTGATTCTCAGAAAGTAAAAGGTAAATATTCCTTTAAATATACATTATACATGGTATTAGCTGATTATTATTATTATAAAGAAAACTATCCACTGGCTTTAATTAATTATCAGAAGACGTTAAATGACATGGCAAGTTTTAATATTAAAGATACGGAGTGCTCAATGATGGTTAAAGAAAAAATATATAAAATATATGGAAAGTTAAATGATAGGAGAAATGAGCAGAAATACCTGAATGAGTTTAAGAATGAATTGAGTACGTATAACCACGAAAATAATAAAGGATTACAAAAAGCCGTAAATTTAATTCTTGATGAAAAAGATAATGAAAAGAAAGTAATAAAAAAGAAAAATAAAATTATTTTTTTTCTCATAGGAGGATTATCTACTTTGGCTATAGCTTATCTCTATTTAAGGAACAGAAAAATATATAAGAGAAAAAGAGATGTTTTGGTGGAAAAAGAAAAGCTTATTAAAAAAAATAGGGAATTGGAAGGCCAAAAAAAAGAATTAAATAAAAAAGCTTATCAAAACCAATTTAATGAATTAATATCCTTGGCTAAAAACAATAACCCGGAGTTTCTGATCCTGTTTGAAGAAATGTATCCAATTTTCACGGCTAATCTGAAACAATTAAATCCTCATGTTAGAAATTCAGAACTCTTTTTCTGTGCATTGGCTTTTATGAACTTTTCAACTAAGGAGATCTCTAATTATACTTTTGTTTCTGTTGCTGCGGTACAATTGCGCAAACACAGGATCAGAAAAAAATATAATATACCTTCTCATGAAGATTTTAATACCTGGATGAAATCGGTGGAGCAAATGCAATTAATGTAGTCATTGAATATAAGGGTCTAAAATAATCTAAAAGTGCTCAAAAAGGACATGAATTTAGAATCTAGCTGTTAAGAAAATAGTGGATGTTTTAATTTTTTTACATTATCTTTATATTTTTGCTCTTTTGTATAAAATGTAGATCATGCAAAAAGTAAAATTACGAAAGCTTAAAATGAGAATAGGCTTAAGGTTAAGTATATGGGATTGTTTATTTTTCATATGAAAAACCTAATATTATTGGACTTCGATCTGTAGCTTACCGTGTTGATTAATTACACTTTTCAGCCAACTATTTTGGTGATCTCATCAAGAAAGAAACAGGAAAACAGCACAAGAATATATTCAGAATAAAATTATTGATGTTACCAAGGAAAGAATTTTCAATTTTGATAAATACATTGCTCAGATTGTTTACGAATTAGGATTTAAATATCCACAGTATTTTATCAGACTTTCAAGCAAAGAACAGGTATCACTCCCCATGAATATAAAAGTTTTAATTAGAAAAATTAGCGCTTAAAAAAATAGCCGCTAAATCTGCCTTATCATATTTAAATTTATAGGATTAGATACAGGCTTGACAATCGTTATTCAATTAAATGATAACCAATCACTAATCCCACAATTTAATTCAAACTTTTTGAATATTATTTAAGCTCTTCAAAACGTTATCTATGTATTTTAATAAATGATAATGTTTCGTTAAGCCAACAAGATAAAATTATTTAATTCTGTAATCCTTTCTAAATCCTCCATTAAATGTTTCGATAATCCTTCGGCTATGGGTACAAAAAACCTCTGAAATCATTTGATTTTCAGAGGTTTTTGCTTTTTAGGGTATCAAAAAGGGGACTATTATTTTCTATTATTTAATTTATGTAGTATAATAGGGATCAAGCGCAAAATTTGGGGACTAGGCAAAAAGTTTAGCTAATCTGAATAAGAAGAATGCTTTGTCTTTTACACCGCGGAGCTGCATTCTGAAGTTTTTTATTTTCGCATTGAAAGATTCAGCAGCAGCCATTGGTGCTTCTTTAATCGAAATAATTCAGAATATCCCTGTAATGATTTATTATGGCCTTTCTCAGAGTCTCAAAAGAAGTAAATCCTGACTCTTCCGAGGAAAACTCTTCTCTCAAAATTCCAGATAATGCTTTCTCGATTTGTAAAACACCATAACTTCAATACCCAGTTCTCTTGCCAGCTCCAAAATATTAGACCCCGCATAGCTCAATTGAGCTGTTTGTTTTTTTAAAGCCGGATCATAGATTTTTCGGCCTTATTTCATTTGTTAAAATTAAGATGCTATGCTTATATAACTGGAAGCTAAATTAGTATATCCATTTATCCGTATCCTGAGAAAGAGCTTCAAGTCCAATGTCTATAATGTTATAGAGCAGACTTACAATAAAGTACAATATGACAATTAATTAAAAACCTCCATCGTCATGTGAATATGATGGGTGCCATCCCCATAATATCCCCACCAAGTACATCTATACATTTTTCCATTATGACTAATCAGTGCATTAGCAATTTCATAATTATTATCACCATAAAACATGCTAAAGTTACCATCTGCATTTATAAAATTTCCAGTAGGAATAGTTGTATATGGAACTCTACTTGTAGAAAAATTTGTTGAGGAATTAAAAAAAACAAAATCTGTAATTGGGGCACCAGAAACATTTTCTATAAGAGGAGCTATAAGACCTGAAGTTCCTTTGGTGTCGAAAACAGCGTTCATTCTTAAGCCATCAAATTCCGGTACCTGAACAAGAGTAGACGGGCTGTTATTTGTTAAGTATCCAACAACATTATTGTTTTGATTAGTCGGTGGGTTAGTTCCAGTTTGTGTTACATATCCTGATACAGTAGTCATTGTATTATAATTAAACTTAAAGTATAAATGTCTAAAAGTACCGGCATCTACCGGTGATCCGACATTTGTACAAGCCCATACAGGAGCAGCCGGTGTTCCGTTATTAGACATAAGGCACCTTTGATCTGTATCATACACCAAAAGCCCAGTCGCAGGCGATGCTATCTGCAACCTGTTTGCACTGCTCATCGCACTCAGCAAGGTTCCTTTATAGCCTGCCGGTGTTTTCCTATCCGTGGGTGCTACGGTAAGATTGGAAGATGCGTCGGGTGATTCTGTATTAATTCCAACTTGAGAAAATAATAGGGTTGAGAAAAATAAGAATACAGGAGAAAATAATGTTTTCATTTTTAAAGTATATTTTGAAATACAAATATATTGTATACATATACTCCCTTCTACATGTTGTTAAATGCTATACTGAAAATCATTTATATTTTATAAACAACTGAAATAAAACACTTTAAAATACTAAATACCGAATTTGATTATTTTTTCTTCATATAAATTTCATCTAAACTTAAAGTTTGAGATTAGTATTAACTGAATGATAGAATTCTGCAGCAGAATTGTGCGTAACGAAACGCAGACTTAGAAAATATCGTTTAGTAAATGCTAAAAACCAGCTCTGAAATTTGAAATTTTAATTGAATGGCAATTATAAAAATACCCTTAAAACTAAACCGGTTTATTGGGAAGAAATTTCCTTATTGTAGTTTTTAATAAATGCCGAAGGGGTGAGGCCTTCAATTTCTTTGAAGACTCTGTTGAATGTAGACTGGTTTTTAAAACCCGATGATGAATAGATGTACATTAACGAATATCTATCTAGATTTTGCTCAATGATCATTTTTTTTGCACTCTCTACTCTGTATCTGTTAAGAAAATAATTAAAATTACATTGAGCATTAATCTTGATGGCTCTAGAGACATAGCTCACATTGCTGTTTAGCTGCAAGGCCAGCCAGGCAACATTAAAATCTTTTTCTAGATAAGATTTGTTGTTTTCAAAATAATACAAAATTTCCTGATACAGTAAATCGTATTTGCGCCCATCTTCGGAAACAGGATTATTCTCGTCTTTTTCCAGAGAAGTTTCATTTGGCATATCATTATCACTGCTACTGATATTCGCTTTCAAGATGAATTTCAATCCACTAATCTTATGTGCGTAATAGGAAATAAAGCAAATCAATAGTAAAATATTTACAATTGAAGAGATATTTACCACCAGGATATTTATATGTGATGGCTTTAGAAATGCCAAATACTTATAAATATGAGGGGTGATTGCAACTGTCATTACGATTAAAAATAGTATATATACACACCATTTAACAACTATTTTATAATTGTACAATGTATTCAGACCATAAGGGATCAGAAAATACCACAAAAAAACTATAGGCGTTTTTTCCCATAATACAAGCGAGTACAAAAATAGAAACCAGGAAGTAAAGATGAGGTAAAGATGAAGGAAATGCTCTATACTATCAAATGGCTTATTCTTCACATACAACAAAACAAATATGCCCATAATTAAGGCCGCTAAATTATAATAAGCAAAAAAATAAGCACCCATAAATCCGTATAGAAATACGTGCGCTGTTATGGTTAATATGACTAAAACAATAAGATTGACAAAGAATCTTTTTTTTAGTGCTTTTAACTGTTTAATCATAGTATTTTAGATATAAGGCAAATATTCTTATCAATATACGTGCTTGTAGTAATAATTTTGTTTTGGCGCTTTTTAGATTCCTTTGAAACAACAAGAACACAACTGATATAATGTTGTAATCAAAAGCGTACACTGCTGAATATTTTATTAAAATATAATTTATTTCATATTAGGGATAATTAATAAACTACCCCATTGCAGAGCATCAAAGTATTAAAAATCGAAAAGAGTGAGTTGGGCCTCATATATTTTCTGATACTTTATATCTTTTTAATAACATCTTTATTGCCATACTGACCAACATCTTCAGTAATAAAAGAATTCATATACATAACTGGAAAAGCCAAATGATAAAGAAGCACGGTTTTTATTATGTTGTTTCAAAATATGATCATCCATAAATCAAAACTAATTCTTTTTCTATTGAAAAACCATCCGTTTTTCAAACTTTGCCTCTTTTAACATCGAGGCTGAGCATCGAGAAATTCTTTAGATTAATTTATAAACTTAGATAATCATTGGTAGAACTTCATTATCTGATAGCTTTTATCATATCAACAAAAAAGATGTTACAAATCATTATTTGTAACACCTAAAACACACATGATGAAAAAAATTTTATTTACAGCACAAAGGTATTGAGTAAATCTATAAAATAACATATGCAATAGATAGTAAATGAAATGATTATATTATCTTTTGTTAATTTTTCAGCTATTTATTGGCAACCCTTCTTCTTATACGGCTCAGACTTTGAGGCGTAATGCCAAGATAGGTGGCAATATCAAGTATTCTCACCCTATTGAAAATAAAGGGTCTGTTGTTGATAAGCTGAAGATAATTCTCTTCCGGCGTATTGCTTTTCAATTGTACCAATTGGTTTAATGACTGTGCAAAGGCCTCTCGCAATATATTCATTTCCAATCTTTCAAAATTAATATTTTCCTTACACAAACTTCTGCTGTCCTCAATATGAAGGGTAAAAACCTCAACATTTTCTATTGCTTTAACTGCAAGATTAGACGGATTCTGCATCATATAGCTTATATAATCTCCGCTCCATTCTCCTTCAAAATTAAAATCAATAATATATTCTCTATCGTTTTTTTCTTCGATATATTTCACTGCACCTTTTGACAGAAAAAAATATTCTTTGCAAATCTCTCCTTTCTTTAGAAGATACTCATTCTTTTTAAAGCTCGTTTGCTTCAGTTTTGATAACTTAATATAAAACTCTTCATCAGAAAGAGGAAAGAAAAAATCCCAGTTTTTTCTTATATCTGCAATCAATTGTCCGGAAAACCCTCTGTTTTCAAATTCAAAATTGTACATAATTATTTTTTGGAATAAAAAAATTTAAAATAAAACAGACTGTGATATTAACGAGTAGATGTATTCTCTTTTTTTATTAAACACCATTTATCGACACAGAAAGTCTTTTTCGAAACCTTCAAATGAAACAAACTGTATGATTACCAAAAGTTTTTATTTAAGGATAGCTTAAAAGTTCATATCCCTTTTTCAGCTTCACTGCAACAGCGTTATACCAAAGTTTTCATAGATTGATTTAATAATTAAAAAAATCTGTATTCAGGAATGATGAAAAACGAATACCCCGATTCTACATACCATTGTCTCATTGAAATGACAGAAATCTGTCATTTCAATTTTAATCTATAGTTATTAATTTAGTAATCTGGTAATAATATTTTAGGGTTGTTTTGATTAAAAGCATTCCATAGTCTGTGGAGGCTTTTTATTTTTTAGCCAAACAGCGGTAGTTCATATGTAAAATAAGTTTACAAAAATCTATCGCACTTAAGAATTATTAATCTTTTCGCCGGACATTGAAATTCTCATTTTAAAATCTTCTAAATCAGAATCACTAATATCCAAATGGGTTACAAATCTGACCAGCTGATCGCCAAATGCAGTACAAAGGATATTTCTTTCTTTCATTTTTACTACAAATTCATTTGCATTACCATCAGCCGGTATCATCATAACGATATTTGTAGCAATGGGAAGTACTTCTTTAGCAAAAGTGCTTGCCTGTAATATTTCGCCGATTTGTTTTGCCCGGCGGTGATCTTCTTTTAATAACTGTATGTTATTATCAAGAGCATATATTCCAGCAGCTGCCAGTGATCCTGCCTGTCTCCAGCCGCCACCCATTAGTTTTCTGAGACGGCGTGTTTTCTCAATAAATTGACGATCACCAATTATTACAGAGCCAACAGGGCATCCAAGACCTTTTGATAAACATATTGAGATACTGTCAAAGACACGCCCATAATCCTCGGGAGACTGAGGTGTTTCTACCAAAGCATTAAAAAGTCTTGCACCATCTAAATGAAGCTTCAGATTGTTTTTTTGGCAAACTTCCTTGATCTTCTTGATTTCTTCAAAGTCATAATAAGCTCCACCCCCTCTGTTTGTTGTATTTTCTAATGAAACAAGCCTGCTGATAGGCTGGTGTATATCATCTGCATTATTAATGGCCCCTTTCAAAAGTTCTGCGGAAATAATGCCATAGTCTCCATCCAGAGGCTTGACTGAACATAAAGAGTTCACAGAAATCCCACCACCTTCATACAAATAAATATGCGAAGACTTATCGCATATCACCTCATTGCCCGGACTTGTGTGCGCTTTAATTGCCAATTGATTAGACATTGTTCCGCTCACACAAAACAAAGAAGCTTCCATCCCAAACATCCTGGCAACTTTCTCTTCCAACAGCTTAACTGTGGGATCTTCCTTGTACACATCATCGCCTACCTCAGCTTTCTCCATTGCTCTTTTCATATAATCACAAGGTTTTGTGATAGTGTCGCTACGGAGATCAATAATTCTATTCATTATTCTGATTTATATTTTTATTACATTTAAGTTACAAATTAGGAAAAAGCCTATTCAGAACCGATGTATATATTTTCATACAATTCAATATATAACAAAAGATAATCTGATTTTTTCGGAAAAAAAAAATTGAAAACAGGCCTTAACCTTTAAACAATTAATATGCTATACATCACTACATATGTTATATTGCAAAAATAACAATTGAATAAATGAAAACATCTAGTAGATATCCATTATTTGTTGCAGTTATTTTTGATGATAAAGGTAAAAAAGTCCAAAAAGTATTTTTTTTATAGAAGAGATTACAGAATCATTCGAGAAAATTGCAATGACAGTCTAGTTCATTGAGTTTAATTTGGGAAAAGCAGTATATAAATTTCTATACCAAATATATTTTGATGTTTAATTTTCTACTATTACCAAGACAAAGTAAATTAATGCAACAGAAATATAAATTGATAGATTTCCACTATTTGTTTTATATAAACATCTTACTACTTTTCTGTCAATAAAAATATCCAGATAAAAAATAAATATTTTTAGATATCAATCATAAAGAAAGTATAGAAGATAAACTTTATGAACACATAGAAGATATTGCTTAGTGATACTTAACAATAATTTTGAATTGTCACAGCATATAAAAACATCTTAAGTAAAAACCGGACTGAGCGACGTTAGTAATATAAAAATTTTGCATAGTAAAACCTCAAATTTTAATTTTTTAAAAAAATATATGAAAAATAAACTATTATTTTGTTGGCTATTTTTGATGGCTATTATTATTAAAGCTCAAAATAACGATTGTTCAGGAGCTGTACTACTAACGGTTGGTACAAGCTTCTCTTCAGGAGCCGTGAATTCTAGTAATACAGGAGCTACTACCGATGGTCCTGTTGCTTCCTGTAATTCAGACGCAGTTGAAAATGTTTGGTTTAAGGTGGTGGTTCCCGCAAGCGGAAAACTGATGATTGAAACAGATCAGGTTGCAGATTCTCTGTTTGATGATTCCGTGCTTACTGTTTACAGTGGGACATGTGGTAATTTAACAGAAATTGATTGTAATGATGACAAATTGCAAGATCTTTTTTCTTCTCTTTCATTAACTGGACAAACTCCGGGTGCTACATTGTATATAAGTGTCTCTAAATATGATGACTATACAGAAAATGGAGAATTCCAAATTTCGGCATATGATTTAATACCAGCAGCCAATGATAATTGCGCAGAAGCAATATCATTATCAGTAGGCACAGACTTTTCTTCTGGAGCAATAACTGCTACGAATCTTACTGCAACTACTGATGGACCTACTGCTTCCTGTAATTCAGACGCAGTTGAAAATGTTTGGTTTAAGGTGGTGGTTCCCGCAAGCGGAAAACTGATGATTGAAACAGATCAGGTTGCAGATTCTCTGTTTGATGATTCCGTGCTTACTGTTTACAGTGGGACATGTGGTAATTTAACAGAAATTGATTGTAATGATGACAAATTGCAAGATCTTTTTTCTTCTCTTTCATTAACTGGACAAACTCCGGGTGCTACATTGTATATAAGTGTTTCTAAATATGATGACAATACAGAAAATGGAGAATTCCAAATTTCAGTATATGACACGACTTCATTAGCAACCAACGAAGTCATACAAAAGAAAAGAGAAATCAATGTATCTCCAAATCCTTTTACTGATCAGCTTACTATATCTGATATATCAGACGTACAATCAATTTCTATTTTTGACCCATCAGGAAAACTTATAAAAACTATTGAAAAACCTTCATCTGTAATTTATTTAACTGATTTAAAAGATGGTTTGTATTTACTTTCTTTAAAAATGAACAGCGGAATTATTAAGACTATTAAAATAATTAAAAAATAATTTTATCCTTAACAAATTATATAAAATCATATTATAGTAATATTAATTAGTTGAACCAAAGTAAAAACTTTTTTACTTTGGTTTTTTTGTTTTGTAGGTTCTCTTTTTTATTTTAGGATGGTTGCGCAATAATAAGTTTAAAAAAAGCGGTATTCATTCCAAACACCTCAGCCTCCTTTTTTCCCAGCAATGACACCATGCAGTCATTTTATATACATCGTCTCCTAATCATATCTGTTCGTAAAGAGCACCATCTCTTCGCGGAAAACCGAACACATTAAAAATGATAATACGATGTATATAAATTTTAAAAGATGTCCTGCTAATCTCATACCATGAGCAGACTGTACTTCATCGTATAGGCAATAAGTTCTGCAGAGGTTTTCGTGTTGGTCTTCTTTCTCAGATTGCTTTTGTGATTTTCCACCGTGTGATAAGATATAAAAAGCCTTTCAGCTATTTGCGGGGTATTCAGTCCTTGAGCCATCAGATTTAGGATCTCCTTTTCGCGAGCAGTGATAGCGGGGATATCAATATCTATTTTTTTGTGTACATTCTGATTCACATGTCTGAAATAATGCACCTCCTTATTAGACATATCAATAACAGATAACAATGGCAGACTTTGAATCTCAAAATGGGACAGATCGTATACTAACACCAGGGAGGCCTGAATTTCATAATTCTCATTTATGCGCTGCAGCGGAGATTGCAATAAAATCCAGCGGTAAACACCTTTTGAATCAAGCATTCTGCCATAATAATTGAACCGAATACCTTTTTTTCCGGACCTTAGGAGGTTGAGCCGCATTGTTGCACTAAAGACAAAAGCTCCCATGATCAGCGGTCTGTCATCCGGATGGAAAAGCCCCATAAAAAAATCGGTATCAGAGTTCACCCAGTCATTTTTTGTAAAAGGAGTAAATTGCTCTATATTTTTACTCACAATCTCCGTCCTCATTTTGATATTGTTTGTGATGAACCAAAAGAAGGGACCTATGGCAAAATTTTCCGCACTTTTTATAGTATCTTCGAAAAACTCATAGTAATTATCATCCAAATTTCCTTTTTTAGAAAAAAAATCAAAAAGTTGTTCAACATTAATAGGATCAATTTTTTTCTTCATAACAGTAAGTGTTTTTATGTTAGCCTAAAATTTAATTTTAAACCATATTTAATTTTAACAAATTCAAATATAAAGCCAAAAAAAAATGCGCTTTAAATTCAATTCAAACAATTAACTTGCAAATAATTCAATACTAAGTGAATTTAATAACGAAATCACCATTTAGAAACATTCAAAGCCGATAGTGGATGGGCATCTTTAAATTTTTTAAAATCTTCCTGTGTATATTCGGGGCATGCGCCTTCCTGTGATGTAATAAAAGCTCCTAGGGAAACTGCCTGTGCCATGATCTCATGAGCAGAATCTCCTTTCCCGATTCTTTTGGACAAAAATCCAGCTAAAAATGAGTCACCACTTCCAACAGTATCCCTAACTTCTACAGGTATCGTAGGATAGAGATAAAAATTATCTCCGTCTGTATACAATGCTCCTTTGCTTCCTTTGGAAATGATGATTTCCGGAATCCCAAATTTTTCCTGCAAATACCTGATGCTGTCTTGTTCTGTCTTGTATTCTTTCTTCAAAAAATTAAGTACCAGCCGGAGTTCTGCCTTATTGAATTTTGCCAATTGGGTCTTATGCAGAAGGTCATTAATGGTCCTGATATCATAGTAAGGTGCTCTAAGGTTAATATCAAAAACATTGTAAGGGCTTATTTCAAGCATTTGAAATAATGCGTTCTTTGACTTTTCATTTCGGGTAGCCAATGTCCCAAATACCAATGCATCTGCTGTTTCCACGGATTTTTGGTTTTCCGGGGTAACCTCGATAAAATCCCAAGCCACATTCTCTACAATATCATAGTGGGCCTCATTATTTTTATCCACAGTAGCAATAACGGTGCTTGTGGGATGTTCCTCACTCACCTGGATATCTTCCGTCGGAATTTCCCAGTTTTTAATTTTCTGCAACAGTTCATGGCCAGGCCCGTCATTGCCCACACTACTGATCACTGATACATCTAATCCCATCTTAAAAAGATGATAAGCCACATTGAACGGGGCTCCCCCGATTCTCATTTGGGATTCCGGAAATATGTCCCAAAGAACTTCCCCAAAACAGACTATTTTATGTTTTTTCATTTCTATTATTTATTTAATTATATATTGACAATACTTGAAGACCCAACAAAGCCGGGAAAAAGACTAGTAGCTGAGGTCGCATTTTCTCTCTGATATTATTTTAAAAAGAATAGGCCTGCACCGAAAATTGCAGAAATGCATTATTGTTCACTGGATTCCACATTCCCCATATTCCGATAGGGATCTTGTATCCCTCGATGGTAAAGCTTTTCGAAATGATAAGGCTTATTTCATTGAATCCGGCGTCTTTTGCAAAGAAATTATTCTTTTCACCTCGATTGTTCAGAGCGAAACCATAGCCTATTCTTCCCCGTACTTCCAGATTTTCCTTTTTATATACAGGATATTCACCGAAAACAAAAGAAGAATACTTATTCCCTGTATTTTTACTGTTTCTGTCCCTTCCAAAAACAACGGTATTCCAGCTAAGAATAAGAGGAAACTGATCACTGATGGTATAGTAAGACCTCAGATCCCAGAATCTTCCGGTTTCTGCTGCAGAATAATTAAAGAACTCTTTGTTATTGTATAGTGCATCAGGCGAGAAATTGTAGATATCCCACAGTTCCAGTACCAGATGTTTATTTTTGTAACCTATATAATTATTGAATTCCTTATAAGAGCCATCTGCATTACCTCCTGCCCAAAAGCCTCCGTAGAAATTTTCAAAGTCCAGATGAACATCTCCGGTATAGATCAATCCCGCAGAAACTTCTAATCCTCTCCAAAGATGGCTGTTCCTGAGCTGCAATGCGGAATGTATTTCCTGCGCACTCAATGACATGCTTCCAACAATTATTGAAAAAGCAAGCAGCAATTTATATTTTATCATGATCTGTTTTTTTATAAATATCAGATAAGATCCTTTTCTCGTACTTTAGACCCAAATAAAGCATATCCAAGCATCAGTAATTCACAGATTACGGTAAGAGACCATGTCCATCTCCATGATCCGAAAATATCTGCCAAACCTCCCTGAATAAGGGTGAAAATAGCTCCCCCAAATACAGCAGAAATAAATATTCCGGAAGCTTTTGAGGTATATTTGTTTAATCCTTTTATGGAAAGTGAATAAATACAGCTCCACATAGAGGAATGCAGTAAACCTATAGCCACCAGAAACCAAAGATTTTGTGTAATCATAGAAACCAGGGCAAGTATAGCAGCCAAAATCGTTGTGACAATCAACTGTGTCCTTGCTGATATTTTGTTAAAAAAACTGGATATTGATCTTCCTACAAGAAATCCTCCCCAATAGAGGGTAGATAATAAAGCATGGATTCCAAAATCTACTCCGCCGATAATAATATCTGTTTTCCCAAAGAAATTGATGGGATGCCCTGAATCCATCAGCTCAAAAGCATAGAGATTAATATTAGCACCTATCGCAACCTCTGTTCCTACGTAAAAAAATATGGCACCTACCCCTAAAACAAAGTGCCTGAAAGACCAGATGCTCCTTTCCAGCTTCTCCCCATCTACAGCTCTGGTATTCGCAATATCCGGCAGATGAAGTCTTTTAGTAACCAAAATAATAATCAGGATGCACAGGATGAGCATAGAAAGTGGAAACAATAATTGTTTGATCTCTATATTTTCAATGGAAATACCACTAAACATCACTACTGTAACAAAGAAAGGTGCTGACGTGGTTCCTATAGAATTGATTGCTGTCAAAATATTCAGCCGCTGTACTGGCTGAGTGCCTTTCATCTCATAAGATGCAGCATAAGGGTTGACCACTACCTGGATAACTGCTGCTGATGTTCCCATCAAATAAGACCCAATGATAAAAATGATAAAGCCCAACGGAATAATGGCATCCCTGATGCTGAATTTCAAATCTGGATATTGAGTTCCCATCCAAGATGAGCACAGATACATAAACAGCCCCGAGATCATAAAAAGAAGTCCCCGTAAAATTGTGTTTTTGTATCCGTAAGCATTGACCCATTTACTTCCCAAAGTCCCGTTCAGCAGGTAACCCAAAAAGAAGAAAAAGGTGGTAAGTGTCGTCAATGTGTTTCTAAGACTGCCAGCATGGCTGAGAAATGTAAATTTTAAGGGGGCCTGCAGCTGTTCGTTTACGGTAGTCAAAAATCCGACAATGAAATAAATGAATGTAATAATTGCAAATGGAAGAACAGCGTGATTATGCTTTCCTCCTGATGGCTGTATATCTGGTTGTATAATCATGGTAATTTATTTAGAATTGATTGTAAAACAGGACTGGTTCCCTGATTCTTAATTTCATCTGCAAACCGCGCGTATAGCTTCACAAATTTATCCGAAGACCTTAGTCCAGTACTCTTAAAAGATGACAGTTCTAAAAAGTCTAACGGTTCAACGCTTAAGATCAGTTGCTCATCATCCGGAGTCAGCCAAGGCTCAGAAACCTCATAAGAATTCCCTTTGTCATCCTTTTTGTATTTGAGATAATGCCTGTAGGCAGCGATAAGAAAAGCAAGTCTTGTAAGGTCTGCATCGGCTTTAATCATTTTGTCCAGATTTGGCGTGATATACACCGGAAATTTTGAGATCCCGTCAAAACACAACCTTGCCACCTGATCGCTCACACTTTGATTAGAGAATCTTTCGAGAAGCGTTTTTTTGTATTCTTCCAGGTTTGTATTTTTAGGAACAGGAACAAAAGGGGTGATATCAATATCCATAAAATCACGAACAAACTTTTTGAGATTCTGGTTTTCCATGGCTTGGTCCACTTTACGGTATCCCATAAGAAAAGAAGGGTAAGAGAGCAGGGTGTGTGAAGCATTTAAAAGGCTCAGTTTCATATTCTCAAAAGCTGTCACATCATCTGTAAATTCCACTCCAACTCTTTCCCATTCAGGTCTTCCGGCAATAAAGTCATCCTCTATTACCCATTGTATGAAATCTTCACAGTAAACAGGAGCCAGGTCCGCAATTCCGCTGGAGCTGTTCAGTCTGGTAATATCTTCAGAAGTTGTGGACGGAGTAATGCGGTCTACCATACTGTTGGGAAAGGTAACATGGTTTTTTACCCATTCTGCAAGATCTTTGTCCCAGGCTTGTATAAATTCGGTAAAAGCTTGCTTAGACGTGTTACCATTATGCTGTAGATTATCACAGGAAAGAATCGTAACGCCTCCGTTATTCCTCATTTTCCTCCTGCTCAGACCTTCTGCGATGAATCCGAAAACAGTGGAAGGATTTTCAGTATTGCGCAGATCCTCCTGAATTTTTTTATCTGCTAACAAAAATTTGCCTGTTTCCTTATCAAGATTATATCCTCCTTCCGTAATCGTTAAGGTGATTATTTTAACATTGCTGTCTGCAATTTTTTCTTTCACCGCTTCCGGATCTTCAATCCCCCAGATGAGTTCATTTAATGATCCTATTTTGTAGACTTGATTTGTTTCATTTCTTCCACATACTGTAAGTGTATAATCAAGATTCTGAGCTTTAAGGTCATTGATAATCTTTTCATCGGAAGGCAATAGGCATACTCCACAGATTCCCCATTGCTGCTGGTCTTCAAATTCCAATAATTTATTGGTGTAAAACTGCTGATGAGCTCTATGGAAATTTCCTACACCAATGTGTAAAATTCCCGTCTTTATCTTTTGAGGATCATAATGATAAGAAATGGTATTCATAGGTAAATTCTTAGTAAATTAGTGAATGGGTTAAAACTATATTAACAATCTGTTCACATTTCATTTTTTTTATAAAATTTCTATTGGGAACGTTCTCAAAATTCCGGGCACGTTCCCAATTGCCGATTTTTTTTATTAATTTTAACAAAAACATAGTCCCATGAAGCGAGCAACCATTAAAGATTTGTCAAAATTTTTGTCATTATCTACCTCTACCATCTCCCGGGCACTGCTTAATGATAAAAATGTAAATTTTGAAACGCGTCAACGGGTACTGGATGCTGCAGATCAGTTAGGATATAAACCTAATCTGACTGCTCTGAATTTAAAGTCCGGAAAATCAAAGACAATAGGGATTGTGGTCCCCGAGATGGTGACTCCTTTTTCGGCAAAGGTGCTTGAAGGGATTCAGAATGTGCTATATCCTTTAGGTTACAGACTTGTGATCACCCAATGTGATGAGAATCCGCTAATCGAAAGGGAAAACCTGGAACTTCTGGAAGGATTTGATGTAGACGGGATCATTATCAATGTATGTCATGAAACCTTTAATAATGATATATACAGGCGTATAATGGGACAGGGAATTCCTTTGGTTTTTTTCGACAGAATTCCCGATAAAGCTCTGGATGTTTCAAAGGTAATTGTGGATGATTATATTAAAACATCTCTAATGGTGGAGCATCTCGTTGAAACCGGTAGAAAAAGAATAGCGTATATCATGGGACCGCCAACAATCAGAAATGTCAGAGAACGATTTAACGGATATAAGCGTATTGTGGATAAATACGGTATCTTTGATAAGCGTCTGATTACCCAAACGGAAGGAATGACTTTTAATGATGGGAGAAATGCGATACAGCAGTTATTAGATAAAAAGGTAGAGTTTGACAGTGTCTTTGCATTCAGTGATACCCTTGCAATTGGAGCTATGAATTTTCTTCTTGAAAAGAGTCTAAGAATTCCCGGTGACGTAGCCGTTGCAAGTTTTTCAGGAACTGAATTATCTACGATGGTTTATCCTCAACTGACCAGTGTGCAGCAACCCTTAACAAAAATGGGTGAAATTGCAGCAGAACTAATCTTAGAAAAAATAAAAGATAATTCTACACCAAGCAAAACTGTTTCACTGGATGCATTATTGGTATTCAGAACATCAACTTTGTAAAAAATACCAGGTAAAAACATACTTACATGTACCGCAAATCAGCTTTACTACATATAACAATCTCTATTACTTGCAGACAACCAACACCTTATATTTTTAGTTTCATATATAAAAATGTATGATTGTCCATAAGAGTTCAATCAAAAAAATGAAAGCTGCCCCCTGCACAAATGCCCAATCGATGAACTTCAACCCGACTTTGAACATTGCTTTGTTAGCAGTTCGTTGTTTATATCACACCATATACTCCTGAATTAGCTCCTGATATTGTCTATATGAAATAACTTCATCATTTGCGTTATCCGGGTGTGTACGATGCGTATTTAATGAAATGCTTACGCAAGGGGTATTTTTTTCCGTTGTTAATCTTTGTAGCAGTTCTTTTAATGCTATGTTATTTTTTTCTGTTAAATGATTTTGCGGTGTAAAATCCTATGAAGAATACAATAGCGATAAGTATTACCAACGGTAACTCAAAACTAAATACTGTAAATTTTACTTTGACATTTTCAAGGTTTTGACCAATAAAAACCAAAAGTAAAATCAATAAAGCGATATCGATAACTTGACGGATAGAAATGTTTTTCATCAGTATTATTTTTTAAAGTTCAGTCATTCTTTTCGGGTACTATATATGATAGATTTGCTTCTCGGGAAAAAACTACCATTTATAGTATCCATAGGTTATATCTGACGTTTTCATAATCACATTGAAACTTGCCAATCGTTTTATACTTATCTATTTTCCCAATTGAAAAACAGCAATAGGTGACATTCGGTTTTTGTTCAGCGACAGCCGTTTACCATCTGCGCTTACCGTAAAATTATTTACGTTTTGTATTTGTTTGGAATATTCGATTTCGTTTATTTGTCCATTTTTGCAGGCCATTCTTGTACTTGCCAGCGCATTGATTTTCAACGCATAGATATTTTCCATTTCATACGTTGACCTCATCAGGTTGCAACCCACCTTTGTTTCTACACGTTTGTCTTTAGTATGAAAAATGATGTAGTAATCTTTTCCATCAGCCATAACAGTCTTACCCATAAACTCTACCAATGTCCATCTCTTATCTGTAATAGTTTCATTATTTGGCAACTGACCGGTGTTGCTGTTTTGTCCGCTGTTTTTGGTAATACTGATTATTTTTTGTTCTGTTTTTACAACAGGTTGAGTGGTGTCATACACAAAATCAAGATTAATGGTAACTATGTCTCCTTTGTTCAAACTCTTTATGGCAGCTACATAAGGTTTATTCAAATCTTTTTTGTAATAGTCACTGATCAGTACAGCATATTCTTTCAGCTTTTCTGTGCCGGCTTTACCATTGATCAAATGATTTTTGTAATCTATAATGCTAAACTTGGCCAAGTTGCCGGATTCGCCACATCTGTCAGGGCACAAAGCAGTACGCCCCATACATTGGTGAAAATCTGTGCCATTATAACGGGCTGTAAAAAGGTGCGATGAAGTAAATGGTTTTTTACTTAATTGATTGTTAGAAAGCGTAGGTAACATCTTTTTTTTGCTTAGTTCTTTCACCAGGGTTATTTTGACACTGGAGGCATCTGCCTGAGGATCTTCTACTTTTTCTTCTTTGATCACGAGTTCATATTCATAGCCCTCCTGGTAATTAAAACCTTCTATATGATCATAAAAATAACCCCAATACTTTTGGTCTTCCGACCATTTTACCTGCATACAGCGCGTCATTCCGGCTCCGGCATCACAAGGTTTGGTTTCAGCCCCGATCAAGATTGTTTTTTCTTTGAATTTTTGAGTTGCATTACAAGCTAATAGCGTTAAGGATAAGATGCAGGTTGTAATTAAAGATTTGTAATTCATTCGTAATTGATTAGAAAAACTGACTCTCTGCAGTCGGTTTCAAATTATTATGTAAATGTGTTTTTATGTTTATTAATGTAAGTGTATGATAGGGTTTTTGATCCTATCCTGGATTTCTCAACGGTATGTAAAAATATGTTCTTCATTGTTCATCATCGTTTTTTTGAGCAATGTTTCAAATTCTCTGGCACAGAGGACAGATCAGTCAGTCCATAAAAAGCGGGATGCCAACATCCCGCCCAACTTAAAAATTGTATAATTTGAATCTCTAGAATTCATGGTTAAAATTATAAACAATAATAATTTATGGATATCTGTAAAATCTACACTGTTATATTCTTAACTCTTAGCGAAGAGTTGAACAACTTATACTTATGAATTAAGCAACTCTTAAGCGCGCCCGCTCTGATGCTATTTAGATCTCCTGAATGCAACGGCCTTCAGAGCAGTGTTGATACGTTGCTCGGCCCGGTAGTTCACTCTGACCTCACGATCTTTTCATTGGACAGGCTTCCCTAAATCACATTATACAGTGCAATGGCAACTCCTCTGATATCAGCTTCGGACAATGCAGAGAATTTTTCTATCTGTTTACAGAGATCTTCTACTGTGATCTCATCGTCATTGATGGCTACCGCATACCATTTCTTTTTTACATCGTCTGTCACACCAGGCTGGACTCTCTGGATCAGATTGTACTTGATAGACATAATATTGTATTCATCAATTTATGTTTACAAAGCTAAGAGCAATTCTAAAAGGAATAAATAGTAGAAATCTGTCATTTTATTATCTGTTATAATTAGGTTACTTTGTTTCAGTCGGAAAGACTGCTGGTTATTGGTCTTCTCTGTTTTTTATTCTTTCACTTGATTATTGAGGTTGCAGGAGTGGGCAGATAATATACTTACAAAAAATGAAAAGACTGAATCACATTGACACAGATGCCTTTATCCGTTTTTTCAAAATAGACGGAGAAGAGCCCGCTACGGATTACCTCAGCTATTTTTCCGGTTTTATAGAAAGGATAGAGGATTTTGCGATAGCGCCGTTTTGCTGGGCAGTGTCAAACCATTACACGCTTAGGCTGGAACATGTGAGCCATAACATTGATGAGTTTACGCCCTATTCCAAAGAAGAATGGCTCACCCGGGATGCTGCTTACTTTTCTGAGCTTTACCATCCCGATGACCGGGCCTTTATCCGGTCGGCCATCCATTTTATGACCGACATTTATCTTGGGGAAGGAGAATTGGCCAGAGAAGGCATCAGGTTTAGTATTTATGTGAGGATGATAAGCCGGAACAATATCTACCGCTGGGTGCTGATGCAGTTTGCACAGCAGTTCATCAGCTTGGCAAAAAATCTGGAAAGTGTCCTGTTTGTGGTCTATGATATGGATGGGCTTCAGGACAGGGATGTCCCGTTGCTGTCTATGGTAGACCATACTAATGGAAAATCGACCCATTATATCTATGAAGAACAGCAAATAAAACAGCAGCATACCAGCCCGGTTATTCTCACGCGTCGTGAGAAGGAGGTACTGGCGCTGATATTCAAAGGCTTCACTACACCACAGATCGCAGAAAAGCTTTTTATCTCATACCATACGGTAGAAAATCACAAACGCAACCTTAGGCAGAAGACCAATACCAAAACCACCGGTGAGCTGGTGGCCTATACGATAAAGCACCTGGGTGCTGAGCTGGGATCCTAGGAAAACCTGGCAGTCTACACCAACGGCAATATCACGAACCAAAGAACATAATTTGATCCGGAATGGCCTCCTCTTCTATTTGGGTTGCCTGTTTTATATGTTTAAAAGATCAACGGGAGTATAGCAACAAGCATTTTTCTACGCAAAAAAATCTGAACTTTATTAAGTTATCCCTATTCATAGTCATTACATCACAAATGGTAAATTTTTGAGCCTTTAAAGCAGAGGACTCTCATTCAATAAAAAAGACTGCCCAAAAATGAGCAGTCTTACTTTTATGGTAAAGGATTATGAGATTACTTCACCATCACTTTATAGGATTTTACAAATGATTTATTTTCTAACTTAATGATATAGATCCCGGTTGGTAATGCAGTGGTATTAATTTCTGTATTTGCATTGAGCTTGCCGGTCTTCACAACCTGTCCCATAGCAGAGTACATAGTATAATTCCCTTCATCCAGACCAGATACCATCAGATTGTTACCTGCCTGTACAGGATTAGGATATACTTTGACATCCTTTGCAACATCTGTTATGTTTAGCTCTTTTTCAGTGGTATTGGAACCGTTCTTCATAAATGCAGCATATGGAGAAAGTGGGGAATCTGGTGCTCCTCTTTTTACAAGGTCTGTATCTACCAAAGCCTGGATACCGTCTTTGTCACTATCGTTGATTATAGAGATAAATCCACCGTCTAATGTATCAAGATTGGCTTTCCCGATCTGGTGCAAGTCAAAATCTAAACCGTTGGAAGTGATATCCAAGAAATCCGGAAGGTAATCACCGTCTGTATTTTTAATCAGATATTTCATTACTCCAGAATCAGGATAAGTTTCCAAAATATCGGCAATACCATTATTACCTATTGCAATATTGCTGTCAATCACTCCATTACGGTCGGTATCAATCTGGTATATAATTGATGTTGGGATTCCGGATTCAAACAGATCCAGAACGCCATCGTTATCAGAATCCAGATCACGGTAGTTCGGTACGCCATCTCCCAAAACTGGCAATAACAGAAGATTACCCTCATTATCATCATTCTCGAAGAGTCCATTTTTATCAAAATCTTCAACAGCATCAGGAATCCCGTCGTTATCAGAATCCAGGTCACAAGCATCTAAGATACCATCACCATCTGTATCCAATACAGGTGATTTGTCGTTTACTACTGAACATCCCTCTGCGCAGTCCGGTATTCCGTTTCCATTAAGGTCTATACTGTCATCACCGTTAGGACAACGATCGAAGCAGTTTGGCACTCCGTCATTGTCATCATCTTTGCTGGCAAAAGCATTATAAATATTGTAGCCCTGGCCCAGGCTGACGGATAGCAGTGTACTGAAGGTAATTTTTATACGGTTAAAAGGTTGGGTAGACCTACCCCCAACATAGAACCTGTTGCTTCCACCTGTAAGTAAGTTCCCGGAGATCAAGCTTCCGGATGAGAAGGTGTCTGTTAATGTATTTCCGTTATAGAACTGCACGGTAATGGCATCAAAAATACCTACACCGATCAAACTTCCCGATTTTTCGAGAGTATAGCCTGCCACTGTATTGGCCGGAAGCATACTATTGGTACTAACGGTCAAACTACCAGGCAAAAGAAATACCCCTAGCAATGGAGCCGTGAGCTTGGCGTAATTGTTCGGATTATTGTCTACCACAGCACCAGGATTTGATAGATTTGGTGCAAAAAGACCCAAACCAGAATTGGTCCATCCATATCCGTCTACGATATTTCCGGAAATAGAAGACCCGCTTGTCTGGATCTTATCGTCACATTCGCAACCTATAGGTTCTTCGAAGGCATAATACACTTTCAGCTTTCCTAAATTGAAACCAATTCCCTGAGTAACTTTCAACCTTACCTCGTTGAAAGGCTTCGTGGTGGTGAGGGTTACTTTTTGTTTTGCAGAACCAAAGCTTATAACCTTGATATTCATCAGACCTCCGCCATCAGATAATCTTCTGGAATCCTGAAGTTGCCCAAATAGATAGGTTTCAACAGTAATGGTCTTTAGAAACTCCGCACTCAACAGTTTCCCCTGATCATCGGGCTCTATAACAAATCCTGTTCTGTTGCCAGCGGGGTAGACCTGATTCTTATCTAAAACCCCTACAGAATAAGATCCCAGCAACCCGACAGGAAGAACAATAGATCCGTAAGAATTTTTATTGCCATCTCCAATCTTTTCTTTGTCCACAACAAATGAAAGTGGTGAAATGAAACTACTGCTTCCTGATACGTTACCATCTACACCGCTACCGGCAATGATATCATCACAGATGCCATTCTTATCGGTTGGTACTGCAGAGGGATCGAAAGCGAAGGCATAATACACATTCAAAGCGCTGAACAAAGAAAGCACATTGGTTTGATAGAGCCTTACCTCATTGAACGCTTTCGTTGTTTTTAAATGCAGGAATATTCTGTTTTTACTACCCCCGAATGCCGGTACGGATAGCAAAGTACTGCTTGTTGTTGTCTCCTGCAGGACACCGTTTTTATAGGTACTGATCCTCAAAGAGCTCAGCAGGTCTATGGTGATAAAACTTGCCCCGAGATCAACATTAAATCCTGTGATATAACCAGCCGGATAAGTTGTGTTATTATTTTTTACAGAAATTCCGTTTCCACTCACTAAAGAAGCAAAGTTACCCAGGCTCACTTTATTATCAAGATTGGCATCTACCACAGGGGTCATACTTCCATTGTAACATGCTAAGCAAATCCCCGAATTATTTACAGGTTTTGCCTCTACTCCCATCCCGCGGATAGGTTCGTAGCCTTGCTGTGCAAATGCTATAGCAGACATCAGGAATGTCATCAGCATAACAGCTAATTTTTTTGTCATTTTTTTTGTCATTTTTTTGTTTTTTTAAGTTTTTGTTTAGTTTAATTTATCAGGTTTCAGAATATTAATTTTTCAGATTTAAGGATCCGTCCATAAGCTCCAGAGTTTCCATTAATACAGCAAACCTTTTTGGTAGTGACAAGACCTTTTGTGTTGGATTCCAAACTTGTCTGTACTCCGGTTCTGCTCATTTCCCAATCACGGTTGCCAATCTGCTGTAAGGTAATGCCTGTTGTATTGGAGGATCATAGCAAGCACATTGGAGGGTGTTGGTATTAAAGGCAAAAAAAATATATCCGATTCTCCGGAAAATGTTATCATTAGCTTTGCCACAGAGTTTATATTGGATGCATCAATGCAAATCCTGCAGCCTGAAAGAGATCAAACAGGTATCTCACACACCATTACTTTGTTTATTATCCGTTCTAAAAACTGCAGTCATTTCTTCCTACAGGTGGTAACACGATGGAATTCCCCTCCTGACTATTCAAATAATCTAAAAGTGTGAAGATATGGAAGCACCAGATGGCTGTTGCCCAACCTGTGTACCGGAAAAATCCGGTATATCATCTATCGCAGAGCTTAATGACAATGGTTTAATATCCTTCGCATCTATGTTGAATATTGCTGATGATATCTCTAGGCCTCTTCTGCTATCAGAGATAAAGTAAGATAGAAGAAGCGATGATAAGTTTTCGTTATGTTATTGTAAGTCTCTGTAAAGACGATTCACAAAGTTACTGTCATTCACAATTGGAGTAGTTTTATAAGTGCTTGCTGTAGACGTATAAAACCCATTAAACGTATCGTATAGCCCTGAAACTGCTGATTGCACCGTAATTAATATGCTGACAACAGTACAAAGGAGAAAAAATTATTTTTCATTCATAATGAATATTTTATGGTCAAATAACAATGATTATAGAGCACTCTATGGCTGTCTTATCCCTTTTATTTTAAAACATAACCCAACAATGTTCAAATTTAAAAAAGAGATAAGTCCATTAGAGTATTTAATTTAAATGAATTTCCGATATGTTACCTAAGTTGAAAATGCTATAAAAACACCTAAAACTTTGCTGAGTTTACGCCCTTGCGAGCCTTAAAAACACTTATAAAATCAAATAAAACTTAGCGAACCTTGCGTTAAAATAGTTTTAGGTAATAGAACAAGGATTCATATAATTTAATTAATACATACCTGTCCATATTGTACCGTTACACCCTTCGTGTCTCTTCAGGTTAGAATTGTACCGAATTGCGCCTTCTTCAGCAGCAGTACAAGAGTCATTATTCGGTTTGGAAACGCCCTTCATTTGAATAGCCGCACCATTCCCTGTAACAGAACCGGCAGAAGGCCTCATATTGATTCCTACTACGGTATTATCTGCATTATTTTCATTAAAAAATACATGTGTCTTATTGGCATAAACGTTTTCATTGCCTGCGCCCTGTCCGTTAATTCCAAGAACTATCGATCCATTACCAGAAATCGCTTTATTTCCTGTCCCAAATGTAAAGGAACCAATCCCTACATTATTTGAAGATCCTACAGCTACTCCACCATCATTTGTGTTAGTAAATCCTAAGGTTATCCCAGTTGTACCGCTAACTGTATTCAAATTTCCGAATACCAAGTTATAGGCTCCTGTTGCGGAATTAGAATTGCCAATTACTTTTGCTCCTCTTGTCACTGTGTTGCGTGATCCAATAGCAACAGATGGAGACTCACCATTGATTGCAGTAACTGAATTATTTCTTCCTATTGCAACATTGGAAGATGATGAATCGATTGAATTATTGGTTCCCCAGGAAAAGGCTGCATAATTACCTGCGAATTCAGTAGAGTTCCCCCCCCGTAAAGTTCCGTTGGCATCCAATATCGCTTTCACATTTTTCTTAGTGGCAAAAACAAGATTCTGGCCGTCATTTGTTCCCAGGTAATTGCCTGTGCTGATATCGGTTCCCAAAGCTGCCGATGTGGCGGTGGTTCCTGTATTACCATTGGTGTTCCAATCAATAGGAGAAGCTACCCAGCGGGCATTACCATCTGAATCGGATATCAGTACATTGCCTGCGGCTTGTGAACCATCGGCCAAACGCAAGCCGGAGCCGGCGGTAGAGGATACAATGTGAAGCTTAGTAGCAGGATTTGTAACGTTGATGCCAACATTACCGTTATCCAATACTGTAACGATCTCTGCAGTGGAAGAATTGACTTCTAACGCTTTGGTGGCAGAGGTGTTTCCTTTTGATAAGATATCAAGAGATGCACTAGGGTTATCCGCATTAATCCCTACCTGGCCGAATGCCATAGAGCTTCCTGATAGCAATAAAAATGTAAATAGGTTTTTTTTCATTTTTTGGTTTTAATTAATAATTTATTTTAAATAATTGTGTCTTTTAAATTTGTGTGAACTCATTCCATTCTGTCCGATTTTAATCATCTTTATTCATCTTTATCTGATGTAAATAGATTAAAATCAATAGCACTATAGGTCTTTTTGAAAAACATATTTACCTATTTCTTGAACTAATATTGAATAAGTGCTATTGATAATTGGTTATATAAAGAATTCTTTCTGCAAGCTTAGGACGATATCCTCAGATCATAATCTGCAATTTTTAAACAGTGTCATGCTCTGTCTGTGGATGCTATTATTTGTAAAAGATGTAGGTCAAAAAAAGCGTTTTGGAAAGTGTAAAATTTTCGTGCTTTAAAAAACAGAAAAAATCACAAAAGAATTTATTGAGTCAAAACATCTTGCTCAAAATTCATTCTTATAAAATATTGACAGTGCTAATTTTTATAACGAAAGCATCTTTACAAAAGCCTAAAGTTAAATAAGTAACGCGATAATGGAAGTACTTCCGCAGTAAGAGTTCCTGTAGGTGAGGATAGTAGATTTAATTTTCATTTGTTTGTGTGTTTTTTAGGTTATTAATTTATTGCCACGATGGATTTATGCAACTTTCATTTCTCTGTTTAGGTTCAGGTTTATATTTTATTATTATATCAATTTTTATTAAAAGTCTTGCGATAATAGGCATGTAACAGATTAAAAATTTAAAACTTTTCGGCCACTATAATGAATGCCTTTGCGCCTGAAGGTGGTCCCGATATGTAAAATGTAACCCTGTAATAGCCATTAGCTTCAACATCTACTATATTGACGATATTTAATTCATAATTAACAATATTATTAGAAACATCGCTTGTAACATTCTGATATGTAGAATAATTAGATTGTGTAAAAGTTCTCGTCCAGTTATTGTATTCAAAACCATTCTGAGCATATTGCTGGTTAAAACCGATATAAACATTTTTATTAGCCGCAGGCTGATTGATCAGCGCTATCTGAGGCTGAAAGTTGCCACTCACATTTCCAAACCTGAACCTATAGTCTCCTATGGATACTGTTCTAGAAGGATCTGGAGCGGTTCCAGTATAAATTGCTTTTATAATATCCGACCCATTGGTGGGGTCAGAACATTGTCCGAGATTTTCCCAAATAGCTCCATCAAAAAAATAGTAACAAGGGCTGGTAATATTGACTGTTTTCACAGAAGGAACTGTTACAGGAGATGTGGCATAAACAATTGCTCCTTTTTGGGCTATCGTATACTGATTATCTAAAGTTTTTATCTCATCTCCCGTAAGTCTAGGTGCAATGATACCCGGAGGCGGGGTAGCTATAGAAGCATTTTTATTAACATCCAGTGTAGCTTTTGGATCTGATGTGTTGATGCCAACCTGTGACAATAATGGATGGAAACATATGAATGTCAATAAAATACAAAATAAAATTCTATTCATCATAATTTGTAAAGTAAATATTTTTACAAAAGTACACTCGTCACATACACAAAAAAATAGTAGATATATACTATTTTCAGCAACAAAAGTAGGTTGAAAAAAGTTTTTAGAAATATCTGTAACCTTTATATCGAAACATACGTTTCTTTTACTCAAGTGAAATCAAAAGTATTATCAAAAATATCACTTCAAAAATCGAAAAATCTTATTACTAGTTTCAAAATGATCGATATCCACTATTTCTGTTCATTACCTTTTTTTATTTCTTTACAGTCTCAGGAGTAAAAGCGGAATTTACAATTATGGTTGTTATTCAGATACTTTCATTAGAAAAACAAATTGGCTTATTGCCTTATCTAAGCAACAGTAAATCTACAAGTTATTGATATTGTTGAATAACTCAAGTAAAATTAAAAAAATAAAAATTAAATTGAATATTAAAAATATACATATAGGTTCCTTAATTAAACAGAGAATTATAGATCTTGATATCGACAAACACCGTGTATGCAGTTTTTTAAATATTTCTGAAAGCGAGCTAGAGATGGTATTTATAACCGATAAAATAGATTCAGATCGTCTTTTAAAATTGAGCAAATTGCTGAAGTATGATTTTTTTCGCTTATACTCACAGCATCTTATTTTGTATTCTCCAGAGTGTAATCAAAAGACCAATATTAAAAAGTCTACTTTACCAATATTCCGGAAGAATATCTATTCGAAAGAAATTATTGATTTTATTCTAAAAAAAATAGCTTCCGGCCATATGACTAAAATAGAAGTTATAAATAGATATAATATTCCAAAGACAACCTTATATAAATGGATAGAAAAATATAGTTAATGTTTTAGTTGTAAAAAGTTGTGTAAAGTACAAAACTGAATTTAAATACCTTTTGGTTTTGCTTTTTAGTAAGTATAATTATATTGAATTTAAAATATTTTTTGAATGGAGAATAAATCGCCACATTTCAAGATTATTTTTTTAGATATTTTGAATGAAGAATTTCCTGAAAAAATTCAGGAATGCAGTACGATTTTAGCAAAGGATTGTCTAACATCTTTGGATGTTTTGGTTTTGAATAAGATTATATTCGGACAATCGAAAAATCTAAAAGATAAAAACGTGTATCGCTCATATACTTTGGAAGATATAAAGTATATTTTGAATTATCAGAAAAAAAATAATTTGAATAATTCCGAAGTGTGTATTATATTTGGAACAAGTAGGAATACGATTGCAAAATGGAAAACCTTTTACTCAAAATTATAAAATTTTTGAGTAAAAGATGAATCACACTATTCTGAATACAGGTTATAAATGAACCTACATATAAAAAAGGCAGAAGATATTTTTCTTCTACCTTTTTATATTTTAATATTGTCTATTCCAGATTATTTTTATCCTTTTCCAATTCCCAAACATAACTACACATCAAAACCTGTCATTCTTGCAATGCTAAAAAATCTTTATTTTAAATAATAAGATATCGTGACCAATTATTTACCGGCACTGTTTGTTCAAACCTGAATTTTCGTGGTTCTATAGTAGCCAATCTCCGTAATAAAAAATTTTGTAGATATTGTTTTATAAAAATGTAGTATTTCTACGTATCGAATATGATATAAAATTAAAATAGATTTGCATATCTGATTTACAGCTGTTTACCGAATTACAATATTGCTTGTAATGCAATTAAAAGTAAAAAATCTCAATGATTTATTAGAAATCAGTACAGTAAGTAAAAGCTAAATAACCCACGATATGAAAATGATTAAATTTTATTCCCTAATCGCAATATATGCGGCAACAGCAGGCATAAAAGCTCAGGTAGGGATAAATACTACAAATCCACAGGCAACTTTAGATGTTGCAGGAAGTACTAATACAAGTATGAGAGATGGTATTCTGCCTCCAAGAGTTTCTAAACAGCAGTTAGCTTCTAAGGATGTGGGAATCTACGGAAGTGCCCAGAAAGGGACCATTGTCTATGTTACAGACTCAACTACCCCCACCGGTACAACGCCAAGTATAGCAGAGGTTGGCAGTATTGACAACATTGGATATTACTATTTTAGCGGATTTCAATGGGTTCCTTTTGCAATGAATATCTACAATACAGACGGAAGTCTTTCAGGAAACAGAGTAGTGACTCAAAATGCCAATAGCTTATCATTTACAACCACGGCAACCAATGGCTTTTCTGTTGACGGGACTACCTTTTCTGTAGATGGAGCCAATCACAGAATCGGATTGGGAACAAGTTCTCCTGAAACAAAATTCCATGTAGTTTCCACTACTCCATCTTCAAACCGATATAATTTGATTGATGCCAGTGCCGGAACCAATCAGTACGGAATTGTCGCTTTAAGAAATACTTCTGCTTTGGCCACAGGAAATTTTTCATTGCTTAGTTTTACCAATAACGGGCCTTCTTCAGGTGGGGGAAATTGGGCATTAGGATCTGTTCGTACGGGATCAACATTGACCAATGGTTCGGAAGAAGATTTTTATATCGGAAATTCTACCGGAGGTGGTTTAATTGAAAGAATGAGAATTAATCCTATAACGGGAAATGTAGGAATCGGAACGTCTCCTGCAACAAATAAACTGCACATTAATGCGACCAACCCTGTAAGACTGGAGGGACTGCAGGCTGCGGCAGGAACGGCAGGAAGCTTAACGGTGAACAGTACAGGCGTTGTACAGTTAAAAAACTCTTCCAGCATCAGTGCTGCAAGAGGTACCGGAATAGTTTCAATTACACAAAACAATACTTTTGTAAATACCTCCGTTTCGGTAAAAACTTTTGATAATCTCAGTGAAATGACAGGAAACACTTTTACAGCATTTTCTACGGGATTGTATAAAATTGATTTTACCATCAATTATCCTCAAAGAGGATCAACAGAAGACGGTGGAGATGGTTATTCAGGATATGCCCAGATCAGTCTGAACGGAATTCAGCAGTCATTTACCAATACTAAAGTTGTTCTACCTGAAGTATCTGGAGCTCCGTCTTTCGTTACCTGTACAAATTCTGCATTACTAAAAATAAATGCAGGCCAGGTACTTTCATTTCAGGCCCTTACTTTTGGATCAACTCCTAATACAACAAATATTGTAGCCCCTTTTACAATCAACGTAGTCCGCATTGATTAATCCTTTGAATTACACTAAAAACAGGTAAAGCTCCCATTACCTTACAGGCAAATTCTATCAACACAAATACATCATAAGAACAGCTTCATTTTGCAGCTGTTCTTATGTATTTAATAATATTTTTTAAATTAGAAATACAAACATAATTATATAATGTCTGGTGAGTTTTTATTATCGAAAAAAAATAAATCTTTTATATACTTATCACAAAACTGATATATACTGTCGCCATCTACTGCATTAAAATCTACTTCGTGCTGGATGAAATAACCGTTTGACCATTTCAAGGTTGTTAAAGTTCCTTCTTTGTGAGATTTATTGAAAGTTTCCTCTCCCACAGTAGGCTTGTATTTACCATTCAAGAAGATTTCAAAAGACAATATTTACATTTTCAGGTAACATTTACGCCGAAAACATGTCCAACCAATGCTGTAATTCCCATTGCGACAGTTCCCCAGAAACAGATTCTCAACACGGCAATTTTAATATCGGAACCTCCGGCTCTGGCAGAAACAGCTCCCAAAAGCATTAAAAATATGATTGAAAAACCATACTGGAAGTATACCATTTGCTTAAGAGGAGCCAAAAGAGAAATGGTAAACGGCAATAAAGCTCCTACTGCAAATGAACTGAATGAGGCGAGTGCTGCCTGCAAAGGTTTCGCCTGTGTGATTTCATTTATACCCAGTTCGTCACGGGCATGCGCTCCAAGTGCATCGTGTTCTGTAAGTTCAATAGCTACCTGCATGGCGGTTTCTTTGGTACAACCTCTTCTTTCATACACTTTGGCCAATTCTCTAAGTTCTATTTCGGGTATTTCTTCCAGCTCGCGCTGCTCACGAATCAAATCTGCCTTTTCAGTATCTTCCTGTGAGCTTACGGATACATATTCCCCGGCAGCCATAGACATTGCTCCGGCAATCATTCCTGCCAGTGCAGCAAGAATAATCACATGCCGTTCCGGAGCTGCTGCCGCAACCCCTATGACGATACTTGTGGTGGACAACAACCCGTCATTTGCCCCTAATACAGCTGCCCGAAGCCAGCCTACTCTGTTTACATAATGTTTCTCCAGCGGATGATGCATAATTTTTGTTTTGGTAGCAGCATAAAGTTACCAAATGTTTCATCAAGAATCATTTTAAATTAACTTCATTTCATTATCAGTGAAGGTCTTCTATTTTTATCAGACAGCTAAAGGTTCATTTTTGAGGTTATTTTCAATTTAAATATTCAGGAAACCAAGAATATTATTTCAGGAAAAAATCTATTATATAAAGCATCTCATTAAAAAAACGGTCATACAGACTGCTCTATATGACCGGTATTGAACATCAATCTATATTAATTAAAGGAAGATGTTGCAGTTTACATTTTTAACAATATTATTTCTTTCCAACATTTTTATTGAGGATGGTAATTGTTTCTAAAACAATCTATTATGAAGGGATCTCAGGGCTTCTATCTTATAAGCAGATGAGACCAGTAGTGAAATATTGTTCTCACTTCCTCCATAAGAAATCATTCTTATCGGAATATGTTTTACCGCTTCAGAAACAATAGTGGCATACCCTTTATTGTTTTTTCTGAAATCTCCCACAATACAAACGATAGATTGTTCATAATCAATTTCAACTGCTGAAAAAGATTCCAGCTCTTTCACAATTTCAGAAAGATAATCAGTTTGATCTATAGTAAGTGAAACAGCTACTTCAGAAGTAGTAATCATGTCAATAGGTGTCTTGTAACGTTCAAAAACTTCGAAAACCTTTCTTAAAAATCCGTAAGCCATCAACATTCGTGAAGACTGAATACGAATTGCCGTAATATTGTCTTTTGCGGCAATGGCTACAATCTGATTTTGATTTGTACTTTCTCCGGAGATCAATGTCCCGGACGCACTCAAATTCATCGTATCCAGTAATCTTACGGGAACATTATATTTTCTTGCCGGGAAAACACTTTGCGGATGAAGAATTTTAGCTCCAAAATAGGATAATTCGGCAGCTTCATCAAAACTGAGTCTGGCAATAGATTTTGTATTCTGAACAAATCTGGGATCATTGTTATGGAATCCGTCAATATCTGTCCAGATCTGGATTTCTTCAACCTGTAATGCTGCTCCTAATAATGATGCTGTATAATCTGAGCCTCCTCTTTGTAAATTATCAATTTCACCTTCGGCATTTCTGCATATATACCCCTGAGTGATAAATAAGCTTTCTTCAGGGTATTCTGAAATTTTACGCCCTGCGTGCTCTCTGATATAATCAATATTGGGTTCTTTATCTTCATCAATCAGCATGAAATCAAGTGCTGATAATAGCACTGAAGGAATTTCAATTTCCTTTAAATGGAAATGGAAAAGCGTTGTTGAAATAATTTCTCCCTGAGCCAGAATAATCCGTTCTGCACTGGAGGTAAAGTTTTTATTTTTAAATTGATAAAACAGATCAAAAATTTTGTCAATGAACAGTAATGCTTCTGCAATACCTTCTTCAGTTTTAAACAGTTCATTAACAAAGCTTTTATACTTATCATACATTTCATCAATGTGTTTGTAAGCAGCTTCAATATCTTTTTTCTCATACAGCTCTGATAATTTTACCAGGTCATTGGTAGTTCCTGAAACAGCTGATAAAACAACAAGATGTTGATCTGCTGCCTGAGATCTGATGATAGGTAATAACTGCTCAATTCTCCCCGGACTTCCTACTGAAGTTCCTCCAAATTTTAATACTTTCATAATAGATTTAAATTGTTGAATATTTTCCAAAAAAAAAAGAGCTTGTCGTGATGACAAGCTCCTGATATATTTTAGTTTCTAACCAAAGGAAAATGACTCACGACGTTCGACGTAAGTTCTGTTTCTTTGATTTTTTAAGGTTAGATAAAATCATTTTCTTTTTTTGCTGGGCAAATATACACATTTTTATTAATCTCAGTCTAAAAAAATTCTTTCTTTTGGATGTACACCCAACACAACCAATATTGTAGCTAACGATTTATGAGCCAGACCATAGAAATCCTGAACAGGTTCATATTTTCGGGAAAATCCTATTTTCTTATCTTTGCAGCAATGAATTTATTATATATCAACTGGGATGTCAATCCCGAAATCGTCAATATTTTAGGGCTTCCCATAAAATATTACGGATTACTTTTCCTTGCGGGACTTGTTTTATCATTAAATATTTTAAAAAGAATTTATAAAAAAGAGGGGCTTAGTTCACAAGCCCACGAAGCTTTATTCTCTTATGCACTGATAGGAATTTTAGTGGGTGCGAGATTGGGACATTGTCTTTTTTATGATTTTGATTATTATTCCCAGCATCCGGTAGAGATATTTCTACCTATTCAGAAAGGACCGGATGGGATCTACCATTTCACAGGATTTGCAGGTCTTGCCAGCCATGGTGGTGGTATTGGTCTGGTTATTATGCTTCTTATCTATGCCAGAAAGTATTCAATTCCGTTCATGACCGTTTTGGATGCAATAGCTATTGTACTTCCGTTGGGAGGTACTTTTATCAGGCTTGCCAATCTTATGAATTCCGAGATTATAGGAACTCCTACCAATGTTCCATGGGCTTTTATTTTCCGTCAGGTGGATGATCTTCCCAGACATCCTGCTCAGCTTTATGAAGCTATCTCTTATTTTATCATTTTCATTGCTGTATACTTTATTTACAGGAAGAATATCTTTAAAATCGGAAAAGGGTTTTATTTTGGAATCAGTATTCTGTTGATCTTCATCATGAGAATCCTGATTGAGTTTATCAAGGTAGATCAGGTAGAATTCGAGCACGGAATGAGCCTGAATATGGGGCAGCTTTTGAGTATTCCATTTGTTCTTCTCGGATTATTCTTTATTATCAGAAGTATATGGGAGAAAGGAAAGATTAAAACCTTTTAATTTTCTTATTTCTTTTACCATAAAAAACTCACTGAATCCTGTTTTTCAGTGAGTTTCTTTTTTGCCTGGATTTTATAATATATTATCTCGTTGTATATCCGCCGTTGGCAAAGATGGTTTGTCCGGTGATCCACCATCCTTCTGTTACCAGGAATTCTACCAGAGGTGCAATATCTTTAATATCAGTAAGTCCACCCAATGCGGATGCCGATTTATGATAAGCCACTGCATCATCCGTTTCCTGCCCGTAGAAGAAAGGAGTATCCATTGGGCCGGGGGCCACTGCCGTTACGGAGATACCTCTTGCTCCGAATTCTTTGGAAGCCGCTCTTGTAAAATGCTCTACCGGTGCTTTTGCTCCTGCGTAGGTGGAATACAATCCGGTGTAAGCCGCCAGCAATGAAGTAACAATGGTACAAATCTTTCCGTGATCGTTTAGTTTTTTTCCCGCTTCCTGAAGAAAGAAGTAAGCCGACTTGGAATTGACATTGAACATCGTATCATATTCAGCTTCCGTAGTTTCTGAAAATGGCTTTTTAAGTACCATTCCTACAGTATTGATCGCAATATCAATTCCTCCGAAACGGGAAATGGTTTCATCAAAAAACTTTGTGATATGATCTACTTTAGTAAGATCTCCCTGAAATAAAAATGCTTCAGCCCCTAAAGCCTGCACTTCAGCGAGTGTTTTTTCGCTTTCTGCTCTTGAACTTTCGCTGTTGTAGTGGATTGCCAGTTTTGCCCCTTTTGATGCAAAATCTCTGCTTAATAATCCTCCTAAATTTTTACCTCCTCCGGCAATTAAAACAACTTTTCCCTGTACATTTTGTGTTGACATGTTTTTATATTTAAATATTAATAAGACAAAGATCAATAATAAAAACGGCCTCAACATGGTGAAATTTTCGGAAATTTCTATTAATTATTTTTAAACCAAAGGAAAAGTATTTATTATTTCATGTGAAAAATAGTTTCTAATAGAATGTTATTTACCAATCAGATACGCTTTGTTACATAGCTTTTCAGTTAAACACTTTTGGATAATTCACAAACTCGCGTAGATTTTAGGCATAACATTTGATACCTTCCTCCCGTATTACGCACCACCACTTCATTTTTAATATATTTTTTTATAATCCTCAGGCTTCTGAGGATTTTTTTATCCAATTATTACAACTTCCTTTATATCATTCCTGCCGAATATAAGGTATCACTTTAACCTTTTCTGATAATCAATCATTTAAAACCTGATTATTCATTTTATTGTTGTATATTTGTACATTATAAACCAAGTCTCTACTTTGTTTTCTGTAACGACCCGAATATTTTTTATTCAGTCTTTGCCTTTTGAGCAGCCATCTTTTTAACTTTTATTCTTCTATTAAGAACAATACTTGTCGGAATTTTAAAGCTCTGTATGATTGGGATTATCCAGGACAGAAAACATAGCCAGGCTTTATAGGGTCTAAAAACAGGCCAGATTGAACTCAATAATTTATAGAAACTAAATACTAAAAATAATTTATGGCAGATTCTTTTTCTAAAAAGGAAAATTTCAAGAAAAAAATTCAAAAGCAAAAAGAAAAGGCGCTAAGACGCGAAGAACGTAAAACGAACAACAACAAAGGAGCGGAGGATGTCTTCATGTATGTAGACGAATTCGGAAGATTAACTTCTACTCCCCCTGAACAAAGACAGGAAGTAAACCTTGATGATATTCAGCTGGGTGCAGCACCTATCATTGAAGAAGATCCAAGAAAAACAGGAATTGTTACTTTCCTGAGTGAAAAAGGATATGGTTTCATTACGGAAGATAATTCCAAAGAAAACATCTTCTTCCACAATAACAACTGTACAGAGCCGGTGAAAAAAGGAAACAAAGTATCTTTCGAAAAAGAGAAATCTCCTAAAGGATTTTCCGCTGTTGAAATTCAGCTAGTTAAATAATATGTACTTATAAAATGTTTCTGTTCTAAAAGCAGATTCATTTTAAACCATACACAAAGAGACTGCCCTTCGGACAGTCTCTTTTTTTAGGGACATATAAAAAAAGTTAACTCAACTTGTAAAAAGTTAGATCGTATCGCATTATTTCAATGATCATTACGAAAATCCATAGAAGCTGATTAAAATACAAAAGGAGCTGCCTAAAAGACAGCTCCTTCATCGTAAAAAAAGTAAAAATCAATCCAGTTTCCCTCCCAATGCTTTAAACAGCAGGACGTTATTTCTGGTATTCTGGTGCTGAAACTGCAATAGATCAAGTTCAGCAGTCAGTTTGCTTTTCTGGGAATTGATCAGTTCGAAATAATTGGCATATCCAGTAAGATAAAGATCATTGGAGACCTCTACACCACGGTCAAGAAACCCAACTTCTTCTGATTTCAGTTTTAAAACACGTTCATAGATCTTAGTCTGTTTCAGAATCGACTGAAGTTCATTAAAAGCAGTTGTAATGCTTTTCTGATAATTTAAAAAGGCAATTTCCTGCTCTTTACTTGCTACTTTGAATTCATATTTCAACTGTCCTTTATTGAAAACAGGAACCATTAATCCTCCCAACAACTGCCCGGCAAGGGAACTTGGTTTAAAGAATGTTTCGACAGAAAAAGAATTCAGTCCGAAACCGGCACCTAAATCAATTTTGGGGTAAAAAGCGGCTCTTGCAGCTTTCGCATCAGCCTGAGAAGCTTCCAACACATAATAATTGGCAGCCACATCCGGTCTGGAATGGATCACATTTTCTACATTAATGGTTTTATTCAAGACTTCCATATTGGTAGGCATCAGTATTGAACCGCGCTTCACCTCTCCGCCGTAGCTTCCTGTCAATGTTGTGATTGCCTGTTCTACTGTCACGATTTCCACTCTTATGTGTTCAATCTCTGCCAGCCAGTTGTTATTCTGAGCTTTGAACTGCTGAACTGCCAATTCCGTAGCTTTTCCCACTTCACGCTGAGCCAGAACAATTTCAAAGGCTCTCTGCTGAAGTTTATAGTTCTTCTGATAAATGGCAAGACGGTTATCTAAAGCAACCAACTGGTAATACAGGTTGGCAATATCCGTGAAAAGCTCCACCTGTAATAATCTTAACCCTTCCGTGGAAGCCAAAAATTTCTTTTGAGCTGCAATCTTCTTATTTTTCAGTTTTCCCCAGGCATCAATTTCCCAGCTGCTTCTTGCGCCCAGCCAGTAATTAGGGGTAAAATCTCTGTTGATTTTCTGGTTTTCCGTTATATTGGGTGAAAGGTTGGTGTCATAGTTCCCCACTCCTTCCATTGTATATTTTCCGTAGCGGTCACCGGAAGCCTGCACTCCCACTTCAAGAGATGGCAATAAATCCATCTTTGATCTTTGAAGGAAACTGTTGGCAATCTCTACTCTCTGCTGTGCAATCTGGAAGTCAGGATTTGCCTGAACTACTTTATCAAAAAGTTCAAGCAGCTGCGGATCTGTAAAATAAGCTTTCAGGTTGATCTGCTGGAATTCATCCGGAGATTTGCTTTTGTCGGATTTAATGATTTCCTCCGGCAATTCCTGAGCTTTTTTCAGCTCCGTTACCTTGGGAACAGCACAGGAAACCAGGCTCAGTGATGCTATTCCATACAATATATTTCTATGATTTAATCTTTTCATCTTTCTTCTTATTTTCAAGTTTTGCAAAGAATATATACAGTCCCGGAATCACCACCAATCCGAAGATAGTTCCTATCAGCATTCCTCCTGCTGCCGCTGTACCAATGGAACGGTTACCGATTGCTCCCGCTCCTGATGCAATGCATAGAGGAATAAGTCCGGCTACGAATGCAAAAGAAGTCATCAGAATCGGTCTCAGACGCTGCCTTGCTCCTTCAATAGCTGCCGGAACAATATCAAATCCCTGTTTGTTTCTTGCTACCGCAAATTCTACGATCAGGATGGCATTCTTGGCCAGCAATCCGATCAGCATGACCAAAGCTACCTGTGCATAGATATTATTATCCAATCCCATTATTACCAAAGCGATATAAGAACCGAAGATTCCTGTCGGAAGACTCAATAATACCGGCATGGGAAGAAGGAAACTTTCATATTGCGCTGCAAGTAAGAGATATACGAATAAGAGACAGATCGCAAAGATATAAACGGTCTGGTTTCCTGATAAAATTTCTTCTCTTGTCATTCCGGACCATTCAATATCGAATCCTCTCGGCAAAGATTCTTTGGCTACACGTTCTACCGCTGCAATGGCATCTCCTGAACTATAACCATCAGCAGGCTCGCCGTTGATCATAGCGGACATATACATATTGTACCTTGTGAGTACTTCAGGACCATATACTTTTTCGATGGTGATGAAGGTTGAGAAAGGAACCATTTCGCCTTTGTCATTTTTTAAATATAAATTCAGAATACTTTCAGGCGTATCTCTATGTTCCGGACTTGCCTGTACCATCACTTTGTACATTTGACTGAAACGGATGAAATTTGTTGCATAATAAGATCCCAGCATCGTTTGTAATGTCGACATTGCGTTGTCTACTGATACGCCTTTCTTCGCTGCCATATCATAATCCACATTGATCATGTATTGCGGGAAAGTAGCGTCAAAACTGGTAAAACTGTTCTGCAGTTCGGGAGCTTCGTTTAATTTTTTAACAAAATCCTTCGTAATTTTATCTGTATTTTCAATTGTTCCTCCGGTTCTGTCCAGCAAACGCAATTCAAAACCACTGGTATTACCAAAGCCCGGAACCGTTGGCGGCGCAAAGATTTCAATCTGTGCATCTGCAATGCTTTTCGTTTTGTCTGAAAGCTCTGCAATAAGATCATTCACTGAGATATTTCTTTCTTTCCAGTCTTTAAGATTGATCATCGCCATACCGTAAGATGAACCTGCGATTTCTGTGACGATACTGTATCCTGCCAGTGTGGTCACGTTTTCCACTCCATTAATTTTCTTCGCAATAACCGTAACTTCATCCAATACTTTTTCTGTTCTTTCGACTGTTGCACCCTGCGGAGTGGTAACACTTACATACACCATTCCCTGATCTTCCATTGGAATAAATCCGGTTGGCAGGAATTTACTGGTCACAAAAGTAAGTCCCACAAATAGAAACAACAGCCCGAAAGTTACTGTAGTTCTTGTGGCAAATTTTGATAAAATCCCCACATAACCATTGGTCAGTCTTTCAAATCCTGTATTGAAACTCTGGAAAGCTCTGTCGATAATGGTTTTCTTTTTATTGTGGTCATGAGGTTTTAAAATAATCGCACAAAGTGCCGGAGTAAGCGTCAATGCATTGACACCAGAAATCACAATACTGATGGCCAATGTTAATGAAAACTGACGGTAAAATACTCCCACCGGACCATCCAGGAATGCCACAGGAATAAATACGGCAGACATTACGATCGTGATTGCTACTACCGCTCCTGCAATTTCTTTGGTGGCACTGATGGTGGCATCCATCGCATTCATTCCTTCTTCCATTTTAACGTGAACGGCTTCAACGACGACAATGGCGTTATCCACCACAATTCCGATGGCAAGAACCAATGCGAACAATGTTAAAAGATTGACAGAGAAATCCAGCATATTCATGAATGCAAAAGTTCCTACCAAAGCTACGGGTACAGCCAGCACAGGAATTAATGTGGAACGCCAGTCCTGAAGGAAGATAAAGACTACGATTCCTACCAGAATAAAGGCTTCAATAAGGGTTGTTAATACTGCACTGATGGAAGCATCAAGGAATCTGGAAACATCATAAGCCATGTTATACTCCATTCCGGGAGGGAAAGAGGTGACTTTCAATTCTTCCATTTTTGCTTTTACACTTTCAATCACTTCAGATGCGTTGGAACCGGGACGCTGTTTCATCATGATGGATGCAGAAGGCCTTCCGTCTGTTTTAGAAACCATTCCGTAGTTCATCGCTCCGAATTCTACCTTAGCAATATCTTTAAGCTTTAAAATGGTTCCGTCCACATTAGACCTGATGGGAACTTCTTCATATTGTTTAGGCTCAAAAAACTTTCCTTTATATTTAATCACATACTGAAGCTGGCTGGAGGTTTTACCAGAGGTTTCACCTACTTTTCCTGGTGCTGCAGAAATATTCTGTTTTTGCAGGGAAGTGATTACCTCATCTGCAGCAATATTGTACGCTGCCATTTTCTGAGGATCAAGCCATACTCTCATCGAGTATTCTTTCTGTCCCATAATCTCAGCACGCCCTACTCCATCAATACGTTTCAGCTCCTGAAGGACGTTAATATCCGTAAAGTTATAGATGAACTGTTCATCCTGGCTGGGGTCTGCACTGGTGATATTAAGGTACATCAGCATACTGTTCACCTCTTTTTCAGTAGTTACTCCAGCTCTGATTACTTCTTCAGGAAGCTCATCAAGAATAGTTGTTACTCTGTTCTGAACGTTTACCGCTGCTACATCAGGATCTGTTCCTACCTCAAAGAACACCTGAATAAGAGTAAGACCGTCATTGGAGGTTACCGTAGACATATACGTCATCCCGGGTACTCCGTTGATCGCGCGTTCCAGAGGAAGGGCTACCGCATTGGCAGACACTTCGGCGTTCGCTCCTGTATATTTTGCTGTAACGGTTACTGAAGGCGGTACAATATCGGGAAACTGGGTGATCGGCATTTTCAGTAACGCCATAATTCCCAGTAATACAAATAATATGGAAATAACCAACGAAAGAACCTTTCGTCTTATAAACATTTCTACCATAGTCAATTGATTTAAAGATTATGAAAGGTTAATACTTCTTTTTGATTTTGATAATATCACCATCTTTCAAAGACTGAGTTCCTTCATAAATGATTAAATCTCCTTTTTTAAGACCGCTTTCCACCATATAAGAATCTCTCAGGGTAGTTCCGATCTTAATATTGGTCATTTTCACTTTATTCTGTTTATCCACAACAAAAACATAGGTCTTATCCTGAATGGAGAAGGTTGATTTTTGCGGAATAAGGATCGCATTATTTTGTTGTTCGGAAATGATAAGCTTCCCGGAAGTACCGTGTTTAATCAAACGGTCCGGATTCGGGAAAAGCACTTTATAACGTATGGAACCTGTGGTTCTGTCGATTTCTCCTTCAGCGGTTTTCAAAGCTCCGTTGAACTGGTAATTCACTCCGTTTGGCAGTGTCAGTTCGATCTTTTGATGATTTCCGATCTTATCGTTGGCTAAAAGCTCAAAATATAAGTTTTCAGGAATGGAAAAGTAGGCATACACTTCATTCAATTGAGAGAGTGTGGTTAGCAAAGTACCGTTTTCCACCAAACTTCCGTCTTTATGGGGAATTACATCAATCACTCCATCAAAAGGTGCCGTAATTCTTGTAAAGCTTATTTTCTGAAGAACGGTTCTCTTTTCTGCATCGGCAAATGCATGTTTTGCTTTGGCAGAGGATAATTTGGCTTTCACCATTTCCAGCTCATTGTTGGCCACAAATTTTTTGGCATGAAGACTCTGAATCTGTTTCAGTTCTACTTCTGCAATACGAACATCTGCCTCAGTCTGTTTTAATGCTGCATTGGCTTTCAGCAGTTCCATTTGCAGTTCGGCATCATTGATTTTAAATAAAGCCTGCCCCTGATGGACAAACTGCCCCTCATTTACATAGATATGCTGTATAATACCTCCGATTCTGGAACGCATTTCAACATTCTTTTTAGCCTGAATATCAGTGACAAACTGGTTGCTCACCAATGTATCTTTTTCTTTGATTTCCAGTACGGGAACTTCTTTATCTTTCTGATTGTTGTTTTTCTTGTCTTTACTGCATGACACAGCGAATAATGTTGCAAGAATGCAAATTATTACAGTTTTAAAATACATTTTTAAATGTTTAAGTTATAAGATTTCCGTTAAAATGATTTGTTTTTCAAAAACTTAAACCTAGTACAGCTGGAGGAGATGGAGAAAAGATTTAACGCCACAGATAATAGAAATTGCGATCTCAGGAAGCGTAATTTTTGGAATACGTTTTAATATTCCTGAAAAATCTGCAATACCAGGATCGTTTTTTTTAACTGAATGTTTTACAATTTTGGCAGCAGCAGGCAATGCATGCGTATTCATATCTGCCTCTTCGTAAACATCCAGAACATGAATGTTTGTTACAGGAGGAACATGAGGGATATTCTGCAACGATTTTTCTACCCAATTCGAATTGAAAAGGGAAAAAACCAGTATGATATAAAATAAGAAAAATGACCTCAGACCTGCCATGTCAATCAGAATACTTTAGTTTTTCAGTAAAAAACGATAGTCTGGCAAAATTAGGGATTTTTACCGGAAAATCCGGCCATTGAACTGTTAAAAAAACTTAAACAATGGATGAATAATCTTATTTATTCGTATTGGGATTCCTATGGAATGACAAATAGAACGCGAAGTCTATTCATGCAGTCTGCCATTCCGTAGAGAATCTACCTCTACAATTCAGAATAAAATAAGAAATGTAATATATCTGATTATTGACTGTTTTAAGTTTTGGCTAAAGCCAATTGAAATTTTGTTTTCTTATTCAAACGGGCTAAAGCCCATTTCTATTGAATGGCTAGAACAACTTACTCAATATCCTGAAACGATAATCAAAGATATGTTCCAGTTTCTTTCTGACGAAAAGGCGATGGGCAATTTCTCCTAAAAATCCCATGGGAAGTTCATAATCTATGGTGTCTCTCATCAGAACACCTTCTTCATTGGGAATAAATTCATGGTGGTGGTTCCAGAGTTTGTACGGACCTTTTTTCTGAAAATCAATGAAGCTTTTCTGGTAATCAACATGGGTGATCTCTGTCTGCCACTTCATTTTAATACCGAATAGCGGAGAAACATAATAATCAATGATCATTCCTTCATAGATTTCATCATCTTCCATTTCCGTCAATACAATGAATTCCATGTCTTTCGGGGTAATTTCTGAAAGATTATTGGCTGAGGAAAAGAATTTCCAGGCGGTTTCTATATCACAATTGAGCTGTTGTTCACGGAAAAGGGTATGTTTCATAAAACGGAATCAGTTAACCTAAATACTATGAAACAAAGGTATAACAAAGATTTAATTATAGATCCACATCAGGACAGGTTTTCCTGATTTCTGAATCATCGGATCTATTTCCCTCATTGCATTGTTGGAAACGGTTGGGCAGCCCCATCCTTCGGGTGAACCTTTTGGGAACACCTCTTCGTCACTCATCAGATTCCAGGAATGAAAGACGATAAATCTTTTTAAAGCATTACTATTGGTTTCTTCAAGGCCGTGCATCAGGTATTTTATATTGATTCCCCAATCGCTGTAACCTCTTCCTTCCAGTTTATATTTTCCCAGGGAAGAAAGGTGGCTTCCGTCTTCATTACTGAATCCGGGATTTGCTTTAGAATCATCTTTACTCCATGAATTGGAACCGCAGCCATGTCCTACGAGATATTTCTTGGCGATTTTATTGTTTTTAAAATCCCAAACGAAAAAACGGTTAACACCAGAATGAAGGCTCATATCAATGAGAATGCAGAAATCTTTGTTAAGATTCTTTGAAGCACAGAATTTCAAAGCTTCGTCTGCTTTTAATTTTAATTTAGAAAGATCTGCCTCAGGTTTCTTTTCTGCAACTACTGGTGTTTCTACCGCTCTTATTGTATTATTTTTTCTCTCTTGTGAACATGAACACATCCAAAAGATGGTGAAAAACAAAAAAATCATTTTCATATTTTATTTATAATGCTGAAAGATTCCGAAATCAGACGGTGTCCAAAGGGCGGCTTTCTGTCCTGCAGCTTTTAAAGCGTTATTGGACCAGGTATTGCAGGTATAAAGAAAGCTGTAAGTACCTTTTGCATCGTAAAAGGCATCATTATCACCGTATACAGCATTGGTAGGGATCAGCATGAAATTTCCGTTCTGGTCTCTGTCAAATTTATCTTCTACATATTTCACAAGATTTTCATACTGGCTTCTGCTGATCATAATCATTTTACAGTCATCACCTTCTTTCATCGTATTATAGTAAGTACAGTGCATTGCAGAATCACTTAGCCAGAATGCTGCTTTCACAGCTGTAGAAAATTTCAGATCTGCCCATGTAGGCGTATCAAGATAAAACCCTTTGTCTCCCCATCCTATTCCTATATACTGATAATCTGTTTTCTTAGATTTAGTATTTCCGAAAGGAATTTTCTGACTCCAGTCCTGAAGGTCATTTTTCACCGGCATTACTATATCAGTATGCACTCCGTTAGTATAAATATAAATAGGGATTTCTTTCTTCAGTCCGTCATCTTTTGCAGAAACGGGAATATAGGGAATCAGCAGCCCAAGGATGGCATAAATAATCACAATTCCTAAAATAATTCCTATCACTTTCAGGAGATACATTGCTACAGTTTTCACAGTCATGTTTTAATAAAATTTAATCTACAATTTTTAGTAAAAGTATTTGTTTTAATCGAAAAATTAGCTATATTTAGTTACGAAACATTCACAAATATGCGTAAAAATACTAAATCCCAAAAAAGATTTAAAGTAAGAGTAAAAACGGCTCCTAAAAGAATACAAAAAAAACGTTGATTTTCTGTGAGATTTTAATCTCCTGAAAATCTTTTTTTCTTTATAGGAAAGGCTTTTCAAGAAACTTATTGATGTAAATCTTCACCTCCTTAAAGCGAAAAATTTGAGGAATGGTCAATTATCAGCTCTGGTTTGGAAATTCAAAAAATTCCAAATGAGGGATTATCACCGAAAGTTTAGGGAAAAATCAGTCTGAAGACTTCTGTAAAAACTCTATATTTCTCTTAAGTCCTGTAAATTTTGTGCGTTTTACTGGGGACTTTCTGAAGATTTCGGAGAAAATTTCCTGGGTAAGTTCTTTCCATTCTCCTTTTTTGAAATTTTTCAAAGCTTCATTGGGCTGGAAACGGCTCTGTTTGTTGGGAGCGGAAAAACGGTTCCATGGGCAAACATCCTGACAGATATCGCAGCCGAACATCCAGTCTTCCATTTTATCTTTAAAATAATCCGGAATTTCATTTTTCAGCTCTATGGTTGCATAAGAAATGCACCGGCTTCCATCTATAATTTTTTCAGAAACGATGGCATCTGTAGGACAGGCATCAATACATTTCCTGCAGCTTCCGCAATGATCTGTAGTGGCGTGATCAGGAATCAGCTCCAGATCACAGATAATTTCAGCCAGAAAATAAAAAGAACCGCTTTGTTTGGTAATAAGGTTGGCATTTTTTCCTACCCAGCCTATTCCCGACTTTTTAGCCCAGGCTCTTTCCAAAACCGGTGCAGAATCTACAAAAACACGAAATCCGAATCCGCCTATTTCTTCCTGCAGCTCTGCAACCATTTCACGGAGTATTTCTTTGATTACTTCATGATAGTCTTCTGCATAAGCATATTTTGAGATTTTAAAATTCTCCAGCGTTGAAATCTTTTCTTCAGGAAAATAATTATAGGAAAGTGAAATCACAGATTTTGAACCTTCTACCAGGAGTCTCGGATCAAGCCTTTTATCGAAATGATTTTCCATATACTTCATTTCGCCATTATAATTATTCTTCAGCCATTTTTCCAGATGAGGAGCTTCTTCCTCCAGAAAATCAGCTTTCGAAATGCCACAATTCTGAAACCCAAAACTTTTTGCCTTGGACTTTATCTGTTGGGAATATTTTTCAGCGTCTGCATTCATTAATTTCACACTGCAAAATTAAGATTATTTTATCAATGTTCTGATTTCTGCCAAAGTACATTCCACTGATGGTTCTTTTCTGAAAAAATTATATTTTCATTAGGAATTTTTTCAAAAAAAAAATACGTAATTTCGTTTCTAATTTAATGTTTAAACCAACAACTATGTCTTTAATAGAAGTAATACAATCAGGAAACTATGAATTAATCGACGTTCGTGAGCCAATGGAGCTTGAAATGGACGGTAATATAGATGGTGCTAAGAATATTCCTTTAGGTGAAGTGGAAGACAGACAGGATGAGATCTTATCTGTTGAAAAACCAGTAATCTTATTCTGCAGAAGTGGAAACAGAAGCGGAAAGGCTTTGGATTATCTTAACGCTCAAGGATTAAAGGACGGTTATAACGGCGGAGGCTGGGCTGAGCTGAAGGCTGTTCTGGAAGCAAATCAGGGAACTTTTTAAAAGTTCCTTTTTTTATATCTTATTTCTATGAATCTGAAAAATCAATTTGAAGCACTTTGTTCTCCTTTCACGGAAGACAAACAGCTGATCAACAGCCTGTGGAAAGAGATTGAAACCCAATATTCTGAAAAAGGCAGACATTACCACAATCTTCTTCATCTTGACAATATGTTTAAAGAGCTTGAAGCAGTGAGAAATAATATCTCAGATTTTACCGCTCTTTCTTTTTCTGTATTTTACCATGATATTATCTATGCTGCTACCTCCAAAGTCAATGAGGAGAAAAGTGCTGCCAAGGCAGAAAAAAGGCTTGCCGAACTTCATATAGATAAACATAAAATTTCAATCATTTCTGCACAGATTCTGGCAACAAAATCACATCAGCAGTCTGATAGTGAGGAAACGAATTATCTTCTCGATGCTGACCTTTCTGTATTGGGTAAAGATTTTAAAACTTATCTGGAGTATACTCAAAATATCAGGAAAGAATATGCTATCTATCCTGACTTTCTTTACAAACCGGGACGCAGAAAAGTACTTAAGCATTTTCTTGAACTTGAAAGTATCTTTAAAACAGAGTATTTTAGTGAAAAATATGAAAACCAGGCAAAGGAAAACATTACAGCTGAACTTCAGTTATTAAAATAAAAAATAGATGAATCTGTTATTTAACAAAACAAAGACACCCGGTAATAGGTGTCTTGTTTGATATTGCATATTAGAAATATTTGCTGATAAATCCGGCCGCTTTCTCCAACACAAGCTCAGGCACTTCTTTATGAGGTGTGTGTCCTACTCCGGGGATGATATATTTTTCTGCACTTCCACTCACCTGAGTCACTGTTTTTTCTACCTGATCTAAAGTTCCGTATTCATCAGCCTCTCCCTGAATAAATAACAATGGAGCTTTAATATCTTTCAACAGATATTCAATATTCCAGGTTCTGTAATCTTCGCGTGTCCAGGTTTCTGTCCAGGCTTTGAAAAGCATTTCTACTTTATCACCATGGTATTTCTGTAAACGTTGAGGAAGATTGGTCGTTTTATAAGCTTCCCAGGCATCATAAACTCCTTTTAAAGTTACCTCCTCCACAAAAATATGACCAGCTTCACAGATAACGGCTTCTATTCTTTCAGGATATTTTGAAGCGGTAATTAAGGCTATTGTTCCTCCATCACTGTGTCCAAAGAGAATTGCATTATCAATATCCATTTCGATCAATAAATTATTTAACAAATCTGCTTCCAGCTCCATATAATTTACGGGTCTTTCATGAGTAAGCATAGGAAAAGATTTCCCATAACCTAAACGGTCATACGCGAGGATATTGCATTGTGCAATTTCTGATAGCTTAGCAGGAAATTCTCTCCAAAGCTGTACTGATCCTAATGAATCATGCAGAAATATAATTGTAGGCCTGCCTTCAAATTGATTATTGTGTTCAATATATAATTTTTGTCCCTTTACATTAATTATTCTTCCTTCCATCAAATAAAAATCATATTAAAAAACAGGCATTTTTGTTGCTTCAAATTCTTTTAAAAGATGACTGAAAACAGTTTCCACCGGAAGGATTTCATCTATTAAGGCAGAAACCTGACCTATTTCCAGCTCTCCATCTTCCATATCTCCTTCAAACATTCCTTTTTTTGCTCTGGCTCTTCCTAATGAGGCAATTAAGGCATCTTTATTTCTTCCGTTTACATAGATATCTTCCAGTTCATTGAAGAATTTATTTTTAACCATTCTTACAGGTGCCAGTTCTTTTAAAGTAAGGTGTGTATCTCCTTCCTGTAATTCTGTGATTTTCTTTTTCCAGTTCTCATGAGCACTTGCTTCGGTTGTAGCCGCAAAACGGGAACCAATCTGTACTCCATCTGCACCAAGAATCATTGCAGCTTTAATCTGTGAACCTAAAGCAATTCCTCCGGCTGCGATTAAAGGCTTAGAAATATGCTTTTTTACATTAGGTATAAGGCAGAATGTAGTTGTTTCATCTCTTCCGTTGTGCCCTCCTGCTTCAAAACCTTCTGCAACGATGGCATCAACTCCCGCGTCTTCGCATTTTACAGCAAATTTGGTAGAGGATACTACATGGGCTACTTTTATACCTTCTTTCTGCAGCATTTCCGTATAGGTTTTCGGATTACCGGCTGACGTAAATACAATTTTCACTCCTTCTTCAAGGATGATCTGAATGATTTCCTCAATATTAGGATATAACATCGGTACATTTACCCCAAATGGTTGATCTGTTGCCAGTTTACATTTCCGGATATTTTCTCTCAGGATATCAGGATACATGCTTCCTGCTCCTATTATTCCTAATCCTCCACAGTTGGAAACTGCGGAAGCAAGTCTCCAGCCTGAATGCCAGATCATCCCTGCCTGGATAATCGGATATTTAATATTGAAAAGGTGTGAAATTCTATTGTGTGTTCCCTCCATGTCATGAATTTTTTTTGCAGCGTTAAAATCTATAAAATTGCTCATGCGTAAAAATACTAAAAACAATGGTTTTCCGGGAAATATCTGTCAATATTTTCCATCATGGTTTTCGTCTTTATAAAGTCTGATGATAAAAAAAACCTTCAGAAATTCTGAAGGTTTAGATTTTATTTTGACATGGATTGTTTCTTCCAGTTAGACTTAAAGTTACAGCTGTCGTAACGTTTGTCGATTGAAATAAAAGTGGTTGGCAACTTGGAGTTGACAAACTTTTCAACCATTTCACTTTTCTTTTTATTCAGCGCCATCTGCTTGATTCTGCTGAAGTCTGTTTCCAGGGTAATCTGGTGAGAAGGAATCACATCTTCCACTTTGATGATCTTGATTTGTTTTCTCTTGTTCTCTTCATCTTCAAAAGCAGTAGTGATATCTCCTTTGTTTAATCCTGCCAATTCGTAGCTGATTGTTCCAGGGATACTTTCTCTTTCAATTTTATCGGAACCATCAGCTCCGGGAATGATCCCCGCGTTGAATTTTGTTCTTTTATCATCTGAGAATTTAAAAGCCGCATCTTTGAATGTTATTTTGCCATCCATAATAAGCCCTCTGATACTGTCTAATTTTGCTTTTGCAGTTTTGATCTCATCATCAGTAGGAACAGCTTTCAACAAGATATGTCTTGCATCATATACTTTACCAGATCTTTTTACCAACTGAATAATGTGGAATCCGAATTCAGATTCAACAGGATCTGAGATTTCATTTTCCTGAAGGTTCAATGCAGCAGCTTCGAATGGCTTCACCATCTGCCCTTTATTGATATTCTTATATAATCCTCCGTTGGCCGCTGATCCTTCATCTTCAGAATAGATTCTTGCCTGGCTTTCAAAAGTTTCCCCTCCGATAATATCCTGCTTGATTTTTTTCAATCTGTTGATAAGGTCTTGTTTGTGAGCTTCTGTAAGTGACGGATAAATCATGATCTGAGCTAAAGTAACCTCATCTTTTACCTGTGGCAGCTGTGTTTTATACATATTGTAGAAATCAGTTACCTCATTTGGGGTTACGTCTGCTTTATCAGTAACTCTCTGGTATTTTGCCTGTCCGTAATACTGGTCTGTATCTATTTTCTCAATAGCATTTTTCAGTTCATAAGCATTTCTGAACTTATAGGCTGCAAGCATTGTTTTTTCATCCGGAAACTGAGAAAGCATCTGACGGTATTTTGCATTAGCCTGTTCTTTGATGGCTGCAGAACGGTTCTCAATTAAGGTGTCCTTTTTTGCTTCGTATACAAGAAGCTTATTGCTGATAAGGTTTTCCAGGAACTCACATTTATCCGTGTTGGCAGCTCCCTGCTGTTTACCATAATTCATCTGCTCGATTACATCAGATTCCAATACAATCTCATCCCCGATAACAGCTGCAATACCATCCACCAAATCTCCTTGTTTTAGCTGGGCATTCATCATATTTGAAGAGAATATCATGATGAAAATCCCAAGAAGAAAAGTGATTTTTAGTTTATTTGTCATTTTACTATTTTAACAAGTTGCAAATTTAGAATTCTTAACGAATTTCCTTCAATTTTTTATTATAAATATTTCTTAAAAAGACTTATTTATTGCAGTTCAACATCAAATGTTGTTAATTCTTTGAATTGTCTCAATCTGCTGAACATATCCGCTTCGTTTACTTCTTCTATTCTTTCTGTTCCGAATTTCTCTACGGTGAATGAAGCCATTGCAGATCCTACGATAAGGGCAGACTTCATCGTTTCGAAATCAATTTTCCCTTTTTTAGCAAGATAGGCCGCGAAACCTCCTGCAAAAGTATCTCCGGCTCCGGTAGGGTCGAAAACGTCTTCTAAAGGAAGTGCCGGGATAGCAAATACTTTATTGTCATGGAAAAGTAAAGCTCCGTGTTCTCCTTTTTTAATAATTACATATTCAGGACCCATTGTGTGGATCTTTTTCGCCGCTTTTACCAAAGAATATTCTCCTGAAAGCTGTCTTGCTTCTTCATCATTGATGGTAATTACATCTGTTTTTGCAATCATATCCATCAAAATATCCCAAGCAGAATCCATCCAGAAGTTCATGGTATCAAGGATAACCAGTTTAGGACGGTTGTTCATTTTTTCAAGTACAGATAACTGAACTCCAGGGTGTAGGTTTCCAAGTAACAAAATTTCGGCATCCTGCATTGAATCCGGGATTTTCGGATCAAAGTTTTCCAGTACATTTACTTCTGTAGCCAGAGTATCTCTTGTATTCAGATCGTTGTGGTATTTTCCGGACCAGAAGAATGTTTTTCCTTCTTTCACGATTTCAATTCCTTCGATGTTTACACCTCTGTTTGTGAACATGTCAAGATGTTCCTGTGGAAAGTCTCCTCCTACTACAGAAACAATTCCGGATTTAACGCCTAAAATTGATGAAGTGATTCCGATATAAGTGGCTGCACCTCCTAAAATTTTGTCCGTTTTACCAAATGGTGTTTCAATTGCATCAAATGCAACACTTCCTACAACTAAAAGTTTCATATATTTTTCAATGTATATTAAAAGTAATTATTTTTTCCATTCAAAAGTGTCCAGCAGATGTTTCATATCATTTTTGATATAGTTTACTGCGGGGGCAAGAGAGTCCGGTTTCGGTCTCGTATTAAAGTATAAATAAGCAGTCACGAAGTGTTTCGTACTGTCTGTAACGTAAAACTGAAGATTGGAAGCGCTTTGCCCTTTCAGCTCATAGAAGTTCCCGTATACTTTTTTTTCAGGGTACTCGAAGGATTTTGTATCTATGGAACTGGCTTTAATGGTATGCTCATATACCATTTTCTCGGCTTCCTTGATATGGTCAGCAAAGTCGTTCTGTATCGGATAATAGGTAACGAATAGCTTAGCTTTCATTTTAGGATAATTCAGATAGAACCAGCAAGGTTTTTTGGCTGGTGCAATTGAAGCAAAGTCCGAATACTCAAAGGTATAGGCGCAATTGTTTTCAAACTTCTGGTATTTCGGTGCAGGATATTCAAGACGCAGTTCTCCATAAGGTTTTGGTGAAGGGTCTTTTCCACATGAAATCAAAAGCAGCGATACAAAAATAAAAATGACTTTTTTAATCATTTTGCAAAAGTACAAATTAGATTTCAGATTTCAGAAGACAAATTTCAGTCTTTCAGAGCGTTTTGAATGTAAATTTCCAAAGGCTTCGGAAAGGATTTTTCATGAGAGCCTTCAAGATCTGTAATCAGGTATTGATTTTCAGCAATAAAATCATTCCATTGTTTTTCTGAAGTAACCTCAACATTCCAAATCTCAATGCTTAAATTCTTATGAGTCAGTTTATGGGTAACCGTTTTTGAACCTGTAATGAAGGATTCCATATCCGAAGGAATAGCTGTCGGAAATTCAAATAATTTCTTCCAGATGAAGTCATCTGCTCTCTGACGGATCAGAAACTGTCCGTTTTTGTGAACAAAATAATAGGTTAAAGCAAGATCTTCTGCTTTTACTTTTTTGGTTTTTACAGGATAATCTGAAATTTTCTGCATAGAAAATGCCAGGCAGTCTTCATTTAAAGGGCATTCTCCACATAATGGATTTTTGGGCTTACAGATTTCCGAGCCGATATCCATCATAGCCTGATTAAAATCTCCTACATTCTCCGGCATCACCAAGGCGGCCAATTCAGAAAAATAGGTAAATGCTCTTGAATTTGAAATATCAAAATCATCCGCAAAAAGACGGCTCAGAACACGGTAGAAATTCCCGTCAACAGCAGGCATTTTTCCACCGAAGCAGATGCTTGAAACAGCTGCAGCTGTATATTTTCCTACTCCTTTCAGTTTTAAAATCTCTTCGTATTGGTGAGGAAAGACACCCTGATAATCATTCATGATCTGTTGGGCGGCTTTATGTATATTAATAGCTCTGGAATAATAACCTAACCCTTTCCAATACAATAAAACTTCGTTTTCTTCAGCCTTTGCCAGCGTTTTTACATCGGGAAATCTTTTAATGAAATTATTATAATGATTCAATCCCTGGTTGATTCTCGTCTGCTGAAATACAATTTCACAGATCCAGATTTTGTACGGATCTTTTGTCTGTCTGAAAGGCAGATCTCTTGCATTATTTTTATACCATTCAAGGATTTTGCTGCCCACATGCAGAAATTCTGAACCTGTTTTATTTTTTCCCAAAAATCAATCTTATTTTAAATCACTGAAGAGATGATTTTCTCTTCATCCTGAACATTATTTTCAATGCTGCAAAGATAGGTTTATTTTATTTTTTACCTGTTTTGATTTTGAAAGAGATTTTTTGTTTCTGTTACATGAAAAATAGATTTATGGAGAAAATGTTCTGATTATGAATCCGTTATTGTATAAATTTTTTACTCTTATCTCTTCCTAATTACCTGAATATATATGATCATAAAGTTAAAAAAGGATTTCATCAGTTGGTTTATTTATTCTGATAAGATTTTATCCAAATCAAGCTGTTTGAGTGTTATTTTTTCATAAATCTCTTTTTGCATCCATTCTTCCTCACCTGTTTTCGCACTGATTCCCAAAGTTGCAATGAATAATTTTTCAATAAATAAATCATTATTCTTGAAAAAAACCGGTATAACAATTTTCCGAGACGCATTTTGATACTGATCAGTGTAACCTAAGATTAAATTGAAAGCTTGTTTATTTTTTATAGCAGTATCTATTTCTATAAAATCACAGTCAATATTTTTTGTAAAAAATACTTTATTATCGGTTTGCGCTTTTAAGGTATAGTCATTTTTATTTTTTTCTATAATAATGAGATCATTTTTATCACTTTTATTAAAGTTAACTTTATAGCTTTTAGTTTGTGTGGAATTTGAATTAAAAGAAGAGGGTAGATCTTCTTCGTCTATATTTTCTTTAGACTTTAGGAAATATTTTTTACATTCTGGTAGCTCACATCCAAGAATTTGTGTTTTTTTTCCATCAAAAAAAGAAATGTATGAACCTCCATTAATCTGTAAATCATATTTTTTCCCTTTATATAAATAATCTTTTATATCAATATTACATGGTGTAATTGGATATGAGAAATGCCATTCTTCTTCAGTAATAGGAACTGATAACTTCATGATTTTTTCAACATCATTACTATTGAGAGACCACGCTTTATCTTTTTCAGCTAATTTTTCTTTTGTAGAATATTCACCTTTACAGTTTGCAACGTAAACTTTTGTTTCTATTCTCTTTTTTTCATCTTTATCCTGGCCTTTACAATTGTAAAATAAAAATATGAGAGGTAGTAAAATTAAAAAGTTTTTCATCATTAATTGAAGCTTTATGGAGTAATATTAAGGTGCTCCTACTTTATCAAAATCGCTTCCATACCACACCATTTCTTCTAAATAAGGTAAATTATAATATTTGTTTTTTTTGAAATTATTAGTTAATTTAGCCCAGATTTGGTCATGATATGCGACATTACAAAAACCTAAAATATACCCCTCTTGTCCATTATTCCATTTTTCAGGATTATTTTTCCAGTATTTCTTAAACAATGGATCTGTGGTATTTGCAGCATATCCAATTATTCTAAATAAGTCTTCTTCCGTCCATTTTGTACTCTCATTATCATAAAAATTAACAATAAGTTGGGTTACATATTTCGATAATGACATTGAGTATGAATTATTACTATTAGCTGTGTTTTTTTGTATGTAATCCAGAATATCAGTATTAATTATTAATTTTCCCGATTTGTCTTTTGTGAAAATTAATTCATTGGTAATCTTATCTGGAGTTGCAATATTATCATTAAGAAAATTAATATTTAAGATAGCTTTCTTATCATCATTGTTATTAAGATTAACTGCTTTTTCTATATCAAGTGAAAAGTTGCCAAGCTGAGGATTTAAGAATATATCAACTTTACCTTCTGTTTTTTTTATTTTAAAATTATATGCATTATTCTCTTCAGTGTTGTCGATTACTTCATTTTTTCCTAAGAACTTTATATTGTTATTATTAACATAATAGACAAGAAATAGGTGTCCGTTTTCTAAAAAACTATCTATTAAAATAATTTTTTCATCATTGCTGCTTCCAAATAAAAAAGTTTCATATCCTAGATCACTTGAATTATTTAATTTATCAATGTAATTTTTATTATTATTGGTAAATAGGATCGAATTTTTATCAAAAGAAATTGATAAGTTTTTATTTTTATCAATACATTTATTTGAACTATACTTTTCACCAGTACAGTTTAATTGTTCCTGTTTAAAATCAATAGAATATAATGTTGTGAGTTTATCTATTTTTTCTTGTTTAGGACTATTTTCCTTACATGATAATAGATTAAAGAAAAATAATAGTATAAATAGATTCGTTAAATTTTTCATATTACTTACCTGCTGTTTTATCTTGTTTTTTTCTTTCAGCTTCCGAAAGCTGAGTCTCATTCTTATAATTAACATAGAAAGCTGGATTATAACGTTCGGAATATCCAGAAGGGTTTTGAGCACTTCTTATTTCAAAATGAAGGTGTGGCCCTTTAGTACCAGTTGCTCCAGTGTCGCCAGTTTTTCCTAATCGTTTTGTTTTATAATTTTCAATCGTAATTTCTTCATTTTGTGAAACATTTAGCTCACTTAAATGTGCGTACATCAAATAAACATCTTTACTTTCTGTAATTCCTTCATATTCGTCAAAATCACCATATCCTTCTATATCATATTTGTTTTTATCATAAGTCCTTTTTGATTTTACATAGTATGGTTCGTAAGCTCGACGTTGTTTCTTAAATATTTCTAAATATTGAGAATCTACTTTTAAAACTAAACCTTTTCCGTATCCAGTTCCAGGAGACAAACTAACTACTTTACCAGGTAGGCATGCATATACGGGAGTTCCTTTTTCTGCAAACAAATCGATGCCATGATGAGGTCTTTTTCCATTGTCACTTCCAGGCATATCTGTTCTTACTCTTCCGAAAGCAGATCGCCATGGTCGTTTTAAGCCACCGAAAGTATATATAGTAATCTGGGGATTCTCTAATGGGTTGTTCCAGATAGCATTTTTATCATCATTAGTTTTATTTTGTGGTTTAACTTCCGGACATTTATCAACTTCAAAAACTACTTTAGTTATTTTGTAATGATCTTTTCTTTTCTTTCTTGAATTAGTATTTCTATTTATAATATTAACAATCAAATCTACAACATCATCATCTTTTAATTTTCCTGTTTCATCTGCCTTATCAAACATATCCTCTTTATACCAATCTGCCATACCTGTTAGGGCTGCCTCTTTTGGAGTATAGTCTCTATCAATCCCATCACTTATTTTAATATTCTCAGATGAGGCAAATTTATCAATCCTTTTTTGAATTTCGCCATATGTAGTTCTACCTGTTATTTGGAGTAACCCTCTTCCTCTATAATTCCAAGTGTCTTCAGCAGATTTATTACCTAGCTCTGGCCGATTTCCATATGCTATTTCTGCAATTTTCTTTTGGTTTGCTACATATCCATTCCTTGAGCTTCTTCCGTACTGATAGGCTAGATCATTTGGAACTGTTTTAGAATTATCATCTGTTGGATTTCCATGTTTATCAACTGCTCTTTCTTGAGCATTTCTTTTTCTAAATGCTTTAAATTGAATTGGTAATGCTTCTGCTGAGTAATTTAAACCTTCTCCGTGTATGGCACCCGATAGATCTAGCCCAGATTCTTCAATCGATTGAGCAAAAAAATGAGCTTTCCGTGCACAGGTATCTAATTTATAGATCTTTTTGTATTTGTTTAAAGTTTCTGCAAGTTCAGATAATAAAGCTTTATCTTTAACCTCTGAATATATCCTTTGTAATTGTTCAACAGTTATATCTTTTTCGCAATTAGGACATTTTCCATCTTTTGGTTTCGGATCTTGGGTCTTCTGCACCCCCGCCGCACTCTTCACCTTCTCCACCTGCATCAAACCTTCCGAATTTACCCCAAATTTCTGAGATTCCGCAGAAAGATCTTTGGAGATAATTTCGATGAAATAATTTTGTTTATCCGAATCCGAATTGCCTATAGGAGAGCCTGTTCCTTTTTGAAAAATATCTTTGGTAATGAAAAATCCTGAAGTGTCGCATATATCTGCGGGTATTTTAATCATTCTGCTTCGGTAAACCTCATCTTGGAATACCGGGTCAGATTCCCAGATGACATATTGGATGTGTTTTCCCACCATGTTTTTGGAGTGAATTCTTACCCTAACTTTATCTCCTACCGCTACTTTGGAAAGCTCTTTTCCGGTATCATCTATGAAAACAGCTTCTATAATATTGCCTTTAGGATCAGGTTGTTTGGGCGCGTCTCCTTGTCCGACCGGGAATTTTGGCGTGTGCTTCTCAGGCTGCGGCTTAGGTTGGGGCTGGTTTTGAGGCAGTCCTTTATAATCCGGATTGGCTACATCTACATTCACCTGGCTGGCTCCCTGAATTTTCCCGGAGTAAGTGGCCGTAACATAATACTCGTGATTCGCGCCTTCATTTCTGTCACCTTTCATCAGAAACTGATTGGCGATCTGACGAAGGATTTTTTCATCAGACATCAGAGGAATGGAGACTTCCGCAATCCCTTTTTCATTGACGTGAGCCTTATAGCTGCGGGTGTGACGGTTGTTTTTGTTAATATTGGCATCGTGGCCTTTTCCAGGAGCGTCATCTTCCCAAAGGTGAAACTCAATCTCTTTATTAAACATCGCAATACAATGAGCCTGCGCAATAAGAGTATCATAATAACTGGCTTTATTAAAGTCTTTTGCTCCTCTGTTGAAGAGTACTACTTTATCAATCTTCGGGACTTTGTTACTGGCAGGAATAATGGTAAGACTTCCAGCCAGTTCTCTGGTATCAGGAAGTCCCGGTAAAACACCTTTTTTAATCTCATAGACTTTCATTTGAAATTCTATTCCCAGTGCTATTTCTCCAAACTTGTAGGTTACTTTTTCACCAGTTTTAGGTGTCCCGGTGATATCTTTCCAGCTTCTGTTCTTTTGTCTCTTATAAATATACCATTCATATTCACCCTTCAGTCCGAATGAAAGACCGGAAGGTTTAACTTCGTAGGAGTATGTTGTTCCTACCTGAGGATTTTGCTCCCCGGTAATATTTCCTGTCATGGTTACTATAATTTATAAATAACTTCAGGCTGGAAACTATTTTGACAGATATTACTTTTCTGATCTAATTGTAGGAGAGAATGAAGGGATATACCCTCATATAGGATTACATTTTTTTTCATCGTGTTTTTGTGTTGGTTCAAAAACAAAAATAAAAAAAATCATGATAGAGTGATATAAAAAGAATTGAATTTAACGTTAATTTATCTCAACAGAATACACCGGAGCCGCTTTTAACCATTGGTATTTAAGGTTCCTGTCTTTGGCTATAAAACGGTATCCTTCAAGTTTCTTCAGATAAACATACATAGAATCCGTGTTCTTTATTTTTAATTTGTATTGAGATAAAAACAGCATTGGCATTTCTACTGTAGAATCTCTTACCGTTTTCAATACTTTTCCAGATTTTACTTTATAGAGAAAGAATGATTTTCCACGGCCTTTTGAACTGTCTGAAAGTATTACATCTGAACTTGCAATAACGAGTTCACTGCCATCAAAACACTCATCTCTATTCATGATGTATGCTTTTCCTTCCTGGTGTTCGTCAGCAAAAAGATCATTTTCATAATGACCCGGACTTTGGTATTTTTTTTCACAGCTTATCAAAAGGATGATCAACATGATAGGCAATCCAATAATAAGTGTTTTATTCATATTCAATTTCATAGGTGTTGGTTGAAAAAAAACCGATGTAAAATTGCATCGGTTTTTGTTATGTAAAGTGTGTTGATGTTACTCCTGAGTATATTCTGCATCCCATTCGTTGCCATCATCTCCTTTGTGTCCGTCCAATTTAATAACGAAACTTTTTGTAGGGAAATAAGGCGTCATACGGATATCCAGCCATACTCTGTCTTTGTTCACTCTATCCTGCTCAAAACGAACAATTTTGAATTTCTCGATCAATTTGTCCGGCCCTTTGATGTTATCCAGGAATGTTACAATCTGTCTTCTCAAATCATCCTCGTTCTTAGCATTCCAGTTTTCGAAGGCTCTTCTGTTAAGGAAATCAAGCAATACCTTTGTTACATAGTCGAATACACGCACTACGGAATACGTCTGAAGACCAATATTGTCTCCTGTAAATAAGGTCTTCGCAGAGAAAGCCATAATCTTTCCGTATTCGTTGACCATTGGTACAAGGCCCATTTTTTCCAACTGAGAAATCTCACTTTTCTTCAATTCGAATTTTACAGCATCTACTTCATTGATATTACCGTGCTTTTTACCTGCTGCTACCTGAGACATCAGTGTTTTGTGGATTTTCCCTGCTAATGAAGTGGAAGGTGGAAGTTCTACGTTTTCCTCTTCCCCTACTTCTTCTGCTTTACCGCGTCCTACCAGCCAGTTACACGTCATAATCACGTTACTTCTGTGAAGTTCGCCTCCGGTAAGGTTGGCAGAGTGGAATAAATCTACAACATCATCCGGCTTATCAAGGTTGGCGAAGTCTGTAACCATCATTACTTTGTTTTCGTTACAGATTTTTGCCCATTTCTCAATGACCTTGTTTGACCCTAAATATCCTGGAATTGCAAGGATTGAGTAGTTATCTCTAAGGTCAAGGCGGTCATAATAGTTCTTGAACTCTTCTGCAATAGCATCAATGAACAAAGGATTATCCAGATCGGATACCTGTTCAAGGCTAGCATTGACGATGCTTACGTTATCCACCTTATCCAATTCTGTATTTTTGTAGAATTGAGCTACTGTTCTGTAGTTGGTTTCCAGCAGACGAACAGCATCCAGCGTATTTTTTAAGTTTGTTTTTAAGTTCTGATCGGCCTGTTGTGCTTTACTTTTGCACGTATCGGCCATTTTATCTGCAGATTCATTCCCCTCTAAAAGGTTTATCCAAAGATTGATCTTCTGAAGAAGTTCTTTTCTTTCGTCTGCTTTATTACTGTCATTCAGGAAGATTTCTTTTCTTGCCTTTCTTGTTGGGTTCATATTGGCGATACCGTCTACAACGGATTCAACAAAGCCAAAACCTCCTATTTTATTAAGCTCTGCAAGCGGGTTGCCTTTCGGCTGCCCTGAGTGCTGCTGCCCCTGCTGCTGGCTTTCTTGTGCCTGTAATTTGCTATCCATGATTTAATGTAGTCTTTAATTATTTTTCAAGTTCCTGTGCCACTTCTTTCAATACTTCCACGAACGCAGCTCTTGTCTGATCGTTCTCCAGCATGTTGCGTAGAATTTTGTTGGTTTTCAGCTGACGTACTATTTTGTTGTACTGCTCCTGTTCCATGCTCAGCTGCTGCAGATAATCTGATTTCTGAGTAAGGCTTTTAGGGGTAAAGTCTCCAAGGTTTTGAAAACGGAATTCCTCTTCTATCACTCCACCGTCTTCTGCTTCATGCTGTACAGATATTGCAGGCTGAAAATGTTTGAAAACATCTTCCACGGTTTTTAATCCTGTTACAATTTCAGGGGTATAAGACTCTTCTGTTGTAAGTTGGCTTACTATCAGTGATTTATTTTCCTGTATTTCCTGAATAGCTTCATTAGCGTCTACTTTTACCTCGTTTCCGCCAACACCATAATTAAACATTGCCATATTATTGTTATTTTGAGATTTATTAATTTGGTTTGGATTTGTCTTTGAATAATTTACTGATGAATCAAATAAATTACCAATCCAATGTTTAAATTTAAAAAAAAACTGTAACATAAAAAATTTTACTAAGATTTTTCCTGGATCATCAAATTTATTTTGCATTTATTCAACATAAAATCACCACATTACGATATCACTAAGCTATGAAAAAATAAATAAAGTCTTCCAAGAAAAATAAAATAAAATTTTTGTTTGTTTTACTCTTTAACAAACATGCCTAATGAATATTAAAATAAGAATTTCTCTCACTTTGCAAAAAATATTTTTTATATTTAAACAAAGTGAACAGTGTCATGAAAGATGTAAAAATAGCGTTCAGAAAACCCATATTTCCAGTTTCGGAAGCGTTACAGCAGTATTTGGAAAAATACAACAGAACCACCAAGATCAAGTTTCTGTATGAAGACCTTTTAAGGTTTAGTGACAGTGTGAGAATTCTGGATAAAGAAGGCAAAGATACTTTGTGGCTTGGGGTGCTGTATTCTGAATATGAGTTTAAAGAAATAGAGGCCAATTTAAATAAAATTTATACCCTCCTTCATTCTGATGGAGATACGGCTACATTACCTTATCTGAAAGTTGACACGATCGATTTTTGTACTTTCGGGAATTCCAAACCTTTCCGGATCCGGGTAAGAAATGTACTTAATGATAATTATACTTATTTTTATATTAAACAGGCTGATGCCTCACGAATATTCGGATTGGAGCTTGAAGACCTGCTTTCTCCCAACCGGATTAATTTTCTGGTTTATAAAAACACTTTGATTGAAGAACATATTTTAGGAATTCCCGGAGATGTTTTTATCCAGAAGCACCTTGTCAACTGTACAGAACTGGAAAAAGCACAGATCTCCAAGGAATTTGTGAAGTTTAATGAACGCTGCCTTATCGGGCTTCTTGGTGACATGCGTTCTTATAATTATGTTGTAATTCCCATCCATGATTTCGACCAGGTTATTTACAGAATCCGCCCTATCGATTTTGATCAGCAAACGTATGAGGGAAATCTGAAAGTATATCTTCCCCAATATTTTAAAGAAAACAATCAGATGGTGAATATGGTTTTGGAAAAACTCAAACCAAGTTCTATAGAACAGTACCGTAAGGAAGTACGTTCGCAGATCGTAAAAAGAGTTACAAGCAGCCAAAACAGATTTGATGAACTGATTTCTATTATGAAAAAAGACAATATAGCACCGGAAGCCAATGTTATAGAACTAAGAACTGCTTTACAAAAACTCACCTACGATGTCAATTTCAAGTATTGTAAAACCATGGGAGATATTATGGAAACCGGAATAAAGTTTGTGCTCCGGAATTATAAGAAAGAATATTAAAAAGAGAATCCGCTTCGTAGTGAAGCAGATTCTTTCTTTTCTAACAATTTAAGGTAAAATTACCAGATTTTTATTCTGTCCTGAGGAGCTTTATACATTTTGTCTCCCGGTTTGATATCAAATGCTTTGATGAATGAGTCCTGATTTACCAATGGCCCAAAAGCTCTGAACATTCCCGGAGAATGCGGATCGGTCTTCACCTGATTAATCATATACTGATCGGTAGCTTTAGTTCTCCAGACCGTAGCCCAGCTCATAAAGAATCTCTGATCCTGAGTGAATCCGCTGATCTTACCTGGGTTTCCTTTATCTTTTAAATACATCTGAAGGGCATCATAAGCCACCGCTACTCCACCTAAGTCACCAATGTTTTCACCGCTTGTGAATTTACCGTTTACGAAGCTTCCTTTTACAGGTTCGTAAGCACTGTACTGAGCGGCTAACTGACCTACTTTTGCATCGAAGTTTTTACGGTCTGCATCCGTCCACCAGTTATTCAGGTTACCATCTCCATCGAAACGCGAACCGCTGTCGTCAAATCCGTGAGAAATTTCGTGACCGATAACGGCTCCGATTCCTCCGAAGTTCACCGCGGCATCAGCTTTAGGATTGTAGAAAGGCGGCTGAAGAATAGCTGCAGGGAATACAATTTCATTGTTTGATCCGCTGTAGTATGCATTTACCGTTTGCGGAGACATTCCCCATTCTGTTTTGTCAACAGGTTTTCCAACTTTATCCAAACTTCTCTGATACTGCCATGCTGCAACATTCTGAAGGTTAGAATAAAGGGTAGCCCCTTCTTTTGGAGATTCTACTTTCAATTGGGTATAATCTTTCCATTTATCAGGGTAAGCAATTTTCACCGTAAACTTGGATAGTTTTTCCTGAGCTTTTACTTTCGTTTCAGGAGACATCCAGTCTATATTGGCGATATGTGTTTTGAATGATTTTAAAAGGTAATCAATATACGTTTCCATCTGCTTTTTAGCTTCAGGAGTGAAATATTTGTCTACATACAGTTTTCCGAAAGCTTCTCCAAGAACACCATTGACAAGGGAAAGCCCTCTTTTGTTCATTGGACGCTGTTCTTTCTGACCCTGTAAATATTTAGCATAGAAATCGAATCTGATCTGCTCTAAACTGTCATCAAGATTGCTTGCATTTCCGTTGATGATGTGATATTTCAGATAGTCTTTCAGCAGAGGAAGGTTTTTCTGCGTAATGAACTGATCCATATTCTGGTAATATTTCAGTTCTCCGATAATCACTCTGTCTGTATTTACGCCCGCATCTTTCAGGTATTTGGCAAGGTCAACGTTTTTTACAAGCCCTGACAATTCTGATACATTTTTAGGATTGTATCTTAAATTGGCATCTCTGTTCTGCTCAAGAGTCAATAAATAATTGGCGAGCTGTTTTTCAAAGTCTACCACATTCTGTGCAGCCTGAGGAGAATTTTTATATCCTAAAACCCCGAATAGCTTTCCAACGTAGGTTTGATATTCTGCTAATGTTTTAGTATTGGCATCGTTTACTTTTTGATAGTAATCTCTTCCTAATCCCAGATCCGGACCGCCAAGATATACCGCATTCATGTTGGAATTTTTCATATCAGCACCTACTCTCCATCCATAGAAAGAGTTGTCTCCTAATTTTGTAGCATCCAAAAGGTATTTCTGAAGATCACCAAGACTTTTAATAGCATCTACTTTGGCAAGATCAGCTTTGATAGGTGCCAGACCTTCTGCATTTCTCTTATTGGTATCCATAAAAGAAGCATACAGATTCTGGATTTTCTGTCCTTCTGACCCAGCAGGATATGATTCGGTAAGAATTTTGTTTAAGATATCTAATGAAGCATCATCTACATTTTCTCTCAACGCATTGAAAGAACCCCAGCTGGCTTTATCGGAAGGAATCTGAGTATTTTTCACCCAGTTTCCGTTCACATAGCTAAAAAAGTCATCCTGCGGGCGGACACTGGTATCCATATACGATAAATTAATTCCCTCTTCTTTTGCTTCTTCTTTTACCGGTTCAGCTACTTTTGCTGCAGCTTCAGTTTTATTCTCAGTTCCTGCAGTCTTTGCTGCGCCACACGAGTTAAGAAATACAATACCTGAAAGGGCAAGTATCCCAATATTTAGCTTTTTCATTAAAGATAATTTTTGATTTTACACAAACTTATCAAATATACAAACTTTAATGATATGTAATGAATGATATTTATATATGGGTGGAGGATTTGGATTAAAAGTTTAGAGTTTAGAGTTTATCACCTCGTCAAAAATTCAAAGAATTTTTGACACCCCTCCAGAGGATGGGAATAATGGAAGCCACTACGACAAATATATATCATCCGATTCCCTAATCCCTAATCCCTAATCCCAAAATCCTATCATCTACTACCCATCACCTGCCACCTAAAAAAAACCGCCCATTGCTGAGCGGTTGTTATTGTTACCAGATTTTGATTCTTTCTTCCGGAGCTTTGTATAATTTGTCTCCTTTTTTCACATCGAATGCTTTATAGAAGGCATCAACGTTGATAAGCGGACCGAAGCTTCTGAAATATCCTGGAGAGTGCGGGTCAGTTTTCACCTGATTCACCATATATTTCTCACTTGATAATGTTCTCCAAACCGTTGCCCAGCTTAGGAAGAATCTCTGATCCTGAGTGAATCCACTGATCTTCCCTGGGTTTCCTTTGTCTTTTAAATACATTTGAAGAGCATCATAAGCGATATTTACACCACCTAAGTCAGCGATATTTTCACCGTTTGTGAAAGTACCGTTTACAAAAGTTCCTTTTACAGGCTCGTATTTGTCATACTGAGAAGCAAGAGCTTTTGTTGCTTTTTCGAAGTTTGCTTTATCTTCCGGAGTCCACCAGTCTACTAAGTTACCGTCTGCATCGAACTGTGCACCTGAATCATCAAATCCGTGGCTCATTTCGTGACCGATAACGGCTCCGATTCCTCCGAAGTTTACCGCAGCATCAGCTTTAGGATTAAAGAATGGCGGCTGAAGGATGGCTGCAGGGAATACAATCTCATTGTTTACCGGATTGTAATATGCATTTACAGTTTGTGGCGTCATTCCCCATTCTGTTTTATCTACCGGCTTCCCAATTTTAGCTAAGTCTTTGTTATACTGCCATTCTCCTATGTTCTGAAGGTTCTGATATAGATTTCCTCCTTTAGCTTCAGAAACGATATTTAATTTTGAATAATCTTTCCATTTGTCCGGATAAGCTACTTTTACAGTGAACTTGTTCAGTTTCTGCATTGCTTTTTCCTTAGTGGTAGAAGACATCCACGCTAAGTTGTTGATGTGAACAGCGAAACTTTTCTTTAAATAGTCAATCAATTCCACCATCTGAGCTTTTGCTTCAGCAGGGAAATATTTCTCAACATATAGTTTTCCGAAAGCTTCTCCCAAAGTACCGTTGATCAATTCAAATCCTCTCTTGTTAAGAGCTCTTTGTTCCTGCTGTCCTCTCAGATATTTCCCATAGAAAGCAAACTTCATGTTTCCTAAGTTTTCGCTTAAGTAAGAAGCACTTCCGTGGATCATGTGAAATTTCAGATAATCCTTGATCACAGGAAGATTCTGAGCGTTTACCAATTTATCAAAGTTCTTATAGAATCCTAATTCACTGATAATTACTTTGTCAGAATTTACGCCTACTTTTTTAAGGTAACCTGGAAGGTCAACATTTTTTACTAAAGCAGAAAGTTCAGCCATCGTTTTAGGATTGTACTGAAGGGTGTTATCACGGCTCTGCTCGTTTGTCAGGTAAGTATTTGCGATGCTTTTTTCATAATTAACAATACCTTTTGCTGCTTCATCAGCATTTTTGTATCCTAATTCTTTTAGCATTGAAGCTACATATTTCTGATATTCAGCAATTGCTTCTGTATTTTTCTCGTTTACTTTCTGATAGTAATCTCTTCCTAAACCTAATGAAGCGTTTCCTAGATAAACGGCATTCATTTTAGAATCTTTAAGGTCTGCATCCACTCCCCATCCGTAGAAAACGTTTTCCCCTTCTTTGGTTACAGAAGTAAGGTAGTTCTGAAGATCGGCCATGTTTTTAATAGCATCAATCTTGTTCAGGTTTTCCTGGATAGGTTTGATGCCGTCTGCATTTCTCTTCTGCATATTCATATAAGTGGCATACAGATCCTGAATTTTCTTTCCTTCACTTCCGTCAGCAAATTTATCTTTCAGAAGAGAGTTCAGGATGGTCATGGAATTGTTATCCGTATCCTCAGCCAGTTTGTTGAAGCTTCCCCATGTTGGTTTGTCAGATGGAATTTTGGCTGTTTTCATCCAGGTTCCACTTACGTAGTTGTAAAAATCATCCTGAGGACGCACCGAAGTGTCCATCAAGCTAAGGTCTAAGCCTTTATCTGTGTTATTCACTGCTACTTTAGCAGCTTTAGCTTGTGCGCTCATCGTAGTCTGAGTACAGATCCCTGCTATTAAAAACAAAGAAAGCGTTATTTTTTTCATTATGATAACAATTTTTAGAATAGGTATAATTTATTTCGGATTTGTTACTTTTCAACGAAAAAAATTTAAACAAATAACATGAAAGCATCCTAAATGGGAAGTTGGGAGCAGGAAGCTGGAAGTTATGAAAGTCATAACACAAACTTCAGCTTCCTGAATAATAATATCCAGCCTCATTCTTCCTGCTTCCAGCCTTTATTAGTTATCATGAAGTTGTTATCTCTTTTACATTTCCGGTTCTTTTCAGAAATCCCCAGGACTGCACTTCGCCTTTCAGTGCTTTTCTTAAACTTTTAAACAATACAATATACATCAGCCATCTATACCCGAATCTCTGTGGAATAATATACAGCAGATTAATCAGCTTTTCACGCTGCACGATGAATGCAATTAAAGCTAGTGAAGCATCCACCAAAAGGAAGATCAGATAATAGGTGAATATTTTGTCTCCGTTTCCGGAAAGAATTCCAAAGAACATTATCAAGTCTGCCAATGGTGAGAAAAATGGTATAATATATTGGAATAATAAAATATTCGGCATTGCCCAAAGTCCCAATCCTTTATATTTAGGGTTAAGGAAAGTCTGTCTCTGTTTCCAGAACATCTGCATGATTCCGTAGGTCCATCGGAAACGTTGTTTTAAAAACTGTTTCACGGTTTCCGGAGCTTCTGTGACAGCAACGGCTCTGTTTTCATTAGCAACCGTATATCCTGCTTTTAATATTTTTACGGTAATATCACAATCTTCTGCCAAGGTATCGGATGAATAGCCTCCTGCTTCAATGATCACGGATCTTTTAAATGCTCCGATAGCTCCCGGAATAACGGTAATCGCATTGATGTGAGCATATGCCAGCCTGTCAAAATTCTGACTTGTTGTATATTCTATAGCCTGCCATCTGGTAAGCCAGTTGACTCTGTTTCCTACTTTCACATTTCCTGCTACCGCTGCTATTTTTTCTTCCGGATCTGAATTTAAAAATCTTGCAATAAGATATTTCACTGCATCCTGCTGTAATTTGGTATCAGCATCAATACATACTACATATTCAGCATCCGTCTGTGCTATTCCGAAATTTAAAGCGGTTGCTTTTCCACCGTTTCTTTTAGTAAAAATTTTCAGCTTCGGATGTTCAGGAAATGCAGTTTTTGCTTTTTCATAAGTAGAATCCTTACTTCCGTCATCTACCATAATGATATTAAAATTAGGGTAAGTCTGTTTCAGCAAATTCTGCAGGGAAGACACAATATTCACTTCTTCATTATAAGCAGGAACTATGATGGAAACCTTCGGATAAGATTTCAGAACCGGAAACTCACCCAGTTTTTTTTCTTTGCTTCTTTCTTTAAAAGCCCAGTATGCCATCAGCAATAATCTGATTAATCCTAATAGAATGAAAATAGTAAATAATGCCACGAGAAAATGACTTACTCCATAGATAACGGTAGCCAAAACAAGGTTCAGCTGCATGATGTAATATGATCTCGTTTTAGGAACTTCAGGCATCAACTCGTTTCTGCTTTTGTGCAGAATATTCGTTAGATTGGTAAAATGATAGCCTTGTTTCTGAAGTGTCGGAATCAGAATCTTTAAAGCTTTTACCGTTTCTTCTCTGGTATCTCCTCCTGCATCGTGAAGAAGAATGATATTTCCTCTCTGCTGCTTGATTCCAGCCATTACACGTTTTACAATTTCATCTGCTTTTATCCCTGGCTGCCAGTCTTCAGGGTCTATATTTTCCCCGATATCAAGATAGTTTTGCTGTCTGGCCAATGCTACCGGAATAATCTCTTCCGAGGTGGTAGGTTCAGAGTCTGCATTATATGGCGCTCTGAAGAGAATTGTACTATGGCCTGTGATACATTCAATCAGCAGTCTTGTCAGTTTCATTTCCAGCAAAGCCCTTTCCGGGCTTACTTTTGCTACATTCTCGTGGGTAAATGTGTGATTGCCTATCTCATGTCCTTCGCGGTAAATCCTTTTCACAAGCGGAAGGTTTTTTTCGGCATTCAATCCTACCAGAAAGAAGGCTGCCGGAACATGATATTTGGACAATACATCCAAAACCTGCGGCGTATAGGTTTCATCCGGACCGTCATCAAAAGTGAGGACAAGCTCTTTCTGAGGAGCGCTTCCATATTTTTTTACTTCATAAGAACTTGGATAGGTAATATAATTCTCGTCTGTGATAATTTTCTCTTTAGGATCAATTTCCAGTGCAATTTTTCCGTCATGAGGCGTATTCAGAACGTCTAATACTTCTCCGTCTCCGATGTAATCCACCATGGTCTGCCCTTTTACATTTTCAAGTGTTTTTAAATTCAGCCTGGAAAGGCCAGCGAACGTAAGGTCTTTATCATAGAAATTCCAGACTCTGCTGTCTTCACTTCCCAACCTCCAGAGTGCTGTTCCTGCCAAAGGATATTCTGAGGAGAAACGCATGGTATTGAAGATAGAAGCCGCATCATTGAAAAATACGGTATGGGTAAGATTTTTAGAATCTGTATAGGAATAATTTAGATTAAACGTATTGTCATTAAAATCAATGACGGCTTTACTGGCACTGGCTTTTGTGATTGCCTGCATGTACGTGACAGAGGTATTATCATCCTTATTGGAACTCCAGTCGTAACCGTATGCTCCCAAGCCCAAAATGATTTTTTGCGGAGAAACCTGTTTGACGATTTTCCCGGTCTGTTCTTCAATCCATTTTTGGGAAGAAACCGGACCGGCATCACTTCCGGCAGAATATTCATCATAAGCCATCAGCACAAAGTAGTCTACATAAGGATTCAGTCTTGGGATATTGTAATCGTCATTATCCGTCATGATATCCATGGTCACCAGCAGCTGATTCTTTTTGAAGGTTTCTGATAGCTCTTTCATAAAGGCAATCAGATTGTCATCAGAATTCAGGTTCATATCTTCAAAGTCAATATTAATTCCTTTGAAATGATATTTTTGACATTGCCGGGTAATTTTTTGAATCAGATGGGTTCTTTTCTGAGGATCATTAAGAACTTTCACCAATCCTTCTGAACGGAATTCTCTGTCTGAGTTGTTACTTAGCATTGGCATAGCAGCAACACCCGTTCTTTTGATCACTTTGTAGCCTTCCGGATCCACATTGGTTTTAAGGTCACCTGTTTTGGGATCAAGGAAAAACCATTCAGGGAAAACAAGATTCACGTGTCTGATATTTCTTTTCAGAGACATCAGCGACTGAGGGTCCCAGGCCACATAAAATGCAGAACGGATTCCTCCCGGAAACTGGGTCCAGTTTCGGTTCTGATTCTTGTATCTTTCGGCTCTTGCCTTCTCAATTTTGTCGAGACTGGTATGAATTGTTTTTTCAGAAATAAAACTTCTGAAACCTTTATATTCTTTGGAAATTTTATTCTCCTGAAGATAAGGTTTGTTGGCTGTAATTACCGCTTTATAATCTTCTTTAAAAGGTATTTTAGGACTTCTGTCCAGAGTCATCATCAGACCTAAAGCAAGAAGAAGCAGTATTCCTATAAAGATAAAAACACGGCTTCCCCACTGTACACTTTTCCATCGTTTTTTGCTGCTGGTCTGAAAAATCTGTTTGGAATTTTCCACGATTTTTGAAATTTATTGTAGGGCTTTCAAAAAGCGTGAAAAACTGCATAAAAATTAATTAAAAAAAAATTAAAAAGATATAGCCTATCTAACTGTTTACAAGAAGACTTACCAAATCCTGAATCACCTTTTGAGATACAAAATGCATAAAGTCTGCTCTTTCCAGATGAGGCATGTACAATTTTGAGGTTACTTCCTGATCATTGATTCTGATCGTATAGTAAACCGTTCCCACATCTTTACCGTCTTCTCCTTTTCCCGGTCCTGCAACACCTGTTGTAGAAAGGGAAATATGAGTTTCAAACAATTCCTGGCAGCCTCTGGCCATTTCCTGCGCCACCTGTTCGCTCACCACAGTGAATTCATCAACGGTTTCTCTGGAAACATTCAGAATTTTAATCTTTTTCTCTGTGGCATACGCTACCATTCCGCCCAGAAAATATTTTGAACTTCCGGAAACTGAAGTGATCATTTTTGCCAGTTCACCTCCGGTACAACTTTCTGCGGTTGAAATCGTCAGCTTTCTTTCGGTAAGCATTTCTGCCAGAATATTTTCAATTTTATCTTCATATACTGCAATCACATGACCTTCTACCAGAGGAAGCAATTTCTGGATTTCTTCTTCCGTTCTCTGTTTCAGATCTTCTTCATTTTCTCCGGAAGCTGTCAGACGAAGTTTTACACGTGTTCCTACCGGAAGATAAGACAGTGCAATATTTTCCGGAAGTGCCAGTTCCCAGTCTTCAATTTTGTCTGCAAGAATACTTTCAGGAATCCCTACCACAGAAACAATTCTGGTATAGATATAGCGAAGGCTGAATCTTTGCTGTAAATAAGGGATAATCTGATCTTTAATAAGTGGTTTCACCTCGTAAGGAACACCCGGAAGGCTGTAGCACAATTTTCCGTCCTTTTCCATCATCATGCATGGAGCAGTTCCGTAATGGTTTTGAAAAACAATGGATTTGGTAGGAACAAAAGCCTGTTCTCTGTTTCTTTCGAGAATATCTGCTCTTCCTCGTCTTTCCATATAACCTTTCAGGTGGTTGAAGGTTACCTCATCCAGAGCTATTTGATCGTTGAAATATTCTGCGAGGGCTTTTTTGGTTTTATCATCTCTGGTTGGGCCAAGTCCACCCGTTGTAATGACTAAATCACCTGCTTCAAAAGCAACATTCAATGCATTTTTAATGGTTTCAATTTCATCTGAGATCGTAAGAATCTGAATAACTTTTATTCCAATATTTTTAAGTTCAGTTGCAATAAAATTAGAATTGGTATCTACCGTATTTCCGGAAAGAATTTCATCCCCGATAGTAATCAGAACAGCTTTTTCCATATGTTTTTTTGTTGAAAAAAATTCTATGCAAATGACGGAAAATTCTGTGGCAGCGGCAATATAAATTGATTTTTTCTATTTTTGACGAAATTATCTAAAACTACAAGAAGAATTATGTCTAAATATGATGATGCTTCATGGCATTATGGCGGTGATTTTCCGGAAGGACTTCCTCAAAAAAACGGGGCTACACATACAGGAATGTTCCTGAACTGGTGTATTCATAACAATCTGATCTCCGATGAACTTAAAGAAGATGCTGCAGAAGAAATAGAAAAGGTAAAACGAAGAGAAATTACCGGTGCAGAATTTGTTATGGATTCCTGCGATGGAAAATTTTCCGAATATGATCTGAATGAACTGGGGAATCTTTTTGCAAAAGATTATTATGCTGATGATACCGATTTTGGAAACAGATACAGTTCATTTGCTGATGATTACGTGAATATTTTTGATGCCAAAGCAGAGGAAAGCAACTATGAATACGAAACATTCTATCACATAGAGGATACCTACGAAAACTATGATCTGATGAAACAGGTTATTGATCATCGTTTTGAGGAATGGAAGGAATATATAAACAGCTAAAAACTTAGAATGAAGAAAACAGAGAGCAAATTAGTTGATGAACCTCATCTGTTTTCTTCGTTTTTTTATTGGTTATGCTTCACCCAGATCAGTTCATCGGTATTATAGCCGATTTTTTTTGCTTTCTGAATGAAACGCTGGCGGATACTTTCCGGAATGCTGGTGGTACGGGAAAGTATCCATAAATATTTTAAGCTGCTTCCTGCTACCAGCGCATACTGATAGTCTTCATCAATATCTATCACATTATAACCAGCCCATATCGGTTTAAAAAATGAAACTTTGAGGCGGGCTTCTGTAGGGTCTTTTACAAATTTTGCTTCTCCGATGGATTCATTCCATACTTTTTTACTATAATCGTAACCTTTATTTTTTACCTGTACTGTTCCATCCGGATTCTCCGTGTACTCTGCGGTAACATTATCCATATTTTTTTCGAACCTGTAATCAAAACGTGCTATTTCATACCATCTGCCAAGGTATTTTTTAAGATCAAAATTCTTTACTGCAGCTGCTCTTCTTGGAATTCTTACAGAATAGGAATTGAAAACGATAAGCCCCAATGCTCCTAATGAAACGGGAAGTATAATTTTATGAATAGTTTTCATGACAGAAATATTTTGTGTGGTTGTTATAAAAACGTCAAAAATAATGCCTTAAGTCTGTTAAAGGTACAATAAATTCTATGAAAATACCTTTAGGAAATTATCTTTAAAGCTTCCTGAAACCTCAATTTCCGTATCATCAGACAACATAACCGTTCCGCTTTTATGATAGGATTTTACGAAACCTGTATTGATAATATGAGAACGGTGAACCCTTACAAACGGATTTTCCAAAAGGTCATCAAAGTGTTTCAGAAAACGGCATACCATCTTCTTCGAGCCGTCTGTAAGATATACCTGAGTAAAATTTCCATCCGCCTGAAGCCTGACAATATCTTCGGTCTTTACAACATCAAATCCTTGTAAAGTTGGTAAAATCAACTGCTGCTTTTCAGGTTTTAATTTCAGGTTTTCAAGAAGAATCTTATTCCGGTTGAGCTCATCTTTTTTCTCAAGGCTCTCCGCCACTTTATTGACGGCCAGAATCAGTTCCTGAATATCAATGGGTTTTAAAATATAATAGCTTGCCGATTTATTTAAAGCCTGTAAAGAATATTGTGAAAATGCGGTAATGAAAATGGTTTCGTAGGAGAAATCTCTGGTGGCTTCCAGAACATCAAAGGCATTTCCAAAAGGCATTTCTACATCCAGAAAGACCAGCTGTGGCTGTTTTTCAGCAATTAACGGAACAGCTTCTTTGATATTTTCAGCTTCACCCAAAATTTCTACCTGCGGACAGTATTTGGTAAGATAGCTTCGTAAAACTTCCCTTGCTATGAGTTCATCATCTACAATGACTGCTTTTATTTTCATTTGAACAGATTTTAGGTGGCTGATAATAGGTTGCAGATGCAAATTAGTGATATTTACTCAACCTTACAATCTTACCCAACCTATGTACACATAAAGGTTATACTTTCTTCCAGCTCCAGGCATATTTTACAATCAATATAGTGATCATACACTCTACCATTGCAAGAAAAACATAAAACAAATACCAATCTGAAAAGGAAATAATACCAATAAACAACATAATCAAAGTAAAAAATGTACCAAAGATGATGTTGAGCATTCTGTTCACTGCCGGTGTTAGTATCAAAGAAAGAAATACCATTACTGCGGGAATAGCCAAAACAACGGAAGCAAGGAATAATTTCGGAGGCGAATCTAACAAATTGGTTCCTTCCAAAAGGCCACGTGCCTTTCCCGGAGTATACAATTCAAAATAATCTCCGTACAGATAGCACAAAGTAACCGAAGTCCAAAGACCTGCCAATATGATCTTTATATTGACTTTAATATCTTCAAATTTTGTAGAATTGTTCATGGGTTATATTTTAATTTTGATCTTGATTTACTTTTTTATTTTGTACTCCCAGCAGCAGCCACAAACAGGTTCCTATCTCTCCTATCGTTGCTGGTAATGTGATATAATTTGATATTGCATAATATGAAAAATGGGAAACAACAGTTCTTCCAAAGACGTTGAGCAGATACCCAAAACAACCAATCATTAAGAAAATTCCCAAGATTTTAGGTAAAAATCCAGATTTATAGGCCAAATATCCAAAAGGAAAAAGCCATAATCCCCAAAAGACCTGTGCTATTAAAAGCCCTTTGTTATAATTGCTCAACAAGAACATCATCTGGGCTTGCAGCTGTTTTACATCAAACACTTTCAAATAATCAGCACCTTCAATTATGGTGAGTACTGAAAATTTGCTTTGGAGATTGATAAAGGAAATGGGTACACTGATAAGGGCGAGAATAACCATCAGTTTTGCATAAGTTCTACCTACCTCTTTCAACAGTTGATAGAGCACTAAAGGGAGTAAAGTAAAAGCGATATAACAGATTATACTACTGGCAATACTCAATCTGAACAATTGTACTGAGGAAGAAATATTTTGAAAGGTCAATGCAGGATTTTCCCAGACGATCAGTTTAGACGGAACATACATTAAACTGAAAAGTCCGGTTAGTACAACAATAAGGTAAAGAAATCCCGCGAGTCTGGCTGTTTTTCTGTTGGTATTCATTTTGGATTACGTTTTTGTCTATTTAGACAATTTCTGTTTCAAAATGGTTACAAGGTTTTTCAGGCGGCGGGTAGCAGATATAAGTTAAGAGGTATTAGAAATACAAAATTTTCAAGTATTTACAGGACTTTGATACAACTTAATGCCCTATCAAATTTGAAGAAAAAACAGAGTCAATAGAATATAAAAATCAATCTGAGTTTAACTTAGCTCAGATTGATTTGAATGGTCACCAACACTCCACTGTTATTTTCCTTATCCTTTACGGAGCATCTAATATCTTTTTTATACAGATCATTCAACAGCTGAACTCTTTCCAGTGTATTTTTCATTCCTCTGCCTTCTCTCGTTTTTTGGTGCTGTGTTTTCTGCCTTTTACTTTCTTTGATTCCTATTCCGTTGTCTTCAATAAGGATCTTCAGATGAGATTCTTTTTTCTCAAAACTCAATTTTAAAAATCCTTTATCTGCTCTGTAGCGGAGTCCGTGCCAAACCGCATTTTCCAGAAACGGCTGTATAAGCATTCCCGGAACCTGGAGATTTTGCATATTCAGGCTTTCATCTACTTCAATTTCGTAATCGAATTTATCTGCAAACCGTGTTTTTTCCAAAGCAAGATAGTTCTGAAGAAGATCCAGCTCCTGCTGAAAAGGAATAAAATCTTCAGTAGAGTTTTCCATTACACCGCGCATCAGTTTGGAAAATTTTGTAAGATACTGATTCGCTTCCAGTTCATTGTTGGTTGCGATGAAGTGATTGACACTATTTAAACTGTTAAAGATAAAATGCGGATTCATTTCTCTACGCAAAGATTGCAAGGCAATTTTCTTATTTTTGATCTGAACTTTTTTAAGCGTTCTGAAAATAAAAACAATCAATCCGGTTAAAAGAATTAAAGCTCCAATCAGACCATAATTAAAGAGATTTTTCTTTCTGATAAGCTCGTCTTTAAGCTCTTTTTCTTTTTCCAGCTGTGAAATTCGCTGTTCCGTATCTTCCAGAATTTTATTATCTACCAGACTTCTGTCTTTTGAAACAAGATTCGGAAGTTTTCCCAAAAAATCTCTGTACAGCTGAACTGATGCATCTACATTTCCTGAAATCGCATAAAGGCTGTCCAGTTTTTTTACACTTTTCTGCGCTTCCAGTGTATGACCTTTGTCTAAAGCAATTCCGTAGGCATTTTTCAACAGGTCCACCGCTTCTTTAGGATCATTCTTTTTAATATAAATATCTGCCAGCTCCTGAATCTGATTGACCTTTTCCTGTGAATTTTCTTTTACAAAATCTTCCTTCAGTACTTTCTTTTTAGCTTCAATAGCTTTCTCAAAGTTTTTGTTCTCAACATAGAGATCAGCCAGTTTCTGATTGATAGCCAATGCCTGTTGAGGGGCTTCTTTTTTAGAAATTTGATAGGCGGTATTCAGGTTTTCTTCAGCACTGGAGACATCTTTCTGTCTGAGATTAATATCTGCCAGCTGACTGTAGCTTTCTGCAAGATCACCTTGCTCATTTTCTTTTTTAGTAAGATTGATATTATTCTGAATAGCCTCTGCTTTAAGCTCCGGTGTAGGAGAAGAAAGCCTTGCCACATCATTAGAATTGACAGCTTTACTTTTTTCGCTGTAACTCATCTGTGCAGCCATGCTGTAATTGCTGATGGCAGGCGTTATTTTATTCTGTTTTTCCTGTGACTGGGCTAATCTCCGGGTAGCTTTTTCAATATTGGGTTTGTCATTGAGTTTTTCATACAGTTTTTTGGCTTTTGTATAATACTCTTCACTTTTCGGAAAGTTTCCGCCATTGAAAAATGTTTCCCCGATATTATAATAAGAATCTGCCTGGGCAGGTTCGTTTTTACTGTCCATTGCTTTTTTCAGCTTCTTCGTTTCTACCTGCACTTCTTCTACAGCGGTACTACTGTTATTGGTGGTTTGGGAAGATATTGTATTTCCCCAAAGCATCAGTAAAAAGAAAGTAAAAAGTGTAAGCATTTTCATAAAACAAAGATATACATATATATAGTGCACTCAAAAATTATTCACCAAGTGAAAGCTCCATTTCACCAAGTCTCCCGGATTCAGGTTTCTGATCTGAGTAATTTTACATCAGAATTAAAAATTTAAAAACAGGAAATTATGAAATTGAAACATTTTTTATTAATCGGAATTTTAACCCTTGGAAGCTTTGTAAATGCTCAGGAAGTAAAGAAAAACGTCATTGAAGTAACAGGCGTTGCCGAAATGGAAGTAGAACCGGATGAAATTATCTTCAGCATAGGGATCAAAGCTGATAATAAAAACGATCTGGCAGATAATGAAAAGAAGCTATTTGATATTTTAAAAAACGCAGGAGTAAAGAACGAGGATATCAAGTTCAAAGCCATGTACCAGAATATCTATTCTAAAACAGCCAGGTTTTCCAAAAATTATCAGTTCAAAGCCGGCACAAAATCAAGCCTTAGCAAGATCTTTGAAGATCTGAACCAAAAGTGGGTAAGCAGCCTGAACATTGCAGAGGTAAAGAATACCAAAATTGCGGATTTCAGAAAAGCCGTTAAGATCAATGCTCTAAAGGCAGCCAAAGAAAAAGCTGACTACTTATTGGAAAGCATGGGTAAAAAAACAGGAAACGCTCTTGAAATTGTAGAAATAGAAGATTACACCAGCGATATGATTATGCCAGTAGCTTACAAAGGAAGAGCAAGCAATATTCAGTTGGAAATGGCGGATTCTCCGATAGATTTTTCATTTGATAATATTGAAAACATCAAGCTGAAATACAGCATTAAAACAAAATACGAGATCCTTTAAAAATAACAGATTTGAAAAGACAGTTCCTCCTGAGCTGTCTTTATTTTTTGCTTGTTGCCAGGTTCACCAAGTCAAACTACTCATTCACCAAGTCTCGTAATTCCAAATCTTAAATAGGGATAATTTTACTTTAGAAATTCAAAATAATAAACGACGAAACGCTATTTCCTAATTATAACTTATAAAAAAATAACAATATGACAACTTTAAAAATCTTAGCACTTGCAGCAGGTACGGCTTTATTAAGCTCCGGAAATCTTCCTGATAACCGTTATGCAAAAAGTAATGAAAATCATAATTTTCAGGTTCAAAATAACGTACTGATTCCCGTAAACTCCATCACAAAAGAAAACAAAATTCAGGTTGCTCTTCTTCTGGATACTTCCAATAGTATGGACGGACTGATTGATCAGGCAAAATCCAGATTATGGAATATCGTAAATACGCTGACTACTCTTAGATACAACGGAAAAGCTCCCGAGATAGAAATTGCACTGTATGAATACGGTAATGACGGAATCCGTGATGAAAATTACATCCGTCAGGTTACTCCTCTCACTCAGGATCTTGATCTGGTTTCTGAAAAATTATTTGCATTAAGAACCAATGGCGGCAGTGAATACTGTGGCGCTGTGATTCGTGACGCTTCAGCCAATCTGAACTGGGACAGCAATGAAAAAAGCATGAAACTGATTTATATTGCTGGTAACGAATCATTTGATCAGGGAAAAATAAATTATAAAGAGGTTGTTTCAAAATCAAAAGGTAAAAATATTTACACCAATACCATTTTCTGTGGAAGCCGGGAAGAAGGAATCCAGACTTTCTGGCAAAACGGAGCTTTATTAGGAGGTGGAAAGTATTTCAATATTGATAGCGACAGAAAAGTACTCTATATTGAAACACCTTATGACATCAGAATTTCTGAATGCAATGCAAAGTTGAATGATACGTATATCTATTACGGAAATCATGGCTCAGAATACAGGCTTAAGCAGATCACACAGGATAAAAATGCAGAAGCCCAATCGGCATCCAACTTAGTGGAAAGAGCGGTTGCCAAATCTAAAAAGAATGCTTATAAAAATGATCACTGGGATCTTGTGGATAAAGCTGAAAAAGATGCAGGATTTATCGCCAATGTAAAAGAAAGTGAACTTCCTGCAGAATTGAAAGGAAAAAGCAAGGAAGAAATTCAAAAGACAATTGCTATAAAATCAGCAGCTCGGGACAAAATTCAAAAGGAAATTGAGGAACTTTCCAGAAAACGTCAGATGTACATTGACTCCGAAATGAAAAAACGGGGTACTGATGATTCTGACGATTTGGGAAAAGCCATTGAGAGTTCTATTCTTGAACTGGCTAAGAAGAATGGGTATAGTTTGTAGTGTAAGCGGGTTAAAACCCGCTTTTTTGATGCTGGATAATGAATAGACCACCCCGTCAAAAATTCTTTGAATTTTCGACACCCCTCCGGAGGAGGGGAATTAAGGTCTTTCTATCGGGCTATTTGTCAAAGCATCTTTTTACTACATTTTTTCAAATGATTTAAGCAGAATTCCTATGGAATGACACAATTGGAATAACGATTTATCCAGGCAGTTTGTCATTCCGTAGGAATCTAAATAGCCTTTATTCTTATTAAAAATTGTGGTAAAATAAAGCATCATCTTCCAAACTTAAAATACCTTGATAACGGATGCTTTTTACCTTTCATAAACAAAGAAGCCATTTTCATTCCCGTTACCGAAAAAGTAATTCCATTTCCACCGAAACCTAGCACAAAATAGGAGTTCTTAAATTTCTCATGTTCGCTGATGTAAGGTAAACCATCTTTAGTTTCACCAAAAGTACCAGCCCATACAAAATCAGGATAAAAGTGGTAATCCGGCTTTATTTTCTTTAGATTTTTCAGAATCTCTTTTTCTTTTTTATGGAGTATGGCGTCACGCTTTTCTGCGTCATAAAAATCTTCATCTCCTCCTCCAATCAGAAGCCTTCCGTCATCAGTAGTTCTCATATAGAGATACGGGTCGTCGGTATTCCATACTAAAGTGCTGCTTATGTTTTTAAACTTGTCTTTATCTATTTCGGAAACTACCGCATAGGTACTTTTCAGGTTAACAAAATTTTCTTTTAACAGGTTTTTACTTTCGTAACCAATACAGTAAATGATTTTTTTTGCTTTGATCTCAAATCCACTGTCAACGGTAACCAGATTAAACCCTTTGTGTTCTTTTACTTTTACCATTTCAGTCTTATCAAATATCTTAAGCCCTTTCTTTACATTATGTATACATAACTCATGAGCAAACTGAAAAGCATCAATACTTGCTCCTTGTTTTGATAAAATTCCGCCATAGGTATTGTCATATTCAAATTGTTCTAAAACCTGTTCTGCTTCCAGCCATTGTACTTCAAATCCGTTTTGTTTCCGCGCCTGGTATTCTTTCTTCAGCCATTGGAGGTCTTTCTTTTTTGAAGCAAAATACAGTGATTTTTTTCTTTTGAAACCTGCATTTGACTTGGTTAATTTTGAAAGCTTTTCTATCCTATCAATAGCATCACTACAAGCTTTATAACTTAAGATCGCGCCCTTTTCTCCTATTTTTTCTATCAGTTCATAGAGTGGAACATCTATTTCGTACTGGAGCATTGAAGTTGTAGCAGAAGTACTTCCGTTACAAAGTTCTCTCTTATCAATAAGAATCGTACTATATCCGTCTTCTATCATCTGATGGGCAATCAGACTTCCCGTAATACCTCCGCCCACGATGAGAACATCACATTCTTCGTTTGATTTTAATGAAGGGTAAGATGCTAATAATCCGTTTTTTAAAAGCCAGAAAGGTTCATTTGATTTTAAATCCATATTGATATTTTACATTTAAAATATCAATATTTATACCTTTTTTAACAATTATACATCAAATAATGGTGTAATTATTGTTATTTTTTTAAACTAAACCACCAAAAAATATTTATTATGATAACAATTATTCCAGAAGCTCCGGAGAATGTTGCAGCATTTAATGCAACGGGAGAAGTAACGAAAGAGGATTTTGAAAGACTGGTAATTCCGCGTGTTAAAGAGAAGGTAGAGCAATTCGGTGAACTCAACTATTTATTGTATTTGGATACCGATCTGGATAATTTTACCGTAGGAGCATGGCTTGAAGATTTGCTGTTAGGGTTCAAGAACCTTGCCCATTGGAATCGTGCAGCCATTGTAACAGACAAAGCAGGAATACAGAATTTCACCAGTATTTTCAGTGTCCTGATGCCGGGAGAATTTAAATCCTTTCCTAAAGAAAATTTATATAATGCCCTGTACTGGTGTAAAAACGGAGATGAAGTAGAGGCATAAAACTTATCTTATAAAAAATCGCCTGTTTCTCACTGAAACAGGCGATTTTATTTTTAACTATAACTCTTTATTTATCACATGATACACATTCCGCAGCCACTTTTTCTTCATTTTGAGTTTTTGAGCCGTACAGATACATATACCTTATACTTATAACTACTCCAATCAATGTCATTCCCACTCCTACCAATGACGGATAATTGAATGAATAGCCATATTCCAAAGGAATACCACCAAGAAAAGCACCCATTGCATTGGCAATATTAAAACCAGCCTGCATAAAAGCGGCAGCCATCATTTCACTTTTCGGGGCCGCTTTCATCATCATAATATTGATAGGCGATGCAATAGACATGGACAAAGCACCACACATAAATGTCAATACCAGAGCAATATTTTTATATTCCGCAAGGAAGAAAACACCACCAAGAGAAATCATCATCAGGAAGATCAAAAGAGAACAGGTTTTTTCCGGACCCAATTTATCTGAAACAATACCTCCAACCAGATTTCCTACTACCATTCCTGCTCCGGCAAGAACCATTACATAAGCCATCTGGCTGCTTTTGATTCCGGCAACAATGGTCATTAAAGGGGTGATATAGCTTAACCATGTGAACAATCCTCCAAATCCTATCGCTGTAATGGCCAATACCAGCCAAGACTGTTTATTTTTAAGGAATTTCAGCTCTTCCATGAAATGAGTATTCTGGTTGGATTCCATCGCGGGAAGCCAGAGTTTTAAAAATAAGATAGCAAAAAGTCCAATAACTGCTACAATAGCAAAGTACAGTCTCCAGTGGAAAGTGTGTCCTATATAGGTGACCAGAGGTACCATTGCCAGATTGGCGACCGTAAGACCTGTAAACATCATGGATATATAAAAGGCTTCTTTTCCTTTTCCTGCCATTCTTGAAGCCACCACTGTTCCTACTCCGAAGAATGCTCCATGAGGAAGTCCGGACATAAAACGGATAACCAGCATACTGTTGTATCCAGGAGCAACAGCCGAAAGACCATTAAATAATGTAAAAAGGATCATGAAAGCCATCAGAACTTTTTTGGGTGGAAATTTCACAGAATACCCAATCAGAATCGGAGCTCCGATAACCACACCCATAGCATACGCAGAAATCAGATGTCCGGCTTGCGGAATGGTGATCTGCAATGTTTTGGCAATATCCGGCAAAAGTCCCATGACCGTAAATTCTGTAGTTCCTATCCCTAAACCACCTATGGCCAGTGGTATTATTCTTTTATCAATCTTCATTGTATCTAAATCTTTTTCTGAATTAATTCTTTTCAAATTAAATGACTCACTGAGTATCTTTATTTTGAAAGTGCAAAAATCGACAGAAAGTTTGAATTTCACACCTCTTTGAATGATAAAAATTTGCTCCATATTAACCTTTTTATTTAAATTTAAATTCAGAAACAATCAAATCAGAACAAAATGAAAATCCAGAAAGAAATTATTGAGTTTGAAAAAGGAAAATCATTCAAGCTATTTGCTCCTTCTCTGAAAAACTGTTTTTTCTGGCATTATCATCCGGAAATTGAACTGGTATATGTAGAAGCTATGAATGGAATCCGTCACGTTGGAAAAAATATTTCAGGCTTTACAGACAGTGATCTTTTACTGATTGGTTCCAATGTACCTCATCTTAATTTTGATTACGGTATTCAGACCGAATGTAAACAGCTTGTATTGCAGATGAGGGAAAGCTTTCTTCAGGATATTATTCTTCCTGTTCCTGAATTTGAAAATATTAAAACCCTTTTAGAACGGTCATACCTCGGACTATCATTTTCCGGAGAAACGAAAAATACAGTTGTTGAAAAACTGCAGATTATTAAAGATAAAAACTCTTTTGAATCTTTAGTTGGGTTAATTGAAATTCTGCAAATCCTCGCCGATTCTCCTGAAGTAAAGGAACTCAATAAAGAAGATACAAGAATCAAATGGTTTCTGAATGATAAAATCAGAATGGGAACTATCTATGATTACATTCATGAAAATTACGACCGAAAGCCTAATGTGAATGAAGTGGCCAAGGTAGTGAGCCTGAGCACTCCTGCTTTCTGCCGGTATTTCAAAAAGCAGACAAATATGACCTTTACAGATTTTGTCAACAATTACAGAATCAATCAGGCTAAAATATTCCTGCTGAAAGATCATTCTGTGACGGAGGTTTGTTTTCAGGTGGGCTTTGAAAGCCTTTCTTATTTTAATAAATTATTCAAGCAGCATACAGGAGAAACGCCTTCGGAATTTAAGAAAAAACATTTCAGACCTATTGAAATCAATGGAAGAATTGGAGTGATTAAGAAGGATACGACTTGTTAAGTAATTTTTAACTAAAGTCCGCTGCTGTGGATGCTTTTGTGAGTTTTGTATGAACCACCCCGTCAAAAATTCTTTGAATTTTTGCCACCCCTCCAAAGGATGGGAATGATGGCAGCCATTATTGTAAAGATTGCCACATTCATTAGCTAATCCGTAACCCCTGATACCTGCAACCTATCACCAATAATCTGCTACCTGATCCCTGCTACCTAAAAAAACAAAAAAACCGTTCATTGCTGAACGGTCTGTAATTTAATGAATATGTTTTTCTGCGTGGTAAGAACTTCTTACAAGAGGAGAACTTTCAACGTGTCTGAAACCTAAGCTTCTTGCAAAATCTCCGAACTCATCAAATTCTTCAGGCGTGATAAATTTCTTTACCGGAAGATGTTTTTTAGTTGGCTGCAGATATTGTCCAAGAGTGATTACGTCTACGTTGGCGTTTCTGATATCTTCGATCGTCTGGAAAACCTCATCTTTAGTTTCCCCTAATCCAAGCATAACCCCTGTTTTTGTTCTTCTTTGGCCGGCCTCTTTCAGATATCTTAATACTTCAAGGCTTCTTTCATATTTTGCCTGGATTCTTACTTCTCTGGTCAGACGTTTTACCGTTTCCATGTTGTGAGAGATCACTTCAGGAGCTACATCTACCAATCTGTCCAGGTGTTTTGTAATTCCCTGGAAATCCGGAATAAGTGTTTCCATTGTAGTTCCCGGAGAAATTCTTCTTACAGCATTCACTGTTTCTCCCCAAAGAATAGATCCCATATCTTTCAGATCATCGCGGTCTACAGAAGTAAGAACGGCATGTTTGATCTTCATTAATTTGATGGATCTTGCTACTTTTTCAGGCTCATCCCAGTTTACATCAAGCGGTTTTCCTGTTTTTACGCCACAGAATCCACAGCTTCTTGTACAGATATTTCCTAAAATCATGAAAGTAGCTGTACCTTCGCCCCAACATTCTCCCATGTTCGGGCAGCTTCCGCTTTGGCAAATGGTATTTAATTTATATTTATCAACCAAAGTTCTCAGCTCTCTGTAATTCTTTCCGGTAGGAAGTTTTACGCGGATCCATTTTGGTTTTTGAACGGTAGTGTCTTGAACTGAATTTTCCATTTCTAAAATTGAAGTTCAAAGTTAAGGATTTTTTAATGGAAACCATCAACCGGATCTATTGATGAAATTGATCATTCAAATTTCATTTGTATATTTATCTCTCCAAAATATTCTTATGAAAAAATATTCTTCCTTCTTTTTCTTCCTAAAACAAAAGAAGAGGTTTATTTCTAAATAAAAGTTGTGATATTTAAGTTTTGGCTAAATCCAATTTTGAATTTATATTTTTAGTAAACAGGCTTCTATTGAATAGATTGATTTTTCTGAGCTTAATGATCATCAAACTCATTATTTTTCAATAGCTCGGCTAAGACTTTTTTGGCACGCATTACTCTTACCTTAGTATTGGCAACGGAGATTCCCAGCTCTTCAGCAATTTCTTTGATGCTTTTTTCTTCAAAAAATCTCAGCTTGATAATGTCCTGGTAGTTCGCATCCAGAGATTCTATGGTTTTGATGATTTTCTTTTGTTCTTCTTCAGAAATGAGAAGTTCTTCCGGTGATTTGGCATATTGATTTTTTACCTCTTCAAGATTTTCAACGGCGTCTTCGTTATCCCGGTTCTTTTTTCTCCAAAAATCGATTACCGTATTCTGGGCAATAGTTAATATCCAGGTTTTAAACTGAAAATGGGGATCGAACATATCCAGTTTTGACAATACTTTTGAAAAAACGTTTACTGTAATTTCATCGGCATCATTTTCGTCTCTCACTTTCTTCATGACAAAAGAGAAAACGTCCACCCAAAAAACATTGATGAGCTTAGTCTGGGCCTTCTGGTCTTTATCTTTGGCCTTCTGTATGAGCAGGAATAGCTGTTCGTCGTTCATTAATAACAAATATAGATTATTTAGGGTGAAAAAACAAAGGGATAAAAAGGTTAAGCCATTCTATTATCAAAGTGGCCGACCAGAAAGTTTTGTGATATTCTTATTTTATATTCCTACCCTATTGCTCTTTTGCTTTTTTACCCTTAATACTTCTGAATTTACTATCTTTGCATCTTAAAATTTTAAAGTTAAAAATCAATGAATTCCTTTATAGAAGAACTGAAATGGCGTGGTCTGTTTGCCGATATGATGCCAGGAACCGATGAACAACTGAATAAAGAGGTAACTACTGCATATATTGGTTTTGATCCTACTGCCGATTCTTTACATATCGGAAGTCTTATCCAGATAAAAATTTTAGCGCACTTCCAGCTGCATGGCCACAAGCCGATTGCGTTGGTAGGAGGTGCAACAGGGATGATCGGTGATCCATCCGGAAAATCTGCTGAAAGAAATCTCCTGGATGAGGAAACTCTTTTACATTATGTAGACTGTTTAAAGAATCAGCTTTCAAAGTTCCTTAATTTTGAAGGAAACGAGCCTAACAAAGCTGAGCTTGTGAACAACTACGACTGGATGAAAAATATTTCTTTCCTTGATTTTGCTAAAAATGTCGGAAAGAATATCACGGTCAACTATATGATGGCAAAAGATTCTGTGAAGAAAAGATTCTCAGGAGAATCCGGTGCAGACGGAATGAGTTTTACAGAATTCACTTACCAGCTCATCCAGGGATATGATTTCCTTCACTTATATCAAAACAATAATGTAAAGCTGCAGATGGGAGGTTCTGACCAGTGGGGAAATATCACTACAGGAACAGAATTGATCCGTAGAAAAGCTCAGGGTGAAGCGTTTGCATTAACAGTTCCTTTGATTACCAAAGCCGATGGTTCCAAATTCGGGAAGTCTGAAAGCGGTGAAAATTACTGGCTGGATAAAAAGAAAACTTCTCCTTACAAATTCTACCAGTTCTGGCTGAATGCTACTGATGAAGATGCTGAAAGATTTATCAGGTTCTACACTTTCTTAGGAAAAGAAGAAATTGAGGGTTTAATTGAAGAGCATAAAACAGCTCCACACGAAAGAAAGCTACAGAAGAAACTGGCTGAAGAAGTTACCGTTTGGGTACATGGAAGAGAAGAATATGAAAAGGCACTGAAAGCTTCTGAAATTCTTTTCGGACGTTCTACTGCTGAAGATCTTGTAAGCCTTGATGAGGAAACTTTCCTTGAAGTTTTTGATGGTGTTCCTCAAAAAGAAATGGCAAAAGCTGATGTTTTGGGAGTAAATATTATTGATCTTCTTTCTGAAAAATCAGGATTTTTGAAATCCAAGAGTGAAGCACAAAGAGAGATTAAAGGAAACTCAATCTCTGTCAACAAGCAAAAAGTAAATGATACTTTTACAGCTAATGAAACGGACCTTATCGATGGTAAATTCTTATTATTACAAAAAGGTAAGAAAAGCTATTTTATTGTAAAGGTAGACTAATCTTAAAACAACATATAAAAAGAATCCGTCTCACAAATTGGTTGTGAGACGGATTCTTTTTATAATGTTAAAGTAATTTAAGGCTCTAAGAAACTGTAATCAATAGAAGCAACCAACACACCTTTCCCTTTCTTCTTCACTGTTCTTGCTACCTCACCATCAATGTAAAGAGTGATTGTCAATTCAGAATTATCATCCGGCATTGAAGCGTTAGCATCAAGATTAAGCTGTGCCTGGCTGGAATTTACAAAGAACTCTCCACTTGTCCAGGGTGAAGTTACAGGAGACTGCGGAGTGTTAAATATATCTGTTTTAGTTGTACCTACCTGTGTTACAACACTTATAATGTTTCCTCCGGCAGTTGTCTTCACTTCGAACTGCACCACATGATCCTGAAATTCTTCATCATCATCTTTTTTACAAGAATTGACAACGGTGATTACAGAAAATAATAAAACGAATAAAAAAGAAAGTCTAAGTAAACTTTTTGAATTGTAAAATTGCTTCATTTCTCCAAATAGATTTTTTAATGTTTCAAATATAAGTTTTTTATTAATATAAAAATAACTTTTATGAAAAATTTCCAATAAAGATTTCCAAATAATATCAAATCAATAAAAATAAAAATTCTCCTGAAAATAAAAAAAGATACTCTAAAGAATTAATCATTACACATAAATCATCATGCAGCAGAAGTTCATTGTATGAATAACAAAAGTTAAGATTCTGCAGGTAATTTAATTATCTTTGCTGTATGAATTTAGATTATCTAGTAAGAGAGCCGGAAAATATTACTTCCCAAACTCCCATTCTTTTTATGCTTCATGGCTACGGCAGCAATGAGCAGGATCTTTTCAGTTTTAGAGAAACGCTACCCAATGACTGGATTATTGTAAGTTTCAGAGCTCCGCGTGATACTCAGTTTGAAGGATATTCATGGTATGATATCAATTTTAATGATCCCGAAAATTTCATTGATGTTCACCAGGCGAATGAGTCTTTACATGCTGTTCTGGAAAGTATGCTGAAGATTATCAACCACTATGGACTTACGGAAAGCAAAGCTCATCTTTGCGGCTTCAGCCAGGGAGGAATATTATGTTATGCTTTGGCTTTAAAACATCCTGAGCTTTTCAATCGTGTTGCCTGTATGAGCAGTTATCCTGAAGAAAAAATCCTGAACGGTATTGTAAAAGATAAAAAGAAACTGGAAGGACTTCGTTTCTTCATTTCTCATGGTACGGATGATGCTGTAATCCCACTTGAATGGGGAAGAAAAGCAGCAGATCTACTTTATGATCTCAGCTGTTACTTTACATTCAGAGAGTATATGAGCGGACATGGTGTTAATCAGAAGAATTACATGGATTTGATGGACTTCTTTTCAAAGTAAAAAGACTTCTTTAAAATAAATTCAACAAAAAACACTACTTTATTGTAGTTTATATAAACATTTCAGGTTTTGGAATGTTTTTTTATTATGATATAGATAAATTCACTAAATTCAGTAAATGAAATTTAAATTGCTTTTACTGGGACTATTTCTAAGCATTTTTGTAAATGCCCAGAATACTTTTGAACTGATCAATACTAAAAAAGCAGTTATTCCTTTTAAGTTTATCAACAATCTTATCTTTATTCCTATTAATATTAATGGTGCAGAACTTACCTTTCTTCTGGATACGGGAGTTTCTGAAACCATTCTTTTTAGCCTGGAAAATAAAGAAGTGAAGCTAAGCAATGTTGAAAAAGTAAAATTTTCCGGACTTGGGGGAAGTTTAAGTATTGATGGGCTGAAGTCTGAACGTAATCTGGGCAGAATAGGTGATGGAATAATCAATACCACTATGTCTCTTTATATCATTATTGATGAAGAATTTAATATTTCGCCTCACGTAGGAATTCCCGTAAATGGAGTGATTGGCTATCATTTCTTCAAAAACCATCCTATTTATATCGACTATTCTTCCAAGAAAATAACGGTATTTGAAGATGCCTCTCTTTTAGAAAAGAAAATCAGAAAATTTGAAGAATTTCCCATTACTATTGAAAGAGATAAGCCCTATATGTATGCAGGGGTAGAAATGACGAATGAAAAGAAAGACTCAAAATTACTGATTGATCTTGGAAACAGTGATGCCATATGGCTCTTCCCCACACTTATTAAAAATTTTGTTTATAACAGACCTAATATTGACGATTTTCTTGGCCGCGGTTTCAATGGAGATATTTATGGTAAAAGAAGTCGTATCCATAATTTTTACCTCGGAAATTTTAAGTTTGAAAAGCCTCTTACTTCTATGCCTGATGAATTCTCTATACAACACGTCAATTTAGTAGAAAACAGGAAAGGATCTGTAGGCAATGAAATTATGCGCAGATTTACAGTAATTTTTGATTATCCCAATAAAAAGTTATATTTGAAAAGAAACAGATACTTTAAGGATCCTTTTCATTTTAATATGAGCGGATTGGACTTCAAGCAGGACGGGCTGGAATGGCAGCAAGACAGAATAAATATTGAAACTCAAAAATCAGCTAAAGTAGTTAATGAAGTTTATAAAGAAGCTTTTCGTTATAAATTCAGTCTGAAGCCTATATTCTCTATTGCAGGAGTAAGAAAAGACTCTCCTGCATATGAAGCAGGCCTGAAAAAGGAAGACAGAATTCTAAGTATTAATGGAGACCCTACTTCTGAGATGACACTGGAGAAAATTGTAGAGCTTATGAAATCTAATGAAGGCCGAAATATTACTATGGTTATTCAAAGGAAAAATGAAAAACTCATATTAAGTTTCACCCTTCAAGACCCTATTCCTTATCAAGAATAAAAATATGAATACCGAAGAAACCACCTTAGACAGAATAAGAACGAGACCCAGATTTAAAATGTTTACTCACCTTACCAAAGAAGAGTATGCTGAAAATCTGAAAAAATATATGGAAGTGCATAAAGATGAGTTTTCAGGCAACATCAATAAAGAAGTGGCTACCATCTGGGTAAAAACAGAATATGATAATTACTGGAAACCCCGTCTTGCCTTACGAATAGAAATGGAAGATGAGCATACGGTAATACGAGGCGTGTTTGGCCCGAGTTCTGCGGTGTGGACATTCTTTATGTTCCTTTATTTTTCTTTTTCTATTCTCTGGATGACCTTTTTCACCATGTATTACGTTGAAAAGCAAATAAAAAGCGCCGAATACCCTTGGGCATTGAGCGCTTCTTTTATCATGTTATTTTTTATTATTCTCACTTATATTGCTGCAAGATTCGGGCAATATAAAGGTAAAGAGGAAATGCTTAATCTTAGAAAATTTGCGGAAGAATCTACTTTACAGTTTGAAAAGAAAATTAATTAGACAGAGATTCTACAGGCTTTTCATTCTGAACAGGTACAGCTGATGCTTTTGCCGCTTTGATAGAATCCGCCACTTTTTCTCTGTTGCTTTGTTCTTTAAGCATTTTCGGGACATCCGGTTCTAAGAGTTTTGTAAGTTCTTCAACAGAAATATTGTTGGCATTAGGATCGTCCAGAAGCTTTCTCCATGGTTTTCTTCCGCCCCATTTATAATCTCCGAATACCATTACTGCTGTACCTCTGGCTTTAGTGGTAGCACCTCCGGGATTCAGAATCCAGGTATCTGCATAGGAATACAGCCATTGGGCATCTTTTCTCAGCAATCGTAAACATGAGTGTGAAGCAGGATATCCGGGAAGCGTATATTCATGCCATCCGATTCCTCCTATATTATGAATATTAAAGTTGTAAGGAAGTTTCCATTCACTGCTCACGGTGGAAATAGCCAGTTTCTTTTTCCAGTTGGCAAAAGTAAGTCCCCTTGTGGTCTGAGCTGCTTTTTTACCCATACTTGTAGGTCCCCATTTCACGAGACTTCCATTAGAATATACAGCAAAAGCCTGTATAGGATATGAGAAGATAACAAACTTTTTCACTCCGCTCAACACATCCAGCTGCATGGGAAAAGGTGAATATGCCATCAATGTTGTATCTATTTTCGCAGGAACAACCAATGTGTCTGCATTCCATTTACTTTTAGAATCTAATCGGTTTAAGGCTAAAATAGCAGTTCTTTCCTCTACACTATATTTTTTACTGAATTCTGCATAAATAGAATCACGCATTTTTTTATCCTTGGGAAGAACAAAAGCGTTATAAAAACCATTCTCCTGCATAACAGGTGGAACGGATTCTTTTTTTACTACAGGAACAGAATCTTTCTTTATAGAATCTTTTTCAACCTCCGGAACTTCTGAAGAAGAAACGGTATCTTTAAAAGTATCACTTATTTTTTCTATTTCCTTTTTACAGGAAACAAGCGAAAAAGCGCATAAACAGACATAAAAAAAGGATTTTTTCACAGATATGTTTTTCATAAATAAATCGGCCATTTAGTTTGGCTACCCAGTACAAATATCAGACCTAAATTTGAATCCTAAAAGACATTCTTAAAAATACCGTAAAAAAACGGATGCTTTATCACTGTAAATGAGGAGTTATAGTTGACAAACCGAAAGAAAACATAGATTTTAAAGGTATTCCCCGATATTGAAAAGAAACATTATTCATCAGTCTTTTCTCTTGTAGAAATCCATTCTAGATTTCTCTTTTGTCAAAACCGTTAAGCATCCTGATGCCATCCTGCCCCACCTCGGCATCCTGTTATTAAAAGTTTCTTATCTTTTTCTACACTGACATCACATAAACATGAACAGCTTGAGTGCGAAGAGTCCGGTTCTTTAAGCTTTTCAAAACGTTTGCTTCGGATTATACAAATAAATTTCAAACATCCCGTACACTCCCATTCCATCATCAGGGACAGAAAATGCTATATCACCATTCCCGTCAAAATTATAATCTTCGATAATACGGATCAGTCTCAAAAGTTGGGGTAAAAATAAAAAAGTCTTCTATTTCTAGAAGACTTTTTGCGATCCGGACGGGACTCGAACCCGCGACCTCCGCCGTGACAGGGCGGCATTCTAACCAGCTGAACTACCGGATCAATAAGGTAGCATTTGCTTTTTAACTGGTGCAAATATATAGCTTTTTTTAGCTTCTTCAAAGAAACCTATTTCTTTTCTTTCACAGCCATTGTTAAGGTACAGATTGTCAAACACAAAAAAGCGGATATCCTTACTTAAAGAGTAACTTTGTAAAAAATCATATTTAAACTTTGAAGAAAAATTTCTGATCAAGCTTTACCATCAACATTAGTGTTACTTTACAAATATATGATCACTATAAATTTTATTTTCGAAAACCTTTTTCTTTTATTAATTTGTTATATTCACTTAATATAGCATTCCAAATCACTGACTGCTCGAATCGATCTTCAATCATTGGTCGGGCATTCATCTTTAAAGCCTGATAATAATCCTTATTCATGATCATTTTCTCCATTTCTTCTGTAAGTCTTTCACTGTCTTTTACAGGAACAATTACCCCATTTTGATTTTCTATTATGATTTCATTACATCCATTGATATCAGAAACGATACTTGGCAGCTCCATTGCTCCAGCCTGCATTACTACGTTAGGAAATCCTTCACGATAACTAGGAAAAACCAACGCATTAGAAATCGCAAAATAAGGACGCACATCCCTCTGAAAACCTACAGAAATAATATTTGGATTATTTTCAATCTCTTTTAATGTATCAGAATATAAAGGATCCAGCTCCTGTTCCAGACAACCTACCAGTAATAATTTTGAACGCTGCTGATTTTCTTGATTATTTAAAGCAGAAAATGCTTTTATCAATTCATTAATTCCTTTGTCTCCCACCAAACGCCCTACAAACACAAAAACAAAATCAGTATCTTTTATTTTCAATTGCTCTTTGAGAAGAATTTTATGATCTTCCGAAACTTGTTGAGGCGAAAAGAATGAAGTATCAATTCCGTTTGATGATCCATTCCCGATTACTTTAAGCTTATACTTGTTCGTATATTTGTGCTTAATAATATAATCAGACAGTCCTTTTGAATTTGGGTACACCTGGGTTGCAGAAGCATAGGTAAGTTTTTCAACAAGATCTAAAACATGACGTTTCATGCCTTTTACCTCCATCAATGGTAAACCTGCTACTGTATGCAGCCGATGAGGAACTCCTGCCATTCTTGCAGCCAGCATTCCTACAATACCAGCTTTAGGGGTATGGGTATGAACAATTTGGGGGTTTTCTCTTTTTAAAAATTTGTAAGTACTCCATAAAGATTTAATGTCTTTTATTGGGGTAATCTTACGAGACATATCAATCGATATTACATCAATCCCTTCATCATTTTTCACTTCATCCAGTTCCTTACCAGGTGATGAAACACCTATTACATCAAAATGTTCTGACATAAATCGGTGCTGCCCTTTCAATAGAATTTTTAAAGAAAGTGGTACTGTTGTAATCCGTATTAATTTAGCTTTCAACTTCTTTTTATTTTTTTATTATTCCTGAAAAATCTAGAACTAATGAATAAATTTCTAGCAAATCTTTTTTTGTGTTGTAAAATATTATCAAAAACACTATAATTCACATATTTTTGATAAAAAAAGATAATATATAATCCCGCCCTAAAACAGGTCCAATTTCAAACAGAATTAGTTCTGAATTAAAACTGCATCATTACTGCTTTGGAAAATCATTTATTTTCCAATTTGGTTAAGTGTTTTTTGAGTTTAATAGCTTTTTGGTAGTTACAAATTGTGTATAATCATCGATTATTGCTAGCTATTTTTTTGTATCGGATACCTATGATCTCATCTATCTACATACTATTACTTTAGCTCAGATGAATTGTTTAATATTTTAGTTTACTACTATCTTTAACATTTTTTAAAAGTGATTCTGTAGAACGATCGATCTTGTTTTTGGTATTAAATTTATAATTGTTCATTTGAATCATGGGATACAATCCAAATTGATCTCTTTTCTCAAAAGGCTTGGTCACATTATTAGTAACAAAATTATCTACTTTAAAATAACCTGTCATTTCCTTGATATTAGGTTTCGCTTTATATCCAGCTATATAAATTCCAGAATTAGCATTTTCCACTGAAATATTTGAGCAGGAAACCGTAACATCCTTTGCTACACTCTGGTTACCATACTGTCCTAAATGCAAGTCTATACCTACATTTGCATTATTAATCTTAACATTCTCAATAATAATGTTTTCTAAAATATTATTACTGTCGTCAGGTTCAATATCAATACCTGCCATAGGATTTGTTCCATTAATATTTGTAATCAAAAGATTTTTGATTACTATATCCTTACCTCCAGCAATTGTTATTCCATTTCTTCTTACATTGTTAATAATTCCCCCTATGATATTAATATTTTCTGTTGGAAATATTTTTTCCTTGGTAATACCGGCTCTCATATTTCTCATAGTCTTCACCAAGACAATTCCGTCTCCCCAGCAATCAGAAATATTAACATTAAAAATGTCAATATTTCTTGAACCTCTGATATCAATACCAAACCCCCACTCGCCTTTAGAATCCAAATGTTTATCACGATCTCCTACCAATGTGGGATTATAAATTTTAACATTTTCAACTCCATGTAAACTAATGATCTGATACCGTATATTGGCAGTTGGCTTTAATATCAGGGAGGAGTTTTTCTGAAAATATATTTGTGAGTTTGATTGCGCAAAGATTCCGTTTGTCATTAGTGGAAAGTCCGGCATCATTACTTTACTATTTCCATCAATCGCTTTTTGAATATAATCAGTATAGTCTACTGTTCCATCCTTCACATACCCTTTGGGAAGTAGTGTTTCAATTTTGAAAAAATCATTAGTTTGAACAGCGATTTTCTGATTTACTATTAAGGAATTATCTACCGTCACCTTATCTTTCCGTTGTGAACAACAGATGATAGAAAAAGTTGACAGAACTAATATTAAAAACGATTTTATAATTTTCATAATAAATCTTTTATATTATTTTTTACGATTCTATATTTTCCACTGTCTTCTACAGAAATCTCACTTACATAGTGAAGATGTATTTTCATAACATTTCCTACCCGGTCCCTCCAGTTTTGGAGAAATACTTTCTCTATCTGCTTCGAATAGATATCATGATCAACAACAACATACAGTTCCAATTCATCCAATTTATTCTGTACGGCCTGAAACCTGATGATTCCTTTTGTATCTTTTAAGGTATTGGAAACATTTCCTAAATTGATTTTCCCATTTTCAATCGAATAAATAAAATCATCAATTCTTCCTAAGATTTCTTTTACCAAAGGGTTATTATTTCCACAGCTGCATGTTTTATCAGCATTTTCAAGTGTTATCGAGTCACCGATATCATATCTAACTAGCGGAGTGGCGGCCGTGGTAAATGAAGTTACCACTAATCTTCCGGATTGCGCCGGCTGATTATTTTCATCTAAAACTTCAAAAACACCCGTTTGCAGTTCCAAATGAAGGTTTCCTTTCTCACACTCAATAATGAAAGGAGCTCCTTCGGAAGAAGCGTATTGGTTATAAAGTTTTGCTTTAAAAAATTTTTCTATAAAATATCTTGTTTCTTCAGTAATGGTTTCTGCTGTCGGGAACACTGCTTTTACAGTATTTTCAGGAAAATCATATCCATTGGCAATACCGTATTTGGCAATTTCCAATATGGTAGACGGAAATCCTACTAAATACTCTGGTCCGAAACGAATTAAATCTTCTACATAATATTTAAGATAGTCATCTTTGATATGGAATGTGGAATAATAGCGAACATGGTGCACAAAATCTGTTTTCCAAAATACATTCTTCTTAACATCCCTAGCTGTCAATAAATTTTTCCCAGAAAACCATGCTGTTTTTTTTCCCAGTTCATACCCGAATCTGGATCTGAAATCATCTAAAAAAGCAAATCTTTCCTGGCTGTCTCTGAAAAAAAACTTCACTTCCAGGGATTTTCCTGTAGTACCTCCTGTTTTGGATTTTTCTAATTTTTCAGATGTTTTTACCGTTATGGAATCAATATTATTACGAAGTATTTCCTTATTAACGATTGGCAGGCTGGAAATATTATCAATTGATTCAGCATTCTTAATAGGTCCAATCGAATTTTTATAATAATCTGAATTTTGAATTACAAATTTTATAAAGTCTGAATACCTTTTTTTCTGATATTCTTTTAGCTCTTCTAATGATAATGTGCGATTTTCTTTTTTCTCTTTTCTGAAATTTTTATACTCGCCACGATATCTTCTTTTATAGGCCTGTTTGTTATACATATAGACCATAAAGTTCTGAAGAAAATCAGGTAATAATTGATATACTTTTTCTTTCATTTAAAAACCTTGTTTAATCATTAACTTAATAAAGTTTGCAAAATCAATATCCTTCAATAATGAAGCATATTTTCTATAGAGTAATTTTTTCAAATATTTTTTCTCATCTAAAGATTTTACTGTAGAGAAGTCCAAATGATAGAGGATAGATCTTGTAATATCTGACTTTCCCTTACTATTATTTTCAGCCTCCTGCAAGTATAATTCTGTAACTACTGGAGAATAAGCTATTTCATATTCTCTGGATAACTTTCCCCAAAGATCTATATCTTCTCCTCTGGATAACCTTTCATCAAATAATTTTGCTTTTAACAGAGCTTTTTTACTCACACAGACACAAGAGGTATGTATTAATGCTTTTTTGAAAATTATTTTGAAATAATCTTTAACGATTCCTTCCTTAAGTTCATCCTGTTTTCTATTATCAACAATATTTTCTTCAGAATACTTTCTTGCAAAATTCGTAACAAAAACATCTGCTCTACTTTTATATCTGGTAATAAGCTTATTGATTTCCTCCAGATGATTGGGCAACCACTCATCATCAGCATCCAAAAAAGCAATATATTCAAATTGAGATTTTTCAATCCCTATGTTACGTGCTGAAGAAACACCTCCATTTTCTTTATTGAACAATTTTACTCTTTGATCATTAATTTCACTGACGATATCCGGACCTTTATCTTTACTTCCATCATTAATAATAATGATTTCAAAATTCTGATATGTCTGGTTCAGTACCTTACAGATCGTTTCCTTAATATATTTTTCTTTGTTATACAAAGGGATTACTACTGATATCATTATTTTAAATTAAACATTAAAAACAGGAAAAAACAAATAAAAAATATTCCAAACAGATTGAAAAAACCTATTTTCTGATTGGTTTGGGTGTACGGATACATCAGAAAAGGAATGAAAATCCATGATAAGAAACCAAAACGATCACTAAAAGCCGCGGAAAACATAAGAAAGAAAAAAGCAGAGGTAAGCATATACGTCACATAAAACCTTTTATACTTTAAATACTCTTCAATATTTCCAATGTTTTTAAGAGTATAGTATCCAATCACTGCAAAAATGGTATTGAATATAAAGAAGTCTGCCCTAAAACCCGTTTTGTAAGCAACTTTAGCTCCTTTGGAGTAATACTGATCTAACCTTTCTTCAACCAAAACATTGATCACAGGTATTTTACCTAGAAGTTCATTTAGATTAAAATTCACTAATGACAGTACCGTAGCAGCTACATAAATCAAAAATATTACTTTAAGATTATTAATCCTGGTAGACAGGATGAAGACCATAATAGGGATAATAATTGAAGCATGATTGAAAAATGCAACAATAAAAAACACAATGGATAACCATTTTTTCTTATCAAAATAGGTGACTGCCAGAAAAAAGAAAGAGAATGCAATTCCCTGTCTGGTTGTATTAATACCCATCGTTTTAAAGAAGAACATACTCACTATGATAAAGAAAATCAGAAACCTGTTTTTCTGTGTTAAATTCCGTATGCCTATAATAATGGGTGTTACATATAGCACTGCATTCAATGTAAAAAAAACTTTATAATTATCACTAATTTTACGGGCAAATAATGAAATAAAATAGATTCCTATATCTTTGAGTTCGTTTAAAGAGCGTACAACTTTAGCCCCGGTAAAATAGACCAATGATCTTTCTGAATCCGAGCCTACTTTTTTATCTCTGATACCTATCAGTAATATCATCACCAATGCATAAAACAATAATAAGAAATTCTGAACATCATCAGAATTCTTTCTTCTATAGACATATTCATTAATCAGAATGACAGCAAAAAGAGCCACACTCATATAAATAAGTGTAAATCTTAAGTCAAATGCATGTATAATAGGATCCATTTTTCTCTTTCTACAAATTCTGCATGATACGGTCTAATTCAAGATCATAATTATAACTGCTATAAAATGATTTTGCATTTCTTGAATATTCTGTATAATTTTCCAAGATACTCTGTAGGGTTTCAGCCACTTTATCTTCTTTTCGGAAATCAATACATTCTCCCATTTTATTGGTTACAATTGTATTAATAAGTCCTGGAATATCATTTCCAATCATAGGTATTGCAAAGTTAGAAAACTCCCATAATTTGTTGGGCGCACAAAATATATTATTCAAAGAAGAATGATCGTATGTTAATATACCAATATCCGCATGGCTGGTTACATGCAAATGATAAGGCGGTGCAACAAACGGAATATGGATAATGGAAGGACATATAGTCTGTAATTTCTTCAAATACTCTGTTTCCTTACCCATTATAATCAATGCAAAATCTTCTGACTGATTGATGTAACGGCAGATTCCTTCCAATTCTCTTTCAGGAAAAATAACTCCCTGGTAGATAATTTTCTTTTTCCCTTTTGCGGATTCCAAAAGGTTTGACAATTCATCAGTTAGAGGGAGATTTCTTTCAGACAATTCTGAATAAGGCTTATTCAGAATCACCTCCGGGGTTTTATTGAGCTTCCACCAAACCCGAAGTATATTGGCTCTGTCTAAATTTGAACAGATGACCATTTTTGCATTTTTTGCAAATTTTTCAAGACCTTTTATATACCTTGGTGCATAATCGAACAGCTCATATAAATTAAGCACATAGTTAAGTGACAGTAGCTTTTTTCCTAGAGCCAGTGTAGTATCTGCAGCCGGAATCCAGATCAGTTTATCCTGATAATGGTTTTCATGCATAATTTTCCAAAAGGTTGTTCTGATCTTAAACCAGTATAAAATCTTGTTGGATGAAGGTTTTATCTCGGTTAAATGAACTTTATAACAAAGACGGTTCAGCTCATCTATTAAGTTTCCTTTCTCAAAGCCTAAAACAAGATGTATTTTATAACCATTTTTATTCAGATACTTTATAAAAGCCAGTAAAGGAGGGTAATCTGAAACGCAGGTTTTATGAACAATTACAATTTCTTTATTCTCCATTAAATGTACTGTTATATTTTTTTATAAATTGATTCAACATATCATCTGCTTTTGTTCTCAGCTCCGAAATAGACTTCTCATGATTATTTTCTAACTCAGAATTGAGTAAATCACCAAGTGTCACAATATCGAAACGATCATCCCATAAAGCAAATGAAGGAATCTGCTCTGTAAGAATTCTTAATTTAGGCTCTATTTCAACACAGATTACTTTTTTTCCCAACAACCCGGCAATGATTGCACCGTGGTAACGGGCAGTAATAAATGTAGAAAATGAGTTTAAAATTTCTATAAAATCATTGATTTGCATTGTTTCAGGATGCCAGACGATACTTTTATAATTCTGTATTCTTTTGATCCATTTCGGATCTTTATCTTTTGCAAATACAATAAATGTAACGTCCAGATGCGGATTGGAATTAACAAAGTGGATCAGTTGGTCCTGATAATCAGCCGGACTGTTCTTCCAGTCCCAGTCTCTCACGATAATTCCTATTTTATTGGTATCTTCTGCCTTTGGAACATTTTGAATATGTTTATAAAAATAGGATGAAAATACTACATCAGCTCCTAAGAATGATTCAATATTCCAGTCGTTACAGTAATTATAAGAAACCCGATCTCTGACCCCAGTGAACAATGAATCTTTTAATTGATTCTTTGCAAATTCTATAGCCTGTATATTATTATTAAAAGGTCCTAAACCAAAACCTAGAAAAGCCTTTTCAAAACCAGACACTTCTGCATGATCAGCAGAACTGATTTTCCGAAGTAATTTTTTTAATATTTTAACCGGATTTTTAGAAATATTATTCTTCATTTTGGTTGCAAGCGTAGATTTTTCTATAAAAGAAAAAAACTGTGTTCCACCACCATACACCAATAAATCATCTTTCTGATTATTATTATATGATGAACCGCTTAAAAATTTTAGCACATAATTATTTTCAGCTCCAATAAAGTTCAGTGATTTGTTTTTAATATTGGCCTTGATAAAATCCTCAAATACAATCATTAATAAATCATCACCAAAATTACTATCACCATATGCTCCTTTTATTGATATATTCATGAAATATAATATTTTATAAAATAATTTATTATTATAACAATAACTACTACAGATGTAATCAAACAAAGCTTTCGGATTCTTACTTGTATTTTTTCAGATTTCAATATATCCCAATATCTAAAAATAAACATAAAATAAAACCCAATTAAAAATGAAATCGAAATACCTTGTAATCCCAATATTTGTATTAGGACTATACTAGATACAATTGAAATAATTGCTCCTAGCAAAGAGGTGATTGTAATTTTTAATGTATTCTTTTCTTTCTGATATTTTAACCCCAGAAAACCTGCGATGGCGTTGAAGCCTACTCCTAAATATAGAAATGGCATATATTGCCAAGCTTCAAAATATTCTTTGGAAACTAGTATTTTAGTCATTACAGGAGACACCATTCCCAGGAAGAAAGCTAAAGTTATTTCAAACATAATAAACTTATCTAGCAATCTATTAAAGGTGATATCATCTTTTTCTTTTAAAATACGATCCTGTAATGGCAACAGTAAAACAGAATTGATCACTAAAAGCAATGCAGGAAAACGACTGGCTACCGCATACAAACCATTTCCTTCAGCTCCCATATAATGCAGTATAATAAATTTACTGGCAGAAGATATAGCCCACCAGCTCATTAAGTTGGGGATCAAAGGCAAAGAATAAGATGCCATTGATTTTATAAGCTTAAGATCCCAATACTTAAATTTGAAATACTGAATTATCCTTACTTTATATAAAACCAGAATACATGCAACAGTATAAGCTACAATATTGGCAATGAATACGCCTTCAACATTTAACTTTAACAGGTAAATGAATATGACATTAAAAACAACAATTAAAAAAGTAGTTAAAATCCCGTTGATAGCAAACTGTCTGGTATTCCCCTGCCCTCTTAAAATACTCTGCAGTAAGGGCAGTAAGCAATTAAGAAAAATCAGTACTATGAAATATCCCTGATACTGAAAGCTGTTAAAAAAAATATAAACAGAAAAGCCAAGACAAAAGAGAAGATATCCTATACATAATGTTATGATAGAATTGGTCATAATTTTTGCCTTCTCGGTTTCACTGATATATTCTTTATCAATTAGCCATCTGTAGGTAGCATCGGAAATCTGTAAAGACACCAATGGTGCAAAAAGACTTATTGTTGTGAGCAGTAAGTCATATTCTCCCAATTCTTTTTTAGTGAGAAAATAGGTATAAAAAGGGACTAATAAAAATGAAAGAATCTTTGATCCAAAGCTTCCTATGGAATATGTTAAAGTTTCTTTAAACATCTTCTTTTTGATCAGAGAAGATATATTCATTTATTTACTTTTTATAAAATTTACAATGCGCTTACAAGCAGTTCCATCTCCATAAGGATTATGCAGTTCTCTCATGGATTGATAGCGTACCGGATCATTTAATAAACTTTGCGCTTCTGAGACAATTTTATTTTTATCTGTACCTACAAGAATTACAGTTCCTGCATTCACAGCTTCGGGTCTTTCTGTAGTATCACGCATTACCAGCACCGGTTTCCCAAGACTTGGAGCTTCCTCCTGTATACCTCCGGAATCGGTAATGATCAGATAAGACTGGTTCATAAGCCATACAAAAGCCGGATATGCCAGGGGCGCTATCAGGATTACATTTTTAATATCAGATAAAATTTCATATACCGGCCCTTTTACATTAGGATTCAGATGTACAGGATAAATAATCTGAATATCAGGGTTTGTTACAGCTATTTCTTTTAAAGCTTCACAAATATTGATAAATCCCTGCCCATGATTTTCCCTTCTGTGGCCTGTCACCAGTATTATTTTTTTAGAAAGATCTATATTGGTCTTAAGGGTTTCTATTTCTGTGTTATCTATATGTTCTACTTTTGCAGAGCTAAAAAATAATGCATCGATCACTGTATTTCCTGTAATGAGTATATTTTCTTCTTTGGTGTTCTCAGCTAATAAGTTCTGCTTAGACTGTTCTGTCGGAGCAAAATGATAATCTGCAATACGTCCTGCTACCTGTCTGTTAATTTCTTCCGGAAATGGAGATCTTTTATCATGGGTTCTTAATCCGGCTTCTACATGGCATACTTGAGCACCGGAATAAAAACTTGCAATGCTGGTAGCCATTGTAGTAGTGGTATCCCCATGTACATACACATAATCAGGATTAAAATCTTCCAAAACAGATTTCATTCCTGTAAGAATATCAGCAGTCAGATTATACAAATTCTGGCCAGGCTTCATGAGATTTAAATCGTAGTCTGGCTTGATATCAAAAAAACTTAAAACCTGATCCAACATCTCTCTATGCTGAGCTGTGACACAAACTTTAGTCTCAAATGATGATTCTTTTTGAAATTCCTTTACCAAAGGAGCCATTTTTATAGCTTCGGGTCTTGTTCCAAAAACAATCAGATGTCTTTTTTTCATAATTTTAAGCAAATAAATATTTACAGCCTGGAATCACATTCTTCCAGAACGCCCTTTACATCATAAATAATTCCTCCTTCCTTCAGATAATCATTCAGATTGATTCCCATAAATTCTTTATGAGCAACTGTAAGGATAATTGCATCAAATTTTTCTTGTGGAATTTCATTCACAACATCTAACCCATACTCATGTTTTACTTCTTCAGGTTTAGCCCATGGATCAAAAGTAGTAACATGTAAAGAATAATCTTCAAGCGCCTGAATAACATCTACCGCTTTGGTATTACGTACATCCGGACAGTTTTCTTTAAACGTTATTCCTAAGTTTAATATTTGAGCTCCATTGATGCTGATCTTCTTTTTGATCATTGTTTTTACCAACTGGGAAGCCACATATTGTCCCATGGAATCATTAAGCCGGCGTCCTGCCAATATGATTTCAGGATGATAGCCATTTTCCTGAGCTTTCTGAGCCAGATAGTAAGGATCTACTCCGATACAATGCCCACCAACCAATCCTGGTTTGAATGGTAAGAAGTTCCATTTGGTTCCTGCTGCTTCCAATACAGCATGTGTATCAATTTCCAAAAGGTTGAAAATTTTAGCCAGCTCATTCACAAAAGCAATATTAATATCTCTCTGTGAATTTTCAATTACCTTAGCTGCTTCCGCAATCTTTATCGTTGGAGCCAGGTGAGTTCCTGCTACAATTACAGATTTATATAAAGTATCTACTACTTCTCCAATTTCCGGTGTAGAACCTGAGGTAACTTTAAGAATTTTTTCTACAGTGTGTTCTTTATCACCGGGATTAATCCTTTCAGGTGAATAACCTCCAAAGAAATTCTGATTGAATTTAAGTCCTGAAACTTTTTCCAGAACAGGGATACATTCTTCTTCTGTAGCTCCCGGATATACGGTTGACTCATAGATAACAATATCTCCTTCTGATAATACTTTACCTACAGTTTCTGAAGATTTATATAATGGAGTCAGATCCGGACGGTTATGTTTGTCTACAGGGGTAGGAACGGTAACGATATAGATGTTTGCATCTTTAATATCATGGATGTCTGCTGAACAGTACAATCCGTTTTCAGCAGCCTGACTAAAAGGACTTTCGTACTTTAAGACCGCTTTTAGCACATCATCCTCCACTTCAAGAGTACTATCAGTTCCTGTATTTAATTCTTCAATCCTTTTCTGATTGATATCGAACCCTACAACCGGATATTTTGTTGCAAATAATCTTGCTAAAGGCAACCCTACATATCCTAACCCAATTACGGCAATTTTATATTGTTTTTCCACAAAGAATCAATTTAATCTTATTTATTTTAAATTTTCCCAATACCAGCTGATAGCTTCTTTTAATCCTTTTTCTATCGTATGGCTTGGCTTATAACCTAGTAATTTTTCTGCTTTCTCAACAGATGCCAGAGAGTGAGGAATATCTCCTACACGGTTCGGACCATGAATAACTTCAACTTCACCAATCTTCTCGTCGAATTCACTTAAATACTTTTTAAGATATCCTACCAGATCATTCAATGTGGTACGATCTCCTACAGCGGTATTATAAACGGTATTCACAGCTTCATCACTTTCAGTAAGCATAGCCAGTTCATTCATCTGAATAACGTTGTCTATGTATGTAAAATCACGTGAATAATCTCCTGTTCCGTTTATTGTGGGAGATTCGTGGTTGATTAGCTGTTTTACAAATAAAGGAATTACCGCAGCATAAGCTCCGTTCGGATCCTGTCTGCGTCCAAATACATTGAAGTATCTAAGTCCGATACACTTCATCCCATATGTTTTTCCAAATACATCAGCATATAATTCATTGACATACTTAGTGATGGCATAAGGTGATAATGGTTTTCCGATGACATCCTCCACTTTAGGTAATGACTCTGAGTCTCCGTAAGTAGAAGATGAAGCAGCATATACAAAACGTTTTACGTTGGCATCACGAGCTGCGATCAACATGTTCAGAAATCCTGATATATTTACATCGTTACTGGTGATAGGATCTTTAATAGATCTTGGAACTGAGCCTAGTGCAGCCTGATGAAGAATATAATCTACATTTTCCACTGCCTTCTGACAAACCTCCAAATCACGGATATCTCCCTCAATGAGTTTATAGTTTGGATTCTCAAGAAAAGGCTGAACATTATGGCGGTGTCCTGTTGCAAAATTGTCTAAGCACACTACACTATAACCTTTACTCAAAAAATACTCCGTTAAGTTAGAGCCTATAAAACCCGCTCCACCTGTAATTAAAATTCTATTCATTTTTATGATTTGAAAATTTTGCTCCACCAACTTTTCCTGTCCTTCGTTTGGCTATAACCATACCCATAGCTATAGTTGTAACCATATCCGCCGGCACGTCTCGATACATCATTAATCACAAACGATACATTAGAAAGTTTTGAATCTTTCACCATATCATTGGCGAAATCTACCAGTATATTTTTTGATACTCCTGATCTTACGACATACAATGTTGCATCTGCTGTATCTGCAATACTTAAAGTATCAGAAACCAGCATCAGGGGTGCAGAGTCAATAATAATATAGGCATATCTGGAAGACATCTGTTCAATAAGCTTTTGGTAACGTCCGTTGGAAAGCAGTTCCTGAGGGTTAGGAGGAATAGCACCGGCATAAATAACGTCACAAGAATGATTGGTAGTGGATGTATGCACAAGCTCGTCTACATTCACAGACTCATCATATAAAAACTCCGTCAGACCTTTTCTTTTAACAGGTTCATCATCATATCTCTGAATCTGTGGATTACGAATATCTGACCCAATAAGAAGGGCTCTCGTATTTTTATTAGCAATGGTAAGTGCAAGGTTCACAGATACCAGAGTTTTCCCTTCTCCTTTTACAGAAGAAGTAACCATGATAACTTTAGCTGAATCCTTTACCGGTAAAACAAATTTCAGGTTGGAAACTAATACTCTGAAGGCTTCTGCCAGCTCTGAGAAGTCGTTCTTCTGAACCAGGTGATTTTCATTGTCTGAAAGTGAAGGAATATCCACGAGTATACCGAGACCTGAACGTTCTTTAATATCTTCTCTACTGTAAATTTTATCATCCAGAAGGAACAACAGATATAAAACAGCGAAAGGAATTAATAATCCTAGTAGTAAAGCACCGGGAAGAATAATTTCTTTTTTAGGTGATACCGGAATATCTTCAGTGAATGCAGGGTTTACAATTTTTGCTTTCGGAACGTCCACTGAAAGATTGATTGCATTTTCTTCTCTTTTTTGAAGAAGAAACAGGAATAACTGTTCTTTAAGATTTTGCTGGCGTTCAATACCTCTATATACTTTAGACTGTCCAGGAACCTTTTCAATTACATTATTGCTGGTCTTAATCTGGCTCTGAAGCTGAGAAATACCTGTCTGTACAGTTTGTTTCTGCTCACGAATATTGTCACGGATAACTTCCTTTAAAGAAGCGATCTCCTTGTTCATTTCTATAATAGCAGGGTTTTCATTGGTAGCCTGTTTAAGAGTCTTATTCCTACTGATAATCAAAGAATTATATTGAGAAATAGTTTGTTCCAGTGAAGGATTCAACCCAAGATTAGATGGCATAAGCTGATTGTTACCTTTGGAGGCCTCCCCTGAAAGGGAATTCAAAAGATCCAACTGAGCTTGCTGCTGAAGAAGAGCTTTTGTATTTTCACTGGTATTCTGAAGAGCCAGCTCAGCCTGTGCCTGCAGGTCGACAATACGGTTACGGTTTTGGAAATCTTCTTTTTGATTCTCTACTCCTGAAAGGTCTTTGGTAATCACTTCCAGTCTTTTATCAATGAATTCCTGGGTATTCTGAGCCTGTAAATTTTTATCTCTCTGACCATCCAGATTATACTGTCTGGTTACCTCATTAAGAATAGCTTCAGATTTTTCGGGAAGAGACCCTATAAGACTGATATCCATCAGCATTGCTTTCTCATCCGGAATATTGATCTGAATTGTTTTCTCAAGTTTTTTTACTCTCTCTATTGGACTCCAAAAAATAATTTTATACTTTGATCCTAAAGCTAGATCAGAATTACTTTGTAATAATATTGTTCCGAAATCCAGTTTTATAGGAGTATTAAATCTCCCTGCAATTTCTTTTTTATTTGCATTGTGAAGAATAAACTGATCTCCCTTTAAATCTGTTAGTGTATATTCAAATTTGACAAATTTTTCTTTAGTATAACTCAGTACTTTAGCGTTAATAGGAGTTTTACCAAATAGCTGGGAATCTTTAATGTCTCCTGCACTGAAATATTCTACATTAAGGTTAAGATTCTGTACCACCTGCATCAATAACGGTCGCGAATTAACAATGGCCGCTTCCCCTTTCAGTTCATCAGAGTTCCCCAGTCCTATTCCAAGATTATCAAGATCAGAAAGAGCTGAAGTAAGGTCATTTTGCTTTTTATCAAATTTAAGAGTAGTTTTTGACTGATATTGAGGAATGCTATACCTTAGATAAATAAAAGCTACTGCTAAGCAGATTATAATGGAGGCTATAAACCATGGCCATTTATAAAGATATTTGGCAATGACTTTTTTTAAGTTTAATTTTTCCTCCTTTGGTTGAAGTTCTATCTGCTGCATATTTTATCGTCGTGTTAAAGCAATAATAAGTGTACCCGCTGTTAATAATGCACCAATAATCTGGAATGTAAGGGCTCTGTTTGGGTTAGAGTTGGCTTGAACCTGTTTATTTTTGTCCGGCTGTACATATAATATATCATTCTGCTTCATATAATAGTATGGCGAACTCACAATATCAGATCTGGTAAGGTCAATGTGAACAATTTGGTCTGTACCGTCGTCTCCTGTACGGATAAGCTTCACGTTTGTACGGTCTCCGAAATCTGTCATGTCACCTGCAAGACCCAGAGCCTGAAAAATATTAATTTTTTGCGAAACACTTTCTTTTTGCCCCGGCATCTTTACTTCACCTAAAATGCTTACATTGAAATTTTTCAGAGTAATGGTTACCAGTGGATCTGTAAGATATCTTTTCAACCGGGATTCCAAATCCTGTTTCAATTGTACCTGTGTCATTCCTTTAGTATACACACTCCCTAAAACCGGGAAAGATATATATCCTTCTTCATTCACAAGATATTCACTTGGTTGCGAATACTGATTTGTACCGGTGTTTGATACACTTCCGACTTTATTTACGGTATTAAGATTAAAAGGTTTTACAGCAATTTCATCAAGTGCAGAAACAAGAATTAAAAGTACATCTCCTTCCTGAATATGCAAGCCTTGAAATTTTGCTTTAGCAACCTCCTCTTCCATATTATGTTTTGACATATATACCATATTCTGCTTTGGCCGGCATGATAATAAAATAACCGACAAAAGTGTTATATATGTAATAATCTTTTTATTCATATGCTATTTATTCTAAGTCTACTTGTGTTATTATTTAATAATCTATCTGGGTTAAATTTAAGATACTTATTGTAAGAAAGCTAACCACACATAATTTATTATATTAATCAGGATATTCACTTATGCGAAGCGTATTTTAATCTGTATATTTAAATTAATTCATTCTCTAGCAATTTTCATTCCGTTTGGAATTAAAATTGCTAAATTATTATTTTATACTTTTTTTTGTAGCTTTTATGCTTTAATTTCCGTCATACACTTTTACCCGGATACGCAGTCAAGAATTTCAAACTCCGAATTATTGCTTATAAATTCAGGAACAATAATTTTTAATATTCTCACAATCTGTAAACTATCTTTATTCATTGCTGACAGAATAATTTGTGTACTCAAATTTTCTATATCTTCAAACTTCATTAATGGATCTCTTGATATCATAATTTTCTCATGGTGCGTTGGAATTGTTGTAGCATTATCTGTTAAAAGTTCTTCATACAGCTTTTCACCAGGTCTTAACCCAATAAAATCAATTTTAATATCAATACCCGGAGTATATCCTGATAATTTTATCATTCTTTCCGCCAAATCCAGAATTTTAACTGGTTTCCCCATATCAAAAACATAAATTTCACCTCCCTGCCCCATCGTTCCGGCCTGAAGTACCAATTCGCAGGCCTCCGGAATCGTCATAAAATAACGAATAATATCGGGATGGGTAATCGTTACCGGACCTCCTTTTTCAATTTGTTTTTTGAAATGTGGTATTACAGAGCCATTGGAACCTAATACATTTCCAAAACGTGTTGTTATAAATTTTGTTGTATTATCTGAAGAATTTTGTAAAGACTGCACAAAAAGTTCAGCAGCTCTTTTGGAAGCCCCCATTACGTTAGTAGGATTTACAGCTTTATCCGTAGATACCATCACGAAACGATTGACATCATATTTTTTTGATAAGAGCGCTACATTCTTAGTTCCTCCGATATTTACAAAAATAGCTTCATGCGGATTATCTTCTATCAAAGGTACGTGTTTGTATGCTGCCGCATGATACACTATTGAAAACTGATAATCATCAAACAATTTTTCCATTCTGGAATAATTTGAAATATCCGCCAGTATAAATTTAAACCTTTGATTGGGAAATTTTTCTAATAAATCAAGCTGCAATTCATATAAAGGAGATTCAGCCTGATCTACGACTACAATAAGTGACGAATTTAGCTGAGCAACTTGTCTTACAATTTCGCTTCCTATAGATCCTGCTCCTCCGGTTACCAGAATATTTTTATTAACATGATAAGATTTTACCTCATCATTCTCTATTTTAATTGCCGGACGGTTCAGTAAATCCTCAATCTGAAGAGGACGAATGTCTTCCACTTTATGATTTTCTTTTATTATATTGGTTACCGGTGCTTTTAATACTTTCAATCCTTTATCCAATGCAAAGCTAGTCCATTCTTCTATCTCTTGCTTAGTCATCACATCTTTGATTAACACCGCATCAAACTGTTCTTTAAGATTACCGCTTTTAAGAAATTGCTTTTTATTATAAATTTTATGACCAAGCAACATTGCTTTTTTAGAATCCGATCTTGCACTAAGAAACCCTGCCAGCTGATATGGATGATCGGGATTATGAATAATAGCCTTTGCTAATGACACAGAAGTATCCTCTACCCCTACAATAGCAATTCTGTCTTTAGATAGAGTACCCTTACTTTCTAACACACCAAAAAGTTCTTTTGTTATCATTCTGAAAAAGAACATCAGAAAAATAGAGATAAAGAAAAATAAAAAAAGAACAGGGTATAAAAATACTGGTTTACCCAATATCAGTTCCGATATAAAATTCAGCCCCAGCAAGACAATAAGAGCACTGCCTGAAGACCATACAATTCTAAAGAAATCAAAAAAAGTAGAGTGTCTGATAATTCCTGCATACGTCTTGAAAAGAACTATACACAAAATATTAATGATAATCACTGAAAATATTTTTTCCTTTTGATACTTAATGAAGTTAAGTTTTACTCCTAGACTATTCAAAAGAAAATATGAAACTAAAACTGAAAAAAAAATGACTGAAATATCAATAAGAAAAACCGACCACCTGGGTATATATCTTACTTCCCTGATTTTAAAAACATTACCCATACACAAATAAACCTAAAGTATCTTTTTCATTAATTCAACATTTGGTGGTTTTATTATCGAGCGAAGATAATAATTATTATTAATATTTTTAATAGCATATGTTAATTTTTATTCAAAATATAAATATTCTGTTTTGAGATATTCTTATATTTAATTCACATGCATACACAAAAAAAAATACTGTAAAATATGTATTTTACAGTATTTTGACTACTTTGATATCGCAGTGGCGATCCGGACGGGACTCGAACCCGCGACCTCCGCCGTGACAGGGCGGCATTCTAACCAGCTGAACTACCGGATCATTATTTTAAAGAACGTCGTTTCTTTTTCGTGGTTGCAAAATTACAACTTTTTTTGTTATCTGCAAATTATTTTAAAAAAAATGCCTTCCAATACTGGAAGGCGTTCATTATCAAACTTATTTTTTTTATAAGTGAGCGCTTAATTTTTCAGCAATTACCTCTTTTGGAGCTACACCTACTAATTTGTCTACTACTTCTCCATTCTTAAAAATAAGAACTGTAGGAATATTTCTAATACCATACTGCATAGAAATTTCTTGGTTGTTGTCTACATCTACTTTCCCAACTATTGCTTTACCTTCAAAATCTGATGCTACTTCTTCGATGATTGGTCCTAAAGTTCTGCAAGGTCCGCACCATACTGCCCAGAAGTCTACTAATACCGGTTTGTCTGATTTTAAAACCGTATCCTGAAATGAGCTGTCTGTAATTTCTAAAGCCATTTTTGTTTCTTTTATTTTAATTAATATTATTTTCTTTTCCTTTATTGGATGTTCAAAATTACGCTTTTTAGAGCACAAGACTATCTATGCTCAACATTAGTTTTTTCTATAGTGTAATCGCTTGAAATTTCCTTTAATGCATTGACCAATATATCGATCTCTGCTTTTGTAGTCATATGGCTGAACGATATACGTAATGGAGTGCAGTGATCCATTTCATCCTCAGAAAGCACCATCATCATAACCATTGAAGGCTTTGACGCACCTGATGAGCATGCACTTCCCTGAGAAATTGCAATGCCTTTCATATCCAATTGAAGTCCTATCAATGGGTTTTTATAAGGCAATAAAGCACTTAAAACCGTATAAAGACTGTTTTCTTTCTCAGCACTTCTTCCGTTGAATTTAATTCCTTCAACTTCGGCAGAAAGCCTTTCAATTGCATACTCTTTGATATTCTGCATATGGTTGGTATATTCCTCCATATGATTCAGAGAAAGCTCTAATGCTTTACCCAACCCTACGATACCGCAAACATTTTCTGTTCCTGCTCTAAGACTTCTTTCCTGAGGCCCTCCGGTAATAATTCCTTTTAAGCCTGTTGATTTTCTGATAAATGCAAATCCAGCACCTTTGGGTCCATGAAATTTATGGGCGCTACAAGATGCAAAATCCACAGGGATATCAGAGAAATCAAGGTTCATATGGGCCATTGTCTGTACAGTATCTGAGTGGAAAAGCGCATGATGCTCTTTGCACAGCTGGGCAACTTGTTTAAGGTTAATGATATTTCCGATTTCGTTATTGGCATGCATTAAGCTAACCAATGTTTTTTTATCTGAAGCTTTTAAAAGCTCTTCTAATTTAACAAGGTCAATGTCTCCTTTTTCATTCGGACGGATGTAGTTTACTTCTACTCCTTTTCTGCTTTTCATATCCAGAATACTTTCAGAAACACATTTATGTTCCAGAGGAGAGCTGATGATTCTTTCTACTCCAAGGTGTTCTACCGAGGATTTGATGATCATATTGTTTGATTCGGTACCACAGGAAGTGAAAATGATTTCAGCAGGAGTTACATGAAGATAGTCTGCAACCTGTCTTCTTACATTTTCAATAAGGATTTTTGCTTCCTGCCCAAAACTGTGTGTTGAAGACGGGTTTCCGAAATTCATTTTCATAGTGCCAACCATTGCATCTATGACTTCTTCTGCAAGCGGAGTGGTTGCGGCATTATCTAAATATACTTTATTCATTATTATTTTGAATATTTTAATTCTACAGAGGTAAATTTGTAATCTGCGGGAACAGTAAATATAATCCAGGGGCTTGAGATCATCTGAATTTCCATTCCACCTGAGGGTTCTCCAGCCGGAACTTCCACATATAAAATCTGATTTTTAACAGATATATTTTTAATCTCTTCAATTTTGTGACTGCCAGATCTGAAGCTTCCCAAATTATATAAAACAACTTTTTTATTTTTCGGAAATTGTGGATATTTTATATAAGATTCCTTTCCCGGTTCTGAAATGCCAAAACTTCCGCTGATAATGTTCCGAAAATCCTTTTCGTCTTTAATGATCTTAAAGCCGGGAGCATCAGCTCCTCCCTGATTTTCAGAAACCAGGAGATCCGTGTTTTCCTGCATAGCAGAAAACTTCTGAGATGAAGTACCGGCACAACCCATGAAGAGTACTGCACATGCAATGATCAGGCTTTTCATTTTTTACAATTTTATCTCCCAAAATTAGTGAAAAAATTGGTAATGTCCCTCATTTGCCCATTTCAACATTGGACGATCTCCGGAAGTATCACCAAATGCAATAATTTTATCATATCTGGAATCATTAATTTCTTCTTTGATTCTTACGAGCTTTTCATTTCCATTGCAGTTTTTTCCTACAAAATTTCCGGTGAAAACCCCGTTCTTGAACTCTGCCCGCGTAGACACAAGCTCCATTTTAAGTTCTTCCGCGAAAGGTTTCACCCAGATATCTAGTGAAGCGGTTACCAATAAACTCTGTGTATTATTCCTATCGATATTTTTTATAAAGTCTAACGCATTTTCCCTCACTATTTTAGGATAATGCTGCTCAAAAAACTGTTTAGACTTCTGTTCTATTTTCTCCTGGGTCTGTCCCCTTAAAATAGAACCGATAAAGCTTTTTTTCACTTTTTCCGTTTCGGCCAGTTTCAGCTTCAGCAGGATAAAAAGAGGCACATGTCTTAAAAATTGTATACGGTATTTTGTAGAATCGTAAAATTTAAGATACATAAACATGGTATCCTTATATGTCAGGGTTCCGTCAAAATCAAAACAATACAATTTTTTCATTTTTTTTAAAGCTTTAATTTTTTAAATATAAATTCAGGGATATTCCTGATAATCATCATGATAATACTCCAAACCGGCAAAACATATGCCACATCCTTCTGCTTTTTAAAGGCTTTATAAATACAGGAAGCTGCCTGTTTTGGAGTTGCTGTCAGTTTCGGATTTAAAGACAGGCCTTCTGTCATCTTAGTTGCCATAAACCCAGGCTTTATTGTAAGAACATGTACTTTCTTATCAAAAAGATAGTTCCTCAAACCGCTCAGGTAAGCCGTAAAAGCGGCTTTTGCACTTCCATAGATAAAATTACTCTGTCTCCCTCTGTCTCCTGCCACTGATGAAAGCCCGATAATCGTTCCGGATCTTCTGCTTTCAAACTTATGGGCAAAATAATTCATCACAGGAACCAGTTTTGAATAATTAATCTCAATGATACGTTCTGTATTTTTGTTATCATATAATCCTTCTTCGGTTCCTTCTCCCAAATATCCTACGGCACAAAATAATACATTTGAATTGATATTATCAAATCTATTATAATCAATTTCTTTTGTCAGATCCAGTTCTACAACTTCCGCCTGCTGCAGAAACTTAACATCAATATGCCTTGCAAAACGCTCTGTAGTTTCTTTATTTGAGGTAAAAAGATAGATTTTTTCAAACTTTTCTCCTTCCTGAAGTGCTTTTTCCACAAAAGCCTGTGCCACTTCAGATGTACTTCCCAGAACTATCATTATGAATTGTTATTTATGATTCTTTTGTGCTGTAAAGACACAAATTTAGGATTTTGAATATTTTTCAGGTAACTGGTCAATGATGATCTGCTCATACTGTCTTTGGTAAGATAAATTCTCCCTCCAAACTCCTGAACAATAGCATCAAGCTGATCTACCAGTTTTTTCAGTTTTGAATTAACTTTAAAATCCAGAGCCAATGTATACCCTTCAACAGGGAATGAATTGTAAGCCTGAGGATTGTTTTTTCCAAAAAGTTTTAAAACAGCCAGGAATGATCCGTTTCCGCTATTCGCTATCGTTTCAAGGATTTTTCTCATTCCTTCTTTTCCTGTTTCTTTAGGAATCACCATTTGGTACTGTATAAATCCTGATTTGCCATAGATTTTATTCCAGTCATTAACAGCATCCAAAGGATAGAAAAACGTCTCATAATCGATAAAATTCTTAACTTCCTTCTTAGACTGTTTCTTATAGTATAACCAATTAAATATTTTTACGGTAAGGGCATTCAGTACAAATCCCGGAAAATAAAACGGAACTGTAGGAGAAAATTTCTTCTTCAATCTCAAAGGTGTTTTGGAAAAACTCTGGGGAAGTTCATGCTGGAAAGCATGTTCTCCTCTCATCAGAATACTTCTTCCGATATTTTTTCCTTTCTGAAGACAATCAATCCAGGCAACCGTGTAGGTCCAGCTTTCGCTTTCATCAAACAGTTTAAAGATCTCATCCAGATTATCCGCTTTGATGCTTTCCTGGCGAATGTATGCAGATTCTATATTTTTAAGTTTAAATTTTGCGGTAAGAATAATTCCTGTAAGTCCCATTCCTCCAATGGTAGCCCAGAACTTTTCCACATTCTCTTCTCTGGAACAGGTAATAATTTCACCTTTCTCAGTCATTAGCTTAAACTCAATCACATATTCTGAAAAACATCCTTCTGCATGATGGTTTTTTCCATGAACATCGGAAGCGATAGCACCTCCTACTGATACAAATTTTGTCCCGGGAGTAACGTATAGAAAGTATCCCTGTGGAACTGCTATTTCCAGTACATCTGAAAGCAGCACTCCGGATTCACATTCTATGATGCCGTTCAAACGGTCAAAATTGATAAATTTATTTAATTTTTTAGTTGAAAATATAGATTCTCCCAACGAAGCATCTCCGTAGCATCTTCCATTTCCCCTTGCAATAACTTCGTTGTGATTGAGTACAAATTCTTTTATTTTTCTGAAACTGTCCTCAGATCTCATTTCCTTCTCTACTATTGGGAAATTCCCCCAGTTTGTAACTTTCTGTGTGAAATTCGGTTTCATTTCTTAAAATAAATTTGAATTAAAAATGCAACTACCCAAAGCAATAAGGTAACCTGTATATAACGGTCTCTGTAAACAATTTTTGTTGGAGATTCCGTTCTGTTGTAAACAAGGGTCTGCTGAAGATATCTTAACAACGCAAATACAACAAAAATTACGGTATAAAAAACTCTTTCGTGAAATCTTTCCTGAACTTCCGGAGAAAGGGTAAACATGAGATAGCAGACAATAGCCAGTGTAATAGAAATGGACAAAGCAATATCAGCAAACTGAACGTTATATCCATCCAGCGCTTTTCTTGTTTTTCCTGAAACCTGTGCATTGATAAGTTCGCCTCTTCTTTTTCCTATAGCCAGTACCAAAGCCAATACAAATGTAAGCAGGATCGCCCACTGTGAGATACTTATTCCTGTAATATAACCTCCGGCCAATACACGCAGAACAAATCCTATGGCAATAATAAAGATATCAATGATAGGAACATGCTTCAGCCTGAAAGTATAGGCAAGATTCATCACCACATAAAAAACTATGATGATGGCAAATTTCCAAAGTAATTCATGGAAATAAATTTTTGTAAAGAATACAAGAGCAATATCTACCACAATAAGACCGATAAGAATTCCTACGGCTTTTGATTTTGAAATAGCACCACTGGCCAAAGGTCTTCTCCTTTTCTCTGGGTGTTTTCGGTCTGCTTCAATATCGTTATAATCATTCAGTATATAGACCACACTTGCTGCAAGTGAAAATATAACGAATGCAAAAATGCTCTTGAGAAGCAGATCTATATTGGTAATATTACCTGAAAAGAAAAGAGGGACAAATACAAAAAGGTTTTTCACCCATTGCTCCACACGGAGCAGCTTTAAATATTTCTTCATTTATGTTATTCCAAATACAAAAATAATAAATTCAAAATTTCTAGCATAAAAATACAAAAAAAACCGCCGGGGCGGTCTTTTACGAAAATATTTATATATTAAATTAACTATTGGCCTTGTTTGGCATCGTTAATCATCTTTTCATTGGCAGTAATAGCAAACTCTACTCTTCTGTTTTTAGCTCTTCCTTCATCGGTATCGTTGCTAGCTACAGGCATAGCTTCACCTTCACCTTTTGTAAACATTCTGGCTGATGCAATTCCTTTTCCTACCAGGTATGACTTCACAGCGTCTGCTCTTCTTTGAGAAAGCTTAAGGTTGTAAGCATCTGCACCCTTGCTGTCTGTGTAACCATAGATATTAATATTCGTATCTGGATTATTAACCAGTACTTCAGCTAATTTGTCAAGGTTTGTTTGTGCAACAGAAGTAAGGTTTGAAGAGTCGAAAGCAAAGTTTACAATACTTTCATTCATGGTTACCTTAATACCGTCTCCTACTCTTTCTACCTGAGCTCCCGGCAAAGTTTCTTTAATATCTTTTGCCTGCTTATCCATTTTGTTACCAATAACGTTACCTGCAACACCACCTATAATACCTCCCAATATAGCTCCGATAGCTCCGTTTCCTCCTTTCCCTACATTGTTACCAAGGATACCCCCAATTACGGCTCCCGAAGCAACCCCTACTGCTGTACCTTTTTGTTGGTGATTTGAATTCTGAACCGCTTCACAGCTTGTCAATAATAATGCTGATGATAAGAAAAGGGCTCCTACGTATGTTTTTGTAAATTTCATTTTTTTTGATCTTTTATGTTGATAAATTATTTCATTCCTGTTCTCTGGAAGTTGTAAACTACTTTTACATTACCTCCTTCAAAAGGAACATCTTGCTCAAGTGAAAACTGATCTGTAGTCTGATTGATCATTGTAAGGCTGTAACCTGCTGTATTTTGTTTAGCTTTTGTGCCTGAAGCAATTTTTTTAAACATAAACGTATTACCGCCTTTTACTTCAAATTTGATGGGCTGTGTAATTGCCGGGCAATCTCCACCCCCGTTTAAAGTATAAGCTCCTGTCCAGTTATTGGGAATCAATCTCCAGTGGCTTCCTACGAAACACTGTGCGTCTGCACCTTCGTCAAAAGGCTTAATTTTATAACCTTTATCATAATCTATGCTTACAATCTGCCAGTCTCCTTTCATTTTCAGGAAGTCGGCTCTTTGATTTTGAGATGTAGCTGCTTTGTTAACAGAGGAACACGAAACTGCAAAAAGTGATGTTCCCAACATCCCTGCAAGTAGTAACTTTTTCATTTTGTTGTTTATTATTTTGTTACTATAAAGTTACAAAAAACCGTGCCAAAATTTAAAATAAAAAATAAAAAGTCCGAAAAAATCCGGACTCTTTATGGTTTCTCCTTAAATACAGTGAGATAAATTATTTTTTAACAGCCTTTTTTACGGATTTCGAAGGCTTGGCAGTGCCTGAAGGTTTACCTTTATAGAAATTGGTATAGGCATATTCTGCGGCCTTTTTCAGGTCAATAACTCCACCAGCCTGAGATTGGTCTCCAAATCCATTTGCTGTACTTGGATTGCTGCTTTTCACAAGAGCTTCAATGATCTGATAAGGTTTAAGATCCGGCATATAAGCCAGTAAAACAGCCGCTCCTCCGGCTACCACAGGGGAAGCCATAGAAGTACCCTGAAGGTATTTATATTCATTTTTAGGAACGGTAGAATAGATTTCCTCTCCCGGAGCAAAAACGTTGACCATTTTTTTATTGTAATTAGAAAAATCTGCTCTCAGGGCATTATTTTTATTGGTACTTGCTCCTACTACAAGAACGTTGCTTACAAATGGCTTTTCGTCTGTAATGTCTTTAAAGTTGGTAGGATATGCCAGATGTTCTGCTACATCTTCATTTTCGTTACCAGCAGCCTTCACTAAAAGGACACCTCTATCTTCAGCATATTTGAAAGCATCCCAAACAACATTTTTACCGGGAGAAACCGGTTTTCCAAAGCTCATGTTTAATACTTTCGCTCCGTTATCTACTGCATATCTGATGGCATTGGCAACATCTTTATCTCTTTCATCTCCATTCGGGACTGTTCTTACAGACATGATTTTAGCCACTTTGGAAGCGACTCCGTACTGAACTTCTTTTCCTTGAGGAAGTCCGGCAATAATACCTGCCACGTGAGTTCCATGTTCTGCGTCCGGTCCTTCATAATGATTATTTCCATAGATTTTTTCAGAATAATCATCATAGTTATCCCCTACAATCTCTTTTCTTGGATCATATGAAAGGTCATATTGTTTTGCTGCAGGAGCAAAGTGATCGATTGCTTCTTTCATTTCCTCCTTCATCTTCTTTTCAAACTCTGCTGCTGATTTTCCTTTGAATTCTGGGCTTTGTGAAATCTGGCCTAAAAATTCCATCGCAATGGCATCTCTCTGATCTGTAGGAGCTTTGATCCCAGCAATCGTTTCTGCAGTTACAGGCTTACCTCCCAGCAGTTTTACCATATTAGGAATCAGTTCGTTAAGCATAGAATAGGTTCTGAAGTTCTGCTGAGCCTCGATACTCTTTTTATTGAACATATCTTTGGCTTTCATGTACATCTCAAACTCATCCTTCATCTTAGCCTGATTGGCTTTATTTTTTGTGGAATCATCTCCTTCGAAAACAGGTTTATATTTGGCAACTACTCTTGTCACCTCCATGTTATCGATATCAATATCACCGTTTTTTCCTCCTATAAAGTTCCATCCGTGTACATCATCAATATATCCGTTTCCATCGTCATCTTTTCCGTTTCCGGGAACTTCGTTCGGATTTGACCATAGATTCTTTACCAGTCCCGGATGATCTACCTGTACTCCGCTGTCTAACACACCCACCACTACGGTTTTAGGCTTCAGCCCTTTAGATTCCAGGTATTTATAAGCATTTGCAGTATTTACCCCATATACTTTTGAAGTTGCAAAATCTTTATGATACCATGTCATAAGATCTTTATCTTCTTTGGGATCAATACTTTTAGCTTTAGATTCCTGTGCAAAAGAGAAGCTAAAACCTGCCAAAAAAACGGCAGCTAATAATACCTTTTTCATATGTTGATATTTAATTTTTTAAAGACTTATGCATATTCCCATCGCCACCTGCATCTGTTTTATAGTGAAAATGCCATCAAAGGCGATGGTATGCTAATCTAATTGTTTTATATTTTTTATATACACTAATGATTCCGGCCCTTTATTACAGATAAGGTCAAGAACCGAAAGATCTTCCAAAAATCCTAATTTATCAGAAAATGTCTGGTAATATTCTTCCATCTGAAATTCTGAAGGAAGTTTTGCTGAAAACTTTTCTCTGAAATTGATACTGTCAGGATTTTTGATATATTCTTCATTCAAAGAGTGTGCCTTTTCTGTTTTCAGTATCTGTTGGATTACTTCTATTCCTTTAAGGTTAAAATCAAGAAGAAACTTTTCTTTAAGGTCAAATATTTTTCTGAACTTGTCTTCGTAATACTCAAAATAAGGAGAGCTTTGATATGCGGTCTTAATGGATTTCCAATGAAGCGTTCTCCAGTCTTCACGGTAAGAGATTTCAATATCTTTAAATTCTCTTTTTCCGTTATGGTTGATAGGAATTATTAATGACAATTTTCCGTTGGCACCATAAATATTGGCTCTGTTTCTATAGGTTTGCTTCGGGAAGTTTTCAAACTGTTCAAATACAATTTTATTCTCAGGATTCAAAAACACTGAGAACCATGAGATTGGGGGCATATAAAATGCCGGCAATAATACATTCGTCATATTCATAATGCAAAAATGAAGTATTTTTTCAAATACTTCATTCTATTTTAAGTTTAATTTTTCTATTAGTCGTCTTCAGTTTTTTTCTTTCTGAATAATTTCATGAAATAATCCCATCCGAAGAATAAGATCAGAATCATCGCTGCAACCCACCAGTAAGAAGTTTTATTGGCTTCACCTGTGTTGGTGGCTTTGAACATTCTTTCCCAACGGATTTTGAATGGAGCCTGGTAAGTGGAACTGCTGTCAGAGAATGCACCCTGAAGACTCATCCATGTAAACATTGGTTTTCCAACAATATTTTCTTCCGGAACGAAGCCAAAGAATCTTGCATCCAATGAAGCATCTCTGTTGTCCCCTATCATCATATAATAATCCTGCTGAATGGTATACTGATTCGCTTCTTTACCATTAATGAAGATCTTTCCGTTCTTTTTCTCTAAGCTGTTGTGTTCATATTCAGAAATGATCCACTGGTACATTGGCAGTGTTTCCTGATTGATCGCTACTACATCTCCTTTTTTAGGAATTCTAACCGGTCCGTACCAATCCTGATTCCATGGTTTGTTGATTGGGAAAATAGATTGAGTAGTATCGATTTTAGTTTTAGCTTCGTCTCTGTAATATACTGCAGCTTCTCCTTTTGGTGAAACCTCTTCCTTCATATCAATAACGTGAGGAAGTTCTTTAATTTCTTTAGCCGTTTTATCCGTTAAGCCCTGGAATCCATAAAGGAAACCTCCGTTATTCTGCTGTACTTCCTGAACCGGTAAGAATCCATAAGCTTTATATAAAGTAGGGATATCCAATTGGGCGTCCGTCGTTACAAGGTATCTGTGCTGTACTTCCTGATCTCCTAAAACAGTCTCCGGCTTTCCGTTGACGAAAAGTCTTCCGGCTCTCATTTCAAAAGTATCTCCTGCTGTAGCCACACATCTTTTTACGTAAGGATCTTTTCTGTCAATTGCTGTATGTACTGAATCCTGAGGATAGTTGAAAACCACCACATCATTTCTCTGCGGCTTATTGAATTGTAATATTCTTGTATAAGGAAGCTTTACTGCGTCTACATAAGACTTCGGATCATCTTTCGGATTCCCTTTCTGTCCTGTATCCATAATGGTTCCCTGAAGGAAAGGTATTGCTACCGGACGCATTGGAAGTCTGTAACCGTAGCTCCATTTGTTTACGAAAAGGAAGTCACCTACCAATAATGTTCTTTCCATGGATCCTGTAGGAATCCCGAAAGGTTGTGTTACAAAAACGTGGATAATGGTTGCGAAAACTACCGCAAAGGTAATGGAACCGATGAATGTATCATTCTTCTTATCATTTTTTTCTTCGTCTGTAAGAAACAGATCGTTTGCATTTTCATCTTCTAACTCTACGTCTTTAGAATAGTTGATGACCGCCATATAAATAAATGGCAGGATCACGGTAAGAATCTGATCTTTGAAAAGTGTTTTTCCAAACTTTTTCACCAGGTAAAGGTGGAAAACAGACATCATGATTGGCCCTACTATCGGAAGATAAGACAGGATTGCCCACCATTTCGGGTGTTTTGTTTCTTTCAGAATAATGAAATAGTTGTAGAAAGGGATAAAAGCAAATAAAGGGCTATAACCCATTTTCTTGAACAGTTTCCAAGATGAAATGCCCATCAATACGGATAGTATGAGGACATATACTGTATAAGTTAAAAAATAATTCATAAATTTTTGTGCCTATTCTTATGATATCAATGATAAAATGATGAGTAATAAATGATAAAAGCAGTCCGCTGTTTACAATTCACTATTCATCATCTTCTTTATTTGTCGCAATTTACAGAATTTGTTACAAATTAAAGCCCCAAAACGTCTTTCATTGCGAAGTTTCCTTTTTTATCTTTAATCCACTCTGCAGCTACTACAGCTCCCAGTGCAAAACCATTTCTGTTGAATGCGGTATGTTTGATCTCGATTTCGTCTACCTCACTTCTGTAGTACACGCTGTGCGTTCCGGGAACTTCATCTTCACGTACTGCAAAAATTCCAAGCTGCTTCCCTTCTGTTTCTTCCAGCTTCCAGGCATCAAATTTCGGATTGTTTTGAATGATTCCTTCTGCAATGGAAATGGCGGTTCCACTTGGAGCATCTTTCTTATGAATGTGGTGAATCTCTTCCAGCTGGCAAGAGTATTCATCTACGTTTTTCATAAGAGCTGCCAATTTTTCATTTAAAGCAAAGAATAAATTTACTCCTAAACTAAAATTAGAGCCATATAGGAAAGCTGTTTCATTATCTACAGCCAGTTTTTCAATTTCAGCTTTTTGATCAAGCCATCCTGTTGTTCCGCAGATCACCGGAATTTTATTTTCAAGACAGGCTTTGATGTTTTCAAATGCAACTTCCGGCAGTGAAAACTCAATCACAACATCCGGATTATTAAGATTCTCAGCAGTTGGGGTTTCCTTCAGACGGGCAACTACTTCATGACCTCTCTTCTGTGCGATCTCATCAATGATCTTACCCATTTTACCGTAACCGACTAATGCTATTTTCATATAATCTTTTTATTTTTTAATCTGCATTTAATCCTAAGAACTTTCTGCAGGTCTATTGTCTTTTAAAATCTGTAACTTAAACTGAATCCTGTTTTCGGTGCACTGTACCCATACTGATCCTGAATAACCGATGGCTTAAAAACCAGATCCGGGTCATGACGGCTTTCGTAAAGATGGGCATCTACTACAGCATCTACAATATTCAGAATATAGATCAGACCTGTAATAGCAATGGCATAATCCCTTTGCCTTTTGGCTCTGTCCTGTGCATTACCCAAAGCTCTTTTGTCCAGCCAAGGGTGGGTGTCTACAAATTCATTTGGTGTACCGTTCAGCTTTGCTACGTAATATTCCCGATATTTTTTGTATTGGTTATCATTCCATACGGCAATACCAACTCCCGCTCCAACCGCTCCCCAAACAATAGGAATTTTCCAGTATTTTTTGTTATAAAACTGTCCTAATCCAGGTAAAACTGCGGAATACAATCCCGCTCTGGTAGGATTCAGCTTTATAGTTTTTACTGTGGGACCATTGGCTTTTTCAAGATCTTCAATAATCTTTGCTTCTGTTTTGCCTGGTTTCACCACACGAGGTTCTTCTTTCGGAAGAGTCTGCATCCGAACGGTATCGATAGGTTTTACTTGTGAGTAAGCCAGTGCAGCCATACACAAGAAAAATGTGAAAAATATTTTCTTCATTTATTTAATATGGGATAAAATATATTCCAGCTCTTCTTCATTTTTGAAGTCCAGAACAATCTTACCTTTTTTACCATTTCCAGAAGCTTTGATCTCTACTTTTACGTCCAAGATATCTGCGATGGTCTTCTGGGCTTTTTTATAGTTGTTGGAAAGCTCTACTTTTGCTTTTTTAGCGGCAGCAGATTTTGGGTTCTTCAATGCTGCAGCAGCCTGTTCAGCCTGACGAACGTTTAATTTTTCTTTGATAATAAGATCAAACAAAACCTGCTGATCCTCTTCACTTTCAAGGCTGATAATGGCTCTTCCGTGTCCTGCAGAAATCTCACCGCTTCTGATGGCATTCTGAATATCCGGATTTAATCTTAACAGTCTGATAGAATTGGTAATGGTACTTCTGTCCTTTCCTATTCTCTGGCTCAGGTTTTCCTGAGTAAGACCTATTTCTTCTAAAAGCCTGTGATAGGTTAATGCTATTTCGATAGCATCAAGATCTTCTCTCTGAATATTTTCAACAAGAGCCATCTCAAGAAGCTCCTGGTCATTCACTAAACGAATATAGGCGGGAATAGTCGTTAACCCTGCAATTTTAGTTGCCCTGTAACGTCTTTCCCCGGAAATGATTTCAAACTTTTCACCGTCTTTTCTCAGGGTAATCGGCTGGATTACACCCAAGTTTTTGATTGACTGTGCTAGCTCATTTAATGCTTTTTCATCAAAATAAGTTCTCGGCTGCGTTGGGTTCGGATAGATATCTTCAAGCGCAACTTCCACAATATTTCCCACAAACTTATCTGCTCCTTCATCAGTAGCGGAATTGATAGTTGCTTTGGATTCTGCACTTAAAATGGCGCCCAAGCCGCGTCCCATAGCTCTTTTTTTGTCCTTCATAGATATAATTGATAAATGATGTTTGAAAAGTGATGCCTGGCATTCACTTATTGCCATTTATTATTAATTTAATTCTTTATTAAGTTTTCATTCTTCAAAAGAACTTCTTCAGCTAACTGAATATACTGAACAGCTCCCTTACTTTCTGCATCATAATTCAGGATACTTTCTCCAAAACTTGGTGCTTCACTCAATCTTACGTTTCTACTGATAATGGTTTCAAAAACCATCTCAGGGAAATGCAGATTTACTTCTTCCACTACCTGATTGGATAATCTCAATCGGCTGTCATACATGGTTAAAAGAAGACCTTCAATTCCAAGATCTTTATTATGGATCTTCTGAACATTTTTAACGGTATTCAAAAGTTTCCCAAGCCCTTCTAATGCGAAATATTCACACTGAATCGGAATGATTACAGAATCTGCTGCCGTAAGAGCATTGACGGTAATAAGACCTAAACTCGGTGCACAGTCGATGATAATATAATCATAATCATCTCTTACGCTTGCCAATGCTTTTTTCAGCATATACTCACGGTCTTCCTTGTCTACCAATTCAATTTCCGCAGCTACCAGATCGATATGTGACGGAATAATATCCAGGTTCGGAGTTGCCGTTCTTTTGATACAGACTCTCGTATCCGCACTGTGCTCCAGCAGATTATATGTTGAATACTGAACATCTTCAACACCCAGGCCGGATGTAGCATTCGCCTGAGGATCAGCATCGATGATTAATATTCTTTTTTCCAATACTCCTAATGCTGCCGCCAGGTTTACAGCGGTGGTAGTTTTACCAACGCCTCCTTTTTGATTAGCAATACCTATGATTTTTGCCATTATTAGAACTTTAAGTTTCAAAAATACACTTTTTTCTTTGCTCTCGGTGAGTGGGGAAAATCAAAATTGAGTTAAAATATTGTTAATAAGCAATTTAACGATAAAAAAAATTATCCACAAAAAAAATTCTTTGTGGATAACTATTTGAAATTTACTTTTTCGTATTAATTCTCAAATTTCATGGAGATGGGAAATTTGAAATAACTTCTTACGAATTCTCCTTTTTTGTTTTTGGCTGGAATCCATTTTCCTTTGTTGGAAATCATTTTAATTGTTCTCATTGCCTCATTGTTAAAATCGGCGTTGGTTCCGTTAGCTTTTACCCCTGAGATGGTTCCGTCCATTTCTACAATAAAGGTAACTGTCGTTTTTACTACATCTTCGGATTCAAATCCTGAACTGTCGAAGCTGTTCATCACTTTATTTCTGAAGGAGTCTATTCCTCCTGCAAAATTGGCTTCTACACTTAATTCCGTTTCAATCTTTTTAGGATCTGCTTTTTCAACTACCGGATCAGCCTTTACAGCGGGTGGCCCGTCTCCTCCAATAACACGTGGAACAATCGGAATATAGGTTGTATTTGGTACTTCTTTACCGTCCGATGTCTGTGTACTTGCCACTGCATTTGTTTTATCCTCCACTTGTTTTTCATTGGTAACAATTGCTTTAGGCTCTGGCACTCTTTCATCATATGTTTTTACTGCAGGAGCTGGCGGCGTTGGTTTTACAATCTGCGCAGGAGGATCTTTTGGTTTATCTATCTCCTGAATCTCAACAACTCTTGGAAGTTCATATAACGGTCCTGCGGGTATATCAGCAGGTTTCATTGCAGAGATCACAAATGGTGTAATGGATACTGCGGCCATTAAACCTGCTCCGATAAAAAGCGCTTTGGTTAATATTCTATCTGATTCGTTTCTTAATACATAGGCACCATATTCTTTATTGCGGTGCTCAAACAGAACTTCGTTGAACCGAAATTCCTGATTTTGGTTATGTTGTTTCATCACTACTACTATTTAAACTGTTAAAAATTTTGATTATTAGTTTTATTGTTCTTATCGATAAGTAGTGTTTCAATATCAAAACATCTGCCAAAATTTTATCAAAACAACATAATATTAGAAAATTTTATGACAATGTTTAAATTTTAACATTTACAAATAGAAAGTTTACAGGAGAAAAAGGAGTTATTTCTTCTGTAAATAAATAGCAATTCATTACCTTATCCCTGTCAAGGTTTTGAACCTTGACAAGGGTTAAAAAAAAGAGACCATCCAATGATAGTCTCTCTATTATTTTAATCTCTAAGAATATTAGAATAATTCTTTTCTGATAATGTTCTGACTTCTTTCAGGACCTACAGAAACCAAGTATACGTTGATTCCTAAGTATTTTTCAATAAACTCGATATATTTCTGAGCAGTGTCAGGAAGTTCATCATAGCTTCTTGCTTTCGTAATATCTTCGCTCCACCCTGGTAAATCCTGGTAGATTGGCTCGTAATTGTATAGTTTTTCTGTTGAAGAAGTGAAATAATCGATAATTTTTCCGTCTTCAGTTTTGTAGTGTGTTACTACTTTCAGATTCTCAATTCCTGTAAGAACGTCAAGCTTAGTGATGACAAGGTTATTGATACCGTTAATCATACAAGCATGCTTTAAAGAAACAAGGTCTAACCAACCTGTTCTTCTTGGTCTACCTGTAGTTGCTCCGAATTCACCACCGATCTGTCTGATTTTTTCACCCAGTTCGTTATCCAGTTCAGAAGGGAAAGGTCCGTTTCCAACTCTTGTACAGTAAGCTTTTGCAACACCAATTAAGTTCTGAAGTGAAGTTGGCGGCACACCTGCTCCTGAACAAACACCTCCTGTAGATGGAGAAGATGAAGTTACGTATGGATAGGTACCGAAGTCGATATCCAACATTAACGCCTGTGCACCTTCGAATAAGACGTTTTTACCGTCTCTGATCGCTTCGTTCAGCTCTAATTCTGTATCAACGATTCTGTCCTGAAGCTGTTTTCCGATTGCTAAATATTCGTTGTAGATTTCTTCAACGTCTAACGTTGGCTTTCCGTAATATTTTTCAAAAAGAGAGTTCTTAACTTTTAAGTTTTTCTCGATTTTATCTCTTAAAATTTCAGGATTTAAAAGGTCTACCATTCTGATCCCGACTCTTGCAATTTTATCTTCATAACAAGGTCCGATTCCTTTTTTGGTAGTTCCGATCTGAGTTCCTCCGTGCTCCTCTTCACGGTAAGTATCCAAAAGGATGTGGTAAGGCATGATGACATGCGCTCTTCTGCTGATAAAGATATGATCTGTTCTCAAGCCTTTGCTCTCAATCTGACCAACTTCTTTAATGAAAGACTTAGGGTTTACCACTACTCCGTTCGCAATGATACATTTCCCTTTGCATTGAAGAACTCCTGAAGGAAGAAGGTGTAGAACGAATTTCTCATCACCCACATAAACCGTGTGACCAGCGTTGTCTCCACCCTGGAAACGCACTACATAGTCCGATTTTGCTGATAAAACATCCGTGATTTTTCCTTTGCCTTCATCTCCGTACTGAAGACCTACAACTACATAAGTTGACATATTTTACTTTTGTTTTTAGATTCGTGCAAAATTACTTTTAAAAAAAATGACGACCAAATTCTAGAGGATATTTATTTTTAGTTGGGGTGAAAATCATGAGGTTGAAGTTATTAAAATTATTTAGACTAAAATAATAAAGTCATGTCGTATAATTTTTGAAATAAAAATTTGTTTACTTTTGTTTTGTGGAAAAACATGGTCAAATAGAAATAAAAGTTTCTGGAAAAATTGGAAACGTAGATATAAATCCTGATAACTTTGATATCAAGGAAATAGTTTCTATATTAAACAATGTTGATGATTTGCTATATTCTGGAGATAAGAAAAATAGACCTTTGATTTCTTATGATATTAAAGAAGGCTCTGTTAGAAATATTTTTAAAACCGGAATACAATATATAGTTAGTTTTAATGCCGTATTAGGTTTAATTTCTCAAACTAATACAATTGATTATTTGGATTTAGCAACAGCTAAAGCTATTGAAAACCTTCAAGATTTAGCAAAGAAAAAGGATTTTGCTCTTGATATAACGACATCACTTGAAGGTTCTAATAATATTCGAATTGATAAATTTTCTGATTTTAAAAGAACAGAAGCAATTTGGGCTGAAGCAGAATTTTATTTCTATGGAAAAATAACTAATGCAGGAGGCAAAGATAAAGCTAATATTCATTTATTGACTGATGAATACGGAACGGTTAGAATTCAAACTCCAATTTCATTCTTAGAACAACAAGAAGAAAATATTCTATATAGATCTTTAGGTATAAGAGCTAAAGGTAATCAACATTCCGAAAACGGAGAAATTGATTTTACAAATTTAGAGTTCATTGAGTTAATTGATTACAATCCCATTTTTGACGAAAATTATTTGAAAAAATTAAGAGATAGGGCAAAACAATCTTGGCTTTCAAATATTAATCCTGATGAATGGTTAAGACAAATGAGAGGAAGCTATGAAAGTTAATGGAGTTTTACTAGACACAAGTTTCTTTATTAGATTTTTAAATGATGCTGATCCATTATTTAAAAATGCTTTGGAATATTATAAATACTTCTTAAGCAAAGATATCAAAATGTATATTTCAACAATTTCAATTGCTGAATATTGTGTTGGAGGTTCAATATCAGAACTACCTTTAAGAAATTTAGCTATTCTTCCATTTAATCTGAATCATGCCACTAAAACAGGGGACATTGCTAAAGTAGTTTTCACAAAAAAAGGAAAATTAAAACTAGCTGAAAGAAATATAATTCCAAATGACTCAAAATTATTTTCTCAAGCAGATGTAGAGAAAAATATCATTTATTATTTGTCTTCAGACACCGAGAGTATCAAAATTTATTACCTTCTCCAAGAAGAAGACCAAAAGCCTAGTTTTAATTTTATAGATTTAAATATCCCACCAAATGAATATTTTGGTTATTTAGATTTATAAATATCATTAAGTTTTGATTAAAACAAAGTTAAAGTACAATAATTACCAATCCACTGTTCTACCTACTTCATCTTCAAACACGCACATCTTCTGAAATCGATACTATCAACAAAGTCCCATGATAATCTTTAAAGCTTCCTGAAATCGAGATAAAATAACGTAAACCCTAATTATCATGCTATTATCCCAAACATCATCATATTTACCATCAAATTTAAACAAAAGCTCCCAGCTTTTCCACACCATATTTTCTCCGGAAACAGCAAAAGCCACTCTTCTCATCGTTCACGGCATGCAGGAACATAGCGGAAGATATGCAGAGATTGCAGCATATTTTGCGTCTCATGGAATTGCTGTATTGACCTATGATCACCTGGGACATGGAAAATCTGTAAAAGAGAAAAAAGATATTGGTTTCTTCCAGCTTGAAAAACCGGATGAAAGGCTTGTTGCAGATGCTGAAATGATGGCAGATTATCTTGCAGAACAATATCCGGATGTCCCCCATTTTATTCTGGGACATTCTATGGGATCTTTTATTACACGATGCCTTCTTCAAAAAGCAAGCAGTAAATTTTCCGGGGCTATCATTACAGGAACCGGCGGACCTTTACCGGGAATCAATATATTGAGAGTTTATTTGTCATTGGCCAATGCCATAGCGCCTCATCATCGTACTTTTTTGAATTCTGTTTTCACGAGTGTCAATAACAAACATTTTAAAAAGGATAAAGATTTCAGTGATACCAGCTGGCTCAGTGTAAATCCTAAAAACCGACAAGCTTTTGAACAGGATGAACTTTGTGGAATTCCGTTCACTCATAATGCTTTTTATACTTTATTTACCATTTATAAAAAAGCGACAACGAGAAACTGGGCTGCACCTATTTCTAAATCATTTCCTTTTTTATTCGTAAGCGGGCAGAACGATCCGATCGGTGATTTTGGAAAAGGTGTCATACAAACCGTCAACAACTTAAAAATTGATGGTTTTCAAAATGTGGACTTAAAAATCTATCCTGATATGCGTCATGAGATTTTAAACGAATCCATAAGAGAACAGGTTCTGAAGGAAATCCATAACTGGATCTTAAAATAATAAGAACAAAATAAAAATTCCAGATAGCATTGATCTGGAATTTCTGTATAAGTTTTGGCTAAAGCAGATGGAGTTGTTTTGATGTTGAAGGCGGGCTAAAGCCCACCCCTATTGAATATCTAAAAAGGATTTTGTCTGATTTGCAAGAAATGTAACAATTACCCCAGCATCAGTTCTCTGTCAATTCCAATCTCCTGAAGGAAAACCTCATCATGGGAAATCACCAGCAGGGTACCATGATAATCTTTTATAGAATTGGTGAGAATTTCTACATTCTGAAGATCTAAGTTATTGGTTGGTTCATCAAGGATAATCATATCGGGTGCTTTATTACTGATGGAAAGACCGCAAAGAAGCAATCGTAAACGCTCTCCGCCACTTAGCATTCCACATTTTTTGTCCCAAGTATCTTTCCAAAATAAAAATCTGGTGAGTAATGTTTTCACTTCGGATTCCTGCATGGCATTGTCATTGAAAGTCTGTACAAAATCGTAAAGCGTTGAATCATTATCAATAAGGGAATATTCCTGGTCAATATAGATACTGTTGAATTCTGTCTTATTTATTTTTCCTTCCGAAGGTTTAATATTTCCCAGCAGAAGTTTTATCAGGGTAGTTTTTCCGGAACCGTTTGAGCCTTTCACTGATATTCGGTCTCCACTTCGCACCTCCATACTGATGTTTTCTTTCCAGAGTTTTTCTTTTCCGTAAGTGAAATTAATATCTTCAACGGTAACAAGGATCTTTCCTGAATGCAGATTGGAATCATTAAAATTAACTTTCATCTGATCAGAATTCTTTAAGGAGGAACGCAGATCTCTTAAGTCACCGGAAATCCCACTAATTTTCTCTGCGTGTACACTTTTAAGTTTTGAACTGTTTTTTTCAGCATTATTCCGAAGCGTATTCATCATAATTCTGGCTACTCCGGATTTTTCCTGCTTCCCTTTACCTCTTGCATCCAGTTTTTGCTTTCGTTCCAGAGTTTCCCGCTCCTTTTCTTTTGCTTTTTTCAGAGTACGTTCTTTGGAATGGATATCATTTTGCAATGCTTCCTCCTCCACTTCTTTCTGTTTGGCATAAAAGTCATAGTTTCCACCATAAGTTGCAATTCCCTGATTGCTTAATTCGAATATGGTATCCACAAGATTGAGCAAAGTACGGTCGTGGCTTACGATAACCACTGTTGCATCTGTTTTGTTGATAAGATCATACAGTAATTTCCTGCCATTAAGATCCAAATGGTTGGTAGGTTCATCCAATACAATAATATCAGGTTGATTGATCTGAATTCCGGCGAGAAAAACTTTAGTCTTCTGTCCTCCACTCAGGTCTTCCAGTTTTTGAGTTAATTCAAAATTTTCGAGACCCCAATGCTCCAAAGCATGCTGGCATCTTTCTTCAATATCCCAGTCGTCATTGAGCGTTTCAAAATATATTTCGTCCACCTCTCCATTGGTAATTTTTTGAAGAGCATGGAGTTTCTGATCTATCCTCAGGCATTCTGCAATGGTAAGATCATTTAAATTTCCAAATATCTGCGGTACATAAAAGATATTACCCGGAATATTGGTATTGCCGTTGAGAGGCTGTATTTCTCCCGCGATTATTTTCAGCAGGGTTGATTTTCCCACGCCATTACTCCCTACCAGAGCAGATTTGGTATGAGACTGTATTGTTAAATTGATATGATTAAATAGAAGATTTCCTCCCGGAAACCCAAAGGATATATTTTGCAGTAAAATCATGATTTCTTTCTTAATAATGGTTGAACACCAGCAACTTCTTCATTACTGTTTTTATGAATCTGAAAGAAATGATATCCTACATGTCTGTATTGTTGGGTTTGAAAGAACAAAGATAGTCATTTTCCTGAATATTATTCTTTTTCATTTCAATCAGAACATTTATCCCCCTCTTTTGCTTCTTTGTTTTAAACACTTGTTTATTTTTCATTGTTTGCGGAGTCGTTTTTTAAGGTTATACCTTAATGTCTCGTTAAAAAGCTTCTCTTTATTATTATTTAAACAGACTTTATCATATTATTCAATTCAGATGTCCTGAAACCATCAAAGTTTCAAACTGATAAAAACAGGAAAGTATTTTAATCAAAAATCCGTAACTTTGCCTCCTACTAAAAATTTTATGGAAAGCATTAAAGTTCACGACAAAACTTTCGTTCCTTATTTAAAGGATGCCGAAATTCAGGAAATTGTAAAAGAGACAGCGTTAAGAATTTATGAAGATTACAAGGATGAAGTTCCTGTTTTCATTGGGGTGTTAAATGGAGTGGTGATGTTCTTCTCTGATCTTTTAAAATATTACCCGGGGGAATGCGAAATTGCCTTCATTCAAATGAGCTCTTATGTAGGAACTGAGTCTACGGGGATCGTTTATCAGAAAATGGAGCTTACAAAAGACGTAAAAGACCGCCATATCATCATTGTTGAGGATATCGTAGATACAGGAAATACGGTTGAAAGTCTTTTTAAATATTTCAAAGAAACACAACGTCCTAAATCTGTAAAACTGGCTAGTTTTCTATTGAAACCTGAGATTTACAAGAAAGATTTCAAACTGGATTACATCGGAAAGGAAATCCCAAACAAATTTGTACTTGGATACGGACTGGATTATGATGAATTGGGAAGAAACCTTCCAAATTTATATCAGCTGGAAGACGGACAAATCAACCATTAAACGCTGTTGGCTATTAGCTGATAGCTTTTAGCTTAAAAATTATAATAAAGAAATAAATTTAATATTAACTTAAAAAAGCTGAAAGCAAAGAGCAAACCGCCAAAAGCCAGGAGCCGGAAGCAAAATGCCAATTGCTGGAAGCGTATCAACATTATGATAAACATTGTTCTGTTCGGCCCTCCAGGAAGTGGAAAAGGAACACAAGCCCAGAATCTGATCGAGAAATTCAATTTAAAACAGGTTTCAACAGGTGATCTTTTCAGATACAACATGAAAAATGACACTGAACTTGGAAAACTGGCGAAGTCATACATCGATAAGGGAGAATTGGTTCCGGATCAGGTAACAACAGATATGCTGATCGACGAGATCAAAAAGCCTACTGATACCAATGGTTTTATTTTTGACGGATATCCAAGAACAACTGCTCAGACAGAAGCATTGGAGACTATCGTTAAAGAAGTACTGAATGACGAGATTGACATCTGTCTTTCATTGGTAGTAGAGGACAAAATTTTGGTTGAAAGACTTCTGAAAAGAGGTGAGACCAGCGGAAGATCAGACGACAGCAATGTAGAGATCATCGAAAACAGAATTAAAGAATATTATACCAAGACAGCAGAAGTTGCCGAGCTTTATAAGCAGCAGGGGAAATATGTAGAGGTAAACGGTGTTGGAGAAATTGATGAGATTTCCCAAAAACTTTTCGCTGAGGTAGAGAAAATTAAATAATCGGGATATGGCAAGGGATAAGAAGTTTCATCCCTGCAACCCGCAACACAAACTATATGTCTAACTTTGTAGATTACGTAAAGATCCATTGTAAAAGCGGACACGGAGGTGCTGGTTCTGCCCACCTTCGCCGTGAAAAGTATATTCCTAAAGGGGGGCCTGACGGTGGCGACGGAGGTCGCGGCGGACACGTCATCATGAGAGGAAATGCTAATGAATGGACTTTGCTTCCACTCCGATATACCCGTCACATAAAAGCAGAACGAGGTGAAAACGGAGCGAAAAACCAGCTGACAGGAGCTGACGGTTCTGATATTTATATCGACGTTCCTATTGGGACTATCGCTAAAAATGAAGAAGGTGAAATTATCGGAGAAATCCTTGAAGATAAACAGGAAATCATTTTGATGCAGGGAGGAAAAGGAGGAAAAGGAAACGAACATTTTAAATCCTCTACCAATCAGACTCCAAGATATGCTCAACCCGGAATGGACGGCGAAGAAGGCTATGTAGTCTTCGAGCTTAAAATTTTGGCCGATGTAGGACTTGTTGGATTTCCAAATGCTGGAAAATCTACACTCTTGGCTTCTGTTTCTGCAGCAAAACCCAAAATTGCCAATTACGCTTTTACTACATTAACTCCTAACCTTGGGATTGTAGATTACAGAAATTACAAATCATTTGTGATGGCTGATATCCCGGGAATCATTGAGGGAGCAGCAGAAGGAAAAGGTTTAGGACACAGATTCCTGAGACATATTGAAAGAAACTCTATCCTTTTATTCTTAATTCCGGCCGATTCTGAAAACCATTTCCAGGAGTTTAAAATTCTTGAAAACGAACTGAAGGAGTACAACCCGGAACTTTTGGATAAAGATTTCATTGTTTCCGTTTCAAAATCTGATCTTCTGGATGATGAACTGAAAAAAGAAATTGCAGCAGAGTTCCCGGAAAACAAACAGCCTCTATTTTTCTCAGGAGTTACCGGAGAAGGCCTTATGGAGCTGAAAGATGCTATCTGGAAACAATTGCACGGATAGACGTACATTGATTTATCAGTTTTATTTTGAAAATAGAGCTGCAGCATAAAAAACAGCCTCAGATTTCCTCTGAGGCTGTTTTTCTTTATAAAATTTCCCGTAAATTTTTAAACCATTAAGAAAAGATTTAAAAATAAAGCATCGTTAAGATGAATCATTCTGATCTCTTAAGCATAAAGCAGAGCTTATCTTCATATTCTTAACACTTGATACAATCTTAAAGGTTAAGCAGATTTACTATTTTATGTTTAACATCGAAACAAAGAAAATTTTATCTTTTGGAACAATTCTTGGGAGACTCTTTCAAATTTAAAAAGACTATGAAATATTTCCTCGCCATTTGCGCATTTGTGTTTTTGACATCCTGTACAACTTCTCAAAAAGTAAATTCAAAATATACTGCAATTGAATATGAGGCAACTCCGTGTTTTGGTTTCTGCCCTGTTTTTAAAATAATAATCAACCCGGACAGAAGTGCAGTTTTTGAAGCAGAACATTTTAATTTTAATGATAAGCCTTCCAAAGATGAGTTCTCCAAACCACGTGAAGGAAGTTTTAAAGGAGTCATTAAAGAAGAAGATTATAATAAATTAATCAGTTTACTTGATGGCTTAAATGTAAAAAGTTTGAATAACAAATACGGTGAACACAATATTACCGATCTTCCAACCGCCTATTTAAGAGTACAATTCGCTGACGGAACTTCAAAAAATGTGGAAGATTACGGAAAGCGTGGAAGCGAAAAGCTTTCGGAACTGTATCAGTTTTTTGAAAATTTACGAAAAAACCAGCAATGGACTAAAGTGAAATAATTTCATTTACTATGATCTTTTGATCCAGATAAGATTTTATTTTTACAATAAAACAATTGGCTGCTTGTATATGGGTGGCCATTGATATTTTACAGCCATAAAATAAGCTTTATAAAGATGCAAATGAGCAGAATAAAAATCTTAATTTTTTTTAAACTACCTTTGCAGAATGTAATTCTTTCAGACTGAAGGAATTTTTATTTAAATTTTAAAATAATTCATTTGAATTTTACAGACTTAAACTTAATAGAACCTATTGCAAAAGCAATCCAGGAGCAGGGATACACCACACCTACGCCTATTCAGGAAAGATCTATTCCTGATATTCTGGAAGGCAGAGACTTTTTAGGTTGTGCGCAGACAGGAACAGGGAAGACAGCCGCTTTTTCCATCCCCATCCTACAGAATTTATCCAAAAATAAAATTCCCAACAAACATATTAAAGCATTAATCCTTACACCAACCAGAGAACTGGCTATTCAGATTGAGGAAAACATTAATGCGTACGGTAAATATCTTCCATTAAAACAACTTGTTATCTTCGGAGGAGTAAAGCAAGGAAACCAGGAGGCAGCTTTGAGAAAAGGTATTGATATTCTGGTAGCAACACCGGGAAGACTTCTGGACTTTATTGCACAGGGCATCATCAGCCTGAAAAATCTTGAGATTTTTGTTCTTGATGAAGCAGACAGAATGCTGGACATGGGTTTTGTACATGATGTAAAAAGAATCATTAAACTTTTACCTCAGAGAAGACAAACTTTATTCTTTTCCGCAACAATGCCGGCTGAAATTCAAAAACTGGCTAATTCTATCCTCAATAATCCGATAAAAGTAGAGGTAACTCCGGTTTCTTCTACGGCAGATACCATCAAACAATCTGTGTATTTCGTAGAAAAGGATAATAAACTGAATTTACTTTCTCATATTCTGCAAAATGATATTTCAGACTCTGTATTGGTTTTTGCAAGAACGAAGCACGGTGCAGATAAGATTTCCAGAAAACTTCAGAAGGATAATATCTCTGCAGAAGCAATTCACGGTAACAAATCTCAGAATGCGAGACAAAATGCATTGAATAATTTTAAATCCGGAAAAACAAGGGTTCTTGTCGCCACAGATATTGCTGCCAGAGGAATTGATATTGATGAATTGAAGTTCGTGATCAATTTTGAGCTTTCCGATGTTTCTGAAACGTATGTACACAGAATCGGAAGAACCGGAAGAGCCGGAGCCGAAGGTAATTCTATATCTTTTGTAGACGGACTTGATCTTTTGAATTTAAAGAATACAGAGAAACTGATTGGAAAGAAAATCCCCGTAATCAAAGATCATCCGTTCCATACTGATGATCTTGTTGCCCAGAAAAGGGATTCAAATAACAAACCTCTGCATGCAGGTGGTGAGAAACCTAAAACAACAGGCAACAGTAACAGCTCAAGGCAGAGTAACAACCGTAAAAAGCCTTCTGCGGGAGCTTCGGTAGGGTTTAAAAAACCTAAGAACAAGAATTTCACAAGAAAGAAATAAAATAAAAAAGGTCGTCTCACAACTTGTGAAAACGACCTTTTTTATGATCGTTGATTATTATTATTCTGTTTTTTGTTTTGTATAGCAATAACCGATAATACAAAAAGGTAAACAAGCTGCCAGATAAGTGGTAGAAAAGAAATTATTCTGGTAAGAAAACCCTAAAGTGAAATACTGTTCACCTACAAAACTTAACATCACCAAAAAAAGAATATAAGCTGAGAAGTAAAATACTGTTTCTATTTTTTTAACATAGAAGGAAAGGATAACCGACAGTATCATAAAGAACAGCATAACAAATTTATTGCTTTGTCCCTGAAGATTAAGAGGATTATATTGCAGCACATGCTCAATATTTTTGGCAGGCAGCAGAACAGATGCCAATAAGATTGCTACCGTCAATAAAAAGCATACCCCAAATTTTATTTTATTTTTCCAGCTGGTTTTAATAAAAGGATTTAATAAAAAAATAATTAAAGGGATGATCACTGCGCTTCTTGTAAGACATAGAATTCCTATGCATATTCCCAACAGAAAAGGTCTTTTAAAGTAATCATCTTTAAACTTTCTGCTCCAAAAAAGAATAAAGGCTGCAACTGCAATAAAGGAAGAGATAAAATCACTCTTACAGACCACTTCATAAATATAAGCCAGGGAAATACCTAACATTCCTATCGCAAAAAATCTATGAAAATTGCTCTTAAATTCTAAAAAAATAACATAGGAAAACAGTAAGAAGGCAGCAACCTGAAGGTATCCGACATTACCTAAAAAATAAAAAACACTTGACAAAAGCAATTGCCCGGGGAGATAAGAGGATAAATTTCCCATGAAATTTGGAGTATCATAGATATATTCTCCTTTTGTCCAATGCTCTACAGAAAATTCTAAAGTTGCCCATCTGTCAATATTCATTTTGTAGGGATCTTTTATCACATGGCACAAAGCAATGTAAACAATAGTTATAAAAATGATAAGAAAATATACAGATTTTTCGGTCCATAATTTTTTCAACCGAGACCATTTTCCTAAAGAGAATAATAATAAATTACCCCCTGAAAAAAGAATAACTAAAATAGTAAGAGGAACAAAAGACTGCCTGATTCCATATTTTGTCAGAAATAAAAGATTAATGATGAAATAAACAGCAAACAGCAATATGCCATTCAACCTGTTGCTCCTAATAAAATTTAACAGGGCATTCATTAATTATGGTATTTGAAAATGTTTTTAGCATTTTCTGTTGTAATAAGGTCTATCTCAGAAAAGTCTTTCCCATAGATATCCACCAGTTTTCCGGCAACCAGATCAAGATAAGAGCTTTCATTTCTTTTCCCTCTGTGAGGAACCGGAGCCAGGTATGGAGAATCTGTTTCCAGAACAATTTTATCCAATGGAACTTCGTTCAAAAACTGATCTATTTTTCCATTTTTAAAAGTCACTACTCCACCGATTCCCAAGATAAAATTAAGACCAATGGCATGTTTTGCCTGTTCCAGATTTCCAGAAAAGCAATGGAAGATTCCTCTAAGTTTCGGATGTTTTTTTCTTTCCAGAACCTCAAATGTTTCATCAAAACTTTCTCTGGTATGGATGACAATCGGAAGGTCTTTTTCTATCGCCCAGTCAATCTGCTGTTCAAAGGCTTTCACCTGAATATCAAGTGTTGTTTTATCCCAATAAAGATCAATTCCAATCTCTCCAATAGCCGGAAAATGTCTCTGACCAAGATAATTTTTTACAATTTCAAGTTCTTTTTCCCATGATTCTGGCTTTACATAGCAGGGATGCAGCCCCATCATAGAAAAAATCTGGCCCGGATAGTCTGTTTCCAGCTGCAGCATTTTCTCATGGGATTCAGAGTCGATAGCAGGAAGATAAAATTCTCTAATCCCTTTATCTAAAGCTCTCTGAATGGCTTCTTTTCTGTCTTCATCAAATTCTTCTGCGTATAGATGTGTATGTGTATCAATCATTTTATTTAAAATTTCAACAGATCTTCATAAGGGTTTTCAAGTCCCAGCAATAGTCCGAAAGCTGGCTCTGTTTTTATTCCCTGTTTTTTCAGCTCTATTATTTTTTGTTTAAATTTTTCTCCTTTTTTCAGTAATATTTTGTATTCTGCAACCATGTGAAGGTATGCATTCTGCTCTGTTGTAGGCTTATTTTGTCCAAAAATCTCAATAAGAAACCCGTCCAGTATAAAATTTAACGTAATACATTTCTCCCCGTTTACAATGGGATATTCCACTTCTGCATCATGAGGAATAAGCTGGCAAAATAGTAAATCATCCAGAAAATCCTGTTCAAATTTTAAATCCACCTCGAAAATAAGATCCAGATCACTTCCTTTGATATCAATCTCAATAGGAACAGTTCCTGCTAAAATTGGAGAATAATCCTTCAATTTATCGAAAACACGATATTTTTTAAGAATTTCGTAAGCTTTTTTCTGTCTTTCATTTCCATCTTTCAGATAGTCAATTCTGGTGAAATCAGGCATTTAAAATATTTTATGTTTTACCTTCTTGCGCTGTACTTCAATTCTCTGATCCAGTTTTTCTCTGAACTCAATAAACTTCGGATCTTTCTTATCGCTTGTCTTGTGTTCAAGAGCCTTGATGATTTTAAAATTTTCTTTGATAAAGTTCTGTGTTTCTTCTGAAAAATAAGACTTCCCGAATTTCTCAAATATATAATTAACCGCCTGCGTACTGGGATGAATCATATCTTCTTTATAAAAACGGTAATCCCTGAGGTCATCCATTAAAATCTCATAAACCGGCAGATAATGACAGTCTTCGAACATAGAAATAGACTCATGGATAGCCGTAATCAGCTTGGATTTGCTCAATTGGTTTTCTACCATTCCGTCTTTTGTATGCCTTACGGGGGAAACGGTAAACAGAATTTGCACTCCTTCTTTACAAATATCTTTAAGATCCAGAATTGTATGGTAAATTGAGCTTGTCAGCTCCTGATGGGAAAGTAATCTTTTCTCAAAAAACTTCTGCGGAATTTTATGACAGTTGGCTACCAGCTTTTTCTTGGGAAGAAATTCATAGATAAATGAAGATCCGTAAGTGATAATGATCCAGTCAGCTTCCTGAAGAAAGGCATTTCCCGCTTCAATAGCACCGTTAATCCTGTCCAGGGTCTGATGAATATATCGGGTATCAAAACTGGTGTGATGATCCAGAGAGATGTATTCTTCATTGTAAGTAATCAGCTCCTCTTCTTCGTAAAATGCAGAATCATGTAATCTGTTGATGGCATTATTGATGGAAAAAGGATTAAAAATAGTCCCAAAGGGGTTGTTAAGAGTCTGAAGTTGTCCGTCCTGAAGTAGATCTGTCATTTCAGAGGCAAAGCATGATCCTATTGAAAATATTTTATCTTCAATCTCAATCTTCTTTTCTGATACGGGAATATCAACTTCGGTTCTGAATTTCATTGTATAGGGATTAGGTTGCAGGGAACAGGTTGCAGGTAAATTGCTGTTACCTGCGAACTACCCTCTGTTACCTATATTAACTTTCTCTTCTCAACAAATAATTAGCCAGTTCAATGAAAGGTTTTTTCTTTTCTTCCGGAACATCTATTTTCTGAAGGTAACTTTGTCCTATTTCATTATGTTTTTCAATCAGACGTAAAGCTTTCTCATCTACTTTTGTTCTTCTGAAAATCTTTTCTACGCCATACACCTTATCAACATTTTCAGTCTTCTTAGAATACCAGTAATCCAGTTCTTTTCTTTCTTCATCGGTAGCATGTTCTCTTGCTAACAGATACAGAACCGTTTTTTTGTTCTCATAAATATCTCCGGCATGCTTTTTTCCAAACTGTGCCTGATCTCCGAATACATCAAGATAATCATCCATAATCTGGAACGCAATTCCGATATGCTTTCCGAAATTAAAAATAGCTTTCGCATCTTTAAAATCAGCTCTTGCGATCAAAGCCCCGATTTCAAATGAAGAAGCACTTAACACTCCGGTTTTATAGGTAATCATTCTGATATAATCATCAAAAGTAACGTCTTTCTGAGTTTCAAAGTTGATATCATACTGCTGTCCTTCACACAACAGAAGTCCTGTGTGGGTAAATATTCTGATACATGCTTTGAAAATTTCAGGTTCAAGATCTTCAAAAAACTTATACGCTTTCAGCATCAGCCCGTCTCCGGAAAGAATACCTACATTAAGGCCATGTAAAGTATGAATGGTAGGCTTGTTTCTTCTTAAAGGAGCTTCATCCATAATATCATCATGGATCAGGGTGAAGTTATGGAAAAACTCGATAGCCAATGCAGGTTTGATGGCCTGTTTAAGATCTCCACCGAACATATCACATGCCATCAGCACCATAATAGGACGAAGACGTTTTCCACCATGGGAAATAATATAATTCATCGGCTCATAGAGCTCCGAAGGTTTATCTTTAAAAGTATATTTAGTGATGGCATCTGCAACAATCTGCTGGTATCTGTCTAAAAATTCCATAAAATCTTATAATTTGAACAAAAATACGATTTTTCAGGGCTTTATAAAACAAAAAACTTTGCCCAAACGGACAAAGTTTATATAATTATATGATTTGTTTTTTAGAAAACGAAAGTTACCACAAGATAGGTAATTCCCGCTACTATTGCAGAGATCGGAATGGTAAGAACCCAAGCCCAAAGTAAGCTTACAGTGATTCCCCATCTTACCGCTGAAATTCTTTTCGTTAATCCTACCCCGATGATAGAACCAGTAATCGTATGGGTAGTAGATACAGGAATACCGAAGTGGTCTGTAATGAACAAGGTAATAGCACCTGCGGTTTCTGCACTTACACCTTCTAATGAAGTTACCTTAGTAATCTTGGTACCCATGGTTTTTATGATCTTCCAACCACCGCTCATGGTTCCTAAACCGATAGCAAGGAATGATACCAAAGGAACCCAAAGGTAATGTTCTGCAAAATAATCAAAACGTCCTGCAGCAGGAATATTCAGATAAACCGGGTCATGCAGCATTTCAACATGATAATAGATAAGTGCTGCACCAATGATCCCCATTACTTTCTGAGCATCATTCAAACCGTGCCCCAAGCTGAATAAAGCTGAAGAAGCCAGCTGTAATCTTTTGAAAGACTGGTCTGCTTTGTGTGGGTTTGATCTTTTATAAAGGTGTACAATAATCAGGGTAATGATGATTGAGATAATCATCCCTATAATTGGTGCCATAAAAATGAACAGGAAGATAGGAATTACTTTATCAAACTTCACTACACTCTGATGGGTAACCTGATTGAAAGCTTCTTTAACAGTACCCCACATTCCAAGATCTGGCTGTGTTGCCACCACATCATGATAATCCATCATGAAAGCATGCATAAGAGCTGCTCCCAGGAAACCTCCGATCAGCGTATGTGATGATGATGAGGGGATTCCGAACCACCACGTAAGGAGGTTCCAGGCAATAGCTGCCACAAGACCGGAAAATATAACTTCAAGGGTGATAAAATTCTCGTTAACTGTTTTGGCAATTGTGTTACCAATTTTGAATTCTCCAATAATATAAGCAGCAATAAAGAAAGCTGCAAAGTTCCAAAGCGCCGCCCAAAGTACAGCCTGGAATGGAGTTAAAACTTTTGTAGAAACTATAGTTGCAATTGAGTTGGCTGCATCATGGAAACCATTGATATAATCGAAGATCAATGCCAGCGCAATAATAACTATAAGTAAAATCGGAAATTCCATTTTTGCTATGTATTAGGCGTATTTAATCATGATGTTCTCAATGGTATTGGCAACATCTTCTGCTTTGTCTGTTACAATTTCAAGGTAGTTTAATACGGATGAAACTTTAATAATGTTGATGGCATCATTGGTTTCAAATAATTCTACCATTGAGTTGGAAAGCAAATCGTCAGCAATATTCTCAATAGAGTTCACCTTAATACAAGCTTCTTTCACCTGTTCCATATTTTTAAACCCTTTCAGGTTTTTCATAGCATTCTGAATTTCAAGACATGCTTTGTGGATCAATAAAGAGAAGTCTGAATAAGCCTTCATCTCAGGTGATTTGTAAAGGAAAATATATTTTGTGGATGCGTAGATATAATCAGCGATATCATCAAGTCCTGTTGCCAGTGTGTGAATGTCTTCACGGTCAAAAGGTGTAATGAAGTTCTTCCCTAATTCTACGAAAATTTCGTGAGTAAGTTCATCATTCTTGTGTTCGAAGTCGCTCATTTTCTTCAACATTGAATCGTCATTAAGATCGAAATCCTTGATTCCTGTGTTGAATTCTTCTGACATTGCAACTAGATTTTCAGTTACTTTTTCGAAAAGTACAAAGAAGATTTTATCTTTTGGTTGAAAAGCGTGGAAAATATTACCAATTCCCATTTTTTAGTATTTATAATTCGTGTGCAAATTTCTTAAAAAAGGATTGTACGTGAAACTATATGACATTAAGTTTTGTTAACATTCGCTTAACAACTGATTATCAATAAAAAAAACCGGCATTAATGCCGGTTTTGTATGGTATAGGAAGAGATTAGTTTGCTACTTCAGCTCTCATATCTTTTCCTTTGAACTTCATAGATTGAATATTGCTCAATACATTGTCTTTGAAAGATTTTTCAACTTCGAAGAAAGAGAATTTCTCTAAGATTTCGATATCACCGATTTCAGCTCTCTTTTTGGTTTTTCCGCCAGCAGTTGCCTTATTGATAATATCTAAAACATCAAGCTTTTTCAAATGGTCTTTCTTACCAAGGTTGAAGAAGAATCTTACCATGTTTTCATCTCTTCTTCTTGGTTTTGCCCCACGATCTCTGTCTCTTCCACGATCTCCTCTATCTCTGTCACGACCTCTGTCTCTGTCTCTTTCACGGCCACGGTCTCTTCTGGAGTAATCGTCATCTCTGCTGCTGAATTTCTGCTCTACAAGATCATGCTTGTCTTTGTAGTATAAAGCAAGATCTCTCAACTGGAACTGTAGAAGCTGGTGTACCAGTTCTTCTTTTGTAAAGTTGCTCAGATCCGGGATTAAGCTGTCATCAAATTCGAAAAGATCTTCGTGCTCGGTCAATAATTTTTCGAATACACCACCTACCTGAGCTTTGATAATATCATCACCAGTAGGAATGAATTTCTCGTTGATTTCAATTTTTGTTGCAGATTTGATCTGTTTCAGTTTTCTGCTTTCTTCAGGCTTGATTAAAGCCATGGAAATACCATCTTTCCCAGCTCTACCTGTTCTTCCGCTTCTGTGAACGAATACTTCAGGATCATCTGGTAAAGAGAAGTGAATAACGTGAGTTAAAGAGTTCACATCCAATCCTCTTGCTGCTACGTCTGTTGCTACAAGAATATCGATGTTTTTCAATCTGAATTTCTTCATTACCGTATCTCTCTGCGCCTGAGAAAGATCACCGTGAAGAGCATCAGCTGCATATCCGTTCTGCATTAAGAAATCAGCAACCTCCTGAGTTTCCATTCTCGTTCTGCAGAAGATAATGGAGTACTGGTTAGGATTCGCATCAATAAGTCTCTTCAATGCTTCTTTTTTCTGACGGTATCCTACAACATAGTATTCGTGAGTAATGTTCTTCTTCACTTCGTTGATAGAACCTACTGAAATACGATGTGGTTTTGTAAGATAATTCTTGGAAATTCTTTCCACCTCTTTATTCATCGTTGCAGAGAATAAGAAAGTTTGTTTCGTTTCCGGAGTTTCGCTTAGAATGGTTTCCAATTCATCCTTGAATCCCATAGAAAGCATTTCATCAGCTTCGTCTAATACCAACCAATGAATCGCAGAAAAGTCTAGTGCTTTTCTGTTGATAAGATCAATTACTCTTCCCGGAGTTCCCACAATGATTTGTGGTTTATCCTTCAAAGATCTCATCTGCTCTACAATACTACTTCCACCATAAACCGCAGTTGTCTTGATGTCTTTCATATACTTAGAGTAATTCTTTATGTCCTTCGAAATCTGAAGACATAATTCCCGTGTCGGACAAAGCACCAATAATTGGATTTTGCGACTCGTATCGTCAATCATATCCAAAATCGGAAGCGAAAACGCTGCTGTTTTGCCTGTCCCCGTCTGCGCAAGTGCGATCAAGTCGCGAATATCTGAAAGAATAAAAGGGATAGTCTGTTTTTGGATTTCTGTTGGGCTTTCGTAGCCCAGTTCGCCAATTGCCTTAAGGATATCAGGACTTAAATTGGTTTCCGTAAATAAATTCATTAACTATTTTAAAATTTTTGCAAAGATACAATAAATATTTGATTTGTTTTTGAATAAAGTTTTAAATATACAATCTTAAATTCACAATCCTGTAATATTTTTTTAATTTTTGGAAAATTAAACCCAAAAAAACAAGCCTCAGATTAGAAAATTGTTAAACATTATTTTTTTTTATTAAATTCGATTGATTTTTTCTGTACTATTTATGAATTTTCAAAAATAAAGCCATGAAAAGTAAATTTTTCTTTTGGCATCTTTCTGCATAATCATTTAATACCTGTCCATCCATACTATTATGCATCCGTATGAAATCTGGGAAATTTTATTGAATAGAAAAAACAGAATAATATTTCTATGAATACTTTTTGTACATTTGGTTTTGAGGTTTCAGGGCTTTGAAATTTTGGTCCGGGCTCGGGAAGCAGCTTCGAATCTCATGTAATAACAAAAAAACACTTAACACAATATGTCTGCAAGTATTTCTCCCAAAACTTTTGATTTTTTACAAAAGTTAAATAAAAATAATAACCGCGAATGGTTTAATGAAAATAAAGACCTGTACACAGAATCTCAGCAAAATGTAGTTTCATTTTTAGATGAACTCATCAAAGAAATGTCTGGTTTTGATGATGAGCTTGCTAAAATTGACAGTAAAAAAGCCCTTTTCAGAATTTACAGAGACACCCGTTTTTCTAAGGACAAATCTCCTTATAAAACCAATTTCGGAGCTTCTCTTGGAATGGGAAAAGGAAATCAGAAAGGAGGTTATTACCTTCACCTGGAACCTGGAAAATCCTTTTTAGCCGGAGGAATTTACATGCCGGAATCTTCCGTACTGAAAGAAGTTCGTAAAGAAATTTCTTTGTACGGAGATGATTTTCTGAAAATTCTCAATAATAAAGATTTCAAAAAACATTTTCCGGAACTTGATCAGGAAGACAAACTGAAGAAAATACCTCAGGGTTTTGAGAAAGATGATCCTATGGGAGAATATCTCAAGCTTAAAAACTTTATTGTGGTATATTCTCTGAAAGATGAGGAAGTACTGGACAAAAATGCGGTGAAAAACATGACCAAAGTTTTCAAACTGATGAAGCCTTTCAATGATTTCCTGAATACACCTTTTCTTTAAACAGTTTTATTTTTTTTCAATCACAGATCACTCATTTTTAACAGAGAATCGGGTGCGTTCTTACTGGTTTGTATTATTTTAGAATATTATTATTGAGATATTCAGGGTATGCAGATATCTCTGGGACAAATCAAAAATATATTAAAATTCAACAGGTTACAAAAGTGATTTTAAAAACCTATCCTGAAAATCAAGCCATTATAATTAACATTTTTTAAGAAAAGTTTTACATTTTTACTTATCTTTGCTGTTCGCCAAAAAGCCAAAGATGTCTTTATACCAAAAAATTGCAGAGAAACTACAATACATAAGCCCGAATTTCTACAAAAAAAGATATTTTAAAGCTTTAAATAATCTTAATAAAAATAACTTTTCGGAACGTAATGTAGAACCGGAATTGGTATGGATCAAAGAATACCTTCCTAAAAATGCTGTGATACTGGATATTGGTGCCAATGTGGGAACTTTCCTTTATCAGCTGGAAAACACCTTGAAGCATGAGCATATTTATGGTTTTGAACCTAATAAAAAGCTTTACAGAAGACTAAAAAGACTTTTTTCTAACATGCACATTCTCCCTCTGGCTCTTTCTGACGAAAACAGGATTGCAGAGTTCAAAGTACCCATTATTAATGGAAAAACCATTGCTTCCCGCGGCACTTTAAATACTTCTTACAAAGAAAAAGGAGAAGAGAAAAGCTATACGGAGCAAGTAAAAGTTATCAAGCTTGATGAATGGGCTGCACTGGAAAATTTCAGCAGACTTGATTTTATCAAAATAGACGTTGAAGGAAATGAAATAAAAACATTGTCCGGGGCGAGAGAAACCATCAGACAATTTAAGCCGACTTTAATGGTCGAAATGGAACAAAGACACCACCAAACTCCTATATGGAATGAAATATCCGAAGTGATGAGCTGGGGATACGATGCCAAATATCTTAACAGAAACAGCTTTACGCTGGAAAATCTTACAGAAGATATCATAACGCAAAATACAAACGACGAAAAAAATAAAACTCAGTACATCAACAATATTATTTTTATACCTAAAAACATTTAAAACAACTTATGAGTGTAGTAGCGAGACAAGGCTTCAAATATTCCATTATCGGTTATATTGGTTTTTTGCTGGGCACGGTTTCCGCAATATTCATATTTCCGAATGATTTTGAATTTTACGGAAAGCTACGCTACATTCTTCCTACAGCTGAAATGCTGGTTCCTTTTGTTGTTTTGGGTATTTCTTATTCGAATGTGAAATTTTTTCACAAAGTAGAAAAAGATGGTAAAAAACAGAATATGCTGTCACTGTCACTACTGACGGTTTTTATCAACTTTATTATTTTCACGGCTGTATTTTTTATACTTCCCTATTTTTATCCGAAATTCAGACATTCAGAAGCATGGAAGATCAAGGAAATGATTCTGCCATTGATTTTAATCCTTTCATTCTGTGCTATTTTCAATAAATACACATCCAATTACAAAAGAATTGTAGTTTCCAATATCTTCGACAATCTGTTTCCGAAAATAGCGAACCTGGGAGCATTCTGTCTTTTTTTCTTTGCTTTATCACAGAATGTTACAGCTTCTGCGTCACAGATCATTGCATATGCTTTCTTTTTTGGAATTTTCTTTTTAATGCTTTTGGGATATATTTATTACACCAACAAACTGGAAAAAATTCAGCTGGATTTTAATACCGATTATTTCAAAAAGAATAATTTCTGGAAAGAGTTTTTCAATTACAGTTTCTTTGGATTTCTGGGAACTTTTGGAAATTATCTGGCGATCAACAGCTTTATGATCGGAGAATTTATGGGAATGGAAGAGGTTGGAATTTATTCTGTTCTGTATGCTCTGATCTCGTTAATTTCTATTCCCCAGCTTGGATTATTTAATATTTCAGCACCTATCATCAACAAAACTCTGGCAGACGGAGATATGGTGGAACTGGACAGGTTCCATAAAAAAACTTCTTTAACACTGTATTTCCTTGGTGCTGTTTTATTCTCATGTATTATGGTAGGATTTCCTTATCTGACGCAGTTCATGCCAAAGAACGGAACCATGCTCAGAGAATATGAACCCGTAGTCTGGATCTGGGGTTCTGCAGTATTAATAGATCTTGCTACCGGATTCAACGGGAATATTATTTCACTCTCAAAATATTACAGATTCAATATTCTGGTGATGCTTTTGCTGGCGGGATTAACGATCGGACTGAATTATTATTTCATTAAAAACACGGATCTGAAGCTGATCGGAATTGCTCTGTCTACAGCAATTTCCCTTACCATTTACAATGTGGTGAAAATTGTTTTCAATTATATTGTGTTTAAGGTTTCGCCTTTGAGTATTGAAATGATTTTTGTCTCCATTATCTGTACTTTAGCTATTACCGTGGCTATTGTTCTCCCAAATTTCAACAGCAATCTGCTTAATCTTGTTTACAAACCTGCAGTTGTTTTGATACTGATCTATATCGGAAATTACTTCACCAAGATTTTCCCGGTTGAAGACTATCTGAATATGAGGTTTATCAAGAGTGTATTTAAGATAAAATAAAAGAATAATCCAGACTTTTCAGATCAAAGATGTTAGAAATTGTTCCAGTTTCTTCTGAACTTCTTTCCTGCTGTATGTTGTCAAAAAATCAAATGAAGTCTCTGAAACAGTTCTTAATTGTTCAAGAACATTTTCTTTTTCAGCAATAATGAAGTCCAGTTTTGAAGGATAATTTCCTGGAAAAACCGCCAATTTTCCGTAGGCGATGGCATCACCCAGATTTCCTGTCATTTTAGTCAGTCCATAAATTTCTTTCATGCCGAAAAACTCTGTTTCCTGCTGAATCGGGCACCATAAAACATCTGCTTTCTGCATCCATTTTTCAAAATCTTCGGAGGAAACTCTTTCTGAAAAACAGGTAATTTCAATATTTTCCGGTAATTTTCCAGGCAGGTTTTCAAGTTGTTTTAACTCGTGTCCGCCCGCTTTTCCAAGGAAAACAAATTTGCAGGGCTGATCCGTACTGAGTTTCTGAATAGTTTTAAAAATATGGGCGTAATCTCTTCTTTTCTGTGAAACTCCACCAGGAATCACCACCACAAGTTCTTCATTTTTTGCTTTATCAAAATCTCTTGTATAAAACAGCGGCAAATACTGATATCTCCCTGAAACCAATGCTTCATCCAGCACGAAAAGAGTTCCTGAAGTCTTATAAACTTTGGTTTTGTAAAATAATCCTTCCTTCAGCCATAGTTTTAATCTGAAGATAATATCTCCTTTGAAAACACTTTTTATAAGGTCCAGCTTTGAAGATTTTATGAAATTAAGATTATGGGTAATGACTGCGGTATTATACTTTTTTGTTACTGCCAAAAATGTATTAAAATAACGATGAACAGTTCCTATGATCACCAGATCATACCCTTTTCCCTTTAGCTGATCCATAATCATAGAACTGTCTGATAAGAAAACTGCTTCATTGTGATGACTTACCTGATCTTTGATTCTCTTTGAAAAATAATAGTCTACCGCAAAATCCTGACAACCTTCCATAATATCCATGAAAGCGTGAGCTATTTCTGCGTGAGTGTCTATTTCTATGTAAGCTATTTTTTTCAAGGGTTTGCGGGAGTTATATTTTAAGTTTTGGCTAAAGCCAATGGATTTTTATTTTTTTAATTAAACGGGCTAAAGCCCGTTTCTACTGATGAACATTTACAATGTATAAAATAATTTATCTTTTACATCTTAAGCCATTTCTTTTTCAGCATTCTCCAACGCTTATCATTAACGGCTTTTTGTTCTTCTTTTGTAATTTTCAGTGCTAATTTCTTTGATCTGCAGCTTTCATAAGACCTTATGATATCAAAGAAAAATGAAGCAGACTTACTTTTCATAGCTTCTTTTGAGGAGGCGATATAAGCCAGAAACCTGTTCAGTCCTAAGAAATAAAAATATCTTCCGTAATAATCTGCAGGACGTATCGTATAATCAGCTCCTTTTACTTTAATCAACTTTACATGGAGCTCAGGAAGAACAACTTCTTTCCATCCCAGATTTTCCAACAGTATAGAGTCAATATTATCCCAGCCCAAAGTTTCCCTTAAACCGCCAATCTGAATAAAACATTCTTTACGGTAAGCCTTCACAGGACCTCTTACGTGATGTTTATTAGAATTACCTTCATACACCCAATTTCCGTCTTTTTCTATATACAGAAGGCCTCCTACAAGGCCATATTCGGGATGATTGATAATAGCTGTTTCTACTGCAGTGAGGTAGTTTTCCGGAAGAATGATATCGGCATCAAATTTACAGATAATGTCAAATTCATTTATCGTTTGAGTATTGAGTCCGTTGTTAAAAGCATGAACTACTTTAGAACCTGGCTGATGTTCAGATTTCTGAAGGTTGATTGTTTCAAAACGGGAATCAGTTTCTGTGTATTTCCTGATCACTTCAGCTGTTCTGTCTGTAGAACCGTCATTCACTACCACTACTTTAAAATCTTTGCTGCTTTGCTGTTGCAGAGAATTAAGAGTAAATGGGAGGTTGTCTTCTTCGTTATGAGCGGGAATGATGATTAAAAACCTCACGAATTATAGTATAAATGATGAATAATAAATGATCAATGATGAGTAGCTTTTGAGGGCATCAATTATCATTGATCATTTATCGTTGATGATTTTATTTGTTATGCGGTTTCAGCATGTTCTTCGGATCAAGAATTTCATCCAGTTTTTCCTGAGAAAGAATTCCTTTCTCCAGAACAAGGTTGTAAACGCTTTTACCGGTTTCTAATGCTTCTTTAGCAATTTGTGTAGACTGTTTGTATCCGATATAAGGGTTTAATGCGGTTACAATACCGATGCTGTGTTTCACCATATTCAGGCAGACTTCCTTATTGGCGGTAATTCCAACCACACATTTGTCACGAAGTGTATCCAAAGCATTGCAAAGGAAGTTGATATTTTCCATAATGGCATGAGAAAGTACCGGTTCCATTACATTCAGCTGCAGCTGTCCTGCTTCTGCGGCAAAAGTTACGGTAAGATCATTCCCGATTACTTTGAAACAAACCTGGTTGACCACTTCCGGAATTACAGGATTTACTTTCCCAGGCATGATAGAAGATCCTGGCTGCATTGGCGGAAGGTTGATTTCAAAAAGACCTGCTCTTGGACCTGATGAAAGTAATCTTAAATCATTACAGATTTTAGACAGCTTTACTGCAAGACGTTTTGTTGCTGAAGAGTAGATTACATAAGACCCTGTATCAGGAGTGGCTTCTACTAAATCAGGTGCTGAAACAATCGGAAATCCTGTAATCTGAGCTAAGTTTTTAGCACAAAGGGCAGCATATCCTACCGGAGCATTTAATCCTGTTCCGATTGCTGTAGCTCCCATATTTACTTCCACAAATAGGCTGGCATTGTTATTAAGCTTGGAGATATCTTCTTCCAAAGTGGCTGCGTAGGCTTCAAACTCCTGTCCTAAAGTCATCGGAACGGCATCCTGAAGCTGTGTACGTCCCATTTTGATCACATCCTGGAATTCCTGCCCTTTTGCACGGAAAGCCGTGATAATTCTTTCCAGTTTTTCCACCAATCCGATGTTCATCTGAAGCAGTCCCATTTTGATTGCTGTAGGATAAGCATCATTCGTAGATTGAGAGAGATTGATATGATCATTAGGTGAACAGAACTCGTATTCTCCTTTATTTTTTCCTAATTTTTCCAACACGATATTGGCGATCACTTCATTCGCATTCATGTTGATGGAAGTTCCAGCGCCTCCCTGAATCATATCTACCGGAAACTGCTCATGATATTTCCCTTCTACAATTTCATCACATGCTTCTGCTATTTTAAAATACAGATTTTCGTCTAAAAGCCCTAATTCATAATTGGTTTTTGCCGCTGCTTTTTTTACAAACGCCAATCCTTTTATGAAATCCGGATAGGAAGACAAAAGCTGTCCTGAAATTTTAAAATTGTCGATAGCTCTTTGTGTCTGAACCCCATAATAAGCGTCTAAAGGCACATTCAGCTCACCTAATAGATCACTTTCTTTTCTGAAATTTTCCATTACAGATATTTTACTGTTTTTGATCGTTTAAAGATAGCAAAAACGCATCTAACCGATGCGTTTTAATTTGAATTATTTTACAGTATATTTTTGATTTAAAGCCTGGAGTATTGCCCATGTTTCAGCATCCATGATTCCGTCATAATTCTGTGGACGGAAGTGGTACTGGAAAGCTTCAATTGTTTTCTTGGTAGCATCGTCCCATTGTCCGCTAAGATCAAGTGCATATCCGAATTTCTGTAATGAAGTCTGAATAAGGAAAATAAAGCTGGCATCATTATATCTGGCTGCCAGGTCTGCCTGTGCAGTTGCAAGATACGTCTGTTTGGCAGCTTCATCATACCACATTCCAACCTGATATTCGTCATAGAGCTTTTTCCATGGGAACATCGGTCCAGGATCCTGCTTTCTTGTAGGGGCAATATCTGAATGGCCCAATACGTTTGTTGGCTGGATCTGATACCTTGTTACAATATCTTTAACCAATGCAGCCACTTTTTTTACCTGCTCATCACTAAAAGGGGCAAAAATTCTTTTACCGGTACTATCTGTAGTATAGCCTGTATTTACAATTTCAATACCGATAGAATTATCGTTAAGATTTTTATCATTTCTCCACGCACTTACGCCTGCATGATATGCCCGCTTGTTTTCATCCACCAATTGATAGATCTCATTATCTCCGGCATTATTTACAAGATAATGGGCACTTACCGCCTGTTGGGTCAGAACAGTAACTGATTTATCATCTGCAAGAGCTGTATAATGTAATATCAGATAACGCTGTCTGAAATTCTGGGCCACTGCAGGAAAAAAAGTTTTCACCACCTTATATCCGCCTGGTTTTGCAGATACGATAGAACCATAACTTGCCGTATTATCATTTTTGGTTGGATCTGCTATATTGGTCGTAAAAAAATCCACTCCATGATCAGATACAACTTTAGGTTTTTGAGCAACCGGAGGTTTTGTCTGAACAGCTGGTTTCGCCTGTGTTGTTGGGGTTTTCGGTTTGTAAGTATTTTTTTTCACATTTTGCCTGGAAGTACATGAAAAAACAAATGTGCTTAATCCGATGATATATAATGTTTTACGCATCAGTTTGGTTTTTGGATGATTTATTAGTTCAAAAATACACAAAATTTTCTTGAATTTTATTTGGTAAATAAAGAAATCTGTTCTATATTTGCACTCGCAATAACGGAACAACGATCATTAAAAAATAAACAAAAAAGGAGGGTTGCCGGAGTGGTTAACGGAGCAGTTTGCTAAACTGTCGACGCGAAAGTGTCGCAAGGGTTCGAATCCCTTACCCTCCGCTCTTCTTATATATTCGGGGCGTAGCGTAGTCCGGTCATCGCGCCTGGTTTGGGACCAGGAGGTCGCAGGTTCGAATCCTGCCGCCCCGACTTTTTAATGTGCTTATTTACTAAGCGGGAATCAACTTTTAAGGGTGCGTAGCTCAGCTGGATAGAGCATCTGCCTTCTAAGCAGACGGTCAAAGGTTCGAATCCTTTCGCGCTCACAAAAACCTCACAATTCTTATTGTGAGGTTTTTTGTTTATTTTAGTTTCATGTAATTTATTCCGAAACTTTGGATAATTCTATCTTATACATTCTTCAGAGTCCCTTCATTATGAGCATCAATTGCATGATTGATGGAGGCTTAATTGACCGTTTTCATTTTTTACCACTTATCAGATTAAACACTAACCTTCTATAAATGCAACATCTTTTATTTTTGCTCCATTTTTAGCAGCTTCCATTTTCTTCGTCTTTCTAAGTTCCCGTTTGATTTTACGATATTCCCACGGAGCAATGGCATTACTATCCTGCCACAGACCTATTTTCTTCTGTTGTGCGGTTTCCTGCAGTTTTCCCAAAGAGGCATCTTTGGAATAGGAAAAATACCACCATCCCATTCCGGCTTTGATAAGCTCTCTGGAAAGGTATTTTCCGTCATCATAGTACACTTTCGCAATGGATCTTCCATAACGGTCTGTAGTGGTTTCAACAAAGCTTACCGTTTTCCCGAATACCTGAGCAGAAGTAAACTGCCTGGCATTTTTACCGAACGCCTGCCCATTTTCCGGACAATCGACTTCGGCTAATCTGATCTTTTTTTGTTGATTGCCTTTAAGCAATAAAGTAATTGTGTCTCCGTCTGAAATTTTGATCACTTTTCCAGTCGTCTGTGAGAACAGGAATAAAGGGAAAAGTACGTACAACAGCATTAATCGTTTCATGGGGCAAATATAGGGATTAGTGGGGCTTTTTAATTAAAAAACCTCGCAAAATGCGAGGTTTTTATAATATTGAATTAAGTTATTTGATTTTTTTTTGCATCAAAGTCGGGAGACTTTGCAGAGTGAGAGAATCTTAAAAAGCTAAATCATCTACATAAATATTAAGCCCCGTCCTTTTTAAAATTTCTAAAGATCTAAAAAAACAACCAGTTCCCAATGCTTTTTCTAGAACAGCTGCTGAATTGATATGCAAATAGAATTTTTGCATATTATTATTCTTACTTACGTCTATAGTATGATCGTGAAGTGAATCCAATCCATTTCCCATAAAGCCTCTTTTCCCAAAAAATAATTCACCTAAATAACAGAAATAATCTTCATTATTTTTAACAAGACTTCCCTCCATTTTCATGATGCTATTCTCTTTACTCATTTTATAAAGACCATGGTTCCAAATAAAACAAGCCTGGAGATAAGAGTTTTTAAGTTCACTGTTCTCAGTCTCCCACCAGTTAAATTCTGAATAATTGAACCAATTGTAAAAATTTTCCATAAGATATTGATCATATCCTCTTCCTGTACTACTCATTTTATTAATCATAGTTCCATAAAGAACGATCCCATCTGTCTCATTATAATCTTCCTCAGTTAAAACATAGTCTACGATAAATCGGGTTTTATACAATATTTCTTTTTTACCTGCTTTATTGTAAATCTTTACGGTTAGCTTAATTTCAGGCTTTTCTAATTCTGCTAAAATAATGGATTTAGCTTCAGGCTTAACCTTCAGCAATAATTCATCATTGACAATTTTCTTATTTCTAGTAAGATCTAGATAATCTATTTTAATATTATTTAAAAATACCTCCATTTTTATTTACCAAATTATTTTATTTCATAAACACCCTTACTCTTAGGATCTTGTCCAGCAAAGTCTTCAATTTTGTATATAACAAAACTTGTAAAACTATTAAGTTTATTGGTATCAGCTAAAACTAAATGTATTAACTCAAAAGTTGGGTTCTAAACCAAATTTATCTTGATAATCAAATTTTTCAATTTTATCAGAGTTTTTAATAACTATCTCTAAAGAACCTTTTGGTTTTATTATTGAGTCTCCATCCAAAACCTTATCCCACCAATCTCTATAAACCACTATACTATCTTTATTGCCATACACCAAGAATGGTATATTGTGATTATCATAATTAATATACTTTTTGCTAACTATTGATTTTATACCTTTATTTCTAATTTCATCTAAAAAACGGTCTTTGCTTTTTGACGAAAATATAGCTTTGTATAGAAATATGCCGGCAATTATAATCAACATGATTATTAAATTTCTATTTCTTTTGTATGAAAAATATCTATCCACAGCCTCTTGAGTTCAGAACTACAATTTCACCAGTTAAATGGCATGGACACATAGGTGTTTTCAAAGATATTTAGGGGTAAATCTTCTGTTATTTTTAAGCTAGTTTTGTCACTCTTCACAATGCAGACTTTCAGTAATTCTCCACGGTGATGGTAACCATTTAAGATCAATGTCTGAATACCATCAGTATCTAAAATTCTGATAAGCGCTCTAGATTTATCTCCTGTATCTGTTAATTCCAGAAAACTTAAATCGATATCTTTAAAAGAGAGATCCTCATCGGTCACAATCTGAAAAAAGCGTTGTCCGGTATCATATGCGGTCAGGCCTTTAAATTTTTCATCTGCAGTTTTAAGATTGGTTTCCAGGCAATCCAGATATACTTTTCGCTTTCCTGACAGGTAATCTCGTTTGTGTAGCTTAGCCTCTGGTAAGAACTCAATATCATTTCTTCTGAATGCTCTTTTCCATTCATCTATTTTTACTAAAATATCTTTATCTGCATACTCCCATAAAAACGAATAAACTTTTTGGTCAGGAAGAAAATTTTCCATTTGAATTCCATCCTCAAGATTATAAAACAGCCAAAAGCTATCACAGCTCAATTCACTATGTTTAAAAAAATTGGAAAGGTAATAATGATGGATATCTCTATATTTCTTCATAAAACATTCAGTTTTTTTTGGAAGGTATTTCATTTTTCGCCGGAATAATTATAACTCCCGACAGCAAATATTGACAGGTAACGAAGAATAATTTTCAACAAAAACATCATGATCAAAACGATAAAAATAAAAGTCATGCATATTAATCTCAATTTTATGGATTTTAATTTCCAGATGCATAAAAAATGTAACAAACACTCTCATAAAATCATTGATATTAAGTACTACACTCTCGTCAGCATATAATCCTCCATTGATCTGATTACCAGAACAACCACCTCCCCAATACAGACCATGATGTTCAATAAAAGAAATAAACCAGTCAACCAGATTCTCCGACAATTCTTCATAAATTACAATTTTAAACTCGAATATATCTTTCATTAATTCTTATTTCAAATAGTTTTAAAAACTTTTAAAAATAACTGTTTATTCTCTTCAATCAAATCACTGATAATAATTGCCATTTTATTTTGGTGAATATCTACACTATCAAAATGAATCCCAATAAATCCTTTATTCATTTTTTTCGGCATCATAATCTTAGCGCTGTGTTTATTGATTATATCCTATCCTAGTAATAATAATTAACATTAAAAACTCCATTTCTGTAATATCTGTTAGAATTATCAGAAAAATAAGCTCTGAATTCTCTGTTATTCTTAAACTTCTCAAAAATCTCAGGCTCTATCGTAATCATATAATTATCTTCCACAAAAGGTTTATAATCACCATAATAAATATAACCAATGTGCTTATTTGCAGTATTAATGGTGTATAACCGGGAATCTTCAGTCCATTCTTTTTTAACGACCATTGATTTGGGTAAACTCAGTGATGCATTTACAATAGTGTGACTTACAAATTCCTGATTCTTATAGCAAGAAGACATCACCATCAAAAAACAACAGAACAGAGGAAAACAAGCTCCTGCTTTCCAGGCTGTTTTTTTATATTTCGGGATAAGAATGTTTAATGTGAACAAAAAAAACGAAAATTCTTTCATCATTTTTAATTGGGCTAAATCAATGGTTATTAACAGGGTAAAGGTAATAAAAACGGGCGCATAAAAAATTAATTAAAAATTATACTTCGTTTTCTTTTTTTATTAAAAAAAGAATCGCAACTTTGGAGCCCTAAAAATGAAGTAAAATTCGTTATTGATGACCCTTTCGGGGCGTAGCGTAGTCCGGTCATCGCGCCTGGTTTGGGACCAGGAGGTCGCAGGTTCGAATCCTGCCGCCCCGACTTTAAAAAAAACATTTAGGGTGCGTAGCTCAGCTGGATAGAGCATCTGCCTTCTAAGCAGACGGTCAAAGGTTCGAATCCTTTCGCGCTCACTTAAAGACTTACTGGAAACAGTGAGTCTTTTGTTTTTTCTCCGGTTTGGGTAAAAGACATCCATTTTAGTGAGGGATAACAAAATAATCCAAGAACGTGATTTTTAAATAAGTATACCTAATCAAAGAGCGTTCATAAAAAAATAATTAAAATTTATTCATAAATTTATTTTTTTATTCCAAAAAGTATTGTACATTTGCAACCGCAAAAACGAAGTAAAATTCGTTACTGATGACACCCTCGGGGCGTAGCGTAGTCCGGTCATCGCGCCTGGTTTGGGACCAGG
>NZ_SDLV01000024.1 GCF_004916905.1 Chryseobacterium candidae
AGGAATGGAGAGCAGGAAAAAGATCCCCCAAAAAAAGTTGGAGAGTAAGAGAGTGAAAGGGTTGAAGATAAAAGAGGGTAAGACGCCTGGTGATGGAAGAATAAAAAAAGAAATAGGAAATAGTAAGAGTGTTGAAAGGTGCTTTAAAAGAAACGTTTGATTAATAACTTATAGGTATAGTATCCTAATAAGCATCCAATGGTATCTGCTACGATATCCAGTGTTTCCATAGATCTGCCCAATCCCATTTCTTCCTGCAGGATTTCGGTAAGGAACGCATAGAGAAGGATGATCTGAAAAAAGTATGAGAATTTTATTTTGGGAAATGCGGCAATGAAAGAGAAACCCAAGGCTGCAAATATACTAAGATGCAATACCTTGTCAATACCGCTGAACATGAACCAGTATTCATGATTCTCTTCTCCTGGTTTGAGAAGCATATAAGTAAGAAATGCCCAATAAATGGGCAGTATCTTACTAAATATTTTTGAAATCTTATCCAATGATCGCTTTGTAATCATCCGCAGAAAGTAATTCTGACTGGTCTGCCCCATCAGCAATTTCCAATTTGATGATCCATCCGTCTCCATAAGGATCTGTATTTAACAGTTCAGGCTGATCTTCTAATTCTGAATTAAACTCGATAACCTTTCCTGCGATAGGTAAGAACAGATCCGAAACAGTTTTTACTGCTTCTACACTTCCGAAAACGTCTCCTCCATTAAGATCATCATCTACAGTATCTACATCAACGTAAACGATGTCTCCAAGTTCTCCTTGTGCGAAGTCTGTAATACCGATTGTAGCTACATTACCTTCGATCTTGATCCATTCGTGATCTTTCGTGTACTTTAATTCTGATGGTGTATTCATTTTTAAATTTTTATTTTGTACAAATGTATTCAAAAATATAGTAGCTTCAAATATCGGATATAAAAAAAGTCCTTCAAAACTGAAGGACTTTTATGTTTGTATTATTTTTAGAATCCACCTCCGGAATCTCCGAATGTAAATGTGGCTGAAATACCTGCTCTTACTGTAGACAGCGGGAATGCTGTGGAGATCTTGTATTTTGAGGTCATCTGTTCGTAGAACACTCTCAGATTCAGATTCTCGGAAACATTGTAGTCTGCTGAAAGTTTAATGTTCATCAATCTTTGTCCTCCGGTAACCTGTGCATCATTCAGCAGGATATTCATAATAGATGTTTTACTGTCTCTTAATGAAATATCTCCTCTGATGTTAAGGTCACTTCCTTTTCCTCTTGTTCCTCTTCCCCGGATATTGGCTGTTCCTAATCTGAAGTTTCGGACAATATATCCAAGCCTTACTACATATTCTGTATTGGCATCTTCGGTAAGCGTCTGGTTGACTAATCCCAGTACCATCATTCTGGTTTTGTTATACTGTATCCCGAACTGCATATTGTTTCTCATGGTAACATCTATCCCGATAAGCGGTGAGAATGATTCTACATATCCAACCTGTGCGAATGTATATGGGTTAATCTTATCCCCTCCATCTTTGATCACATTACCTGCATTGTCCACCGTCTGATAATATCCATTCGGGTTGCCATGGTAATCTACATTGCTTTGAATACCTGTAGCCGTGTAGGTCGCTGTATAGGCATGTAAAATATCAAACTTCGAGAACTGCCCGCTGATGATCGGAATATTTTTTAATCCTGAATAGGTAATTCTCCAGTTTGGTAACGGGAATCCGGCTTTTTTAGGATTAGTCATCGGTGTTACAGATTTTCCTTCCATCGCTGCTCTAAAGGCAGGGATCAATACATAGGCATTTCCAATGCTGTAGTGCTTAGCAAATCCGTTGTTATCCAATACTGCTCCCGGATCTCCCAGTTGTTGAGAAAGAGCTCTCGCATTTTCTCTGATAGCCTGGTAAACGGCCTGCCCATCTTTAAATGATGTGCTAAGAAGCATCGTCGTATTGGAATACGTTGTCATCTCACTAGCAAATGTAAAATCAGTATCAGGAACTCCGCCATTGGTATAGTTGAACCCTGTATGTGAGAAGTTACTGTTAAAGGTATGCAACACATTAAGATCTACTCTTAAATCGTTCATTGGCATCACCTGTAGGTCGGCTCTCAATTCTTTGGTCGACATTCTTACATAAGGATCTGTCATGTATTTAGAATCACTAACCCATCCGTTTTCCATTACTGTTCTTCTGATGTCAGCCTGTGATCCTAAAAGGAATCCTAGAGTTGGGCCACCCAGTGTCTGTCCAGATCCATACCAGTTTGGAGCTGATATTAGTCCCGGAAGTACTGTTCCATTCGTTTCGTTATAACTTACGTTTAACTGTTTGAAAGAAGTTAAGAAGAATGCAGCACTTTGAAGTGGAGTAAGCTTATTCTTAAATTTATATTTCTTATATCTGTATCTGTTTTTCTCCCACTGTTTGGCATACACATTATTCAGAGAGTCCATCTCCTGTTTGCGTTTCTGAAGTTTGGCATTTATATTCTTGAAATAGCTAAACTGCCCAAAAAACTTAGGAAGATCTGCTGAAGCTGTTGCCTGAATCACATTGGTATTCTGCCCCACAGATCCTAAACTTGTTGTTTGATTCTTGTTAGGGTCAAAAAATCCAGTCAATGAAGTAGATCTTGCTGCCCAGTTATAAGTAAATCCGTATCCTATTTCAGCATCAATGAAATCCAGATAAGGCAGATACTGGAACGGCAGTTTATAATTCAGCTGCGCTCTGTGGTTGTACAATACCGGTCTTCCTGCTCTGAATACATTTCCGAAGATCGACTTACTGTCCATCGAATTGACATCCAGATTGTCATTCAGCGTTCTGGTTGCAGAATTGATCTCCAGTTTTAATGATTTTGTGAAATTAAAACCTAAACCGTACTGCCATCCAAAGAAGAAGGTTCTGTTTCTGATGGCATCAAAATTATTATTCATGTCACCATTCAGGATTGCTTCCACATTTCTGAACTCAAGCTCGTTGTAGTTTCTGTCGATTTCAGTTCTGAAAGAGATTCTTGTAGGAATTGGATTAATATTGAATTCCTTCACCCATCTCAGATACTTTGTCGATTTCGCCGTATCACTGATCATCTTGTTGAAAGGCTTAAGTACCCACGGTTTAAAGGTGTAGTTATAATCAATATACCCTCTCAGATATTGTCTGTAATTTCTCTTGGTATAGATATCTCTGAAATAGTCATCGTTATATACTGCCGTTACTGAAACGTTTTCAATATCATAAAACTTAGGCTTTTTATTTGGATTTACTCTTTCTTTGTGCATGTTAACCACTCCTATACTTCTTTGTTGAGTATACGTTCTCGCTACTTTTTTCAACTGATCTTTGTTTGGAGCCTTATTGAATTCTACGTCGGTATCCAGAGGATTATACTTTGGATCTTCAATCGTCTGCGAGTAAGAATAGTTTAAAGGAATTTTCACCCCTGTTTTTTCCGGAAGGAATTTATCTACATTGATCGCAGTATTGATACTGAATGCGGATTGAGTAGACTGTGTTCTTTCTGCAGGCTTTGAATCGATATTCCCGAAACCAACTGATGTATAAGAAGCATTGGCATTTACTGTTGCAAGGTCTCCCATGTTAAAGTTTAAGCTGGCATTACCTGCATATCCTCCATCATTCTCAATTTCAGAAAGACGGATTTCGTTTACCCAAAGAACTCTTGTTATGGTAGAGCTTGTTCTTGGATCTGCATTCCTTACCCCAATCATAATGGTGGTAATATTTCCTAAACTTGGTCTCCCTTTAATATAAATATTTTTATAAGGTTCCTGATAGACAAGATCCATTGTTCTATTCGTGATTGCAACACCAGATTTGTCTCTTCTGATTTTAGCATCTACAAAGTTCTGAACATCAAAATCGACCTCATTTTCCATTGGCCAGATCTCCATAGGAGCTGTAGCAGTTGTAGAAGTAAGCTTCATTGTAGATTCATATTCATAATAGTTATCAGTGGCATCACTTCCAAAACGAATAAAGAATTTTGTCTTAGGATCATACGATCCTACATTCAGATCTCTGTTTTCCGGATCATGAGCGTGTACAAACAGCTTCAGCTTTTTGTACCTTCTCATATCCAATGTTGTATTTTTGAATACTCCTCTTGCCTCAGTTTTAAGCTCTTTCACTTTCATGTAAAGTGACGCCTCATTCTGTCTCTGCGCTCCTGCATTTCCACTCAATACCTGTCTGTCAATTCCCGGAGGCAATACATATGGAGGCTGGTTCAATGCATTTTCTTCAATATTTACACTTCCTATTTCAAAATTAGGATCTGTTACAGTTCCCGTTCCTTCATCGGAATTTGGAACATTTGCACTGGCAATTTTGCTGGTATATTTTCTCCAGTCTGATCTTACAAGATCCATTGTTCCGAATCTCAACGTAGAGGTCTGATCAAATCCTGCCAGCATTAATCTTGCAAATCTTACATTATTCAATACAGATGGATCCGCTGTCCCTTCAGCTTTATCATAATTCGCCACAGGGATTCTAAACAGGTACCATTTAACATCTGCAGACTGTCCGTTCTGGAATGTTGCTTTTACTGTTTTTACATCTACAATATTATTTGACCCAAGTGACAAACTTGGCTGGTCAAGCTTTATAACATATTGGTTATAGTTTTCAGTCTGATCCAGGTTGTAATCTTTGTTGATATCTTCAGCATCCGGAGTTTGCGAAGCTACATTCAGAGAGTTTGCTTCTGAGTTTCCTTCAGGGTTTCTGAAATATTTATAACGTTCCACCACTGAAGCAGCCTGACTTCCTGTAAATTTATCAGAAAGATAGAATACGAAGTCATCCACTGCAGGGTCAGCAATATTGGTTACCGGGTTTACAAATGTATTTCCGAATCTCATCGCTTCCTGATCAGAAGTAAGACCATCATATCCGGCATCCTGTACTTTTCTATCCTCTCCTTCTGTAGAGAATGCATATAAGATTGGCGGCTGTTTTGGCTGTACTCCCCAGTTTGAGTTGGTTGTAGAAGATGGTGTACCTGGCGTTGGAAGCCCGTTTTCATACTGCATTTTTCCATCTTTCAATACATCTTCTGAAACGTTTCCTAAGTGAAGTAAAAGTTTTGGATCAGTACCCAGGGTTTTACCATCTGCGTAAGGATCCATCATCCAGAATTCAACGTATTCAATGTTTGAAGTAACAAAGTTCGGAACGCTGATTGATCTCATAATTCCCGCCCATCTGCTTTGCGCCTGCTCTGTTAAAGGGTTAACATTATAAGGTCCTTTTTCTTTAGGGAAATAAGAGATATCAAAAGTATTGGTGAAAGTTTGTTCTCCTGCTACGAAATCTCTGTTATTATAAATCTCCGAATATTGTACTCTTCTGGAAGCGTGATTGGATACAGACTGCGGTGTAATTCCTGCAGGTGCTTTTCCTCCGACACCCCAGAATCTAGGGTCAATATTATACCATGTTAATAGTCCTCTTCCATATCCGCTTGTTAGATCATCATTACCAGGTACTGTGTTAAATGGCGGTAATTTATTTTTTTCCGGTTTTGAAGCAAGGCTCCACGCTGCCGGTTCTTTTAATGATATTTTAGAAGTGGTTTGTTCAAAATCATCAATGTAAGACTGATTATTTGTCCCTTTATTCAAGCCAGGTAATAAGTATGCCGCTTCCATCTTGAAGTTTAAGTTGGATGGAGCTTCGGTTTTTACCATCGGAAGTTTATTGGTAAGTCTTGTCAGATAAGGAGCCTGATTGTTGTACATCAGGTTGATCCCTGCCATGGTATTGTTTACCGCTTCCTGCCCGAAGTTTACTTTCTGAGTTAATGGAGATTCTGAGTAATTGATCACCGTTCCTCCTAAGATAAAGTTTTCACTAAATCTTCTTTCTAAATTTAATCCTAAGAATCTTTTTCTTTGGGTATTAAATGTCAATTGGTTTTCCAGTGAAATATTGATTGCCTGTCCGGACTGTTTTACATTTTCATTAATGATCGTAACTGTACCAAGCATATAGTCTACCGTATAGTCTACACCTTCTGTAAGCTGTACTCCATTTGCAGCTACTTTTACTGATCCCTGAGGAACGTTTACTGCACCTAAAGATATACCCTGACCCTGAACACCTTTATAACGGCCTTCCATGGTATACCTCTGTGAAAGGTTACTGGCGGACGCTTGTAGTTTTTGTTTGGTATAAAGATCCTGAAAAACATATTGAGGATCACTTGTCCCTAATTTTGACTCCAGATACTTACCGAAAGGCTGCACTTTGGTAAAGATAACTCTTCCTGTTTCAGGTCTGATAGTAATCCCATTAACAAAGTCGAAAATACCATCTCCTTTGCTTCCGTCTTTATTATTCTGTATATCGCCGTTCATATTCAGACGGTCCCAGTTAAATAACTTCAGTAAATTCTGATCTTTTACAGAAGTGTCCGGAAGATAATTTACCTTACCTCCAGTTTTTGGATCTCGGTAATATACGTTAAGGATAAAGCCATCCGGAGATACCTGTCCTGCATCCATAGAATAGATATTCTTCATCATCAGATCCCACATCGGAGACTGAGTGTTCACTTTATTATTTACTCTCAATACCTTGGTGACCAGTACAGGGCTTTCTTCAGAAAATTCTCCTACTTTGTATACTTTATTACTGCCGTTAACCGTATAAGAGTAGGAAACGGCTAAAAGCTGCTGGTCATTCAGTTTCTGATTTAATGAAATATATCCCAACTGCGGCTGGAAGGTAAATTCATTACTGTTCAGCTTTCTGGCTTTTGTATTGTAAATGAATTGTTCTCCGTTATCGTAAGGAACGGGATCTCCAGGAAGCACCTGACCCTGGAAAATAGTTCCATAGTTCTTACCTGCTTCTCTTGTTCCGGCTACTTTTGATACTTCATCATATAATCCGTTCAGTGAGTTATCCGGCAGCGTTACTCCGCCAGGGCCTTCGCCCAGATCCCTGATCCCGATGATACTTTTCTGGTAAGCCAGGTTACTGTTTCCCTGATCCAATACCCAGACTTCCATTCTGGTAATATTGATCGTGGAATTGATCTGCGGATAATTAAGCAGGGCATCATCATATTTGTTCAGGAAATAATGTCCTATAAAAAAGTGCTGGTTTTCTTCATAGTCAATGGCATTGATTTTAAAATTGTTCATCACACCACCTCCCTGTACTACAATATTACGAGCCTCTCCCTGTTGCTGGGAAAGGACTACCGTTCCAAATGTTTTTCCTAACTGGAATTCTGTTTTTACCCCGAACAGTGATTGTGAACCACGGATAAGGTTGGTTGAAAGCGGCATATTTACATTACCAAATTCAACTCTTTTGATGATTTTATCTTCTCCTCCTTCGTTGGGTTTATCTACATCTCCAAGACCTTTACTCTGAAGATCTTTCCAGCTTCCTTTGGCCTGCCATACAAGGTTCATTCTGTTTTCAAAAGCAAAGCCGCTCTGGGTATCATAATTGGCTTTTAACTGAAGATTTTCCCCTACTTTCCCTAATAATCCAAGCTGAATTCTCTGATCGATATCAAAGGTAAAACTGGTCCTGTTCTGAGGCAGGATCATTGGGTTATCTATTTTCTGGTAAAGTCCTGCAAAATCCAGCGATGCGTATCCTGAAGGGATAATTTCAATTTTGTTGCCTCCGAAAATCGTCTCAAAAAGTTTGTTATTAATTAACAATGAAGGAATTAGCCCCTTCTTCCTTGCATCAGATTTGTCTTTTCTGAAGAGAAGATTATATTTATCGGATTTCTCCTTATAATAAGCTTTTGTCTGGCTGGCGAGCATATATTCTTTATAATCTTCCGGAGACATGGCTGTAGGAGGACCTGTGATGGTATTTCCAATTTTAGGATATACATAGTACATCCCGGTTTTTATGTCGTAATAGGCTTCATACCTCGTAGGGTCGGCCACTTCATATTGTTTTCTTATGATCGCTGTATCTTTCTGTGCCTGTGCAAAAGCACTTACAGACATACACAGGAAAGACAGGAACAAAAATATGTTAAGATGCTTACTATTTGCCACCAAATGTTAAATGTTTTTTAAGATTTGTTTCACCAATTCTTCTACCGAGATGTTTGGATTTTGTTTTATGATTTTATCCGCAATCTTCTCGCTCGTTCGTTTAGGAATGCCTAAAACTTCTAATGCAGATAACGATTCTTCCTTGATTTTATTATCCGCCATCACAGAAATGTTAGCGTTTGGATCACTGTATTTCTGTACTTTATCTTTAAGATCTACGATAATCCTTTCGGCAGTTTTTGCACCAATTCCCTTTGCTTTTTGAATCAATGCACTGTTTCGGGAAAGGATCGCAGAAGCAATCTCATCTAGGCTCAATGTTGACAACAGAATCAATGCTGAAACGGCTCCTACTCCATTAACGCTTATTAACAGATTGAACATTTCTTTTTCTGAACGTGTGTTAAATCCAAAGAGAAGATGAGCATCTTCACGAATGATCTGCTGAATAAATAAAAAGGTCTGCTGATTCAAAACCAGCGTCTGTGAGGTCATCAAACTGATTCCCACGTAGTAACCAACTCCCTGAACATTGATAACAGCGTAAGTAGGCGTAAGTTCTTGAACAGTGCCTTGTAAAGAAAATATCATTATTAATTTTTAAAACTCCCAAATATAGCAATTTAAACTAATTAATGTTTTCATTTGATGTAGGAATGATTTTTAACTTAAATTTTAAATAAGAATTCAAGGAATTAACAGAAAAACAAAAGACTCCAAAATATGGAGTCTTTTTACTATCTGAACACGGTTTACAGTGTCATTTTTTAAATAAGAGAGATGGATTACTGTTTCCAGTTATGCCGCCCATTCTATATTACGATTTCTTTTCTCTTCTTTGGGCATCAAGAACAGCAATAGTAGCAAGGTTCACAATCTCATCAACGCTTGAACGCATCTGAAGTACATGTACCGGCTGCTTCAGTCCCATTAAGATCGGTCCGATTACCTGTGCTACTTTCATTCCTCTCAGAATTTTGTAAGAAAGGTTGGCACTTTCCAGATTCGGGAAGATGAAGGTATTGGCAGGAGTAGTTCCCAATTTAGAGAATGGATAATCGCTCAGATGATCTGCGTCCATAGCAAAATCCGGCTGAATTTCACCATCCACAATCATTTTAGGGAATTTTTCGTGAAGGATATTTACTGCTTTTGCTACTTTTTTAGAAGTTTCAGAAATGGCAGCAAAGTTTTCAAATCCAAGCATTGCAATTCTCGGTTCAATAGCAAAAGATTTTACTGTAAATTCTGCCATTTTAGCAATATTAACAAGATCTTCCGCAGTAGGATTCTGATTGATGGAAGTATCTGCGAAGAAAATAGGTTTCTTTTCAGACAGGATCATCATCATTGCTGCTACTTTATCTACTCCTTTATCTTTTTCGATCACTTCTAAAACAGGACGTAAAACGGAAGTATAGTTTTTAGAGAATCCTATAATCAGCCCATCCGTATCACCATGTTTCAGCATCAAAGGTCCGAAGTAATCTCTCTGGCGTACGTATCTTTTTGCTTTGTACTCGTTCATTCCTTTTCTCTGACGAAGTTTCCAAAGGGTTTCTCTGTATTTCTTTCTGTTTTCTTTCTGATCGTCATCACTTGGATCAATGATTGGAACATCCAGGGTAATTCCGTAACGCTCCATCTGCGCCTTGATGTATTTTTTATCACCCAAAAGACTTGGATAGGCAATTCCTTCTTCATAAAGAATCTGAGCTGCTTTCAATACATTATATTCTTCAGCATTTCCAAGGGTAATTCTTTTCGGATTGGATTTCGCACGGCTCTGCATCATTCTTACCAACCTCTCATCTCTACCCATTCTGTCTAAAAGCTGGTGTTCGTATTCTTCAAAATCCGTAATGGTTTTTCTGGCCACACCACTTTCAATAGCTGCTTTTGCTACAGCACTTGATACTTTTGTGATCAGTCTGTTATCAAATGGTTTCGGAATGAAATATTCTCTTCCAAACTGAAGATTCTGAACGTTGTATGCTAAAATTACAGCTTCCGGCACCGGTTCTTTTGCAAGATCAGCAATGGCGTGTACGGCAGCCAGTTTCATTTCTTCATTAATTGCGGTAGCCTGTACATCTAACGCACCACGGAAAATATAAGGGAATCCTAATACGTTGTTTACCTGATTAGGATAATCACTTCTTCCTGTAGCCATGATCACATCTTTACGGGTTTCAAGAGCAAGATCATAAGCAATTTCCGGATCAGGGTTAGCTAAAGCGAACACAATAGGGTTTTCGTTCATGTTCAACAGCATTTCCGGAGTCATCACGTTTCCTTTTGACAATCCAACAAAAACATCAGATCCTTTTAAAGCATCTTCCAATGTTTCAATATCTGTCTGAGCAATGAAATCTAATTTTTCCGGAGTAAGATTTTCTCTCTTATGGTTGATTACTCCTTTACTGTCACACATCAGGACGTTTTCTTTTTTCAATCCTAATGAAATATAAAGCTTGGTACATGCAATAGCTGCCGCACCCGCTCCGTTGACCACCATTTTCACTTTGGCAATATCTTTATTGGCAATCTGCAGAGCGTTGATCAATGCAGCAGCTGAGATAATGGCTGTTCCGTGCTGGTCATCGTGCATCAAAGGAATATTTAATTCCTCTTTCAGTCTTTGTTCTATATAAAAAGCTTCAGGCGCTTTAATATCTTCAAGATTGATCCCACCAAAAGTAGGAGCAATGCCTTTTACGATTTCAATAAATTTGTCCGGATCTTTTTCATCGATCTCAATATCAAAAACGTTGATATCCGCAAAGATCTTGAATAATAGTCCTTTTCCTTCCATTACCGGTTTTGAAGCTTCAGCACCAATGTCTCCCAGTCCAAGTACGGCAGTACCGTTAGAAATTACTGCTACCAGGTTTCCTTTTCCCGTATAATCATATACTGTTTCCGGCTTATCATGAATTTCCATACAAGGAACCGCTACTCCCGGAGAGTAAGCCAATGACAGATCTCTTTGAGAAGAGTGTGGCTTTGATGGGATTACTTCAATTTTTCCTTTGGGTTCTGCTTTATGATAATCCAGCGCGGCCTGGCTAAAGTTCTTTTCGTCACGATTGTTGTTACTTGACATAAAATTTTGTTTTTTGTTAAAGTATATATTTAATGTGGTAATCTACTAAGCTTTCAATTGGTTTCTGCACAACATGTCCCACATTTAAATTAAGTTCTGCAGCTACAGAACGTAGTGTATTTTCATAATAATAAGCGATGGAACCGATAAAATTAATCTCGGCGTCATGCGCTTCCTTATAAGGAAGAACCTGATATTCGAAGAAACTTTTCATTTCTTCAAACACCATGTCTTTGAAATAAGGATGGTCTTTTCTTTCGATTACAAATTTGGTAAAATTCGCCAGATATGCGTTGGGCCTTGGAGTATGATACATGTTTTTCAATGCATCTTCAACGGTAAGATGATAATCTGCTTCAAATTCTTTATGAAGATCTGCAGGCAGTTTTTTCATAAAGTATCTGCGTACCAACTGCTTTCCGATAGCACTGCCACTTCCTTCATCTCCGATCAGGAATCCCAGCGAAGGCAATTCTATCTTTACATTTTCACCGTCAAAAAAACAGGAATTAGATCCTGTGCCAAGAATGCACACGATTGCAGGTTTTCCGCTGTACGCTGCATAGGCTGCAGCCATCAGGTCTTCCTTTACTATAATCTCTGCTTTTCCAAAAACCTTTTTCAGCTCTTCTTCTATGGTTTCGCAATTTTTTTTCACACCGCATCCTGAACCATAAAAAAAGACTTTGGTAATTGAATTTTTAACCGATATCAGATTGCTATTCTTCTGTATTTCAGGAGCGATCAGTTCTCTGTTGATAAAATTCGGATTGAACCCAATTGTTTCTGTTTTCAGAAAAACTTTCTTAAAGTCATCAAGTATTACCCAATCCGATTTAGTAGAACCACTATCTACAATAGCAACCATATTTTAGATTTTAATTTAAGCTTGCTAAATTATGAATTTATCTTCAATTAGCGTTTAAAAACAACCTGGAAGCTGTCTAAAATCATTAATGTTTGATTTGTGTTTTTTTTTCGTTGAATTGCAAAAGCCAGTCTTCTATTTCGTCTTCCAGATAGGAAGTCTGTAATACCATTGCATTGATAAAATCATCAGGTACTGCTTCTCCATTGGAGTTTTCAAGATTCCACAATTCGTTTGACATATTTTCATATTCTGAATACACTCTTTTGAAGCGGGAATTTTCTTTCTCAAGAGCCTCAATATTTTTCTGTTGAAGCTGGAATTTTCTGTATTTGTTTTGACGTTTCATACAAATATTATTATTAATTGGGTCATAAAAAATTGGAGTATATGCTCTTAACCGCGCACTACAAGATAGAAAAACCATCAACACAAAGAGTTGAAAATGAATTTATTATCAGGTCTTAATTACATCATTCTGAATATTAAAATTAGACATATTTTTTATTAAAAAAAATATTTTAACAACTTTTTTCAGTGTTTAACATATAGTTATAAATTTGCATATTCATATTGTGAAGCTATATAACTGTTGGGATTTCAAAACCATTATGAACAGAAGAAATTTTCTAAGATGTTTATCTGGTGAAAGATAAATCAACCCGGCAGGCTGCCCGATATGTACAAAGATTTTAGTTTTATACTTATTAAATGAAAGAAATACTCTTACGCCAGAAACAGGTTTTGTTCTTCATCATTGCAGGAGGGCTGAGTGCCATTGTAGAAATAGGCAGCTTTAAGATTTTCAGCACCTATCTTCCGCACTTCTTTGTAAAGGAGACCAACTTCTATGGAGTACATTATCCTTTAAGTAACATTTTTTCTACGAGCTGCGGGATTATTACCAATTACTTTCTGAGCATCTGGTTTGTATTTGAAAGAGGAAAACATTCCAAGAGAAAAGAGTTTGCTTATTTCATGGTAGTCTCTTTTTTTTCAACAGTACTCAGCTTAGGTTTTTTCCAAATATTTTACAGCTTCATATTTAAAGATAATATCAATTTATTTTTTTATACCTTGAGCCCGGAAATGATTAGTAAAATTGCAGCAATATTGCTGGTTTCCATTCTGAATTATTCGATAAAAAAGAAAGTAATTTTTAACGGTTAAGCTGTGACAAAAATTTTAAATTATCTCTGGAGATTCTGGCTGCTGCTGTTGGCATTTTTTCTGACGGTAAGTATCGGGATTCCGGTTTATATTTTATCCTTTAATAAAAAGCATTATAAATACGGCTATAAACTAGTCAGGGTCTGGTGTTTCGGTATGTTCTACGGAATGGGCTTCAGATATGACCTGATTAAGCTTTCGGAACAGGAAAAAGACAAAAATATCCCTTATGTTTTTATCTCCAACCATACATCCATCATGGATATTATGCTTGTATGCATTTTGTTTCCGGACCATCCGATATGTTTTGTAGGAAAAAAAGAGCTGGTGAAGATTCCTATTTTCGGAACCATATATAAAAGAATATGTGTAATGGTAGACAGAGCAAGTGCAAAAAGCCGTGCAGATGTATACCGCAGATGCGCCGAGAAGATGGAGGAAGGCAACAGTATTGCCATTTTTCCTGAAGGCGGTGTGCCTGACGACACTTCTATTATCCTGGATGATTTTAAGGACGGTGCATTTATGCTGTCTTCAAAACATCATTCTCCTATAGCTGTTTATACCTTTGTGGGACTCAAGGAAATGTTCCCTTTTGAAAACTCAAAAGGCTATCCGGGAAGAGTAAAGGTATACTTCAATGGAATCATTGAGCCTACGGATTCGCCAAAAGACTTAAAGGCAGAGGCTTATGATAAAATAAAAAAAACCTTAATCAGGTATTCCGTTGAAAGGAAATAGCTATATTTGTTTGTGAAATCTATAATAAATATGTCAAATTATTCTAAACAAACCAATTGGGCCCAATTCATTCCGTTGGTTACTGTATTCTTCTTTTGGGGATTTGTAGCAGCCAGTAATGATATTCTGATCCCTGTTTTTCAAAAAGCCTTCAATCTATCCCAAACGGAAAGTATGCTGGTACAGATATGCTTTTATGTAGCGTATACTGTAGGTTCTTTAATTTATATGCTTGTATCAAAGAGTCTTAAACAGGACTTGATTAATAAAATCGGATATAAAAACGGGCTTATTGTGGGGCTTCTGATTTCCGCATTGGGAACGTTATTATTCTATCCTGCCGCCAATATGCATTCTTTCCCTTTAATGATCTCCGGATTATTTATTGTAGGTTTAGGATTCTCTCTCCAGCAGATTGTTGCCAACCCACTTGCTATTGAAGTAGGTCCTACAGAAACAGGATCTCAGAGATTAACAATGGCCGGAGGAATCAACAACTTAGGAACTACCATTGGACCGCTTATTGTTGCATTTGCTATTTTCGGTTCTGCAAGTGCCGCCAATACAGAGGCGAGTATAGAAAGTGTAAAAATACCTTACCTTATATTAGGAGCAGCTTTTGCTTTGGTGGCTTTAATGCTTAAGTTTTCTTCACTTCCCGCAGTAACCCCAACGAATACTGAGAATACCGATGATACAACTCCGGGAGAGCACAGAACTTCGGCTTTCCAGTATCCTCAATTGGTTATGGGAATGATCGCCATTTTCGTCTATGTAGGAGTGGAAGTATCCACAGCGAGTAACCTTCCTGCTTATATGGAAAAAAATCTAGGATTTGAGACAAAAGATGTAGCACCTTATATCTCTTTATACTGGGCCTCCATGATGATTGGCCGTTGGACAGGTGCTGTAGAAGCATTTGACGTAAATGCAGGATTCAAAAAGATATTAAGATTCTTAGCTCCTTATCTTGCGTTCTGTCTGTTTTTATTCGTAAACGCTATTGCGAACCACGATCTTTCTCCTTTCTATGTTTATGGATTTATCATCATTGCGATGATTATCTGTGATATCTTAAGTAAAGGAAACCCGGCAAGAATGCTTCTGATCTTCTCTCTGGCGGGGATTACAGCATTGGTTATCGGGATGTTCACTACCGGAATGGTATCTGTGTATGCATTTACGAGTGTGGGTCTTTTCTGTTCTACGCTATGGCCATGTATTTTTGCACTGGCTATCAACGGACTTGGAAAGCACACCAACCAGGGTTCAGGATACCTTATTATGATGATTATGGGTGGAGGTATTGTAAGCTTTATACAGGGTTATATTGCGGATATTACCAATATTCATTTCAGTTATATCGTAGGAGTTATTTGTTTTGCTTATCTTGCATTCTATGCGATCCGTGTAAGTGGGATTCTGAAAGCCCAGGGCATTGATCTGGATAAAGTATCTAAAGGTAATGGTCATTAATATAACAACAAACATATATAAGAAAAAGAGATTTTGGGCAGGTGTATTACTTGCCCAATTTCTTTTGTTTTATGGATTCTCAAAATCCAAAGTAATGATTTCTTTTTTTGAAATTTTTTTTGAACTTCAGAAAGAAGCTCATCAGATACTTTTCAGCTGGATTCCTTTTTCTATTGGAGATTTGATTTATATTATATTGGGAGGCTTTCTTCTATATTATTTAATTTCTCTATTCAGGAAGCAGCGAAGAAACAATTCCATGATAAAGCTCCTGATCATCATTAATGTCTTTTATTTCATTTATCAGGTATTCTGGGGAATGCTCTATTTCCAGACTCCTATTATTAAAAAACTTTCGAGCCAGAAAGAACCGGATGTAGAAAAAGCAAGAAAACTGGCTCTTGTTTATCTTGAAAAATGCAAGGCGACACGACAGTTTGTACAGGAAGACAGCAAGGGAGTATTTATCATTACTAACCTCACCTCTATTGAAAAGGAAATTCTGTATCAACAGAAAAAGCTTCCTTCTTATATTTCGGATAAAAAAGCTCCTCAGATCCTGAACATTAAACCTAGTATCTTCAAAAATGTAATGAGTTTTACCGGAATTCTCGGATATTATAATCCTTTTACTGCAGAAGCTCAGTATAACTCTGAATTGCCTCATAGTTTCATTCCTTTCACTACTGCCCATGAAAGCTCTCACCAATTGGGTTTTGCCAGAGAACAGGAGGCCAATTTTGTAGGGTATTTATTAGGTATTCATTCCAGCAATCCGGAATTAAGATACAGTACTGAATTTTTCACTTTAAAAAGTCTTTTAAGATTTATTGCAGAGGAAGATCCTTATTTTGTAAAGAAGATCCTTCATCAGTATTCCCCTGCCATGAAAAGAGACCGTGCTTATGAAAAAAGTTTCGTTCTTCAGCATCAGGGATGGCTGGATGAGTTCTTTGGGTTTACTAATAATCTGTTTCTGAAAAGTAATCAGCAAGAAGGTTCTGTTACCTATTCTTACTTTATTGATCTGCTCTTAAATTACGAAAAAACATAAAAAAAGAATCGTATCAGGCGATACGATTCTAAAAACACAAATGATGAAAAAAAATTTATTACCTTGACTTGTTCCCTCATTCAAGGCGATGTAAAAGTACGACATATTTTATAAATACAAAAACATTTCTATCCTTTTTTAAAACTTTATGAAAAATTTATGATTTTTTAAGTTTTTTTGAGTTCATTTTATCTTGTCACAAATCATACAAAATAGCGGTATCCTACACTCAAAACAAGGCTAAAAGTCGTATAAGCTATGAAAAATTAAAAAAATAAAACATTTGTTTAAATAAAAAACATTTCAATTCCATCCCGTTTTACCTATTTTAAAAATTAGAGTTATCCCCTATATTGTATGAGATATTTCTAAAATTTCAAATTCAAAAAATCAAAATGTATCCATCATTTTTTTAACTACTATTAAACCTGTTTTTATTCCAAAATTCGCAAAAGGAAGCTAAAGATATATTTCACCCCCGAAAACTCTCAAATATCATAATATTGAAATCAAAACAAGAGAATCTGTAATTCACATCAAAAAAGGTGGTTCCAGCTTGTAATAATACAAACAAACTCATACTTGGGAGATGAGATAAGACTGCTCATTATTAATATCAGTACTATACTACATCGTAAAACTCTAAATCTAATACAATAAAATACTGAAGATCAAATAAAATCTACCAATACCCGTTCATATCTCACTAATAAAGGAAAATATTTTTTGTATATTTAAAACATCTGTGTATTTTAGATAAAAATATTAATATGATTTTTGACAAACTAATTAACCATTTAAAACTCGATAAACAGGAATTTATCTTCCAGTTCAATTCCCATCCCAATTACCCATCTGCACTGGCATTTAGTGATACTCTGAACTTTATGGGAGTAAAAAATGATGCTTACGAACTAGACAAAGAATATTGGGACGAACTTCCGGAAGAATTTATTGCCATTGTTGAAAATTCATTTTCCCTGGTAAAAAAGTCAGGAAGCAATTATTCAGTATATTCAGAAAAAGCAAAGACCTTTGGTAAAGAAGAACTTTATAATAAGTCAACAGATTTCGTGCTTTTGTTTGAGAAAACAGAAAGTGCAGAAAGCAAACTGGTTTTCAATTTCAAACCGGTACTTTATATCATTTTTGCAGTTGTTCTTGCTTATTCTTTTATTAGCCAAACCATTTACGAAGCTCTATTTAACATTCTTTCATTAGCAGGAGTCTATATTTCTCTTGAAATTTTCAACCAGAAATTCGGAAATACTTCTACTGTGATCGGTAGTATATGTGGAGGCGGAGGTGCAGCAGCAAATCAGACAGCCAACTCATGTGATAAGATTATAAAACAGGATAAAACCAGTATTCTAGGGTTAAAATTTGCAGATTTTTCTCTGATCTATTTCGCAGGGCTTGCGGTATTGGGTCTTTTCTTACCAGCTACAGCGTATATCGTAAAAGGTTTTACATTCGTTTCCGTACTGGCAATAGGATATTCTCTGTATATCCAGGCATTTGTAGAAAAAACATTTTGCAGGGTATGTCTTTTAATTATTTCAATCCTTGCAGGACAAATTGTAATAAGCAGTTTATTTTTTGAGAATCTGTCTTTCAGTGTGGGAACTCTCTTATTAACTGTCATTCTGTGGACTCTTGTATTTTCTGCAGTTATTTATTTCAACACTCTTCTTGAGCAAAAAGAGGCACTGCAAAAATCAAATGCAAAAAATCTCAGATTCAAAAGAAACTATGAACTTTTCAAAAATCAGATGGAACAAAATCCAAAAATAGAATTTCAGGATACTGAAACTTTCGCCGTTGGAAAAAGAGATGCCAAGCTCCGTATTTCTATCGTTTCCAATCCATATTGTGGTTTCTGTAAAGATGCACATAAACTGATGGAAGGTCTTCTGGAAAAATATCCTGATGACATTTCATTGCAGATGAGATTCAATTACAGCCCGGACAGAGCTCCTGAAAAATACACGCAGCTTATTTCAGATTTAACTTATATTTACCATAATAAACCTGAAAAAGAATTTTTACATGCTGTAGAAGAATGGTTTGAGACTAAGGATGAAAGCAAAATCAATGCCCTTTCCGGCGGAAAAATAAACTCAGAAAATCTGAATCCGCTGGTAGAGATGTCTGTAGAAAACAGTAACGCAGGATTAAGCTTTACTCCTATCTTTATCATCAATGGATATCAGTTCCCGGATAAGTATGACCGTGAAGATATATCGTTCTTTATTGATGAATTAATAGAGGATGATGAGATTTAGTAAATAAATCTTCTTCATCTAAAAATTTCACTATCTTAGGAAAAACAAAATAACCATCTGAAAAGATGTAAAAGAATAGAAAAAACGGTGATCAATGGGACTATTTCCAGTTTACCATTTCATTGAATTATAATTGAATTAAAGCAAAAATGTCGTCATTCATTGACGGCATTTTATAATGAGTAGTAGTTTTGAAAAAAAAGTTTCCTTTTTATAAGCAACCAGATACCAAAGACTGTGGTCCTACATGCCTCAGAATCGTAAGTAAGTATTATGGTAAAAGTATATCCCTGCAGCAGATTCGTAACCTTTCCGAAACAACCCGTGAAGGAAGCAGCCTTCTTGGCCTTAGCGATGCCGCAGAAAATCTTGGATTCCGGTCCATGGGAGTCCAGATCGATTTCAATACCCTCGCAGAAGAAGTTCCTTTCCCATGTGTAGCGCATTGGAACAAAAATCATTTTGTTGTTGTATACAAAATCGACAAAAACAACAAAGTATATATTTCAGATCCCAGCTATGGACTGATCACTTATACCAGAGAAGAATTCATCAAATCCTGGATTGGAGAAAATGCCAAAGAAAATACAGAAGAAGGAATTGTCCTGATTCTTGAAACAACTCCTGCATTCTTCCAGACAGAGTTTGATGCTGAAGAAAGTAAGGCCAGCTTTACATTCCTTTCCAAGTATCTTTTCAAGTACAAGACACTAGTTATACAGCTTGCTATAGGACTTTTAGGAGGAAGTTTACTTTCCCTGATATTTCCTTTTCTTACCCAAAGTATTGTAGACGTTGGAATCCAGAACCAGGATATTAATTTTATCTATGTGGTTTTACTTGCACAGATCATGCTTTTTCTGGGAAGAATGGGAATTGAGACAATCCGAAGCTGGATTCTTCTTCACCTTTCAGCAAGAATTAATATTTCGATCATCTCCGATTTCTTTATCAAACTGATGAAACTTCCGATAAGTTTCTTTGATACCAGGATGACAGGAGATATTATGCAGAGAATTAATGATCATCACAGAATTGAACAGCTTCTTACCAGTTCTTCACTGAATACATTATTCTCACTGGTGAATCTTATTATTTTCAGTATTGTATTATTATTTTATGATTACAGACTTTTTATTGTTTATCTTGTAGGAGCTGTATTATATATCGGCTGGATCAGTTTTTTCCTGAAAAAAAGAAAAGAACTTGACTATAAGAGATTCTCTCAGGTATCTCAGGAACAGAGTAAAGTAATTGAGCTTATCAACGGTATGCAGGAAATCAAAATGCATAATGCTGAAAAACAAAAACGATGGGACTGGGAATTTCTACAGGTAAAACTTTTTAAAATCCGGATAAAATCCCTTTCATTAGAACAATGGCAATCTGTGGGAGGAAACTTTATCAATCAGATGAAAGATATTCTGGTGAGTTTTCTTTCTGCTAAACTTGTTTTAAGCGGAAACCTTACTTTGGGGATGATGCTTTCTGTTCAATATATCATTGGACAGTTAAACAGCCCGCTTCTTCAGCTTATCGACTTTATCAAGCAGACTCAGGATGCTAAGATTTCCCTTGAAAGGTTAGGAGAAATTCATGATAAAGATGATGAAGAAGATAAAAATGAACAGTATGCCACAGATGTTCCGAAACAAGATATCGAAATCAAAGATATGTCATTCAGATACATTGGTTCTGATGTCCCGGTTTTTGAAAATTTAAGCCTTACAATTCCTTATCAGCAGACAACAGCTATTGTTGGAGCCAGCGGAAGTGGAAAAACCACTTTATTGAAACTGTTGATGAAATTTTATGATCCTGACCAGGGTGAAATCAGAATCGGAAATACCAATATGAAAAATATTTCTCCAAGGTACTGGAGAGATCATTGCGGTGTAGTAATGCAGGAAGGATATGTTTTCAATGATACCATTGCCAATAATATTGCTGTAGGTGAAGATCATATCGATAAACAAAAACTGAGACGTGCTGTAGAAATCGCCAATATCAAGGATTTTATTGAAAGTCTTCCATTAAGTTATAATACGAAGATTGGAAATGAAGGAGTTGGAGTAAGTGGAGGCCAGAAGCAGAGACTTTTCATTGCAAGAGCAGTTTACAAATCTCCTGAATATATTTTATTTGATGAAGCCACCTCTGCATTGGATGCCAACAATGAGAAAGTAATTATGGAAAATCTTGAACAGTTCTTTAAAGGCAAAACAGCAGTAGTGATTGCCCACAGGCTTTCTACGGTAAGACATGCTGATAAAATCATTGTACTGGATCAGGGGAAAGTGGTAGAAGAAGGAAGTCATGCTGACCTGGTGGATTTAAGAGGAGAATATTACAGACTTGTAAGAAACCAGCTTGAATTAGGAAGTTAATGGTATATGCAAAATTTGAAAGTTTAAATTAAAATTAATAGTGAGAAATCCCAAATACCTCCTGACTCAAGTATTTCAGCACTGGAATAGGTATGATGGAAAATTTTCAATTATTTAAATTATATTCCCCCTGAAAAATTGAGGGAAATTTTACTACAGAACAATGAAAGAAGACGTTTTAGACAATATTGAACTGCGCTCAGAAAGCGTACAGGATATTCTTACCCAGCCACCGCATTGGATGATCCGCTGGGGAAACACTGTAATATTTATTATCCTCCTGTTGATTCTCTTCATGAGCTACATTATAAAATATCCGGAATTTGTACCGGCTCCTATTATTGTGACTTCCCAGAATCCGCCTGAGAAAATAGAAGCTCGAACCAGCTCCAAAATTGAAAAAATATTTATAAAAGATCATCAGCAAGTTAAAAAGAACGATGTTCTCATGGTGATGCAGTCTGCTGCTAATTATAAAGATATTTTAGAGCTTAAAAAACTGGTAGACTCAATCACACCTGATCAATTATATACCTTTCCAATTGCCCAGGCTTCAAGATTTAAACTGGGTGAATTGCAGGGTGAATATAACAGTTTCGCAAAAGCATTTCAGGATGAAGCTCTTTTTACAAGACTACAGCCTTACGCTCCTGAAAACCTGGCCGCCAATCAGAGCATTTCAGAATATAAAATAAGAATTGCTACTTTGAAACAGCAGAAAAGTCTGGAATCTATAAAATATGACCTGACAAAGAAAAACTTCAACAGATCTCAGGAACTATTTAATCAAGGGGTTATTTCAGCAATGGAACTTGAAAACGAAAAGATCAAATATCTTCAGGCTCAGCAAAATCTTGAGAATATTAAAATCTCCATATCACAAATGGATGAAGGAATCTCCAATCTGAATAAAACAAAAAGCGGAACTGCCATTAATACAGAAAAAGACAGAATTACCTACTCTTCACAAACCCTTCAGCTTCTTGAACAGCTTCGAAAATCTCTAAAGCAGTGGGAACTGAACTATCTTGTTATCTCATCCACGGATGGTGTTGCCAGCTTCCAGCAGTTCTTTGGTGAAAATCAGTTTGTAAAGGTAGGTGAACCCATCCTTTCTATTCTTCCTGAAAATAAAGAACAATTAGTGGGCAGAATGTCTGTTCCTACAACAAATTCAGGAAAAATAACTCCGGGTGAAAAAGTTCTGATTAAACTGGATAACTACCGATTCCAGGAATATGGTATCATCGAAGGAAAAGTACAAAACATATCTCTGATTCCTGATGATAAAGGAAATTATTATGTAGATGTAATTTTACCAAAAGGATTAAAAACAAGCTACAACAAGACACTTACATTTGACAAAGAATTGAGAGGCAGCGCAGAAATTGTAACACAGGATCTGCGACTGATTGAAAGATTCTTCTATCAGATCAGAAAGCTGCTTGGATATCAGGTTTAATAAACTTTTATGAAAAATTAAAACCGTTTTACAGATTTGTAAGCGGTTTTTTTATGCCTATATTCTAAAAATTGTTACTCAAAATTTATAAGACAGAAAAGTATACTTATTTACACATTTAATCCCTCATTAAAAGGGTTTTCACTGCTCAGACAGGTTGTCAACTGTTTCTTCAAAGAAAGGTATTAAAAAAGCCACTGCTGAAAAATAATAACCAAGTTTTTTCGCGCCTGATCCCTTAATCCTTCAATACGAAAATAAAAAACTTCAGAATGCAGCTCCGCGGTGTAAAAGACAAAGCATTCTTCTTATTCAGATTAGCTAAACTTT